>NZ_JBLLDT010000003.1:181823-435075 GCF_049523535.1 Melissospora conviva
TCGCCGTTGTCTCAGCGCTGGCCGCGGCGGTGTGCGCCGCGGTGCTCCTCGGTGGTCGTGCCGTGGACGTGGTGCGGGCCAGCACGACGCCAGTGGCCTGGTCGGCGGCGGCGAGGACGTGCCGGGCGACAGTGTCGCCGGTCCGTGTCCGGGAGCCGCGTAGCGTCTTGCCGTCCACGGCGATCACCCTGCGTGTCCCCGCCGACCGCGCGGGCAGTTGCGTGGCGAGCCAGGCTCCGATCACCATGGCCAGCCGGTGGCGTCCAGGGCCTGCAACAGCCTGCGGATCATGGCCTCTGACGGCCGCCGGCCAGGGTCGATCCCGAGCACAGCCGCGGTATCGGCAGGTAGATCAGCGACCCACTCACCGATCGCCGGGTACGAGCGGTAACCGGCGACGACCGCGCACACCGCCGCCGCGACCACGGTTACCAGAGCATGCCGGACCCCACGTCGGGCACGCGGATCGGGCAGGGAACCCAACGCGGCCAGCAGGTCGGCAGCCGAGGCCACGGCAGATGACCCGGGCGGTGCGGTCGACAACGATGAGATCAGCGATGATGGCAACGCGGGCATGGCTCACTTCAGATAGATCAACAGGCCTCGAGAACCTTGATGATCTTCTGGAACGGCCATGCCCGCCCCGCTACCCACACCCAGGGCGCGTCTACACCAACCACCTCAAGCCGGACACCCCTCACGACTTTGCCGGGGCCCTGCGTAGTGGGGCGCCTCGTCGCCGCCCGCACCCTCGCCGGAGGCGACATCTGAGCCTCACAGCGATCGCTTAGGGTGACCGGGGAGAATGGTCGGGTGACTTCTCCCCGCGATCTCGTTCTGCTCGGTTCGACCGGTTCGATCGGGACCCAGGCCATCGACATCGTGCGCCGCAACCCGGACCGGTTCCGGGTGGTCGCGCTCGGCGCCGGCGGCGGCAACGTCGCACTGCTCGCCGCCCAGGCACTGGAGCTGGGCGTCGAGGCGGTCGGTGTCGCGAAGGCCTCCGCCGCCCAGGACCTGCAGCTCGCCTTCTACGCCGAGGCGTCCAAGCGCGGCTACGCCACCGGCGACTTCAAGATCCCAAAGATCGTGGCGGGCCCGGACGCGATGACCGAGCTCGCGCAGTGGCCCTGTGACGTGGTGCTCAACGGTGTCGTCGGCTCGCTGGGGCTCGCGCCGACGCTCGCCGCGCTGCGGGCCGGGCGTACGCTCGCGCTCGCCAACAAGGAGTCGCTGGTCGCCGGCGGCCCGCTGGTGAAGGCCGCGATCCAGCGGCCGGGGCAGATCGTGCCGGTCGACTCGGAGCACTCGGCGCTGGCCCAGTGCCTGCGCAGCGGCAGCGCCGCCGAGGTGCGCCGGCTGATCGTCACCGCCAGCGGCGGACCGTTCCGCGGGCGCAGCCGCGACGAGTTGACGCAGGTCACACCGGAGCAGGCGCTCAACCACCCGACCTGAGCACGGCGCGCGCCGCGTTCGCCTTCTTGTGGTACGAGTACGACGCACGTGGCCAGATGGCCAAGGCGATTCACTCGGAAGACCCGGGCCGGCCGTGGACCTGGAGCTACGACAAGCGGGGCCGGCTGAGACGGCCACCGATCCCGACACCGGCACGACGACGCTCGCCTATGACCACCGCGACCGGCCCCTGACGTCGACGAATGCCTGTGGCATCACGGTGTGGAGCGGTTACGACGAGTTGTCACGGCCGACGCAGCAGCGGCTTGGCGGCAGCAGCGGAACTCTCCTGGCGGAGTACACCTACGACACTGTCAGCGTCGGGCCGACTGTGAAAGGGGTAGAAAGTGGCGACGAGATTCGACTCCGACCGGTACCTTGACCTGCTAAATGAGGCGATCCCTGGCGAGACCGGGGCCGATGAGATCCTAAGGTTTCTAAAGAGGCAAGGGCTTTCGATAGTTCAGTCAACAACTGTCTTTGCGCGTCGACGTGGGATGTCGATGTCTGAGGCAAAGGAAATCGTTGCTGAGAGCGATACATGGAACGACGTGATGGCGGACCACTCAAACTTTCACGACGCACTGGAGCGTAGTGCAGAGACATGTCGCCAGATACCTTGATCGAGTTTGTGATTTCACCTCCGTGATGACGTCATTCAAGTATTTGATCAGTGGCGAGCAGCGGTTCGTCGTCGTAGTTATGGCTGGTGAAGCCGCTGCTGCCACTCGACTGTGGGTTTGTTTGGCGCCGGACAATCCGACGGTCGGAAGTGGTTGGCTCGGCTGCTGGAGTAGTGGCACGCGAAAGGTGGAAACAGGATATTCCCTCGGGCGTCTACTCGGGGAAATGAACGCGGAGGTGGCGCGTGTGGGGCGGACGGGCCCGTTTGGCTCCTACCTCGACGATCATCTTTTCTTCGACGGGTGGGATGCTTGGGGAAGCGGGATTCCAGCACCGATAGACAATCTGTTTCCGGTCGATGTGCTGGCGTGCGCGCAAAGCTGCCGATCGAGCAATGAACTTGTAGGTATACTGTTTGGCCGAGAAAGGCGAAGCGTCGATTCTCCTGAGTGACAGAAATATTCACGAGCGGGCCGTGTGGGTGTTTCGGTCAAGTGCCCGCCCGGCCTCTTTCGCTTCGGTCCGTGACCACGTTCCGTGAAAGTGCTGGATGCCTGCCGCCGTCAGGGGTGCCGTCATGGATAACTGTGCCTGCGATTTTGGGTGACTCGCAGTGAAGGACGTGCCTTGAGGAACTGCCGTTAGTGATTCACCGTCGCGGACGCGGCCCGAGGAGGTCTCACGATGCGCCGTCGCCGAGCGCCTCGTCGCCGCTGGTGCCCTCGCCGACGGCGACATCATGAGCCTCTCAGCGATCGCTTAGGGTGACCGGGGAGAATGGCCGGGTGACTTCTCCCCGCGATCTCGTCTTGCTCGGTTCGACCGGTTCGATCGGGACCCAGGCCATCGACATCGTGCGCCGCAACCCGGACCGGTTCCGGGTGGTCGCGCTCGGCGCCGGCGGCGGCAACGTCGCACTGCTCGCCGCCCAGGCACTGGAGCTGGGCGTCGAGGCGGTCGGTGTCGCGAAGGCCTCCGCCGCCCAGGACCTGCAGCTCGCCTTCTACGCCGAGGCGTCCAAGCGCGGCTACGCCACCGGCGACTTCAAGATCCCAAAGATCGTGGCGGGCCCGGACGCGATGACCGAGCTCGCGCAGTGGCCCTGTGACGTGGTGCTCAACGGTGTCGTCGGCTCGCTGGGGCTCGCGCCGACGCTCGCCGCGCTGCGGGCCGGGCGTACGCTCGCGCTCGCCAACAAGGAGTCGCTGGTCGCCGGCGGCCCGCTGGTGAAGGCCGCGATCCAGCGGCCGGGGCAGATCGTGCCGGTCGACTCGGAGCACTCGGCGCTCGCCCAGTGCCTGCGCAGCGGCAGCGCCGCCGAGGTGCGCCGGCTGATCGTCACCGCCAGCGGGGGACCGTTCCGCGGGCGCAGCCGTGACGAGTTGACGCAGGTCACGCCGGAGCAGGCGCTGAACCACCCGACCTGGAACATGGGGCCGGTGGTGACGATCAACTCCGCCACCATGGTCAACAAGGCGCTCGAGGTGATCGAGGCGCACGAACTCTTCGACATCGCGTACGCCGACATCGAGGTGATGGTCCACCCGCAGTCGGTGATCCACTCGATGGTGGAGTTCGTCGACGGCTCGACCATCGCCCAGGCCAGCCCGCCCGACATGCGGCTGCCGATCGCGCTCGGTCTCGGCTGGCCCGACCGGGTGCCCGGCGCCGCCACCGCGGTCGACTGGAGCACCGCCCACACCTGGGAGTTCTTCCCGCTCGACGACACTGCTTTCCCTGCGGTGGCGCTGGCGAAGGCGGCGGGGGAGACCGGTCGCTGCCGGCCGGCGGTCTTCAACGCCGCCAACGAGGAGTTCGTCGCCGCGTTCGTCGCGGGACGCCTGCCCTTCCTCGGTATCGTGGACGCGCTGCAACGGGTGCTGGAGAGTACTCCCGATTTCGATGAGCCGGGTACGGTCGACGATGTGCTTGCGGCGGAGTCGTGGGCGCGTACGCATGCCCAGGAGATCATCGCGCGCTCGGTGGAAGGAGCTTGATGGCGTACGTGTTCGGGGTGGTCCTCTTCGCCCTGGCGATCCTCATCTCGGTGAGCCTGCACGAGGCCGGTCACATGGTCACGGCCAAGGCGTTCGGGATGAAGGTCACCCGCTACTTCGTCGGCTTCGGGCCGACAGTCTTCTCCTTCCGCAAGGGCGAGACCGAGTACGGCCTCAAAGGCATCCCGCTCGGCGGCTTCTGCAAGATCGTCGGGATGACCCCGCAGGACGACGACGTCGAGCCGGCCGACCAGCCGCGGGCGATGTGGCGTTTCCCGCTCTGGAAGCGCACAGTGGTGATGTCCGCCGGGTCGATCACGCACTTCGGTCTCGCCGCCATCGCGATCTGGGTCTCGGCGATCTCCCTGGGCCTGCCGAACCCGGCCTTCCCCAGCACCGAGTCCGAGATTCTCGCCGAGCCGGCCCGGATCGCCGTCGCCGACTGTGTGATCGCCGAACAGGTCGCCCGCGAATGTGCCCCCGGTGACCAGGCCAGCCCCGCCAAGGCCGCGAACCTGCAGAACGGTGACGTGATCACCGCGGTCAACGGCGTGCAGGTCAGCAGCTGGGGCGACTTCCAGGCGGCCCTGCGCGAGGTGCCGCCGGGCACTGCGGCGACGATCTCCTACCTGCGCGACGGCCGGGCCGAGGAGACCACCGCGAATCTCGCCACGGTCAAGCGCCCGCCGCTGGACAACCCCGCGGGGGAGGCCAAGGACGTCGCCGCGCTCGGCGTCGGCCTGGTCGCCACCACGCCGAGCTGGGTCACCTACGGCCCCGTCGAGGCTGTCGGGGCCAGCGGCGAGTTCCTCGGCACGCTCGCGACCAACACCGTCGACGCGCTGCAGCGGCTGCCGCAGAAGATCCCCCCGCTCTGGGACGCCGTCACCGGCGGCGAACGGGACATGGACACCCCGATCAGCGTCGTCGGCGCCAGCCGGCTCGGTGGCGAGGCCGTCGACAACGACGCCTGGGAGGTCTTCATCCTCCTGTTCATCTCGTTGAACTTCTTCGTCGGTGTGTTCAACCTGCTGCCGCTGCTCCCGCTCGACGGCGGCCACATCGCGATCGCCTGGTTCGAACGCGCGCGCTCCTGGTTGTACGGCAAGATCGGCCGGGCCGATCCCGGGCATGTCGACTACCTGAAGCTCATGCCGCTCACCTACGCGGTGATCCTGATCGGTGGCGCCTTCACGCTGCTGACAGTCACCGCGGATGTCATCAATCCGATCACGCTCTTCTCGAGGTGAGTACCAACGTGACAGCTGTCAGTCTCGGTATGCCCGCCGTACCTCCCGCGCCGCTGGCTCCGCGCCGGATCAGTCGGCAGATCATGGTCGGCTCGGTGCCGGTCGGCGGCGGCGCGCCCGTCTCCGTGCAGTCGATGACCACCACCCTCACCTCCGACGTCAACGCCACGCTCCAGCAGATCGCCGAGCTGACCGCGGCCGGTTGTCAGATCGTCCGGGTCGCCGTTCCCTCCCAGGACGACGTGGAGGCGCTGCCGGCGATCGCCAGGAAGTCGCAGATCCCGGTGATCGCCGACATCCACTTCCAGCCGAAGTACGTCTTCGCCGCCATCGACGCCGGCTGCGCGGCGGTCCGGGTCAACCCGGGCAACATCCGCCAGTTCGACGACAAGGTCGGCGAGATCGCCAAGGCCGCCAGTGAGGCCGGTGTGCCGATCCGCATCGGCGTCAACGCCGGCTCCCTGGACAAGCGGCTGCTGGCCAAGTACGGCCGGGCCACCCCCGAGGCGCTCGTCGAGTCGGCGCTCTGGGAGTGCTCGCTCTTCGAGGAGCACGGCTTCCGCGACATCAAGATCTCGGTCAAGCACAACGACCCGGTCGTCATGATCCAGGCGTACCGGCTGCTCGCCGCGAAGTGCGACTACCCGCTGCACCTGGGCGTCACCGAGGCCGGCCCGACCTTCCAGGGCACCATCAAGTCCGCCACCGCCTTCGGGGCGCTCCTGTCCCAGGGCATCGGCGACACCATCCGGGTCTCCCTCTCCGCCCCGCCGGTCGAGGAGATCAAGGTCGGCTCGGCGATCCTGGAGTCGCTCGGGCTGCGCGAGCGCGGCCTGGAGATCGTCTCCTGTCCCTCCTGCGGCCGCGCCCAGGTCGACGTCTACAAGCTCGCCGAGGAGGTCACCGCCGGCCTCGAAGGGCTGCCGGTGCCGCTGCGGGTCGCCGTCATGGGCTGCGTCGTCAACGGCCCCGGCGAGGCCCGCGAGGCCGACCTCGGTGTCGCCTCCGGCAACGGCAAGGGCCAGATCTTCGTCAAGGGCCAGGTCATCAAGACCGTCCCCGAGGCGCAGATCGTCGAGACCCTGATCGAGGAGGCGCTGCGCCTGGCCGAGGAGATGGGCGCCGAACTCCCCGAGGAGCTGCGCGGGCTGACCGGCGCCACCGTCTCCGTGCACTGACGTACGTCGAACCTTCGCCGGGCCGGTCACCACGGGTGACCGGCCCGGTGTCTTTGCCGGCTCGAACGACCCGCCAACGTCTCTGCGGCACCGGCCCGGACCGCCCACCGGCGGCACCTGCTGTGAGCGGCGCAACGTCCGGGTAAAACCAGGCGAAATCCGTCCGCCCCGGTGGCTACTGTCCTGCGAGTGCCACTGCTGCCCGCACCGGGGCTCGCCCGGACGCTGACGTACGCCACCCTGGTCCACACCGTGGGGCGGGGCCTCTGGCTCACCGCCAGCGCGCTGATGCTGACCCGGTCCGTCGGGCTCTCCGTCGCCGAGGTCGGTATCGCGCTCAGCGCCGCGGCCCTGGTCAACCTCGTCGTCGCCAGCCCGATGGGCTACCTCGCCGACCGGCTCGGACCCCGCCGCGTCTACCTCCTGTCGGGGTTCGCCCTGGCGGTGCTGACCGCCGGGATCGCGCTCGCGGGGTCGTTCGTGGCGTACCTGGGGCTGGCCGTGCTGATCGCGGTGGCCGACAGCGCCAACGTCGGCGCCCGGGGCGCGGTGATCGCCGGGGGTGTTCCCGCCGACCAGCGGGTGCGCACCCGCGCCTACCTGCGCGCCACCACCAACGTCGGCATCTCCGTCGGCGCGGTGATCGCAGGCGCCGGCATCGCCGTCGACACGCGCGCCGCCTACCAGGTGCTGATCATCGCCAACGCCGCCTTCTTCCTGCTCGCGGCGCTGATGCTGATCCGGCTCGTCCCCATCCCGCGAGTGCCCGCCCCCGCGAGTGGCCCGCGGCTGCTCGCCCTGCGCGACCGGCCCTTCCTCGCCTTCGTCGCCCTCGACGGGCTGATGTCGATGCACTTCACCCTGCTCAACGTCGCCCTGCCGCTCTGGATCGCCGACCACACCGACGCCCCGCGCTGGCTGATCTCGGTGCTGCTGCTGGTCAACACCACGATGGTGGTGCTCTTCCAGGTGCGCGCCTCCCGGGGCACCGCGGATCTGCCGGGCGCGGCGCGGGCCTCCCGCCGCGCCGGCGTCGCGATCGGCGCGGCCTGCGTGCTCTTCGCCGCCGCCGGCGGAATGCCCACCGCCGCGGCGGTGGCGCTGCTGGTCGCCGGGGCGCTCGCCCACGTCGTCGGCGAGCTCTGGCACTCCGCCGCCGGCTGGGGCATCTCGTTCGGGCTCGCCCCCGCCCACGCCCAGGGCCAGTACCAGGGCACGTACGGCATGGGCTTCTCGCTCGGCCGGATGGTGGCGCCGGTGCTGGTCACCACGCTCGCCATCGGCTGGGGCACCCCCGGCTGGATCGTGCTGGGGGTGCTCTTCCTGCTGCTCGGGGCGGCGATCCCGCCGGTGGTGCGCTGGGCGGCGGGGACCCGTACGCCGGCGGGGGAGCGGGAAGCCGTCGCCGTCGGCTGAGGCGATGCCGCCACTCGTCCCCCGCGAAACGGCACCGATCTGGCAGGCTGGACGGGTGCTGATGGCGCCCGTACGGCAGCTCGGCGCGGCGGACCGCCGCGCCGTCGAACGGCTGCTCGACCTCGACCCGTACGGCGCCGCGCCTGTGGCGGAGCGGGTCGCCGCGCGCGGTCTGGCCTGGTGGCGCTCCGACGGCCGGGTGCTCGGCTACGGCAGCCGCCGCAACCTGGAGGCGCTCTGCTGGGTCGGCGGCAACCTGACCCCGGTGCGCGCCGGCCGTCCCGCGCTCGCGGCCTTCGCCGAACGGCTCGCCGGTGAGCCGCGGCTCTGCTCCTCGATCGTCGGGCGGGCCGACGCGGTGCTGGAGCTCTGGGAGCGGCTGGAAGGGCGCTGGGGCCCGGCCCGCGACGTACGCCCGAACCAGCCGCTGCTGGTGACCGCCACGATGCCGTCGGTCGCGCCCGACCCGTACGTGCGCCGGGTGCAGGTGGAGGAGAGCGAGCTGCTCTTCCCGGCCGCGGTCGCCATGTACACCGAGGAGGTCGGCGTCTCGCCGGTGCTGGAGGACGGCGGCCGCGCCTACCGGCGGCGGGTCAACGACCTGGTCCGGGCCGGGCGCGCGTACGCCCGCTTCGAGGACGGCCGGGTGGTCTTCAAGGCCGAACTCGCGGTGGTGACCCGTCGGACCGCGCAGATCCAGGGCGTCTGGATGACGCCGGAGTGGCGCGGGCGGGGGTTCGCCGCCGCGGCGATGGCGGCGGTGGTTCGCGACGCGCTCACGTACGTGGCGCCGACGGTGAGCCTCTACGTCAACGACTTCAACGCCCCGGCCCGGCGGGTGTACCAGCGCTGCGGCTTCGCACCGGTCGGCGCCCTCGCCACCGTTCTCTTCTGACCTGCCCCGCCGACGCGCGCGTCGGAATCCTGGCCAACCGGGTCGGGCCGGATATGAGCATCCGCACCGCCGCCGCCACGTACGGGGTGGCCTTCTCGCCGTACTTCCTGGGGATCGTGCGCCGGGTCGCCCAGACCTGAGTGCCACTCGGGGCCCTGGGCGGCTCCGGCCCTCGCCCCTATTCTGGGGGCATCGATTGGTCGCGCCCGTGGCTCCCCCGTGAGCCGCCCCCGTCCCCTGCGAAGGGTAAGTCCATGAGCGTCGCATTCCTGGTCTCCGGTGTCCGCACCCCGTTCGGCCGCTACGGCGGCGCCCTCGCCGGGGTCCGCCCCGACGACCTCGCCGCGCACGTGATCCGCGAACTGGCCGCCCGCCATCCGTCGGTTGACTGGTCCCGGGTGGACGACGTGGTGCTGGGCTGCGCCAACCAGGCCGGAGAGGACAACCGCAACGTGGCCCGGATGGCCGCGCTCCTCGCCGGCCTCCCGCAGGAAGTGCCGGGCAGCACCGTCAACCGGCTCTGTGGCTCCGGCCTGGACGCGCTCGCCACCGCCGCCCGGGCGATCGTCGCCGGTGAGGCCGATCTCGTGGTCGCCGGCGGTGTGGAGAGCATGAGCCGCGCCCCGTTCGTGCTGCCGAAGGCGACCAGTGCCTTCTCCCGCTCCAACGAGATCCACGACACCACCCTGGGCTGGCGGTTCGTCAACCCGGCGATGGAGGAGCAGTTCGGTACCGACTCGATGCCCCAGACCGCCGAGAACGTGGCCCGCGACTACGACGTCTCCCGCGCCGACCAGGACGCGTTCGCGCTGCGGTCGCAGCAGCGTGCGGCGAAGGCGCAGGCAAACGGCGTCCTCGCCGCCGAGATCGTGCCGGTGGAGGTGCCGGCCGGGCGGGGGCAGACCCGCCTGGTGGAGGCCGACGAGCACCCGCGGGAGACCACGGCGGAGAAGCTCGCCGCACTGCGCCCGCTCTTTCCCGGCGGCACGGTGACCGCCGGCAACGCCTCCGGCATCAACGACGGGGCGGTTGCCCTCCTCGTCGCCAGCGAGGCCGCCGTGCTCCGGTACGGACTGACCCCGCTGGCCCGCATCAGCGGCGCCGCCGCGGCCGGGGTGCCGCCCCGGGTGATGGGCATCGGCCCCGTTCCGGCCAGCCGCAAGCTGCTGGAGCGGCTCGGTCTGCAGATCTCCGACGTGGACGTGGTGGAGCTCAACGAGGCATTCGCAGCCCAGGGGATCGCGGTGCTGCGGGAACTCGGTCTGGCACCCGACGCCGAGCACGTCAACCCCAATGGCGGCGCGATCGCCCTCGGGCATCCGCTCGGTGCCAGCGGGGGCCGGCTGGCGCTCAACGCCGCGCTGCAGCTGCGCCGCACCGACGCCCGCCGGGCCCTGGTGACGATGTGCGTCGGTGTCGGGCAGGGCATCTCGCTGATGCTGGAATCGGCCGCCTGAGCGCGGCCCGCTCGGTCCGGCACGACCGGCACCGCACGCCTAGAGTGTTGACCACCATCAAGCACAGGGAGTCGGACCGGTGACCCTCGACGATGCCCAGGCGGCGGTGACGATCCTGGCCGGCGTGATGATCCTGGCCGGGCTGGCGGGTGTGGTCGTCCCGGTGCTGCCGGCGGTGCCGCTCTGCTGGGGCGGGGTGCTGGTCTGGGCGCTCTTCGGCGACGCCGGCGCGCTGCGCTGGGGGATCCTCGCCGTCGCCACACTGGTGGCGCTCGTCGGCGCCGTCGTCAAGTACGCCTGGCCCGGCCGCAACCTCAAACGCAGCGGGGTGCCCAACCGCTCCCTGCTCGCCGGCGGTCTGCTCGGGCTGGTCGGCTTCTTCGTGGTGCCGCTCGTCGGGCTGGTGATCGGATTCGTGCTCGGCATCTACCTCGCCGAACTCGCCCGGCTGGGCAACGCCTCCCTGGCCTGGCCCTCGACCGTGCAGGCGCTCAAGGCGGCCGGCTTGTCGATGCTGGTCGAGCTCGGTTCCGGGCTGATCATCGCCGGGCTCTGGGGTGCCGGGCTGCTGCTTGCCTGACCCGCGACTCCGTGATCGCAGTCGATTCCTGGCGCCCGGTGGTGTGGATCGCTTGCCACCGGGCATCAGTCCACTGTCAGTGATGCGTTAGGTTGCTCGTTCCGGCGGGTACATCGGCCTCGCACGGTGGGGACCCGAGGCATCGCCGCAACCAGCCGCAGTGGGAGGTTCGATGAGCTCTGCTCCGGCTGCAGAGCACGGTGACGGCAGCTACGCCGGCAGCGATCAGCTCTCGACGATGCTCTCGGCGGCGCCCACGACCAGCGACGCCGTACCCTTCCCGGCCGAGTTTCCCGAGGTGCCGGGGACGGCCCTGGCCGGACGGTACCTGCCCGGCACCCTCGACCTGGAAGTGGGCGGGGACTGGTACGACGTCCTGCCGCTGGACTCCGAACGCCTGCTGCTGGTCGTCGGTGAGGTGACCGCCCGTGGCCTGGCCGGTGTCGCGCCGATCCGGCAGGTGCGCGACGTGCTGCGCGGCGCGGCCCGCGACAACTGCGATCCCGGCGCGGTGCTCACCCGGCTGAACCAGGCGGCGGTCGACGGCGACGGCTGGGCCGCCAGTGTCATCTGCCTGATCTTCGATCCCGCCGGCGGCGAGCTGCGGTACGCCAGCGCCGGCCATCCGCCGCCGCTGGTGATCTCCGGCGCCGAGCTGCGGCTGCTCTACGACCGGGCGCTGGGCCCGCTGATCGGCGCGCTCCCCACCGCCGCCTACGAGGTCCGCGACGACCGGCTGGAAGTCGGGGACCGCCTGCTGCTCTACACCGGCGGCCTCGTCGAGCAGCACGGGGCCGGCGCCGACCTGCTCGGCCGGGTCCGGGTGGCGGCCGCCGAGCCGGCGGAGCGCCTGCCCGACCTGCTGGACGCGGTCGCCCGGGTGGTGACCGAGCGCTCCGGCCACGACGACGTCGCACTGCTGGCACTGGAGGCGGTGGAGTCCAGCGGGTTCGCGCTGCGGTTGCCGGCCGAGCCGACGAAGCTCAGCCTGCTGCGCAAGCGGCTGGAACGGTTCCTCGTGGCCCACCGGGTCGGTGAGACGGACCTCTTCGACCTGACCGTGGCGGTCTCCGAGGCAGCGGCGAACGCGATCGAGCATCCGATCGACCCGCGGGAGCCGGTGATCGAGGTCGAGGTGTCGATCAGGGACCGGAGCGTGCTGGTGACGGTGCGCGACACGGGCCAGTGGCGGGAGTCGACCGACGCCGGCTTCCGCGGCCGGGGCCTGTCACTGATCAACGCCCTCGGTGAGCTGGTGGTGCGCCGTACCCCGCAGGGCACCGAGCTGAGCCTGCGCCGCCGGCTCGCCGACTGATCGCCGCCGGGTCCGTTCCGGAGCGGGTGGCACGGATCACGGGGCGGGAAACGCCGGTGCGGGCGGCTATAGGCTTGCACGTATGACCGTCCGTCCGTCGCTGATCCCCGGCACCCTCTCCCCGGCGCGGCCGGTGCCGGGTCGCATCGTCCGCCCCGAGTACGTCGGCAAGACCGCCCCGAAACAGTGGCAGGGCTCGCACGTCCAGACCCCGGAGACCATCGAGAAGATGCGCGTCGCGGGCCGGATCGCCGCCCAGGCGCTGCAACTGGCCGGGGAGCACTGCAAGCCCGGCGTCACCACGGACGAGATCGACCGGGTGGTGCACGAGTTCCTCTGCGACCAGGGGGCGTACCCCTCGACGCTCGGCTACAAGGGCTTCCCGAAGTCCTGCTGCACCAGCCTCAACGAGGTCATCTGCCACGGCATCCCCGACTCCACGGTGATCATGGACGGGGACATCGTCAACGTCGACATCACCGCCTACATCGGCGGCGTGCACGGCGACACCAACGCCACCTTCCTGGCCGGCGAGGTCGCGGAGGAGGCCCGGCTGCTGGTGGAGCGCACCCGCGAGGCGATGATGCGCGGCATCCGGGCGGTCGCCCCGGGACGGCAGATCAACGTCATCGGCCGCGTGATCGAGTCGTACGCGAAGCGGTTCGGCTACGGCGTGGTGCGCGACTTCACCGGGCACGGCATCGGTGAGGCGTTCCACAGCGGCCTCTACGTGCCACACTACGACAGCCCCCGCCCCACCGACGTGATGGAGCCGGGGATGACCTTCACCATCGAGCCGATGATCACCCTCGGCACCCACCAGTGGGACATGTGGGACGACGGCTGGACCGTGGTCACCAAGGACCGTCGCTGGACCGCGCAGTTCGAGCACACACTGGTCGTCACCGAGGACGGGCACGAAATTCTGACCCTGCCATGACCGAGATCGACGTGCCGAAGGTCGAGGAGGTGGCCGAGATTCCCGCTGCGTTCCGGGAGCACCACCACGCCGACGTCTCCGGCGGCTGGCTGCGTCCGGCGGTCTTCGGCGCGATGGACGGGCTGGTCACCAACATCGCCCTCATCGCCGGCGTCGGCGGTGGCGGCGTCTCCGCCGACAACATCCTGCTCAGCGGTGTCGCGGGCCTGGTCGCCGGCGCCATCTCGATGGGGCTGGGGGAGTACACCAGCGTCAGCTCCGCCAACGAGCAGGTCGCCGCCGAGATCGCCAAGGAACGCCGGGAGCTGGAGCTCAACCCGGAAGCCGAGGCGTGGGAGCTGGCCCAGGCCTGGGTGCGCCGCGGTGTGCCCGAGGAGGTCGCCGAGCAGCTCGCGGCGGCGCTTGCGAAGAACCCGGAGGAGGAGCTGCGCGCCCACGTCCGGGAGGAGCTGGGCGTCGACCCCGACGACCGGCCGAGCCCGTGGATCGCCGCGATCTCGTCCTTCGTCTGCTTCTCGATCGGCGCGATCGTGCCGCTGCTGCCGTACCTGCTCGGGTTCACCTCGCTCTGGCTGGCGCTCGGCTTCGGTGCGGTGGGGCTCTTCGTGGCCGGCGCGATCGTTGCCCGCTTCACCGGCAAGCGCTGGTGGCGCAGCGGCGCGCGTCAGCTGCTGCTCGGTGTCGCCGCCGCAGGCGCCACCTACCTGATCGGCCTGCTGATCGGCGTCCAGATCACCTGACAGTCGTGCAACCGTTCCGGCCCGGCGCCCCCGTGGCGCCGGGCCGGAACTCTCCGCGGTCTCAGGTTCTCAGGCGGACCGCGATCCCGGTCGCGATCTCAGCCGAATCGGCGCTCGATCGGCAACCGCGAGCGGGTGAGCAGCCCCGCGCCCGCCATTGCGATCAGGGGTACCACCAGCAGCAGCCCCAGGGCGCTCCACGGCACCACCAACGGGTACGGATGGCTGACGAGGAGGACCCGCTCCTGCCCGGAGTTCAGTGCGGTCAGGATCACGAACGCCGAGCCCAGGCCCACCGCCGCCCCGAGCAGCGCGCCGATCCCGGCGATCACTCCCGCCTGGCTGAGCGACAGTCTCCGTCGTACGCCGGGACTGGCGCCGACCGCGGCCAGGGTGGAGAGGTCGCGGCGGCCGTCGGCGGCGGTGAGCCCGGTCGCGATCCCGGCGGCGCCGAGTGCGATCACCCCGGCGGCCAGCGCCAGGATGAGCGATGTGTTGTTCTGATCGGCGGTGTGGCCCCGCTCGACAGCCACCTCGATCTCCGGTGCCACCGCCAGTACGGCGGCGGTGAGGGCGTCCTGCTCCGCCTGGGTCAGCCCGTCGGCCGTGCCGGCCGCGTAGCCGCTGTGCCGGATGGCCAGTCCGGCCTGCTCGACCACGTCGGGCGAGAAGAACGTCAGCTGGTTTCCCACGCCGCTGGTGAGTGCATGACCCGGCACGGTGAGGCTGCCCGGGTCCGCCTCGTCCGGTCGGTGGATCTGCACCGTCACCTGTCCGTCGACGAGGTAGCGCGCGTCGTCGACCACCACACCTCCGGTCCGGAGAGTCCGTTGTGCCTTGGCGAGATCGTCGCCGGTTGCCCCGGTCAGTGTGGCCAGGGCCGAGCCGTCGTCGACCACCTCCTGCAGACTGATACTGCTCTGGTAGAAGCGGGGCGCGTCGTTGCAGCGGGGGTCGGCCCGGAGCCGCCGAATCTCATCCTGGGAGAGTTCGTCCGTCGAGCGGCCGCTCGGATTGGGGCAGATCTGCTCCGGTGGCATGCTCACCACGAGGTAGCAACGCCCGGGGCCCTCGGCGATCCCTGCCGGGCAGGCTGTCATATGGATCTCGGTGAGGGTGTTCGACACTGCCCGGTCGGCGACGGCGGTCCTGATCCGCTGTTTCTGGTCCCCCAGCACGGCGGTCGGGCTGACAACCATGACAGTGCCAAGCGGCGCGGAGGGCTGGTAGCCGGCGGCACTGCTCGCGCGTTCACTGTCGAGGTAGGTACCCATCAGCACCGCCCCGGCCACCGCAGCCATCACCGCCGAGACAGCCGGGGCTGCGGAGGCCCGGTTGCGGGCGGTGTCCCGCAGGGCGAGCCGTGGCGCCAGCGGCAGAACCGTCCCGGCCTTGGCGATCAGGCCGATCAGGCTGGGCGTGCAGACGGCCAGCCCGATCTGCACCAGGATCAGCCCGCCGAGGGTGCCGGCGATGTCGACCTGCTGTGCGCCGTACCCGGCCAGTGCGCCGCCGGCGACGACGAGTGTCGCGCCGAGCAGGATCCAGCGACGCCGGGAGCGGACGGCGCCGCGCCGTCCCGTCAGCCCCGCCACGACGGACTGCCTCGCGGCGGTGAAGGCAGGGATCAGCGCCGCGGCGGTGCCGGTGAGCACCGCGAGGACGGCGATGCCGGCGAGGGCGAGCGGGAACGCCCGGTAACCTCCGGCACGCTGATGGAAGAGGAACCCTTCCAGCAGTCCCCGGGTGGCGAAGGCGGTCAGGACACCGAGCAGCAGGCCGGCCAGTGCGCCCGCGAGGCCGAGCAGGACACCGTCGGCGAGGACGATGCGCCGCAGTTGGGCCGCGTTGCCCCCGGCCGCGGCGACCAGGGCCAGCTCACGGCTGCGTCGGCGGGCACCGACGGCGAAGGCCGGCCCGGCCAGCAACACGATCTCCAGGATGCCCAGCCCGGCGATGAGGATGCCGATGGCGGCGAACCGGCCGTTCTCGTCGGCGGGAGGTGGCGCGGTGTCGGGCGGATCCAGCACGACCGCGCGAGATTCGACCACCAGGCCGTGCCGGTTGAGCTGCTGGACCTGCTCCCAGTCGACGGGTGCAGGGGTGTCGATGAGCCAGTGATACTCGGCGGTTTCGCCGGTGATCTCGCGCAGCGCCGTCGGGGATATCGCCACGATCTCGGTGAGGGAGTTGGGGAACTCCACGATCCCGGTCACGGTGAAGCGACGTTCGCCTCCGCCGACGATCACCTCGCCGCCTCGGGTCACCCCGAGTCGCTTCGCGGCCTGGGTGGTGACGACGGCCTCGGCCTCACCCCGGGGTGCCGTACCGGAGACCAGGGTCCACATTCCGGTGGTGAGAGGGTCGCTCAGGTCGAGTCCGAGGACCCGCAGCTGGCCCCGGCCGGTCGCGGTCTCCAGCTCCACCCAGTTGTCGCGTGCCTGCGTGGCGCTGCTCCCTGGCGGCAGGACGGCCAGAATCTCGTCCTCGGTCGGCGGCTTGGTCCGGTAGCCGCCTGCGGCCGACCAATTGCGGCCGACAGCATCCTGGGTGACCGGGCTGCCGGCGAACCACCGCACCGAGGCGTCGGCCTGTCCGAGTGTCCGATCCAGCCGCTCCTCGGCGGTCAGCGTGAACATGTCGTACGCCGTGGCGGCGAAGCCCATCCCCAGGACCGGCAACGCGATCATCGCCAGCACCAGGGCACTGCGGCCCCGGGACCGCCGGGTTTCCCGCGCCGCGATGCGCAGCGCCGTACGCCAGCCGCTCATCGCACCGATCCCAGCAGCGATTCGGCGCCGGCGAGCGGGCCGCTGGTGTCGATGACGACACCGTCGCGGAGGAAGACGACCCGGTCGGCCCAGGCGGCGTGCCGGGAGTCGTGGGTGACGAGCATCCCGGCGGCGCCGGCGTCGATGCGGGCCCGCAGCAGCCGCAGGATCTGCTCGCCGGTCTGCGAGTCGAGCGCCCCGGTCGGTTCGTCGGCGAGCACCAGCCGGCGTTCGCCGACCAGCGCACGGGCGATGGCGACCCGCTGCTGCTGGCCGCCGGAGAGCTCGTCGGGGAAGCGGGCCGCCTTCTCGGTGAGGCCCACCTCCGACAGTGCGGCGATGGCGAGCCGTCGTGCGGCGCGTACGCCCTTGCCGTCCAGCTCCAGCGGGAGCGCGACGTTCTCCACGGCGGTCAGTCCGGCGAGCAGGTTGAGGTCCTGGAAGACGTACCCGATGCTGCGGCGGCGCAGCTGGGCCAGGTGGCGGCGGTTGAGGGTGCGCAGGGACTGCCCTTCGACGCGGACCTCGCCTTCGGTGGGGCTGTCGAGGCCGCCGGCGAGGTGCAGCAGGGTCGACTTGCCGGAGCCGGAGGGCCCCATGACGGCGACCAGTTCGCCGGGGCGGACAGTCAGGGTGACGCCGCGCAGGGCGTGCACCGCCGCCGCGCCCGTGCCGTGCGTGCGGTGCACCGCCGAGAGTTCCAGGACGGGCCGGGCCGGAGCGGCCCTCACGCGGACGCCTCGCTCTCGGCCGCCGAGGTGTCGTGCGTGTACCCGGCGTCGGTGCCGACAGCCCTTGCGGTACGGCGGGTCGGCGGTGGTGGTTCGCGCAGGACGCTCGCCTCGCAGTAGTCGAGCCAGCGCAGCTCCGCCTCGGCCTGGAAGACCAGCGACTCCAGCACCAGCCGCCAGGAGAGCGCGCCGGGTTCGGTGCCGCGGGTTTTGAGCCGGGTGAGTTCCTGCAGCGTGCGCATGGTGGCGCTGCGCTGGGTCTGCACGACGGCGCCGACGTCGACGCCCGGGGTGGAGAGCGCCAGCGCCAGTTTGATCGCCAGTTCGTCGCGGGGCCGGTCGGCGCGGCTGATCGGGGAGGCGAACCAGAGGGCGATCTCGGTGCGCCCCTCGGGGGTGATCTCGTACGGTCGTTTGCCGTCGGTGTCCTCCGGCAGGGCCGTGACCAGCCCGTCGCGTTCCAGCCGGCTCAGGGTCGTGTAGACCTGCCCGATGTTCAGCGGCCAGGTCGCCCCGGTGGCCTCCTCGAAGGAGGCGCGTAGCTGGTAGCCGTACATGGGCCCGCGTTCGAGCAGGGCGAGCAGGCCATGGCGAATCGTCATGGATACCGAGTATGCATACCCGGTATGGCGTTGGCAAGCGCGCGGTCCGCCCGCGGCGCGGCGCAGGTCGGGCCGAGCGTCAGGCGGTCCGGCCGGGGAAGTCGACAACGATCGGCGACACTCCCGCCTGCCGGCGCCAGTAGGTCGCCCGCCGGGCGCACCCGGTCAGCGCGTCGAGCGCCGGCGCGCGGCCGTCCCCGGCGGTCACCGGCAGCACCGCCCGCCAGTACGCGCCGGTGCGCTCCTCGACCTCGATCGCCAGCCGCAGCGCCGACGCCTCGTCGGTGACCTTGAAGGGCAGTTCGTAGGCGGGCTGCTCGCCCGGAATCCCGACGCCGGCCGCGCTCAACTGGACCAGCAGTTCGTCACGCCGGGCCCGGTGCGCGGCCTCGGCGTTGCGGGCGGCCCGGGCCAGGGCCTCGGGCAGGCGTACCCCGATCACCCCGTACGCGAAGATGGCGGCGTACTCGGCCCGCAGGGTGGCGACGAGTTCGGTGTTCACTTCAGGACCTCCACGTACGTCGCCAGAGCCGCCGCGATGGAGCCGACGAGCGCGGCCCGTTCGGCCGGCGCCGCCAGGCAGAGCCCGGCGGCCTGCTCACGTCCGGCCTGCTCGGCCTCGCGCAGCGCGGCAAGGGCCGCCGGCGCGTCGGGCATCGCGTTTCCGGTGCCGGCGGTCGGCGCCGCGCTGGGCGACGCCGCCCCGGTCACCGCGGCCAGCGCCTGCGCGTGGGCCAGGTGCCCGGCGGAGATCGGCGCCAGCAGGCCGGCCTGGTCAGGATGGGCCGCGGCGATCTCCTGACACCGGGCGGCGAGGTCCAGCGCGGTGGCGATCATCGGGGCCAGCGGATCCGCCGCTGGATCCGGTGCCGGATCCCGGCCGAGAAGATCACAGGCTGTCAGCGGTACAACGCTGCCTGCCAGGGCGAGTGTGGCCGTCATCCGTAGCAGCGCACGTCGGGAATGCCCGGATACGTCGTCGCGCTGAGTTGTGCTCCCGTTCCCCACCGGATCAGTCAACACCATGGCGCTCGATGGTGGGGACAGTGGTCGGTGCGGCGGCCGTCCGCCTTACCGCGCGGCGCGTTACGCTCTGCGCAGCCACCTGATGCCAATCGGCCAGGGGGCGTGCTTGCTTTGCCGGCAGGGTTGCGGCGAAGTCGACCGGAGAGGGGTGCGGAGATGACGCAGCGTGGCCGTGCCGGCAGGTCGGCGACTGGGCCGAGGACCACTGCGCGACCGAAGAGCGACCTTGCGAATCGCCGGGCGCAGTTGCGGGCAGTGATCGAGCCGGTGGTGACCGAGGCCGGATACGACCTCGAGGAGGTCTCCGTCTCGCGCGCCGGCCGGCGGCACATCGTCCGGGTGATCGTCGACGGTGACGGCGGCATCGGGCTGGACTCGGTCGCCGAGGTCTCCCGGGCGGTTTCCGCGGCGCTGGACGCCGCCGAGGAGGCCGGCGGCGATCTGGTCGCCGGCGAGTACCAGCTCGAGGTCTCCTCGCCCGGCGTGGACCGCCCGCTGATCCTGCCCCGCCACTGGCGGCGCAACGCCGGACGCCTGGTGAAGGTCACCGTCAAGGGTGGCGCGCCGCAGGCGGACGCGGGCGAGGGTGACCGGCAGATCACCGCGCGAGTGGTGTCGGCCGATGACGAAACGGTGACACTGGATCAGGACGGTCAGCAGACCGCCCACCGCTACACCGATCTCGGCCCGGGACGGGTCCAGGTGGAGTTCAGCCGCCTGGATCAGGTCACCGACGAGGAACTGACCGAGATCGACGATTCTGACGACGACGATGATGTGGAGGACGAGGAGAGGTGAACATCGACCTCGCGGCGCTGCGCGCACTGGAGCGCGAGCGGGAGATCCCGTTCGACACGATCCTCGCGGCGATCGAGACCGCGCTGTTGACTGCATACCGGCACACCGAGGGCGCCGAACCGCACGCCCGGGTGGAGATCGACCGCCGGACCGGGAGCGCCCTGGTCTACGCCCAGGAGATGGGCGAGGACGGCGCCGTGGTGCGGGAGTGGGACGACACCCCGCACGACTTCGGGCGGATCGCCGCCATGACCGCCAAGCAGGTCATCCTGCAGCGGCTGCGGGAGGCGACCGACGAGGTGCACTTCGGCGAGTACGTCGGCCGTGAGGGCGACCTCGTCACCGGCATCGTGCAGGCGCACGAGGCGCGCACCGAGAAGGGCATCGTCACCATCGACCTGGGCAAGCTGGAGGCGGTCCTACCCGCCTCCGAGCAGGTGCCCGGCGAGATCTACGCCCACGGCCAGCGGATCCGCTGCGTGGTGGTGCACGTCGCCAAGGGGATGCGCGGTCCGCAGATCACCCTGTCGCGCTCGCATCCGGCCCTGGTCAAGAAGCTCTTCGCCCTCGAGGTGCCCGAGATCGTCGACGGTGCGGTGGAGATCGGCGCGATCGCCCGTGAGGCGGGCCACCGTACGAAGATCGCGGTCCGGTCGACGGTGCCCGGGGTGAACGCCAAGGGCGCCTGCATCGGCCCGATGGGGCAGCGGGTGCGCGCGGTGATGAGCGAACTGCACGGCGAGAAGATCGACATCATCGACTGGTCGGACGACCCGGCGGCCTTCGTCGGCAACGCCCTGTCGCCGGCCAAGGCGCTGCGGGTCGAGGTCGTCGACCTGGCGAACCGGGCCGCGCGGGTGACCGTGCCGGACTTCCAGCTCTCCCTGGCGATCGGCCGGGAAGGGCAGAATGCCCGGCTCGCGGCACGGCTCACCGGCTGGCGGATCGACATCCGGTCGGACGCCGAACAGTCGTCCGACGGGTCCGGACGGGGTCCTTCGGATCACGCTCGGGAGCCGGGCGGAGCGATCTCGGGCGGCTAGGGGTAGACTTTCGTGGTGGTACGACGTGCGTGGCCGGAGCGAACCTGTGTGGGTTGTCGGCAACGCGCGGCGGCTGCCGAGCTTCTGCGGATAGTCGCGGTCGGCGAAGGGGCTGGTCACAGCCTCCGACCCGACCCGGCTCGCAGACTGCCGGGTCGAGGTGCTCATCTGCACCGGGACCCGGCTTGCTTCGCGCTGGCGCAGCGGCGCCGGGCCTTCGCCCGAGCCCTGCGGACACCCGGTGTCCCTGACACCGGCGAGCTGGCCGAGCACATCAACGCGTCATCCGCTGCGTCCGGTCATCCGGCCGGACGAGGGTCCGCAAGCAAGGTAGGACGACCGACATGAGCACACGATGAAGTTCCTGAAATGACCAGGCTTCAAGTGCAGGAGTGAGGTCGCTGCGGGTGCTGCCCGCACGACCTCGGAGTGAGGAGTGCAGTGGCAGGTAAGGCCCGCGTACACGAGCTGGCAAAAGAGCTCGGGGTCGAGAGTAAGACCGTTCTCGCCAAGTTGAAGGAAATGGGCGAGTTCGTGAAGTCCGCATCGAGCACCGTCGAGGCGCCTGTCGCCCGACGTCTCCGTGGCGCGTTCGCCGCGTCGGCCGGTGGCTCCGCCCCGGCCGCGGCAGAGCCGAAGGCACCGGCCGAGCCGGCCTCGCCCTCGGCACCGACCCCGAAGCCGACCGCACCGGGTGAGCCCCGCGTGTCGGCCAAGCCGATGCCCCCGCGGCGTCCGGCTGCTCCGGGCGCCAAGCCGAAGGGACCGGTCCCCGGTCCTCCGCAGCCGGCAGCGCCGGTCGCGAAGCCGGCGAGCGCCCACGACATCGAGGTGGCGGCCGCTGAGGCGCGTGCCGCTGCCCTCAAGGCCGAGCAGGAAGCCGCCGTCAAGGCGGCGCAGGCTGCTCGGCAGCAGCAGCGGGAGACGCCGCGCCGGGAGCCCCCGGCCGACGGCGGTCCCGCGCGTCCCAAGGGACCGGGTCCCGGCGCCATGCCGCCCCGCCCGGGTTCGCCCGCGGCCGGCCGTACCGCAACTCCGGGTACGCCGACGCCGGGTCCCGGACGGCCGGGCGGTCGTCCGCCGGCACGCGGTGCGGGTAACAACCCGTTCGGCATCACCCAGGGCAGCGGGCAGCGTCCCGCGGGTCCGGGTGGCGGCGGTCGTCCCAACCCGAACGCCATGCCTCCGCGGCCGAGTCCGGCTTCGATGCCGCCTCGTCCCAGCCCGGCCTCCATGCCGAGCCAGCGTCCGGGTCGTCCCGGTGGTGGCCCCGGCGCGGGTCGTCCGGGTGGTCCCGGTGGCGGCGCAGGTCGTCCCGGTGGCGGCGGCGGTGGCGGTTTCCGTGGCGGTCCCGGTGGCGGCGGCGGTGGCGGTGGCTACCGCGGCGGTCCCGGTGGCGGCGCCGGTGCTGGTGCCGGCGGCGGTTTCCGTGGCGGTCCCGGCGGTGGCGCCGGTGCTGGTGCCGGTGGTGGTTTCCGGCCGGGTGGTCCCGGTGGCGGCGGTGGCCGTCCCGGTGGCGGTGGCCGTGGCCGTGGCGGCGGCGCCGCGGGTGCCTTCGGGCGTCCGGGTGGCCGGCCCACGCGTGGCCGCAAGTCCAAGAAGCAGCGCAGACAGGAGTTCGACAACCTGTCGGCTCCGACCATGAGCTCGGGCGCGCCCCGGGGTCAGGGTCAGGTCGTCAGGCTCTCCCGCGGTGCGTCGCTCTCGGACTTCGCCGACAAGATCAACGCCAACCCGGGTTCGCTGGTCCAGGAGATGTTCAACCTGGGCGAGATGGTCACGGCGACCCAGTCCTGCTCTGACGAGACCCTGCTGCTGCTCGGTGAGCACCTCGGTTTCGACGTGCAGATCGTCAGCCCCGAGGACGAGGACCGCGAGCTGCTCGCGCAGTTCAACATCAACCTCGACGCCGAGGTTGACGAGGAGCGGCTGGTCAGCCGGCCGCCGGTGGTGACCGTCATGGGTCACGTCGACCACGGTAAGACCAAGCTCCTCGACGCGATCCGCAAGGCGAACGTCGTGGCGGGCGAGGCCGGTGGCATCACCCAGCACATCGGTGCCTACCAGGTCCGCGTGCCGCACGACGGTCAGGAACGGGCGATCACCTTCATCGACACCCCGGGTCACGAGGCGTTCACCGCCATGCGTGCTCGTGGTGCCCAGGTCACGGACATCGTGATCCTGGTGGTCGCGGCTGACGACGGTGTCATGCCGCAGACCATCGAGGCGTTGAACCACGCCAAGGCGGCCGATGTGCCGATCGTGGTGGCGGTCAACAAGGTCGACAAGCCCGAGGCGAACCCGGACAAGGTCCGCCAGCAGCTGACCGAGTACGGACTGGTCGCCGAGGAGTATGGCGGCGACACGATGTTCGTCGACGTGGCAGCCAAGCCGGGCATCGGCATCGAGCAGCTGCTCGAGGCCGTCCTGCTGACCGCCGACGCGTCGCTGGAGCTGACCGCTCCGATCGACGGGCCGGCGCAGGGTGTGGCGATCGAGGCGCACCTCGACAAGGGGCGCGGCGCGGTCGCGACGGTCCTGGTCCAGAAGGGCACGCTGCGGGCAGGCGACTCGATCGTCGCCGGCGGTGCGCACGGCCGGGTCCGGGCCATGCTCGACGACAACGGCGAGCAGGTCAGCGAGGCTGGTCCGGCGCGTCCGGTGCTGGTCCTCGGTCTGACCGCGGTGCCGAGCGCGGGCGACACGTTCCTCGCGGCGGCCGACGACCGTACGGTCCGGCAGATCGCCGAGCAGCGGCAGGCACGGCGGCGGGCGGCGAGCTTCGCCAACTCCCGTGGCCGGGCGACCCTTGAGACGCTCATGGAGCAGATCAAGGAGGGCGAGAAGACCTCGCTCAACCTCATCCTCAAGGGTGACGTCTCCGGTTCCGTGGAGGCCCTGGAGGACGCGCTGTTCAAGCTCGACATCCCGGAAGAGGTTCAGCTCAAGATCCTCGACCGTGGCGTCGGTGCGATCACCGAGAGCAACGTCATGCTGGCGAGCGCCTCGGACGAGGCGGCGACGATCATCGGCTTCAACGTCCGGGCCTCGAACAAGGTCCGGGAGATCGCCGACCGCGAGGGCGTGGAGATCCGGTACTACACCGTGATCTACCAGGCCATCGAGGAGATCGACGCAGCGCTCAAGGGCCTGCTCAAGCCGGAGTACGAGGAGGTCGAGCTCGGCAGCGCGGAGATCCGCGACGTCTTCCGCTCGTCCAAGATCGGCAACATCTCCGGTTGTATCGTCCGGTCGGGGCTCATTCGCCGCAACGCCAAGGCGCGCCTGCTGCGCGACGGGGCGGTCGTGGCGGACAACCTCACGATCAGCTCGCTCAAGCGGTTCAAGGACGACGCGACCGAGGTCCGCGAGGGCTTCGAGTGTGGTCTGACTCTGGGCAACTACAACAATGTCCAGGTCGGCGACATCATCGAGACCTTCGAGATGCGCGAGAAGCCGCGCGCCTGACGGTAGCGGCAACCACGACCGAGGGGTCCACACCGAAAAGGTGTGGGCCCTTCGGCCGTTTCCGCCGTATCGTCGCAGGCGATGTTTACCGGAACAGTGCTATTCGACCTGCTGCTGCCGAACGACTCGCGATCACTGAAAGCGAAACGTTCCTACGTACGACCGATTGTTGCCGCCCTGCGGCGTTTCGAGGTCTCCGCCGCCGAGGTCGGCGCGATGGAGCTGCACGGCCGAGCCGAGCTGGCGGTGGCCGTGGTGGGCGCCGAGGCCGGTCACGTGACCGAGGTGCTCGACTCCTGTGAGCGGCTGGTCGCCGGCCGCCCCGAGGTGGAGCTGCTGTCGGTGCGCCGGCGCCTCTACGGTGAGGATGACTGAAGCCCGATGATGATCGGCCCGCAGGTGCGGGCGCGCGCTACGCGGGTAATGTTCCAAAGGTTGGCCGGCGCCGGCCGCGGCACACCTGTGCCGCAGCTGTCGGCGCCGGGGCAGGACAGGCGTGGAGGTAGGCAAGATGGGTGACCCGGCCAAGGTACGCAGGCAGGCCGAACGAGTGAAGGAACTCGTCGCGTCGCTGGTGCGTACGCAGATCAAGGACCCGCGGCTGGGGATGATCACCATCACCGACGCCCGGATCACCGCCGACCTGCGTGAGGCGACGGTCTTCTACACGGTCCTCGGCGACGAGGCCGAGCAGGCGGGCACCGCCGCGGCGCTGGAGAGCGCCAAGGGGCTGCTGCGCAGCACCGTGGGCAAGGCGCTCGGACTGCGCCACTCGCCCTCGCTGGCCTTCGTGCAGGACAACGTCCTGGACCAGGCCAAGCACATCGACGACCTGCTGACGGCCGCTCGGCACGCCGACGCCGAGGTGCAGCGCCGGGCCGCGCAGGCCGCCTACGCGGGCGACCCGAACCCGTACCGGGTCGACGAGGACGACGAAGAGGCCGACGCGGCCGACGCGGAAGCCGCTCCGGCGCGGACCGGGGACGAGGGCCGGTGACGCCGCCGGCCGGTGCGGCAGCGGGCACGGACCCGGGAACTGGTCCCTCCACTGCCACCCCGGCCGGTTCGGGGCGCCGGTTCGCGGGCCAGGCGCCGACCGGCGGTGGGGTGAGTCCGGTCGTGGGCGCTGCCGGCGCTGACGCGCCCGGGGTGTCGTCGGCGGGTCCGGCGCCGCAGCAGTGGGCGGCGGCCGTGGAGACCCTGCAAGGGCTGCCCCGCGACGCCCGGGTGCTGCTGATCTGTCACATCAACCCCGACGGCGACGCGCTCGGCAGCATGCTCGGCTTCGCGCTCGGACTGCGGACGCTCGGCTTCACCCGGGTGCAGGCGACCTTCCCCGGGCCGATGGACGTCCCCGAGCCGTACGCGGCGATGCCCGGCAGCGAATTGCTGGTCCCCGCCGACGAGGCGACCGCCGACCCGGCGCTGGTCTGCTGCTTCGACGCGGCGAGCGTCTCCCGGCTCGGCGCGCTCGCCGACCGGCTGGAGCGCGCCCCCAGCATCGTGCTCGACCACCACGCCTCCAACAGCGGCTTCGGCACCGTCCCGCTGGTCATCCCGGGCGCCGCCGCCACCTCCGTGGTCGTCGAGATCCTGCTCGACCGGCTCGGGGTGCCGCTGGACGCCGCGATCGCCGAGTGCCTCTACATCGCGCTGGTCACCGACACCGGCTCGTTCCGCTTCGACTCCACCACCCCGGCCGTGCACCAGCTCGCCGCCCGGCTGCTCGCCACCGGCATCGCGCCGGCCGAGATCTCCCGCCGGATCTTCGAGACCCGCCCCTACGGCGCGGTACGGCTGCACGCCGAGGTGCTGTCGCGTACCCGGCTGGAGCCGGCGGCCGCGCGCGGGCGCGGGCTGGTGTGGACGTACGCGACCCTGGACGACCTGGCGCGGCACGGGCAGCGGCCGTACGTGCTGGAGTCGCTGATCGACCCGGTGCGCGCCACCGCGGAGGCGGATGTGAGCTGCGTGCTCAAGCAGGCAGCTCCCCGGGAGTGGGCGGTTTCGCTGCGCAGCAAGGGCGCGGTGGACGTCAGCCGGGTGGCGATCGCGCTCGGCGGGGGCGGGCACCGGCTGGCCGCCGGGTTCACCGCCTACGGCACCGTCGACGAGGTGCTGGCCCGGGTCCGCGCCGCACTCGACCAGGAGTGAGCCGGCCCGCTCGGCGGCATATCCGACTTTCGGCCGGGCCGCTTGCGGGCCACAATTGATCGATGGATTCCCCGCAGCAGCTTGCCGTCGACGTCCCCCGCGTCTGGGACCGGCCGGCGGTCACGGTGCCGGCGATGGCCGTCCTCGCGCTGATCGGCGGCCGGCTGCCGTCCTTCTCCACAGCCGCGAACGTCTACGTCATCGTGATCGGCGGGGCGCTGCTCTGGCTCGGCCTCGGCAACCGGGTGCCCCGCCGGGCCGCCGGTGGGCGGTTGCGTACGCCCGCACTCTGGTGGCTGGTCCCGGCCCTGCTCTTCGGCGTACTGGAGGCGGCGACGTTCATCTTCGGCACCAAGGACGGTTTCCCCACCTTTTCCCGGCTCAGTGATCCGCTGCTGGAGGACGCGATGATCCGCTCGGCGGCGTACTTCGGCTGGCTGGCGGCGTTCTGGGGCATGGTGCGGCGATGATGCGCGCGGTGGCGATCGGAGGTTTCCTGCTGTCGTTGGTGCTCGTCGGCGTCCTGGAGTTGCTGGCCCGGCGGGAGGGCTCGCGGCTGCCGACGCTCGGCATGGTCTGCGCCCACCTGATGCGCTACGAGGTCGGCACGGTGCCGGTGGGACGCATCGGGGTGCTCGGCATCTGGTGGTGGGTCGGCTGGCACTTCTTCGCCCGCTGACCCGCGCCCGCCGCGCGGTCTCCGCTCGTGGGGCTTTCCCGGATCGCGGGAACGACTGATGACCTTGGAGCCTTAACGCTAGTTTGGGTTTCGGCGGCACCTTTTCCACTTGATCAGGTGCAAGGCCGACAAAGTGATGCCTCCAGGGTCAACAAACCCCGGGCTCAGCCGCCCCGCTCGCGTGAACCGGAGACCCCGGGATCTCGCGTCCAGGGCCTACGCAGACCCCGTCGTCGCAAGTCGCCCGTGTGGCGCCCCGCGTTGCCGTCGCAGGCCGCCGCTGTGGCCTTGCGCGCTCTGGAAGGACACCTTGATGCAGTCTCAGCCGAAGCCCAAGCCCGCCACCGCCGACCAGGCCCGCGAAGAGGCCCGCCGCGCGCTGCAGGTCTCGATGGACCGCCGCCAGTAAGGTCGCACGACCCGGGCGGCGAGCCGCCGGCCCTCCGAGAAGATCAAAAGATTCGGGCCCGTACGGCGTACTGCGCCGGACGGGCCCGCATCTGTTGCCGTCATCGCTGCGGCTGTGCGCAGCAGGTGACCCCTTACTGGGCCGCGGGCCCGGTGGGGGCGGCCGGCGCCTGCGGCTGGGCCGGCGGCTGTGCCTGTGCCTGTGCCTGTGCCTGGGCTTGCGCCTGGGCCTGGGCCTGCGCCTGGGCCTGGGCGTCTGCCTCCGCTTCGCGCTTCTCCTTGATGCTCTTGAACGTCTGGACGATCAGCAGCACCGGAACGATGAAGACGTAGAGGAAGATCTGCACGTCACCGCCCTCAAAGATGAAGAAGAGGTAGAAGGCGTAGCCAAGCATCGCGAGGCCGATCACGGCGTTGAGAACGCGGCCGCCGGTGGAGGCGCCCAGCGGCAGCGCCGCGAGGACGACCAGCAGCAGGCCGCTGACGGCGAGGGCCGCGATGTACCCGAGGAACTGGCCTTCGCTGAGCTCACTTGCGGCGAGGACGTCCAGAGCGAGATTCATTGTGTACTCCGTACTTGGGGGTTAAAAGCTGGCACAGCGTACGGCTGACCGGGCAAGGTACGGCGCCTTGATCGACTCCCGATGGGGCGTCTGTGACTGAATCGAGACTGCTGAGTCGGTTCCCGGCGGTGGTACGGGGCTTTCCGGCGGTGGTACGGCATGCGAGCGGATTCGACGTAGCCACCGGCGTATCGATGGCGGGCCGGTGCCTTTGGTCAAGGTTCGGCTTGTCCCGCGGAGAGCTCTTGCGGGCGACGATTCTCGGCCCGTTCGGCATGTCCTGCCGGACGGGCCGAGCCCGTTTCGGGCGAAGTTGGACGGCTTCTCGTCGATGACAATGGTGATGCCCGCAATTCGAGCCATCAGGTCCTGCATTTTGAACGCAGGAGGCTGCGCAGACCGAAAGTCAACTTCCGCGCAGATCGAAACCACCGCGGTTATGATGAGGCGTGCCCACACCGCATTTGGTTCCCCGCCGCGCCGCCGCGCAGGTCGACGCCGCCCTGGCCGACACCCGCGTCGTCCTGATCAGTGGCGCACGTCAGGCTGGCAAGAGCACTCTGGTCCGCGTCGTTGCCGGCGATCGTCTCGCCGAGCGCCGCGATCTCGACCGGGCGCAGGACCGGGCGGCGGCGATCGCCGATCCGGTCGGTTTCGTGGACTCCTCCGAACTGCTGGTTATCGACGAGATTCAGCGCGCCCCGGAACTGCTGCTGGCGATCAAGGCGGCCGTGGACGAGGATCCTCGTCCCGGCCGGTACCTGCTCACCGGGTCTTCTCGGCTGTTCGGCATGGTGGCTGCCCCGGACGCGTTACCCGGTCGGATGGAGACGGTCGAGCTCTGGCCGTTCTCCCAAGGCGAACTCGACGGCGGGCCGGACGGCTTCGTTGACGCCGTCTTCGCCCTCGGCCCGGACCTGCGACACGAATCGGGCGTCACCCGCGCCGACTACGCGGCCCGAATCATGCGCGGTGGCCTGCCTGAGGCCACGACCCGCGCCGACCCGCGCCGCCGTCAACGCTTCCTCGACGCCTACGTTCAAGCGCTCATCGACCGCGATGTGCGGCAGCTGTCCGACATTCAGCACAAGGGTGAACTACGCAAGCTCGTGCGTCTGCTCGCAGGCAGGTCCGCGACCGTCATCGCCGCCAACTCCCTCGAATCCGCCATCGGACTGAGCCGGCCGACAATCGCCCGCTACCTCCAGGCCCTGGAAGAGATCTTCCTGATCAAGCGGATCCCCGGCTGGTCCCGCAACCTCGGCACCCGTGCCACCGCCGCACCGAAACTGATCTTCGTGGACTCGGGGGTTGCCGCCAACGAGATCGCGACCGACGCCCGGGCGCTGCTCCGGCCGGGCGCACCGTTCGGTCCGCTGCTCGAATCTTTCGTCCTGTCCGAGTTGTCCCGCCAGCTCACCTGGTCCGAGCAGTTGGTCGATCTGTCTCACTACCGCGACCAGGGCAGGTACGAAGTCGACGCGGTGCTCGAGAACAGATCCGGTCAGGTTGTCGGCATCGAGGTCAAAGCAGCCAGCACCGTCGGACCGGACGACTTCCGCGGGCTACGTCGACTGGCCGACCGCCTGGGCGACGACTTCATCGCCGGCATCGTCCTCTACACCGGAACTTCCACGCTGCCGTTCGGCGACAGACTCCGCGCCCTGCCAGTCAGCGCCCTGTGGCAGGTTCCGGCCCCACCAGCAGGCTGACCTCGCCCTTCGCCGGTCGCCGCCGGGTGCCGGTCCACCGCTAGGCGGAGAAGCCTCGTCTGCTCCCCGGTCAGTGCCTGCCGTAGCCGGCGCGGAGTGCTGCGGCGATGCGGTCGAAGCGGGCGCGGTCGAGGACTGCTCCTTTGCGGCGGATGCCGTCTTCGGCGACAGTAACGGCAGCGCGGCCAGGACGAGCAGGATCACGCCGCTGACGGCGAGGGCGGCGACGTAGGCGCCCATTCGACAACGTGAAGGTGGTGAGCAGCGTCTACACGTACCGGGTCTTGAAGTCGTCATGGGGTGTGGCGATCGACGTTGACGCCGAGGTCCGCGAAGGGGCAGGGCGGGATGCGTTGTCCGTGGGGCCTGGCCTGTGGCTGCGGGACGCGACTGCCCGGCAGCAGCTCTCTCCTGCTGTCCTGCAGATGCTCGCTCTTGGTCTTCGGTCCCTTGTGGCGCCCATACGGAGGGTTGCCGGTGGACGGGAACAGGTCGTCGAGGTGCGGGCGCTCCGGTACAACGACTGCGATTTTCAGTTTGAGGCTCTGGCGCCGGCGATGTACGGCTGGGCGGTGGCCGAGTTCGGTTTGACGGTGCCACAGGTGGAGGTGGCGTTCGGCGGGCGCGAACGGCGGTACGTCTTCACGCTACCGTGACAACGGTGATGATCACGGTCCTGGTGGCGGCGGTGCCCTTGCTGAAGCATCCGACGCCGGGACCGGATAGGCGGAATCGATGACGGCCGGTGCCGTCGGACCGGGAGGTTGGCGTGGGTGACGTCGACTGGGGTTTGCTGTTCAGCGACAGGTTGCGCGATGTGGACGACATCGTGGAGCTGGCTACCGCAATTCGTGATCGGAGTGGTGACCGCAGCGAGCAGTTCGCCGGGGCTGCCGAGCTGCGAAAGCAGCGCGGTCTCTCCATCAACGAGTTGGGCCAAGTCCTGGCGTGGCTGAAGGGTAAGCGGGAAGACGACGAGCTCCGAGCGTGGATGGCAGGGCATCCGTACAACAGGTGGGCGTTGCCGCGGTTCATGAATGATCCCGACGACCCGGACGGTGCCCAGGTCTGCAAGATTTACGACCCGGCGGTCGAGCGGGAGCTGGCACAGGCGAGCCTCAACAGGTTTCCCGCCTTCAACAGCGTTTCGCTCGATTGGCGCGACGGTACCTACGCTGCCCGACTGCCCTGTGCCGACGAAGCGGAGTTCGCGCAAGCCCTCCGGGAGTTGCTCCTTGATCACGAGCGAGCCGGGCGCAGCGTCGTCGTCTTCTGGGATGACGGGTCCATCCCTGCGGTGCGGATGCCGGCAGATGTGGCAAGGCGGAGGGCGGCGGAGTTTTGGGGCATGCCGGTCGGCACTCTCTGGGTCTATCCGGTCGGCAGCCGGAGCCTCCTTGAGTGCATCCTGGGTGACTGGGTGACTGCCGGGATCATCCCCGGCTGATTGAGTGGGACTTGGCATAGGGCTATGATCAGTGAAACTGAACGACTGGCTGCTCTTGAATGGCATGTTCGGAGATTCTGGGACGGTCACATCGTGGAACTCGCGACTTGGGATCGCGGTCCGATCCTGGAGAGAATTCCACAGTTCATGACCTATAAAGTCTTCCCGAAGCGCGCCGGTGACGCTTGGGTCTACGTGACTGTGGGTGCCTCTCTAGCTGATTCCAGCGCCAATGGAAGCGAATTCTTCGTCATGTCGCCCGTGGCTGATGATGTTCATTCGGAGACTTTGGCGATGGTGAGCGATTTTAACTCTTTTGAGGCTCATCGATTGACTGTCGGGTCAGTCATGAACATCGGTCGTCCATGGATGCCAACATCAATGATGGATCACCTCTTGGTGAGCCTTCCTTACCCTTACGGTCCGGAGCTCGAGTGGGCTTCGCCCGAGGCTGGCGGCGCGCGATTTTTGTGGCTTCTTCCGATTTATAAGAGTGAAGCAGATTTCATCAGAAGTGAGACGCTTGAGGATTTTGAATTATTACTGGATGCAGCAGCTGTGAACGTGCTGGATCCCAATCGAAGTTCAATGGTCTAATGCTTAGCCATCTTCGTGGATAGCCGGCGTCCTTGGCGGTTTGGAACGAGGATGGCTTGCACGGTGTGGTCAGTGCCAGCCGTGGTCGGCGCGGAGGGCGGCCGCGACGCGGTCGAAGCGGGCGCGGTCGAGTACGGCCCCTTCGCGGCGGATGCCGTTTTCGGCGACGGTGAGGACGCGGTCGAGGCGTACCCAGCTGGGGCGGTTGTCGCGGTCCCAGCTGCCGGGGCCGAGGGGGTGCCAGTGGCGTTGGCCGTCGCGGCTGTCCTGGCTGGAGAGCATCAGCCCGAAGACGGTGCCGCCGTCACGGCCGACGACGAGCACGGGCCGGTCCTTGCCCTGGCTGGGGTCGTCCTCGTACGGCACCCAGGTCCAGACGATCTCGCCCGGGTCGGCCTCGCCGTCCGGCTCGGGTGCGTAGGCGAGCTTGCGGCGCTGCAGGGCGGCGACCTGCGAGTTGCGGGCCACCTGGGCGGGAACCCGGCCGGGCTGCGTGCCGGGACGCGGGCCCGGCTTCGGGGCGGCGGTGCCGGGCTTACCGGTCGTCTTCGACGTGGCCCTGGTCGTGGCGCGCGGGGACCCGGCGGGCTTCGAGCCGGCCGCACCCGTCTTGGACGTGGCCGCCGGCGGGCCGGGCTTCGGGGCCGGGCGCGGCACGGACCGCTCCGAGCCCGCGGCGCTGGCCTGATCCTCGCGGTACTTGCGGACCACCGCCTTGGCCAGTAGCCGCCACAGGGGGCGCGCCTTCTCCGCCAGGTTCTTCCAGAAATCAGCCACGGCGGCACGATACTCGCGCCCGCGCCGGGCTGCTCCCAGCCGAGGGATCCATGATCATCCGGTGGGACGCAATGGTAAGGATCTCAGACCCTTCAGTCGCTTACGGGCCGAGTGGCAGAATCACAGCCGATGAGCCCGCAGACCGTACGCCCCAACGCCGCCCCGCCGATCGACGCATCCGTACGCCGGATTCTGGCGCTCGCCCTCCCGGCGCTGGTGGTGCTCTCCGCCGAACCGATCTACATCCTCGTCGACACCGCGGTCGTCGGTCACCTGGGCGCGATGCCGCTCGCCGCGCTCGCCGTCGGCGGCACCCTGATGACGATGGTCGCCTGGATCGGCACCGTCGTCGCGTACGGGACGACCGGCCGGGCGGCGCGGCGCTTCGGGGCGGGGGACCGGGCCGGGGCGGTCGCCGAGGGGGTGCAGTCCTCGTGGCTGGCGCTGACCGCGGGGCTGCTCGCCGTGGTGGTCATGCAACTCGCCGCCGGGCCGATCGCACGGCTCCTGGTCGGGTCGGCCGGGGAGACCGCCGACGCCACCGCCGGCTGGCTGCGCATCGCCATCCTCGGCGCGCCCGGGCTGCTGCTCGCCGCCGCCGGCAACGGCTGGATGCGTGGCGTCCAGGACACCCGCCGACCGATGATCTTCGTGGTGGGGCCGAACCTGCTCTCCGCGCTCCTCTGCCCGCTGCTGGTCTATCCACTCGGCCTCGGGCTCGCCGGGTCGGCGATCGCCAACGCCACCGCGCAGACCATCGGCGGACTGCTCTTCGTCAGCGCGCTGATCACCGAGCGGGTGTCGCTGCGCCCGCACCCGACGATGATCCGGCAGCAACTGGCGCTCAGCCGGGACCTGCTGATCCGCGGTGCCGCGTTCCAGGCGAGCTTCCTGTCGGCGACCGCGGTGGCCTCCCGGTTCGGCACCGCCGTCGTCGGCGCGCACCAGATCGCCCTGCAGCTGTGGTTCTTCACCTCGCTGCTGCTCGACTCCCTCGCCATCGCCGCCCAGTCGCTCGTCGGCGCCGCACTCGGCGCCGAGGACGCCGCCGCCGCCAAGGCCCTCGCGAAACGCATCGCCCGCTTCGGGGCCATCTGCGGCATCGGGTTCGCCGTGCTCATCGCCGCCGGCGCCGGCATCCTCCCCGGCCTGTTCAGCACCGATGCGGCCGTACGCGAGCAGGCGATGGTCGCCTGGCCGTGGTTCGTGGCGATGATGCCGCTCGCCGGGATCGTCTTCGCCCTCGACGGGGTGCTCATCGGCGCCGGCGACGTGCGGTACCTGCGCAACCTCACCATCGTCGCCACGCTCGGCGGCTTCCTGCCGGCGGTCTGGCTCGCGTACGGGCTGGACCTCGGTCTCGGCGGCATCTGGGCCGGGCTGACCCTGCTGATCGTGATCCGCCTGGTCGGGGCGCTGGCACGGATGCGCTCCGGCCGCTGGGCGGTCATCGGCGCAACCCGCGTCTGACCCCGCCGTGGTGAGCGGCCGGGGTGCGGGCTCAGCTCAGCGCGAAGAGCACCCGGGCGCGGGGCTCAGCTCAGCGCGAAGAGCGTGTAGGCGATGCTGAGCAGCACCATGGCCAGCAGCCAGGACACGAAGAACGCCGTGATCTTGAACGTGGTGGGGTAGCGGTCGTAGAGCCGGGTCCGGTCCTGCCAGCGCCACCAGCGCTGCTGAAGCGCCTGCCAGTGGGGCGTGCGGGTGACCGGAGCGGTGAGTCGCTGCGTCAGGGTGAGGCGCGGCGGCGGTGGATTGAGCATCCACTCCGGCAGGCTCGACCGGGTCGTCCCCTTCATTTCCGCTCCTTTGAGCAGCGCTACGCATCAATGCATCGATGTGAGCAGTCTCGCACCCCTGGGCAAGCCGTTTTCACCCCCGACACCCCGGGGCGACCGGCTGTACGGCGATCGGTGGGCTTCTGGCAGGCTTGGCGGACGTGAGCGCAGACGGTCTGATCGTGGTGGACAAGCCCGGAGGTATGACCTCGCACGACGTGGTGGCCCGGATCCGCCGGCTGGCGAAAACCCGCCGGGTCGGACACGGCGGCACCCTCGACCCGATGGCCACCGGTGTGCTCGTCATCGGCGTGGGCCGCGCCACCCGGCTGCTCACCTACGTCATCGGCGCCGCCAAGAGCTACGCCGGGACCATCCGGCTCGGGCAGACCACGGTCACCGACGACGCCGAAGGTGACGTCACCGCGACGATCGCCGCCGGTCACGTCACCGACGCGCAGATCACGGCCGGGCTGGCCGCGCTGACCGGTGAGATCGACCAGGTGCCGAGCGCCGTCAGCGCCATCAAAATCAACGGCCAACGGGCGTACAAGCGGGTCCGTGACGGCGAGACCGTCGAGATTCCCAGCCGCCGCGTCACCATCTCCACGCTCGAGATCCTCGCCGTACGGCGCGACGAGCCGGACGTGATCGACGTGGACGTCGACGTCACCTGCTCCTCCGGCACGTACATCCGGGCCATTGCCCGTGACCTGGGGGCAGGGCTCGGCGTCGGTGGGCACCTGACGGCGCTGCGGCGTACGGCGGTGGGTGGTTTCACCCTCGCCGAGGCCGCCACCCTGGCGCAGCTGGAAGAGCGCGCGCCCGAGGTTGTCAACCTCTCGCTGGAACAGGCCGCCGACCGCTTCTTCGCCCGGCGCGAGGCCACCGCCCAGGAGACGAAGACCCTGTCGCACGGCGGGCCGCTGGACCCGGTCGGCATCGACGGGCCGTACGCGGTGTTCGCGCCCGACGGCCGGCTGCTCGCTATCGTCAGCGAGCAGGACGGCCGGGCCCGCGCGGAGATCGTCCTGGCACCGGCCTGAGCGGACGACGGCAGCCGCCGGCCACCGCCGTCCGGCGGAGCACGCAGGAACCACCGTCGTCCGGCGGAGCACACAACGGGAGCTTCCGCCGGCTGGCGGATGACGCGATCGGGACCACCGCCGTCCGGCGGGATCACCAGGGGAGGAAGCAGATGCAGCGGTGGCGGGGGTTCGACGCGGCGCCCAGCGGCTGGGGCCGGTCGGTGGTCACCATCGGCGTCTTCGACGGCGTGCACCGGGGGCACCAGGCGACCATCGGGCACGCCGTGCGGCGCGCCAAGGAGCTGGGCATCCGCTCGGTCGTGGTCACCTTCGACCCGCACCCCTCGGAGGTGGTCCGCCCCGGTTCGCACCCGGCCGTGCTCACCGAGTCCGCCCGCAAGGCGGAGCTGATGGAACAACTCGGCGTCGACGCGCTCTGCGTGGTCCCCTTCACCCCGGAGTTCTCCCGGCTCACGCCCGAGCAGTTCGTGCACGACGTGCTGGTGGCGAACCTGCACGCCGCGCTGGTCGTCGTCGGTGACAACTTCCGCTTCGGGAACAAGGCCGCCGGGGACGTGGCGATGCTGGAGCAGCTCGGCCGGACCTTCGGTTTCGGGGTCGAGGCCGCGCCGCTGGTCGCCGAGGACGGCACGATCTTCTCCTCGACCTACATCCGCTCCTGCGTCGACGCCGGCGACGTGGCGGCGGCCGCGGCGGCGCTGGGCCGGCCGCACCGGCTGGAAGGCGTCGTCGTCCGCGGCGACCAGCGCGGCCGGGAGCTCGGTTTCCCCACCGCCAACCTGCTCTGCCACCGCTTCGCCGCCATCCCCGCCGACGGGGTCTACGCGGCGTGGATGCACCGGCGCAACGAGCGCGGCACGCAGGCGCTGGAGCCGCTGCGGGCCGCCGTCTCCGTCGGCACCAATCCCACCTTCTCCGGCCGGGAGCGCCGGGTGGAGGCGTACGCGCTGGACTTCACCGGTGATCTGTACGGCGAGTGGATCGCCCTGGACTTCGTCGCCCACCTGCGCGGCCAGCAACGCTACGACAGCATCGAGCCGCTGATCGCCCAGATCGCCGCCGACGTCGAAAGCGCCCGCCGCGCCCTGCCCTGACGCCCTTGGCCGGGCGGGTTCGGGGGAAGCTGGTAACCTCATGGAGGCGTCGGGTTACCGACGTGGGCCCCGCGTGCCTGCACGACGCCGTGGGTCGGGGTCCGGTCCGCGTCAGTCCTGAAGACAGACGCCGGCAAAATTCGCATCAACCCAAGAAATCAGGGAGAAAATGGCGCTCGACCAAGAAGCCAAGGCCGCCATCCGCGCGGAGTACGCGACCGCCGAGGGCGACACCGGTTCGCCCGAGGTGCAGGTCGCGGTCCTGACCAAGCGGATCGCGGAACTCACCGAGCACCTGAAGGTGCACAAGCACGACCACCACAGCCGTCGTGGTCTGCTGCTGCTGGTGGGCCGGCGTCGCCGCCTGCTCAACTACCTGCAGAAGAAGGAAATCACCCGCTACCGTGCGCTCATCGAGCGCCTCGGCCTGCGGCGTTGACGTAACGGGGGAGCGGCCGACCGGCGGCTCCCCCGCCCCGTCCCACCCGGACAAGACCATGGGTCCGCGCGACCTCCGACAGGAAGCCGCTCAGCGCACCGGTCTCCGGTAGTGGCCCCCGGGCACCAACCGGCGCACACGCCGACCGCCCCGGGCGCTTCGATCGAAGACCGGCCGTCTGGACAGCTCCCACGTCGCGCACCCGCGACCAGAGGAGTACATCTTTATGCCCGAGACCACACTCGGCACGCAGTCCCGCACCGCGGTGATCGACAACGGCGCCTTCGGCACCCGTGAGATCACCTTCTCCACCGGCCGCCTCGCGCGTCAGGCCGCCGGCTCCGTCGTCGCCCAGCTGGGCGAGACTGTCGTCCTCTCCGCGACCACGGCGAGCAAGCAGCCGAAGGAGCACTTCGACTTCTTCCCGCTGACCGTCGACGTCGAGGAGCGGATGTACGCCGCGGGCCGCATCCCCGGCTCGTTCTTCCGCCGTGAGGGCCGTCCCAGCGAGGACGCCATCCTCACCTGCCGGCTGATCGACCGGCCGCTGCGCCCGTCGTTCGTCAAGGGCCTGCGCAACGAGGTCCAGGTCGTCGAGACCATCCTCGCGCTCGACCCGCAGCACCCCTACGACGTCGTCGCGATCAACGCCGCCTCGATGTCGACCAAGCTCTCCGGGCTGCCCTTCTCGGGCCCGATCGGCGCGACCCGGATGGGTCACGTCGACGGCCAGTGGGTGGCGTTCCCGACCCACGAGGAGCTCTCCCGGGCGACCTTCGACATGGTCGTCGCCGGCCGGGTCCTGCCCGACGGTGACGTCGCGATCATGATGGTCGAGGCCGAGGCGACCGAGAACACCGTCGCGCTCGTCGCCGGTGGCGCTCCCGCCCCGACCGAGGAGGTCGTGGCCGGTGGCCTCGAGGCCGCCAAGCCCGCCATCCGCGAGCTGTGCCGCGCCCAGGCCGAGCTGGCCGAGATCGCCGCGAAGCCGGTCGCCGACTTCCCGGTCTTCCTGGACTACCAGGACGACGTCTACGACGCCGTGGCCGAGATCGCCCGCGGCGAGGTCGCCGAGGCCATCAAGATCGCCGGCAAGGCCGACCGCGAGGACTCCCTGGACCGGATCAAGGACCGGGTCAAGGAGCAGCTCGCCGAGCGGTTCGAGGGTCGCGACAAGGAGGTCAGCGCCGCGTTCCGGTCGCTGACCAAGTCCGAGGTCCGCAACCGGGTCCTGCGCGAGCAGGTCCGCATGGACGGCCGCGGCCCGCGCGACATCCGCCCGCTGATCGCCGAGATCGGCGTGCTGCCCCGGGTGCACGGCTCGGCCATCTTCGAGCGTGGCGAGACCCAGATCATGGGCGTCACCACCCTGAACATGCTGCGCATGGAGCAGTCGCTGGACACCCTCTCCCCGGAGAAGTCCAAGCGCTACATGCACAACTACAACTTCCCGCCGTACTCCACCGGTGAGACCGGCCGCGTCGGTTCGCCGAAGCGCCGCGAGATCGGCCACGGCGCGCTGGCGGAGCGGGCACTGATCCCGGTGCTGCCCAGCCGCGAGGAGTTCCCGTACGCCATCCGGCAGGTCTCCGAGGCGCTCGGCTCCAACGGCTCCACCTCGATGGGCTCGGTCTGCGCCTCGACGCTGGCGCTGCTCTCCGCGGGTGTGCCGCTGAAGGCGCCGGTCGCTGGCATCGCGATGGGCCTGATCTCCGACGAGGTCGACGGCAAGACCGAGTACGTCTCGCTGACCGACATCCTCGGTGCCGAGGACGCCTTCGGTGACATGGACTTCAAGGTCGCCGGCACGTCCGAGTTCGTCACCGCCCTGCAGCTGGACACCAAGCTCAACGGCATCCCCACGGACGTGCTGGCTGCCGCGCTGCAGCAGGCGTTCGAGGCGCGCCAGACGATCCTGGGCGTCATGCAGTCGGCCATCGACGCACCGGCCGCCATGTCGGAGTACGCGCCGCGGGTCACCACCGTCAAGATCCCGGTGGACAAGATCGGCATGGTGATCGGCCCGAAGGGCCAGACCATCAACGCCATCCAGGACGAGACCGGCGCCGACATCTCCATCGAGGACGACGGCACGATCTACGTCGGCGCCACCAACGGCCCGTCGGCCGAGGCGGCGGTGGAGCGGATCAACGCCATCGCCAACCCGACCCTGCCGAAGATCGGCGAGAAGTACCTCGGCACCGTCGTCAAGACGGCCGCCTTCGGTGCGTTCATCGCCCTCCTGCCGGGCCGTGACGGTCTGCTGCACATCTCCAAGGTGGGCGACGGCAAGCGGGTCGACAAGGTCGAGGACTTCCTCAACGTCGGCGACAAGGTCGAGGTGCAGATCGCGGACATCGACGCCCGCGGCAAGATCTACCTCGACAAGGTCCGCCCGGAGGGCGAGGAGGCCCCGGCCGAGGCGGCCGGTGGCGAGCGGCCGGCCGGCCGTGACCGTGGCGACCGGGGTCCGCGTGACCGCGGCGACCGTGAGCGCGGCGAGGGCGGACCGAGCCGTGGCGGCGAGGGTGGCGAAGGCGGCGAGGGCGGCGAGCCGCGTCGTCGGCGCAACCGCCACAGCTGAGCCATCCGATCCCTACAAGTCGAGACTGCGCACTGGGAGTGACGGGTCCTTTGAATCGGGCGACACGACCGCCATTCCTGCTGCACCGTGGCCGCTCGGGTGGGGAGAACATCCCCGCCCGGGCGGTCACCCGCACCATCAGTGACGATCCGCTGGGCGGCACGGTACGCCGTACCGTGCTCCCCAGCGGGCTGCGCATCATCACCGAGGCGATTCCGGCGATGCGCAGCGTCTCCTTCGGCGTCTGGGTGGGTGTGGGGTCCCGGGACGAGACGGGCCCGCTCTCGGGCGTCTCGCACTTCCTTGAGCACCTGCTCTTCAAGGGCACGCCGAAGCGCAGCGCGATGGACATCTCCGCGCAGATCGAGGCGGTGGGCGGCGAGACCAACGCCTTCACCACCAAGGAGTACACCTGCTACTACGCGCGGGTGCTCGACCAGGATCTGCCGTTGGCGATCGACGTGATGTGCGACCTGGTCGCCAACTCGGTGCTCGACCCGGCCGATGTGGAGACCGAGCGGGGCGTCATCCTCGAAGAGATCGCCATGCACGACGACGAGCCCGGTGACGAGGTCCACGACCTCATCGTCCGGGCCATCTACGGCGACAACCACCCGCTGGGCCGGCTGATCTCCGGTACCGAGGAGACCATCACGCCGATGACCCGGCGGCAGATCCACGGCTTCTACCGCCGCCGCTACACCGCGCCGTCGATCGTCATCGCGGTCGCCGGCAACCTCGACCACGCCGAGGTCGTCCGCGGCATCCGTCAGGCGCTCGCCGGCGGCCCGCTGGACACCGCGCCGGCGCAGCCGGCCTCGCACCGTCCGGCCGGAGCGCGGGTACGCACCCGCAAGGCGAACACGGTGGTCGAGCCGAAGGAGACCGAGCAGGCGCACGTCGTGCTCGGCTGCCCGGCGATCGACCGCTTCGACGACCGGCGCTTCGCGCTCGGCGTCATGAACAACATCCTCGGCGGCGGCATGTCCAGCCGGCTCTTCCAGGAGATCCGGGAACGCCGCGGCCTGGCCTACTCGGTCTACTCCTACGCCAGCCAGTACGCCGACAGCGGGCACTTCGGTGTCTACGCCGGCTGCGCTCCGGGCAAGGTGCACGAGGTGCTGGACCTGATCCGCGCCGAACTGGCCCGGCTGGCCGCCGACGGGATCACCGACGAGGAGCTCTCCCGGGGCCGGGGCATGACGAAGGGTTCATTCGTGCTCGGGCTGGAGGACACCGGTTCGCGGATGAGCCGGCTGGCCAAGGGGGAGCTGCTCTACGACGATCTGCTCTCCGTCGACGAGCTGCTGGCCCGGGTGGACGCCGTCACCGCCGACGAGGTCAACCGGGTGGCCGCGGAGCTGCTGACCCGCCCCATGTCGCTGGCCGTGGTCGGCCCCTTCGACAGGAACGACACCTTCCCCACCGCCTGACCCTGGGCCGGCTCTCGCGCTCTCGCCGCGCTCCGCGGCGGGGGTGGGTTGTCCGACAGGCTGGGCGGTCTGTGCACCCTCGGGGTGCGCGTCATCCGGCTGGGATAGGTTGTGGGCCGTGAGCGATGAGCAGGAAAAGACCCCGGCCGAAGTGCTCCGGGTGGGCGTACTGGGCGCGCGCGGACGCATGGGCCAGGAGGTCTGCAGAGCGGTCGACGCCGCGCCGGACCTCGAACTCGTGGCAATGATCGACCAGGGTGACTGGTTGTTCAACGCCGCCGACGCCGGCGCGGAGGTGATGGTCGACTTCACCACTCCGGACACCGTCATGGACAACCTGCACTGGTGCATCGACCAGGGCATCAGCGTGGTCGTCGGGACCAGTGGCTTCACCGAGCAGCGGCTTGACCGCGTCCGCAACTGGCTGGCGGCCAAGCCCGGCGTCGGCGTGGTGATCGCCCCCAACTTCGGCATCGGCGCGGTGCTGATGATGCAGTTCGCCGCCCGGGCAGCCCGGCACTTCGAGTCGGTCGAGATCATCGAGCAGCACCACCCGCGCAAGCTCGACGCTCCCAGCGGCACCGCCACGCACACCGCGCGACTGATCGCGCAGGCCCGTGCGGAGGCCGGGCTGGACGCCCCGCCGGACGCCACGACCAGCGAGGTCGCCGGGGCCCGGGGCGCCGACATCGACGGGGTACGCGTGCACGCCGTACGCGCCACTGGCCTGGTCGCGCACCAGGAGGTCCTCTTCGGCACCACCGGAGAGACGCTGACCATCCGGCACGACTCGTACGACCGGGCGTCGTTCATGCCGGGCGTGCTGCTCGCCGTCCGGGAGGTACGCCGTCGTCCGGGGCTGACCATCGGCCTGGACGCACTGCTCGACTGAGCCTCGCCGCTCCCGGCCGGACGTCATCTGTGGTCACGATGACCCGGCCGGGACGGCGCTGTGGTCCGCGCCGGTGCGGCTTACTGGTCGTCTTCGGTCGCCGCCAGGGCGACGTGCAGCCGTAGCTGCGGCACCAGCATGTCCTCGACGTCCAGCGCGCGGGCCGCGCCGTCGGGCTCCCAGCCGGTGCCGGTGAGGAACTTGCGGGTCGCCTCGTCGGCCTCGAACGCCCAGGCCAGCGCGGTGTCGAAGCCGTCCTCCCGCCAGAGGTCCACGGCCGCGGCGAGCAGCCGGCTGCCGTGCCCGCGCCGGCCCCAGCGCGGCTCCACCAGCAGGTCGGTGATCGATACCGTCGCCGCCCCCAGCGCCTCAGCAGGCTCTTCCGGGGCCAGTGCCTCCGCGTCGGCCGGACCCGATGCGACGAAACCCACCAGATACGATTGTTCGGCCTGCTCGACGGCGACCAGCACCCGGTGTCTGGGTGACGGGGGATTCCGCACGGCTTCGGTCCACTGCCGGGTCATCCACGCCTCGTCCAAGTTGTCGAGCACGTGTCGGGGCAGGATTCGACGGTAGGCGACCCGCCAGGTCGCCAACTGGATGCGCGCGATCTCGCCGGCGTCTTCGACGCGCGCCGGCCGGACGTACCCGAGTGCCATGAGGCGTGAGCCTACGCAAGGTGGGAGAGGCGGCAGGAGTGCAGGGTACGCGGCGGACCACCTGGCAGGTGCTGATCGTGCTGGGGCTGGCGGCGTTGGTCGCGTGGTTCCTCTCCTGGGCCGCGATCCGGCACGGCTTCTTCGACCTGCAGATCTACTACGGCGCACTGCGGCACTGGGCCTACGGCCACGGCGAGCTCTACGACTGGCTGCGGGGCAACACCACGTACGGCTTCACCTATCCGCCCTTCGCGGCGCTGGTGATGCTGCCGATGGCGCCACTGCCCTGGCACGCGGCGATCGTGGTCAGCGTGGCCGCCGCCGTGGTGACCAGCGGGCTGCTGATCTGGTGGCTGCTGGACCCGGTGTCGCGCCGGCAGGGCTGGACCCGCTGGTACGCCTTCGCGCTGGTCTGCTGCCTCGCCGCGGCCTTCGAGCCGATGCGTGAGACGGTCAACTTCGGCCAGGTCAACACGCTGCTGCTCTTCCTGGTCGCGGTGGACCTGCTCTTTCTCGTCAGCCGCGGCAGCCGCTGGGCCGGAGTGGGTGTCGGCCTGGCGACCTCGATCAAGCTGACCCCGGGCATCTTCATCGTCTACCTGCTGATCACCCGGCGCTGGCGGGCCGCGGCGACGGCGATCCTGACCACCGCCGGGACCGCGGTGCTCGCCGCGGCGATCTTTCCGAACGCATCCCGGGAGTACTGGACGCAGGCGCTCTGGAACACCGACCGGGTCGGTGACCTCTCCTTCGTCTCCAATCAGTCGCTGCGCGGCGTGGTGGCCCGGCTCAGCCCCGAGGACCCCAGCACCCTGGCCTGGCTGGCACTGGTGGCCCTCACCGTCGCCGTCTGGTGGTGGCGCAGCCGGGCCGCGGTGGCGGCCGGCGACGAGGCGACCGGGCTGGCCCTGACCGGTGTGGTGATGTGCCTGGTGAGCCCGGTGACCTGGGTGCACCACCTGGTCTGGCTGATCCCGGGGCTGCTGCTGCTGGTCGACAACGCCTTCCGCGCCCCCGCGGGCAGCCGCCGCCGACGGGGACTGCTCGCCTTCGCCGTCGTCGCGTACGCCTTCCTGATCAGCCGGTTCGTCTGGATCTGGGAGCGGGACTTCTCCGGCGTGCTCGGCTTCGTCGGGAGCAACTTCTACATCTGGATCAGCATCGCGCTGCTGCTGGCGCTACCGATCCGGTCCAGGGAACCGCAGTACCTCAGCTCGGGCAGCCCGACCGGGGTCGCCTCGGAGGTCCACCGCACCTCGTAGGTGCTCTGCTCGCCGTCGACGGCGAGCCCGGCGCGTTCATAGAAGCGGCGGGCCCGGACGTTGCCGGCGAGCACCCAGAGCCGCAGCTGGCTCCAGCCCCGGGCGGTGAGCGCGGTGCAGGCCGCCCCCATCAGCGCCGTGCCGAGGCCCCGGCCCCAGGCCCCGGGGTCGACGTACATGCTCACGATCTCGCCGTACCGCTCGTCGAGGTCGTCGCGGTTCTGGTCCACGCGGTACGGCCCGAAGGTGACGAAGCCGGCGATGCCCGCGTCGTCGGTGACGACGAGGGTGGTGAAGGGCTGTTCGGGGTCGGCGGTGCCCATGTCGCGGCGGCGCTGCGCCCAGGCGGCCGGGTTGAGCCGGCTCAGCACCTCGGCGGGGATCAGCCCGGCGTACCCGCCCTGCCAGGCGCGTACGTGCACGCGGGCGATCGCCTCGGCGTCGTCGGGGGTCTCGGGCCGGATGGTGGGCATGCGTTCGTTCTATCCCGCGCCCGGGTTCCGGTCCAGCGTCCCCGCCGGGCGGGCCCCGGGGGCGTCGCGCGGGCCGAGTGGCGTTGCGGCGGCGCCGGATGGGCGATGTCGTACCGCTGGGCTACCGTGCCGCTTCATGACGGTGATCGATTCACTCTCTCTCGCCGAGGCGCGCCGGCTGGCGCTCGCCGCCCAGGGCTTCGCCGACCGCCCGGTGGGTGGCACGGCCGACCGGCGGCACCTGCGCCGGGTCCTGGCCCGCACCGGTCTGCTGCAGATGGACTCGGTCAGCGTGCTTCAACGCGCGCACTACCTGCCGCTCTACAGCCGGCTCGGGCCGTACCCGACGGCGCTGCTCGACGACGCCGCCTACCGGGCGCCCCGGGAGCTCTTCGAGTACTGGGGGCACGAGGCATCGCTGATCCCGGTCGACCTGCACCCGCTGCTGCGCTGGCGGATGGAGGCGGCCCGGACCGCCGCCTGGGGCCAGATGCGCCACATCGCCACCGAGCAGCCGGAGCTGGTGGCGCGGGTGCGCGACGAGGTGGCCGACCGGGGGCCGCTGACCGCCGCCGAGATCGAGGACGACGCTCCGCGGACCACCGGCAACTGGGGCTGGAACTGGTCGAACGTCAAACGGGCGCTGGAGTACCTCTTCTGGTCCGGGGAGGTGACCGCCGCCGACCGGACCGCCTCCTTCGCCCGCCGTTACGACCTGCCCGAGCGGGTGCTGCCGGCCCGCGTGCTCGACGCGGCGACCCCGTCGGACGCCGAGGCGTACCGGGGGTTGGTGGAGATCGCGGCGCGGGCGCTCGGGGTGGCGGCCGAGCCGGAGCTGCGGGACTACTTCCGGCTGCCGAAGGGGGTGGTCGTCCCCGCCGTGACCGAACTGGTCGAGGCAGGGGTGCTGATTCCGGTGACCGTCGCCGGCCGGCCCCGTCCCGCCTGGCGGCACGCCGACGTCAAACTGCCCCGCGCCGTCGGGCGCGCCACCCTGATCAGCCCTTTCGACCCGCTGATGTGGCAGCGGCGGCGCGTCGAGGAGCTCTTCGGCTTCAGCTACCGCATCGAGATCTACGTGCCGGCGCCGAAGCGGCTGTACGGCTACTACGTGCTGCCCTTCCTGCAGGGCGACCGGTTCACCGCCCGGGTCGACCTCAAGGCCGACCGGCGGGCCGGACGGCTGCTGGTGCCGGCCGCCTGGATCGAGCCGGGCGCCGAGGCGGGGGAGACGGCGGTGGCGCTCGCCGCCGAGCTGCGCCGCCTCGCCGGCTGGCTCGGCCTGGCCGAGGTGGCGGCGCCGGCCGCCGGTGACCTGGCGGCCCCGCTGGCCGCCGCGCTGGCGGGCGTCTCCGGTGTACCGTGAGACCGCTGATCGACACGAGTGGGGTTGACATGACGAGCGTGGGTGGACCGGACGCCCGGCCGCAGCCCGAGCAGGCCGCGCCGGAGCCCGCGCACGCCGTACCGCAGGCGGGGCCGGCGGTGCGGGAGCCGGGGGAGGCCGCGCCGCAGTTCGCTCATGCGCCGCACCCTGGGCCGGAGGGGTACCCGTACCCGGCGGGGGCGCAGGGCGGTCAGCCCGGTGATCCGGCCGCCTGGGCGGCGGTCTATCAGGCGCCGCAGCCGGACCGGTTCAGTCTCTTCGTCGCCCGGCTCTACGACCGCGCACCGCGCTGGGCGGTGCCGTTGGCCGCGCTCGGCTGCATCGGCGCCGCAGTCGCGTACACCCTCGTCGCCGACCCGACGCAGAGCAGCGCCGACGCTCGCCCCTCGTGCCTGCTGAAGCTCACCACCGGCTTCACCTGTCCGGGTTGCGGCGGCACCCGCGCCGCCTGGTATCTGCTGCACGGCGATCTCGGCGCGGCCGCCCGGCACCACCTGCTCTTCGTCTTCGCGGTGCCGTTCCTGATCTACATGTACGTCGCCTGGGCCGGCCGTACGGCCTTCGGGTGGCGCCTGCCGCAGCTGCAACTGTCGCCGAAGGTGCTGGGGCTCTTCCTGGCCGCCTGGGGCGTCTTCACGGTGGTGCGCAACCTGCCCTGGGAACCCTTCACGCTGTTTCAGGTGTAGTCCACCCCTCCTGCGCGGCGGGTGGTTTGGGTGGCGGGGGAGCAGGCAACTACAGTCCCAGGAATGCCGGACATGGTGCAGCCGCAGGTGAAGCTGATCGCGTGGACCCACTTCGAGGCCCCGGACGAGGTGCCGTGGTCGACCGACGCCGATGGTGGGCAGGCGCTCGCCGAGTTCGCCGGGCGGGCCTGTTACCAGAGCTGGAAGAAGCCGAACCCGGCCACCGCCACCAACGCCGGCTATCTGGCCCACATCCTCGAGGTGGGGCACCTGTCGGTGCTGGAGCACGGCAGTGTCACCTTCTACTTCACCGGGGTCTCCCGCTCCTTCACGCACGAGTTGATCCGGCACCGGCACTTTTCGTACTCGCAGTTGTCCCAGCGCTATGTCCCCGAGCGGGACGCGGCGATGGTCGAGCCGGCGGTGATCGCCGCCGACCCGGAGCTGCACAAGCGTTTCGTCGCCGCCGCCGAGGCGAGCGTGCAGGCCTACAACGACCTGCTCGAAGGGCTTGAGCAGCGCTTCGCCGACGAGCCGAACCCGACGCTGCGGCGCAAGCAGGCCCGCCAGGCAGCCCGGGCGGTGCTGCCCAACGCCACCGAGACGCGCATCGTGGTCACCGGCAACTACCGCGCCTGGCGGCACTTCATCGCCATGCGAGCCACCGAGGCCGCCGATGTCGAGATCCGTGAGCTGGCGGTGGAGTGCCTGCGTCAGCTGCAGCGGGTCGCGCCGAACGTCTTCGCCGACTTCACCATCTCGGCGCTGCCCGACGGCACCGAGATCGCCGCCAGTCCGCATGCGGCGCAGTCCTGAGCCCTTCGCCGGTGGCGGTGGTCTCCGCGTCCGCTAGGTTGTCAGCATGACGCAAGCGCACCCTGTCGCCCCGCACTCCGGGGCGCCGATGCCCTTCGGACGCCTCATCACCGCGATGGTGACGCCGTTCGCGGCGGACGGCTCGCTGGACCTCGACGGCGTCGCCCGGCTGGCGACGCACCTTGTCGACGAGCAGCACAACGACGCGCTGGTGATCAGTGGCACCACCGGGGAATCCCCGACCACCACCGACGCCGAGAAGGAGCAACTGCTCCGTACGGTCGTCGAGGCCGTCGGTGACCGCGCAAAGATCATTGCGGGGGTCGGCACCAACGACACCCGGCACACCATCGAGCTCGCCGCGACCGCCGAGAAGGCCGGCGCGCACGGGCTGCTGGTGGTCACGCCGTACTACAACAAGCCGCCGCAGGCGGGGCTGGTCCGGCACTTCACCGCGGTCGCCGATGCCACCGCGCTGCCGGTGATGCTCTACGACATCCCGCACCGCTCGGGTGTGCCGATCGCCACCGAGACCCTGGTCCGCCTCGCCGAGCACGAGCGCATCGTCGCCGTCAAGGACGCCAAGGTCGATCTGATCGCCACCTCCTGGGTGACCAGCCGGACCGATCTGGCAATCTACTGCGGCGACGACGCCACCACCCTGCCGGCGCTGGCCGTCGGCGCGGTCGGCATGGTCGGCACCTCCACGCACTTCACCGGTCCCGGCACCAAGCGCATGATCGAGGCGTACGAGGCCGGTGACATCGCCACCGCGCTGGCCCTGCACCGGCAGCTGCTGCCGCTCTACACGGGGATCTTCCGCACCCAGGGTGTCATCCTGGTCAAGGCGGGCCTGACCGCGCTCGGCCTGCCGGCCGGGCCGGTGCGCTCCCCGCTGGTGCCGGCGACCGAGGACGAGATCGCCCAGCTGCGCCTCGACTTCGCGGCAGCCGGGCTGGACCTGCCCGGGTGAGGTTGCGGCACCCGGCGCAGACGCCCGGTCGCGCCCTCCTGGCGCCGGCCGGCAGCACAGAGGGCCGTGTGTACGCGGCCCGTAAGACAGGCGGCCGTGTTCGCGCGGCCCGTAAGACAGATGGCCGCGTTCGCGCGGCGTTCGATGGGAAATTCGGCCGCGCTCGCGCGGCGTTCAAAGGGAAAGTAGAGGTGGTGGCATGACAGCGGCACACAACGAGGCGGAGCTGCCACCCCCGCTTCCCGAGGGCGGCCTGCGGATCATTCCGCTCGGCGGTCTCGGTGCGATCGGCCGCAACATGACGGTCTTCGAGTACGACGGCAAGCTGCTCATCGTCGACTGCGGGGTGCTCTTCCCCGACGTCGAACAGCCCGGTGTCGACCTGATCCTGCCGGACTTCGGTCCGATCCTGGACCGGCTCGACGACGTCCAGGCGATCGTGCTGACCCACGGGCACGAGGACCACATCGGCGCGGTGCCGTACCTGCTGGCGCACAAGAAGGACATCCCGCTGGTCGGTTCGCAGTTCACCCTCGCCCTGGTCGAGGCGAAGCTCGCCGAGCGGCGGATCAAGCCGTACACGTTGACGGTGCGTGAGGGCGACCGCGAGCAGCTCGGCCCGTTCGAGTGCGAGTTCTTCGCGGTCAACCACTCGATCCCGGACGCGATGGCGGTCGCCATCCGCACCCCGGCCGGGCTGGTGCTGCACACCGGTGACTTCAAGATGGACCAGCTGCCGCTGGACGGGCGCATCACCGACCTGGCCGGTTTCGCCCGGCTCGGCGCCGAGGGTGTGGACCTGCTCCTGTCGGACTCGACCAACGCCGAGATTCCCGGCTACGTCACCCCGGAGAAGGAGATCGGACCGGTCCTCGACGCGATCTTCGCGAAGGCGACCGGACGGATCATCGTCGCCTCCTTCGCCTCGCACGTGCACCGCGTGCAGCAGGTTTTCGACTCCGCCGCGGAGCACGGCCGCAAGGTCGCCCTGATCGGGCGTTCGATGGTGCGAAACATGGGCATCGCCCGGGACCTCGGGCTGCTCAACATCCCGGCGGGCATGGTCGTCGGCCTCGACGAGGCGACCGCGCTGCCGCCGAACGAGATCGTGCTGATGTCGACCGGTTCGCAGGGTGAGCCGATGAGCGCCCTGGGCCGGATGGCAAGCGGCGACCACCGGCACATCACCATCGCCCCCGGCGACACGGTCGTGCTGGCCAGCTCGCTGGTGCCGGGCAACGAGACCTCCGTGTACCGCGTGATCAACCGGCTCGCCCGCGCCGGCGCGAACGTGGTGCACAAGGAGGTCGCGAAGGTGCACGTCTCCGGGCACGCCCCGGCGGGTGAGCTGCTCTATCTGCTCAACGTGGTCCGGCCGAGCAACCTGATGCCGGTGCACGGCGAGTGGCGGCACCTGCGCGCCCACGCCCGGCTCGGCATCGAGTCCGGCGTGGCCCCCGACCGGGTGGTGCTCTGCGAGGACGGCGACGTCGTCGACCTGGTCGAGGGGCGCGCCAGCGTCGTCGGCCACGTCAAGAGCCGCTACGTCTATGTCGACGGGCTCGCCGTGGGCGACGTCAGCGAGTCGCTGCTGACCGAGCGGCGCATCCTCGGCGACGGCGGTTTCATCGCCGTCACCGTCGTGGTCGACTCGGTCACCGGCAAGGTCGTCGGCGGGCCGACGGTCTCGGCGAAGGGCTTCTCCGAGGACCCCTCCGCCTTCGACCCGGCCATCCCGCTGGTCACCGAGGCGCTCAACCGCGCGGCGGGTGACGGGATCACCGACCCGCACCAGCTTCAGCAGATCGTGCGGCGCACCGTCGGCCGCTGGGTCAACGACGCGTACCGTCGTCGCCCGATGATCATGCCGACGGTCGTCGAGGTCTGACACCGCCGGCCTACGGCCGGATCCGCCTCGTGCGGGTCCGGCCGTAGCCGTTTCTGGGTACGCGTACCCAGGGCGACAGGCCGCACAGTACGTAGCCTTCTGCGCGTGACGGCGTATCGACTCCTGACTCTGGTGATCGTGGTGGCGCACTTCGGCTTCCTGGCGTACCTGGTCGCCGGGGGCTTCCTCGCCTGGCGCTGGCCGCGCAGCATCGTGCTGCACGTCGCCGCGGCGGTGTGGGGCACCACCGTCCTGTTCGTCCCGCTGGTCTGCCCGCTCACCTGGGCCGAGGAGTGGTCCCGGCAGCGCGCCGGGGAGCCGGCCCCGCAGGGCGGCTTCATCGACCGGTACGTCGAGGGCGTCCTCTATCCGGAACGTTTCACGCTCGCGGTGCAGGTGCTGGTGGCGCTGGTGGTGCTCGGCTCGTGGGCCGGGCTGGCGCTGCGCCGCCGCCGCGCCGGTCAGCCGAGCGCTGCCACCGCCCGGCCGTAGCCGGCCGCGGACTCCAGCGCGGTGGCGATCAGCGCGTCGAGCTGGTCGGCGGCGACGCCGTACGCGAGGTCGGTGCTGAGCCCTGCCCCGAACACCAGCTCCCCGCCTCCGGTGTCGTGCACGTACGCCTTCGGCGTGAGCCGGTCCCGGTTCCACCAGTTGCAGAAGGCGTAGGCGGCGGCCAGGCGGCGGGCCGGCAGGCGGTGGTCGGTGACGATCCGGGCGTGCAGGATCTCCCCGTCGTCGCCGGCGAGTTCGAACTGCACGGTCGCCGGACCGGAGCGCACACCGACCGTCCGGGTGGCGTCGAGCGCGTAGCGGCATCCGCGCCGGCGCAGCGCGGCGGTGACAGCGGCGACGCTCAGCGGTTCGGGGATGCGGCGGTCGGCCTCGTCCGCGCCGTGGTCGCCGGTGTCTCCCTGCGCGTCCCGGTCGTCGGCGTGGTGGCCGACACCGGTGGAGCCCGGTGCGTCGCCGGCGTCGGGTGCGGGCAGTCGTCGCCGGGGTTCCCGTTGGGCCGGTGTCGTGCGGGTGTCCGGCTCGGCCAGCCAGGCGGCGACCCGGCCGGACTGGTGCCCGGTGCCGTTGCGGGCGTCGAACGCCCCGGCGAGCTGCCGCGCCGTCGCCAGCAGCTGGGCACCGAGCGCGTCGGCGCGCTCGCGCGGCAGCCCGGCATCCGGCCCCGCGGCGACGCCGGGTCCGGTCGTGGCCTGGCAGAGCGCGGCACCCGCCGCGGCGAACTCCATGGCGGCGAGTTCGTCGGTGGCGCCCGCCAGGCGGGGCAGCTGCGCGATGAGGATGGCCAGCCCTCGTTCGGTTTCTCCGGCGAGCATGCAGAAGCGCAGGTGCCCGCCGATCTCACCGAAGGCCGCCGCCTCCTCGCGGTGCCGCCGGTACGACCGCAGGTGCGCCGCCGTGGCCTCCTCGACCCGGCCAAGCCGCAGGTAGGGCAGCATCAGCGCCGCCAGGTTCCGCTCCGGCTGGGCGGGACAGCCAGGCCCGTCCCGCAGTCCCGCCTCGGCGCTGCGGACCGCCGCCTCCCACTGCCCCCAGCCGGCGAGCAGCCGGGCGCGGCGAGCGGGAGCACAGCCGGGGCAGTCGCTGTACTCGTCGGCCTCGGCGGCGGCACCGCGTTCAAGCCACCGCCGCGCACCCGCCTCGTCGCCGAGATGGTCGGCGATGCGGGCACTCAGATCGGCGACCACCTCCGGCGGCGCGTCACCACCGGGAAGCCGGCGGCGCAGCTCCGCCAGGAGCTCCTCGGTCTGGGCGCGGCCCACCCGGGTGCTGGTGCAGAAGGCCGCGATGGTGGCGCGCTGCTGCCGGTGCAGCCGCCACCGGTCCGCCTGGTCGATCCACTCCGGCCGGTCGCCGGCCAGCCCGAGGCACCAGAGCAGCGGTTCGTGCGCCCGCCAGCCCTGCCCGCCGCCGCGGTACGCCTCCAGCAGCGCCATCCGGGCCGCGAAGCCGATCCGCTGGTGCCCGCCGCTGTCGGCGTGCGCGGCGATGCGCTGCAGTTCGGCGTACTTCTCCTCGCCGTCGGGCAGGTCGCGGGCGCAGGCCAGCACGGCGGCGAGCCGGTCCCGGGAGATCACCTGGCCTGCCGGCTGCTCGAAGGGTCCAGGCCGGCGGCGGCCCGGGCCAGTTCGTCACCGGCGGCCAGGGCGCGTTCCAGCAGCCGGGCGAGCTGGTGCGGAGCCACCCCGTACGGCAGGTCCGTGACGCTCGCCCCGCGCACGCCGACCGTGCCGCGGTCGCCGACCTCGACATAGGCCGACGGCCAGAAGCGGTCGTGGTTCCAGGCGTTGCAGAAGCCGTACAGGCGCGGAATGTCGGGAATGGAGAAAGCGGCGGTGAGCCGGATCTCCACCTCCAGCCGACTGCCGGCCCGACCCGGTCGTACCAGCAGGGTCGTGCCGGCCGGCGACGTCAGGCGCAGCGGCGTCCCGGGTTCGGGCCGGTGACCCCGGGCGGTCAGCACCGAGCGGATCAGCTCCTCGGTCAGCGCGAGCAGCTCTTCCGCGCCGTCGATCCGACCGTCCGTTCTGTCCTGACTGTGCGCCGGCGCCATGGGCGAACCCTCCTGCGGCGAATATCACTCCTCGACGTGGTGCAGGTGCGGCGGCACGCGGACACGACCCGCAAAAGCGGGTGAGAACCCGCTCGCGCCGTTACGGTGACTCTATGGCGGGTCGTACCTCTCAGGCGAGCCGGCGGCGCGGCGCGTCGTCGCGCAGCTCCGCGACCGGCCGCGCACGGCAGCCGGCGAAGAAGCCCTCGACGGCGGCCCGACGACGGCCGGTCAAGAAATCCCAGCCCAGCGGTGCCGTTCGCGCGGCGCGTTCGGTCTGGATGGGTGTGGCGCGCAGCGTCGGCTGGTCGGTGCGGGCGATGGGCCGGCAGGCGGCGACCGCCCGGGACCTCGATCCGGAGCACCGCCGCGACGGGCTGGGACTGCTCCTGCTCGGCATGGCGATCCTCAGTGGAGTCGCTGTCTGGTTCGCCGGTGCCGGACCGCTCGGCGCCGGCCTGGCCGACGGCATCCGCCTCTTCATCGGCGCGATCGCGGCGGTGCTGCCGCTGCTGCTGCTGATCGGCGCGGTCCGGCTGATGCGCGATCCGGGCGAACCGGAGCACCGCGGCCGGGGGCTTGTCGGCTGGTCGTCGATGCTGGTGGCGACCGCCGCGCTGCTGCACATCGGGCAGGACCCGACGACCAATGTCGAGCGTGACTACGCCGGTGGTCTCATCGGCGCCGCCGTCGGCGACCTGCTGCAGCGGGCGGTGACCCCCTGGGTGGCGGTGCCGCTGCTGCTGCTCTGGCTCGTCTTCGGTCTGCTGGTGGTCACCGCCACGCCGGTCAACAAGGTGCCGGAGCGGCTCCGGGAGCTCACCGCACGGCTCCTCGGCCGGCCGCCGCTCCTCGGTGAGGTCGACGACGCCGCCGAGGCCGCCGCCGCAGCACCGGGGCGCCGTCGTTCGGCCCGGCCCCGTCGCAGCGCCGCGCCGGAGCCGGACCTCGGGCTCGACGATGCCGACGAGATCCTGGTACGCGAGCCCGCCGTGCCGGAACGCCGGCCCGCCAAGGTGCCCGCCGCCCGCCGGGCCGCCGAGCCGCCGGAGCACTCGCCGCCCCCCACCCGGGCCGAGCAGCTGGCGCTCACGGCGACCGAGGGCGACTACAAGCTCCCGCCGGCGAACCTGCTCAAGACCGGGTCGGCGCCGAAGTCGCGCAGCAAGGCCAACGACGAGATCATCAACGCCCTCACCGGCGTCTTCGAGCAGTTCGACGTGGACGCCGCCGTCACCGGGTTCACCCGCGGGCCGACGGTCACCCGCTACGAGGTGGAGCTCGGGCCCGGCGTCAAGGTCGAGCGGATCACCCAGCTCTCCCGCAACATCGCCTACGCCGTCAAGAGCCCGGACGTACGGATCCTGAGCCCGATTCCCGGCAAGAGCGCGGTCGGCGTGGAGATCCCGAACACCGACCCGGAGAACGTCGCGCTCGGCGACGTGCTGCGGTCGCGGGCGGCGACCAGCGACCACCACCCGATGATGGTGGCGCTCGGCAAGGACATCGAGGGCGGCTTCGTGGTGGCCAACCTCGCCAAGATGCCGCACATCCTGATCGCCGGCGCCACCGGCGCCGGTAAGTCCTCCTGCCTGAACACCCTGCTGGTCTCGATCCTGACCCGCGCCACACCGGACGAGGTGCGGCTGCTGCTGATCGACCCCAAGCGCGTGGAGATGACCGGCTACGAGGGCATCCCGCACCTGGTGACACCGATCGTGACCAACGCGAAGAAGGCCGCGGACTCCCTGGAGTGGGTGGTCCGCGAGATGGACATGCGCTACGACGACCTCGCCGCCAACGGGGTGCGCCACATCGACGACTTCAACCGCAAGGTCCGCAACGGCGAGATCAAGGCGCCGCCGGGCAGCGAGCGGGAGATGCGGCCGTACCCGTACCTGCTGGTGATCGTCGACGAGCTGGCGGACCTGATGATGGTCGCGCCGCGCGACGTGGAGGACTCCGTCGTGCGCATCACGCAGCTCGCCCGGGCCGCCGGCATCCACCTGGTGCTCGCCACCCAGCGGCCGTCGGTCGACGTGGTCACCGGTCTGATCAAGGCCAACGTGCCGTCCCGGCTGGCGTTCGCCACCTCGTCGCTGGCCGACTCCCGGGTCATCCTCGACCAGCCGGGCGCGGAGAAGCTGCTGGGCCGCGGCGACGGGCTCTTTCTGCCGATGGGCGCCTCCAAGCCGGTCCGGATCCAGGGCGCCTGGGTCACCGAGAAGGAAATCGCCGACGTCGTCAAGTTCTGCAAGGACCAGCGGGAGCCGGAGTTCCGCCCCGACGTGCTGGCCCCGGCCCAGGACAACAAGAAGAAGATCGACGAGGACATCGGCGACGACCTGGAGGTGCTGATCCAGGCGATCGAGCTGGTGGTCAACTCGCAGTTCGGCTCGACCTCGATGCTCCAGCGCAAGCTGCGGGTCGGTTTTGCCAAGGCGGGCCGGCTGATGGACCTGATGGAGACCCGCGGCATCGTCGGGCCGTCCGAGGGCTCCAAGGCCCGCGAGGTGCTGGTCAAGCCCGACGAGCTGGACGAGGCGCTGGCGGGGCTCCAGGAGAGCTGAAGGCGGTCCCGGCCGGATCAGGTGTTGATGATGGCGACGTTGATCAGGACCCCGATCACCGCGCCGAGCACGGCGGTCCCGGCGGCGTACCAGCCGAGCGGCTTGTCGCCGAGGGTCGCCCCGACGATGCCGAGGATCAGGCCGAGCACGCCGAAGATCAGCGGTGACAGGAAGATCGCCAGCACCGCGAAGACGAACGCGATGATGGTGCAGACGCGGGCGGCGCCGCCGCGGCTGCCCGGACGTGCGCCGTTCGGCATGTCGGCCATTGCTTCCTCCGTGGTACGAGGTGGGATGAGTCGGTCATCTCTACCCGCCACGGACCGCGTCTACGCCTGTGCGGCGCCGGCCCCTTTTGCGGCCGGCCGGTGCACGCCGTGGTCGGTGTGCACCCGGGCCGGCCGTCGCCGGTGTGCCCTCAGGAGAAGACCTTCAGTCCGATCACCCCGGCGACAACCAGCAGCAGGCAGAGCAGCCGGGGCACGTTCGCCGGCTCGCCGAGCGCCACCATGCCCACCAGCGCCGTGCCGACCGCCCCGATCCCCACCCACACCGCGTACGCCGTGCCGACCGGGATGTGGCGCATCGAGTACGCCAGCCCGGCCATGCTCAGGCTGACAGTGACCAGGAAGACCAGCGACGGGACGAGCCGGGTGAACCCGGCGGTGCGGTCCAGTGCGATCGCCCAGGCCGTCTCCAGCAGCCCCGAGATCACCAGTACCAGCCAGGCCATCGCGCTCACCTCTTCCCGGCGCTCGGTCCGCGCCGCTCGGCGTACATCGTCCCTCATCGCGTGCGGCCCGCGGGCGCGCTGGTGATCACCGGCACCGGCCGTGGTTGTGCAAGGGGTCGCTCCCGCCGAGCGCCGTTACGACCTGGGCACCGCCGCCCGGTACCCTCGGATGGTGTCTGCCGCTGACCCCATCTCCGCTCCCGCCGGCCGCAAGGTCGCCCTGCTGACTCTCGGCTGTGCCCGTAACGAGGTCGACTCGGAGGAACTCGCCGCCCGCCTGCACGCCGACGGCTGGCAGGTGACCACCGACGGTGAGAACGCCGACGTGGTGCTGGTCAACACCTGTGGCTTCGTGGAGAAGGCGAAGCAGGACTCCATCCAGACCCTGCTGGCAGCCTCCGAGACGGGCGCGAAGGTCGTCGCCGCCGGTTGCATGGCCGAGCGGTACGGCCGGGAACTGGCCGACAGCCTCCCCGAGGCGCAGGCGGTGCTCGGCTTCGACGACTACCCGCAGATCGCCCAGCGCCTCGACGCCGTGCTCGCCGGTGAGACGCTCGTCGCGCACACCCCCCAGGACCGGCGCAAACTGCTGCCGCTGACCCCGGTGCAGCGGCGCGCCGCCGCGGTAGTGGTCCCCGGTCACGGTTCCGAGCCGGTGACCGACGAGCACACCCCGGCCCACCTGCGGCAGGTGCTGCGCCGTCGTCTGGACTCCGGCCCGGTGGCCTCCCTGAAGCTGGCCAGTGGCTGCGACCGGCGCTGCGCCTTCTGTGCGATCCCGGCCTTCCGTGGCGCCTTCGTCTCGCGTACCCCTGACGAGCTGCTCGCCGAGGCGGAGTGGCTGGCCAAGTCCGGGGTGCGGGAGCTGGTGCTGGTCAGCGAGAACTCCACCTCCTACGGCAAGGACCTCGGTGACCCGCGGGCGCTGGAGAAGCTCCTGCCGCAGCTGGCGGCGATCGACGGCATCGTCCGGGTGCGCGCGAGCTACCTGCAGCCGGCCGAGACCCGCCCCGGCCTGATCGAGGCGATCGCGGGCACTCCCGGTGTCGCCCCCTACTTCGACCTGTCGTTCCAGCACTCCAGCGAGCCCGTGCTGCGCCGGATGCGGCGGTTCGGCTCCACCGAGCGCTTCCTGGAGCTGCTCGACTCCGCCCGGGCCCTGGCGCCGGCAGCCGGTGCCCGCAGCAACTTCATCGTCGGGTTCCCCGGCGAGACCCGCGCCGACTACGAGGAGCTGGTCCGGTTCCTCTCCGAGGCACGGCTGGACGCCATCGGCGTCTTCGACTACAGCGACGAGGACGGCACCGAGGCCGCCGGGCTGCCCGGCAAGGTCTCCGCCGCGACGATCAAGCGCCGCTACGACCGGCTCGCCGCGCTCGCCGACGAGCTCTGCTCGCAGCGCGCCGAGGAGCGTCTCGGCGACACCGTCGAGGTCCTCGTCGACAGCATCGAGGAGGGCATTGTCGAGGGCCGGGCGGCGCACCAGGCCCCCGAGGTCGACGGCTCCACGACGCTGGTCGCGCCCGCCGACGGCGGGGTCGACCTGGCCGCGCTGCGCCCCGGCGACCTGGTCAGTGCCACGGTCACCGGCACCGAGGGTGTGGACCTGGTCGCGGTGCCGGTGGCGATGATCTCCGCGGCGCCGGGTCAGCGGTGACCCGGGTGACCGAGCCCGCGCAGGCCGCGGTCCGGACCCCGCCGCTGCTGAACGCGGCCAATCTCCTCACCGGGGCACGGCTGCTGCTGGTGCCGGTCTTCGTGGCGCTGGTCGTCGTCTCGCAGATGACGCGTCCCGGCTGGCAGATCGCCGCCTGCGTGGTCTTCCTCATCGCCTCGATGACCGACCTGCTGGACGGCTGGATCGCCCGCCGGTTCGATCTGGTCACCTCGTTCGGCAAGGTCGCCGACCCGATCGCCGACAAGGCGCTCACCGGCGCCGCCCTGGTGCTGCTCTCCTGGTACGACCTGCTGCCCTGGTGGGTGACGGCGCTGATCCTGGTCCGCGAGTGGGGTGTCACCGCGATCCGGTTCTGGGTGATCCGGTACGGCGTGATCGCCGCCAGCCACGGCGGTAAGGTCAAGACCGCTCTGCAGATCGCGGCGATCGTCTGGTACCTCCTGCCGCTGCCGGCGGCCCTGGCCGCGGTGGGCCCGTGGGTGATGGGGGCCGCGGTGCTGGTGACCGTGGTGACCGGGATCGACTACGTGCTGCGGGCGGTACGGCTGCGCAGCCGGGATTGAGCCTCACCCGGTCCGGGCAATTCCTGTGCCGGCTGCGCGTTGTCACATGCGGCGCAGCGGGAGGAGGAACCGATGGAACGCGACGCGCAGGGGCGGCAACCCGGCGGCAGTGCGGCCGCAGCGGTGGTGCACGCCCTGGTCGAGCGGCAGGAGAGCCTCGCCACCGTCGAGTCGCTGACCGGTGGCCTGCTCGCCTCGAACGTGGTGGAGGTGGCCGGGGCCAGCCGGGTGTTCCGGGGTGGGCTGGTCGTCTACGCCACGGAGATGAAGGCGCTGCTGGCCGACGTACCGCAGGAGCTGCTGCGGGAGCGCGGACCGGTCGACCCGGACGTCGCCCGGGCGCTGGCCGAGGGCGGCCGGAAACGCTGCCTCGCGGACTGGTGCGTGGCGACCACCGGGGTCGCCGGGCCGCAGCCGCAGGACGGCAAGCCGGTGGGCCTGGTCTACGTCGCCGTCGCCGGGCCGCAGGGGAGCACGGTGCGCCGGTTGGAGCTGTCGGGTGGCCGGGACCTGATCCGCACCGCGTCGGTGACCGAGGCGCTGCGACTGCTCGCCGACCAGCTGCACGCGCTGGCGGCCGCCGGGCGGTAGCGGGGGCCGGGCAATCTCCGGGGCGGGGTCCGATGTCAGGAGAGCCGAAGGCAGGTACGGTTGCGGGAAGGCTTCGGCAACGGATGGTGCCGCCGGAGGCGGAGCCGCCCTCCGGTGCCGCGCAGAGCCGCGGTGCGGTGGGTTCCAGATCAGGGGAGGTGCGATGGTCCTGCTCCGACGGGTGATCGGCGATGCGCTGCGGGCGCGGCGTCAGGGTCAGCATCGCACCCTGCGCGAGGTCTCCTCGGCCGCGAACGTCAGCCTGGGCTACCTCTCCGAGATCGAACGCGGCCAGAAGGAGGCTTCCAGCGAGCTGCTGGCGGCCATCTGTGACGCGCTCGGCGCCCGCCTCTCCGAGCTGTTGCGCGAGGTCAGCGACACTGTGGCGCTCGCCGAGCAGTTGCCGGAGCTGATGCCGGTGGCGGCGGCAGAGCCGGCCGCGCAGCCGGCCCGCCGCGCGGAGCGCCGGCCGGTGCGCCAGGTCGCCACCGACGGCAAGGTCTCCGTCGAGGTACGGCAGGAGACGCCGTTGAAGACCACGCTGCGTGCCACCCGGCGGGTCGCCGGCGAGCCGCACCGCGACGTGGTCTGCGCCGCCTGAAAAGGCGGCCCGATGGGGCGCGGCGGTGCATTGCCCGCTCTTCGTGGGGCCCCGCGTAGTGTTGATCACGTCGTCGGCCCGGTGACGGGTGACAGGGGTGGCGCCGGGCTGAGACGATGGAGACCCTGCCGCGTGGTCGCCGCTGTTGCGTCCCGTGGGCAGTAACCGTGGGATGTCACTGAGGGGATACCGCAACAATGGCTAACCCGTTCGTCAAGGGCTGGCGCTACCTGATGGCGCTCTTCGGCGCTCAGATCGATGAGCACGCGGATCCCAAGATCCAGATCCAGCAGGCCATCGAAGATGCGCAGCGCCAGCACCAGGCGCTGGTTCAGCAGGCTGCGGCAGTGATCGGCAACCAGCGGCAGCTGGAGCTGAAGCTCTCCCGGCAGATGTCCGAGGTCGAGCGCCTCCAGGCGATGGCCCGGCAGGCGCTGGTCCTGGCCGACCGGGCACGCGCCGGCGGCGACGAGGTCGAGGCGGGACGCTACGAGCAGTCCGCGCAGACGCTGGCCGGTCAGCTGGTCACCGCCGAGCAGGGCGCGGAGGACCTCAAGACGCTGCACGACCAGGCGATCGCCGCGGCCGGGCAGGCCCGCCAGGCGGTGGAGAACAACTCGATGATCCTCCAGCAGAAGCTCGCCGAGCGGACCAAGCTGCTCAGCCAGCTCGAGCAGGCCAAGATGCAGGAGACGGTGGCCAAGTCGCTGGAGTCGATGTCGTCGCTGGCAGCGCCCGGTAACACTCCCTCCCTCGACGAGGTCCGGGACAAGATCGAACGCCGCTACACCAACGCGATGGGCCGGGCCGAGCTGGCCGGCAACTCCGTCGAAGGTCGCATGATGGAGATCCAGCGGGCTAGCCTGGACACCGCAGGTGTGTCCCGGCTCGAGCAGATCCGCAGCAGCATGGCCGGCGAGCAGCTGGCGGCGAACCCGCAGCGGCCCGCGGTCGAGCAGCAGGCGGCGTCGGGCGCGGGCGCGGACCCGAACAGCGCGGCCCGGCTGGACGCGATCCGGGCCAGCCTCGCCAAGGAACAGGGCGGCACCGGAGACGCCGGCACCGCGAGCTGACATCAACGGGAGGGCAGTGGTGGCGGACGAACGGGCCCGGTACTTCCGCCGGCTACGCCGGCTGCGGGGGTCTGCCCGGCGGTGGAGTGTCGCCGCCGGCGGCCTTGCGGGCGCCGCCGCCATCCTCACCCCCTACGCCGGTCTCGGCATGGCCGACGCGGTCTGGGCCGGCGCGGCCGGTGCCTCGACGATGCTCGCCGCCTGGCGCTGGAGTGAGCTGCGCCGGGTCGCGGCTCGGCCGGCGCCGCCCGCCCTCGACGCGGCCGAACAGGCAGCCCGCAACCGCGCCCGGCTGGTCAGCGCCGTCGAGCGGCTGCCGGTCGGCGCCGGGGTGCTGACCGAACTCCGCCGGCAGCGGACCCGCTTCGCGCTGCGCGGCTCCGCCACCGGCACCGCCTGGGAGCGGCTCGACCGGGCATCGCAGACCCTGGCCGCTGTCGCCGGGCAGCTGACCGGGGTGGCCGAGCCGGTGCTCGCCGAAGCCGCCGAAGCCCGCCGTACGCTCAGCGCCCTGGTCGAGCAGACCGCCGGCATGGAACGCGCCCTCGCCACCGCCCCGCCGGCTGGTCGCGACCAGCTCCGGCACGCCCGTGACGAGCTCATGGGGCAGCTGCAGGGCGGGGTGGAGGCGTACGAGCACCTGGTGGTCGCGGCGCTGGACTACGTGGCCCAGACCACCGTCCCGGTCCACGGCGCCGGGCCGGACACCGCGCGGCTCACCGAAGCGGGAGACCTGCTCCGCGAGGTCGCCGCCGCGCTCGCCGAGCTGCGTGCCGCCGAACGGCCGATCTCCACCGCCTACTGAGGCCGACGTCGCACCGCAAGCCGCTACCGGGTCACCGACGGTCGGGCTGGCAGGCAGGGCACCAGTAGGTGATCCTCTCGCCCTGACCCGCGACCCGGATGGGAGTGCCGCAGCGGCGGCAGGGCCGGCCCCGGCGGCCGTGCACATAGGTCGTCTCGCCGCGCCGCAGTGAGCCCGTGCTGCTCTGGGTCCAGCGGCCGCGATTCGCCGCCAGGAGCCTGCCCGCAAGCTCCGCCAGCGCCGCCGGCTGTGTGACCTCCCCGATCGGTGTCCACGGCGAGATCCCGCGCAGGAAGAGCGCCTCGCACTTGTAGAGATTCCCGACCCCGGCGAGTTTGCTCTGGTCCAGCAGGGCCTCGCCGACTGCGGTCTCCGGCTCGGTCAGCAACCGCCGCACCACCTCGTCGACGTCCCAGTCCGTGCCGAGCGGGTCGGGCCCGAGCCGGCCGACGATCCGCTCCTCCTCGTCGGTCGGCACCAGCGTCAGCTCGTGCAGGTGGTAACCGACAGCCACCGCCTGCGGGGCGCGCAGCACCGCCCGGATCAAATGACCCGGTCCGCCGGTCCAGCGCTGCCCCGGCGCGTACGTGCGCCAGGACCCCTCCATGCGCAGGTGGGAGTGGAGGGTTCGGCGCTCGCCGCCGTCCGGTGCGGCCAGTCGCAGCAGCAGGTGCTTGCCGCGGCTGGCCGACTCGACCACGACCCAGCCGGTCAGGTCCGTCGTCGCCAGCGCCGGCACCCGCAGGTCTGTGCCGGTGAGCCGGGTTCCGGCGAGAGCGCGGTGCAGCAGCCGCGCCGTGTTCCAGACAGTGTCCCCTTCGGGCATCGCTCCATCGTGCCGCGTGGGCGGTCCGGTCGCGACGATCCACGCGGAACGTCCTGTCCGGGGACCGGAGCTGAGCAGTCACCGATTCCGTTGCACGGCGTGTGCGGTCCGCTACTTCCCGCTCCTTCGGCCATGATGAGTGACGAAATGATTACGCCGGGTTGGCCTGCTGGTCGCTCCGGATCCGTCCCGCGACACCTGCCGAGACAATTGATGATCGCTTTGCGCTTGTACCGGGTGCTCCCGAGGGAGCATCGCCTGCGACTGCTGTACCTCGTCCCGTCACAACGTCGGCTCTGGCTGGTGCGGCGGTTGACCCGGACCCCGGGCCGCCGCTCGCCGGCAGCGGTGGGCAGTCGGCTGCGCCTGACGGGCACACACGGCACCCTGCGCGCCACGGTCGTCACCGAGGCGAGTCCGACGGCCGCCTGGCGGCGGAATCTGGACACTGTCGTCGCCCTCCTGGAAAGCGGCGGCATCGAATACTCCTGCCTGCGTCCCGCCAATGACCTGACCTCGGCGGTGGCCGTCGGCGACCGCGACCGCGACCGCGTGCTGCGGCTGCTGTGTTCCGCCCCGCAGCTCGCCGGTGCGGTGATCCGGACCGGGCGGGTCGTCAACGGCGTGTTCCGGCCGGCCCAGCGCCAGGTGACGGTGGTGCAGGTCTTCTTCCCGCTCACCGACCCGACCGCGACCCTGGTCATCGCCGCCGACGTCGCCTGCGAGGTGGAGTTCTGGGCCGACCTGCCCGGCACCGAGGAAGAAGCGCCTGCGCTGCTCGCTCCCCGCCGCAACGGAGTCGGTGCGGTCTTCCCCGCCGCGCCCAGCGCCTGCCGGGTAACGGCGCGGGCGTTGAGCGAATTCCACGGCAGTGCGGATGGGCTCAAGCCGTACCGGGTCACCGCCGCCGACGACGGCTACCGCTCCCGGGAGGAGTTCGCCACCACCCCGGTGGAGACGATCGAATTCCCGATCGACGCCGTCTACACCTGGGTCGACGGCGCCGACCCCGACTGGACGAAGCGCAAGAACGCGGCACTGCAACGAACCGGCCAGGGCCAGATAAACCCGATCGCGGCGAACGACTCCCGCTACACCAGCCGCGACGAACTGCGGTACTCGTTTCGCTCACTGGCGACCTTCGCCCCGTGGCTGCGGCGCATCTTCCTGGTCACCGACGACCAGGTGCCGGCCTGGCTCGACCCGGAGCATCCCCGGATCACGGTGGTCAGCCATCGTCAGATCTTCGACGACACCTCGGTGCTGCCCACCTTCAACTCACACGCCATCGAGTCGCGGCTGCACCGCATACCCGGCCTCGCCGAACACTTCGTCTACTTCAACGACGACATGTTCCTCGGCCGTCCGGTCCGCCCGACGACGTTCTTCCACGCCAACGGCATCGCGAAGTTCTTCCGCTCGCCTGCGCAGCTGGACCCCGGCCCGGTCACCGTCTTCGACGCTCCGGTCACCGCCGCCGGAAAGAACAACCGCCGGCACATCGCCGAACGGTTCGGCCGCACCATCACCCAGAAGATGCAGCACGTGCCGTACCCGTTGCAGCGCAGCGTGCTGGCCGAGATCGAACGCGAACTGCGCGACGAGGTACGGCAGACCGCCGCCCACCGGTTCCGCCACCCCGGGGACCTCTCGATCCCCTCCTCGCTACAGCACTACTGGGCGTACCTGACCCGGCGGTCGGTGCCGGGGCGGATCGCCTACACCTACGCCGATCTGGCTCACCCATCGACTCCGGTGAAGCTGGCGAGACTGCTGCGCCGGCGCAACTTCGACGTGTTCTGCCTCAACGACACCGACTCCGCCGAGGTCCCCCTCGTGGAGCAGGTCGAGATGCTGCGTGACTTCCTGCCCCGGTACTTCCCGTTCCGCTCGCCGTTCGAGCTTCCGGAGGGGGCGAGCGCCGAACGTGCCGCGGTCACCCCCACCCAGCTCGGGCGCGCCGTCCTCGGCGGCGGTGAGGTGCTTCGGCCACGGCAGGCGCCGCCCGGCCTGGCGGCGGCCAGGCCGGAGCCGCACAGCTGACACGTGCGGCACCAGCCGGGCGGCTCACAGTCCGGCGTCAGGCACGTTCGTCAGGACGGGCGGTCCGCACCACGTCCTGGTATCGGGGATGGCTCGCGCCGTAGATGGCGAAATTCAGCCGGGCGGCGGAGAGGCTCAGATCACCGTTGGGCCCGCCACGGACCACATCGGCATCGGTGTCGCTCTGGCCGTCGTCGGTCCAGAAGCAGATCGGACAGGTCGTGACGCCGGTAAGAAAACCACAGCAAGGACATGCGCCGTCGTCGGCAGTTCGTTGTGCACCCACGGGACCAGAGCCTTCCACAACCGGGCCGTCTCCCGCATCGACCGTGTGGATCTCAATCGACGGTTTCGATCCGGAGCGGATCCGCCGCGGTCACCCCGAGCACGTCCGCGGCCCGGCCGCCGTTGATCGCCACCGCCACCAGGCCCGCCGAATCGCCGTAGACAACCATCTCACCGGGGGGCACCACCCCGAAGGTCTCCGCCTTGCTGGCGCGGACCTCGCCGACCCGGACCCGGGGACCGAGCCCCGCCAGGGCCGAGGCGTCCGCACCGAGCTGCACATTGCCGAAGTGGTCGACGGTGCGGACCGGTGCGTTCAGCCAGCCGTCACCGACTTCGACAGGGGGCTCCGGCAGCCGGACCAGGTCGGCCGGGTCGAGCTGGGGGCCGGCCTCGCTGATGCGGTGACCGAGCGCGAGGTGCGCGGCGACCGGCGCGAAGACGTCGCGGCCGTGGAAGGTGTGCGACACGGTCCCGGCGAACCAGGCCGGGTTGGTCAGCTCGACAGCCTCCCGTACGCCGCCGAGCGCATCTGCGGCCGGCAGCAGCAGGCCGTTGTCGGGGCCGACGAGCGCCCCGCGGGGCGTCTGCAGCGCGACGCCCCGTCGCTGGGTTCCCACGCCGGGATCCACCACCGCGACATGCACCGCGTCCGGCAGGTACGGCGCGGTCTGCGCCAGCACCGCCGCTCCGCGTGCGACGTCGGCCGGGGGCACCAGGTGGGTGACGTCGATGATCCGGATGGCGGGCACGATCCGGGCGAACATCCCGTGGCAGGCAGCGACGAAACCGTCCGACAGGCCGTAGTCGGTGGTCAGGCTGATCCAGTGGTAACCAGGCATGACCGCAGGCTAGCGCCGGTCGCCGTGCTGAGGCGCCGGGTCGGCGGAAGCCGGCCGTGGTCAGGCGCCCGGTCGCGGTCAGGTGCGCAGCCGCAGGCCCCGTGGCGTCGCGCGGAAGCCGGCGGCGGTCAGGGCGTCGCGAAGTGGGGAGCTCTGCACCGGCCCGCCGTCGGCGCGCTCCACCGACAGCACGCCGAGCGCGCCGGAGGCGACGGCCGCACCGAGCGCCCGTGCCGCCGCCGCGAGCGCACCGCCGTCGTCGGTGAACGAGAGGATGGTCCGGCCCCCGCGTTCGACGTAGAGGATCGGCTCGCCGGCGGCGAGCACCACCAGCGCCCCGGCCTTGCGTCCGGGCCGGTGGCCGGTGCCGCCCGGCGCGCCCGCGCCGGACTCGACAACCCGGTCCGGCCAGGGCAGGGCGGCGCCGTACGGGTTCGCGGGGTCGGTCGCGGCGAGCACTCGGGCCTCGTCATCGCCGCGGGCGGGGTCGGCGAGGGCCCGCAGCCGGTCCACCGCGCCCGGTACGGCGAACTGCGCCGCCCCCAGGCCTTCGACGAAGTAGCCGCGCCGGGCTGCCCCACGCTCCTCGAGCGCGGCCAGCACCGGGTAGACCGCGGCGTACCCGCCGGGGATCTGCTCGGCGGCGACGGCGTCGCGGGTCACCACGCCGTGCCGCTCCAGCAGCGTGTCGGCCAGCAGCGTCGCGTGCCGGGTCGGGTCCGGATCCGGGGCCGGCAGCCGGGACCAGCGCCCGGCGGCGATCGGCGGTCCGGAGCGGGCCGGCAGCACCGCCCGTCCCGGCCGGCGGTAGCGCGCCCGTGGGGCCGCCGCCCGGGACCGGTGCGCGCCGGCACCGCCGAGCAGCGCCCGCAGCGGCGCGAGCGTGTCGTTGGTCAGCCGGCCGCTCCAGACGAGGTCCCAGAGGACCGCCGTCAGCTCGGCGTCGTCGAGCGCGCCGACCCGGTCGGCCAGCGGCCGGAAGAAGAGGGCCTGGCCGTCATCGAGGGCGGCGAGCACCGCCTCGTGCAGCGGGGTCAGCGCTGTCGCCTCGTCCGGGGGCGGGAACAGCAGCGCGGCGCTGTCGGCGTAAACCAGCCGGATCCAGCCGTCCTGGCGCCCGATCGCGCCCGCCCCGGCCCAGACCAGCTCGCCCCCGGCGCAGAGCTCGTCGAGGTACGCGGGGGAGTAGCCGGCCACCCGGGCCGGCAGGATCAGGCTCTCCAGGGCGGAGGCCGGCACCGCCACCCCCTGGAGCTGCTCCACGGCCGCGGCGACAGCGTCCACCCCGCGGCCGGCGGAGCCGATGTGCTGCCAGCGGGGCAGGAAGTTCGCCAGCGTGCGCGCCGACACCGGTTCGATCTCCCGCCGCAGCGCGGCCAGCGACCGGCGTCGGAGCAGGCGCAGCACCTCGGCGTCGCACCACTGCGTCACCGCGCCGCCGCTGGCCCCGCCCACCGGGTACGGCGTGAACTCGCCGGCGACAACCCGCCCCGTGGCGGACAGGCGGCGCAGGGCGGCCTCGGCGACGGCGGCGCCGAGACCGAACCGTGCCGCGCAGTCGGCGGCGGTGAACGGCCCGTGGGTGCGCGCGTACCGGGCGATCAGGTCACCGAGCGGGTCGGTCACCGGCTCCAGGTACGCCTGCGCCACGCCGACCGGCAGCGCCACGCCGAGCGCGTCGCGGTAACGCCCGGCGTCCTCCACGCCGATCCAGCGCTCCTGCCCGGCGATGCGTACCGGCAGGATGCGCCGGGCCCCGGCCAGCTCGGCGGGCCACCGCGGGGGTGCCCCGCGTTCGGCCAGTTCGGCTTCGGAGAGGTCGCCGAGCACCCGCAGCAGCTCCACCAGGTCCTCCGGCCCGCGGGGCCGGCGCGCCTCGGTACGCCACCGCAGCTGCTGCTCGGTCTCGGTGACGACCGCAGGTTCGAGCAGTTCGCGCAGGTCGACCCGGCCGAGCAGCTCCCCGAGGAGGGTGGTGTCCAGTGCCAGGGCGGCGGCCCGCCGTTCGGCCAGCGGGGCGTCGCCCTCGTAGAGGAAGGCGCCGACGTAGCCGAAGAGCAGCGACCGGGCGAACGGTGAGGGGGCCGGTGTCTCCACCTCGACGAGCCGGATCCGGCGGTTGGCGAGGTCACGCATCACCTCGGTGAGCCCGGGCACGTCGAAGACGTCCTGCAGGCATTCGCGGGCGGCCTCCAGGGTGACGGGGAACTCCGGGTAGTCGCGGGCGACGTCGAGCAGCTGCGCGGCGCGTTGCCGCTGCTGCCAGAGCGGCTGCCGGCGGCGGGGGTCCCGCCGGGGCAGCAGCAGGGAGCGGGCCGCGCACTCCCGGAACCGGGAGGCGAAGAGCGCGGAGGCTCCGACGGACTCGGCGACCAGCGGTGCGATCTCGTCGGGATCGAAGACGATCAGTTCGGCGCCGGGCGGGGAGTCCGCGGTGTCGGGCAGCCGGACCACGATGCCGTCGTCGGCGGGGAGCACCTGGGCGTCCACGCCGTGGCGTTCGGCCAGCCGCCGGGCGATGGCCAGTGCCCACGGAGCGTTGACCTTGGCACCGAGGACGCAGTGCACGGCGAGCCGCCAGTCACCGAGCTCGTCCCGGAAGCGTTCCACCAGGACGGTCCGGTCGTCGGGGAGCGAGCGGGTGGCGGCCTGTTGGTCGCGCAGGTAACCGAGGAGGTTCTGTGTGGCCCACTTGTCCAGGCCGGCCTCGCCCAGCGACGTCGCCGCGGCCTCGTCGTCGGACCGGGCCAGGTTCCGCAGCCGGGCACCGATGGCCCGGCCCAGCTCGATCGGGCGGCCCGGGGAGTCGCCCTTCCAGAACGGCATCCGGGCGGCCTGACCCGGCGCCGGGCTGACCAGCACCCGGTCGGCCGTGATCTCCTCGATGCGCCAGGAGGAGGAGCCGAGCAGGAACACGTCACCGACGCGGGACTCGTAGACCATCTCCTCGTCGAGCTCGCCGACCCTCGCGACGCGCTCGGCGCCGGCGAGGAAGACGCCGAAGAGCCCGCGGTCGGGGATGGTGCCGCCGGAGGTGACGGCGAGCCGCTGCGCGCCGGGCCGGCCGGTGAGCAGGTCTTCGGCCCGGTCCCAGACGAGCCGGGGCCGTAGTTCGGCGAAGGCGGTGGAGGGGTAGCGCCCGGAGAGCATGTCCAGCACGGCGTGCAGTGCCGAGTCGGGCAGTTCGGCGAAGGAGCAGGCGCGGCGCACCACGGCGGCCAGGTCGGCGACGCGCCACTGGTCCAGCGCCACCATCGCCACGATCTGCTGGGCCAGTACGTCGAGGGGGTTGCGGGGTGGCCGCAGCTCCTCGATGGCGCCGTCGGTCATCCGTTCGGCGACCACCGCGCAGGAGACCAGGTCGCCACGGTGCTTGGGGAAGACCACACCCCGGGAGACGGCGCCGACCTGGTGCCCGGCGCGTCCGACGCGTTGCAGGCCGGCGGCGACGCTCGGTGGCGCCTCGATCTGCACGACGAGGTCGACCGCGCCCATGTCGATGCCGAGTTCGAGGCTGGAGGTCGCCACCACGGCGGGCAGCTGCCCGGACTTGAGCGCCTCCTCGATGTGCTGGCGTTCGGCGCGCGAGACGCTGCCGTGGTGGGCGCGGGCGACCAGCGGTGCGGCGCCACCGGCGGTGCCGGACTGCCCGATGGCCTCCGCCGGCACCCGGTCCGGCTGCGGTGGTGCGCCCTCGGTCTCGGCGACGGCGAGCTCGTTGAGGCGGGCGCAGAGTCGTTCGGCGGAGCGGCGCGAGTTGGTGAAGACGATGGTCGAGCGGTGGGCCCGGATCAGTTCGTAGACGCGCTCCTCGACCGCCGGCCAGATCGAGGCGCGCCGCGGCTGCCCTTCCGGGTCCGGCTCGCCCTCGTCCAGCCGTGTCATGTCCTCCACCGGTACCTGCACGCTGACGGAGATCGTCTTGGCGGCGGGCGGTTGCACCACCTCGACCGGGGCCGCGCCGCCGAGGAACCGGGCCGTGGCATCGACCGGGCGGACCGTGGCGGATAGGCCGATGCGCTGGGCGGGCCGGGGCAGCAGCTCGTCGAGGCGTTCCAGGGAGAGCGCCAGGTGTGCGCCGCGCTTGGTGCCGGCCACCGCGTGCACCTCGTCGACGATCACCGTCCGGACGCTGCGCAGCGACTCGCGGGCGGCGGAGGTCAGCAGCAGGAAGAGCGACTCCGGTGTGGTGATCAGCACATCCGGGGGAGTGCGGCCGAAGGCGCGGCGTTCGTCGGCGGGGGTGTCTCCGGTACGCATCCCGACGGTGATCTCGGGCGGGGCGATGCCGAGCCGGGTGGCGGCGTGCCGGATGCCGGTCAGCGGCGCGCGCAGGTTGCGTTCGACGTCCACGGCGAGCGCCTTGAGCGGGCTGATGTAGAGCACACGACAGCGCTGCTTCGGTGCGGGGACCGGCTCGGCGGCGAGGCGGTCCAGCGACCAGAGGAAGGCGGCCAGTGTCTTACCGGAGCCGGTGGGGGCGACGACCAGGGCGTTGCGGCCGGCGCCGATCGCCGCCCAGGCGCCGGTCTGCGCCGGGGTGGGCGCGGCGAAGGACGCGGTGAACCATTCGCGGGTCGCCGCGCTGAACTGTTCGAGGACCTCCGGCACCGTTCCATCCTGCCGCGCCGGTGTGACGGAGTGGGACCCATGCCCGCGACGGGCCGATTTCGGGACGGATCATGACGGATGCGGGAAGTTGTGCCTTAAACCTCACTTAACTGCTTGCATGCGAATCACGACTTAAAGTAACTTCACAGCGAGCCGCCAGGACGGCACCGAGGAGGTCCGATGGCCGCTGTGCAGCGAGACTTCCGCCCTGGCACCGACGAGCTGATCGTCAAGATCGACAGCTACCTGGCCGCCGCCCGCGCCGGGCTGCGCGAAGGGGATCTCGCGCTGGTCGAGCGGCTCGTCGGCTGCCTGCACGAGCTGGTGATCCAAACCAGTCAGGCGAGCGCCGCCGACCGTGCCCAGGTGCGCGCCGCGGTGCACTATCTCGTCCCGCGCCGTGAGGCCCAGCGCCACCTGCCGCTGCGCTCGCTGGCCAACGCGCAACGGGTCGTCAACCGGGTCGCGCTCAACCTCGGTCGCCCGGATCTGCTGGTCGAGCCCTCCGCGGAGCATCCCGTTCGCTGAGAGCGTGGCTGATCCACTTCGGTAACGACTGGGAACAGCCGGTAGACTTACCCTCCATTGGACCGCGGGGAGGCGGTAGATGCGGGGTGCGAGCGAGGTCGGCCGTTGGACGGGCCGACTGACGTCCGTCGCACTTTTCGCTGTTCTGGTATTGACAGGCATCCATGGCTCGGCCTCCGTGGCCGCGCCCGCCGGTGCCATCGCCTCCTGCCCCGCCTCCATCGGTGCCGCCCTGCAGCACACGTCCGGCTGCGGCATGCAACGCGACGGCGACAGCGTCAAGGCGCTGCGGGCCCAGGCGTTCGAAGAGCCGCCCGAACGCGAGGCGGCCGGGACGGATCTGCCGCTGTTCGCCCCGGTGGAGCAGCCGGCGCCGGCCGCCGAGACCAGTTCGCTCCCGGTCGCCGAGCAGGATCACCAGCTCACACCCGCGCCCGCCGGTCACCACCAGGGACGCGCGCCCCCGGCATGAGCGCCGGGCCGAGAAACCCGGCCCAGTCCCGAGGAAAAAATCGGCAATCCCGCCCGTCGGCGGGTTTTCTGCCGTCCCGTTAGTCACAGTCCCCCACGTCGGGACTGTGCCGACACCTACCTGGAGCGTGCATGGTCGGGCTGCTCATCCTCCACGTCGCAGCGGCGCTGGTCGCACCGCTGCTTGTCCGCTGGTGGGGACGGAATGCCTGTTACGTGCTGGCGCTGGTCCCCGCCACCGCGTTCGGATGGGCGCTGGCGCACTGGAAAGAGGTCAGCGAGGGGGGCGCGATCTCCGAGAGCTACGGCTGGATCAGAGCCCTCGACCTCGACATCGACCTGCGCGTCACAACCCTGTCCTGGCTGATGCTCCTACTGGTCGGGGGCGTCGGAGCACTCGTGCTCACCTACTGCGCGCGCTACTTCAAAGCGGGCGACCCGGCGCTAGGCCGCTTCACCAGCGTCTTCGTCGGCTTCGCCGCCGCCATGCTGGGCCTGGTCCTCGCCGACAACCTGCTGCTGCTCTACGTCTGCTGGGAAGGCACCACGATCCTCAGCTTCCTGCTGATCGGTCACAAGCCCGAGCAGCAGGGCAGCCGGCGCGCCGCCAACCAGGCCCTCATCGTCACCACCGTCGGCGGCCTGGCCATGCTGATCGGCTTCATCATGCTCGGCGAGTACGCCGGCACGTACCGCTGGTCGCAGATCGTCGAGGCCGGTGCCCTGCCGGGTGGCGCGTACCTGGCCACGGCGCTGGTGCTGATCCTTGCCGGCGCCATCTCCAAGTCGGCGATCTTCCCGGTCAGCTTCTGGTTGCCGGCGGCGATGGCCGCCCCGACCCCGGTGAGCGCGTACCTGCACTCGGCGGCCATGGTCAAGGCCGGCGTCTACCTGATCGGCCTGCTCGCCCCGGTCTTCGCGGTGATCACCCCGTGGCGGCCGCTGCTGTTCACCCTCGGCGCGCTCACCATGCTCTTCGGTGGCTGGGCCGCGCTGCGCCAGACCGACCTCAAGCTGGTCCTGGCCTACGGGACCGTCAGCCAGCTCGGTCTGCTGGTGGTGGTCGCCGGCGCCGGCACCCCCGAAACGGCGCTGGCCGCGGCGGCGATGCTGCTGGCGCACGGCCTGTTCAAGTCCACGCTCTTCCTGGTCGTCGGCATCGTCGACCACCAGGCCGGGACCCGTGAACTGCCCGAACTCTCCGGGGTCGGGCGGCGAATGCCCGGCGTCGCTGTTGTGGCGACCCTTGCTGCCGCCTCGATGGCCGGGGTCCCCCCGCTCTTCGGCTTCGTCGCCAAGGAAGCGGTCTTCCAGTCGCTGCTCGAGTGGCCGATCGTGCTCGCCGCGCTGGTGGCCGGCACCATGCTCACCGTCGCCTACAGCGCCCGCTTCCTCTGGGGTGCCTTCGCCAGCAAACCGGGCGTGAAGCCGAACGACGTCAAGCCCTCCGAGCTCAGCCTCTTCCTCCCGCCTGCGGTGCTCGCCGCCGTCGGTCTCGCGCTCGGTCCGCTCTCCGGCTGGTTTGAGAAGCTGCTCAAGCCGTACACGGAACTCTTCGGTGAGGCCTCCGGGGAGGTGCACCTCGGCCTCTGGCACGGCCTGACCCCGGCGCTCGGGCTTTCCGCGCTGGCCCTGCTCGTCGGCGGACTGCTCTTCGCCGGACGCCGGCAGATCACCCCCCTGGCGTGGCTGCTGCGGTTCCCGGTCAACGGCGCCCGGGCGTACGAGTGGGTGACGCACCGGGTGGACCGGGTCGCCATCGAGGTGACCGGTGCCACCCAGCGTGGTTCGCTGCCGCAGTACCTCGGCACCATCCTGATCGCGCTGATCGCCGCGCCGGGCATGGCGCTGCTGATCGGCGGGCCGTGGCCGGACGACTGGGTCTACTGGCACAACCCGCTGCAGCTCGTTGTCGTGGGCATCATGAGCGTGGCGGCGCTGCTCGCCGTCCGTGCCCGGCGTCGGCTGACCGCGATGCTCCTGGTCGGCGTGACCGGTTACTCCACGGCGGTGACCTTCGTCCTCTACGGCGCGCCGGATCTGGCGCTGACCCAGTTCCTGGTGGAGACCGTCACCATCGCGGTCTTCGTGCTGGTGCTGCGCCGGCTGCCGGAGAAGTTCTCCGCCCGCCCGTTGCTGCGCAGTCGCTGGCTGCGGCGCGCCATCGGGCTGGTCGTCGGGCTGGTGATGGGCGGAATGGCCTTCGCCGCCGCCGGTGGCCGGATCGCGGTGCCGATCTCCGTGGACTTCCCCCAGCTCGCGTACGACTTCGGGCACGGCCGCAACGTCGTCAACGTGACGCTGGTCGACATCCGCGCCTGGGACACCATGGGAGAGATCTCCGTGCTGGTCGTGGCCGCCACCGGCGTCGCGAGCCTGATCTTCCAGCGCTCGCGGGTCGGGCCACAGACCCGGCGGCGGCCGACACCCTGGTCCGGTCCGGCCCGGCGCAAGGATCAGCGGGTCTGGCTGCGGGGCGGACCGACGCTGCTGCACCGGCGCCGCTCGATCGTGCTCGAAGTCGTCACCCGGCTGCTCTTCCACACCATGGTGATCTTCTCGATCTTCCTGCTCTTCTCCGGGCACAACGCGCCGGGCGGTGGTTTCGCCGGCGGCCTCGTCGCGGGGCTGGCGCTGGTGGTGCGCTACCTGGCCGGCGGCCGGTACGAACTGGAGGAGGCAGCGCCGATCGGCGCCGGCGTGGTGCTCGGCTCGGGCCTGGCGATCTCCGTGCTCAGTGGCGCCCTGCCGATGATCTTCGGGGCCGACGCGCTGCAGAGCTACAAGATCGATCTTTTCCTGCCGGGGGTGGGCGACTTCTATCTCGTCACGTCCCTCTTCTTCGACATCGGGGTGTATCTGATCGTGGTCGGTCTCGTGCTCGACATCCTGCGCAGTCTCGGCGCCGAGGTGGACCGCCACATCGAGGCCGGTGACACCTCGGACGAGGCGATGACCACCAGGAGGCAGTCATGACGGAGGCGGCCCAGGGCCCGGCCCTGGTGATGGCCCTGGCGGTCGGCGTGCTCTGCGCCGCGGGCGTGCGGCTGCTGCTCGAGCGCAGCCTCACCCGGATCCTGCTCGGGGTGATCCTGCTCGGCAACGGCGTCAACCTGCTGATCCTGATGGGCGGCAACCGGGGCGTGGCGCCGATCATCGGTCTCAGCGACAAGGAGATGAGCGACCCGCTGCCCCAGGCGATGATCCTCACCGCCATCGTGATCACACTCGGCATCACGGCGTTCCTGCTGGCCATGGCGTACCGCAGCTGGGCGCTGACCGGCAACGACGAAGTCCAGGACGACCTGGAGGACCGGCGCATCGTCGAGCTCGCCGAGCGCGACGAGGTGCCCAGCCAGGACGTCGGCGGCGAGGACCGCCGGGCCGACCCCGAACAGGTCGAGGACGAAGAACCAGGGCCCTACCGGCCGCGGCAGAAGGGCCAGGAACAATGAGGTACCTCGTTCCACTGCCGGTGATGATGCCGCTGCTCGGCGCCGCGTTGACGCTGGTGCTGGCGAGCCGGCCCCGCGCACAGCGGGTGGTCAGCCTGGCGGTGCTCAGCGCCACGCTCGGCGTGTCGGTCGCGCTGCTGGTGCTCAGCTACCAGAACGGGCCGCTGGTGGTGAACGTCGGCGGCTGGCCCGCGCCCATCGGGATCGTGCTCGTGGCCGACCAGCTCGCCACGCTGATGCTGGTGGTCTCCGCGGCCGTGACGCTCTGCGTCCTGATCTACTCCGTGGGCCAGGGAGACAACGACAGTCACGAGGAAGCCCCCGTGACGATCTTCCACCCGACGTACCTGGTGCTGACCGCGGGCGTCACCAACGCCTTCCTCTCCGGGGACCTGTTCAACCTCTTCGTCGGCTTCGAGATCCTGCTGGCGGCGAGTTATGTGCTGATCACACTCGGCGGCACCGAGGTGCGGGTCCGGGCCGGCACCACGTACGTCGTGGTCAGCCTCCTCTCGTCGATGATCTTCCTGAGCGCGATCGGCCTGATCTACTCCGCCACCGGCACGCTCAACCTCGCCCAGCTCGCCGAGCGGCTGGACGGCCTGCCGGACAACCTGCGCCTGGTGCTGGAGCTGATGCTGCTGCTGGCGTTCGGGATCAAGGCGGCGGTCTTCCCGCTGTCGGCCTGGCTGCCGGACAGCTACCCGACCGCGCCGGCGCCGGTCACGGCGGTCTTCGCGGGCCTGCTCACCAAGGTCGGCGTGTACGCGATCATCCGTACCGAGACGCTGCTCTTCCCCGGCGGCCGCACCTCCGAGCTGCTGATGGTCGTGGCGTTGCTGACCATGCTGATCGGCATCCTGGGCGCGGTCGTGCAGTCGGACATTAAACGTCTGCTCTCCTTCACCCTGGTCAGCCACATCGGCTACATGCTCTTCGGGGTGGCGCTGAGCACGGTGGCCGGGCTCAGTGGTGCGATCTTCTACGTGCTGCACCACATCACGATCCAGACCACGCTCTTCCTGGTGGCGGGGCTGGTCGAACGAAGAGCCGGCAGCACCAACCTGCAGGAGCTCGGCGGGTTGGCCCGGATGGCGCCGCTGTTGGGCATCCTGTTCTTCCTGCCCGCGCTCAACCTCGCCGGCATCCCGCCCTTCTCCGGCTTCCTCGGCAAGATCGGGCTGTTGCAGGCCGGTGTGGTCGAGGGTGGCCCGCTGGCGTGGGCGCTGGTCGCCGGCGGCACCGTGACGAGCCTGCTCACCCTCTACGCCATCGCCCGGGTCTGGAGCGTGGCGTTCTGGCGGCCGGCGCAGGTCGCGCTCCCCAAGGCGGATGCGCCGGCGCGCCTGCCGCGCACCATGGTCGGCGCCACCATCGGCCTGGTGGTCTTCGGCCTGGCGCTCACCCTGATCGCCGGTCCGCTCTTCGACGCCACGACCGAGGCCGCGACGGACCTGCGTGAGCGGGTGCCGTACGTGGAGGCCGTCTTCCCGGGAGGTACCGAATGACGACCCCGACCACGCCGGTGAAGCGGTGGGGTTGGCGCCGCTTCCGTGACGAGCTGATCGCCTTCGGCTGGCTGGTGGTGATCTGGAACCTGCTCTGGGGCGAGTTCACCTTCGGCAATCTGCTGGGCGGCATGGCAGTGGCCGTCGCGGTGCTGGTGTTCTTCCCGCTGCCGTCGGTGACCTTCGGCGGCCGGCTGCGCCCGCTGGCCCTGCTCGCCTTCGTGATCCGGTTCAACTACGAGCTGATCACCGCCAGTTTCCATGTCGCCTGGCTCGCTGTACGCCCGGCCAGCCCACCGCGCAGTGCCATCATCGGGGTGCCGTTGCGGGTCAAGAGCGACCTCAACCTGACCCTCACCGCGGAGGTCGTCTCCCTGGTGCCCGGCACGCTGATCATCGACGTTAACCGCGAGACCGGCACCCTCTACCTGCATGTTCTCGAGGTGCGCAGCCCTGAGGACCTGCGGATCAACCGGCAGCGGGTCTACCTGCTGGAGCGGATGATCGTCCGTTCGCTCGGCTCCCCGGCGGAGCTGGCGCAGGTGCGGGCCGAGCCGCAGCTTGAAGGAGTTTTCCAGTGAACATCCTGGTCATCGTGACCGTGACCGTGCTGCTCTCCGTGACCGCGGTGCTGGCGCTGGTGCGCATCGTGCGCGGACCGAGCCTGCTGGACCGGGTCGTCGGCTCCGAGGTGCTGCTGGCGGTCATCGTCGCAGCGGTCGGCGCGGAGGCTGCGATCAACCGGCACGCCACCACCCTGCCCGTGCTGGTGGTGCTCTCGCTGCTCGGCTTCGCCGGCTCGGTCTCCATCGTCCGCTTCGCTGCCGGGGAGGAGTCGTGACCTGGGATTCCGTCGCCACGGTGCTCTCCGCCATCTGCCTGATCACCGGCGCGGCGCTGAGCCTGGCGGCGGCGATCGGGCTGATGCGCTTCCGGGACGTCCATGCCCGGATGCACGCCTCCACGAAGCCGCAGGTGCTGGGCGTGCTGTTGATGCTGGCGGGCGTGGCGCTGCGGCTGAACTCCCCGGCCGACCTGACCATGATCCTGCTGGTCGGCGTCTTCCAGATGATGACGGCGCCGGTGTCGGCGCAGATGATCGGCCGGGCCGCGTACCGATCGGGCACCTACCGCCCGGACACGCTGGTGGTCGACGAACTCGCCGAACACAGCGATGCCGCCGATGCCGCCACGGTCCCGGGCATCACCGCCGGTGCCGACACCACCAAGGACACCCGATCGGGCGGCTCCGCCACCGGCGGTTGACCCGGTACGGCGGCCGGTGCCACGAACACCGGCCGCCGTGTCAGCGGACGCTCAGGTGGTGTCGATAAAATAGGGCGCATGATCGAATCTTCTGCCCAGGAGGGCAGCAGTAGCGAGCCGGGTTTGACCCGGCTGCGCCATTCCGTCGGCTCTCCGCAGGGAGCACTGAGCCTCCCGTGTTGATCTCCATAGCCATCGGGCTTCTCCTTATCACGGTCCTCACGGCCGCCACCGGCTACTTCGTCGCCCAGGAATTCGGGTACGTGGCGGTCGACCGGGGCCGGCTCAAGCAACTCGCCGACAGCGGCGACCAGTCAGCGGCCCGGGCCCTCGAGGTCACGGGCCGGCTGTCGTTCATGCTCTCCGGCGCGCAGCTGGGCATCACCATCACCGCCCTGCTGGTCGGTTACGTCGCCGAGCCCTTCCTGGGCGAGGGGCTGGCCGGCCTGCTCGGCGTGGCCGGTGTGCCGAGCAGCGTCAGCCTGCCGCTGGCGGTCGTGCTCGCCCTGGTCATCGCCACCATCGTGCAGATGGTGCTCGGCGAGCTGGCCCCCAAGAACCTCTCCATCGCGCGGCCGGTGCAGGTCGCCCGGGCGCTGGCCAGTTCGACGCTCGCCTACATGGCGATCGCCGGACCGGTGATCCGGTTGTTCGACCGGGCGGCCAACCGGCTGCTGCGCCGCGTCGGCATCGAGCCGATCGAGGAGTTGCCGAGCGGGGCCACTCCCGAGGACCTGGAACAGATCATCGCCGAGTCGCGGCAGGAGGGACACCTCGACCCGGAGATGTCGATCCTGCTGGACCGGGGCCTGGATTTCCGGACCCTGACGGCGGCGGAGGCGATGGTGCCCCGTGTCGACGTCGACACCGTACGCGCCGACGACTCGCTGACCCGGGTTGTCGAGCTCTTCGCCACCGGGCACTCCCGCTTCCCGGTGACCGGCGCCGACGGCGTCGACGACGTGATCGGCGTGATCGGTATCGCCGACATCCTCGGCGTGCCGGCCGCGCGCCGCGCCACGACGACGGCGCGTTCGGTCACGACCCCCCCGATGCTCGTGCCCACGACCCTGCCGCTGCCGAAGGTCCTGGAGCGCATGCGCGCCGGTCACCGGCAGCTGGCCTGCGTCGTGGACGAGTATGGCGGCTTCGCCGGTGTGATCAGCCTGGAGGACCTCGCCGAGGAGCTGGTCGGTCCGATCCTCGACGAGGACGACCTGCCGGAGCGTGCGGCGGTGCGGCAGGAGGACGGCTCCTGGGTGGTGCCGGCCCGGCTGCGGATCGACGAGATCGCCGACAGCACGGGTATCGAGCTGCCGGCGGCGCCGGAGTACGACACGCTCTCCGGTCTGGTGATGCGTGAGCTCGGCCGGGTGCCGGAGGTCGGCGACCAACTGGAAATGATCATGCAGGCCGAGTCCGAGGACGAGGAGGACCGGCGGGTGCTGGTCGAGGTGCTGTCCGTCGACCGTCACGTGGCCGACTCCGTGCGGATGCGGGTGCTGTCATGAGCGCGGGTGTGGCCCTTTTCGTCTCCGTGGTGCTGCTGGCGTTGAACGCGTTCTTCGTCGCGGCCGAGTTCGCGTTGATCGCGAGCAAGCGCTACCGCCTGGAGCACGCGGTCTCCTCCGGTGGTGGCCGCGCCGCGAAGGCCGCCCTGGACGGGCTGCGGGAACTCTCCCTGATGCTCGCCGGCGCGCAGCTGGGCATCACCCTCTGCACGCTGGGTCTTGGCGCGCTCGCCGAACCGGCGATCGAGCAGCTGCTCGGCCCGCTGCTGCAGGCGGTGGGTCTGCCGTCGGGTGCCAGCCACGTCATCGCGCTGGTCTTCGCGCTCTCCCTGGTGACCTTCCTGCACCTGGTGGTGGGGGAGATGGCACCGAAGTCGTGGGCGATCAGCCACCCGGAGCGGTCGGCGCTGCTGCTGGCCCTGCCGTTCCGGGCGTTCGCCCGGGTGGCGCGTCCGGTGCTCTCCGCGCTGAACTGGCTCGCGAACGTGATCCTGCGGACGGTGCGGGTAACCCCGCAGGATCAGCTCGCGCAGGCACACGGCCCCGCCGAGCTGCGGATCCTGCTGGAGCAGTCCCGCGAGCACGGGCTGCTCGGCGCCGAGCAGCACCAGCTGCTCACCAGCATGCTGGCGTTGCAGGCCACCAAGGTGGCCGACGTGATGGAGCCGGTGGAGCGGATGGTCAGCGTCGGTGTTGACGACTCCGCCGAGCGGATCGAGCAGGTCAGCCGCGAGAGCGGGCGTTCCCGCCTGGTGGTGGTCGACCCGGCAGGGCTGGTCGTGGGCATGGTCCACGTCCGGGAGGCGCTACGGGCGACCACGGCGGGGCGTACGGAGACCGCCGGGTCGTTGATGACCCCGGCGTTCCGGCTCTCGGCCGCGGCGACAGTGACCGAGGCGGTCGGGTCGATGCGCGCCGATCAGGCGCAGTTCGCCTTGGTTGTCAACGGAGCGGGTATGGACCGTCCGGTGGGCTTCGTGGCCCTGGAGGACCTCCTCGAGGAGGTAATCGGGGAGTTCGACGACGAGACGGATCCGGTGCCTCGCGGGCGGCGGATGCGCTGAGGCACTACGGGGGTGCGGCATGGGGTACACGGGAGTGTCCCCGGAGTCGGCGTGGACAGGTCTTGCGGTCCGCACCACCCTCGGTAATCCGAGCACCCGGCCGGGCATGTCGCTGCCCGGCCGGGTGACCGTCTCGGCGGGCGGTCTGCCGGTGCCGGTCGACGAGATCCGGGTCGGCCTGCTCACGCAGGTCGAGTCGCCGTCGCCGGACGCGCGGCGGAGGCTGCTGCAGTTCTGCTCGGCCCCGGCCGCCGGCGGGTTCGCCGTGGCGGCCGGGCAGACCCGTACCGTGGACTTCGCGCTGCCGGTGCCGTGGGAGACCCCGGTGACGGTGGTCGACGGCAAGGTGCCGCTGAACCTGCGGATGGCGCTGCGGACCGAGGTGCGGGTCGGCTCCGGCCTGGCCCAGGGACCGACGGTTCCGGTCTTCGTGCACCCGCTGCCCGCGCAGGCCGGTGTCCTCGACGCGCTGCACACGCTCGCCTTCACTCCCCGGCAGGTCGGCCTGCGCTACGGCCGCCTGCCCTGGGCCGGGCAGCTGCTCCCGTTCCACCAGCTGCTCGGCTACTGGGTCGCGCCGCTCTACACCGGGCCGATCACGGAGCTGGAGGTGACATTCGTCGCCGGCCCCGAGGAGCTCGAGGTGGTCTTCTGGCTGGACCGCCGCCTGGCACTGTCGGGGCTGACGCACGCCAGCGTGAGCCGCTTCCGGGTACGCCACGCCGGTGCCGGGCGGCAGCAGTGGCCGGCGCTGGTCGACGGGTGGCTGCGCCGGGCGCTGAACCACCACGGCGACGTAGCCGCCGGCGGCCCTTCGGAGCCGATCAGCGAGGTGATGCACGTGAACCGGCCGCCGAGCGAGCCGGAGCGGCCCGGCATCGGCCTGGAGGGCATCGGCGGCGGATCCGGGGAGGGCGGCGGTGGCGGCACCTGACCGTTGCGCCGGTGCGCGGGGTCAGGCGAGGCCGGCGGTGGCGAGCTTGATGCCGAAGCCGACGAAGAGCGCGCCGACGCCGCTGGTGACCCCGGCGGCGAGCCGCCGGCGCCGGCTGAACTGCGCGGCCAGGAAGGTGCCCGCGAAGATCAGCCCCGTCAGGTACAGCATGCTGGTCACCTGGGCGATCGCCCCGAGCAGCAGGAACGACAGCGCCGGGTACGCGTACGCCGGGTCGACGAACTGGATGAAGAAGGAGATGAAGAACAGGATCGCCTTCGGGTTCAGCAGGCTGATCACCAGCGCCTTGGTGAAGGGCCGTTCGGTCGCCGCCGGCTCCGCCGCGTCGATGAGCCGCGGGGTGTCCGGGTCGTTGCGGGTGCGCCAGCGCTGCCAGGCGCCGCGGATCATGGTCAGCCCGACGTAGCCGAGGTACGCCGCACCCGCATACTTGATCACCATGAAGAGCGGCGGGTACGCCTTGAGCAGCGTCGCGACACCGGCGGCGGAGAGCAGCATCAGCAGCGCGTCGCCGATGAAGACCCCGCCGGCGGCGCGGTAGCCGGACCGTACGCCCCGGCGGGCGGCGGTGGAGAGCACGAAGAGGGAGTTCGGCCCCGGCAGCAGGATGATCGCCACCGTGCCCAACACGTACGTCCAGATGTCGGTGATGCCCAGCACGCGGTCATCATCGGACCTGCGGGGGTGGCGAGTCGACGCAATTCCGCAGGTTGAGCTGTGTACTGGACCACCTGATCGACGGCGGTGACTTGGTGTCGGGCGGGCGCGCGGTCTGGCTCAGCCCAACGGCAGGTACGCAGGGGTCGGCGCGGTGACCCCCGGGGCCGGCTCGGGGTGGCCGTGGACGGTGCGCAGCGGCACGACGCCGGCCCAGTGCGGCAGCCCCAGGTCCTCGGGTTCGTCCCGGACGCCACCGCTGCGGGTGCGCACCGATACCTCGTGCAGCGGCAGGGCGAGGAGCGCGGTCTCGGCGAGCTCCTTCGCGGTGGGGGGCCGGCTCTCGGTGCTGCGGCCGGTGCCGAGCTTCTCCACCAGGGCCGTCAGCACCCGGGTCTTCTCGTCCCGGCCGGTGACGAGCCCGGCGATGCCGTGCGCCACCAGTGAGCGGTAGTTGGCGCTGTGGTGGAACTGGGACCGGCCGTAGACCAGCCCGTCGAGCAGGGTCACCGAGACGCAGACCCGCAGTCCGTCGGGGCCGCGGGCGGCCAGCAGCGGCCGGCTGCCGGTCGAGCCGTGCAGGTAGAGGGTGTCGTCGAGCCGCACGTGCAGGGTGGGCAGGATGCGCGGCTCGCCGTCGACGGTGAAGCCGAGTGCGCAGTGGTACGCCTCGTCCAGGATCGCGTGGGCGGCGGCGCGGTCGTAGCTGATCCGGCCGCGGTCGCGGTTGGCGGTGGTCCGGCTGGTCGGTTGATACATGTGACAATCGCCTTTTGTACTAGTACAATCTCGTAATTGTGGCAGAACAATATCAGGTGACCGGCCGGAGCGCCGCCGAGATTTCGGCCAGCGTGGAATCCGGCATCCGCGACGGTCACCTCCCCGGCGGCGCCGCGCTGCCGCCGGTCCGGGCGCTCGCCGCCGACCTCGACGTCAGCCCGGGCACGGTCGCCAAGGCGTACCAGGAACTCCGCCTGCGGGGCCTGGTCGCCACCGCCGGGCGCAACGGCACCCGGGTCCGGCCCCGGCCGCCGGTGGCGGCGACCCGGGCGGCCGCGCAGCTGCCGGTCCCCGCCGACGCGCTCGACCTCGCCTCCGGCGAGCCGGACACCAGGCTGCTCCCGCCGCTGTCACCGCATCTGGCCGCCCTAGCCGCCGAGAACGATCCGCCGAGGGGCTACGCCGACGTCGGGGTGCTGCCGGCCGTCGTCGACGCCGCCCGGGCGCGGCTGGCCGCCGACGGCGTGCCGGCGCAGGCCGTCACCGTCACCAGCGGCGCCCTCGACGGCATCGAGCGGCTGCTCACCGCCCGGCTCGCCCCGGGCGACGCGGTGGGCGTCGAGGACCCCGGCTGGGGCAACCTGCTCGATCTGGTCGCCGCCCTCGGACTCACCCCGGTCGGGGTGCCCGTCGACGACGAAGGGCCCACCGTCGCCGGCGTCCGCGGCGCGCTCGCCGCCGGTGTCCGGGCGCTGATCGTCACCGCCCGCGCCCAGAACCCGTACGGGGCCGCGATCAGCGCCGCCCGGGCGCGGGCACTGCGCGACCTGCTGGCGGGTGCGCCCGAGCTGTTGCTGATCGAGGACGACCACGCCGCAGAACTTGCCACCGAGACGCTGCACCCGCTGGCCGGGGCCACCGGCTCCTGGGCGTTCCTGCGCTCGGCCAGCAAGCCGTACGGGCCGGATCTGCGCCTGGCAGTGCTCGCCGGTGACGCGGCAACCGTGGCGCGGGTGGCCGGCCGGATGAGCATCGGCTCCGGCTGGGTCTCCACCGTCCTGCAACGCCTTGCGCTGCGGCTCTGGAGCGACCCGGCCGCCGGCGAGATCGTCGCGGGTGCGCGCCGCAGCTACGCCGAGCGGCGGGAGGGCCTACTCGCGGCGCTGCGGCAGCGCGGGGTCCCGGCGCACGGGCGCAGCGGCATCAACATCTGGGTGCCGGTGGCGGACGAGACCCACGCGGTGGCCGCGCTGCGCGACGCCGGTTTCGCGGTGGCGCCCGGGGCACGCTTCCGGCTGGGCGCGCCCGCCGGGATCCGGATCACGGTCAGCCGGCTCGACCCGGCCCGGACGGACGCGCTGGCCGAGGCGGTACGGCACGCGTTCCGGCCCGCCACGCCGCGGGGCTTCACCACCTGAGCCGTACGCCGGCCGCAGGAACCTTCGCACCGCCCGCCCTGTGGTGAGCGCTCAGGAGAGCGCGGGCCGCTTCTGCGGTGATCGTCGGGGCCGAAGTGCCGGCAGCGCGCCGGTGAGCACTTCCCGGTGTACGCGCTGAAGTGCCGACCCCGGCTCGATGCCGAGTTCGTCGACGAGGTGCCTGCGCGTGCGGCGGAACACTGCCAGCGCATCGGCCCGTTGCCCGGACCGGTGCAGCGCGATCATCAGCTGGCCGACGATCCGTTCCCGCAGCGGGTGGTACGCAACGAGACGGTGCAATTCGCCGATCAGTGCGGTGTGGTGCCCGAGTCGCAGTTCGACGTCCATGCGGTCCTCAACCGCGCTGAGCCGAAGCTCCCGCAGACGCGGACCTTCCAGACCGCGGATCGCCGCCGATCCCAGGTCGGCCAGTGCCGGTCCCCGCCACAGTGCCAGGGCCGCGCGCAGTGCTCTCGCCGCGGTGGCGGGATCGGTCTCGCGCACCGTCCGGGCGTGGGCGACCTGCTGCTCGAAGCGGTGCAGGTCGAGCGCGTCCGGTTCGACGCGCAGCAGATAACCGTGCCCGGTGGTGTGCAGAACCTGCTCGGGCAGCACCTGCCGGATCCGCGACACGTAGTTGCGGATCGTCCGCGCCGCGCTCGGGGGCGGCCGGTCTCCCCAGACGCTGTCGGCGAGCGAGGCGACACCGACCGAACGGTTGGCCGACAGCAGGAGAACCGCGAGCACAGCGCGTTGTCTGGCCGCGTCCAGCGTCAGGGTCCGGTTGCCGTACCCGATCTCCAGCGGCCCGAGAAGTCGAAAGTCCACGTGCCGAGACAAGCAACCGGACGCGATGTCCGGCAAGATCGCCAAACGGTTCCGGACCAGGCCGGACAGGGACAGACGGCCGCCGATCCACTGCGGATTACCTCGCTCGGACTCCGGAGGGAATCGTGGCCCCTGGTGATCGTCACGTCGCGCTGAGATCATGTACGGACTATGGGAACGGCGAAGTTCGATGAGGCGGATGAACGGCGGCTCGCCGGCATCCCTGATCCCGGGGTGGCCCGGGACGGGGGCCAGTTCGTGGCGCAGCTGAACCGGCTGAGGACCTGGGCGGGCTGCCCCTCCCTGCGGGTACTGCGGTCCCTGTCCGGGCCGCCGGCCTCCGCCGGCCGGCACGGGGTGAGATCGCTGTCGGTCAGCACCACTCACGAGGTGCTCACCGGCAAGCGGCTGCCCCGGCTGCCGCGGCTGGAGTTCGTCGAGGCCTTCGTCACGGCCTGTCTGCGCGCCCGGTCCTGGCCCGAGGGGCAGATCGAGGAAGAGGTCGAACGGTGGCGCCGGGTCTGGCGGGTGCTGGCGCTGCCGCCGGACCTCCGGGACGCCGGTGCCCCGGAACCGGTGCCGGTGCCGGCCGTGCTGCCGGAGCCGTCCGTGACGGTGGTGCCTGCACCGCCGGGCCTGCGCCGGTGGTGGTGGATCGCCTCGACCGTGTCGGCTTTTCTCCTCGGCGCCGTCGCGGGTCTCGTCGGTGACCGGCTCGTCGTGGCGGAGAGCGCCGAAGGGGCAGATCTCGTCGCCCGCGGAGACCGGCCTGCCTCCGCGGTGGTCCGCGAGGAAGGCGCCGGGGCCGGCGGTTGTGTTGTCGCCTCCCGGCCGGCCGGCGCGGAGCTGCTTGACGACAGGGCGTTCAGCACACCCGGTCGCTGGGACCTGAGCGCCTCCAATCTCGACGTCGCCGGTGACGGCGGCCGGCTCGAAATCCGGGTGCTGGGCGGAACCGCCGAGCCCTGGGACGCGATCCTCATGCGCCGCGAACTGGTACTGACCGAGGGGCGCCGGTACACGCTCGCCTTCGACATCCGGACCAGTGCGGCGGTGCGGCTACGGGTCACGGTGCAGGAGAACCGGCCACCGGAGTACCGGGCAGTGCTGATGCGCGATTTCCATGCCGGCTCCACGCTGTGCCACCGGAGCTACTCGTTCGTCCCCGACCGGGACATCGTCCCTGGTGAGATCACCTTCCAATTCGGCGGGCACGCCGAGGACCTCCGGGTCGAGCTCGTCGGTCTCTCGCTTGTGGAGGAGGCCGGATAGGGCAGACCACGGTGGTAGCGGAGCGTGTCCGTCGCGCTACCACGGCGAGGACGAGGCTGGCGAGACTCCTGGCACCCGACCCGGGTCCGTCAGTATGGGAGCCCCTCGGTGGACCATCACCTGTCTCCATCCGCCACCGCGCCCGCACCGGGCGTGAAACGCAGACTCCGGCTACTGGCCGGCGCCGCGCTCGTCACGACAATCGGCAGCATCCTCGTGTTGCCCGCCGCTCCCGCGGCGGCCGTGCCCCTGACCGAACTGGTCGCCAACGGCACGTTCGACACCACCACCGGGCCCTGGTGGAACAGCCAGAACACCACCACCGGGATCGTCGCCGGCCGGCTCTGCGCCGACGTCGCCGGCGGCACGGCCAATGTCTGGGACGCGGTCGTCGGCCAGAGTGGGCTCGCCTTGAGTTCCGGCCGGGCCTACACGCTCTCCTTCGACGCGTCGGCGAGCACCGCGATGACGATCCGGGCCCGGGTCCAGGTCGAGGGGACGTCCCACCCGGCGAGCCTGGACCACGGGGTGCATGTCAACGGCGACCTGCGCCGGATCTCGTTGCCGTTCACCGCCGCCGCCACCAGCAACGCGGGGCAGGTCGTCCTCCAGCTCGGTGGCCGGCCGCAGGCGGTCACCGTCTGCCTCGACAACGTCTCCCTGCAGGAGACGGAGCTGATCGGCAACGGCGCCCTCGACGGCGACACCTCCACCTGGTGGCGCAGCGCCGGCCGGCAGCTGGCGCTGGACAGCCAGCGGCTGCGGGTCGACGTCGCCGCCGGCACCACCCAGCTCTGGGACGACATGGTCGGCCAGAGCGGTGTCCGGCTGCGGGCCGGGCAGAGCTACCGGCTGACCTTCGACGCCTCGGCAAGTGCCGGACGCACCATCCAGGCGGTGGTGCAGCGGGAGAGCGCACCGCATGCCGCGCCGCTGAGCAGACCCGTTGCCCTCGGCGCCGACGCCCGGCAGGTCTCGTACACCTTCACCTCGCCCTTCTCCGTGACCGACGGGCAGCTGCTCTTCCAGTTCGGCGGCAGCGGTGCCTACACCGCCTGGCTGGACAACGTCTCGCTCGTCGAACTCCCCGAGGCGCCGTTCGATCCGATGCGCTACTGGAACGACGTCCTGCTTGAGACGTATGCCGAAGAGACCGGTACCGCGGCCGGACCGACGGTGCTCGGCCGGGCCGGGGCGATGGTCCTGGGGGCGATGTACGACGCGGCGACATCGGTGGTCCCGACCGGTCAGCCGTACCTGACCCGGGTGTCGGTCCCGGCGGACAGCGTCGCGGCGTCGCCGGAGGCGGCTATCAACAAGGCGGCGCACGCCGCGCTGGTGGCGGCCTTCCCCGGCCGGAACTTCGACGCCGACCTCAGCGCCGCCACCGCTCAGTTGCCCAACGGCGTCAGCCAGGCCCAGCTCGACCGCAGCTCCTACATCGGCGCGCAAGCGGCTGCCGCGATGGTGCAGGCGCGCAGCAACGACGGTGCGGCCAACGACGCGCCCTACCAGCTGGACAACGTGCCCGGCGCCTGGCGCCCGACCGACTCCCGGCCGGCGCTCGCACCGAACTGGGGTCTGGTCACGCCCTTCACGATGACCTCCGGTTCCCAGTTCCGTCCGGCACCGCCGCTGGGTGCCACGTCCTACGCCCACCTGCTCGCCAAGCCCGCCTACGGCGTCCAGGTCAACGAGGTCAAGGACTACGGGGCGCGCAACTCCACCGTGCGTACCGCCGAGCAGACCCAGATCGCGCACTTCTGGGCCAACGACCTGGACGGCACCTACAAGCCCCCGGGGCAGTTGCTGGAGCACACCGCGATCCTGGCGGAGCAGCGGGGACTTCCGCTGATGGAGAAGGTCCGGCTCTTCGGACTGGTCGGGCTGGCGCTCGGTGACGCCGGCATCGTGGCCCGGGACGGCAAGTTCCTGACCGCCATCGACCTCTGGCGGCCGGAGACGGCGATCCGGCTGGCGGACCAGGACGGGGTGGCGGAGACGGTGAAGGACGAGCACTGGCAGCCGCTCTCCAAGGACCATGCCGGCAATTCGTTCTCCCCGCCGTTCCCCGCGTACGCCTCCGGGCACGCCACCTTCGCCGGGGCCTGGGCCGGGATCATGCGGCGCTACTTCGGCACCGACGACATGACCTTCACCCTGACCACCGTGGATCCGTACGCCACGGGGGTGACCCGCAGCTTCACCGGCTTCGGGGCGGCGGCCGAGGAGAACGCGATCAGCCGGATCTACCTCGGTGTGCATTTCCGGTTCGACGCCGAGGCCGGGCTGGCCTCCGGCGACGGGCTGGCGCAGCACGTCTTCGCCAACCATCTGCGTCCGTAACGGGTGGCGGTCACGGCCGCCGGTGGCAGGTGCCGCCGGCGGCCGTGACCCTGTGGAGGGGGCCCGGTGGCAGACCGGCTGACCAGGTACGCCGATCCGGCCGGTGCGCAGCCGTCGAATCCGCCCGGGTCGGCGCTCCGCCGGAAACCCGGTGGGCCGTACGGAATGCCGTGGGCGAGGATGAGCCGGTAGGAACATCTGCCGGGAGGGCCAGTGGTCGCCGACATCACCCGCACCGAGCCGCCGCCGGCCACCGGAGCGATCCAACGCCGTACGCTCCGGACTCTCGTCGCCACGCAGGTGGTGACCAGCATCGGCGTGACGATCGGGCTCAGCGTCGGTGCGCTGCTGGCCCAGGACGTGGCCGGCACCACCCTCTCCGGCCTGGCGTCGAGCGCCGCGGTGGTGGGCGGAGCGCTGCTCGCGGTGCCGGTGACGCGGATGATGAGCCGTTCGGGGCGGCGTCCCGGCCTGGTGCTGGCGTACCTGATCGGCGCCTTCGGCGCGGCGCTGGTGGTGGTGGCGGCGGTCACCCGGTCGGTGCCGCTGCTCTTCGTCGGCATGTTCCTCTTCGGCGGTGTCTCCACGGGCAACCTCCAGGCCCGGTACGCCGCCGTGGACCTGGCCGAGCCGAATCGCCGGGGCCGGCAGCTCTCGCTGGTGGTCTGGGCCACCACCGTCGGCGCGGTGCTGGCCCCCAACTTCAGCCCGGAGGCGGGGACGCTGGTCCGGGGGATGGGGCTGCCGCCGCTGGCCGGCCCCTTCATCGTCAGTGCGGTTGCCTTCGCGCTGGCGGCGGTGCTGCTCTTCGCGCTGCTGCGCCCGGATCCGCTGCTGACGGCACGTCAGTTGGCACCTGCGGACGCGAGCGCGCCGGGGCGTACCCGCGGGGTCTGGTCGGCGGTGCCGGTGGTGCTGCGCCGCCCGGATGCCCGCCTGGGTGCGGCCGCGATGGCGGTGGGGCACCTGGTGATGGTCGCTGTGATGACCATGACACCGGTACGGCTCGGCGAGTTCCACGGGGAAGCCGACGTACTGCGGGTGGTGGGCCTGGTGCTGAGCCTGCACATCGCCGGCATGTACGCGTTCTCCCCGCTGGTCGGCTGGCTGACCGACCGGGCCGGCCGGCGGGCGGTGATCCTCGGCGCGAGCGCGCTGCTGCTGGCGGCCTGCGCGGTCGCCGGGACCGCCGGCCACGACACCCCGCTGCTCTCGGTCGGGCTGGTCCTGCTCGGCCTGGGCTGGTCGGGGACCATGGTCGCCGGCTCCACCCTGCTGTCGGAGTCGGTGCCGACCCCGGACCGGCCCGCCGCGCAGGGGCTGTCGGACATGACCATGGGGTTGGCCGGGGCCGGGGGCGGGGCGGTCAGTGGCTTCGTCGTGGCCTACGCCGGCTACCCGGTGCTGACCCTGCTCGCCGCGCTCGCGGTGGTGCCGCTGGTGGCGCTAGCGTTGCGATGGAGACCGGATCCGGTCCGGCGCGACGAGGAGGGGTGACGGGTGCGGCTCACGGATTTCTGGGCGCGGCTGGAGCAGTCGTTCGGCCCGGGTTACGCGGGCAGCATCGCCGCCGATCAGGTCCTCGCCCAGCTGGACGGGCGGACGATCCGGCAGGCGCTCGCCGAGGGGGAGCAGACCCATGTCGTCTGGCGGGCGGTCTGTGCGGCGTACCCCGACCGGGTGCCGTCCCGGCTGCGCTGACGGGCGCCGGATCGATCGGCGTGTCACTTGGCGAGTCGTACACCTGTTCGGCTATTGTCCACAGCGAGGGGCTTGTCCACAGGTCACCGGCACCTGGTTGGTTTTCTGTCGTACCCAGGGCCTAGCGTGTCCCGCGTGACGAAGAGCTCGAAGACGCCGGCAAAGTCAGGGGTGGCATCGATGGCGGCAGCGCCAGACCGGGAGAAGGCACTCGACCTAGCTCTCGCGCAGATCGACAAGCAGTTCGGCAAGGGCTCAGTGATGCGGCTGGGGGAGCGGCCTGTCGTTCAGACCGCGGTCATTCCGACCGGTTCGATCGCCCTGGACGTGGCGCTCGGCGTGGGCGGCCTGCCCCGCGGCCGGGTGGTGGAGATCTACGGTCCCGAGTCCAGCGGTAAGACCACGGTGGCGCTGCACGCGGTGGCCAGCGCCCAGCGGGCCGGCGGCATCGCCGCCTTCATCGACGCCGAGCACGCGCTCGACCCGGAGTACGCCAAGGCCCTCGGCGTCGACACCGATGCGATGCTGGTCTCCCAGCCGGACACCGGCGAGCAGGCGCTGGAGATCGCGGACATGCTGATCCGCTCCGGCGCACTGGACGTCATCGTCATCGACTCGGTCGCCGCGCTCGTGCCGCGGGCCGAGATCGAGGGTGAGATGGGTGACAGCCACGTCGGCCTCCAGGCCCGGCTGATGAGCCAGGCGCTCCGCAAGATCACTGGTGTGCTCAGCCACACCGGCACCACGGCGATCTTCATCAACCAGCTCCGCGAGAAGATCGGCGTGATGTTCGGCAGCCCGGAGACCACCACCGGTGGCCGGGCCCTGAAGTTCTACGCCTCGGTCCGCCTCGACGTGCGGCGTATCGAGAGCCTCAAGGACGGCACCGACGTGGTCGGTAACCGCACCCGGGTAAAGGTCGTGAAGAACAAGGTCGCGGCACCGTTCAAGCAGGCCGAGTTCGACATCATGTACGGCAAGGGCATCTCGCGTGAGGGATCGTTGATCGACGTCGGGGTGGAGCAGTCGATCATCCGCAAGTCCGGTGCCTGGTACACCTACGACGGTGACCAGCTCGGCCAGGGCAAGGAGAAGGCCCGCGAGTTCCTCCGGGAGAACCCGGACGTCGCCGCCGAGATCGAGAAGAAGATCCTGGAGAAGCTCGGCGTCGGAGCCGGAGCCGGCGGTGACGCCGCCGGCGGACCGGAGTTGCCGCCGGTCGACTTCTGACCGGTAGCCGACCATGGTTGGACGACGTGGCGCCCGTACGGGGCGGGGCTGGGATGCCGCCCCGTCCCGTACGGGCAATTTCGGCACCGGAAACGCCCGGCGCCGCGTCGGGCGGACCGCGCCCGACACCGACGATCAGGAAACACCGCCCGAGTCTGCTCGTGACGAGGGCGAGCAGGCGCGGGAGATCTGTCTGCGCCAGCTCGCCGTCCGACCCCGTACCCGGGCGGAGCTGGCGGCCGCCCTGGCCCGGAAGGGAATCTCGGAGGAGGTCGCCGCCGAGGTGCTCGACCGTTACGACGAGGTCGGGATCATCGACGACGCGGCCTTCGCCCGCGCCTGGGTGAGCAGCCGGCACACCGGCCGTGGGCTGGCGCGCCGGGCGCTCGCCAACGAACTGCGCCAGCGCGGCGTTGACGGCGAGATCGCCACCGAGGCACTCGGTGAGCTGGATCCGGAGACCGAGGCCCAGACGGCGCGGGCGCTGGTCGACCGCAAGCTGCGCACTGCCCGGGGGGAGCCCCAAGCGGTCTTCCGGCGGCTGGTGGCGATGCTCGCCCGCAAGGGTTATCCGCCCGGGGTCGCCATCACCGCGGTCAAAGAGGCACTGGCGGCCCGGGACGCGGAGGCTGCCGAGTTCGCCGAGCAGATCGACGCGGACGCGCTCGCCGCCGTCGAGTCCGAGATGGACCTGGATCGGCCGACGGCCCACTGACCGGCGAGAGAACCTCCGCCGGTGACTGCGGGGTGCGAACGAACCGCACCCGACGACGGACGCGCTGTTCGCCGATGGCGTCACGTCAATAACGGAGTGATTGCGATATCGACCGCCGGCCACTATGGAATTCGTCCGGATTCGATATGGTCCGAGCAGCCCTGCACGCGCGCGCTCCGCTCATTCGGCGGCAGTGGCCAAGAGCGCCATCCATGGTGGAGGGATTCAATACCGTCATGGATGCGGGGTATCTTGTCCAGGTCCTACGGTCGCTGGATTTCATGATCCGCTATTCGACGTAGGCAGGGTGACCATGGTGATCCACCATGGCGATGGGGAGGAATTTGGTGCGTAACCATTCCATGCGCAGCAGGACCATCCGCGCGGTGAGCAGGGCGGGGGCGGCACTCGGTGCCGTCGCGATCGCCACGTTCGCCGTCGCGACCTTTGGCGCCTCGGCCGCTTCGGCGGCTGAGGAGGCCGAGGACCCCGGCTACAACGTCACCGCTGAGCCGCCGGAGCCGGGCGACCCGGGTGACCCTGGCGACCCTGGCGACCCTGGCGACCCTGGCGACCCTGGGGACCCGGGTGACCCCGGCGATCCTGGGGATCCTGGCGATCCGGGTGACCCCGGCGATCCTGGCGACCCTGGTGACCCGGGCGACCCTGGTGACCCGGGCGACCCTGGCGACCCCGGTGACCCTGGCGACCCTGGAGATCCGGGCGACCCTGGAGATCCGGGCGAGCCGGGTGACCCCGGCGACGGTGGTGGCGGCGGCGAGCCCGGCGACGGCGACGGCAACGACGGCGACGGCGACGGCAACAACGGCGGCGGCAACAACGGCGGCGGCGCCAACAACGGCGGCGGCGCGAACAACGGCGGCGGCGCCAACAATGCCGGCGGCGGCGGTAGCGGTGGCCCGAGCCTGCCGGTGACCGGCGTGGACGCGGCCGGCATCGCCGGCTTCGGCGCGCTGCTCGCCGCCGGCGGCGTCGCGCTGGTGGTCTTCGGCCGCCGGCGCGCGGAGGTCTCGGCCGAGAGCTGAGACCGCCCGCGGGATCTTCCGGAAACTTTCCGATGAGATCGACGCGGTTGATCGGCTGAAACGGCCGGGGATGGTGGGCGCCCACCATCCCCGGCCGTTTCCCATGTGGACTGTTCCGATATCGAGCCGGCCACCCGGCGCGAAAGTGGCAGCCCGCACCTCCTGCGAATTCAGATTTGTCGCCGGATCACGTTGGGGCACAAGGCGTGGCGGTAAGGGTCCTTGCCCTTCCGCCGGCAAGCGCGGACCGCAACGGATGCGGAAAGTGGAGGGTGTACCGGACTGGTAGCGTTCCTCCTCGTGGGCGAGGGGCAGAATGCAGGACCGCAGAGCGGTCAGCGCGGCGATCAGGTCAACCCGGTCTCGACGGGAAACCAGGTCTATCCGTCGGCCGGATCAGGCGGTGCGGTTCAGGGCGGGTCGGGCGGGCACTATTCTCCGGTGCCCCCACCGGCCGCCGGCGGATACGCCCCGGGCCCCTACCAGCCGGCGAACCCCTACCCGCCGATCGGCGCGCCGTACGGCGCCGACGCGGCCGCGCCGAACTCCGGGATCCCGGCCGGCTCGTACGGTCTCGATCCGTTCGCCGACCAGGGTGGCGGCACGCCGTCCCGGATCGAGGCCGCGCCGGCGCCGCGTGGCAGCAAGCTCCTGCTCGGGTTGGCGATCGGCGCTCTCGCCGGGCTGCTGGTCTTCGGTGCCACCGGCTTCTTCGTCGGACGGGCGACCGCCCCCGAACCGCCCGCAGCAGCGCCGGCGCCCGCGCCCGAACCAGGGCTGGGCGTCTTCGAGCAGCAGCAACTGGTGATGAACACCCAGAAGTTCACCCCGGAGCTCAGCCGACTCGCGCAGGGCTGGATGCCCTGGATGGGCGGCTGCCTCAAGGAGGGCGAGCTCGACGGGCCGACTCTCGCCGCCGGTGAGGTCGCCAAGGTCTCGTGCGAGGTCGGTGCGATGAACATCTACTTCGTGCAGTACTCCTCGGTCGCCGAGCGCGACAAGGCCCAGCTCCAGAATCTCAAGTACGCCGTCGACGCCCCGGCGCTGACCCCGGGTGTGCAGCCGGCCACCAAGAAGGCGTCACCCTCGGCGCGCAGCAACGGCAACTACGTCGAGTACGCGTACACGGTCGGCACCGGCGAGAAGAAGCGCATCGTCGGCGCGCTGTGGTGGGACGACGCGAACGCGCCGGTGGCCGCGTACGTCCGGGCCTACTGGGTCGAGGGGATGGGCGAGACCTGGGAGCCGCTGCGGGATCTCTGGCAGCGCTACAGCTGAGGCCGCTGTGCCGGATCGCCCGGTACGCAGCGGCCCGCTCTGCCGTACTTGGGCGTGATCGGGCTGTCTTGACCGATGCGCCCTGCGCGCCCTAGCCTCGCGAGTAGGCGAAATGCCCGACCAGCGCAGGCGAATTTTCACAACATAGATCGCGTAACGTTCTCGAAACAATTTGACCAGCTCAACGGCTTGGACGTCGACAGCGGCAGGCCGTGCGCGGTCGACGTGACAACTCCACCCGGTCGCCGACGTGTCGAACTGCACGGCGGCGGGCACCAACGTACCCACGGCCAGTCGCCTCGGTCGGGCATCGAAGCCGTATGGGTCGCGCGTGACGTGCGACGGTGCAGGGGAGGCAGCATGGCGGGGTGGGGCGCAAGACGAGGCAGTGAAGACCGGACGGTGCCGACATGAGCGGCCTGATGATCACGTTGCTGGTCGCGGTGGCGCTGCTGGCCGCGGTCGTGGTGGTGGCCCTGCTCCTCGGCCTGCGGACGGTGCGCAACCTCGGCGCTGCGGGCGCGGCGCCGGTCGCCGACCCGGCGCTCGACGCCGAACGGGACCGGCAGGAGCAGTCCCTCGCGGCCCTGCGCAACGCCGCCGACGAGGCCTACACCACCGCGGACATCGCGAAGTCGGCAGCCGCGGCAGCGCGCGCCGAGGCCGCCGCCGCCCAGGCAGAGGCGGAAGCGGCTCGCGCCGAGGCCCGGCGGGTGCTCGATGCGGCTCGTGCCGAGGCCGACACCGTGCTGGAGCGGGCACACCGGCAGGCCGAGGCGGACGCCGAGCAACTCCGGGCCGCCGCCCGCCGCAGCGGGGAGCGGGAGTCGGCCATGCTGGCGGCCACCACCCGGGAACAGGCCGCCGAGGTGGAGCGCCGGGCGCAGCGGATGGACGAACGGGAGCGGCTGCACACCGAGGATGTCGAGCGGCTCGCCGAACGTGAACGGGGGCTCCTGGCCGCGGCCGCACAGCTCACTCAGCGGGAAGAGGAGCTCAAGGAGCGGGAAGCGGCGCTGCAGCTCGCCGAGGAGGAACGCCGGCGCGCGCTGGAACGCATCGCCGGCCTCACCGCCGAGGCGGCGCGCAGCCAACTGATCGAGTCGCTGGAGACCCAGGCGAAGCGGGAGGCGGCGCTGCTGATCCGCGACATCGAGACCGACGCGCGTAACACCGCCGAGCAGCGGGCCCGGGGCATCGTCGTCGATGCCATCCAGCGGGTCGCCAGTGAGCAGACCGCCGAGAGCGTGGTCAGCGTCCTGCACCTGCCCGGTGACGAGATGAAGGGCCGGATCATCGGCCGCGAGGGACGCAACATCCGGACCTTCGAGTCGGTGACCGGCGTCAACCTGATCATCGACGACACCCCCGAGGCGGTGTTGCTGAGCTGCTTCGACCCGGTCCGCCGGGAGATCGGCCGGCTCACCCTGGAGAAGCTGGTCCTCGACGGGCGCATCCACCCGCACCGGATCGAGGAGGTCTACGACCGGGCCCGCAGCGAGGTCGACGAGCTCTGCGAGCGGGCCGCTGCGGACGCGTTGCGCCAGGTCGGCATCACCGACCTGCACCCGGAGCTGACCAGCCTGCTCGGGCGGCTGCGCTACCGGACCTCGTACGGGCAGAACGTGCTCAAGCACCTGATCGAGACCGCGCACATCGCCGGGATGATGGCCGCCGAGCTGCGCCTGGACGTGCCGACGGTCAAGCGGGCCGCGTTCCTGCACGACATCGGCAAGGCGCTCACCCACGAGGTGGAGGGGAGCCACGCCATCATCGGCGCCGACCTGGCCCGCCGCTACGGCGAGAGCGAGGAGGTCGTGCACGCCATCGAGGCGCACCACAACGAGGTCCCCCCGCAGACCGTCGAGGCGGTCCTGACCCAGGCCTCGGACGCCTGCTCCGGCGGACGCCCGGGCGCCCGCAGGGAGAGCCTGGAGGTGTACGTCAAGCGGCTGGAGCGGATCGAGGAGATCGCCGCCGGCAAGCTCGGCGTGGAGAAGGTCTTCGCGATGCAGGCCGGCCGGGAGATCCGGGTGATGGTCAAGCCCGACGAGGTCGACGACATCGGCGCGGCGGTGCTGGCCCGGGACGTGGCCAAGCAGATCGAGGAGGAGCTGACCTATCCGGGGCAGATCCGGGTGACGGTGGTGCGGGAGTCCCGGGCAACCGAGGTCGCCCGCTGATCCTCGCGGCGCCAGGCCGGCCCCGGCCGTTGACGCTCCTGACGGGGACCGTCCGTTGACCTGGGGGCGCCTGGCCGGGGCCGTCCGGTCTCGCCGGTGGCCCGCGGCGGACGGGCAGTGCTGAACAACGGCCCGGGCCGGCTGGAGACTCTCCAGCCGGCCCGGGCCGTATCAGTGCTTCTGCCTCAGGCGGCGCGTCGCGCCCGTCCCGAGAGCTGGTGGGCAGTCAGTTCCCGCCGCCGGTCGCCTGCGCGGTGAGCGCTGTCGACGGGTCCGGCGGAATCGGGGTCTGCTTGGTCTTGCTGCCGCGGGCGAGCCGGCGCTGGACGTACTGGGCCAGCTTCGACAGCGAGTAGTTCACCAGAATGAAGAGCGCGCCGATCAGGAGGTAGACCTGGATCGGGTTGTCCAGTGCGCCGATGAGCTGCTTGGCGATGTTGAGGGTGTCCTCGTAGCTGATGATGAAGCCGAGCGAGGTGTCCTTGAGGACCACCACCAGCTGACTGATCAACGCCGGCAGCATGATCCGGAACGCCTGCGGGAGCAGGATCATCCGGGTGGTCTGGAACGGCGAGAGCCCGATCGCCGACGCCGCCTCGGCCTGGCCGCCGGGCAGTCCTTCCATGCCGGAGCGCAGGATCTCGCCGATGACCACCATGTTGTAGATGGTTAGACCGATCACCAGGTAGGTCAGGGTGGAGAAGGTGATCCCGAACTCGGGAAGGCCGCGGGCGACGAAGAAGATCGTCAACACCACCGGCAGGCCGCGGAAGACCTCGACGCAGATCCGGGTCACCACCGCCAGCAGCCGGCTCAGTCCGCGCAGCGGATAGGCGGCCACCGCGGAGAGGCCGGTGAAGCGGCGCTTGAGCAGGTGCTTGAGCTGAATTCGCAGCACGGCCAGCACCGTGCCCAGCACGAGCGAGGTGACGATGGCCAGCGCAGCGGCGACCAGGGTCTGCCGGAAGCCGAAGCCCAGGCGCTCCCAGACCGCGACGAAGTACTCGTTGGAGGGGTCGATCAGCGGGCCCCAGAGCTCCATCGAGAGCTGGCCCTTGTCGTCGAGCGGCTTGTAGATCAGGGCGTACGCGGCCCAGCCGAGGGCCAGCACCGCGGCGATGCTGCTGATCCAGGTGATCTTGCGCTGCCGTGGGCCGGGGTTGTCGTAGAGGACGGCGAGGTTCTGGCTCATCGGGCCACCGCCTGTCGCTTCTCCAGCCGGTCGAGGTACATGCCCAGGGGCACAGTCATGATCAGGTATCCGATCGAGATGCCGATGGCGACCGGGATGAAGGGGAAGCCGCCGGCCGAGGTGAGCTGGTCGGCGGCGCTGGAGAGGTCGCCGACAACGCCGAAGAAGCCGACCAGCGCGGAGTTCTTGATCATCGCGATGATGACCGAGCCGAGCGGCACCGCCGCCGCCTTCCAGGACTGCGGCAGCACCACGTAGCGCAGGTTCTGGATGAAGGTCAGGCCCAGCGACCGGGCGGCCTCGGCCTGCCCCGGGGAGACCGCGTTCACGCCCGAGCGCAGTGCCTCGCAGACGAAGGCGGCGGTGTAGAGCGTGAGCGCGATGATCGCGAAGCGGAAGTACGGCAGGTCGGTGCCGAGCCGCGTGAAGACGACGTCGAGCACCGGGATCCGCAGGAAGTCGGCGTTGGAGCCGAGCGTCGGCAGGCCGAAGGCGGCGAAGAACATCACGACCGTCAGCGGCAGGTTGCGGAAGATCGTGACATACGCGGTGCCGACCGCGCGCAACGGCGGCACCGGGGAAATTCGCAGGACCGCCATGAGGCCACCCAGGATCAGGGCCCCTATCGCGGAGAGAATGCAGATCTGGAGGGTGATCCAGAACCCACCCGTGAAGACGTCGAAGTTATCGATGATGACACTCACGTGCGTACCTTCCGCTCACCCTCCAGATCGATGAACTCAGTAGCGGTTGACGGTGGGCGCAGCGCCCAGCTCAGCGCCGAACTTGCCGGCGGTGTTGTCCCACGCCTTCTGCCAGCGGCCGTCCTCGAAAGCCTTCTCCAGGACCGTGTTGATCCAGTCGCGGAAGTCGGCGTCGTCCTTCTTCACACCGATGCCGTAGGGCTCCTTGGTGAAGTTCTCGCCGGCCAGCTTGAACTCGCCCTCGTCCTTGGCGATGTAGCCGAGCAGGATGACGTTGTCGGTGGTGACGGCGTCGACCTGGCCACTGCGCAGGGCGTCACGGCACTTGTCGTACGTGTCGAAGAGGGTCAGCTGGCTGCCGACGTCCTTGACGTACTTCTTGATCTCCTCGGCCGGCGTGGAGCCCGTGACCGAGCAGACCTTCTTGCTGCCGTCCTTGAACGAGTCCGGGCCGGTGATCGAGGCGTCGTCGGCCTTGACCATGATGTTCTGACCGGCCTCGTAGTACGGGCCGGCGAACGCGATGCGCTCCTTGCGGGCGTCGTTGATGGTGTAGGTGGCCACCACCAGGTCGACGTTGTCGTTGACGATGACGTCCTCGCGGACCTTGGACGGCGCCTCGGTCCACTCGATCTTGCTGGCCGGGATGCCGAGCTCGTCAGCGATGATCTTCGCGACCTCGACGTCGAAGCCCTCGGGGGTGTCCGTCAGGCCCTTCTGGCCGAAGCCGGGCTGGTCGAACTTGGTGCCGACCCGCAGCTTCTGCGCCTTGTTCAGCTTCTCCATCGTGCTGCCGGCGGCGAAGTCCTTGTCGCCACCGGTGGTCTCCTCGCTGTCGCCACCACAGGCCGCCATGCCGACGGTCAGGGCGGCGACCGCGGCGAGCGTCGCTACGCGCTTGATACGCATTCGTACTCCTTTTCACGAGAAGCGCCGCCCGGGGGCGACGGCCTTCAACACCAGACGCGGCTAGGTGACTAGTGCGTCAGGATCTTCGACAGGAAATCCTTGGCCCGCTCGCTGCGGGGGTTGGCGAAGAACTCCGCCGGGGGCGCGTCCTCGACCAGCTGGCCGTCGGCCATGAAGATCACCCGATTGGCGGCGTGCCGCGCGAAGCCCATCTCGTGGGTGACGACGACCATGGTCATCCCCTCCTTCGCAAGCGAGGTCATCACGTCCAGCACCTCGCCGACCATCTCCGGGTCCAGGGCGCTGGTGGGCTCGTCGAAGAGCATCGCCTTCGGCTGCATCGCCAGGGCGCGGGCGATCGCCACCCGCTGCTGCTGGCCGCCGGAGAGCTGAGCCGGGAACTTGTCGGCCTGGTTGGCGATGCCGACCCGGTCGAGCAGGGCCAGCGCGCGCTCGCGGGCGGCAGCCGGCTTCTCCTTGCGGACCTTGACCGGACCCAGGGTCACGTTCTCCAGGATCGTCTTGTGCGCGAAGAGGTTGAACGACTGGAAGACCATCCCGACGTCGGCGCGGAGCCGGGCCAGCGCCTTGCCCTCCTCGGGCAGCGGCTGACCGTCGAAGGTGATGGTTCCCGAGTTGATCGGCTCCAGGCGGTTGATCGTCCGGCAGAGCGTCGACTTGCCCGAGCCGGACGGGCCGATGACGACGACGACCTCTCCCCGGTTGACGGAGAGTGAGACATCATCGAGCACGTGCAGGGGGCCGAACCACTTGTTCACCCCGTCGAGCACGATGAGCGGGTCACCCGTCGTCACGCTGTCACCGTCCTGTCCTCTGGCGTTCGACACGCCGATTGGCCTCATGCTGGGGCAACTCTAGGCGGGTGCGGGTGTACTAGCGCAAGCGCTACGGTCACGGAGCGATAACACCGACACCTGCGATCGGTCACTTCGTCTTGATCATGCACAAAAGTCCTGCGCTGAACAGCAGGTTAGGTTCCCCTCAGTAAGGAGTTTCGCTGGTGGACGTCCGGCTGACGCGCTACTCCCGCGGTGGTGGTTGTGCGTGCAAGATCCCGCCCGGAGAGCTCGAGGAGATGGTCGCGGGCCTGCCCGCCGGTGGTGGGACCGCCGAACTGCTGGTCGGCCTCGACCACGGCGACGACGCCGCGGTCGTACGGCTGGACCCGACGACCGGCATCGTCGCCACCGCGGACTTCTTCACCCCGGTCGTCGACGACCCCTACGACTGGGGGCGCATCGCCGCCACCAACGCCCTCTCCGACGTGTATGCCATGGGAGGCACCCCGCTGGTGGCCCTGAATCTGCTCTGCTGGCCCCGGGACGTGCTGCCGATGGAGGTGGCCCGGGAGGTGCTGCGCGGCGGCCACGACGTCACCAGGGAAGCCGGGTGCCACCTCGCCGGCGGGCACAGCATCGACGACGAGGGGCCGAAGTACGGGCTGGCCGTCACCGGCCTGGTCCGCCCCGAGGAGCTGATCACGCTGGACGCCGGCCGGCCCGGACTGCCGTTGAGCCTGACCAAGCCGCTCGGCGTCGGGGTGCTCAACACCCGCCACAAGTCCACGGGCGAGCGGTTTCCGCAGGCGGTCGCGGCGATGACGACCCTCAACCGCGATGCGGCCCGGGCGGCGGTCGGCGCCGGGGTGCGCTGCGGTACCGACGTGACCGGCTTCGGGCTGCTCGGGCACCTGTCGAAACTGGCCCGGGCCAGTGGTGTCACGGCTGTCGTGGACACCGCCGCGGTGCCGTACCTGCAGGGGGCGCGGGAGGCGGTGCGCGACGGGTTCGTCAGTGGCGGCAGCCGGCGCAACCTCGACTGGGTGACGCCCTGGACCGACTTCGGGCAGGTGGCCGAGGACGACCGGATCCTGCTCGCCGACGCGCAGACCTCCGGCGGCCTGCTGGTGGCGGGGGAGGTGCCCGGCGGCACCGTCATCGGCGAGCTGCGGCCGCGGGGGGAGCATCTCGTCGTGCTCCGCTGACCGCGATAAACTGTCACCTTCCGATCGCGCTCCGCAGCCGGAAGGGTTCACGTTCTTCTTAAATGGTCACAGACCGGTAACTTGCCCCACCTGGCCGCAAAATGCTCGTCACCATCGAATCAGGAAGGCCCGAACCCGAAGGCCCGCACGACGGCGAGGAGGCGGCATGACGGAGCTGTGGAACTGGAGAATCGAACGCCGGAGCGCCCAGGCGGAGGTCCACACCGCACTCGCCGAGGCCATCGGCAGGCCGGTGCTCTCCCTGGCCGGCGCTGCCGCCGGCCTGACCGCCGCCGGCGCGGTCCTCTGCGACGTCTGGCACGCCCCGGGCGACTTCCCGACCGTCGTCGACTGCTACGCCCCGCCGGAGAACGTCGACGAGCACGCCGCCGTCGCGGCCCTGGCCCGCCGCCTCGGGGTGAACTGCCTGCTGCGCGACGACACCCTCGACGCCGGACGGCACCTGCTCGTGGGACCGGACGGGACGATCCGCCCGGTCCACTTCGACGTCGCCGACACCGACGACGGCGAGGTGCTGACCAATCAGCGGCTCTGCACCCACGCCGACCCCGGCTGCCGGGGCTGGTCGCGCTGTCAGCGCTCGCGCTGGACGCCGGACTCGGTGCTCTCGGCCCGCACCGCGGCCTGAGCCGGCGCCACCGCCGCGCCCGGCCCGCCCGCTGCACCGCCGGCCGGACCGCCGCCGGCGACCACCAACTGCTCCAGCAGGGTCGTGGTCGCCGCCGCCACCGCGTCGACCGCCGCGGCGAAGGCGGCGGCGTTGCGGGCAGACGGCGTACGGAACCCGGAGATCTTGCGGACGTACTGCAGGGCCGCGGCGCGCACGTCGGCCTCGGTCACCTCCGGGGCGTACGGCTCGCGCAGGGTGCGGATGCTGCGACACATGGCTCCTCCTCGGAGCAGGGGGACCGGATCGGCCCGGATAGGCTGTCCCCGTCATGACTACCGCAACCGCGGGCAGCCCGCGCACCTATCACGTACGCACCTACGGCTGTCAGATGAACGTGCACGACTCGGAACGCATCTCCGGCCTGCTCGAAGCGGCCGGCTATGTCCGGGCGGCCGAGACCGACGATCCCGACGTGATCGTGTTCAACACCTGTGCGGTGCGGGAGAACGCCGACAACCGCCTCTACGGCAACCTCGGGCACCTGCGCCCGACCAAGGCCCGCAACCCGGGCATGCAGATCGCCGTCGGCGGCTGCCTGGCGCAGAAGGACCGCGGTGAGATCGTGCGCCGCGCCCCCTGGGTCGACGTGGTCTTCGGCACCCACAACATCGGCTCCCTGCCGGTGCTGCTGGAGCGCGCCCGGCACAACGCCGCCGCCGAGGTGGAGATCCTCGAATCGCTGGAGGTCTTCCCCTCCACCCTGCCGACCCGGCGCGAGTCGACCTACGCCGGCTGGGTGTCGATCTCCGTCGGCTGCAACAACACCTGCACCTTCTGCATCGTGCCGTCGCTGCGCGGCAAGGAGAAGGACCGCCGCCCCGGCGAGATCCTCGCCGAGGTGCAGGCACTGGTCGACACCGGCGTACTGGAGGTGACGCTGCTCGGGCAGAACGTCAACTCCTACGGTGTGGAGTTCGGCGACCGGTACGCCTTCGGCAAGCTGCTACGGGCCTGCGGCGAGATCGACGGGCTGGAGCGGGTCCGCTTCACCAGCCCGCACCCGAAGGACTTCACCGACGACGTGATCGCGGCGATGGCCGAGACGCCGAACGTCTGCCACTCGCTGCACATGCCGCTGCAGTCCGGCTCCGACGACGTGCTGCGCGCGATGCGGCGGTCGTACCGGGCCGACCGCTACCTCGGGATCATCTCCAAGGTCCGCGAGGCGATGCCGGACGCGGCGATCACCACCGACATCATCGTCGGCTTCCCCGGAGAGACCGAGGCCGACTTCGAACGCACCCTCGACGTCGTCCGGGAGGCCCGGTTCTCCTCGGCCTTCACCTTCCAGTACTCCAAGCGCCCCGGCACCCCCGCCGCCACCATGGACGACCAGCTCCCGAAGCAGGTCGTGCAGGAGCGCTACGAGCGGCTGATCGCCGCCGTCGAGGAGATCAGCTGGGCGGAGAACAAGTTGCTGGTCGGCGAGACCGTCGAGGTGCTGGTCGCCGTCGGCGAGGGGCGCAAGGACGAGCGCACCGGACGGATGTCCGGCCGGGCCCGCGACGGCCGGCTGGTGCACTTCGCCACCGGCGCGCCCGGCGCCGTCGGCGAGGCCGCCACGATCCGCCCCGGCGACATCGTGCACACCACGATCACCTACGCGGCGCCGCACCACCTCAACGCCGACGGCGCGCCGCTGGCGCACCGCCGTACCCGCGCCGGTGACGCCGCCGAAGCCGGCCGGACACCCCGCACGCCCGGGGTGCTGCTCGGCCTGCCGACGATCGGCGCGCCCCCGGCGGTGCCGCCGCAGACCGGCGGCTGCGCGGTGAGCTGACCCGGGAGACCGGATCCGACCGGTCGCGAGCCCGCAGGTCACCCGCAGGCCGGCACGTTGCGCCGGCGGGCCGGCGCATGCACGGCGCAGACGAAGAAAGGGCTCCGGCACATCGGTTGAGACCGACGTGCCGGAGCCCTTTTCTTCGTATCGGTCAGGCGGCGCCTTCGGCGAGCTGGAGGATCTGCCGCTTGGCGTTCAGCGCCTGCTCGGCGTCGCGCACCCGGCGGGCGTCACCGGCGGCCTGGGCACGGCTCAGCCGCTCCTCGGCCTCGGCGACCTGGGCGCGCATCTGGGCCAGCAGCGGGTTCTCCGACGGGTCGGTACGCCGCCAGGCGGAGTCCATCGCCTGACGCACCTTGTCGTCGATGGCGCGCATCCGGCGGTCCAGCCCTGCGGCGGCGTCGCGCGGCACCCGGCCGGCGTCGTGCCAGGCAGCCTGGATCTCGCGCAGCTTCACCTGGGCGGCCTGCGGGTCGGCGTCGACGTCGACCGCCTCGGCCTCGGCCAGCAGCGCCTGCTTGCGCTCCAGGTTCGCCCGCTGCTCGTTGTCACGGGCCGAGAAGACCTCGCTGCGCCGGGTGAAGAAGGCGTCCTGGGCGGCGCGGAACCGTTCCCAGAGCTTCTGCTCGGTCTCCTTCGCGGCCCGCGGCGCGGCCTTCCACTGCGCCATCAGCTCCCGGAGCTGGTCGGCGGTGGGCGCCCAGTCGGTGGAGTCCTTCAGCGCCTCGGCGGCGGTGATCAGCTCCTCCTTGAGGGTCTGCGCCTGCTTGCGCTGCGCGTCGAGGGTGGCGAAGTGCGCCCCGCGGCGGCGGGTGAAGGAGTCCCGGGCGGCGGCGAAGCGCTTCCAGAGCTCACCGTCGGTCTTCTTGTCGACCCCGCGGATGCCCTTCCACTCGTCGAGGATCTCCTTGAAGCGGTCGCCGGTGGTCTTCCAGCCGGTCGACTCGGCCGCGAGCTTCTCGGCCTCCTCCACCAGTTCGGTCTTGCGGGCCAGCGCCTGCACCCGGGCCGCTTCCTTGGCGGCCTTGGCCTCGCCGACCTTCGCCTCGGCGGCGACGGCCAGGCGGTCCAGCCGGGCCGCGAGGGTGTCGATGTCGCCGACCACGTGCGCCTCGTCCAGGGAGGCGCGCATCCGCTTGATGCCGGCCAGCGAGTGCGCCGCGTCCGCGGCACCCGAGTTGAGCCGGGCCTCGGTCAGGTTCACCTCGGTGACCAGGTCGGCGAAGCGCCGGGCGAAGTGGGCAAGGCCCTCCTCCGGCGCACCCGCCTGCCAGGAACCGACCACCCGTTCGCCTGCGGCGGTCTTGACGTACACAGTGCCGTCAGCGTCCACCCGTCCGAAGGCAGTCCAGTCGCTCATGTGCCCATCCTCGTTCTCCCGGCGTCGTCGGGAGGTGTCTCCCGCGATCACCGCCACAGCGCAGCAACGTCTTCACCGGGCATTGTCACAGGTTCGCCCGGGGCCGCGTCGAGCGGCTGTCCGCTACCGTGACCATACGGTGTCCTAGCGTGGCTCCTGAGGTACGAGCGCCGAATGCTCACCGGGCGGCCGCTACCGTGGGAGCCGTGCCCCTGGTCGCCGCAGCTGTCTGCCCCCACCCGCCGCTGATCGTCCCCGAGGTCGCCCAGCGGGCGGCCCCCGAGTTGGACGCGCTGCGTGCCGCCGCCGACGCCGCCGTGGTGCGGCTGCTCGCCGCCGAACCGGACACGGTGCTGATCGTCGGCGCCGCGCCGCGGACCCACCGCTTCGCGCCCGACGACGCCGGTGACCTGAGGGCGTACGGCGTCGCGGTCGAAGCCGGCCTGGGCGCTGCGACCCGTGGCGGTCCACACGTCCTGCCGTTGAGCCTGACGATCGGGGCGTGGCTGCTCGCGCGCACCGGCACCGGAGTGCCCCGCTTCGCGCAGGGCGTCGCCGCCGACGCGTCGCCGCCGGAGTGCGCCCGGCTCGGCGCCCGGCTCGCCGCCGAGTTCACCGCCGAACCGGCGCGCCGGGTGGCGCTGCTGGTGACCGGGGACGGCAGCGCCTGCCGCGGCGAACGCTCGCCCGGCCACGACGATCCGCGCGCCGAGGCGTACGACCGGCACGTTGCGGCCGCGCTCGCGGCGGCCGACACCCGGGCGCTGCTCGACCTGGACCCGGCGCTGTCGGCCGCGCTGCGGGCGGCCGGCCGCCCGCCGTGGCAGGTCCTCGCCGCTGCCGTCGAGGCCGCGGGCGGCGACTGGCGGGGCGAGCTGAGCTACGACGCTGCCCCCTACGGTGTGGCGTACTTCGTGGCGAACTGGGAGCCCCGGCGGTGAACGTGCTGCCGGACAGCCCGGCCGTGCGTGCGGTGAGCGGGCTGCGCGACGGCCGGACGGTGCTCGCGGTGGTCGGGCCGACGGCGGCCGGCAAGTCCGCCCTGAGCATCGCCCTGGCCCACGCGCTCGACGGCGAGGTCGTCAACGCCGACTCGATGCAGCTCTACCGGGGCATGGACATCGGGACGGCGAAGCTCACCCTGGCCGAACGCGACGGCGTGCCGCATCACGTGCTGGACATCTGGGACGTCAGCGAGCCGGCCAGCGTCGCCGAGTACCAGCGGCTCGCCCGCGCGGCCGTCGATGACATCCTGGCCCGCGGCAAGGTGCCGCTGCTGGTCGGTGGCTCCGGGCTCTACGTGCGCGCGGTGCTGGAGGAGTTCGAGTTCCCCGGTACCGACCCGGCGCTGCGCGAGCGCCTGGAGCAGGAGCTCGCCGAGGCCGGGCCCGCGCCCCTGTACGCCCGGCTGAGCCGGATCGATCCCGCCGCGGCCGGCAAGATCCTGCCCGGCAACGGACGGCGGATCGTCCGCGCGCTGGAGGTGATCGAGCTCACCGGCCGCCCGTTCGCCGCCGCGCTGCCGCAGCCCCGCCCCTGCTATCCGAACATTCAGCTCGGCGTGGACCTGGACACCGCACTGCTCGACGAGCGCATCACGACACGGGTGGACCGGATGTTCGACGCCGGCCTGGTCGCCGAGACCGGGGCACTGATCGCCGGCGGTTTGCGCGAGGGACGCACGGCGTCGCGGGCGCTCGGCTACCAGCAGGTGCTGCGGATGCTCGACGGGGAGCTGACCGAGGCGCAGGCCCGGGAGGACACCGCTCGCGCCACCCGCCGGTTCGTACGCCGGCAGCGCTCCTGGTTCCGGCGCGACCCGGCGATCGGCTGGCTCGACGCGGCCGTCGACGACCTGATCGCGGCCGCGCTGCAGCTGCTCGCCGGCCGTCGGCAATGATGGGGCAGTGGAGTTCACCAAGGGCCATGGCACCGGCAACGACTTTGTGATCCTGCCCGACCCGCAGGGCCGGCTCGCGCTCTCACCGCAGCTGGTGGCGGCGCTTTGCGACCGGCGCCGCGGCGTGGGCGGCGACGGCGTCCTGCGGGTCGTACGGGCGGCGCACCACCCGGCGGCGGCGGCGTCGGCGCAGCAGGCCGAGTGGTTCATGGACTACTGGAACTCCGACGGTTCGATCGCCGAGATGTGCGGCAACGGCGCACGGGTCTTCGTGCGGTACCTGCTGGCCAAGGGGCTCGTCACCGGGGCGGGCGAGGTGCCGGTGGCGACCCGGGCCGGTCTGGTGCTGGCCGCCGTCGACGGCGACGACATCGCGGTGCAGATGCGCCGTCCGCACCTCTTCGACGTCGGTGCCGCCCGCCTCGGCGCGCTCACCGTCGCCGGCACCGCCGTTGACGTGGGCAACCCGCACCTGGTCTGCGCGTTGCCGCACGGGCTGGAGCTGGACCGGATCGACCTGACCGTCGCCCCCGGCTACGACCCGGTGCTCTTCCCGGCCGGGGTGAACGTCGAGTTCACCACCCCCGCCGAACCGGTCGCCGGCACCGACCGGCATGTCCGGATGCGCGTCTACGAGCGCGGCTCCGCCGAGACGCTCTCCTGCGGCACCGGCGCCTGCGCGGTCGCCGCCGTGGCGCTGCGGGATGCCGGCCGCACCACCGGCGTCGTCGCGGTCGACGTCCCCGGTGGCCGGCTGACGGTGACCATCTCCGACGAGGCGTGCTGGCTGGCCGGACCGGCGCTCCTGGTCGCCGACGGCGTGATCGACCCGGCGGCCCTCACCGTCTGAATACCCGGTCGCCGCCCACGGCCCGTCTGAACACCCGGCCCGGGTCTGCCTGAACACCCGGCCCCCGGTCCGTCGGCCGCTGTGGCGGCGCTGCCCGGCCGGCACCGCCGTGCTCAGCGACGAGCACGGCGATGCCGCTGCCCGACGTCAGTCGGCTGCGACGGCGCGGGCAGCGGTGGCCGCCAGGTCCGCCGGGCCGGAGTCGGCGGCCGGCGGCGGGGCCGGCGACTGGGCCGCGGCCCGGACGGCCGCGGCGACGGCCGGCGCCACCCGGGTGTCGAAGACGCTCGGGATGATCACCGTGGGGTTGAGCTGCTCCTCGCCGACCACGTCCGCGATCGCCCGGGCCGCGGCCAGGGCCATCTCCTCGGTGAACTCCTGGGCGTGGGCGTCGAGCATGCCCCGGAAGACGCCCGGGAAGGCCAGCACGTTGTTGATCTGGTTGGGCTGGTCGGAGCGGCCGGTGGCGACGACGGCGGCGTGCTTGCGCGCCTCGCGCGGGTCCACCTCCGGGTCGGGGTTGGCCAGCGCGAAGACGATCGCGCCGTCGTTCATCTGGGCGATGTCGTCGCCGTCGAGCAGGTTCGGGGCGCTGACCCCGATGAAGACGTCCGCTCCGCGGAGTGCCCCGGCCAGGTCGCCGGCGTAGTTGTCCCGGTTGGTGTGCTCGGCGAGCCACTGCCAGGCCGGGTTGAGCCCGGTCATGCCCTCGTGCAGCGCGCCCGGCCGGTCGCAGGCGATGATGTCGCCCACACCCTGTCGCAGCAGCAGCTTCATGATCGCGGTGCCGGCGGCGCCGGCGCCGGAGACGACCACCCGTACGTCCGCCAGCTCCTTGCCGACCACCCGCAGCGCGTTGGTCAGCGCGGCGAGCACGCAGATCGCGGTGCCGTGCTGGTCGTCGTGGAAGACCGGGATGTCGAGCAGGTCGCGCAACCGGGTCTCGATCTCGAAGCAGCGCGGCGCGGCGATGTCCTCCAGGTTGATGCCGCCGTACGCCGGGGCGATGGCCCGCACGATGGAGACGATCTCGTCGACGTCCTGGGTGTCGAGCACCACCGGCCAGGCGTCCACGCCGCCGAAACGCTTGAAGAGGGCGGCCTTGCCCTCCATCACCGGCAGGGCTGCGGCCGGGCCGATGTTGCCCAGGCCGAGCACCGCGGAGCCGTCGGTGACGACCGCGACGGTGTTGCGCTTGATGGTCAGCCGGCGGGCGTCGTCGGGGTTCTCGGCGATCGCCAGGCAGACCCGGGCGACCCCCGGGGTGTAGGCGCGGGAGAGTTCGTCGCGGTTGCGCAGCGCGACCTTCGAGGAGACCTCGATCTTGCCGCCGAGGTGCAGCAGGAACGTGCGGTCGGAGACCTTGCGCACCTCGACGCCGGGCAGCTCCTTCAGTGCCTCGACCACCCGGTCGGCGTGCGAGGAGTCGGCGGTATCGCAGGTCAGGTCGACGACCACGTGCGTCGGATCGGAGTCGACGACGTCGAGTGCGGTGACGATGGCGCCGGCGTCCCCGACGCGGGTGGTCAGCCGGCCGATCGCCGAGGCCTCCGCGGTGACGCTGATCCGGATGGTGATCGAGAATCCGGCGCTCGGGAGTCGGTTGATCGTCAAGGCGTGCCTCCACATCGTGGGCGGCGGACGGAATCGCCGCTCCGAGCAAGTTTCTACCCGCCCGGCGAGGTGCGCCGCCACACGGGCGTATCGGACATTCAGCTCGGTCGTGCTGCCGACGTCAGCAGCCGGGCAGAGGGAATATTGCCTCTTCGATGCGGGGTTGTGTGTGTCAGGATTGGCGGACTGACGTCAGCACTGACAGGAGACCGGATTGCCGTATCAGGAGAGCTTCGCCCCGTCCATCGACGACGAGATCGAAGCCACGACGGGCGAGCTCGAGCTGGAGGACCGCCAGGCGCTGCGCCGGGTCGCGGGTCTGTCCACCGAACTCACCGACGTCACCGAAGTCGAGTACCGCCAGCTTCGTCTGGAGCGGGTCGTGCTCGTCGGGGTGTGGACCGAGGGCAGTGTCGAGGATGCCGACAACTCGCTCACCGAGCTGGCGGCGCTGGCGGAGACCGCGGGTTCGCAGGTGCTTGAGGGGCTGATCCAGCGTCGTGGACGTCCGGACCCCGCCACCTTCATCGGCCGGGGCAAGGTCGACGACCTGCGCGCGGCGGTGCTCGACCGCGGTGCCGACACCGTCATCTGCGACGGTGAACTCTCCCCGTCACAGCTGCGCAACCTCGAGCAGCGCACCAAGGTCAAGGTGGTCGACCGGACCGCGCTGATCCTGGACATCTTCGCCCAGCACGCCAAGAGCCGCGAGGGCAAGGCGCAGGTCGAACTCGCCCAGCTCGAGTATCTGCTGCCCCGCCTGCGCGGCTGGGGCGAGTCGCTCTCCCGGCAGGGCGGCGGCAGCGGCGGTGGCGCCGGCGGCGGCGTGGGTCTGCGTGGTCCCGGTGAGACCAAGCTGGAGACCGACAAGCGGCGCATCCGCACCCGCATCTCCCGGCTGCGCCGCGAGATCAAGGCCATGCGCACCATCCGGGTGACCAAGCGGGCCCGGCGCAGCCGCAACGGCATCCCGTCGGTGGCGATCGCCGGATACACCAACGCGGGCAAGTCGAGCCTGCTCAACCGCCTCACCGGCGCCGGTGTGCTGGTGGAGAACGCCCTCTTCGCCACGCTGGATCCGACGACCCGGCGGGCGACGACCTCCGACGGGCGTCTCTACACCCTCTCGGACACGGTCGGTTTCGTCCGGCACCTGCCGCACCAGATCGTCGAGGCGTTCCGCTCGACGCTCGAGGAGGTCGCCGAGTCGGACCTGGTGGTGCACGTGGTGGACGGATCGCACCCGGATCCCGAGGAGCAGGTTCGTGCGGTGCACGAGGTCCTCGGCGAGGTCGGTGCCGATCAGCTGCCCGAGCTGCTGGTGATCAACAAGGTCGACGCGGCCGACGAGGAGACTCTGCTGCGGCTCAAGCGCCACTGGCCGGAGGCGATCTTCGTGTCGGCGCACACCGGGCAGGGGATCGACGGGCTGCGCGCCGCGATCGAGGAACGGCTGCCGCGGCCGGCGGTCGAGCTTCGCGCGGTGCTGCCGTACGAACGCGGTGACCTGGTCTCCCGGGTGCACCGCAGCGGCGAGGTCCTGGAATCCGAGCACCTGCCGGAGGGCACGCTGGTGCACGTACGGGTCGACGCGGCGCTCGCCGCCGAACTGGCTCCCTTTACCGCAGCCTGAGCCGAATCGCGCGCCAGGGACAGAGCGCGCCGTACCCGCCATGCGACACTGACGGGATGCGGCGCGCTCTGTTTTCGATCACGGCCGTCCTCGGTGTCGTCATGCTTCCGGCGTCGGCAGGCGTCGCGGCAGTCGGCACCCGCGGGCCGGTGTTGCAGGCTCAGGCAAAACCGAAGGCGGTCTGCACCGTCACAGACCCGCGGCTCGTCGAGCTCTCCGGCCTGGTGGCGACCAAGAGCGGCTACATCGTTGTCAACGACAGCACCGACCTCGAAGAGCGACGCAAGATCTTCTATCTGAACCAGGACTGCGCGGTCACCAACGCCGTCGACTACTCCGGGGCCGGTCCCTACGACACCGAGGATCTGGCGCTGTCGCCGGATCGCAAGACGCTCTGGATCGCCGACACCGGCGACAACATCACCAGCGCGCAGCGCCGGGAGCGGGTGGCGCTCTGGAGCATGCCGGTCTCGGGCAACAAGCCGCCGAGCCTGCACCGGCTCGCCTACCCGGAGAAGGCCCCGCACGACGCCGAGGCGCTGCTCATCGCCGACGACGGCACTCCGATCATCATCACCAAGTCCCTCAGCGGCTCGAAGATCTTCGTTCCGGTCGGGCCGCTGCAGACCGACAACGAGACTCCGGTGCCGATGAAGGAGGTCGGGCGGCTCAAGCTGCCCAGGACCAGCACCGACAACCTGCTGGGTACCTCGGGACGAGTGCTGGTCACCGGTGCGGCCCGTTCGCCGGACGGCAGCAAGGTGGTGGTGCGCACCTACGCCGACGCGTTCGAGTTCGACGTGCCGAACGGCGACATCGTCAAGGCGCTGACCGACGGGAAGCCGCGGGCCACGGCGCTGGCGGACCCGTTCGGCGAGGCGATCGCCTACACCGCCGACGGCAAGTGGTTCCTGACGGTGTCGGAGATCGCGGACGTCGCCAGCGCCACCGAGCTGCAGATCCTGCGCTACCAGCCCTCGACCACGGTGGCGACCGAGGCGCCGGTGCCGGGGGCGGGTGCGCCGGGTTCGGAGGATTCGTTCTTCCAGAGCCTGTCGCTGCAGCAGATCACCTATCTGATCGCCGGTGTGGGTGTGGTCGGCGTGCTCCTCGTGGCGGCCGGTGTCACCGGCATCCTGCGGGCCCGGCGCAAGCCGGCCGCCAAGGGTGCTGCCGACGACGCCGAGGGTGCTGCCGCCGGCGAGGACGGCGGACGGCGCCGCCGGGGTGCTGCAGCGGTGAACGAGCCCGGCGGCCGGGGCGAGCCGGTGCCTGCCGCGTCCGCCCGGGCCGCCGCTGCCGCAGCCGGCGTCTACGGTGGCGCGCCGCGCGACGGTGGCGCGTCGCGTGGCGGCGCGGTCTACGGCGGGGCGGCTCCCGCCGGCGGCGTGTACGGCGGCGCCCGCGCTGCGGGCCCGGGGGCCGACGGCGTCTACGGTGGCCGCGGCACCGGCCCGGCGGCGGCTGGTGGCGGTCGGCCTTCGCGCGGCGGCGTCTACGGGGGCAGCGGTCCGGAGCCCGGCTCCGGCGGCGGTCACGGCCGTGGCCCCGCGGGTGGCGGCGGTTACAGCGGCCCGGCCCCGAGTGAGCGCGGTGGGCGTCCGGGTGGTCCCGGTGGGCGTCCGGGTGGTCCCGGTGTCTACGGCGGTCGCTCCGGTGGGGGCCGGGACGAGAACGAGGGCCGCGGGCGGCACCACAACGGCTACGCCCAGGAGCCTCCGGTTCGGGGCCGGGGCCGGCGTTCCGAGGACCCGGGCCGCGGCGAAGCGGGCTACCGCGAACCGCGCCAGGGCGAACCCGGATACAACGGCCCGCGCTATGACGACCGCGGGTACGACGAGCGAGGGTACGACAGGCGGGGCCACCGCGACCCCGGCTACGACGACCGCCACCGGGGCGGCGGCTACCGCTGAACTCGGGACCGTCGCCGGCCCGGCGGGGCCGGCGACGGCGCGTCGGCCTCAGACGCGGCGCAGCACCGCCACGACCCGGCCCATGATGCTGGCGTCGTCGCCGAGGATCGGCTCGAAGGCGGCGTTGGCCGGCATCAGCCAGACGTGCCCGTCGCGGGGTTTGTAGGTCTTGACCGTCGCCTCACCGTCGATCATCGCGGCGACGATGTCGCCCGGGTCGGCGGCCTGCTGCCGGCGGATGACCACCCAGTCGCCGTCGCAGATCGCGGCCTCGAGCATCGAGTCGCCCTTGACCTGGAGCATGAAGACCTCGCCCTCGCCGACAAGCTCGCGGGGGAGGGGGAAGACGTCCTCGATCGCCTGCTCGGCGAGGATCGGCCCACCGGCGGCGATGCGGCCGAGCAGCGGCACGTACGCCGGGGTGGGGCGCTGGGCGCGGCCTGCCTCGTCGTCGGCGACGTCGTTCGGTGGGCGTACGTCCACCGCGCGGGGGCGGTTGGGGTCCCGCCGCAGGTAGCCCTTACGCTCCAGCTCCTTCAGCTGGTAGGCGACGCTGGAGGGGGAGACGAGCCCGACCGCCTCGCCGATCTCCCGCACGCTCGGCGGGTAGCCGTACTGCTGCACCCAGTCCCGGATGAACTCCAGGATCCGGCGCTGCCGGGCGGTGAGGTCGGTGACGGTCGGCGGGTCGGGGAAGCTGCTCACCACCGGGGTGACGGCGCGCAGGGTCGCCGAGCCGGCACGGCGGGGGGTGCGGCGTTTGCCGGCGGCGGGGGTCACCTGGCTGGCCTTGGCCGGCTCGTGCTGCCGGCTCGTCCGGTCGTTGGTCGACACGTCCGTCCTCCCTGGTCGGCTGCGAGCCCGGTGGCCCGGGTTGCGGCGTGCGTCGTGCGTCATTACGCGGTTGTCAACGCCGTACGCGTCGCGTTCACGCGCGCGGCACTGTCAAGAACCGTATAGGTGGGATGCGTCTTTTTCAAACATCTGTACGACGGTGTGCGGCGTGTCGCTTGACCGGGCGCTCATCCGTACACCTGTACTATTCTCATGTTACGTCGGTGCTCCGCCGACTGCGCTCTGTCGCCGCCGGCGCGGGCGAGTGTCGCGATGTTCTCACCTGACGCGCCGGCGCCGTTTCGACTTGACCGCGACCCGTGGGCGGCCTACCGTCGACCCCTAGATGTAGTAGTGACAAGGGTGTAAGTCGACCACAGGTTGGGGCGCAGCCCTCCAAGAACAACTTCGGCCCGGATTCAGCGCACTGCCGTCAACCGGTGGTGACGCCGGCTTCGGCATGCCCGCCAGACGGGCGCCGGCCTGACGTGAGGAGAAACGGCGATGCGGTGTCCGTACTGCCGCCACCCGGATTCGCGGGTGGTCGACTCGCGGGAGGCCGATGACGGTCAGCTCATCCGGCGGCGCCGGTCCTGCCCCGAATGCGGCAAGCGGTTCACCACGCACGAGGAGGCCGTCCTCGCGGTGGTCAAGCGCAGCGGGGTGACCGAACCCTTCAGCCGCACCAAGATCATTGGCGGGGTCCGCAAGGCCTGCCAGGGGCGGCCGGTGGACGAGGACTCCATCGCCCTGCTCGCGCAGCGGGTGGAGGAGACCGTCCGGGCCAAGGGCGCGGCCGAGCTCCCCAGCCACGATGTGGGGCTGGCGATCCTGGGCCCGCTGCGCGAACTCGACGAGGTGGCATACCTCCGTTTCGCCAGCGTCTACCGATCGTTCGACTCGCTGGCGGACTTCGAACGCGAGATCGAGGAACTGCGGGCCGCGGCCCGTGACCGGCAGCGGCCGGCGGCGCAGGAGCCTTCGGGCGCCCAGCCCGCCGACGGCCGCAGCGGTTGATCCACGACCGCCGGGCGCAGCGGCAGCGCCGCGACGCCGGCGGGTGCAGCGCCGGACGGTGAGCAGCCGGACCGGCCGTACGACCTGAGTTTTTGTTCTGAAATGTGTTGGATGCGCGGCGGGTGGCGCGCGCGGCGAGGGGGATGAAATGGCGGATGGCCTGACAGCGAGCAAGGGCCGTTCCCGGTCGGTGCAGACCGGGATCAAGGTCGAGCGGGTCTGGACCACCGAGGGGGTGCACCCCTACGACGAGGTGACCTGGGAGCGCCGGGACGTCGTGATGACGAACTGGCGGGACGGCTCGATCAACTTCGAGCAGCGCGGCGTGGAGTTCCCGGAGTCCTGGAGCGTCAACGCGGCGAACATCGTCACCACCAAGTACTTCCGCGGCGCCGTCGGCACCGACGATCGCGAGTGGTCGCTCAAGCAGCTCATCGACCGGGTGGTCAGCACCTACCGCGCCGCCGGCGAGCAGCACGGCTACTTCGCCGGCACCAAGGACGCCGACGTCTTCGCCGATGAGCTGACCTGGATGCTGCTGCACCAGGTGTTCAGCTTCAACTCCCCGGTCTGGTTCAACGTCGGCACCCCGTCGCCTCAGCAGGTCAGCGCCTGCTTCATCCTCTCGGTCGACGACTCGATGGACTCCATCCTGGACTGGTACAAGGAGGAGGGGCTGATCTTCAAGGGCGGCTCCGGCTCCGGCGTCAACCTCTCCCGCATCCGCTCCTCCCGTGAGCTGCTCTCCTCCGGCGGCAACGCCTCCGGCCCGGTCAGCTTCATGCGCGGCGCGGACGCCTCCGCCGGCACCATCAAGTCCGGCGGCGCCACCCGGCGCGCGGCGAAGATGGTCATCCTCGACGTCGACCACCCGGACATCCAGGAGTTCGTGGTCACCAAGGCGCGCGAGGAGGACAAGATCCGCGCCCTGCGCGACGCCGGGTTCGACATGGACCTGGGCGGCGCCGACATCGTCAGCGTCCAGTACCAGAACGCCAACAACTCGGTCCGCGTCTCCGACGAGTTCATGAGCGCGGTGGAGAACGGCGGCGGCTTCGACCTGCGCGGCCGCCTCGACGGCTCGGTGATCGAGACCGTCGACGCCAAGAACCTGTTCCGCACCATCGCCCAGGCTGCCTGGGAGTGCGCCGACCCCGGCCTGCAGTACGACGACACCATCAACGACTGGCACACCTGCCCGGAGACCGGCCGCATCACCGCCTCCAACCCGTGCTCGGAGTACCTGCACCTGGACAACTCCTCCTGCAACCTCGCCTCGCTGAACCTGATGAAGTTCCTGCGGGCCGACGGCGGCTTCGAGGTGGAGAAGTTCGTCAAGTCGGTGGAGTTCGTCATCACCGCGATGGACATCTCCATCTGCTTCGCCGACTTCCCGACCGAGCGCATCGGCGAGACCACCCGCGCCTACCGCCAGCTCGGCATCGGGTACGCCAACCTCGGCGCCCTGCTGATGGCCTCGGGCCTGCCGTACGACTCGGTCGAGGGCCGCTCGCTCGCCGCGGGCATCACCTCGCTGATGACCGGTACGGCGTACCGCCGCTCGGCCGAGCTGGCCGGAGTGGTCGGCGCGTACGAGGGTTACGCCCGCAACGCCGAGCCGCACAAGCGGGTCATGCGCAAGCACGCCGCCGCCAACGACGAGATCAAGCCGGTCACCCCGGTCGCCACCGCGATCGTGCGCGAGGCCACCCAGCAGTGGACCCTCGGCAACAAGATCGGTGAGAAGAACGGCTGGCGCAACTCGCAGGCCGCCGTGCTCGCCCCGACCGGCACCATCGGCCTGATGATGGACTGCGACACCACCGGCGTGGAGCCGGACCTGGCGCTGGTCAAGTTCAAGAAGCTCGTCGGGGGCGGCTCGATGCAGATCGTCAACCAGACGGTCCCGCGCGCGCTGCGCAGCCTCGGCTACCCCGAGGAGCAGGTCGAGGCGATCATCGAGTTCATCGCCGAGAACGGCCACGTCGTGGACGCCCCGGGTCTCAAGCCCGAGCACTACCCCGTCTTCGACTGCGCCATGGGCGAGCGCTCCATCGCGCCGATGGGGCACGTGCGGATGATGGCGGCCGTGCAGCCGTTCATCTCCGGCGCCATCTCCAAGACGGTCAACATGCCGGAGCAGGCGACCGTCGAGGACGTCGAGAAGATCTACTTCGAGGGCTGGAAGCTCGGCCTCAAGGCGCTGGCGATCTACCGCGACAACTGCAAGGTCGGCCAGCCCCTCTCGGTGGCGAAGAAGCCCGAGGCCAAGGCCGTCGTGCAGGCCGAGCCGGAGAAGGTCGTTGAGAAGGTTGTCGAGTACCGCCCGGTGCGCAAGCGCCTGCCGAAGAAGCGCCAGTCGCAGACCGTCTCGTTCTCCGTCGGCGGGGCCGAGGGTTACCTCATCGCCTCGTCGCACGCCGACGACGGCCTCGGCGAGGTCTTCCTCAAGATGAGCAAGCAGGGCTCCACCCTGGCCGGGGTGATGGACGCCTTCTCGGTGGCCATCTCCATCGGCCTGCAGTACGGCGTGCCGCTGGAGACGTACGTCTCGAAGTTCACGAACATGCGCTTCGAGCCGGCCGGTATGACCGACGACCCGGACGTGCGGATGGCCGCCTCGGTCATGGACTACGTCTTCCGTCGTCTGGCGCTGGACTTCCTACCGTACGAGCGCCGGGCCGAACTGGGAATCTTCACCGCACAGGAGCGGGCGGCGCAGCTGCGCGCCGAGGCGGAAGCGGAGAACGGCGTGGACCTCGCCGAGATGGCCGCCTCCGCCCCGGTCCCGACCCGCACGGAGCAGGCGGCTGCGGCCGCTGCCCCGGCCGCGGTGGAGAAGCCGGCCAGCCAGGTCGGCTCCTCCACCGAGCTGCTGGAGGCCGTGCTGGGCAAGGCGGCCGACGCGCCGCTCTGCTTCACCTGCGGCACCAAGATGCGCCCGGCCGGCAGCTGCTACGTCTGCGAGGGCTGCGGCTCCACCAGCGGCTGCAGCTAGAAAGCACCACCGTTGCATCCGATGCAACTGGGCCAGGCGGGAAGTAAGCGCTGAAGGGCCTGCTCAAGAGGCGGCCGCGAGTCATTCGCGGCCGCCTCTTGCTGCATCCGGCAATGAGCTGTCGAGCCTCGGCGGTGGCGGCGGGCGTCAGCGCCGCAGCGGGTGGCGGCAGCCTCTGACCGTCCACAAAGTATTGTCTTTCATGATCGACATCGGCCTCGGAACCTGGTCTCCGTCCCTGGTGCGGAGAAAACGACGATTGACCAGGCCAGGGAGTCCGGCTGCCAGCGGGCGGTGGTCGAGCAGACGTCCGCTGGAGCACGCGTGTTCATGGGAGAAATGGAAACTCAGGGTGAGCAAAGCCTCGTCGCAGCCGGTCAACATGGCCGGCAAGACCGTGCTGGTCACTGGCGCGAGCTCCGGCATCGGGATGGCCGCCGCGGTCCGTTTGGCCTCCATGGGGGCCCGGGTCCTGCCCGTAGGGCGGTCCCTGTCCCGGACCGCTGAGGTGTCCGGGATCGTCGGCAGCGAACCCCTGGTGGCCGACTTCGCCTCGCTGGCACAGGTCGAGCACCTCGCCGACCGGGTGCTGGCGAGCTGCGATCAACTGGACGTCCTGGTGCTCAACGCGGGTGCCGCCTTTCCCCGGCGGGAGCTGACCGAGGACGGGTATGAGGCCACCTTCCAGGTCAACCACCTGGCCCCGTTCCTGCTCGCCATGCGGCTTCGAGAGCTGCTGGAAAGCACGGCTCGGACCAGCCCGGTGCGCGTCATCGTGACCTCTGCCCTCGGCCACAAGGTGGCCCGGCTGCGGATGGATGACCTGGAGTGGGAGAAGCGACCCTGGCTTGCCGGCTGGTTTCAGTACAACACCACCAAACTGATGAACCTGCTCTTCACCCGGGAGCTGGCGCGACGGTGGCCCGTGGGCATCGAGCCCAACTGCTTCCACCCCGGCGTGGTCGACACCCGATTCGGGATGCGGTCCCGCGCATGGCGGGCATCGCACGCCCTGCTTCGCGGATGGAAACTGCGACCCGAGCAGGGTGCCGCCCCGCTGGTGCACCTGGCCGCACATGCCGAGGTGGCCGGGATGAGAGGCGCGTACTTCAGCCAGATGGAGGCCAACGCCAAGGTGCACCCGCTCGCTGACGACCTCCGGGTCGCCGCGGACCTCTGGGAGCATTCCGCGAAGCTGCTCGGGGTGCCGGCCGGGCACGGCGAGGTGCGGTAAGCCCTGGCAGCTGACGACGCTCTGCTCCCTGCACCCGGAGTCAAGTGATCATCTTCGTGGTCACATGTGCGGCCCCCGCAGCCACGGCGCCAGGATCGGCAGGACGATGTCTGCCTGCATGGCGCGCATGTGGTCTGGGCCGTCGACCAGCACCACCTGCCAGCCTCCCGCGGTGAGCTCGTCGCGGTGTGCGGTGAACGCGTCGGCGATGCGTACCTGCACGTCACCCCATTTCGGGCCGTAGCTGATGGTGTCGTCGGCACCGGCGAAGGCGAGCCGCGGAACCGACAGGCGGCCGAGCGCACCGCGTTCGTCGAAGTCCTGCAGGGACTCGTAAAGCGTGACGTACTGCTGGGTGAAGTCCGGTGACTGGGTGACTTCGATGCTGTCCCAGTCACCGGCGGTGACCTCCGGGGGTGCGGTCTGCCGCTGATGGTTGGCCACGGCCATCCGGTGCGTGGCCCGGGTGACGGCGAGCATCTCCTGATACGGGCCGCCGAGCGGCGGGAACCCGCCCATGGCGAGGGCGCTCAGCCGGTCGGTACGGATGGCGAACTGGAGACCGGCGAGTGCCAGCCAGGAGTAGCCGTAGTAGGCGAAGCGGGCGGCGCCGGCGGCGTCGGCGACGGCGAGCAGGTCGGCGGCGGCGCCGGCGGCCGTGAGCGTGCCGGGCTTGGGGTGCTGGGCGAGGTGCCGCTCGTAGTCCGCGGCGATCACCCGGAACCCGGCGTCGGCGAGCCCGGTGGCGAGCGTGTGCCCGAGGTGAGGGTCGGCGCCCCAGGCGCGCATCTGCTCGGCAGTCGCGTCGTCGGACCTGGCCAGGCTCACGGGCAGGAGGACGGCGGACCCTCACCGACGGTCTGTACCTCGATCGTGGTGCCGTCGTGCAGGCGCGCGATCCGCATGCCGTCCCCCTTCGCGACTCGATAGCCAAAACAACTTACACTGTAAGCACTATGGAGACGGGTAGCAATGACCGCATCGACGCGCACGTCCGCCGCCTCTGGCGGCATCGCGGCACCACGCTGCCGGTGCCGCGGCGTGGGCCGCGCCAGCAGCTGAGCCTGGACACGCTCCTGGACGCGGCGGTCACGCTCGCCGACGGCGAAGGACTGGCGGCCGTGTCCACCCGCAGCCTCGCCGCCGAGCTGGGGGTGAGCGCGATGGGCCTCTACCCGTACGTCGGCTCCAAGGAGCAGCTGGTCGCGCTGATGGCCGACCATGCGTACGCCGCGCCGGAGCGCCGCATCGTCGCTGACGAGGAACCCGGCCCGGCCTCTGACGTCGCTCCGGGTATCGATGCCGGGTGCCGGCTTCGGGCGGCGCTGGAGGAGTGGGTGACCGATCTCTTCGACCTCTACGTCGCGCATCCCTGGCTGACTGAGATCAGCTGGGCCACGGCCTCCGGGGGCCCGAACGAACAGGACTGGCTCGAACGACTCCTGTCGATCCTGGATGAAGGTGGCACGCCGGTCGTCGCCCGAGCCGCCGTGGTCACCACCCTCTACGCCGTCGTCCGCTCCACCGCGCAGACCGCCGCCGCGTACGGCGGCTTGGACGCCGACACCGCGTCGCAGTGGCTGAACCAGACCGCGGCCACCCGGCGGCTCATCGGCGACTTCGACGCCCGGTACCCCCGGTCGGTGGCGCTGGAGCAGCCGGCGGCAGGTCAGTGGCGCGACCTGCCGCGGGCCTCCCTCCGGCAGGTGGTCGCGCTCATCTGCGCCGGGATGCAAGCGGAGAGCGAGACAACCGCCGACAACCTGACCGCCGAAGGATGAAGTGCCAAGGACGCCGCTGAGCGGTTTCCGGCGAGCACCAAGATGCGCCCGGCCGGCAGCTGCTACGTCTGCGAGGGCTGCGGCTCCACCAGCGGCTGCAGGTGACGATCGGAATCGCATCGGTCGCGGTCGTTCGCCTGACCGGATGATTTGCAGAGCAGAAGGGGAGTCGGCCGTTGGGCCGGCTCCCCTTCTGGGTCCTGCTGACCAGACCGTGGCGGGCCCAGTTCGCTACCGTTCGATGCAGAACTCGTTGCCCTCCGGATCGCGCATGGTCACCCAGCCGCGACCCTCGGGACCGCGGTGGTCCTCGTGGATGGTGGCGCCGAGGCCGAGTGCCCGCTCGACTTCCTCGTCACGGGACCGCCCGTCGGGCTTCCAGTCGAGGTGGACCCGGTTCTTTCCCGGGCGCGGTTCGGGGACGCGGATGAAGAGCAGACCCGGCACCGGGTCCGGCGCTTCGACGAGCACCTCGTCGTCGCCGGGCTGATCGAGTTCCGATACCGGCCAGCCGATCAGCCGGCTCCAGAACGTGGCCAGCTCGTACGGGTCCGCGCAGTCGACAGTCACGTGACGCAGTCTCATCGGCAGCACCGTAGGCCGTAATCAGGACGCCATCAAACGCATTTCACATCAGGCCATCAGCGGCTGTCGCCGGCAGGGATGAGGAGCAGCGCGCGAACCCCGTGGTTGCGGAGTGGGCCGGTACTAGGTGAGGCCTGGTACCAAGCAGTTCGGACCCGGGAGCACCCGCCTTCAGGAGTTCCGTACCCGGCTGAGGCCGTGGGACGATGCCACCGTCGTTGCTGACCTTGACGAGCGATTGGGTGCGTTGACCGCATGACCGTCCAGACCTCTTCCCCGCGGCGAATCCGCGCTGTCTACTTCGACGTGGGCGAGACGCTGATCAACGAGTCCACCGAGTACGGCACCTGGGCGGACTGGCTCGGCGTTCCCCGGCACACGTTCTCTGCAGTGTTCGGGCAGGTCATCGCGCAGGGGCGGGACTACCGCGAGGTCTTCCAGCACTTTCAGCCTGGATTCGACCTCGCACTGGAACGGCAGCGCCGGGCAGAAGCCGGATTGGCGGAGCACTTCAACGGCCGCGACCTCTACCCTGATGTCCGGGACTGCCTCGCCGCGCTGAAGGCCGACGGCTATTTTGTCGGTGTGGCGGGTAACCAGACCGCTCGCGCCGGCCGGCTGCTACATGAGCTGAACCTGGGTGTGGACCTGATTGCGACGTCGGACGACTGGGGCGCGGAGAAGCCGACCCCTGTGTTCTTCGTCAAGCTGGTCGAGTCGGCGGGGTGCTCGCCGGAGGAGATCGCATACGTGGGCGACCGCCTCGACAACGACATTCTCCCCGCGCTGGCCGCCGGCCTGACGACCGTGTTCATCCGGCGTGGGCCGTGGGGTTACTTCTACGCCACTCGTCCGGAGGTAGAACGAGCGCACGTCCGTATCGACAACCTTCGGGAGCTTCCGGGGAGGCTGCGAGCCTTTCAGCTTCAGTGACTCCCGGTGGACCTCGTGGCGCTTCGCCCGATCGACAACTCGGCGGGGCATTCGCCCGTATCGGGGTGGTACCGCCGGCACGCATCGAGGCCGTTGGTCCTGCCGCCTGGCGGTGTCATCACCAACTGAACTGGATGCGCCGTGCTGCCGGTCAGTAGCGGGTGCCGACCGGTTTCGGGGCGTTGTCCAGCTCCGTCAGGTCCGCCTTGGTCAGGTCGAGGTCGGCGGCGCCGATGTTGTCGACCAGGTGGCGCAGGCGGCGCGTACCGGGGATGGGGATGACGTGGGGTCCCTGGGCCAGCGTCCAGGCGATCGCGACCTGGGCGGGGGTGGCGCCATGCCGGTCGGCGACGGCGCGGACCGCGTCGACGATGCGGGCGTTGGCGGCGCGGGCCTCCGGGGTGAAGCGGGGGTTGCCGGCGCGCAGGTCGGTGGACTCCAGTTCGGTGGTCGCGTCGATGGCGCCGGTGAGGAATCCCCTGCCCAGCGGTGAGAAGGGCACGAACGCCGCGCCGTTGGCCGCGCACCAGCCGACCACGTCACCGGATTCGGGCGCCCCGCCGATCGACATGGTGGTCACCACCGGCTCACTGCCGGCCGCCCCGCTGGAATGGCCGAGCGCGTCGCGGGTCCAGAGCGAGAGCTCCGACTGTACGGCGGTCACCGGGTGCACGGCCGCGGCGGCGGTGCACTGGGCGACGGTCACCTCCGACAGTCCCAGGTAGCGGACCTTGCCGGCCTGCACCGCCTCGGCCATCGCGCCCCACGACTCCACCAGCGGCACCTGGTCGTCGATCCGGTGCAGGTACCACAGGTCGATGTGGTCGGTGCCGAGCCGCTTCAGTGAGGCGTCGATCGCGGCCCGCAGGTGCTCGGGCGAGCCGTTCCGGGCGATCGCCCGGGTCTGCATGTCCGTCACCACGAGGCCCGCCTTGGTGGCGAGGAAGATCTCGTCACGCCGGCCGGCGAGCGCCTCGCCGAGCAGGATCTCGTTGTGCCCGGCCCCGTAGACGTCGGAGGTGTCCAGGAAGGTGACGCCTGCGTCCACCGCCTGCCGCAGCACCTCGGCCGACTCGGCGTCGTCGCGGGAACTCTGCGCGTACGCCCAGCTCATGCCCATGCAGCCGAGGCCGACCGCCCCGACCTGGTGTCCCGTCGTCCCGACCTCGCGTGTACGCATGTTCCCGTCCGTCCTCGGTGATTCGTGATGACCTACGCCGGTGGCGTGCTCGCCGTTGCCGGTCTACTGCGCGATCCCGCCGCAGGCCTGCTGCCCGGTCCCGGTGCAGCGGTCCTACTGCGGGGCGCGGGCGACCCGGGCGAGCTGGCGGGCCTGCGCGACCAGCCGGCCTGTGCTGTCCCAGATGCGGCAGTCCTCGTCGACCCAGCCGTCCCTGACCTCGCCGCCCCGGGTCTCCACCAGGCACCAGCCGGGGGCGGGCAGGTCGCGGACCAGCACCTGGATCTGTACGGTCGGCGCCCAGCCCATGCGGCCGAGCGCGAATCCGGTCGGGGGCAGCACGTCGGCGAAGAGGACCAGCGCGAGCGGGTCGGGATCCCGGCCGTCGGCGAAGCGCACCCAGGCGCGGTGCACCGGCTCGTCGGCGGGCTTGCCGAAGACCCAGCCGGCCGTCACCGGATCCAGCCGCGTCTCCACCTGCCGCATCAGGCCGGGGAAGGGAACACCCGGCATGCTCCGCGCCCCCTCCTCGGTGAGGGGGAGGCACTTCTCGACCGGGGTGGCATCGGGCCGCGAGCCGGCGGCCTCGACGGCGGTCAGGGTGGCGGTGGTGACCTGCGCGCTGATGAGCGTTCCGGTGGAGTCGGCGAGGCCGACAGTGGCGTGGGCGGTGGTCCGTCCCGGCGGCGCCGTGCTCACGTGCAGGGTGGCCCGGTCCGCGCGGGCGGGCCGCAGAAAGCCGGCGGCGAGCGCCACCGGATGCTCGTGCGGGGAGTCGAGCACGGCGGCCCGGCCGACGACCGAGAGCAGATAGCCGCCGTTGAGGATGCCGGTGCCGAGGTCCCAGTCGGGCGCCAGATCGGCGCGCCACACCCCGTCGCCGTCACGGCTGACCCCGGTGGCCGTGTCGAAAGCAGAGCCCGGGGACTCGGCGCGAGCGCCGGCGGGCGCCGGTGACTCGGCGGCCGGGACGGAGCCGGGTACGGCGGATCTCGTCATGCTCTCGACGCTATCCGCCCGCGCCGCGATGATCAATGAGTCTGGTGGACCGCACCGGACCCGGCGTGACCGGCGACGCGGGGCCGGCCTCCGCGACGGCCGAGGTCCGGCGCGCCGCCTAGACTCGCGGCGATGTCACGCCCTCGCCTGCCCCTGGCTGCCCGGCCGCTGGAGTGCCCGCACCCGTCCCGGCTGGCGCCGGGGCATCCGCACCGGGAAGAGATCCTGGCCCTGCACGCGGCGGCGCTCGCCACCGGCCGGCCCGCCTACCGGGACCCGGCCACCGGCTACCAGGTGCTCACCGCCGCCTTCCTCGCCGGCCGCCCCTGTTGCGGTCACGGCTGCCGGCACTGCCCGTACGTCGACGACTGAACCGGATAGAGGGCCGCCGAGGCCCTCGCGCAGCCGTCAGCCGATGAGCAGTGAGGCTGCGACGACCCACATGATGACCGCGACGGCGCCGTCGAGCGCCCGCCAGGCGGCCGGGCGGCGCAGCACTCCCGCAAGTCGCTGTGCGGTGAAGCCCAGCGCGGTGAACCAGACCGCGCTGGCGATCATCGCGCCGGCCCCGAAGATCCAGACGTGCGCCTGGCGTTGGGCGATGCTGCCGATCAGCAGCACCGTGTCCAGATAGACGTGCGGGTTGAGGTAGGTCAGCGCCAGGCAGGTGAGGACCGCCGCGCGCAGGCTGGTCGCCGGCCGGTCGGTGGGGAGCAGGGCGCCGTCCGGGCGCAGCGCCCGCCGGGCCGCCATCGCCCCGTACCCGAGCAGGAAAGCGGCCCCGCCCCAGGTGGCGGCGGTCAGCAGGAGCGGCCGGTCGGTCACCAGGGCGCCAAGCCCGCCGATCCCGGCGGCGATCAGCAGCGCGTCGGAGACCGCGCAGATCACCACCAGCGGTACGACGTGCTCGCGGCGCAGCCCCTGCCGTAGCAGGAACGCGTTCTGCGCGCCGATGGCGACGATCAGGGTGAGCGACACCGAGAAGCCGGTGAGGCCGGAAGTGACCATTGCTGACTGCATGCGGTCGACGCTACGGTCCTGCCGACCATCACTCCAGCTAATGTTTCTGCATGCTGATTAGGAAAGCTTCATAGTGCTGGACTCGGTGCAGCTGGAGACCTTCGCCGCGGTGATCCGGGCCGGCAGCTTCGAGGGCGCGGCGGCCGCACTACGGGTCACTCCCTCGGCGGTCAGCCAGCGGATCAAGGCGCTGGAGCAGTCCGTCGGCCAGGTGCTGATCCGTCGCGGCAAGCCCTGCCGGGCGACCGTCGCCGCCGAACCGCTGCTGCGGCTGGCCGGTCAGATCGCCCTGCTGGAGCAGGAGGCACTGCACGCCGCCCGCGGCGGTCCGGCCGCCGGACGTACCCGGGTGGCGGTGGTGGTCAACTCCGACTCGCTGGCGACCTGGTTCCTGCCGGCGCTGACCCGGCTGCCGGCGGAGTTCGCGCTCGACTTCGACCTGCACGAGGAGGACCAGGACCACACCGCCGACCTGCTGCGCGACGGCACGGTGATGGCGGCGGTGACCGCCCAGCACGAAGCGGTCCGCGGTTGCCGGGTCGAGCGGCTCGGCGTGATGCGCTACCTCGCGGTCGCCGCACCCGCTTTTGCCCGCCGGTACTTCCCGGCCGGCTTCCCGGCAGACGCCTTCGCCGTCGCGCCGATGCTGGCCTTCAACCGCAAGGACAGCCTGCAGCACCGCTTCGTCCGTACGCTCACCCGGCGGCAGCCGACCGGCCCGCTGCACTACGTCCCGTCGGTGGCCGGCTTCAACGAAGCGATCCGGCTGGGCCTGGCCTGGGGTCTGCTGCCCGAGTCGCACGCGCACGCCGAACTCGACGCGGGACGCTGCGTGCAACCCGCCCCCGGCGCGTTCCTGGACGTGCCGCTCTACTGGCAGCACTGGCGGGTCGACTCGACCGTGCTGGCGGCCCTGACCGTCGCGGTGCGTGAAACCGCCGGCGAGGCGCTGCGCCCGGCGGCGTGACCCGAGGCGGCCCCCGCCGCTGCCCCGCCGGGGATGTTCGTCGCCGATTGTCCGGTACCGCCGCCAGTTCGGCCGACTTTCGCCCGGGCCGGGGAAGCCGTACGGTGTCCGACGGGCTGCCGACCGGCGGCCCGGACTTGGGGGTGAATGTGCGGGCGCGGCTGTTGTTGGCAGCGGCGGCACTCGTGTCGCTGAGCGGGTGCGGTGCCGAACGGGACGCGCAGCCACCGGTCGACGGGAGCGGCGCCAACGCCCCGGAGATCATTGTTCCCGCGGCCTCGGCCGGGGGCGCCTGCCGCTGGCTGGACTTCGACGTCATCGAGCAGGCCACCGGGACGCGCTTCACCATCGCCGCCGCGCAGGAACAGCGCCGGACCAGCACCTGCGTGGTACGTACCGCGGACGCGACCCACCCCGACCTGGCGTTCTCGGTCACCCGGGCCGGCCTCGACGTGGAGACGTTCCAGGCCGACATCGTGCCCGCGGGGGCCGGTGCGGTGAAGGGGCTCGGCCAGGCCGGATACAAGCTGGTCCGCGACGGCGACCGGCGGCAGGGCGCCACCAGCGAGGTCGGCTGGCTCGACGCCAAGGGGCAGCTGCGCACCCTGCGCTACACCCTGCCGGTCGAGGCGACCGCCCAGGTGGCGAAGCAGCACACCGCCGGGCTGATCACCCTCGCCCAGCAGGTGGAAACCGCCACCGGCTGACCCGCCCCCGCGAGGGAGAGGGGCGGCTCAGCCGGCGACGAAGACCGGTGGCTCAGCTGGCGACGAAGACCCGCGAGGCGACCTCGCGGGGCAGCCGGACCGCGCCGCCGTCCCGGTTGATCGTCACGCCGTCGCGCTCCTGGGAGACGGTGACCGTCGCACCCGGATCCACCCCGGCGGCGTGCAGCTGCCGCAGCACCTCCGAGTCGGTCTGCACGCTCTCGCAGATGCGCCGCACCACGACAGCGCCGGAGATCCCGGGGAAGGCGAGGTTGCGCTCACCGTCGCCGGCGTGCGGTTCGGGATCGGTGCTGCCGAAGGCGGCCAACCCCGGAATCGGGTTGCCGTACGGCGACCGGCTGGGGCGGTTGAGCAGCTCGTAGACCTTTTTCTCCACGGCGTCGCTCATCACGTGCTCCCACCGGCAGGCCTCCTCGTGGGCCTCCTCGTAGGGCATGCCGATGACATTGACCAGCAGAAGCTCGGCCAGGCGGTGCTTGCGCATCACCGACACCGCGTGCTCCCGGCCCGTCTCGGTCAGCGTCAGGTGACGGTCGCCCTCCACGGTGAGCAGGCCGTCGCGCTCCATTCGCGCCACCGTCTGACTCACGGTCGGCCCGCTCTGTTGCAGACGCTCGGCGATCCGGGCACGCAACGGTGGGACCCCCTCCTCTTCCAGTTCGAGGATGGTCCGCAGGTACATCTCGGTGGTGTCGACCAGATCTTTCTTTTCGTGCTTCACGGCTGGTGGCCTCCCGCTGGGAAGTTTACCCTGCCCTACCCCCGAGATCCGTCAGCCGCGAGCCGTCCAGGGGCGCAGGACCCTGGACGGTGCCGGGGGCCGATGGTATTGACTGGCCGCATGTCCGCCTCCCCTGCGCTTCTCGTCGAACCCGCCGCGCTCGCCGCCGAGATCGCGGCAGCCGACCCGCCCACACTGCTCGACGTACGGTGGCGCCTCGCCGGACCGCCCGGACGCGAGGACTATGACGACGGTCACCTGCCGGGCGCGGTCTTCGTGGACCTCGACGCCGACCTCTGTGGCCCGCCCGGTGCGGGCGGGCGGCACCCGCTGCCCGACCCGGCGGCGCTTCAGCAGGTGCTGCGCGCCGCCGGGGTGCGCGCCGGGCATCCGGTCGTCGTCTACGACGGCGGTGACTCGATGGCGGCGGCCCGCGCCTGGTGGACGCTGCGATGGGCCGGGCACCAGCAGGTACGCGTGCTGCACGGCGGCTACCCGGCCTGGGTGGCGCAGCACCTGCCGGTGGTCACCGGCACGCCGTGCCCTGTCCCCGGTGACATCACCGTCGCACCCGGCGGACTGCCGGTGCTCGACGCGGACGCGGCCGCCGAGCTGGTCGCCGCCGGTGGCACCCTGCTCGACGTGCGCGCCGCCGCCCGCTACCGGGGCGAGACCGAACCCGTCGACCCGGTCGCCGGTCACATCCCCGGGGCCCGCAACGTCCCCGCCGCCCGCTACGCCGGGCCCGACGGACGGTTCGCCGCCCCGCCGGCGCTGCGGCAGATCTTCGACGAAGCCCCCACCGGTACGCCCGTCGGCGCGTACTGCGGTTCGGGGGTGACCGCCGCGCAGGCGGTGCTCGCCCTGCACCTGGCCGGACGCGCCGACGCCGCCCTCTACGTCGGCTCCTGGAGCGACTGGATCACCGATCCGGCCCGCCCGGTCGCCACCGGCGAGGAGACGTCCACCGGCTGAACCGTGCAGCCCGGCATCGGCGTACGCGTGCGACGATGACGCCATGGTCGCGGAGACGATGGTGGTGTGGGACGAGTCACTGCTCGGCTACGACCTCGGCGAGCATCCGCTTGACCCGGTGCGCGTCGAGTTGACCATGGCGCTCGCCCGTGAACTGGGCGTGCTGAACCGCCCCGGCGTACGGCTGGTGGTGCCGCCGCCGGCCGACGACGCGGCGCTGACCCGGGTGCACCGCGCCGACTACCTCGACGCGGTGCGCGCCGCCCCGTACGACCCGTTCTTCAGTGGCTACGGCATCGGCACCGCCGACAATCCCGCCTTCGAGCGGATGCACGAGGCGAGCGCCCTGATCGCCGGCGCCACCCTGACCGCCGCGGAGGCCGTCTGGCGGGGGGAGGTGCGCCGGGCCGTCAACATCGCCGGCGGGCTGCACCACGCGATGCCCGGGCGGGCCGCCGGGTTCTGCGTCTACAACGATCCGGCGGTGGCGATCGCCCGGCTGCTGGACCTCGGGGCCGAGCGGGTCGCCTACGTCGACATCGACGTGCACCACGGCGACGGCGTCCAGGAGATCTTCTACGACGATCCGCGGGTGCTGACGGTCAGCATCCACGAGACCCCGCTGGCGCTCTTCCCGGGCACCGGCTTCCCGGATGAGACCGGCGGACCCGGCGCGCCCGGCAGCGCGGTGAACCTGCCCCTGCCGCCCGGTGTCGAGGACTCGGCCTGGCTGCGCGCCTTCCACGCCGTCGTCCCCTCGGTGCTGCGCGCCTTCCGGCCGCAGATCCTGATCACCCAGTGCGGCGCCGACAGTCACCGCAGCGACCCGCTGGCCGATCTGCGGCTGAGCGTCGACGGCCAGCGCGCCGCCCACATCGCGCTGCGCGACCTGGCCGAGGAGCTCTGCGACGGGCGCTGGGTCGCCACCGGCGGTGGCGGGTACGCCCTCGTCGAGGTGGTGCCGCGGGCCTGGACGCACCTGCTGGCCACCGTCACCGGGCAGCCGCTGGACCCGGCGACGGCGACGCCGAACGCCTGGCGCAAGCTGGCGCGCAAGCGCCGCCCCGGTGACGAGGTGCCGCTGCGGATGACCGACGGGTGTGATGTGGCCTACCGGCCCTGGCAACCGGAGGGAGAACCGGGCAGCGTGGACAGGGCGGTCCTGGCGACCCGAATGGCGGCCTTCCCGCTCTTCGGCCTCGATCCGCACGATCCGCGCGACTGAGGCAGGCCGGAGGCGATAGCGGTGAAGACGATGGATGCCCCGATCGATGTGCTGCTCACCGACGGCACGACCGTCCAGCTGCGACCGATCTGCCCCGAGGACGCCGACGCGATCCTCGCCATGCACTCGCGCTTCTCCGAACGCACCCGCTATCTGCGCTACTTCTCGCCGTACCCGCGGATCCCCGCCCGGGACCTGCGGCGCTTCGTCAACGTCGACCACCGCGACCGGGAGGCGTTCGTGGTGCTGTCGGGGGAGCGGATCGTGGCGGTCGGCCGCTACGACCGGCTCGGGCCGGACGCCCCCGACGCCGAGGTGGCGTTCGTGGTGGAGGATTCGTTCCAGGGACGCGGGATCGGCCCGGTGCTGCTGGAGTACCTCGCCGAGGCGGGCCGACAGGTCGGGCTGACCCGGTTCGTGGCCGAGGTGCTGCCCGCCAACGGGGCGATGCTGCGGGTCTTCGCCGACTTCGGCTACCACGTCGAGCGCCAGTACGCCGACGGCGTGGTGCACCTGACCTTCCCGATCGCTCCCACCGAGCAGACCCTGCAGGTGCAGCACGGCCGTGAGCTGCGCACCGAGGCGCGTTCCATCGCCCGGCTGCTCACCCCGCGGGGCGTGGTCGTCTACGGCGCGAGCGCCAGCGGCCAGGGCGTCGGGGCGGCGCTGCTGGCGCACCTGCGTGACGGCGGCTACACCGGGGCGATCGTGCCGGTGCACCCGAGCGCCGAGACCGTCGCCGGACTGCCCGCCTACCGGCACGCCGCCGACGCCGGTGTCCCCGTCGACCTGGCGGTGGTGGCGGTGGCCACCGACGCCGTACCCGGAGTGCTGGCCGACGCCGCCGCGGCCGGGGCGTACGGCCTGGTGGTGATCAGCGCCGGCTTCGCCGAGGCCGGACCGGCCGGTGTGGAAGCCCAGCGCGACCTGGTGCGCCGGGCGCACGCCGCCGGGATGCGGGTGGTCGGGCCGAACTGCCTGGGTATCGCCAACACCGACGAGCGGTTCCGGCTCAACGCCACCCTCGCGCCGCGGCTGCCCGCGGCCGGCCGGGTCGGCTTCTTCAGCCAGTCCGGTGCGTTCGGCGTGGCGCTGCTGGCCGAGGCCGACCGGCGCGGCCTGGGGCTGTCCAGCTTCGTCTCGGCCGGCAACCGGGCCGACGTCTCCGGCAACGACCTGATCCAGTACTGGCAGGAGGATCCGGGCACCGACGTGATCCTGCTGCACCTGGAGACCTTCGGGAACCCGCGCAAGTTCGCCCGGCTTGCCCGGCGCATCGGCCGCAGCAAACCGGTGGTGGCGCTCGCCTCACCGGCGCGTCCGCCCGGCGTCGGCGACTCCCCGGGGCCGGACGCGGCGGCCGTGACCGCCCTCTTCGCCCGCTCCGGCGTGATCCGGGTCGACACCGTCCAGGAGCTCTTCGACGTCGGTGTGCTCCTTGCCAACCAGCCGCTGCCCACCGGACGACGGGTGGGGATCGTCGGCAACTCCACGGCGCTGGCCGGGCTGGCCGCCACCGCCTGCCGGGCGCAGGGGCTGGAGGTCGCCGCCGGCTACCCGGTGGAGGTCGGGCCGCAGGCCGGCGCGGACGAGTTCGCCGACGTGCTCGCCGACGCCGCCGTCGACGACCGGGTGGACGCCCTGGTCGTCACCTTCGCGCCGCCGCTGCCCGGTCAGCTCAGCGGCACCGACGCCGACTTCACCGCCGCGGTCGCCAGCGTCGCGCTGGCGGGGGAGAAGCCGACCGTGGCGACGTTCCTCGTCGGCGACCTGCCGGCGGCGGTGCCGTCGTACCCGACGGTCGAGGAGGCGGTGCGGGCACTGGCCCGGGTCAGCGAGTACGCCGACTGGCTGCGCCAGCCCGCCGGCGTCTTCCCCGAACTGCCCGGGGTGGACACCGCCGCCGCCGGCGCGCTGCTCGACTCCGGCGCTCCGGACGCCACCCGCCGGCTGCTCGCCGCGTACGGCATCGAGGTCGCCGAGTCGATGCCGGTCACCTCGGCAGAGGAGGCGGTCGCCACCGCCGCCCGCCTGGGCTACCCGGTCGCCCTCAAGTCCGCCGGCGCCGGACTGCGGCACCGCCTCGACCTGGGCGCCGTACGGCTGGACCTGCAGGACGCGCACGCGGTGCGGCAGGCGTACCGGGAGATGGCAGCGCTCTTCGGGGCGGAGACGCTCGTGCAGCACATGGTGCCGCCGGGGGTCTCCTGTGTGGTCGAGCTGGTGGAGGATCCCGCGTTCGGGCCGGTCGTCGGCTTCGGACTGGGCGGGGTCGCCACCGAACTGCTCGGTGACCGGGCCTGGCGGGCGGCGCCGTTGACCGACCGGGACGCGATCGCGTTGGTCGACGAGCCGCGGGCGGCGCCGCTGCTGCGCGGCTACCGGGGTGCGCAGGCGGTGGACCGGGAGGCGCTGGCCGATCTGCTGCTGCGGGTGGGACGGCTCGCCGACGAGCAGCCCCGGGTGCGGGCGCTCACCCTCAATCCGGTGCTGGCCCGTCCCGACGGGCTGTCGGTGCTGCACGCCGTCGTGCACGTCGGCGCCCCCGGCAACCGGCCGGACAAGGGCCCCCGACACCTGTGACGGCCCCGCCGGCAGGGTGCCGGATCGGGGCCGTCGGATGTGCTCTCGTCAGGTCAGCCGGCCTGCGCCACCGACGCGTACGCCGCCAGCCGCTCGACCCGGTCCGGCTCCCGCAGCTTCAGCAGGGTCACCTTCTCGATCTGGCGGATCCGCTCCCGGGAGAGGCCGAACTCCTGGCCCACCTCGTCGAGGGTGCGCTGCCGGCCGTCGTCGAGGCCGAAGCGCAGCCGGATGACCTGCTGCTCGCGCTCGGAGAGGGTCGCCAGCACGATCCGCACCTCGTTGCGCAGCCGGCCCTGTCCCGGGTCCTCCGTGGAGAGACCCGGGCCTGCGGCGACGAAGTCACCCAGGGCGCTCTCGCCGTCCTCGCCGACGGTCTGGTCCAGGCTGACCGGCTCCCGGTCGTAGGAGATCAGCTCGATGATCTGGTACTCCGGCACGCCCAGTTCGGCGGCGACCTCGGCGACGTTCGGCTCGCGGCCGAGCCGGACGCTGAGCTCACGCCGGGCCCGGACCATCCGGTTGACCTGCTCCACCATGTGCACCGGGATGCGGATGGTGCGGGCCTGGTCGGCCATGGCGCGGGTGATGGCCTGGCGGATCCACCAGGTGGCGTACGTGGAGAACTTGTAGCCCTTGGCGTAGTCGAACTTCTCGACCGCGCGGATGAGACCGAGGTTGCCCTCCTGGATCAGGTCCAGGAACGCCATGCCGCGACCGGTGTAGCGCTTGGCGATGCTCACCACCAGCCGCAGGTTCGCCTCCAGCAGGTGGTCCTTGGCGGCGCGCCCCTCGGCGACGACCGTCTCCAGGTCGCGGCGGAACTCGGCCGAGACCGGCACGCAGGTGGCGAGCTTCTCCTCGGCGAAGAGGCCGGCCTCGACCCGCTTGGCGAGGTCGACCTCCTGGGCGGCGGTCAGAAGTTTGGTACGGCCGATGCCGTTGAGGTACGCCCGCACGAGGTCGGCGCTGACCCCGCGCTCGTCGGTGGCGTCGAGGTCGACGGGGGTGGTCACGGCGTCGTGCGCCGTAGCCGTTGCCTGCACCCGCTGCTCGCTCATCTTGAGAACCATCTGTGCCTCCCCGCGTCAAACTTCCGGCGCTACGCCGGCGGCTCGTGGCGTCGGCGTGAGGACAAGTGTGGCGAGGAGGGCGTGAAACGGGAGTGAGGTGACGGCAATCCGGTATCCGATCCTGGTGTCTTCTCCCCGACACCGGGTATGCGGCCTGCTCTTGTGCCCGGTGACCGCCCGCCCTGTCCCGGTGGGACGGATCCACTTCGGGCGGTGGAGGTCGTCAGATGGTCCGAAAGAGCCTGCTGGACGTGACCGGCCGGCACATCGCCGCCCTGGAGACCGTGCTGGATCAGGCGCGGTGCCGCCCCGGCGAGGAGCTGCACGGCCGGGTGCTGGTCACCGCCGGGGAGGAGCCGGTCGCCGCCGACGGCGTACGGATGGCGCTGGTCGCCTGCGTCGCGGTCATCGACGGCGGCGGCGAGTACGGCACCGGCCAGGAATTCCACCGCACGCAGGTGGCCGGCGCGACCCGGCTCGACCCGGGGCAGCGCCGCGAACTGCCGTTCCGGTACCCGGTGCCCTGGCAGAGCCCGCTGACCCGGCTCTACGACCAGCCGCTGGTCGGGCTCTCGGTCGGCCTGCACACCGAACTCGCCGTCGACTGGGCGCCGGACCCGGGGGAGCTGGACCCGGTGCAGGTGGCGCCGACGCCCGCACAGGAGCAGATCCTGGCGGCGCTCGCCCGGCTCGGTTTCCGGCCGGTCGGCGCCCAGATCCAGCGCGGCCACCTCTACGGGGTAGGCCAGCAGGTGCCCTTCCACCAGGTGCTGGAGTTCGCGGCGCCGCCGGGCTGGGCCGGCCGGCTGGACCGCTTCGAGCTGGTTTTCCTCGCCGACGAGAGGCAGTCCCAGGTGCTGCTGGAGGTCGACAAGCCGGGCGGTTTCCTCGGCCTCGGCAGGACCGCGTACGAGCGCCTGACCGTCGCCAACGACGATGCGGGCGAGACCGACTGCGCGGACCGGATCGAGGCGTGGCTGCGCCGCGCCGTGCCCGCCTAGCACGGCGGGCCGCGCGGTGCCCGTCTGAAGCGCGGCGGGCCGCGCGGTGCCCGCCTAGAGCTCCAGGAGCATCGTACGGGGGCCGACGTTGACGCTCTCGACGAGCATCTGCGCCCGGAACCGGCCGGTCTGCACCGGCGCGCCCCGTTCCCGCAGCGCCTCGACGAACTCGGTGACCAGCGGCTCCGCGACCGCCGCCGGCGCGGCTGCCGTCCAGGACGGCCGCCGTCCCTTGCGGGCGTCGCCGTAGAGGGTGAACTGGCTGACCACCAGCACCGCCGCGCCGGTCTGGGCCGCCGAGCGCTCATCGTCGAGAATGCGCAGCTCGTGCACCTTGCGCGCCATCGTCCGCGCGGTCTCTGAGCTGTCGTCGTGGGTCACGCCGAGCAGCACCAGCAGCCCTTCGCCGATCGCGCCCACCACCTCGCCGTCGACCGTGACACTGGCCCGGCTGACCGTCTGCACCACCGCCCGCATCGCGTCAGCCCGCCACCGGCTCGACAAAGCCCCGCTCGACCAGGTGCGCCACGATCGGACCGGCCGCCTGCGCCAGCTCGGCGGGCGCCGCCCCGTGCGCCATCGCCAGCAGTTCGAGCTGCTCACCCAGGGGTAGCTGCCCGTTCGCGCCGCCGACCAGCGCCAGCAGCAGCGGATCGACCTCCTCGCTCCAGCGCAGCCCGCCGGTGGTGGCCAGCACCTGCCGGCCGACCTCCCAGCCGTCGGCGCCCAGGCTCGCCTCCTGCTCCAGCCGCAGCCCGTCGACAGCGCGGTACCGGGCGGCCAGCAGCGCGTCGAGGTCGCGTTCGTGCAGCCAGTCCTGCCGGTCGAACCAGGCGGTGACCTGCGCGCCGAGCGGCGCCTCCACCTGCTGGCGCAGCTCCTCCACGCGTACCACCGGGTCGTCGTGGCCGCCGCGGCGCAGGCTCACCAGGCCGAAGCCGATCGACTCCACCCGCTGCGCGTCGAACCAGTCCAGCCAGGCGGCGATCCGCTCCGGATCGACGGCCTCCCCGGCATCGGACATCCACAGGTCGATGTACGACCGCGGGTCGGCGACCTCCCGCTGGATCACCCAGGCGTCCAGACCGGTGCCGGCGAACCAGCCGGCCACCCGGTCGGCCCAGTCCTCGCCGGCGACGTGCAGCCAGTTCGCCAGATACTGCATCGTGCCGCCCTCGGTGAGCAGCCCCGGCGCGGCGGCGGCGAGTTCGGCGCCGACGGCGTCGCCGGCCCGGCCCGAGTCGCGGTAGACGTGGGTGGTGGTGCCCGGCCCGACGACGAAGGGCGGGTTGCTCACCACCAGGTCGAAGCGGCGCCCGGCGACCGGGGCGGTCAGGTCGCCGCGGAGCAGCTCCCAGTCCTGCCCGTTGAGGGCGGCGTTGGTGGCCGCGAAGCGCAGTGCCCGCGCCGAGAGGTCGGTGGCGGTGACCCGCGCCGCGTGCGTCGACAGGTGCAGCGCCTGCACGCCGCAGCCGGTGCCGAGGTCCAGTGCGGTGCCGACCGGCCGGCGTACCGTCGCCCCGATCAGGGTGTTGGTGGCCCCGCCGATGCCCAGCACGTGCTCGGCCCGCAGCGGCTGCCCCGGACGGGCGCCCAGCGGCACGTCGGCCAGGACCCACCACCGGTCGCCGTACGCCTCCAGGTCCACCCCGGCGCGCAACCCGTCGTCGACGCGTTCGACCAGGCCGGCGGCGAGCGCCTCGTCCAGGCTCAGCGGCGCGAGAGCCGAGGCCACCGCCGACTCCGGTTCGACCTGTTCGCAGACGTACAGGCGGATGAGGGTGTCCAGGGCGTCGCGCTCGCCGGTCACGCGCAGCGCCGCCCGGAAGTCGTTGCGGGCGACCGCGGCGGTGATCTCCGGGCCGAGCCGGGCGGCGATCCCGGCGGCCGTGTAGCCGGCGCCGGTCAGGGCGGCGCGGAGCCGGTCGACACCGGCAGGGCTGAGCAGCATCTCGGGTTGGTCCACGCCTGCCATCCTGCCTGCCGCCGAGCCTCCGCCTGCTACCGACCGTCGTCCACCGGCTTGGCCGGCCCCGGACCGCCGGCCGCCGCCGCGGTGCCACCGCCGCCGGGAGAAGCCGCCGGGTATGGCACCGGCCCGCCCTGCGGCCCCGGCCACGGCCCGCCCGCATCCTGCGCACCCGGCCACGCCTGACCCGGGTACGGCACCGCCTGGCCGGGGTAGGGGACGGCCTGGCCGGGGTACGGCGCCGGCTGCCCGGGATACGGGACTGTCTGGCCCGGGTACGGACTGCGCGGAGCCGGCCAGATGCCCGGGTGGCCCGGGTACGGGGCGGCCACCGGCATGACCGGGGCGGGAACCTCGGGGCTGAGGTTCGGCAGGCCCCGGCGGCGCGCCAGCCGGTCCAGGACCAGCGCGTACCCGGTGATCACCACGATGTCGACCACCGCGAGCTGCCAGGGGGCGTTCGCCATCGTCTCGTCGGAGTCGAGGGTGCCGTAGGCGGCGGCGAGGCCGACGCCGACCAGGTTGTTCACCACGTGCAGGGCGACGGCGGCCTCCAGTCCGCCGGTCCGCAGCGCGAGCCAGCCGCAACCCACCCCCATCGCGGTGAGCGAGAGGAAACCGGGCAGTCCGCCCCAGCCGTGTGCGATGGCGAAGAGCGGGGCCTGCACGGCGATGCCGATCCAGGGCGAGCGCACGTACGCGCCCACCAGCTGCGCCAGCCAGCCGCGGAAGGCGTACTCCTCGGCGGCGGCCTGGAACGGCACCACCGCCAGCCCGACCAGCAGCGCCCACGCCACCGCGGTCCAGTCCGGACCGGGGGCGACCAGGCCCGCGTCCCCGGCGCCACCGGTGAGGGCGACGAGCACCTCGCTGCCGACGATCAGCAACAGTACGGCCGGCACGGCCACCAGCAGGCAGAGACCGAGCCAGCGCCAGCGCACCCGCCCCTGCACGGAGGAGAGGGTGCCGGCGGGCCGGCGCTGCACCCAGCGGGCCGCCAGCATCGTCACCGGCAGGAGCAGGGCGATCAGCGCCATGTCCAGCGCGAGACCGCCCAGGGCGCCGAAGTCCCGCAGCCCGTCCTCGTCGACCGGCAGGCCGATCAGCCCACCCGCCACGTCCGTGACACCGACCATCGCGCAGATGGCGAAGAAGGCGACGGCGATCACGAAGAGGGTGCCGAGCGGCGGACGCCACCAGCGGTGGGCGGCGGTGCGGGCGAGCCGGTGGTACGGGGTTCCGGCCGGCGGGGAGATCATCACCGGCCCAATCCTAGGACCGCGCCGGCAAACCCGGCGGCGATGACCTGCGGTGCAGCGAGCGGGGTCGCTGGATCCGGCGGGAGCGGGGACGGCAGGATGGAACGCATGACGCTCTCCCTGCCGATCGACGACGAGGCCAACGCCCTGCTCAACGCCAGCCCGCTGGCGCTGCTGATCGGGATGGTCCTCGATCAGCAGATTCCCCTGGAGCGGGCCTTCGCGGCGCCGTACGACCTGGCGCAGCGGCTGGGGCACGAGCCGGACGCGTACGAGCTGGCGAGCTTCGACCCGGACGAGCTGACCGAGATCTTCGGCCGCAAGCCGGCGCTGCACCGCTTCCCGAAGGCGATGGCGGCCCGGGTGCAGGAGGTCTGCCGGGTGCTGGTCGAGCGCTACGACGGGGACGCGGCGCGGCTCTGGTCGGAGGCGGCCGACGGCCGGGAACTGCTCAAGCGGGTCGCCGACCTGCCCGGCTTCGGCAAGCAGAAGTCGCAGATCTTCGTGGCGCTGCTCGGCAAGCGCTACGGCGTGCAGCCCGACGGCTGGCGCGAGGCCGCCGGCGGCTACGGCGAGGCGGACAGCCACCGGTCGGTCGCCGACATCGTCGACGGCGAGTCGCTGCGCCGGGTACGCGAGTACAAGACCGCGATGAAGGCCCAGGCGAAGGCCGCCAAGGGCTGAGTACGCGGCGTGTGCCGGTGAGTCCGGTCTGCTACCGCCGGGGCTGCGGCGAGTGGGAGGATGGGCAGGCAGCCTGAGGAGGCCTCGTGAAGCGTCCGGCCTATGAACCGATACTGATCACCGACGCCCGGCGCAGTCAGCACGACGAACTGCACGGCCGGATGGTGCGGTACGTGGTGATGATGGGCATCCGCACGGTCTGCCTGGTCGTCGGCGCGATCCTGGTCACCGTCGACGCCCCGCTGCTCTGGCTCTGGCTGCCGCTCTGCGCCGTCGGCGCGATCCTGCTGCCCTGGCTGGCGGTGCTGCTCGCCAACGACGGGCCGCCGAAGGAAGAGAACCGGCTGCGCGTCAAGCTCGGCATCGGCCGCCGTAAGCTCGCCGCGCAGCCGCCGCCACGCACCCTCGCCACCGAGGAGGAGCCCCGGGTCATCGACCTGGAGCCGTAGCCCGCACGGGGCGGTCGTCACCGGACCGGCCGGCCGCCTGTCACCGTTACCGCCTCCGCGCCGTAGCGGATGCCCGCCGCCAGCGCCGTCGCCGGATCGGCGCCGCGCACCCAGGCCGCCAGCAACCCGGCGGCGAACGCGTCGCCGGCCCCGGTCGTGTCGAGGGCGCGGACCTCCGCGGCGGGCAGCGACACCGGCGGGGTGTCCCGTCCGGCGAGGACCGCCCCGGCGGCGCCCAGCTTGACCACCGCGTACCGGGCGGTGGCGGTCAGTGCGCGGGCCTGGTCGGCCCCGGGCGCCGCGGCCACCAGCGCCGCCGCCTCGTCGCCGTTGGCCAGCAGCAGGTCGACGCCGCGTACCCAGCTCAGGAAGGCCGCCGGGCCGACAGCCCGCAGCGGCGCCGCGGAGGCCGCGTCGACGCTGGTGGTGAGGCCCCGCTCGCGGGCGGACGCCAGCGCCGCCAGGCCGGCGGGGCGTGAGACCGGATCCAGCAGCGTGTACGCCGACAGGTGCAGATGCCGTGCCCCCGGCGCAGCGGCCAGCGCCGCTGTCACGTCCGCGCCGGTCAGCAGCAGGTTCGCCCCCCGCTCGGTGACCATGGTGCGTTCGGCGGCGGTGGTCAGCACGATCACCGTGCCGGTCGGCGCGGCCGGGTCCTGGCGGATCGCACAGTCGACGCCGGCCCGGCGCAGCTCCTCGATGCGGGCGGTGGCATCCGGATCCGTGCCGACCACTCCGACGAGCGTCACCGGCGTCGCGGCGGCGGCGATCCAGGCGGCGGTGTTCGCGGCCTGTCCGCCGCCGGTGACGCGGATCCGGGCCGGGGTGTCCGAGCCGGTGGCCAGCGGCGTGTGCAGCGTCGCCACCACGTCGGTGATGACGTCCCCGACGACGACGATCCGCGGCGCCTCGGAGCCCGGCGCGGCGGTCACGGAGTGGTACGCGCGGCGGCTGCCACCGCGATCTGCGCCGCCAGGCCGGCGTTGCGCAGGATGATGCGCACGTTCACCGCGAGGCTCGCGCCCTCGGTGGCCGAGTGGAAGTGGCCGAGCAGGAACGGCGTCACCGCCTTGCCGGTGATCCCGTCGCGGGCCAGCATCGCCAGGCCGTCGGCGAGGGTGCGGTCGTGCAGCTGCGGGTCGAGCTGCTCCTCCACCGGGAGCGGGTTGGCCACGAGCAGCGCACCGCGGTGCAGCGCATGGTCGTCGCGGGCCGCCATCACCGCCGCCACCTGGGCAGGCGAGTCCACCGACCAGTCCAGGTCGAAGCCGCCGTCGGTGATGAAGAAGCCGGGGAAGCGCCGGGTGCGGTAGCCGACCAGGCTCACCCCGAGGGTCTCCAGCCGCTCCAGGGTCGCGCCCACGTCGAGGATCGACTTGACCCCGGCGCAGACGACGGTGATCGGCGTACGCGCCAGCGTCACCAGGTCGGCGGACTCGTCGAAGGTCTGGGCCGCCTCCCGGTGCACGCCACCGAGCCCGCCGGTGGCGAAGACGTCGATCCCGGCCGCGGCGGCGACAGCGCTGGTGGCGGCGACGGTGGTGGCGCCGTCGACACCGGCCGCGGCAGCCGGGGCCAGGTCGCGCACCGAGAGCTTGGCGGCGGAGTCACTGCCGGCCAGCCGGACCAGCTGCGCGTCGTCGAGACCGACCCGCAGCTCGCCGCCGATCATGCCGATGGTCGCCGGTACGGCGCCCGCCTCGCGTACTGTCTGCTCGATCTCCCGGGCGACCCGCAGGTTGTCCGGCCGGGGCAGGCCGTGCGAGATGATCGTGCTTTCCAGGGCGACAACCGGACGGCCCTCGCTCAGCGCGGCGGAAACTTCGTCATTGAAGTGGATTCGGTAATCGGTCACGACCGCTACCGTACGTCGGGCTGCGGGTGTGACCTCTGGTGGACCGCCCCGAGGAGACCTGCCAGACTTGACGCCGTTGGAGGTGCAACCGTGAGCACAGAGATTCTCGAGCGTCCGGAACTGAAGGACGCCGACACCGGGCCGGAGATGTTCCACTACGTCAAAAAGGAGAAGATCGCCGAAAGTGCCGTCATGGGCACCTTCGTCGTGGCGCTCTGTGGCGAGACCTTCCCGGTCACCAAGGCGGCCAAGCCGGGTTCCCCGGTCTGCCCGAAATGCAAGGAGATCTACGACTCGATGTGACCGCCGGGCGCGGCCCGGCCGCGCCCGCGCGCGTACCCTGCGCCGGTGAGCACCTCCACCGCGCTGCTGATCGCCGACCTGACCGGAGTGGCCGTCTTCGCCGCTTCCGGCGCGTCGGCCGCGGTGGCGAAGCGGCTCGACCTCTTCGGAGTGGTCTTCGTCGGCTTCCTCGCCGCCCTCGGCGGTGGGATCTTCCGGGATCTGGTGATCGACGAGCCGGTGCCGCTCGCCTTCGCCGACTGGCGCTACGCCGCCACCGCGATCCTGACCGCCACCGTGGTCTTCTGGTTCCATCCCCATTTCGCGCGGCTGCGCACCACAGTGCTGGTCCTCGACGCGGCCGGGCTCGGCCTCTTCGCCGTTGCCGGCACCCTCAAGGCGCTCGACGCCGACGTCTCCGCCCTCGGCGCGGTCATGATCGGCATGCTCACCGGCATCGGCGGAGGTCTCGCCCGCGACCTGCTCACCGGGGAGATCCCGGTGGTGCTGCTGCGCGAGATCTACGCCCTCGCCGCGCTGCTCGGCGCCACCGCGGTGGTGCTGCTCGATCTGATCGACGCCACCGGGGCGGTGCCGCTCGGTGGCGCGGTGCTGCTCGTCTTCGTGGTCCGGGTGCTGGCGCTGCGTCGTCGCTGGTCGGCGCCGGTAGCCGCGGACCGGCCGTCGCGGCTGGTGCGTTCCGGACGTTCGTGACCGGGCCGGTGGTGCACTCGGGTCGTTCGTGACCCGGGCCGGTTCTGCGCCCGGGTCGTTCGTGACCCGCCCAACCCCCGGCGGTGTTGCCGGGCCGACCCGCGGCCGCCTGGTTATGCTGGGGCCGCCTTCGCGAGCGCCGAGTGTCGCGGGGGCGTTTTCGTGCACGGCCGAGAGGAGCGATACGCGTGGGTGTCCGGTTGCCGGCGATCGACACCTTCCCGCCGCTGCGGGGCTGGCAGCGCAAGGCGCTCTTCGAGTACCTGCGCCGGCGTAGCCCCGACTTCACCGCGGTCGCCACCCCGGGCGCCGGCAAGACGACCTTCGCGCTGCGTATCGCCGCGGAGCTGCTGAACGACGGCACCGTCGACGCGGTGACCGTGGTCGCCCCGACCGAACACCTCAAGACGCAGTGGGCGAGCGCCGCCGCCCGGGTCGGCATCGAACTCGACGCCGCCTTCCGCAACGCCGACCTGCACTCCTCGGCCGACTTCCACGGCGCTGTCGTCACCTACGCCCAGGTCGGCATGGCCCCGCAGGTGCACCGCCGCCGGACCATGACCCGCCGGACCCTGGTGATCCTCGACGAGATCCACCACGCCGGTGACTCGCGCAGCTGGGGCGACGGCGTCAAAGCCGCCTTCGAGCCGGCCGTACGACGGTTGATGCTCACCGGTACGCCCTTCCGCTCCGACGACAACCCCATTCCGTTCGTGGTCTACGAGAAGGGCGGGGACGGTCTGCCCCGGTCGAAGGCGGACTCCGTCTACGGCTACGCCGACGCCCTGCGCGACGGCGTCGTCCGGCCGGTGCTCTTCCTCGCCTACTCGGGTGAGACCCGTTGGCGTACCAGCGCCGGCGACGAGCTGGCCGCCCGCCTCGGCGAGCCGATGACCCAGGACCTGGTGGCGCAGGCGTGGCGTACGGCGCTGGACCCGGCGGGGGACTGGATGCCGCAGGTGCTGCGGGCCGCCGACGCCCGGCTCAGCGTGCTGCGCCGGGAGGGCATGCCCGACGCCGGCGGCCTGGTCATCGCCAGCGACCAGCAGTCCGCCCGGGCGTACGCGCGGCTGCTGGAGCGGGGCACGGGGGAGAAGCCCGTGGTGGTCCTCTCCGACGATGTCGGCGCCTCCGGCCGGATCGCCGACTTCGCCGCCTCCGACCAGCGCTGGCTGGTGGCTGTCCGGATGGTCTCCGAGGGTGTCGACATTCCCCGGCTCGCCGTCGGCGTCTACGCCACCAGCGCCTCCACGCCGCTCTACTTCGCCCAGGCGATCGGCCGTTTCGTCCGCGCCCGGCGCCCCGGTGAGACCGCCTCGGTCTTCGTGCCGAGCGTCCCGCACCTGTTGAGCCTGGCCAGCGAGATGGAGGCCGACCGGGACCACGTCCTTGGCGCGCCGAAACGGCGCGAGGGCTTCGACGACGACCTGCTGGAACGGGCGCAGCGCAGCGAGCAGGCCAGCGGGGAGCTGGAGAAGCGCTTCGAGGCGCTCTCGGCCACCGCGGAGCTCGACCAGGTGATCTTCGACGGCGCCTCCTTCGGCACCGCCGCGCAGGCCGGTACGCCCGAGGAGCAGGAGTATCTCGGCCTGCCCGGGCTGCTCAGCCCCGAACAGGTCTCGGTGCTGCTCAACAAGCGGCAGGCCGAGCAGCTGGCCGCCCAGCGGCGGCGGCGTGCCGACACGGCGGTCGATACGGCACCGAAGCCGGCGCAGCTGACCGCGGGAGAGCGGCGAATCGCGCTGCGCCGCCAGCTGAACGCGCTGGTGGCGGCCCGGCACCACAGCACCGGCCAGCCGCACGGCAAGATCCATGCGGAGCTGCGGCGGATCTGCGGCGGCCCGCCGAGCGCCCAGGCGACGATCGAACAGCTCGAGGAGCGCATCGCCACCGTCCAGACCCTCTAGCCTGCCCCGGCTCGGTCGTGCCCCGGCTCGGTCGTGCCCCGGCTCGGTCGTGCCCCGGCTCGGTCGTGCCTCGGCTCGGTCGTGCCTCGGCTCGGTCGTGCCTCGGTTCGGCTCGGTCCGGGACGGTTTTGATCATTAGTCGGAAATCAGCGCTCCCAGGCCCCTTCAGCACTGCTTTTCAGCTAAGGATCATGAGTGTCGGGCGCCAGAGCGCCAGGGACGTGGTGCCCCCAGGAGTGGCGCGCTGGGGGACGTGGCGGGCCAGGGACGCGGAGCGCTAGGGGCACGGGGTGCCGCGGGGTGGCAGGGCGGGGGTGTCAGGGCGCGGGGTGGCGGGGCGGGGGTGCCAGGGCGCGGGGTGGCAGGGCGCGGGGTGCCAGAGCACCACCGCACGGGTTTCCAGGGACGCGGCAGGGGTGTGGGGATGGTGGGTGCCGGAGCGCCAGGCGTGCGCGGTGTGGGGTGCCGGGAGTGGGAGACGGTAAACGGACACCAAAAGACCGGCAGGGCCCGAAAGGGCCCTGCCGGTCTCTTGCCTGGTTGACAGGTCAGTTCGCCATCAGATCGGCGCCCCGCCAGCTGAACTCCGGGTCCGCCGTGAACCGCACCGTGATCTTGGCGAGGTCCTCGGCGTACTTGTTCGCGTGATGTCCGCAGAACACCAGGTCGCTCCCGCCCGCAAGGGTGATGCGGAGCTTGCCGGCGGCGTTGCAGCGGTCGCACCGTTCATCGGCGGCCGGGGGAGCCACCGTCGCGGGCGGCGGCGTGAGGGTTGGGGTCATCGCCTTCCTCCTCGGGTTGTCACCGATGAACATTCTCTTCGGTCATTGGTCACCTATCGTCCAACACCCTCGGTGGGTGAGGTCTTCCCTGTCTGCCCGTCGGGGATCGAGGTCACACCTGGTTGCGACAGTGTGACGTGTCCCCCGGGTGCCACGTCAACGTCCGACCTCGCACCGGCAGCCGCAGCGCCGACGAAGGTTTGCGTTCCGTGACCGTTTCGACACGTTTTCGTGATCAGCTCCGTCAGTCGAGGTAGTCCCGCAGGACCTGCGAGCGTGACGGGTGCCGAAGCTTCGACATGGTCTTGGACTCGATCTGCCGGATCCGTTCCCGGGTCACCCCGTAGACCTGGCCGATCTCGTCAAGCGTACGCGGCTGGCCGTCGGTGAGGCCAAAACGCAGCCGGACCACACCGGCCTCCCGCTCGGAGAGCGTCTGGAGCACCTGCTGGAGCTGGTCCTGCAGGAGCGAGAAGGAGACCGCGTCGACCGCGACGACCGCCTCGGAGTCCTCGATGAAGTCGCCGAGCTGGCTGTCGCCCTCGTCGCCGATGGTCTGGTCCAGCGAGATCGGCTCCCGGGCGTACTGCTGGATCTCCAGCACCTTCTCCGGGGTGATGTCCATCTCCTTGGCCAGCTCCTCGGGCGTGGGCTCGCGGCCCAGGTCCTGGAGCAGCTCACGCTGTATGCGGCCGAGCTTGTTGATCACTTCCACCATGTGCACCGGGATGCGGATGGTGCGGGCCTGGTCGGCCATGGCGCGGGTGATGGCCTGGCGGATCCACCAGGTGGCGTACGTGGAGAACTTGTAGCCCTTGGTGTAGTCGAACTTCTCGACCGCGCGGATGAGACCGAGGTTGCCCTCCTGGATCAGGTCCAGGAACGCCATGCCGCGACCGGTGTAGCGCTTGGCCAGCGAGACGACCAGTCGCAGGTTCGCCTCGAGCAGGTGGTTCTTGGCCCGTTCGCCGTCGCGGGTGATCCAGGTCAGGTCCCGGGTCATGTCCCGGGTGAACTTCTCCGCGCCCTCGTCGGCCAGACGCAGCCGCTCCGTGGCGTAGAGGCCGGCCTCGATCCGCTTGGCGAGCTCGACCTCCTGCTCGGCGTTGAGCAGCGGAACCTTGCCGATCTGCTTCAGGTACGCCCGCACCGAGTCGGCTGATGCGGTCAGCTCCGCGTCCCGGCGGGCCTGCTTGAGGGCCTCGGACTCCTCGTCGTCCCACTCGAAGTCGCCGTCGGTGGCCGACTTGGCGGCGTCGGACTCGGCGGCGCGGGTCAGCTCGACGGGCTCGTCGACGACGACGTCCTCGATCACGGCCGCCAGCTCCTCCGGGTCCACCTCCTCCGCGGCGTCCTTGCCCTTGCCCTTGGCGGCTGCCTTGGTGGCCTTGGCGGGCTTGGCGGCTGCCTTGGTCGCCTTCGTCGCCTTGGCGGGCTTCGCAGCGGCGCCCTCGGCGGTGGCAGCGGCCTTGCGGGGGCTCGCCTTGCGCGCGGCGGTGGCGGCGACCGGTGCGGCCGTCTCCTCGTCCGCGGCGGCGGCCTGCTTGGGGGCGGGGGCGGCCTTCTTGGTCACCTTGGCGGTCGTGGCCTTGGCGGTCGTCGCCCGGGACGCGGGCGTCGCCGAGCGCGCGGCGGCGACGCGGCGGCGGGTGCTCGCCGAACCGTCGACCACCACGGTCACGCCCGCTTCGGAGAGCGCACGCAGGAGCTTCTTGGCCTGGGCCGGATTCACCTCAGCGGACTCGACGGCACGCGCGAGCTGCGCCGACGTGAGCTGCCCGCCGGCGTTCTGTGCCTCGGCGATCAGGGTGTCGGTGAGCGAGCGGACGTCGGCGCCGGTGTGGCGGGGTTCTGTCACGAATGACCTTCCGGAGGCGATGAGCGAGCACGGCCGGATCGACCAGCGCAGCGCGAAGCGTCGTGCCGGGCCGATGGGTTGTTGGAGCACCCCCGTGACGCGGACCGGACGGCTGCCGGTGATCCGTGGCAAGTGGGTAGGCGTGAATTGTAACGCCGTCTGCGGGGATCATCCTGCGGCGCACGGACCAACAGCGGCCGGGGGCCGCCGATTTGGCACGGATGTGGACTTTCTAGAGATGATACTCGCGCTCTGCCGGTCGGTTGGCGATGCGGGCGGGAAGGGGAAACGGAATGCAGCACTCGGTACCGGATCCACGCGAACTGCTCGAGATCGCCGTCCGGGTGGCCCGCCCGGCGGCGCAGACCGCCGCACGGATGCGGGCCGAGGGCGTGGCCGTGGCGGCCACCAAGAGCACGGCCACCGATGTGGTGACCGCCGCGGACCGGGCCGTCGAGCGGCAGGTTGTCGAGGCGCTGCGGGTGTTGCGCCCCGACGACGCGGTGCTCGGTGAGGAGTACGGCGACGGCGGTGTCGACACCGCCCGGGTGCGCTGGATCCTCGATCCGATCGACGGGACCGTGAACTACCTCTACGGCATCGACTATTACGCCGTCTCGCTCGCCGCGGAGGTCGACGGCGAGGTGGTGGCCGGCGTGGTCCGCGACGCCGCCCGCGGCGACGAGTGGACCGCGACCCGCGGTGGTGGCGCGTTCCGGGCGGGCCGGCGGCTCACCGGGTCGACCGAGACCGACCTGGGCAGGGCGCTGGTCGCCACCGGGTTCGGCTACGACCGCGACCGGCGGGCGCACCAGGGCCGGGTGCTGGCCGGAATGATCTCCCACGTGCGTGACATCCGGCGCACCGGTTCGGCGGCGCTGGACCTGTGCCGGGTCGCCGAAGGGGTCATGGACGCGTACTACGAGAAAGGGCTGGCCGCCTGGGACCTGGCCGCCGGCGGTCTGGTCGCGCAGGAGGCCGGGTTGCTGGTGAGCGGGCTCAACGGCGCGCCGGCCGGACCCGATCTGGTGATCGCGGCGCCGCCGGCGCTGTACCGGCCGCTGCACGACCGCCTCGCCGACCTGGACGCCGCCGGCGGCCCGTGACGGCCGGACCCTCCACCTGACGGCCAGACCGGCTGCGTGACGGCCTGGCGGCCCACCTGACGGTCGGGTCGGCTGCGTGACGGCCTGGCCGGCTCAGTCCTTGGCGTTCGGGTCGGGGCAGGTGTTCGGAGGCAGCTGGGCCGACCCGATGTCGGTCAACGACTGGTTGACCTCGGTGGTGGTGGCGAGCTGCTGGAACGAGTTCCCGATCACCACGTCGACGACGTCGTCGGTACGCGTCGGGTCGAACTCCGCCGTCGCGTCGTTCAGGAAGTACGCCTTCAGCAGGTGCGCCCCGCCGACGGCCCGCGGGCCGTAACGCAGCACCGCGATGCCGTCGATGCTCTTCTTCAGCGGATCGTTGCCGGCCTTTTCGACCTGGAACTTCCGGTTGCGGAAGTCGTCGGCGACGGAGCTGGCGAGTCTCGGCTTGGCGGTCGCGTTGTAAACGTTGATCTTCACCTTGTCCGGCTCGCGCAGCGTCAGGTCGGCCAGTGGCCAGCCCGCGGGGCATTCCTCCGCGGTGACGCCGCCGCGCTGTGAGTCGCGTGCCACCGCCACCGTGATGAAGACCAGGGCGAAGAGCACCAGTACGCCGACGACGACGAGTGCTCGCACTCGCGCAAAGCTCATCTGGAACTCCCGTGCGGTGTGGCGACGGAGCGAATCCGGGCGCCGGTTGGGCGGTTACGCCCGCTGAGGGTAGCGGTTGTGGAGCAGCCGTGTGGAAACAGTCGGAGGTCCGGCGTGCCGACTGCGAACCGGGTAGGAATACCCCTATCTTCGTGTCGCCTCAGTCACATCGGGAAGAAGTTCCCGTGCTACGCCGTACATCCGAGCCGTCAGGGCGGTATACATGCCACGCCGGGAGGGGGTAAGGTACCGCGCCCGTCCGGCCTACTGCTGACGGCAGGGCCGGGGACGACGGTCTGGATGGTCGGGAGACCGACACAACGAGGCCGGTTAGTGGAACAAAAGGCGTCGTCCGGCGTTATCCCGGAAGCAAACGTATCGACATAGGAGAGTGGAACCCATGGCCACCGACTACGACGCCCCACGGCGCGACGAGGTCGACCTCGGCGAGGACAGCCTGGAAGAGCTCAAGGCACGGCGGGTCGACTCGCAGTCGGGCGCCGTGGACGTTGACGAGGCCGAGGTCGCCGAGAGCTTCGAGCTGCCCGGCGCGGATCTCGCCGACGAGGAATTGACCGTCAAGGTGCTGCCGATGCAGCAGGACGAGTTCCGCTGCGCGCGGTGCTTCCTGGTGCATCACCGCAGCCAGTTGGCGACCGAACGCAACGGTGAGCTGATCTGTCGGGAATGCGCCTGATCAGCTCCATTACCGGTCAGCGGCGACCTCAATAGTCGAGGTCGCCGCACCTGCCCCCGCCGAAGGCGGCCGTGTCCGGCCGTTCGGCGCCGGGGGCGCGGTGCCCGTGCGCTCAGCGTGCCGAGCCCGCCGACGCGTCGCGTTCGGCGAGGATCGCCTCGGCCAGGCGCACCGGATGCCGGGTGCTGACCACCCAGTACGGCGTGGGGTCGGCCGGGTCGTCCAGCACGATCTGCACGGCCCCCGCGATCCAGGGGCGCTGCACCACGAAGGCGAGGGGGTGGGCGCCCACGCTGAGCACCTCACGCCGCCCTTCGAGGTCGAGCGCGACCACGTCGGCCACGAAACGCACCGGCAGCCGGGCGTCGTCGACCAGGAACTCGCCGTCGCGGACCGCGACGCGTACCCGTCCGAGCCACCAGAGCAGGCCGGCCACGACGGGCACCACGAGCCCGAAAGCGACCCAGCCCCGTGCGCCGGGCACCCCCATCCAGATCTCGGCGGCGAAGATCAGCCCGCCGAGCAGGGCGATCAGCAGCGCCCACCAGGGCAGTTTCAGCCGCTCCGCGTACCGGGCCGGGGCGCGGTCGTCGGTCGGTGACGTGGCGGACGATTGCGACATGCTCACGCTACGAGGGTACGGCGCGCCACAGTCGCCGGACCGGGCAGGATGTCAGGCAAGTCCCTCGTCGCCTGGAGGCGCAAGATCGTGAACGACATGGTGCCGGTGCCGGTACGACTGCTCGATCCGCGGATCCCGTTGCCCGCGTACGCGCATCCCGGTGACGCCGGGGCGGACCTGGTGGCCGCCGCGGACGTGGAGCTGCCTCCCGGCGGGCGGGCCCTGGTGCCGACGGGGGTGGCGATCGCGCTCCCGGAGGGGTACGTCGGCCTGGTGCACCCCCGTTCCGGACTTGCCGCCAGATTGGGCGTGACCGTGCTGAACGCGCCCGGTACGGTCGACGCCGGCTACCGCGGGGAGATCCTGGTCAACCTGATCAACCACGATCGGGACAACCCGGCGAAGATCGCTAGGGGCGACCGGATCGCCCAGCTCGTGATCCAGCGGGTCGAGCGGGCCGGGTTCCGGCCGGTGGACGAGCTGCCGGACTCGGTGCGGGGCGCGGGCGGTCACGGCTCCACCGGTGGCCACCTGAGCCTGGGAGAGGCGACCGGCGGTCCGGCGGCGAAGGTGGCAGAGTGAGCGCGACCAGTGGAGGGCTAGAAAAATGATCTTCTCGCGAGGGCGACAGAGCGGACGGCACGCCGCCAAGGCCGCGGAGCAGGCGACCGAGACCGTCGAGGTCGAGGTTCCGCCGGTGGGCCCGTACGACATCTCGGACGCGCCGGCGGGCGTGGAGCGGCTCGACCTGGGCAGCCTGCAGATCCCGGCGGTGCCCGGCATCGAGGTGCGGGTGCAGGCCAACCCGGACGGCGCGATCCAGCAGGTCGTGCTGGTCAGCGGTGATAGCGCGCTGCAGCTCGGTGTCTTCGCCGCGCCGCGCACCGAGGGGATCTGGGACGAGGTGCGTGCCGAGATTCGCGAGTCGCTGCGGGCCGACGGCGCGGTCGTCGACGAGACCCAGGGCGAGTACGGCGGCGAGCTCGTCGCCCAGGCGAAGAGCGCCGACGGTGGCGTGACCCGGCTGCGTTTCGTCGGCGTGGACGGCCCGCGCTGGATGATCCGGGCCGTCTACCAGGGGCCGGCGGCGGTCGAGCCCGACCAGGGCGAAGCACTGACCGAGTGCCTGCACGGACTGGTCGTTGACCGTGGCAGCGAGGCACGTCCGGTGCGCGAGCCGCTGTCGCTGCGGCTGCCCAAGGACGCCACCCCCGCCGCAGACGCCGCGACCGACGCCGGGGCCTGAGGGCAGCCGGCGCTGCCGTCCGGCGCAGGGCCAGTGTCGGCGGGCCCTGGCCGGGGCTGTGTGCCCGCGGGTAAGGCTCCGGCGCCGGGTCCGGCCCCCGGACCCGGATAGTCGGCGCCCGGTCGGCGAGACGTGCACCGTGGCGGGCGCGCGGGCGTACGCTGGCAGCGCTCGGGGGTTGCCGCCGGCGGGGAATGGCGGCCGCTCGGGGATTGCTGTCGGTGGTGAACGCCGCCCGCTCGGGGTTGCCGTCGGTGGTGAACGCCGCCCAGGCGGGCGACCCTCCTGTTCGGCGAAGGGGTGACGCGCGAGGATGACGACCGACGAGGGTCGGATGTCGCTGCGCCGCATGCTGCGCCGGTGGACCTCCAGCGAGGCCGAGATCGAGGCGGGGGAGCTGCGCCGGCTCAGCGCGCTCGCCGGTGGCCGCGCCGCCCGGTACTGCCTGCCGGGCGAGGTGGTGCGAATCTCCGGCCGGCTGCGTACGGTCGTCTACAACCCGCGCAGCAACCGGCCGACGCTGGAGGCGGACCTCTACGACGGCAGCGACGTGGTGACGTTGATCTGGCTCGGCCGTCGGCGCATCGCCGGCATCGAGCCGGGACGGCAGATCACTGCTCGCGGCCGCCTGGCCCTGCTCGACGACCGTAAAGTCATCTACAACCCGTACTACGAGCTGCAGCTCACCTGAGGGCGGCAGCCGCCCCTCGACCGCGAACGGAAGACGTCTACAGATGACGACCGGACAGCACCCGAACACCCGGCCGGCGGCGGCCCCGGACGGCGAGGAGCCGCTGCCCAGCTTCACCGAGCAGATGGCCGACCAGCTCGGCGGCGTGCGCGGGATGACCGAATCGAGCATCCCGGTCGTCGTCTTCGTGCTCTGCAACATCCTCTTCGAGCTACGGCCGGCGGTGATCGCCTCGGTGGCCGTGACGCTGGCCATCGCCGCGCTGCGGCTGAGCCAGCGCCGTCCGATCCGGTACGCGGTCAACGGGCTCTTCGGCATCGCCGTCGGCGCCTGGCTGGCCTGGAACTCCGGCGACGAGCGCGACTTCTATCTGCCCGGCATCCTCTACGGCATCGGCTACGGGGTGGTGCTGCTCGGTTCGGCGGTGGTCCGGCAGCCGCTGGTCGGCTGGATCTGGTCGATCCTGGCCGGCGGCGGCAAGTCCGAGTGGCGCCGGGACGAGCGGATGGTGCGGACCTTCACCTGGCTGACCGTGCTCTGGGGCGTTGTCTGGCTGATCAAGGTGGGGGTGCAGGGGGCGCTCTACCTCGCCGAGATGGGGACCGCGCTGGGCATCGCCCGCCTCGCGCTGGGCTATCCGCCGTACCTGGCGCTGCTGGCCATCACCTTCTGGGTGGTGCGCCGGATGAACCGCACCGCCGCGCCGGTGGCCGCCGACTAGCCGGTCCCCGCCACCCCCGGCGGCTCACCCGGGCGCGCCTGGAGGGCTCACCCCGGCGCGCCCGACCGGAGGCTCACCCCGGCCCGTGGCCGTTTACTCCGGGGCTTCCGGATCGATGGTCGCCGGGGTGCCCAGGACCGCCTCCTGCACCCGGTCCTCCACGTCCGCGGTGCAGACGAAGATCAGCTCATCGCCGGCCTCCAGCGAGTCGTCCGTGCCGGGGGCGAGCACCCGGGCGCCGCGCAGGATCGCCACCAGGGCGGCGTCGCGCGGCAACGGCAACGAGCGGACCGGCTCCCCGACGTACGGCGCACCGACCGGCAGGGTGATCTCGACCAGGCTCGCCTGACCCCGTCGGAACGTCATCAGGCGGACCAGTTCGCCCACCGTGACGGCCTCCTCGACCAGCGCCGCCATCACCCGGGGCTTGCTCACCGCCACGTCGACGCCCCACTGGTCGGTGAAGAGCCACTCGTTCTCGGCCCGGTTCACCCGGGCGACCGTACGGCCGACGGCGAACTCCGTCTTGGCCAGCAGCGACACCACCAGGTTGACCTTGTCGTCGCCGGTGGCGGCGACCATCACGTCGTAGCCGGCCAGGCCGGCGTCCTCCAGGCTGATCAGCTCGCAGGCGTCGGCGAGCACCCACTGGGCCTGCGGGATCCGGTCCGGCTTGACCATTCGGCTCTGCCGGTCGATGAGCATGACCTCGTGGCCGTTCTCGATCAGCTCGCGGGCGATGGAACGACCGACGTTGCCGGCCCCGGCGATGGCGATGCGCATGTCACTGCCCCCTCTCCGGTGGCGCCTCGGCCACCGACGTGACATCAGCGATGAGGTCGTCGGTCACGAGCATGAAGACCTGGTCGCCCTCTTGCACGACGGTGGAGGCGGTCGGCAGGGTGCCGATGCCGAACCGGTTCAGGTACGCCACCCGGGCCCCGGTGGCCTCCTCCAGCGTGCGCAGCGGGCGTCCGATCCAGTCGTGGTGCACCGGCACCTCGATGATCGACACGGTGCTGGTCGGGTCGCGGAAGATCTCCACGTCCCCCTCCGGCACCAGCAGCTGCATCACCCGGTCGGCGGTCCACCGCACGGTGGCGACGGTCGGGATGCCGAGCCGTTCGAAGACCTCGGCGCGCCGGGGGTCGAAGATCCGGGCGGCGACCCGCGCCACGCCGAAGTTCTCCCGGGCCAGCCGGGTGGAGATGATGTTGGAGTTGTCGCCGCTGGAGACCGCGGCGAACGAGTCGGCCCGCTCGATGCCGGCGCTGCGCAGCACCTCCTGGTCGAAGCCCTCGCCGGTCACCGTCATGCCCCGGAAGTCCGGCCCGAGCCGGCGGAACGCCTCGGCGTCGTGGTCGATGACGGCAATCGAGTGACCTCGGGCCTCGAGGTTGTGGGCGAGGGTCGAGCCCACCCGCCCACACCCCATGATCACGATGTGCACGGTCCCTCCTGTCTGGTCCGCGAGCCGGTTCGCCGGCCCTCCGGTGGGACCGTGCTTCGAGCCTTTCACGCCGGTCGCGGCGGCGTGCGCCGACGCTACCCCCAGCGGCTCTGCGCCGCTGCCGTGCCGCCCTCGGCGGTGGACGACGGCTGGTCGTACCCTTGGCGCTTGTGGCCCGTCCCACCTCGCTGCTGAAGCGAATCCTCGTCGGTCGGCCGTTCCGGTCCGACCGCCTCCAGCACACCCTGCTCCCCAAGCGGGTGGCGCTGCCCGTCTTCGCCTCCGATGCGCTCTCCAGCGTGGCCTACGCGCCGGACGAGATCCTGCTGACCCTCTCCCTGGCCGGCGCCGGCGCCTACCTCTACTCGCCCTGGGTCGCCCTGGCGGTCGTGGTGGTGATGCTGACCGTGGTGGCCAGCTACCGGCAGAACGTCCACGCCTACCCCTCCGGGGGTGGGGACTACGAGGTTGCCAGCGCCAACCTGGGGCCGAAGTTCGGCGTCGGGGTGGCGAGCGCCCTGCTCGTCGACTACGTGCTCACCGTCGCCGTCTCGGTCTCCTCCGGGGTGGCGAACCTCGGCTCGGTGGTGCCGTTCGTCGCCACCCACAAGGTGCTCGTCGCGGTGGTGGCGGTGGTGGCGCTCACCGCGCTCAACCTGCGCGGGCTGCGGGAGTCGGGCAGCGCGCTGGCCGTGCCGATCTACGGATTCATCATCGTCATGGTCGGCATGATCGCCACCGGCCTGATCCGTGTCTTCGTCCTCGGCCACGACCTGCAGGCCCCCAGCGCCAACCTGCTGATCGAGGCGGAGTGGCACGATCCGACCGCCGCCGCGATGATCTTCCTGCTGCTGCGCACCTTCTCCTCCGGCTGCGCCGCGCTCACCGGTGTCGAGGCGATCTCCAACGGCGTGCCCGCCTTCAAGGAGCCCAAGAGCCGCAACGCCGCCACCACGCTGCTGCTGCTGGGCGGCCTCGCCGTCACCATGCTGGTCGGCATCGTCTGGCTGGCCCGGATCACCGGGCTGCAGTTCGTCGAGGACCCGGCCGCGCAGATCGTCGGGGCGCCCGCCGGGTACGTCCAGAAGACCGTCGTAGCCCAGCTCGGCGAGACCGTCTTCGGTTCGGGCTCGGTTCTGCTCTACCTGGTGGTGGTGGTCACCGCGCTGATCCTCTTCCTGGCGGCCAACACCGCCTTCAACGGCTTCCCGGTGCTCGGCTCGATCCTCGCCCAGGACCGCTTCCTGCCCCGGCAGCTGCACACTCGCGGCGACCGGCTGGCCTTCTCCAACGGCATCATCTTCCTGGCGGTCTTCGCGATCGTGCTGATCGTCGGCTTCCAGGCCGAGGTGACCCGGCTGATCCAGCTCTACATCGTCGGAGTCTTCGTCTCCTTCACGCTCTCGCAGGCGGGGATGATCCGGCACTGGAACCGGCTGCTGCGGGTGGAGCGCGACCCGGTGGTGCGCCGCCGGATGATGCGCTCCCGGGCGATCAACGGCTTCGGCATGGCGCTCACCGGCGCGGTGCTGATCATCGTGCTGATCACCAAGTTCCTGCTCGGCGCCTGGATCGCCATCGCCGCGATGGGCGGCATCTACCTGACGATGCTCGCCATCCGGCGGCACTACGACCGGGTCGCCGAGGAGCTGACCCCGGACGAGGGCCGTCAGATGCTGCCCGCCCGCAACCACGCGATCATCCTGGTCAGCAAGGTGCACCGCCCCACCCTGCGGGCAGTGGCGTACGCGCTGGCGACCCGGCCGGACACGCTCACCGCGCTGACTGTCAACGTCGACGACGCCGACACCCGGGCGCTGCAACAGGAGTGGGAGAACCGGGACATCCCGGTGCCGCTGACCATCATCGACTCGCCGTACCGGGAGATCACCCGGCCGATCCTGGACTTCGTCTCGGGCATCCGGCGGCAGTCGCCACGGGACGTGGTGACCGTCTTCGTCCCCGAGTACGTCCTGGGCAAGTGGTGGGAGAACCTGCTGCACAACCAGAGCGCGCTGCGGATCAAGACCCGGCTGCTCTTCGAACCGGGGGTGATGGTCACCAGCGTCCCCTGGCAGCTCGAGTCCTCGGCCGCGCGCGACCTCAACCGCCTCGACGCCACCCTGGTCCGGGGGCCCGTGCGCGGCCCGCGAGGCGGCGAGCGAGAGGATGAGCGCAGCAGATCCGACGCCGCCGCGGCGACGGTGGCCGAGGGAGGAGACACATGAACGTCGAGGAGGCCGAACAGGTCGAGCTGACCGTCGGCGCGGTCGCGCCCGGTGGCCACTGCGTGGCCCGGCACAACGGCCAGGTGATCTTTGTTCGGCACGCGCTGCCGGGTGAGCGGGTGCTTGCCGAGATCACCGAGGTGCACACCGGCTTCCTGCGCGCCGACGCGGTGCGAGTGATCGAGGCCTCGCCCGACCGGGTCGAACCGCCCTGCCCGTACGCCCGTCCGGGGCTCTGCGGCGGCTGCGACCTGCAGCACGTGGCGCCCGAGGCCCAGCTGCGCTGGAAGGCCGATGTGGTCCGCGAGCAGCTCGTGCGGCTGGCCCGCCTGCCCGAGCCGGAGATCGACGCGCTCGGTGTCCGGGTGGAGGCGCTGCCCGGCGGGACCCTGGGCTGGCGCTCGCGGGTGCGCTACGCGGTGGACGCCGCCGACCGGGCCGGGCTGCTCAAGCACCGCTCGCACGAGGTGGTGCCGGTGCAGCGCTGCCTGATCGCCCACCCCGCCATCCAGGAGCTGCCGGTGCTCAGCGGCAGCGGCGCGCGCTGGCCGCAGGCCGAGGCGGTCTCCACGGTTGCCTCCTCGACCGGCGAGGTGACCGTCAGCGCCCTCGCCGATGGGACCGCCACCGTCGTACGGGGCCAGGACGAGGTGCACGAGGAGGCGGCGGGACGGCGCTGGCAGGTCCCCGCCGAGGCGTTCTGGCAGGTGCATCCGGCGGCCGCGGACACGCTGACCGAGACGGTCCTGACGATGCTCGCGCCCGTCGAGGGGGAGCGGGCCTGGGATCTCTACGGCGGCGCCGGGCTCTTCGCCGGCGCGCTGGCCGACCGGGTGGGGCCGACCGGCAGGGTGACCCTGGTGGAGTCCTCGGAGCAGGGCGTGACGGCCGCCCGGGAGAACCTCGGCGACACCCCCGGGGTGGAGATCGTCGCCGCCCGGGTGGAGACGGCTCTGGCCCGGCGGCGCATCACCGGCCCGGTGGACCTGGTGGTGCTGGACCCGCCGCGCACCGGGGCGGGGGCGGCCGTGGTGCGGGCCGTCACGGGGGCCGGGCCGCGGGCGGTGGCCTATGTGGCGTGCGACCCGGCGGCCTTCGCCCGCGACGTGCGCACCTTCGGCGAGCAGGGCTGGCGGCTGGCGGCGCTGCGGGGCTTCGACCTCTTCCCGATGACCCAGCACGTGGAGCTGGTTGGCCTGCTCACCCCGGCCTGACCCGCTGTGGCTGCGTTCTGACCGGTCACTCCGGCCTGACCCGCTGCGGTTGCGCTCTGGCCGGTCAGCCCGGCCTGAGCCGGTCGCGCAGCCGGATCCAGCCGATCAGAAGTAACAGCAGCGGCAGCAGGGGCAGGGCGAGGAGCCCGACCAGGAGCAGCGCGAGAAGCTGGCCGGCGGCGCGCTGCCCGCTCGGCCCCGCGACTGCCGGAGCCGGCCCGGGACCGGGCGGGCCGGCGCGGCCGGCCGGGGTGCGCGGGGTCGTCATGACGGGCGCCTGTCTGGAGGGCGGGGCGGTCGGGGGACTCGGAGTAACAGGGTAGTTGCATTTCGCTGTGACGTAGCTTGCTCTTCGCGGTGAAGATCGCCGGCCGCCTGCGGGCACGGCCGTACCGGCCCCGGTCGTTCCCGCTGCTCACCACGGCGCGTCCCGGGGGTACGCGGCCGGTCCGCTGGGAGGGCTCCGGGCGTTGTTACACGGTGAGCACAGGTCGCCGATCGGGTGGCACAGGGCAAATTGATCTCCGATACCGCTCCGGCCTCGTGCCGGACCGATAGACTCTTCGGTCATGAGTGTTGACGACGGTTCGGCCGAGCACGGTCGGATGCTGACCAGGGTGCAGGGACCACAGGACGTCAAGCGGATGTCGGACGAGGAGCTGACGCTGCTCGCGGCGGAAATCCGGGACTTCCTGGTCGCGAAGGTCTCCCGCACCGGCGGACACCTCGGCCCGAACCTCGGCGTGGTCGAGCTGACCCTCGCCATGCACCGGGTCTTCGACTCCCCGCGTGACCGGTTCCTCTTCGACACCGGCCACCAGTCGTACGTGCACAAGATCCTGACCGGCCGGCAGGAGGGCTTCGACCAGCTCCGGCAGCGCGACGGCCTCTCCGGCTACCCCAGCCAGGCCGAGAGCGAGCACGACCTGATCGAGAACTCGCACGCCTCCACCGCCCTGTCGTACGCCGACGGGCTGGCCAAGGCCTACGCGCTCCGCGGTGAGCAGCGCAGCGTGGTCGCCGTGGTCGGCGACGGCGCGCTCACCGGCGGCATGTGCTGGGAGGCGCTGAACAACATCGCCACCTCCGGCAACCCGCTGGTGATCGTGGTCAACGACAACGGCCGCTCCTACGACCCGACGATCGGCGGTCTCGCCGAGCACCTGTCGACGCTGCGGCTCAACCCCGGCTACGAGAAGATCCTCGACACCGTCAAGGACGCCCTCGGTTCGACCCCGCTGGTCGGCAAGCCGATGTACGAGGTGCTGCACGCGGTCAAGAAGGGCGTCAAGGACGCGGTCGCCCCGCAGGCGATGTTCGAGGACCTCGGCATCAAGTACGTCGGCGCGGTCGACGGCCACGACCGGGATGCGGTGGAGGTCGCGCTGCGGGCGGCGAAGAACTTCGGCGCCCCGGTGATCGTGCACGTCGTCACCCGCAAGGGCTACGGCTACCGGCCGGCCGAGGAGGACAAGGCCGACTGCCTGCACGGCCCGGGCAGCGCCTTCGACGTCGAGACCGGCAAGCTGCTGGCCGCGCCGTCGGTGAAGTGGACGCACATCTTCGCCGACGAGCTGGTCAAGATCGCCGACGAGCGGCCCGACGTCGTCGGCATCACCGCGGCGATGGCGGAGCCGACCGGGATCGCCAAGCTCGCGGCCAAGTACCCCAAACGCGTCTACGACGTCGGCATCGCCGAGCAGCACGCCGCGACCTCCGCGGCCGGGCTCGCGCTCGGCGGGCTGCACCCCGTCGTCGCCGTCTACGCGACCTTCCTCAACCGTGCCTTCGACCAGGTCCTGCTGGACGTGGCGATGCACAAGCTGCCGGTGACCTTCGTCCTGGACCGGGCCGGCATCACCGGGCCCGACGGGCCGAGCCACTACGGCATGTGGGACATGTCGGTCTTCGGTGTCGTGCCGGGGTTGCGGCTGGCCGCACCCCGCGACGCGACCACGCTCCGCGAGGAGCTGCGCGAGGCGGTCGCCGTCGACGACGCCCCGACGATCGTGCGCTTCCCGACCGGTTCGGTCGCCGCGGACCTGCCGGCGCTGCGCCGGACCGGCCCGGTCGACGTGCTCGCCGAGTCCGAGCGCAAGGACGTCCTCCTCGTCGGGATCGGCTCCTTCGTCCCGCTGGCGATGGACGTCGCCGCCCGGGTCGCCGAGCACGGCTACGGCGTCACCGTCGTCGACCCGCGCTGGGTGCGCCCGGTCCCGGCCGAGCTGGTCGACCTGGCCGCCGAGCACCGCCTGGTCGTCTCCCTGGAGGACGGCGTCGTCAACGGCGGCGTGGGTACCGCGATCGCCCAGGCGATGCGCGACGCCGACCTCGACGTGCCGGTGCGCAACCTGGGCATCCCCGCGCAGTTCCACCCGCACGGCACCCGGGCGCAGATCCTCGCGGACCTGGGCCTGACCGGCCAGCAGGTGGCGCGTGACGTCACCGGCTGGGTCTCCGGCCTCAACGAGCGCTCCCTCGCCCCGGTGCGGCTGCCGCTGGGCAACAACGGCGACCGGGCGCAGCCGGCCCGGCAGAACTGACCGCAGACGATCCACAAGAAGGGGGCGGCCGCAGCAGCGGCCGCCCCCTTCCTTGGTCGTTCGTGGGCTGAGGTCTCAGTTCTTGTTGTCGCCGACCGACCGGTAGTGGGTGGTGTCCTCGGTGGCGAGGCCGTAGGTCTTGTCCTTGCCCGTCGGCGCCGGCACCACCAGCAGCCCGTCCCGCTCCAGCAGCCGCTCGGTCTCCGTCGGCGTGGAGACCGAAGCCTGCTTCTCCTCCTCCGGCTGCCAGGCAAGCGCGACGAGCTTGCGCCCACCGAGGGTGATCTCGTAGAGCTGCAGCGGGGCGGCGCGATCGGGGGTCGAGACCACCGCGGCGGTGTCGTCCGCCGGGCGGTACACCAGGGCGGTCACGGTCCCGGTGGCGGTCTCCCAGTAGAGCTGCTCGAACCGGCCGGCCGCCACACCGTCGAGCGTCACCGTGCCGAGCGGGAGGTGACGGATCTCCTCCATCGGCCAGGACGCCGCCACGGCCTGCGGGGCGCTCCGCCCACCGACCCGTCGGGCGATGGCGCCGAAGGCGCCGTCGCCGGCGGCGAGCGCGCAGGTGTCGAGTCCACTGAGCGCCTTCGCGCCCGCCCCGGAAGCGTCGCCGACCAGCGGATACGCCGGATCGGAGATTCCGGTCCCGAAATCCAGGAGCCGGTCGGCCTTGCGCCCCTGCGGGAGCGACTCGGTCTCCCGCAGCGTCACCGTCAGCGTCGCCGCCCGGCACGATTCGACCGGCACCGCCCCGGTCAGCCCGTCGCGCAGCGGCACGTCCGCGCCGTCCGGGCCGGTCAGCCGCTGCACCCGGGCCGAGGCCAGGTAGTGCCGGGTATCGCCCAGCTGCACCGGCAGCAGGTCGGCGTAGACCAGGTAACCCGGATCGGTGTACTCCACGGCCCGCCCCACCGCGTAACCGGAACTGCCGGGCTCCCAGCTCAGCTGCAGCAGCCAGGAGGCGCTCTCACCGGGCACCTCAGCGGCGACCAGCGCCAGCGGTGTCCCCTCGACCCGTCCCGACCAGAGGATGCCGGAGGAGGGCAGGTAGACGCGGTCGTCGATCGGCGAGCGCCAGTCGCGTACGGCGGCGGTGACCGCATTTGTGGTGGCGGCGTCGCCGGCCAGCTCACCCCGGGCCGGCCAGACGGTCATGGAACCGTCAAGGGTGTCGAAGCCGGTACGCAGGGTGGCGGTGCGCGGGTCGGCGACGGAGTTGCATCCGGCGGCCGACAGCAGCAGCGCGAGCAGAGCCACGCCTGTCGCGACTGGTCGAGCCGATCTCCGACGACGGGTCGAACCCACCACGCGTCCCCCGATCCCTCACCCAGAGCGTGAGCCACATCCTACGAGACAGCTCCGGTGCTCCGGGACGGGACCGGGAAGAGACAGCCGTATCGTGTGGACCTTCGTCGGTGACGGGCTGTATCGACCGGCGGATGCGCGTACCCGCGGGATTCCGCCGCTTTTTCTCCGGTAGATTTACCGACCGTGACGCCTGCCGCGCCCAGCCTCGAACCCGGCTCAGAGTCGGAATCGGTGTCCACCGATGGTGCCGTGATGGAGGCGGCGTCGGCCGCACCCGGACCGGTCCGCACCTCGGGGAGCACCGCCACCGTCAACGGCACCGCCGCCACCGCCGACAGCACGGTCACCGGTGACGCCGCCGGTACGGGCTCCGCGGTCGCGACCGCCCCGGCGGCGGGAAGCGCCGCCTCCGACGGTGGCCGCCCCGCACGTCGCCTGAACCGGCGGGACCTCCTCGTCTTCGGGGCTTTCCTGCTCGGCGCCATCTGGGTCACCAGCCCGATCTGGATGGACCCACAGGGGCGTGTCGCCTCCCTCTACAAGAGCGACCCGGCGCAGGTGCAGTTCTTCCTCGCCCACTCGGTGCGGGTGGTGCTGCACGGCGAGTTCCCGTTCTACACCGACTTCCTGAACTATCCCGACGGCGTCAACCTGATGGCGAACACGTCCATCCTGGCCCTGGGTATTCCGATGGTGCCGGTGACGCTGCTCTTCGGGCCCGCGGTCTCCTTCGTCGTCCTGGTGACGCTCGGCCTGGCCGGCACCGCCTCGGCCTGGTACTACATGCTCTCCCGCCACATCGTCTCCACCCCGGCCGCGGCGATCGTCGGCGGCTGGCTCTGCGGTTTCTCCCCGGCGATGCTGTCGCACGCCAGCTGGCACCCGAACATCATCAGCCAGTTCCTGCTGCCCTTCATCGTCTGGCGGGTGCTGGTGCTGACCCGCTCCCGGCGGCCGATCCGCGACGGGCTGATCCTCGCGGCGCTGGTCGTCTACCAGATGTTCATCAACGAGGAGATCCTGCTCTTCACCGCGATGGCCTGCGGGATCTTCCTGCTCGCGGTCCTGGCCCAGCGGCCCGGCGCCTGGTCCGCGGCGTGGCGACCGCTGGGCATCGGCGTCGCCACCTGCGCCGTCGTCGCGGGCGCCCTGCTGGCGTACCCGCTCTACATCCAGTTCGCCGGGCCGATGGCGTACCACGGGCTCAGCGACGCGGTGCGCGACTACGGCAACGACCTGATGGGCTTCTTCAACCCCGGGTCGCCGACCATCGGCGGCAGCCGGCGCTCCAACGTCGAGCTGGCGCCCAACTACTCCGAGGAGAACGCCTTCTTCGGCTGGGGCCTGCTGCTCGTCGCCGTCGGCGCGGTGCTCTGGATGCGGCGCGACCTGATCGTGCGCGCACTCGCCTTCACCGGCGTCTTCTACGCCGTGCTCTCCCTCGGCGAAGTTGTCTCCTACTGGGGACGGGATCTCTTCCCCGGCCCGTGGGAGCTGCTGGTGCGGCTGCCGCTGCTCAACGCGGTGGTGCCGACCCGCTTCGGCATGATCACCAGCGTGGTGATCGCGATCGTGGTGGCCCTGGCGGTGGACCGGGCGGCGCGGCTGCGGCAGCCGGACCGGTCCACCGTCCGCGCCGTCACCGCGTTCGCCCTGGTGGTCGCCCTGCTGCCGATCGCGCCGATGCCACTGCGGATGGTCAGCCGCCCGGAGGTGCCGGACTTCATCACCTCCGGAGCCTGGCAGGAGTACGTCGCCGCCGACCAGGCCCTGGTGCCGATCCCGGTGCCGAGCATGGGCCACACCGACGGCATGCGCTGGGCGGCGTCGACGAACCTCGGTTTCCGGATCCCCGGCGGCTACTTCCTCGCACCCCGCAACGCCAACAGCGGCGACCCGGGCCGGTTCGGCGGCCGGCGCAGCGGCTTCGGCGCGATGCTGGACGAGGTCGCCGCGACCGGCCGCAGCGTCACCTACGACGACCGGGAACGCCGCCGCGGCCTGGACGAACTCCGCCACTGGAACGCCGCCATCCTGGTGCTCCCCGTCGATCAGGGCAACGCCGAACCGCTGCGGCTCGCCGTCGAGCAGTTCGCCGGTCCCGCCCAGCGCGTACAGGACGTCTGGATCTGGGACGTACGGGCACTGACGAGCCGGCAAGGCTAGTGCCGCAGCTCGCGCCGGAGCGAGGCAGGACGGCGACGCCGTCCGGGCGGTCGCTGCCCCGGCGCGGGCGCGAGGCGGTGCTGATCGCCGGCTATCTGCTGCTGGCGGCCGGACTCACCACCGCGCAGTGGGGACGCTCCGATCGGCTCTTCCACCAGTACAGCGATCAGGTGCTCTTCGAGTGGATGCTGGCCCGGACGGCCCGGGCACTGGTCGCGGGGGAGAACCCGCTGCACAGCGACGCCGTGGGTTTCCCCGACGGGGTCAACCTGATGGCGAACACCTCCGTACTCGGTTTGGGTGTGCCGCTGACCCCGGTGACGCTGCTCTTCGGCTCGCAGGTCGCCTTCCTCGTCGCGGTGGCCGGCTGCCTGGCCGGCACTGCGGCCGCCTGGTACTTCCTGCTCTCCCGCACGCTGGTGCGTTCCCGCGCCGCCGCTGCCGTCGGCGGGCTCTTCTGCGGCTTCGCGCCCGGGATGATCGCGCAGGCCGGCGCGCACCTGCACATGGCGGCGCAGTTCCTGGTGCCGGTGATCCTCTGGCTCGTCTTCGACCCGCGCCCCGGCCGTACGGTGCGCCGCGGGACCGCCCTCGGCCTGACCGTGACGTACCAGGTCTTCCTCGGCGAGGAGACGCTGGTCTTCCTGGTGCTGGCCTGCGGGCTGTTCGCCCTCGCGTACGCAGTCTGCGACCCGGCCACGGCACGGCGGCGGGCCCCGGAGCTGCTGGGGCGGCTCGGTGTGGGGACGCTGACCGCGCTGCCGCTGCTGGTGTACCCGCTCTGGTGGCAGTTCTTCGGGCCGCAGCACTACCGCGGCATGCCGTTCGACGTGGACGCCTACGCCCTGGACCTGCTCTCCTTCGGCAGCTGGGCGACCCAGACGGTCGCCGGCGGCGCCACCTCCGCCGCCGGTCTGGCGCCGAACGCCACCGAGGAGAACTCGTTCTTCGGCGTGCCGCTGCTGCTGTTGAGCGTCGTCGCGGTGATCCGGCTGCGGCGCCGGCCGCTGGTGCGGGCGCTCGCCGCCTGCGGCCTGGTCTTCGCCCTGCTCGCCCTCGGCTCGTCGGTCGGCGTCGGCGGCACCGACACCGGCCTGCCCGGGCCGTACCGGCTGCTGCGCGAGGTGCCGCTGCTGGACCTCGCGGTGCCGGCCCGGTTCCCGCTGATTGTCGTGCCGGTGATCGCGATCCTGCTGGCGCTCCTGCTCGACGACGTGTGGCAGCGCGACGGGCGCATCGCCGGACGGATCCCGGCGCGGGGAGTCTGGGCCGTCGCGGTGGCGGCAGCCCTGCTGCCGTTGACCCCCACCCCGATCCGGACCGTGCCGTTCGCGCCGGTGCCGGACTTCATCAGCTCCGGGCAGTGGCGCGGGTACGTGCCGGACGGGCGCACCCTGGTCGCCGTACCGCCGGTGGGCGGCGGCGAGGCCACCAGCGGAATGCTCTGGTCGGCCCGCACCGGCGTCGCCTTCGCCGCCCCGGGCGGCTTCTACATCGGGCCGTCCGGCCCCGGCGACCCGCAGGCCCACTGGGGCGCCCCGGACCGGCCGACCTCCGTCCTGCTGCGCCACGTTGCCCGCAGCGGGCAGGTGCCGGTGGTGACCGACGCCGACCGGGCGCAGGCCGTGGCGGATCTGCGGCACTGGCGCGCCGCCGTGGTGGTGCTGGGCGAGCTGCGCCACGGCGACGCGGTCCGCCAGACCGTGGAGCTGCTGCTCGGGCCGGGCACCCGCGCGGACGACGTGTGGATCTGGGACGTCCGCGACCAGGCTGCCTGAGCTGCGGCGTCAGCCGAACTGCTGACGCCGCCCGCGGCGTCGGGCCGACTTGCCGACGCCGCCCGTAACGTCAGCCGACCTGCTGACGGACGTCCCAGAGCCAGACGTCGTCGACCCGGACGGCCGGGCCGAGCAGCTCGGTCATCAGCTCCAGCAGCAACTCATCCTGCTCGTGCGCGCCGAGCACCACCACCGCCGCGTTCCAGAACCGCAGGTCCTCGAGCGCCTGCCGGCGCTGCTCGGCGTCGATCTGCGGCACCTCGGCCGCGCTCATGGTCTGGTACATCAGCATCGTGGTGGGGCGCGGCGGCGCGCCGAAAATGCCATCCCCTGCGGCGTTCGGGCCGATGAAGTAGCCGCCCGGGACGGCGAACTCGTGCTGCGTCAGCGCGCTCCAGCGCAGCGTGGCCAGGCCGTGCACGTTGCTGGGGACCGGCACCGGCACCAGCGTGCGGTCGGCGTCGACGTACTCGCGCCAGGCGCCCGAGGTGATGAAGGCCGGCGGGGACTCCACGTGCCGGGTCGGCAGCGGGGTGGGGAAGAGGGGCAGCAGCGCCAGGGCAACCGCCGCGTACCCGAACTTGCGGGCGACCGCGGCCGACGGTGCGCTACCGAGGTCGGCGCGGGCGACGCTCTCCCAGGCGAGTGCGATCAGCACCCCGACCGCGGCGGTGACCACCAGCGCCAGCCGGGTCGGCATCATCATCTCCACCAGCGGCAGCTCGTCGGAGATGAAGTGCCACGGCCCGTACAGCTCGGTCTCGGTGCCGTTGAAACGGATCCGCGGGCCCAGCGAGGCGATGGTGAACACCGCGATCACCACGCCCGCGATGCGGGCGGCGCCGCTGCGGCGCCAGAGCAGCGCCAGGGTCAGCACGGCCAGCGCCACCAGCGGCCAGCCGAACCAGCTGTTCTGCTCGGTGAGGCCGATGGTCTGCTCCACCGCGGCGTTGCCGGCGATGGTGTCGCGGGAGAACGTCACGTAGGCGGCGAGGTCCTCGCCCCAGGAGTGGAAGACCCCGTCCTGCAGGCCGCGGGAGGACTGCGGGCCGTTGAACTGGTACCAGATCGGGTAGGCGGTCAGCAGCAGGGCCAGCCCGCCGCCGACGCCGAGCGCCGACACGAAACTGCGCCACTTCGCGCGGGCCTGCTCCCGGCGGGCGATCGCGTAGCCGACCACGACGACCAGGCAGGCCAGCGCCGTCAGCAGCAGCATCTCCTCGTTGATGAAGATCTGGTACGCCACCAGCAGGCCCAGCACGATGCCGTTGCGCAGCCAGCGGCCCGGCTCACCCAGCCGCAGCACCCGCACCACGATGATCGGCAGCAGGAAGTGGGAGACGAAGTTCGGCTGCCCGTTGGCGTGGTGGATGACGCCCGGGGCGAAGCCGAGGAACGCGCCGCCGGCGAAGGCCGCGGCCCGGGAGCTGACCAGGTACCGGGAGAGCATCCAGTACGAGGTGGCGGCCGTGGCCGCGAGCGCACCGCCGAGGTACAGGACGTAGGTCACCTGTGGACCGAGTAGCCAGGTCACCGGAGCCAGCGGCAGCGTCACGCCGAGGATCGAGGTGTTGGCCATCATGTTCACCCCGTCGGGGGCGTTCTGCTGGGCGGAGAAGAGCGGGTTCTCCAGGTGGCGCACCGAGTACGCGCCGTGCGAGAAGAGCCACTCGAACCAGCTGTGGTCGCTCGGCAGGTGCGACGAGATCCGGTTCGACACGTCGAGCCAGTGCTCAAGGCAGACGAAGACGCCGAGCATCACGTACGCCCCGATGGCGGCGAGGTCGGCCCGCCGGACCCGGCGGCGCTTCGGTGTCGCCTCTGCACTGGCCGGTGTCCCAGCCGCTACGGCCGACTCGGCGGTGCCGTCGGAGGCAGTATCGGAAGCTGATTCGGAACTCAATACCGGGGTGGCCACGACGAGCCATCGTACAGGTGGGTCGGTGTCGGGTTTGTTGCCAGTGGCCCGAATCCCTGTTACGGGACGTCCCGGCGCAAGGGCCGCGCCCGGCGCGGTGATCGATCCGGGAGGCGAGGCGCGGCCGCGAGGTTCTGTTCTGGCGAGGGGCACGATAGGTTGACCGTGACGAATGCCTGGAGCGGGCCTGCGAGGAAAGCGGGGCGGGACCGGTGACGATCGAACTCGGCCGGACCAGCGAGACGGTCCCGTCCTCGCAGCCGCCGACACCGCGACTGCCGGGCCGTGGCCCGCGCCTCGCCCTCCTGCTGGTGCTCCTGCTCCCGTTCGTCGGTGGCGAGCAGCCGGTGACCGCCGGTGTCCCGCAGGCGGTCCTGCCGTCCGGGGTCGGTCCAGAGGGCATCGTCGTCGCCGCTTCCGGCGGCGTGAGCGGCCACCTCCTGCTCGGGGTCGAGCCGCCCGGGCAGTCGGGTGCGTTCCTGACCGCCCGCCGGTTGCCCGGAGGGGACGGTCTGTGGCGCGTGCCGTCGCCGTTCGACGCCGAGCGGTACGCGCTGCACGTCACCCCCGCCGCCGATGTGCTCGTAGCGCAGGGGCAGCAGCGGTACGGTCAGCCGGAGGCGGTCGGCGCACCCGTCGAGACCGTCGCTTTCGCCCGGGCGGACGGCACGATCCGGTGGCGGTACCCGGGTGCCGTGCGGGCGGTCACCCGGGCCGGGCCGGTGCTGCTGCACGACGACCAGGCGACGCCGGCCACCGTTTCCAGTATCGATCCCGGCTCCGGTCGGGTGCGCTGGTCGTCGCCCCTGGCCGAGGGCGGTTGGCCCCTCGTGCACGAACCCGATGCGGCCACGCCGGGCCACTGGATTCTGATCGATCCCGCCGGGCGGCTGGAGGTACGCGACCTCGACGCCAACCGGCTGCTGGGCTCCCGCGACGGTGTCTCCACCGCGCAGTGGACACAGTTCCGGCCGGTCGGGGACATCCTCCTGCTCGGCGATGAGCAGGGCGCGACGGCGTACGGATTGCCGGACCTGCGGCCCCGATGGGAGCTTGGCTGGCGGCTCGACGAGGAGACCATCGAGGTCACGGTCGGCGGGTGCGGCGCGACGGCGTGCCTGGTCGGCGACGCGGACGGTCTGCGCGCGCTGGATCCCCGCACCGGAGAGGTGCGCTGGTCGTCGCCGCGTCCGCGAACGGCCTGGCCGGCGGGGGAGTCCGTACTGGTGATCGAGTCGTCGCCCGCGCCGTTGTCGATGCACGCCCGGCTCCTCATCGCCGACGCCGACAGCGGCAGGCAGCTCCGGGACCTCGGCACCTGGACGCTCGCCGGCTTGCAGCACTGGGGGAGCCCGCCGCTGGTCGTCACCCGGCAGGTCTCGGGTCACCGGCTCATGGTCGCGGTCCTGCGCCCCGGCCGGGCCGAGCCCGAGGTGCTCGGCATCGTCGACGGTTCCTCCGGCGGCTGCGCCGTGCGGTTCGGTGCGATCACCTGCCGCCGCTTCGACCGTTCGGAGGTCGTGCTGATGGTGCCGGATGAGCATCGACCTCGGTGAGCTGGGCGCGTCGTCGCCCGTCAGCGCGCCGGGCCGCCCGCCCGCCGGCCTTCCCCGGCGCTCGCCGGCCGGCTTCGCCGCAGTGCTGCTGCTCGTCGCGCTCTTCGCCGTCGGCTCGGCGCCCCCGCCACGTGCGGTGCCGGAGGTGGTCGTGCCGGTCGTGGCGTGGCACCAGATCCATGTCGTCGGCGATCTCCTCGTGGTCGGCTCCGACGATCCACGCGACGGCGGTTCGAGTGAGCTCGCCGCCTACCGATGGCCCGGTGGTGATCCGTTGTGGCGGGTGCCGTCGCCGGTGTGGATCGACAGGATGGGCGTCGGCAGCTCCGCCGGCACCCTGTTGCTCGTCGGATTTCCGGCCGAGGCGACCGACACGGAGCCGCTGTCGGCGGTGACGATCGGGCTCGACCCGGCGCACGGCGGCGTCCGCTGGAGAGCCACCGGGCACCTCAGCGGTCTCACGGCCGCCGGCGCGGTGCTGGTCGACTCCGGAAACGAAGGGCGATGGGTACGCGCCGCTGTCGATCCCCGCTCCGGGGACCCGCTCTGGTCGTGGCCCTTGGACCCGGCGGCACAACACATCCACGAGTACGGGGACGGCCTGCGGGTGCACTCGTGGACGCTGGCCACCCCGGACGGCCGGGTCGAGGTGCGTGATCCCGAGACGGGCCGGCTGCTGCGCTCGGGCGACCTGCCGCTGCCGCCGGACGTGACGCTGGGGATCTGGGGCGAGCTGCTGCTGGCCGACGACGGCCGGGGGCGGCTGGACGCGTACGGCCTCAGCGATCTGGCACACCGATGGCGCATGACCGGTCTTGGCCGGCGGGTGCCGTGGTTCGACGTGAGCGGTTGCCGAACGGACCGCTGCTATGTGGACGACGGCGGGCGGCTGCACGCCCTCGACGCGCGGACCGGACGGGTGATGTGGTCCACCGACCAGGGTGTGCTGCTCTGGGACGGCGGCGACCGGCTGCTGCTCAGCTCCGGCCGGGACAGCTGGGTCGACGGGCAGGTCGCAGTGGTGGCGGTCGACGCCCGTACCGGCGAGCCCCTGGGTGAGCTCGGGCGATGGTCCCCGCTGATGCCCCAGAACGGCGAAGCCGGTCGTCCGCTCGGCGTCCGGCAGCTTGCCGGGGACCGGACGCTGGTGGTGGCGCTGGACGGTGATCCCACCCGGCCGCAGACGCTGGCCGTGCTGGACGAGTCGCTCGGCGACTGCGCCCGGCACGGCAGCGCAGTCAGCTGTCTGCGCCGGGGTGGCTCCCGGGTGCTGGTCCCGGTGGCGCTGTCCTGATTGAGGAACGCGGCTGCCCCGGGCGGCCGGCGTCGTCTGCCGGGACCTCGGCGGATCCCGATCTGTGCCTATGCTCGGGGCGTGACCATTGATCTTGGTGAAATCGCCGAAGTGGAACGGACCCGCCCACGCCGGCCCGCCCGGCCGCTACGTCCGGCCGGGCCGGCGCTCGCGGTGCTCCTGCTGCTGGCTGCGGCCCTGCTCGGACCGTCCGGCCCGGCGCAGCGGCTGGCCGGCACCGAGGTGGTGCAGCCGGCCGGCTACGACAGCGCCGTCGTGGTGGGAGAGGTGCTGCTCGCGGTCACCACCGAGGCCGGGGGCGGCGGCGTCGCGAGCAGCATCCCCGAGCTTGCCGCCTTCCGGCTGCCGGAGCTCACCCGCCTATGGCAGATGGCCCTGCCTGCCGGAACCGCCATACCCGGAATCGTCGGCGACGCGGTGCAGGTGGGTGACGTTCTCCTCGTGACGATGCTGGTCGCCGACCCGGAGATGCAGTCTTGCACCACCTGGGCCCTGGCTATCGAGGACGGGCGGACGCTCTGGTGCGACGCCGGCTCCTACGCCATCACGGGCGAGGGCGGGCTGCTGCGTTACACCTTCGACGGGGAGCAGTCCATCATCGCCGCGCCAGATCCGCGGACCGGGGCGCCGCGCTGGTCGCAACCGGCGCCAGGGCAGGGATTACACCTCGTGCCGGCGGTGGACGGGCGGATCGCGACGTACCTGGTCTTCTCGGATGATCGACTGGAGATGCGCGATGCGCAGACCGGCGGACTGCTGCGCGCCCGCGCCGGGTTCAGCCCTGCCGTGGAACGGAGCTCCTTTGTGCAGGGCGAACTGTTCGTTCTCGTCGACAGCGGCGGGGTGCACGCGTACGGCCTGGCCGACCTGGAACACCGGTGGAGCCTGCCGCCAGGCACCGCGACCCTGCCGGCGTTCCACATGCAGCTCGTCGGATGTGACGGACGGCCCTGTTACCTCGTCACCGATCGCGGGGTGCTCGCGCTCGATGCGCGGACCGGGGAGGAGCTCTGGTTCGACGAGCGGTGGCGCAACATCCGCTTCGCGGGCGACCGGCTGCTGCTCGGTGAGGACTCGTACTGGGATGCCGGCCGCAGTGGCGCCCGGACGGTGCTCGCCGATGCCGACGGCACACCCATCGACGGTCTTGAAGCCTGGTCGCTGCTCGACCCGGGCCTGCGCCCTGGCGAGGAGGTGATCGCCGTACGTCCCATCGACGGCAACCGGATCCTGGTGGCGGACCTCGGTTCGGCCGGTACCGAGCCGCAGCCTCTCGGCGTGCTGCACGGTTCGATCAGCGACTGCCAATCGATCATTGGGGGAGTCAGCTGCCGGCGCCTGGACGGAGGCAGGTCCTTGCTGGTCCTTCCCCGCTGACCCGGCAGTCGGGCCTGTTCAGGGCCGGTGCGGTGCCGGCATTCCAGTCCTTGCCGGCCCCGGCTAGGTTGGCGGCGAGAAGAGAGACGGGCGGGTACGGACATGCGGGTGCTGGTGGTGGAGGACGAGCGCAACCTCGCCGACGCGATTGCGCGCGGGCTGCGCAGGCAGGGGATGGCGGTGGACGTCGCCTATGACGGCTCGACCGGCCACGAGATGGCATTCGTGACCCGGTACGACGTCCTCGTCCTGGACCGGGACCTGCCGGGCATGCACGGCGACGACCTCTGCGCGGAGCTGGCGGCCTCCGGCACGCTGACCCGGGTGCTGATGCTGACCGCCAGCGGCACCGTCGCCGACCGCGTCGAAGGGCTGCGCCTGGGCGCCGACGACTACCTGCCGAAGCCCTTCGCCTTCGACGAGCTGGTGGCACGGGTCCAGGCGCTGGGGCGTCGGGCGACCCCGCCGGCGCCACCGGTCTTCAGTGTGGCGGACCTGGTGCTCGACCCGGCGAAGCGCACCGTCACCCGCCGGGGGCTGCCGGTCGAGCTGACCAACAAGGAGTTCGGCGTCCTCGCCGAGCTGCTCAAGGCGCGCGGGGCGGTGGTCTCCAGCGAGGAGCTGCTGGAACGGGTCTGGGACGCCAACACCGATCCCTTCACCACGATCGTCCGGGTGACCGTGATGACCCTGCGCCGCAAGCTCGGCGACCCGCCATTGATAGAGACGGTGGTCGGGGCGGGCTACCGGGTGCTCGAAACGGCCGCGGCGTGACCGCGCCGTCCACCCGCCGATCCGGTCTGCGCCCCACCCTGCGGCTGCGCCTGACGCTGCTCAACGGAGTGCTGCTGGTCGGGGCCGGCGCGATCCTGCTGCTGCTGGCCTGGCTGCTGGTCCGCGACGCCCTCGCGCCCGCCGCCGACCTGCGGCCCGGCACCGAGGTGGTGCTCGACGACGGCACCCGGCTGGACGCCGACCAGTGGGAGGACCAGCTGCTCGCCGCAGCGAAATGGCAGCTGCTGGTCAAGGGGCTGCTGGCGCTGCTGGCCGTGAGCGTCGTCGGCGTCGTCGGGGCGTACCTCGTGGCCGGCCGCGCCCTGCGCCCGTTGCACCAGGTCACCACCACCGCCCGGCACCTCGGTGAGACGACGCTCGACCAGCGGATCGGCTACGCCGGCACCGACGACGAGGTGGCCGAACTGGCGAACACCTTCGATGCCATGCTGGACCGCATCGCCGCGGCGTTCGAGTCACAGAAACGCTTCGTGGCCAACGCCTCACACGAGCTGCGTACGCCGCTGGCGGTGATGCGGACCGAGATCGATGTGACGCTCGCGGACGACACCGCCGATGTGGCGGAGTTCCGCCGGATGGGCGCGGTGGTGCGCGACGCCTCCGAACGCGCCAACGGACTGGTCGACGCGCTGCTGGTGCTCGCCCGGACCGAGGCGCAGTCCGGGGGTGGACTGGACCGCCGGGTGGAGACCGACCTGGCCGGCGGCGCCGCGCGGGCGCTGTCGGCGATGCGCCGCGAGATCGAGCGCATCAAGGTACGCGTCAAGACCGACCTGGCGGACGCCCCCGTCGTCGGCGATCCGGGCCTGCTGGACCGGCTGGCCGGCAACCTGGTGGAGAACGCCGTGCGCTACAACCACCTGCACGGCACGATCTGGGTGAGCACCGGTAGCGACGGCGTGCATTCCCGGCTGGTGGTGCGCAACACCGGCTTCGAGGTCGACCAGGCCGACGTGCCGGGGCTCTTCGAGCCGTTCCGCCGGGGCGGCCGGGAACGGACCGGCGCCCGCGGTTCGGGCCTCGGGCTCTCCATCGTGCGGGCGGTCTGCGGCGCCCACGGCGGCACCGTCGACGTGATCGCGCAGGCCGGTGGCGGACTGGAGGTCACGGTGACCCTGCCGGCGGCCGGCGCCCCGATCGCCGCCACGACGGACGGCAGCGCCTGAAGGGTTCCTGCGCTGCCGCGGCGGCCATGCCAAAGAACGGCCGAACGCGTCGGCACGGCAACCGCCTGAGCCGGCACATCGCACAGTGCTGCAAACGCCTCGCGGCGACCGGGGCCTCCAAACGGAGGTGCCGGTCGCCGCGAGCGCGGTATCCGTACGGTGGGTGGTGAGGCTGTGCCTCAGCTCTTCTGTTCGATGTCGGCCCGCATCGCTGGCAGATCCACACCGGTCTCGGCGCCGGACCTGTAGTAGTCGATGATGATGCCGAGGCTGCCGGCGTCGGTCCAGATGCAGATGCCGAGTTTGCCGCCATCGCCATCGTCGCCGTCACCGCATTTCGCCTGGCCACCCAGCGGTCCCGGGTCAACCGTCGTGACGTTGGTCAGGCCCATGTTCGTGGTGGCGTCCTCGACGTTCGTATCGAGCAGCCGGGCCTGATCGGTGACGAGTCCCGAGACGGCGGCGAACATGACCATGTCCTCCTGGGCCAGGTCGCCGTAGAAGCCGGCGGCGTGGCTGGTGGAGTTTGGCATTTCGACCTTCAGTGCGTCGGCCATGTCGACGGCGATCGACGCGAGGTCCGCGTCGTCGATCTTGCTGCGTCCGCCGAGGGTCTCCGGCTCGACCACCCGGGTCGTGCTGGCTTCCTGGACCGTGTCGACGGCCTCCTTGACGTCGTCCTTGACCACGAGCCAGGTGGCGATGCCACCGCCGCAGCAGAGCACCAGCACCACCGCGAGCACGATCAGGACGATCTTGAGGGCGCCGGATTTCTTCTTCGGCGCGGCCGCCGCCGGGTCGAACGCGGGCGGGACGGGTGTTCCGTCCGGCTGCGACGGCGGGGTCGGGACAGAGGGGGGCTGGGTCATCTGGAACTCCACACTTAACCAACAGGAGGCGTGAGCATAGCCAAAGTTGATCTCGGCAATTGCCGTCGGCGGCTGTGTGGATGTTTCGCCGCGTCGATGCAACCGGATCGTTGCCCTACCGATACGCGGTCGGCCGGGACGGCCCCACCGAAGCGCGGTGGCCGGAGCCGAAAAAGCGGCGGCCGGAGTCAGAAACGCGGCGGCCGGGACGCCGAAGGACGTCCCGGCCGCCGCGTTCGCGGGAAGGGATCAGGCGGGCAGGCTCGCCACGCCCGGAGCCAGGAACCGCTTGCCGGTGACCCGCTCGCTGGTGCCGCTGCGGTCCAGGTACGGCGTGATGCCGCCCAGGTGGAACGGCCAGCCGGCGCCCAGGATCATGCAGAGGTCGATGTCCTGCGCCTCGGCGACGACACCCTCGTCGAGCATGAGCCGGATCTCCTGCGCCAGCGCGTCGAGCGCCCGCTGCCGCACCTCGTCGGCGGTGAGCTGCTGATCACCGGTGACCAGCAGCGCCTTCACCTCGGGGTTGATCTGCTTGTCGGCCATGATCGGCAGACCGGAGTCGGCGATCCGCTTGAGGTTCTCGCTGGCCGCGAAGCGGTCCGGGAAGGCATCGTGCAGGGTTCCGCCCACGTGGTACGCCACGGCCGGGCCGACGAGCTGCAGCAGCGCCATCGGCCGCATCGGCAGACCCAGCGGGTCCACCGCGGCATCGGCCACCTCGATCGGCGTGCCCGCGTCGACCGCGCCGATGATCTCACCCAGGAAGCGGGTGAGCAGCCGGTTGACCACGAACGCCGGGGCGTCGGAGACCAGCACGCACGACTTGCGCAGCTTCTTGCCCACCGCGAAGGCGGTCGCCAGGCTGGCGTCGTCGGTGCGCTCGCCCCGGACGATCTCCAGCAGCGGCAGCACCGCTACCGGGTTGAAGAAGTGGAAGCCGACGACCCGCTCCGGGTGTGCCAGCTCGGCGGCCATCGCGCTCACCGACAGCGACGAGGTGTTGGTCGCCAGGATGGTCTCCGGGGAGACGATCTTTTCGACCTCGGCCCAGACCTGCTTCTTGACGTTCAGGTCCTCGAAGACCGCCTCGATGACGAAGTCGGCGTCGGCGAAGGCGGCCTTGTCGACCGCGCCGGTCACCAGGCCGCGCAGCTTCGCCGCGGTGCCCTCGCCCATCCGGCCCTTGGCGACGGCCTTGTCGATCTCGGAGTGGACGTAGCCCACACCCTTGTCGACGCGGGCCTGGTCGAGGTCGGTCATCACGACCGGAACCTCGAGGCGGCGGGCGAAGAGCAGCGCCAGCTGCGAGGCCATCAGGCCGGCGCCGACGATGCCGACCTTCTTGACGTCGCGGGCCAGGCCCTTGTCGGGCGCGCCGGCCGGGCGCTTGGCCCGGCGCTGCACCAGGTCGAACGAGTAGAGGCTGCTGCGCTGCTCCTCGCTGAGCAGGAGGTCGGCGAGCGCCTCCTCCTCGGCCGCGGTGCCCTCGGCGAACGGGGTGTCCTTGGCGAGGGTGAGCAGTTCGAGCGCCTTGTACGCCGACGGGACGGCGCCGTGCAGCCGCTCGTCCAGAACGGCCTTGGCGAACTCGATAACGCCGTCCCAGCTGTCCCGGTCGATCTCCGGCCGGGTCACGGTGACCTCACCGCGCACCACACCGGCGGCCCACTCCAGCGAACGCTCCAGGAAGTCGGCCGGCTCGAGCAGGATGTCGGCGACGCCCAGCTCGGCGGCCTTGGCCGGCTTGAGCATCTTGTTCTGCTGCAGCGGGTTGGAGATGACGACCTCGGCCGCGCCGATGATGCCGATCAGGTTCGGCAGCAGCTGCGTGCCGCCCCAGCCCGGGATCAGGCCCAGGGTGACCTCGGGCAGCGCCAGCGCCGCCGCGCCACCGGAGAGGGTCCGGTAGTGGCAGTGCAGCGCCAGCTCCAGGCCGCCGCCCATCGCCGCGCCGTTGACGAAGGCGAAGGTCGGGATCTCGCTGTCCTTGAGCCGGGCGAAGACCTGGTGGCCGAGGCGGCCGATCTCCAGCGCCTGCTCACGGGTCTTGATCAGCGGCATGCCGGTGACGTCGGCGCCCACACAGAAGATGTACGGCTTGCCGGTGACCGCGATGAACGCCGGGTTCGCCTGCGTCGCCTCGGTGATGGCGGCGTCCAGGCTGGCCAGACCGGCCGGGCCCAGCGTGTTGGGCTTCTTGTGGTCGAAGCCGTTGTCCAGCGTGATCAGCGCGGCCGGACGGTCGAGGCCCGGTACGTTCACCAGACGCAGCAGCGCCTTGGTGACGACCTCGTTGGGGTTGCTCGGAGTCGTCACTTGTTGCCCTCCCAGTGCGGGTTCTCCCAGATGACAGTCCCGCCCATGCCGATGCCGATGCACATGGCGGTGAGGCCGTAGCGGACCTCGGGGTGCTCGGCGAACTGCCGGGCGAGCTGCGTCATCAGGCGAATGCCCGACGAGGCGAGGGGGTGACCGATGGCGATCGCCCCGCCCCACGGGTTGACCCGCGGGTCGTCGTCGGCGATGCCGAAGTGGTCGAGGAAGGCCAGCACCTGCACGGCGAAGGCCTCGTTCAGCTCGAACAGGCCGATGTCGTCGATGGTCAGACCGGCGACCTTGAGGGCCTTCTCGGTCGACGGGACCGGGCCGTAGCCCATGATCTCCGGCTCGACGCCGACATAGCCGTACGAGACGAGCCGCATGGCGACGGGCAGGCCCAGCTCGCGGGCGGTCTCCTCGTCGGCGAGGATGCTCGCGGTGGCGCCGTCGTTCAGCCCGGCCGCGTTACCCGCGGTGATCTTGCCGTACGGGCGGAACGGCGTCTTGAGGCCGGCGAGCTTCTCCAGGGAGGTCTCGCGGGGCGCCTCGTCGACGGTGGCCAGGCCCCAGCCGGTCTCCGGGTCGCGCACGGCGACGGGGACCATGTCGGGCTGGAGCTTGCCGTTGGCGTACGCCTTGGCGGTCTTCTGCTGCGAGGCGAGCGCGAACGCGTCGGTGCGCTCCTTGGTGATGCCGGGGAGCCGGTCGTGCAGGTTCTCGGCGGTGGCGCCCATGACCAGCGCGGACGGGTCGACCAGCTTCTCGGTCAGGATCCGCGGGTTGGGGTCGACGCCCTCGCCCATCGGGTGCCGGCCCATGTGCTCGACGCCGCCGGCGATGGCGATGTCGACCGCGCCCATGGCGATGCTGCTGGCCACGGAGGTCACCGCGGTCATGCCGCCGGCGCACATGCGGTCGATGGAGTAGCCGGGGGTGGTCTTGGGCAGGCCGGAGAGGAGAGCGGCGGTACGTCCGAGGGTCAGGCCCTGGTCGCCGATCTGGGTGGTGGCGGCGACGGCCACCTCCTCGACACGCTCCGGGGGCAGTTGCGGGTTGCGTCGCAGCAGCTCGCGGATGCAACGGATGACGAGGTCGTCGGCGCGGGTGTTGGCGTACATCCCACCCGCCTTGCCGAACGGGGTACGGACGCCGTCGACGAAAACGACATCCCGAACTTCACGGGGCACTGGAGCCTCCTTGCCGGTGGGGCTAGTCCATCGGATGCTACTCGTCGGTAACTATCGCTGGCATCGGGCGGTCCGTGGTCCGGGTCACACTACGGCCGCAGACGGGCGGGCCACCAGCGGCGATGGAAGGCCACGGGTGTCCCGCCCGGACGCTCAGCCCGCCGGCTCGTCGAGGGCCTCGGTCAGCTCCACGGCGAGCAGCCCCACCTGCCAGTTGCGGGCGCCGTAGCCGAGCAGGGTCTCCCGTACGGCGTCTTCGTCGATCTTCTCCGGCGGGGTCCAGGCGAGCCGCCGCACGGTGTCCGGGGTGATCAGGTTCTCGGCGGGGAGCTGGTGCTCATCGGCGATGCGGGTCACGACCGTCCGGCAGCGGGCCAGCCGCGCCGCCGCGACCGGATCGCGCTCGGCCCAGCGGTGCGCCGGTGGCGGCCCCTCCACCTGCGGGGTGACCGGCAGCTTGTCGTCGGTCAGCGCCCGCGCCTCGTCCAGCGCCGCCAGCCAGGTGCGGGCCAGCCGCCGCACCGACCGGCCACCGAAGCCGGGCAGGGTCAGCAGGGTCTGTTCGTCCTGCGGGTCGAGCTCGGCGGCGGCGATGATGGCCGAGTCGGGCAGCACCCGTCCCGGTGCGGTGTCCCGCCGGACGGCGATCTGGTCCCGGGCGTACCAGAGCGCGCGGACCCGGGCCTGCGCCCGCGGCCCACGGACCCGGTGGATCCCGGAGGTACGCCGCCACGGCTCGGCGCGCACCCGCGGCGGGCGGGTGCCCCAGAGCACCAGCGCGGCGAACTCCTCGGCGGCCCACTCCTGTTTGCCCTGGCGCGCCAGTTCGGCGGCGAGCACGTCGCGCAGGTCGGTGAGCATCTCCACGTCCAGCGCCGCGTACGTCAGCCAGGACTCCGGCAGCGGCCGGCTCGACCAGTCGGCGGCTGAGTGGTGCTTCTCCAACCGGTACCCGAGCAGCTGCTCGGTCAGCGCGGCGAGCCCGACGCGTTCGAAACCGGCCAGCCGGGCGGCCAGTTCGGTGTCGAAGAGCCGGCGCGGGCGCAGCCCGACCTCGGCCAGGCAGGCGAGATCCTGACTGGCGGCGTGCAGCACCCACTCGGCGTCGGCGATCGCCTCGTCGAGGGTGCTCAGGTCGGCCAGCGGGATCGGGTCGATCAGGGCGGTTCCGGCGCCGGACCGGCGCAGCTGCACGAGGTACGCCCGCTGGCTGTAGCGGTAACCGGAGGCGCGTTCGGCGTCCAGGGCGACCGGCCCGGCTCCGGCGGCGAAGCGCGCGACGACGTCGGCGAGCCGATCCGGTGTGGTCACGGGCTCCGGGGTGCCCTCGCGGGGTTCGGTCAGCGGCAGCGGGCCGTCAGGGGCGGGTTCGGATGCGGACGGCGCCGAGGTCGGGGGGCGCTGTGGTTCGTCTCCCACTCGCGCTTGCGCGGTCCGACGCGACAGGGGTGATTCGTCGGTCACCTGTCAACCCTAGTTCGCCCGCCGGATCGGTGTGGGCAGCCGGTCCGGCGCGTCGAAGATCACGGAGTCGTGGCACGCGCGCGCGGGGGCGACAAAGGCCGATCGGATCGGTAAGTTCCATCTGCTGTCGAAACAGGAGTTGACGCGGTATGGCATCGTGACCGCCGTCAACGGGAGGAAATGTCACTCATGAATTCTGGGTACCCGCCGGCTTCCGGCGCTCCGGCATCCGGTTCGGCCCCGGTACCCGCAGCGCCAGGATCCGCTCCGGCTCCGGCTTCCGGTTCGGCCTCGGTGTCCGCTTCCGGTGCGGCCGGGGCGCTGATTTCCGGTTCGGCTGCAGGACCGGCTTCCGGTTCGGCGTCCGTGCCCGTCTCGCCAGGTCGCCCCGGTCCGCTCCCGCCGCGCATCGAGCCACCAGCCCGCGCCTACCCGCAGGCAGCACCCGCCGGTGCCTACCCGCCGCCGGCCGGTGCCTATCCGCCTCCGGCAGCGCCGGGGCAGCCGCAGCCGGTCGCCCCGTCGCCGCCGACCGGGCCGGCGTCACCGCAGTTCGGCGCCGCTGCGGCGCCCGCCGGCTGGCAGTCGTCCAGCCCTCCGCAGCCGCCCGCGTTCCCACCGCCTGCGCAGCCCTCCGCGCCGCAGCCCTCCGCGCGGGGGTCCCGTCGCAGCTGGCCGGGGCTCGTCGCCTTCGTCCTCGTGCTGCTGCTCGCCGGTGTCGCCGGCTTCCAGACCTTCCAGCTTGATCGCCTCGGTGACCGGCTCGCCGAGCTCGACTCGCGGGCCGCCGCCGGGCAGGAGAACGACACCCTGCGCCTCGACGGCCTGGAGACACGCACCGAGGAGCTGGAGGAGGCAGCCGGCAGCGCCTTCAACCCGGAGGCGATCGCCGGTGCGGCGCTGCCGAGCGTCTTCCGGGTACGCGCCGGCGACTTCACCGGCACCGCCTTCGCCGTCGGCAAGCCCCGTAGCGGCGGCGGCACCAATCTGCTCACCAACCATCACGTGGTCGAGTCGGTCTGGGCGGCCGGCGGCCGCACGGTCTACCTGGAGCGCTCCGACCAGCGTTACCCCGCCACCATCGTGGAGGTCGACGAAGCCAACGACCTGGCCCACCTGAGCACCGACGCCGAGTTCAAAGGGCTGGCAGCCGCCCCCGAGCAGGTCAAGTCCGGCCAGCAGATCGTGGTGGTCGGCGCGCCGCTCGGGCTGACCGACACCGTGACCACGGGTGTGGTGAGCGCCTTCCGGACCGAGCAGGACGCCGGGCCGACGATCCAGTTCGACGCACCCATCAACCCCGGCAACTCCGGCGGCCCGGTGATCAACAGTGCCAAACAGGTCGTCGGTATCGCCACCGCCAAGGCCATCGACGCGGAGGGCATCGGACTCGCCGTTCCGATCAAAACCGCTTGCGACAGATTCACCGTCTGTTGACAGTAGGCCGAGCCTGCGGCCACCCCCCACGCAATTGACCCGCTTCGTCCCCGGCCAATGAACCTCAGTTGATCGGGGACAGATTCAACGGAGGAACAAACGAATGTCCTACCCGCCGAACGAGGGCGCGCAGGGCGGAAACGTCTACGGCGCGCAGCCGGGACAGCCGCCGTACAACCCCCCGCCATCCCAGCCCGGGTACGGCTCGGCCCAGGTGCCGCAGCAGCCGTCCTACGGCGCTCCCACGCCGCAGCCGAGCCCGCCGCAGTCCGGCCAGCCCTTCGGTGCGCCGGCGCCGCAGTCCGGTCCGCCCTTCGGTGGTCCCGGGCAGCAGCCGGGCCCGCAGTCCGGCCCGCCCTTCGGTGGTCCCGGCCCGCAGTCCGGCCCGCCCTTCGGTGGCCCCGGACAGCAGCCGCCCTTCGGCGGCCCGCAGTCCGCGCCGCCGTTCAGTGCGCCGCCGGCTGCCGGCTCCCCGGCCGCACGGTCGGGTGGCGGTGGCCGCAAGCTGCTCGTGGTGAGCCTCGTGGCGGTCCTGCTGCTGCTCGGTGTCGGCGTCATGTCGGTCCTCTACGTCACCAAGAACAGCGAGCTGGACAAGACCGAGAAGCAGCTCTCCTCGCAGATCGCGGAGCGGGACACGACCATCGGTGCGAACAAGACCGAGATCGAGCAGCTCCAGGGCGACCTGCAGTCAATGAAGGACAAGAACAAGGAACTGGAGCAGAACCTCTCCGGGACCAAGAGCGACCGCGACGAGCAGGCCCGCCAGAAGCGGGTCATCGGCAGCTGCCTGACCAAGCTGAGCAACGCGCTCGCCGCCGCGGCCGACAACGACCGGGCCGCGTACAACCGGGCGATGAAGGGCCTGGACAAGATCTGCGACGAGGCAGACAAGTACCTCTGATCCACCGGTGAGTGACAACCACCGCTGACCCACCGACGAGCGTGGCGGGCCCGGACGACCCCGGGGCCGCCACGCTCGTCGCGTAAGCGGGTCGCTCCCGGGGCGTGGCGCGGCATCGTCGGCGCCGGGGACGGTGCGGTCAGCCGCTGCGTCGCCGGTCCGCCAGCGTGCTCACCCCGGGCGGGGGGAGTCCCGCGCTGGAGGCGAGCAGGACACACCAGCTGAGCAGGTGCGGGGTCAGATCGTCGGTCACCGGCGTCCACGAGGCCCGGATCTCGATGTCGCCGGCGGGCGGCGGTCCGGCCAGCTCGCCGAAGCGGGTGGAGAGGGTCTGGGTGACAGTCCCGCCGAGCGCCCGGTAGCTCGCCTCGTGTGCGTCCAGCGCGTCGATGAGCCAGGTCCAGCCCACCGTCGGCAGCAGCTGATCCGCGGCCAGGTCGGGCTCCAGCTCCGCCGTGACGTAGGTGACCAGGCGCAGGGTGCCCTGCCAGGCCTCGTGCCCGGCCGGATCGTGCAGCAGGATCAGCCGGCCGGTCGTCATCTCGTCGGCGTCGTGGTGAACGGTGGCGCTCAGCGCGAAGGCGTACGGGGCCAGCCGGCGGGGCGCGCCGACCTCCTCCAGGACGATCTCGGCCCGCGGCGAGGGGACCCGCAGCCCGGCTACCGCACGGGCGAAGATCTCGGGGGTCGCGATCGGGGGGGCCATGAGCGCAGCCTAGGCCGCCAGGCGTCACCCCACCGATCGGCGCGCCGGACACCCACCCGGGCGCGGCGGGCCGAAGTTCACAAATGCCCGAGGTGCCCGCCGGGGCCGTCCCACACCGTGGCACGATGGCCCGGATGAGCACGAGCGCAACGGGTCCTGCGGCCCGAGACGACGACGCCCCCCGCCCGGCCGGTCTGACCGAGTCGGCCTTCGTCCGCGCCTGCCGGCGCCGGCCGGTGCCGCACACTCCGGTCTGGTTCATGCGCCAGGCCGGCCGGTCCCTGCCGGAGTACCGGCAGATCCGCGCCGGGGTGCCGATGCTGGAATCCTGCCGCCGCCCCGACCTGGTCACCGAGATCACCCTGCAGCCGGTCCGCCGCCACGGCGTCGACGCGGCCATCTTCTTCAGCGACATCGTGGTGCCGGTCGCCGCGGCCGGGGTGGACCTGGACATCGTGCCGGGGACCGGGCCGGTCGTCGCCGAGCCGGTGCGCGAGCTCGCCGACGTGGAGAAGATCCGCCCGATCACCGTCGAGGACGTCTCCTACGTCGACGAAGCGGTGCGGATGCTCGTGGCCGAGCTCGGCGACACCCCGCTGATCGGCTTCGCCGGCGCCCCGTTCACCCTGGCCAGCTACCTGGTCGAGGGCGGTCCGTCACGCAGCCACGCCAAGACCAAGGCGATGATGTACGGCGCTCCGGAGCTCTGGCACGCCCTCTGCGGCCGGCTCGTCGAGATCACCACCGCGTTCCTGCGGGTGCAGATCGCCGCCGGCGTCTCCGCCGTGCAGCTCTTCGACTCCTGGGCGGGCGCCCTCTCCGAGGCCGACTATCGCCGCTACGTCCTGCCGCACTCGGCGGCGGTGCTCGGCAGCCTCGCCGACGCCGGGGTGCCGCGCATCCACTTCGGGGTCGGCACCGCCGAACTGCTCGGCGCGATGGGGGAGGCCGGCGCCGACGTGGTCGGCGTCGACTGGCGTACGCCGTTGGACGTGGCCACGAAGCGCATCGGCCCGGAGCGGGCCGTGCAGGGCAACCTCGACCCGGCGGTGCTCTTCGCGCCCTGGCCGGTCATCGAGACCGAGGTACGCCGGGTCCTCGCCGAAGGGCGGGCCGCGCCCGGGCACGTGTTCAACCTCGGGCACGGCGTGCCGCCGGAGACCGACCCCGAGGTGCTGACCCGGGTTGTCGCTCTGGTCCACGAGGTCTCGGCGGAGTCAAACGGGTAAGGAAGGCACCTCATGCGTCAGCCGTGGCGGATCGCCGTCGTCGGTGGTGGGATCAGTGGGCTCGCCGCGGCGGTGCGGCTGCGTGACCTGACCCCCGCCGACACCGAGATCACGATCTTCGAACAGTCCGGAATGCTCGGCGGCAAGCTGCGCACCGGTGAGCTGGCGGGTTCGCCGGTGGAGTTCGGCGCGGAGTCCTTCCTGATGCGCGACCCGGCCGGCGCCGACTCCGCTGCGGTCGCGCTGGCCCGCCGGCTCGGGCTCGGCGACGCACTGGTGCACCCGACCGTCGGCCAGGCCGCGCTCGTCGTCGACGGCGCGTTGCGCCCGGTGCCGGGCGGGACGCTGGTGGGCGTACCGGGGGATCTGGGGCAGGTGACGGCGGTCGCGCAGCCGGCCACCGACGCCGACCGGGACACCGGGCGGCCGCTGCTCGCACCCGGGGAGGACGTCTCCGTCGGGGCGCTGGTGCGGTCCCGCTTCGGCGACGAGATCTGCGAACGGCTGGTCGACCCGATGCTCGGCGGCGTCTACGCCGGACGGGCCGACACCCTCTCGCTGAATGCCACGATGCCGGCGCTGTCGCGTACGGCGCGCACCGCGCACACCCTCACCGGGGCGGTCCGCGCCGCCCAGGCCGCCGCGCCGCGACCGACCGGCGCGCCGGTCTTCGCCACCGTCGACGGCGGACTCTCCCGGCTGGTCGCCGCCGCCGCGCAGGCCGCCGGCGCCACGATCCGGCTCAACACCGCCGTACGCGAACTCTGCGCCACCCGGGACGGCTGGCAGCTGACGGTCGGCCCGACCCCGGCGGCGCAGACCGTCACCGCCGACGCGGTGGTGCTCGCGCTGCCGGCGCGGCACGCGGCCCGGCTGCTGGCCGGGCTCGATGCGGCGTCGGCTGCAACCGTGGGGGAGCTCGACTACGCCAGCGTCGCCCTGATCACCCTGGTGCTGCCGGAGCCGCAACTGCCGAAACTCTCCGGTTTCCTGGTCCCGGCCGATCAGGGGCTGACCATCAAGGCCTCCACCTTCTTCACCACCAAGTGGGGACACCTGCGCCGCCCGGACGGGCTGGCGCTGGTGCGCGCCTCCGTCGGGCGCTACGGCGAGGAGGCGGCACTTCAGGTCTCCGACGCCGAACTGGCGGCCCTGGCGCACCGGGAGATCTCCCAGGTCGTCGGCGCGCCGCTGCCGACGCCGGTAGCGACCCACGTGCAGCGCTGGGGTGGCGCGCTGCCGCAGTACACGCCGGGACACCTGGAGCGGGTGGCCGCCGTCCGGGCGGCGCTGCGGCCGGCGTACCCGACGCTCGCCGTCGTGGGCGCCGCCTACGACGGAGTCGGCATCCCGGTCTGCGTGCGCTCCGGCGAGACCGGCGCCGAAGAGATCATCAAGGCCCTGGAGGAATCAGGATCATGACGGAACAGACGAACGCGGCGCGGATCCGGGAGCTCAACGACTCCATCCGTTACACCATGTGGTCGGTCTACCGGGCCACCGGCCCGCTGCCCGCCCTGCGCGACAACGTCGCGGGCGAGGTGGAGAACCTCTTCGAGGAGCTCGCCGGCGAGGACGTGGTGGTGCGCGGCACCTACGACGTCTCCGGCCTGCGCGCCGACGCCGACATCATGATCTGGTGGCACTCCGCCTCCAGTGACGCGTTGCAGGACGCGTACGGCCGGTTCCGCCGCACCGCGCTGGGCCGGTGCCTGACCCCGGTCTGGTCGCAGATGGCGCTGCACCGCCCGGCCGAGTTCAACCGCAGCCACATCCCGGCCTTCCTCGCCGGCGAGGAGGCGCGCGGCTACCTCTGCGTCTACCCCTTCGTGCGCTCCTACGAGTGGTACGTCCTGCCGGACGCCGAGCGCCGCGAGATGCTCGCCGAGCACGGCGCGATGGCCCGCGGCTACGCCGACGTGCGCGCCAACACGGTCGCGTCGTTCGCCCTGGGCGACTACGAGTGGATGCTCGCCTTCGAGGCCGACGAGCTGCACCGCATCGTGGACCTGATGCGCCAGCTGCGGGCCTCCAAGGCCCGCCTGCACGTACGCGAGGAGGTGCCGTTCTACACCGGACGGCGCCGCACGGTCGCCGAGATCGTCAACGACCTGCCGTAACCTGCCCCGCCACTTCGCCCCCGCCGCTTCCCGCAGTGGGGGCGGAGCTGTCTTCGGTTCGGCGGGCCGGCGTGGTCAGGCGCATGGCGGTCAGCGGGGCGAAGCCCAGCTCGCGGTAGAGGGGCGCACCCTCCTCGGTGGCAGCCAGGTCGACGGCGCCGACGCCCCGCTCGCGGTACCACCGCAGCAGCTCCTGCGTGCAGGCCCGGGCGTAACCACGGCGGCGTTGACCGGGGTCGGTGCAGACGTTGAAAAGGTGACCGCTCAGACCGCCCGGGTTGCCCGGTGTCCCCAGCCGCTCCTCGATCGTCCCGACCGCGCAGGCCGCCAGCTCGCCGGGGCGGTCCGGATTGTCGACGACGTACGCGGCCATCGTGGGCTCGGCCTCGGCGAGTCGTCGACGCAGCGTCTCCTCGGTGGCGGTCAGCCACGGGCCGGGTGGGGGAGCCGTGCCACCGGCCATGGCAGTCAGCATCAGCACCCGCAGCCGTACGAGCTCCGGGGCGTCCCCGGCGGTCGCCGCGCGGGGTGCGACGACGTTGGTCGCAGCGGGGTCGGCGAAGGAGGGCTGCGGGGACGGCTCGCCGGGATCGCGGCGCATCGGCAGGTGGGGGATGCCGTCCTCGACGAACTCCGGCCCCGTGTCGGTGAAGCCGTGAGCGCGGTAGAAGCCCGCCAGGTGCGACTGCGCGTCCAGCACGCAGGGCCGCTCGCCGACGAGAGCCAGCGCCTCGGTGAGCAGCCGGCCCGCGAGGCCTTGCCCGCGCGCTGCCGGCGCCACCACCACCCGGCCGATCCGCGCCACCCCGCCGGGATCGGCCAGGATCCGCAGGTACGCCACGATCGCACCGTCGCGCTCCAGCCAGAGGTGGCGGGTGCCGGGTTCGACGTCGCGCCCGTCCAGCTCCGGGTACGCGCACTCCTGCTCGACGACGAAGACATCGATGCGCAGTTTCAGCAGGTGGTGGAGGGTGCGAGCAGAGAGCTCGCCGAAGGCGGCGACGTGCAGCCGGAGGGCGGCGGTGGACATGCGCCGAGCCTAACGGCCACCGGCCCGGCCTCCTTTCGCGGCGGTGACCCTGCCGGCGCGGCCGGCGTCGGCTTCGGCCTCGCCTGCTGCGTCGGCTCCGGTCAGGGCGGGGTTCTGTCGCTGCCGGAGGTCGGGGAGCGGCGGTCGCGGTCAGGGGCCTTCGTGCATCCACAGAACTGGATATTGCTTGTCGATCGGAGCGGGGTGTATAGATAGCTGCCGCTGTAATGCGGCGTATCCCCCGACAGTCTTCCCATTCCCCCGAGGAGACCCCGTGAGAAGACGCCTGACCGCAGCCTTTGCCGTTGCGGTGCTCGCCGCCGGCCTCAACCCCCTGGCCGCCCCCGCCCAGGCGGCGCCGACCGCCGCCGGGTTCGCCGTGGCCCCCGCCGCAGCCCCCGCTGCGCTCGCCGCCGCCCCGAACATCTCGCTGGCGAACATCACCGGCCACCTGACCCAGTTCCAGAGCATCGCCACCGCCAACGGTGGCCGGCGCAACGCCGCGAGCACCGGCTACACGGCCTCGGTCAACTACGTCTACGACAAGCTGGTCGCCGCCGGCTTCACCGTCGTCAAGCAGCCCTGCGCCTCGGGCTGCATCAGCGGGGCCGGGCCGAACATCATCGCCGACTGGCCGGGTGGCGACGTCAACCAGACGCTGATGCTCGGCGCGCACCTCGACGGCGTCACCGCCGGGGCCGGCATCAACGACAACGCCACCGGCTCGGCGATGCTGCTGGAGGTGGCGCTGACCCTCGCCGCGCAGAACCCGCAGCTCACCCGGCACGTGCGCTTCGCCTGGTGGACCGACGAGGAGTCCGGCCTCAACGGCTCCGACTACTACGTCCGCTCGCTGAGCTCAGCCGACCGCGCCAAGATCACCGGCTACCTGAACTTCGACATGGTCGGCTCCGTCAACGGCGGCTACTTCATCAACCGGATCACCAGCAGCATCGGCCAGACCCTCAAGGCCTACTACGACTCGATCGGCGTACAGACCGAGGAGAACACCGAGGGCGCCGGGCGCTCCGACGACGCCTCGTTCAACGCGTACAGCATCCAGACCAGCGGGGTCGCCGCTGGGGCCAGCCGCACCAAGACCGCCGCCCAGGCGACGAAGTGGGGCGGGACCAGCGGGCAGGCGTTCGACCCCTGCTACCACCGGGCTTGCGACACGTACCCGAGCAACGTCAGCACCACCATCCTGGACCGGGCGGCGGACGCCTCGGCGTACGCGATCTGGACCCTCGCTGTCGGCGGCGGCACCCCGGCGAACAACTTCTCGGTCGCCGTCTCGCCGACGGCCGGATCGGTGGCCCCCGGCGGGTCGCTCTCGGCGACGGTGGCGACCGCGACCACCAGCGGCAGCGCCCAGACCGTGGCGTTGTCGGCCTCGGGCCTGCCGTCGGGTGCGACGGCTTCCTTCTCGCCCTCCTCGGTCACCTCCGGGGCTTCGTCGACGCTGACGATCAGCACCACCTCGGCGGTGGCGGCGGGGACGTACCCGATCACGGTCACCGGCACGGGCGCGGTGACGCGGACGGCGACCTACACGCTCACCGTCACCGGCGGGGCCACCACCTGCACCGGCTACCAGACGATCGTGACCGGCAGCCTGAACGCCGGGCAGAACGCCTACCAGCCGTCGGGTGGCTCGTACACGACCACCGTCTCCGGGCAGCACCGGGCGTGCCTGGACGGTCCGACCAGCCGGGACTTCGACCTCTACCTCCAGAAGCAGAACGGTTCGAGTTGGACGACGGTCGCCAGCTCCACCAGCTCCGGCCCGGACGAGACGGTGACCTACACCGGTACGGCGGGGACGTACCGGATCCGGGTGTACGCGTACTCGGGTTCCGGCAGCTACACGGTGGGCTTCACCCGCCCCTGATGAAGACCTTCAGGCGAGATCAGTAGTGGGGGCGGTGCGGTCCGATCGGAGCGCACCGCCCCTCTCGTTCACCTCGACGGTGCGGCCCGCGGCGACCTGATGTCCCGCCGGGCCGTGCCGTCGGCTGCTTTTCGTGCGGATCCTTGCGCTCGCGCTCGGTCGGTCCTTGCTCTTTCCGCCCGGCCGGGGTGAGTATGGTGCACCACCAGTGCACAATCATGCCCACCGATTCACCGGAGGTCCCCCGCATGATTCGCCGTCTCGGCGCGCTCGGCGTCGCCCTGCTCGTCGCTCTCGGTCTCGCCGCCGTCCCGGCGCAGGCCCACCCCGCACCCGCCACACCCCGGCCCGTGGTCTTCGTGCACGGCTCGGCCGGCTCCGGCCAGCAGTTCCAGACCCAGGCGAAACGCTTCGCGGTCAACGGCTACCCGATCGACCTGATCGAGGCCCACGAGTACGACTCCACCTTCACCCTCAACACGATGGCCGACGTCTGGGCCGGGCTCGACGCCCGCATCATCCGGCTGCTCGAGACCTCCGGCCAGCAGCAGATCGACCTGCTTGCGCACTCGCTCGGCACCTTCGTCGTGCAGGGCTACCTCAACAGCTCACCCGAGCGCGCGGCGCGGGTGGCGAACTACGTCAACCTCGACGGCCGTACGGCCGAGGCGCCGCCAGGGGGTGTGCGGACGCTCGCGATCTGGGGGGAGGGGGACCAGAGCCGTACGGTCGCCGGAGCCACCAATGCCTACCTGCCGGAACAGGGGCACACCGAGACCGTCACCTCACCGGAGAGCTTCCAGCACAGCTACCGCTTCTTCACCGGCCGGTCGCCGCAGACAACCGCCATCCGCACCGAAGCGCGGATCCAGCTCGCCGGGCGGGCGGTGCTCTTCCCGCAGAACGCCGGTGTCTCCGCCGGAACCCTGGAGGTCTACGAACTCAACGCGCTCGGGCTGCGTACCCGGCGGGTGGCCACCGTCGCGCTCAGCGGCGACGGCTCCTTCGGCCCGATCACCGCCAAGGGCGGCGCCCGGTACGAGTTCGCCCTGATCCGCGCCGGCGCACCCGTGCACCACTTCTACTTCCAGCCGTTCCGCCGTACCGACAACCTGATCCGGTTGCTCGCGAGCCCGCCCGGCGGCGGCCTCGGTGCGCTGGTGGAGACCAGTGACCGGCACGCGGCGATCGTGGTCAACCGCAACAAGGAGTGGTGGGGCGGCAGCGACCGGCTCTGGGTCAACGGCCGCGACATCCTCAACGAGGCGACCAGCCCGCGGGTGAAGCGGACCATCGGCATCTTCGCTTTCGACGCGGGCAGCGACCGGGTGACGGACCTGAGCAAGCCGCTGCCGGCGTTCTTCGCGCAGACCTTCATCACCGGCGTCGACATCCACATCCCGGCGCTGGGACTGACCACGGTGGTGAGCCGGCAGCGCGGCACGAGCGGTCTCCCGGACACGCTCGTGATCCCGGCTTGGCCATCAAGCGGTCACCGCAGCACTTTGACATTCGACGACTATGTGTGACGTCAAAGCGATAGGGCCAGCCAAACGAAGCCTGGCCCTATCGCCGCCTGGCTAGGAGCAGTGGAACCGTCACCACGAGGTGGCGGCAGGGCCTTTGAGTCGAGCACGTAGGCAGCTCTTCAGTGGAGCCGAAGCAGACCTTGTAATTTCTGTAGTGCGCGGCGACGGGAGGGTCAGTCCAGAACAGGGAAATCTGGCTTGATTATCGTTCTTCCTTATGGCCGGGGGACTGTTCCAGTTGCAGTTCTCGTTTGCGTTGTTCTTCGCGCAGTCGCTCCACATTGCGCGCAAAGAGTCGAAGTCTGTCGTCCTCGTCCTCTATTTCGCCGTACTCATCAATATGGAATTGTGCGGCATTGTAGTTTTTCTCAATCTCGTCGGCAGTTGATTGAAGGTTGTATCCGCGTTCACGGAACTTAAAGTAGGCGGCCATTCCTGCCGTGATGCTGACGAGGGCGGTCAGTCCAGTGGAAATCCAGCTCAACGGGTGTGAGCCAGCCATGATGGCGGTTGTTGTGGAAGCGGCGATCGAGCCAATGATGATTACCGCTTGGATAGAGTTGTGCGTTCTGAGATTCCTTGTGGCGCGAGCGCGGAACTGGGAAATGATGTCCTGCGAGGCTTCTCGGTAAAGCCTCAGGGATTCGATCGAGTCCGACGGAATCCGGGTGGCAGCGCTTTGCCTGTCGTGGCTGAGATTACGCACATCGAGATCGAATTCGACGATCCTGCGTCGGTTTTTGATCAGTAGGTTGCCGAACGTGATGCACAGTACGAGTAGTGCGATTAGGCCTACGTATCGGGTAAGGACCGGTTTTGATTCCCACAGTCCAACGACAACTGAGTAGGCGAGTAGGGCCGCCAGGGAAAATCCGGAAACCAGTATAACTAAGTATGTGACCTGCGCCGACCTGGCGGACCGGAGGCGGTCTGCGGCGAGTTCGTACTCTTTTGTGAGCTGGCGATATTTCTCTTGCTCGTCGTGTGGGGCGGTCACGGACTCTCCGAGTTGATTGCCGCGGGCTGGGAACGCGCAAGGTTCTCGAAAAATGTTCGTCTTGTCTATTGATGTGTCGTATACGCGACGGCCGCTTGATTTTGGCCGGACCTCGTTGCAGGCGGCCAGCCCACGCCCAAGCTTGGCTTACAGACGATGCATGGCGAGCAGCCGCAGGTCGGGCGCTTGTCTAGAAGTTGCTGCTGGCATCCGTTGCCCTGTCGAGGATTTGGTCCGGCCGTAACGCATAGGCTGTTTGTATGAAACCGCGGCTGCTGGTGACCACAGCTATGGCGGGCCTCCTCGCAGTCGGCCCCATCGTGCCGGCGTCAGCGGCGCCGCTGACGCCCCAAGGGCCCACCGTGTCGGAAACCGCCGCGCCGGTGCTGCCGTGTCCGCGCATGCCGGCACCGAAGGCATCCCGGCTGCCGCGCGCGACGCCGCCGCCCGTGATGGCCGAGGACCGGGCGCTGCGCGAGCCGGCGTTGGACACCGCCGGACTGGTGGTGCCGGCAGGAGCGCCCACGCCACCCCGTGTCACCGCGACGTCCTGGGTGGTCGCCGACCTGGACTCCGGGCAGGTGCTCGGCGGCTGCGGCCCGTACGAGCACGCCACCCCGGCGAGTGTGCAGAAGCTGCTGCTCGCTGCGACGATGCTGCCGAAGCTGGACCCGCAACAGGTCATCAGAGTCACCGCGGAGGACATGAACATCGAGCCCGGCTCGTCGGCCGTGGGTCTGGTCGAGGGCGGCCGGTACAAACTGGAGACCGTCTGGCTCGGGCTGCTGCTGAACTCCGGTAACGAGGCGGCGAACCTGATCGCCCGGCTCGGTGGCGGCGAGGACGGCGTGGCCGGGGGAGTGGTGGCCATGAACGAATACGCCCGCCACCTCGGCGCTCTCCAGACCCACGCGGTCACACCCTCCGGCCTGGACGCCCCCGGTCAGTTCGCCAGCGCGTACGACCTGGCGCTGATCGCCCGCGCCTGCTTCGACAACCCGGACTTCCGCCGATACGCCCGGACGGAGAGCACCAAGATCCCGGCCCAGAAGGCCAAGAAGGCCAGGGCGTTCCAGATCCAGAACGACAACCGGCTGCTCTACAACTACCCGGGCGCGATCGGCGGCAAGACCGGCTTCACCGATCTGGCCCGCCACACGTACGTCGGCGCGGCCGAACGCGACGGCCGCCGCCTCGTGGTGACGCTGCTAGGTGCGGAGGCACAGCCCAAGAATGGCTGGGAGCAGGGTGCCGCGCTGCTCGACTGGGGATTCGGGCTGCCCCGTACGGCTGCCGTGGGCCGGCTGGTCGAGCCGGGTGAGCTGGCCGAGCGGGCATCGCCCGAGCCCTCGCCGGAAGAGGCCGAGGAGCTGAACGCCTCCCCGGCGGCATCGAGTCCGCGACAGGCCGGGGGAGTGGATCTGTTCTGGCCACTGGTGGCCCTGGCCGTGGCGGCGACCGCTCTGATCCTCGTTGTGCAATTCAAGCGCCGGGGCGTCGGCCGAGGTCGTTGATCGAGTACGCCTCAGTGGAGAAGGCGGCAGGCCGTCAGGGAAGGTCGCTGTTGCCGCCCAGGTTGGCGATCATGCGGCGCAGGACGTTCAGTGCCGCCACGTACTCGTCGGTGCTGATCCCCTGGTGTGTCTGCTCGTGCGCCCGGGCACCCTGTGCCTTCGCGCGGAGGCGCCCGGCCTCGCCGGCTTCGGTGAGGGTCAGGGTGCCGGCCTGCTCGTCCAGCCATCCGCGCCTGACGAGGTCGTCGAAGACCCCGTCGAAGTCGATGCCGAGGTCGTCGAAGGGGGCCAGGCGCTCGGCGAGGGCGGCGCGGCTCCACGTGCCCGGGGCGCCCGCCACGTGGTTGAGGATCCACCAGTGCGGCTGGGTGAGTTGCTCCACGGCCAGGTCCGCCCGGATGCGTCCGACCACGGCGCGATACGCAGCGCCGCTCCAGTAGCCGATGGGCTGGGCGGCGAGCTCCTCCCGGGTGTACTCCTTTATGGCCATCCGTGAACTCCCTTGTCAGTGGCGATTGGGCCACCGTAGAAGTTCAAGCAGCGTTCAGGTCAAGCAGCGCCGAGTCAAGCCGCGCTGAGGTCAAGGCGGCGCGGTCTCAGAGGTGCGGGACGCCCACGGTGTCGCGGGCCATCTCGCCCTGTACGCCTTCGGCGTTGCGGGAGCAGTGCGCCGAGCAGAAGAAGCGCCCGTCGACCTCCATGCCGTGGCCGACGATGCGGACCTGGCAGTTCTCGCAGATCGGGGCGAGCGACTGGATGGCGCACTCGAACGAGTCGAAGACGTAGACGTCGTCGCTGACGGTGCGGACCTCGAACGCCATCAGGTAGTCGTTCCCGCAGGTCTGACAAACAGCCATGACAAATCCCCCTATCAAGTACGAATAGGGAAAGTCTGGCGCATCGATCAGACCCGCGGGACGAAACGGTAGAACTGGGACGTTCAGCTTTCGCGTGGGGCGAGGCGTACCGAGATCGAGTTCACGCAGTGGCGGGTGTCCTTCGGGGTAAAGCCCTCACCCATGAAGACGTGCCCGAGGTGGCTCTCGCAACGCGCGCAACGGATCTCCGTACGGCGCATGCCCAGGCTGTCGTCGGCGATCTCGACCACCGCACCCGGGATGGCGTCGTCGAAGCTCGGCCAGCCGCAGTTCGACTCGAACTTGGCGTCGCTGCTGAACAGCTCGGCTCCGCAGGCCCGGCACTGGTAGGTGCCCGGGGTCTTGGTCGAGACGTACTCGCCGATCCACGGCGCTTCGGTGCCGGCCTGGCGCAGCACCCGGAACTCCTCCGGCGAGAGCCGGACGCGCCACTCGTCCTCGGTCTTGGGCAGTTCGTTCTCCATACTCACCGCTCCACGGTACGCCGCGCCCGGCCCGATCTGGCCTATGGTCGGCAGATGGGTAGCACCGCGAAAGCCCCGGCTGCCGAGATCGAGGTCGCCGGACGCACCGTACGCCTCACCAGCCCCGACCGGGTGATCTTCCCGGCGCGCGGGTTCACCAAGGCCGACGTCTTCGACTACTACCTCGCCGTCGGCGACGGGATCATGCGTGCGCTGCGCGAGCGCCCCACCATGCTGCAGCGCTTCCCCGAGGGCGTCGAGGGGGAGATGTTCTTCCAGAAGCGGGTGCCGGCCCGCGGCGCACCCGAGTGGCTGCACTCGACCCGCATCCAGTTCCCCAGTGGCCGCAGCGCCGACGAACTCTGCCCGCTCGACCTGGCCCACGTGGCCTGGGCGGCGCAGATGGGGACCATCGTCTTCCACCCCTGGCCGGTACGCGCCACCGACGTCGACCGCCCCGACGAACTGCGCATCGACCTCGACCCGCAGCCCGGCACCGACTTCACCGACGCCGTCACCGCCGCCGCCGACGTCCGGGCCCTCCTCGACGAACTCGGCGCGACCGGCTGGCCGAAAACCTCCGGTGGGCGCGGCGTCCACATCTACCTGCGCATCGCGCCCCGCTGGACCTTCACCGAGGTACGCCGGGCCACCATCGCGCTGGCCCGTGAGGTCGAACGCCGCCGCCCCGACCTGGTCACCACCGCCTGGTGGAAGGAAGAGCGCGGCAAGCACGTCTTCATCGACTACAACCAGATGGCCCGCGACCGCACCATCGCCTGCGCCTACTCCCTGCGCGCCAACGCCCGCGCCACCGTCTCCACCCCGGTCACCTGGGACGAGTTGCCGCAGGTCGACCCCGACGACTTCGACCTGCGTACGGTGCCGGTGCGGCTCGCCGAGCGGGGTGACCCGCACGCCGGTATCGACGACTCACCGTGGGACATCAGTCCGCTGCTGGAGTGGGCCGACCGGGACGACGCCGCCGGCAGCGGCGACCTGCCGTACCCGCCGGACCACCCGAAGATGCCCGGCGAACCGAAACGGGTCCAGCCCTCCAAGGACCGCGACCGCAAACAGTCTCCCCGCTGAGGCGGGCCGCGGTCGTAAACGTCAGGGCGCGTCCGGTTGCCTGAGGCCGGCGAAGTGGCCCGAGCCGTATGGATGTGACGTTCTGTAACGGCCCCGGAAGTGATGCTCGCGGATTCCGCTACTACACAGCCGTAGTGGGCACAACTGCCGTGTTGTAGCCACCAAGGTGAAACATACTTCCTGGCACATCGACCTTCCGCGAACTCGGGCGGCGATGCGTCCGGTGTGATGTGCGCCGGGTGCGATAACGATGCCGTAACAGGGTGTGTGCGCGCGGTTCCCGGTCGCGTCTACTGAATCGTTCAGTTAACCGGTCGGGGGGAGGGCACGCGGTGAGACTCGTCCTGCGCCGTGCGCGCGAGGCACGCGGGCTGCTGCTGGCCGCGCTCGTGGCGGCCCTGGTCGCCACCACCTTCGTGACCGCGCTGACCGAGTACAACCGCCAAGCCCTCGACGCCGGACGCCGCAGCGTCCTCGCCGCCGCGCCCGTCGACGAGACCAGCCTGCTCATCACCGGCACCGCCGGGCGGGGCGCCGACGAGTACACCCGCCGCGACGACGCCGTCCGGGCCGAACTCGGCAACGGGCTCGGCCCCACAACGGTCGGCGTCGCCGCCGCCCGCCACGGCACCGGCCGCCAGCTCACCGGCAACCTTCCCGCGACCGTCGCCGTCGCCGAGGCGTACGCCACCATCGGCACCCTGGAAGGGCTCGCCGAGGCCGCGACCCTCCTCGACGGAGCCTGGCCGGCGGCCGGGCGGACGCCGATGCAGGTCGCCGTACCGGAAACCGTCGCCACCGCGCTCGGGCTCGCCGTCGGCGACCGGGTGCCGCTGCTCGACCGGGCCACCGGTGCACGGGGGACTGTCGTCGTCACCGGCGTCTGGCGCCCCGTCGACCCGGGATCGGCGTACTGGCGGCTCGCCCCGGCCGCCGTCGACCGCCCCACCGGAAGCTCGTACGGGCCGTTCGTGGTGGATCCGGCCGACTTCGACCGCACCTTCACCGGCACCACCTCCGCCGCCTGGCTGGCGCAGCCGAACCTGCGCGCCGTCGACCCCGCCGACCTCGGCGCGGTGAGCACCGCCGTTACGCGCCTGCGGGAGGTGCTGCCGGACTCGGCCGGACTCGGTGAGTCGTTGCAGATCACCACCGGCCTGGCCGGGCTCGCCGACCGGCTCGGCCGCGCCGACCTCGTCGGACGCTCCGCGCTGGTCACCCCGCTGCTGCTCATCGGCGTCCTCGCCGGCTACTCGTTGCTGCTGCTCGCCGGGCTGCTCGGCGGTGAGCGGCGCGCCCAGACTGCGCTGCTGCGGGCCCGGGGCGCGGCCCGGCACCAGATCGTCCGCCTCACCCTGCGGGAAGCCGTCCTCGTCGTGGCACCCGCCGTGCTGCTGGCGCCACCCCTGGCGTACCTGCTGCTGCGCGGCGCGGCCGCGACCGGCCTGACCGGCGTCGAACTCGACCCGGGCATCCTCGGCGGGGCACTGCCCTGGTGGGTGGCGCTCGCCGCCGGCGCCGGCTGCCTGCTCGCCATGCTCGCCCCGGACCTGCGCAACTCCGGCGAGCGCCTGCTCGTCGAAGGGCGTCCGGCGCGCTGGGCCGCCGCCCAGCGCGCCGGTGCCGACCTGCTCCTCGTCGGCCTCGCGCTGCTGGCCTGGCTGCAACTGCGCCAGTACGCCGCACCCGTCATCGGCCTCGGCATCGACCCGCTGCTGGCCGCCGCGCCGACGCTCGGGGTCCTCGCCGGAGCCGTGCTGGCGCTGCGGCTGCTCCCCGCCGTCACCCGGCTCGCCGAACGGCTCGTCGGCACCCGGCAGTGGCCGGGCGCCATGCTCGGCACCTGGCAGGCGGGTCGCCGCCCGCACGCCGGCCCGGTGCTGCTGCTGGCGCTCGCCGTCGGCGCGAGCACCCTGGCCTGGTCGCTCCTGGACACCTGGGAAAACTCCCAGACCGACCAGGCGGGCCACCGCGTCGGCGCCGACCTGCGCCTGACCGAGGTCACCGGCGACGCCCCCACCGGCCGCGCCGCCGAACTCGCCGCACTCACCGGGGTGCAGCGGGCACTGCCCGGCTGGCGGGAGAACACCAGCGTCGGCTCGGGTCAGGTTCCCACCACCCTGCTCGCCGTCGACGCGGCCGCCGCCGGTGACGTGCTGCTGATCCGCTCCGACCTGGCCGAGCCCGGCCCGCAGAACCTGCTGGACACCCTCGTACGGCACCGCAGCGCCTCCACCGCTATCCCGCTGGCCGCCGGATCCCGGCAGCTCTCCGGCACTGTCGCCGTGACCGCCCCCGACGCCGGTGGACCCGAGAGCGTTGCGGTGTCGCTGGTGCTGACCACCGCCGACGGGATCGTCCAACGGCTGCCCGTCGCCGAGGTCCGCACCGGCGCGCCGGAAGTGCCCTTCGCCATCGACCTGCCGGACCTGGGCGGGCGCCAGCAGCGCCTGGCCGGCTTCGAGGTGACCGCTGCCGACGTCATCGGGCCGGCGTACCGGCTGGAACTCGGCCGGCTGCGGGTCGATGCGGCCCCGCTTGAACTGCCGGCCGCCTGGGCCGTCGCCGACGCCACGGGACAGCGCAGCGAGGGCGTGACCACCGGAGGTGCCGGCGTCTCCGCCCCGGGGAAGCCGGAACAGCTCAGCCGCAGCAACCGGCTGCGGTTCATGGTGATTCCCGCCGGGACACCGCAGGCCGTACCGGCCGTCGTCACCCCCGCCGTCAGCGCCGAGCTGCGCGTCGGCATCGGCGACGTCACCCGGATCACCCTCGCGGGCACACCGGTCGAGGTGCGGATCGCCGCAGTCGCGCAGGCGCTCCCCAGCGCCGGTGCCGGCCCAGGGGTGCTGCTCGACCTGCCCAGCGCCGTCGAATGGCTGATCGCGCAGCACGGCACCGTGCGCCCGCAATCCGAGTGGTGGCTGTCGGTGGCCGACGCCGACCACGAGACCGTCGCCGCGGAGCTGACACAGGCCGGAGTCACCGTCGCCGACCGGGTCGCCGAAACCGGGGCAGCCGCGCGGGATCCGTACTGGCTGGGGGTGCGGACCGGGCTGCTCGCGGCGGCGCTCGGGGCGATCCTGCTCGCCCTGGTCGGGCTCGCCGTCGACGCCTGGGCCAACGGTCGCCGGCGGGTCGGCGAACTCGCCGTCCTGCACGCACTCGGCGCCGACCACCGGACGCTGCGCCGCTCGCTCCTGACCGAGCAGCTCTTCCTCGCCGTACTGGGAGTGCTGGTCGGGCTCGGCGTCGGCGCCGGGGTCGCCGCCGTCATGGCCCCGCTGGTGATCCTCGACCCCAGCGCCGCCCGGCCGGCCCCGGAAGCGCTGTTCAGCCTGCCCTGGCCGGCGGTCGGGCTCACCGCCGTCGCAGTCCTCGCGCTCGCGGCGCTCTTCAGCGCCGCGGTCACCGCGAGCCTGCGGGCCCGGATCGTCGCGGCGCAGTCACAGATCGGGGGCGAGCGATGAGAGCGACCCGACGCATCCGCGCCCACGCCGGATCGTTCCTGCTGCTGGCGGTGCTGACGTTGACCGCCGCCGTCGCCGTCACCGTCGTGCCGCGCCTCACCCGGGCGATGACGACCGACGGACTACGCCAGTACGTCGCCGACCAGCCCGCCGGGGCCCGGCAACTGGTGCTGCAGCAGGCGGGCTTCCGCGGCTTCAACGCCGGTCCGACGGATCTGCCCTTCGACGACCCGGAGGCGATGCGCCGGCGCGGGCCGAGCCGGCTTCCCGAGCTACGCGCGGCGATGCCGGCGCAGCTGGAACGTCTCGTCGACGGCAACTGGTACCACCATGGCCTGCCGGACGCGTCGGTCACCGGAGCGGACGCGCGCTTCTCCCTGGTCGCGATCGACGGCGTCGCGCAGGCCGCCGACCTGGTCGACGGAGCGTGGCCGGCGGCCACCGCGCCGCCGCTGGGCGTCACCGAGGACCCGAGCGCGCCGCACTTCAGCCGGCCCGCCGAGATCGCCCTCTCCGCGGCCGTCGCCGAAGCGCTCGGCCTGCGCGTCGGCAGCGAACTGCTCGTCTCCGCCAACGGGGACGTGCCGGTGATCGTGGTGGGCATCTTCACGCCCCACGACGCCGACGACGGGATCTGGCAGATCTGGGGGAACCCCCTGGAACTGACCCGGATCGACGACCGCCCGTCCCTCGCCGGCGCCGTCACCAGCGAGGCTGTCATCGAGAGCCTCGGCCGCGGATCAGTGCGGGAATGGCGCTACCGGCTCGCGGTGGAACGGCTCGACGCGGCCGAACTCGACGCTCTCATCAACGGCATCGAGCAACTGCGCCGTCAGACGGCCGGCGAGCTGGACCTCACCCAGGGCGTGGACCTGTCGCTGCGGCAGTTCGCCGAGAGCCATCGGGCCGCCGGCAATCTGCTCGCGATCATCGCCGCCGGGGTGGTCGCCGCGCTGGCCGGTCTGGTCGGCCTTGCGGCGGCCTTCGCCGCCCGGCGCCGTCAGGCCGAGTACGCGTTGCTGCGGGCCCGGGGCGCATCCAGGTGGAATCTGCTGCGCCGCAGCCTCGCCGAGACGGCGCTCGTGGTGGCGCCCACCGCGCTCCTCGGTGCAGGGATCGGCCTGCTCCTGCCCGGGCTGCCCGCCGGCAACCCCGCACCCGTCGCCGTGCTCGCCGTCGTGCTGATGCTGCTGCCGGCGCTCTTCGTGCTCCTGGCTCCCGCCACCGCCGGCCGAGGCGGGCTGTCCCGGCTCGCCGGCTCCACTGCGCGTCTCGCTGCCGAGACGGCGTTGCTGCTGGTCACGGGGATGGCGACGTACCTGCTGCTGGCCCGCGGGCTGGACACCGGTGCCGGGGTCGATCCGCTGCTGGCGGCGGTGCCGGTGCTGCTGGCCGCCGCCGCCGCGCTCCTGGTGCTGCGGCTTTACCCGCTGCCGATGCGGCTGGCCGGCGCGGTCGCGGCCCGCCGCCGCGGCGCGGTCGCGTTCCTGGGGCTCGCCCGGGCCGGCCGGGCGCCGGTCACCGCGCCGCTGGTAGTGGTGGTCGTCGCCGTCGCCACCAGCATCTTCTGTGCCGCCCTCGCCACCGGCATCACCGAAGGCCGGGCCCACGCCGCCCGCCAGCAGGTCCCGGCCGACATCCTGATCACCGGCGGCCGGTACGCCCCCGACACCGCCGACCGGCTCGCCGACCTGCCCGGGATCACCGGGGTGGCCCCGCTCATCAGCCTCACCGACCAGCGCGTGTACGCCGACGGTGTGCACGCCGAACTCGGCACCATCGACGTGCTGATCCTCGACGTCGACGCGTACGCCCGGGTCAGTGGCGGTGTCGACGATCTGCCTGGCGTGCTGCGGGAACCGCACCACGAGGGGCGGCCGGTGCCGGCACTGGCGTCGGCGTCGCTCGCCGCGGATCTCGCCGGGGCCACAGCGGCCGAGGTGGCCCTGCCGGTGGCCCGCCAGCCGATCGAGGTCGTGGGGGCGCTCGCCGAGTTCCCCCTGCTCGACCAGGCGGAGGGGCGTTTCCTCGTGCTGCCGTGGGCGGCGGCGGCCAGCGGCACCCGCGTACCGATGGTCCCCACCGGATTCCTGCTCTCGGGCGCGGTGGCCGACCCGGCTGCCCTGGCCCGGGCCGGCGACGAGGGGCAGCAACGCTTTCTGGACAGCCAGCAGATCCCCGATGGCGGACTCACCTCCCCGACGCAGGTGACGACCCGGGCCCAGGTCGACACCCGGCTCGCCGCCACCGGCGTCAACGCGCTGGTGCAGTTCGCCTTCGTCGCCGGCGCCGTCGGCGGGACGCTGCTCGCTCTGATCGCGGTGGCGTTCGCGGTGCTGGCCGGGCACCGGCAGCGGGGCGAGCTGCTGTCGCGGCTGCGCACCATGGGACTCTCCCGCGGCCAGGCCCGGGGACTGCTGACGATCGAGATCGCGCCGCTGGTGGTGACGGCCGTGCTGGCCGGTGCCGTGGTCGGCGCGCTCCTGCCACGACTGCTCGGCCCGGTCCTGGCGCTGCGCGCGGTGACCGGCGGTGTGCCGGTGCCGGTCGACCCGCGCCCGGCGCTGCTCGCCGGCGTCGCCGCGCTCGCCGTCGCCGGTCTGCTGCTCGCCTGGCTGGTGGAGTCAGTGAACAACCGCCGGACCCGTCTGGGTCAGGCGCTGCGGCTCGGAGAGGAGAGCTGAGATGGCCGACGTCACGCAGACTCCCTCGGTCCCCGACCTGTCAACCCTGCACCAGCGGGCGGCGCAGCGGGCGGCCGAGCGGGCCGGCGGCACCGACCGGTTGGGCGGGCACATCCGTTGCGACGGGCTGGTACGCATCTTCAAGACCGAGGGAGTGGAGGTCTTCGCCCTGCAGGGACTCGACCTGGTCATCGACTGCGGTGAGCTGCTGGCGATCGTCGGCGCCTCGGGCTCCGGCAAGTCCACCCTGCTCAACATCCTCTCCGGACTGGACGTGCCGACCGCCGGACTGGCCCGGGTCGGTGACTACGACCTGCTGGCCCTCTCCGCCCGCCGCCGGTTGCGCTACCGGCGCGAGGTGGTGGGTTTCGTCTGGCAGCAGACGGCCCGCAACCTGCTGCCGTACCTGACCGCCCGGCAGAACGTCGAACTGCCCATGCAGCTCGCCGGGCGGCTCGGAGCGAAGGCCCGGCGCAGACGCGCCGACGAGCTGCTGGAGCTGGTCGGCATGACCCACGGCGCCGACCGCGAACCGGCCCGGCTCAGCGGCGGCGAGCAGCAGCGGGTTGCCGTCGCCGTCGCCGTCGCCAACGACCCGGAGGTCCTCTTCGCCGACGAGCCCACCGGCGAACTCGACGAAGCGACCGGTGCCGAACTCTTCGCCACCCTGCGCGCCATCAACGCCGAACTCGGCGTGACCATCGTCGTGGTCACCCACGACCAGGCCGTCGCCGGGCAGGTGCACCGGGTGGTCGCCATCAGGGACGGGCGGACCGCCTCCGAGGTGCGGCGGACCGCGCGCACCGCCGCCGACGGCAGCACCGAACTGGTCAGTGAGGAGTACGCGGTGCTGGACCGCAACGGCCGGATGCAGCTACCCGCCCCGTTCGTCGAGGCGCTGGAGCTGCGCGACCGGGTCCGGCTCACCCTCGAACCGGACCACGTCCAGGTCCGTCCCGGCGCGACCGAGGAGGGGAAGCAGCCATGACCGACATCGTCACCCGGCAGGTCGTACACGCCGAAGGGATCAGCCGCGTCTACGGCCGCGGCGAACGGGCGGTGCATGCGCTGCGCCAGGTCTCCTTCACCGCCGGCGCGGGCGAGATCGTGGCGGTCCGCGGCCGCTCCGGCGCGGGCAAGACGACGCTGCTGAACCTGGTCGGCGGCCTGGACCGGCCCGACACCGGACGAGTGACCGTGGCCGGGCACGACGTCGGCGCGGCCGACGACCGGGAACTGATGCGGCTGCGCCGCGGCACCGTCGGCTTCGTCTTCCAGGGCTTCGGCCTGGTGCCGATCCTCACCGCCGCCGAGAACGTCGGGGTGCCGATGCGCCTTGCCAAGGTGCCGGCGGCGCAGCGGGAGGAGCGGGTGGCGGTGCTGCTGGAGCTGGTCGGCCTCGGCGGACACGCCGCGCAGCGCCCCACCGAACTTTCCGGCGGGCAGCAGCAGCGGGTGGCGCTCGCCCGCGCACTGGCCAACGACCCGCAGGTGCTCATCGCCGACGAGCCCACCGGCCAGCTCGACTCGGTGACCGGGCGCGCCATCATGGAGCTGATCCGGGCCGTGGTGCACGCCCGGGGCATGACCGCACTGGTCGCCACCCACGACCCCGCCCTGATCGAGATGGCCGACCGGAGCCTGCTGCTGCGCGACGGCCAGGTCGTCGACGAGTAGACCCGCCGAGGTCACAGGGTCAGCTTGAGCCCTTCGTGGGAGGCGACGAAACCGAGCCGCTGTCAGCGGGCCGGGCAGACGGTCCCCTCCGCCGGCACGGTCAGATTCAGCAGGTACGCGTCCACCGCCTGCGTCACGCAGGTGGTCTGCGGGTAGGCGGTGTGCCCTTCACCGTCCCAGGTCAGCAGCTGTCCCGCCCCGAGCATCTCGGCGAGCTTCGGGGCCTGCTCGTACGGGGTCGCCGGGTCGCCGGTGGTGCCGACCACCAGGATCGGCGGGGCACCCGCGGCCGGCCCGGTCGGGTACGGGTCGCGGCTGCCCGGCCACTCGGTGCAGGAGAGCATGCCCACGGCCAGCGGCGCACCGAAGAGCGGGTACTTCTCGCGCCACTGTGACTGGTAGTCGCGTACCTGCGCCACGGTCGGCACGTCGGCCTCGTCGGCGCAGTTGACGGCGAGGTTGGCGTCGAAGAGGTTGCTGTACTGCCCGTTTGGGTCGCGGTCGGCGTAGGAGTCGGCCAGGTCGAAAACGCCGCTCGGGTTGCCGCCGCGCAGCTGCTCGATCGCCTGGGCGAGCTCGGCCCAGCCGCTCTCGGTGTAGAGGGAGGAGATGACGGCGTAGAAGACCCAGCCGGCGGTCGCCTCCCGGCCGTCGGCGGCGCGCACCGGGTCGACGCGGGCCTTGTCGAGGGCGTCGACGACCGCCGCGCGGGCGTCCGGGGCGATGGGGCAGCGCTCCGGCGTGGCCGCGCACCAGGTGGTGAAGTTGCCGAAGGCCTTCTCGAAACCCTGGGCCTGTGACTCGGAGCCGGCGACCAGGTCGTCCTGCGGGTCGATCGCGCCGTCGAGGACCAGCGCCCGTACGTTCTGCGGGAAGAGCTGGGCGTAGACGGCGCCGAGCAGGGTGCCGTACGAGTAGCCGAGGTAGGTGAGCTTCGGGTCGCCGACGGCGCCGCGGATCGCGTCCATGTCCCGGGCCGCCTGCTCGGTGGAGAAGAGTGGCAGCTGGTCGCCGTACTCGTTGCCGCAGTCGGCGCCGATGGCGCGGCTGAGCGTCACCAGTTTGTCGAAGTCCTGCTGGCTGCGCGGGTCAGGCTCGGCGCCGAACATCAGGTCGAGGCGGGCATCGGAGATGCACTCGACCGGGCTGGAACGGGCCACGCCGCGCGGGTCGAAACCGATCAGGTCGAAGCGTTCGGTGACGGACTCGGAGACGCCGCCGTAGGCGGAGCCGAAGGAGAGGTAGACGGCGGTGTCCACGCCGGAGCCGCCCGGGCCACCCGGGTTGATCAGCAGTGAGCCGATCCGGTCGGTCTGCTTCGTCGAGCGCGCTCGCAGCAGGGCGATCTCGAAGGTCTCGCCGGCACCCGGCAGGTTCGCCGAGGCGTTCGGTCCCACCGTGTCCCAGTTGCGCGGCACCTCGATGGTGGCGCAGGAGTAGCGCATGTTCGGCGCTTCCCGGCCGACCAGCTCGCGGGCCACCTCCGGGCAGTCGCGCCACTTGGCCGGCGCGCCGTACGGGGTTACCTCCTCCTCGGTGTCGCCGGTGTTGGGGGCGAAGACCGGAAGTATGCAGCCGGCTCCGGCGACCAGGACGGCGACGAGAGCGGCGAGCCGGCCCCGCGAGGCCGTACGGGCGAGGGCCCCGCTCGCCGGGTGCTGGGTGGGGGTCACGACACGCCTTCCCTTGGCTGGATCACCGCTTGCCGCGGTCCTTCGGCCGTCGGGGCCGCATCGGCGTACCGTGCGGTCGGCCGCGGCCCGAGTGCCGATCAGCGTACGGTCCCCTCGGGGGTCGCCGCCGGATCACCCCGGAGCACCTCGTCGACGTCGTAGCGCACCGGCCGGTCGAGCTGGTCGTAGGTGCAGGAGCGGGGATCACGGTCCGGCCGCCAGCGCAGGAAACGGGCGGTGTGCCGAAACCGGTCGTCCTCCATCGCGTCGTACCCGACCTCGGCGACCAACTCGGGGCGCAGCGCCTCCCACTCGAGGTTCTTGCCGCCGCTCCACCGGCTCTGTCCACCGGGGATGCGCTGCCCGGCGCTGTGGTCGCCGTGCGTCCACGGATGCCCGGTCACGTTCTCCCGGTACGGCGCGAGCTCCTCCACCAGCTCGGCCCGGCGGGCCGCGGTGAACGAGGCGCAGACGCCGACGTGGTGCAGCACCCCGGCGTCGTCGTAGAGCCCGAGCAGCAGCGAACCGACGACCGGGCCGGACTTGTGCCAGCGGAACCCGGCGACCACGACATCGGCGGTGCGGGTGTGCTTGACCTTGAACATCAGGCGCTTGCCCGGCGCGTACGGCAGGTCGGCCCCTTTGGCGATCAGCCCGTCCAGCCCGGCGCCCTCGAAGATCTCGAACCACCGCCGGGCGGTGTCGACATCGGAGGTGACCTGGGTGACGTGGATCGGTGGCGCCACCTTCGCCAGCGCCGCGGTGAGCCGGGCCCGCCGGACCGGGTACGGCTGGTCCATCAGCGACTCGTCGTCGATGGCGAGCAGGTCGAAGGCGACGAAATCCGCCGGGGTCGTCTCGGTGAGCATCCGCACCCGGGAGGCGGCCGGATGGATGCGCTGGGAGAGGCGGTCGAAGTCGAGCCGGGGGCGGCCGTCCGGCCCGTCGCGGCGGATGATGATGATCTCACCGTCGACGGCGCAGCGGGTGGGGAGCTGACGGCGGGCCTGCGCGACGACGTCGGGGAAGTACCGGGTGAGGGTCTTGCCGCCGCGGCTGGCCAGCTCGACCTCGTCGCCGTCGCGGAAGACGATGCAGCGGAAACCGTCCCACTTCGGTTCGTAGGTCATGCCGGCGTCGGTGGGGATCTGCGGCACGCTCTTGGCGAGCATCGGCTCGACCGGGGGATCGACGGGGAGCTTCACCGGGCCAGTCAACCAGAAGCCCCCGACACGGTGCGGTAGATAGCCGCCACCGCCGGTCACATTTTCGGTTACCTGCGGCTGCGGCTGCGGATCAGGCGGCGGGCACGCGGGTGAGTTCGAGGACGGGAATGGTGCGGATCCCCGCGGTCTTCTGCGCGTACTCGGCGAAGCCGGGATAGCGGCGGGCCTGCTCGTCGTAGCGCTGGTCGCGTTCGTCTCCGGTCAGCTCGCGCACCCGGACGGGGTAGGTCTCGGTGCCGCGTTCGACGGCGGCCTCACCTGCGGCGATGAGGTTGCGGTACCAGTCGGGGTTCTCCGGGGCCCCGCCCTTGGACGCGAAGACGTAAATGATCTCTTCGTCGGTCTCATGTGGCAGGTACATCATCGGGCTGACGAGTTCGCGTCCGCTCTTGCGGCCCCGGTGGTGCACCAGCACCATGGGCGCCCCGGCGAACGGACCGCCCACCCGGCCCTCGTTGGCGCGGAACTCGTCGATGACCTTGGCGTTCCAGTCGCTCATCGGGCCTACCCCATTTCGTCGCGACCGTGGACGAGGGTGAATATATCCCGCCGCCGTGAGGCAGATCACCGGCACCAGCGGTCACGCCATTCACAGCAGCCTCAAACGTCCCGCTGGTCACGCCGGCCGGAGCTAGCTTCGCGGACGTGCACGGGTGGGTCTGTGACTGCTGCGGACGCTGGCAGGTGACGGTCGAGTTGATCGCCGGCCGTTACCGGTACCGGCTCGTGCACCGCTACCGGCCCGAGTTCGGCGGCGGCAAGGAGGTCGTCGGGGAGGTCGCCTCGGTCGCCGACCTGGAACGGTTGCTGCGCCGGCGCAGCCCGATCACCCTCGCCGACCTGCACGAGGTCGCCTGACGCGGACCCGGCCGTCCTGATCCGGCAGTCCCGGACCCGGTCGTCCTGATCCGGCTTGATCTGTCCTCTGGGTTAGTAGCGGGCGAACGAGCGCAGCGGCATCCGCGGGCCGAACTTCGGGGCCTGCACGCCCTCGGCCAGCAGCAGCCGGCAGACCCGGCCCCGGTGCCCCCGGAACGGCTCCAGCAGCTCCAGCAGCCGGGCGTCGTCGGCGCGCGCCTCACCGGCCAGCGCCCAGGCGACCATGTTCGGGATGTGGAAATCGCCCACGCTGACCGCGTCCGGGTCGCCGTGCACGATCCGGACCACCTCGGCGGCTGTCCACGCCCCGATGCCGCGGATCGCCACCAGCCGCCGGGTCGCTTCCGTCGCGTCGGCGCAGCGGGCAAGCCGCCCGGCCTCGGCCGCCGCCCGGCGCAGCGTCTCCGCCCGGCGCTGCTCGACCCCGAACGGATGAAAGACCCAGTAGGGCTGCGCGGCGATCACCGCCGGCTCCGGCGGCACCCAGAGCGGCTGCAGCGGCCCCGGCGCAGGCTCGCCGAAGCGGCGCACCGTCGCCGCGTACGCCCGGTACGCCTCCTTGCCGGTCACCTTCTGCTCGAAGACCGCCCGGAGCAGCCGCGGGAATAGCTCTCCGGTGGCCGGCATCCGCAGCCCCGGGTGGGCGCGAGCGAGGCGGTGCACCACCGGGTGGGCGGTGGCGAGCTCGGCGAAGCCGGTGACGTCGTCGTGCAGCCCGGCGATCCGGTCGGCGACCGCCACGACCGCTGCCGCACCCGGGCCGTACCCCTGCGCGAGCAGCTCACCGCCCTGGCGGTGCAGGCTCAGGGTGCCGGGGCCGTCGGGGGTGCGGGCGGTCCACCAGAAGGTGCCGGCCGCGATCCGGGCGCAGGGATCGTGCGCCCCCATTGCCAGCGGCGCCACCGTGCCGAGCAGGTCGTACTGCTCGGGCGGTCGCAGCGTCCGGGTGGCGGCAGGGTCGGCGGGGGACACGCTGCCACTCTGCCACGCACCCGGATGATCACTGTCGGCGGCGCTCCGGTCACCATTTGACGTTGAAGATCCCCTGCGGTGGGGCGGTCGAGTCGACCGCGTCGCTGTCGTGCACCACGGCGGCGCCGCCGGTGAAGCGGTTCAGCTCCTCGCCGTGCAGCACCCGTCCGGGAAACCAGTCCCCGGCCGCCCGCCGGGCCAGCTCCGCCACCGGCGGCTCACCCCGGCCGGCGACCAGGACCAGGTTGCCGTGCCGGCGGCCGCGCAGCACGGCCGCGTCGGCGATCAGGCAGGCGTGCGGCAGGACCGCCCGGACGGTGGCGACCTGCGCGCGGGCGTAGCGCAGCGGCGGCCCGTCGGAGATGTTCACCAGGAGCTGCCCGCCGGGGGCCAGCACCCGCGCCGCCTCGGCGGCGAACTCGACCGATGTCAGGTGCGCCGGCGTCCGGGCGCCGGCGAAGACGTCGGCGACCACCAGGTCGAAGCTCGCGTCGCGCATCGTGGCCACCGCGGCGCGGGCGTCGTCGACCCGTACGCGTACCCGGGCCTGGCCCGGCAGTGGCAGCTCACGCCGGACCAGCTCCACCAGCGCCCCGTCGACCTCCACCACCCGCTGCGCCGAGCCGGGGCGGCGCACGGCGATGTAGCGGGGCAGGGTCAGCGCCCCACCGCCGAGGTGCAGCACCCGCAGCGGCGTACCGGCCGGGGCGGCCAGGTCCACGGCGGAGGCGATCCGGCGAACGTACTCGAACTCCAGGTGGGTCGGATCGTCAAGGTCGACGTGCGACTGCGGCGCGCCGTCGAGCAGCAGCGTGTACGAGCCCGGCCGGTCCGGATCCGGCACCAGCTCGGCGAGCCCGCCGTCGACCTGCACGGCGGTGCGGTCGGTGTCGCGTCGGCGTCCCACCGGCTACCGCCGTACCGCGGCGGCGAGGACCCGGTGCAGCAGCCGGGCGTCGCCGAGCAGCCGGCGCAGCTGCCGTTCCAGCCCGGCGATCGGCACCAGATTCTGCGGTGCGCGCGGGTCCTTGTACGGGGTGGAGGCCAGCGACGGCAGCGTGGCCAGCGAGAGATCGGCCAGCTCGATCGCCTCGTCCGGATCCAGGTCCCGTGAGCACTCGACCCGCACGATCCCCGCCCACGGGGCGCCGGCCGCGACCGGCAGCCGCAGGTACCAGGAGTAGCCGCCCCAGGCGGTGCCGAGGGCGAAGACCGGGGAACGCTCCCCGCTGTGCAGCGCCGTCACCACCGAGGTCAGTTCGGCGTCGAGGTACTGGCTGTGCTGGGTCTTGATGTAGCCCAGGGTGCGCGGCAGCTGCCGCCGGTCGCGCAGCGGACCGTCGACGATCAGCAGATCCCCGTCGGTGCGCGCCGCCGCGGAGACCTCCACCTCCAGCGCGGTCAGCGGTGGCTGCACCGCCGTGGGGAGTTTGCTCAGCTCACCGCTGCCGTTGACCCGGTGCAGCCGGTAGCGGATCTGCCCCGCCACCACCTCCTCGGCCGACGGGCTCGCGGTGAAGAGCCCTCGCTCGACCCGGGTGCCGGCCAGCTGCGCCGCACCGTTGCCGAGGTCGCAGCGGACCACCCCGGCCGCGTACGAGGCGGCGATCCCCGGGTACGAGGTGCCGTCCTCCTCCGCGGTCCAGACGGTCGCGTCGATGCGCCGTACGCCGTCGACGAGCAGCACCACGTCGGGGCGGGTCAGCCCGGGCGGGGCGGCGATCGGGCGCCAGTTCTGCCGGGGCAGCTCCACCGTCGGGTCGACCTGGGCGCTGCTGGGTGAGGCCGGGGCGCCGGCCGAGGCCTCGAACGATGCGCCGTAGGCCGGGTCCCAGCTCTCGACGTAGAGCTGCGCGCTCATCGGCCGACCCGTTCGATGCGCGCCGACCGCGCGTCCTTGCGGACCTCGAAGCGGACCGGGACCCGTTCGGCGAGCGCCGGCACGTGGGTGACCAGCCCGACCATCCGGTCGCCGCGGGCGGCGAGGTTCTCCAGGGTGGCGGCAACGGTGTCCAGGGTGGCGGCGTCCAGGGTGCCGAAACCCTCGTCGAGCACGATCGACTCGAGGCTCGCCGAGGTGGTGGAGAGACCGGCGAGCTGTTCGGAGAGGGCCAGCGCCAGCGCCAGCGACGCCTGGAAGGTCTCCCCGCCCGAGAGGGTCCGCACCCCGCGGCGCAGCCCCGCGTCGTGGTGGTCGATCACATAGAACTCGCCCTTGTCGTGGACCAGGTCGTACTGGCCGTCGGAGAGTTCCCGCAGGATCGCCGAGGCCCCGTCGACGAGCAGGTCGAGCGCCTCGGCGAGCAGCCAGCGTTCGAAGTTGTTGGCCCGCAGGTGGCCGCCGAGCGCCTTGGCGACCCGGGCTTCGCGTTCGTGGCCGGCGCGCTGCCCGCGCAGCTGTTCGGCCTGGGCGCGCCGCTCGACGAGCCGGTCACGGGCCGCCTCGGCCCGCTCCACCGCCACGGTGGCGGCCCGGACCGGGTCATCCGGGGCGGAGAGCCCGGCGGTGGTGAAGAGCTGCGCCATCCGGGTGCCGGCGGCGGTGATCGCGTCCCGCGCCTCGGCGACGGCGGCGGCCCGGTCGGTCCGCAGGCCGCTGCGCTCCTGCGCGGCCGCGGCGGCCCAGCCGGTCAGGGTCTGCCAGGCGCCGGCCAGGTCCTCCCGGTCGGTGGCGGGAGGCGCCAGCCGCGCCACCCGGTCGCGGGCGGCGTCGAAGTCCCGCCACGACCCGCGCAGCCGTTCGTCGGCGGCCGCCACCTCGCCCCGCGCCCGGCGGGCGCCCTCCCGGGCGGTCCGCACGGCCGCGCCGGCGGCGTCGAGCCTGGTGGCGAGCGCGGCGAGGGTGTCGAGTTCCCGGCGCAGCGCCGCAGGGCCGGGGGAGTCGGCGAGCTGCGCCGACAACTGCAGGCCGCGCTCCTCCAGCTGCTCGACCTGGGTACGCGCCCGGGTCAGCGACCGCTCGGTGTCGCGTACGGCGGTGTCGTGCTCGCCGAGCCGGGCGCGGGCCGCGTCGGCGGTGGCCCGGGCGGTGTGCCCGGCGGACTCGGCGGCGGCGACGGCCGAGGCGTCCGGCAGCGGCGGCACGCTGGTCACCGGCTGGGCGCAGACCGGGCAGTCGTCGCCGGCGTGCAGCTGGGCGCGGAGCGCCACCGCCCGGTCGGCGGTCTGCGCCTCCTGGTACGCGCGGCGGGCCGCCTCCAGCTCCGCGTCGGCCTGCTCGGCCGCGGTCCGGGCTTCGGCGGCGGCGGCGAGCGCCGCGGTGTGCCTGCGTTCGACCTCGACGAGCGAGCGCCGTACGTCGATCAGCTCGGCCGTGATCCGGTCGCGCTCGTCGTGGGTGCGCAGCAGCAGGCGCAGCGCGTTGACGTCCCCGGCGGCATCGAGGCGGCCGCGCAGCTTCTCCTCGTCCTCCTCGGCGAGGGCGACGGCCGCCTCGGCGGCTGTCGCGGCGGCGCGGGCGGTGGCGGCCGCCGCGGCGATGCCCGCCACGTCCGCCGGCGCGCGCACCCGGTCCAGGTCGGCCAGTTCGGCGTCGAGGGCCGCGAGCTGCTCCTCGGCCCGGACGGCGTCCTGGCGGGCCCGTTCCAGGTCGGGGAGTTCGGCCTCGACGGCGGCGGCCAGCTCCCGCATCGCCGTCAGTTTCGCCTCCGCCACGGTCAGGGCGTTCTCGTCGGCGTCGGCCAGCCCGGCGAGGACCTGGTCGATCGCGTCGAGCCGCGCCTCGGCCTGGGTGGCCCGGGTGGTGGCCCGCTTCTGCACCTCCTCGTAGACGCCGAGGCCGAGCAGGTTGACCAGGATCTGCTGGCGGGTGGCGGGCTTGGCGTGCAGGAAGTCGGCGAACTGTCCCTGCGGCAGCACCACACAGCTGGTGAACTGCTCGTAGGGCAGTCCCACCGCCTCCAGCACCGCCGCCTCCATCTCGGCCGGCGTGCCGGCGAGCACCTCGCCGAGGTCCTCGGGGCTCATCCCGGTGTCGAGTTTGGTGACGTCGAAGCCGGGCGGCATCAGCTGCAGCCCGGCGTTGCCGGTCTTGACGTTGCCCCGGCCGTCGCGGCGCACCACCCGGGTGGCGACGTAGCGGGCGCCGGCGGACTCGAAGACCAGCCGCACCCGCCCCTCGGTGGCCGAGGGGGAGAGCGCGTTGGCGATGCCCCGGGTGCTGCCCCAGCGGGGCACGGTGCCGTAGAGGGCGAAGCAGATGGCGTCGAGCACCGTCGACTTGCCGGAGCCGGTCGGTCCGACCAGGACGAAGAAGTCCGCGTCGGTGAAGTCGATGGTGGTCTCGTCGCGGAAGACGGTGAAGCCGGCCAGGTCCAGGCGCAGCGGGCGCATCAGGACTCCACCTCCGCCAGCAGCTCGTGGAAGAGCTCCCGGACGCCGTCGTCGGCGTGTCCCTTGCTGTCCAGGTAGTCGCCGAAGAGCTGGCCGGGGGAGCGCCCGGCCCGCTGCGCGGTCCGGGTGGCGCTGCCCGCGACCGGCACCAGCTCCGGGTCGATGCGGACCTCCAGCGCGCGGGGGAGCAGGTCCTGCACCTCTTCGCGCAGCCCGGCGCGGGGCTGTTCGCGGACGATCACCCGCAGCCAGGCGTCCTCCGCCTCGATCGCACCCAGCTGCTCCAGGGTGCCGCGTACGGTGCGCAGCCGGGCGGCGGCGGCGACGGGGACCTCACGCACCTTCGGGGCGGTGGTCGCCGAGACGTCCACGATGCTCACCGATGGGACGTTCTCCTCCTCGCCGAAGTCGACGGCGAGCGGGCTGCCGCTGTAGCGGATGTGGCACGGACCGGGGACCTGCTGGGCCCGGTGCAGGTGCCCCAGCGCCACGTAGTGCGCGTTGCCGGGAAAGACCGTCGACGGTACGGCGTACCCCATGATGGTGTGCGCCTCCCGCTCGCCGCCGCCGACGGCGCCCCCGACCACGGTCAGGTGGGCGGTGAGCAGGTGCACCCGGTCCGGTTCGTCGAAGCCCTCGGTGAGTTTGCCGATCAGCCGGCCGAGGTGGTCGGCGTACGTCTGGGTCGCCTCGGCGGCGGTGAGGTCGTACATCTCCACGGCGCGCACGGCGTAACGCTGCGACAGGAACGGCAGCGCCACCACCTGCCAGCGCTCGCCGCCGGCGGTCTGCCCGTCGATGATGTGCTCGTCGGGGGAGTCTCTGACGCTGCCGCGCAGGGTGATGCCGGCCGCCTCCGCCCACGGCCGCAAGGCGTCCAGGGCCGCACCGTTGTCGTGGTTGCCGCCGACCACCACGACCGACTCCGCGATCTGGCTCAGCGCCTTCAACGCCCGCACCACCAACCGGACCGCCTGCGGGGAGGGCGCGGCCGTGTCGTAGAGGTCACCGGCGACGAGCACCAGGTCGGGGCGCTCGGCCTGGGCGATCTCCACCACCTGGGCGAGCACCGCCTTGTGCTCGTCGTAGCGGGACTGGCCCTTGAGGACCTTGCCGACGTGCCAGTCGGAGGTGTGCAGGATCTTCACGTCAGGCTCCCTTAGAACGGGATGTCGTCGTCGTCGGCCGACCCGCCGCCGGAGCCGACCACCGCGAACGGGTCGGCTGACTGGGTGATCGACCGCAGCGTGTGCGACGGCGCGCTGCCGGCCTCGGAGACCCGGGTCGCCCAGGCCGGGAAGGGGAACTCCAGGCAGAGCGGCACCGGGATGTCCGGCTGGTTGACGAACATGGTGCCGGGCTTGGCCAGCAGCGCCCGCTGGCGCTGGGCCGGAGGGAGGAAGCCGTACTCGGGGCGGGAGGCCTCGGCCGGGTCGAGCCGGCCCACCACCCGGATCGCCGAGTTGGTGACGATGCGCCGCTCCACCTCGCTGGCGGTCTGCTGCGCGCCGATCAGGATCACCCCGAGCGAGCGGCCCCGCTCGGCGATGTCCAGCAGCACGTCCTTGATCGGGGAGGAGCCCTCCCGTGGGGCGTACTTGTTCAGCTCGTCGAGGACGACGAAGAGCAGCGGCTTGGAACCCTGCTTCTCCTTGCGCTCGAATTCGCTCTTGAGGGTCACGCCGACCACGAAGCGCTGCGCGCGGTCTGGGAGGTTGTGCAGGTCGACCACGGTGACCTGGGCACTCTCGGCGGTGTTGATCCGGTGCGGGCGGCGGGTGGCCAGGTCGCCGCGGATCAGCCGGGCCAGGTCGCGCTTGCTGCCGATCAGCCGCCGGGCGAACGCGTTGACGGTGCCGAGGCCGACGGCGCTGCCGGCCCACTCCGCGCGGGTCTCGTCGTCGTTGAGCTGCTCGACGATGTGGTCGACCAGGTCGGCGTAGGAGCCGATGCGTACCCCGTCGATGCTGATTCCGCCGTCGGCGGGTTGCGCGTAGCGGGCCAGGTGGGCGGTGACGCTGTGCACCACCATCGTGTACTGCTGGCGTTCGTCGTCGGCGTCGGCGAAGACGTACGGCAGGAGCCGGTCGGCGCAGAACTCGGTCAGCGTCCAGTAGAAGCTGTCGACGCCGGCGAGGCGGCTGTGCACGTCGGGGGTGCCGCTGGAGTCACCGGCGCGCGGCGGGGCGTAGACGCGCACGTCGGGGAAGGCGCCGGCGGTGAGCCCCAACTTGGCGTACGCGGCGGTGGTGGCGTCGTCGAGGCGGTTGTTCGGGTGGTCGAGGAAGAGCAGGTCCTCACCCTTGACGTTGAAGATCAGCGCTTTGGCGTTGACCGCGTCGCCGCCGAGCTGTCCCGAACGGAAGACCGAGTAGAGCAGGAAGGTGGCGAAGCTGGTCTTGGTCGCCACACCGGAGATGCCGGAGATGGAGACGTGCGCGCCGCGGGTGCCGTCGAGGAAGTCGGCGTTGAGATAGACCGGCACCCCGTCGCGGCCGGTCCCCATCGGGATGCGCCGTTCCATCCGGTCGAAGTGCAGTGCGCGGGCGCGGGCGTCGCCTTCGGCGCGGCGCACCACGGCCCCGGGGGCGGGTGGCACGTAGAGCTCCGGGTCGACCCGGGTGGTGGTGATCTCGGCGGCTTCCTGGATCTGGGCGGGGAGGGTGCCGTCGGCGATGGCGAAGACGTCGGAGTCGAACTGGGCGCCCTCGTGCCGGGCGCGCACCTGGGTGACGACTCCGGCGATCGTCACCGGCTCGCGTCCGGGCAGCTCACGGCGGGTCACCACCACGTCGTCGAGCTGGAGGTAGCTGCCGGGGGCGACGGCGGTCCAGAACTGCAGCGGGGTGGCGTCGGCGGTGCCGAGCACCCGGCCGACCGCCTCGCCGGAGCCGTCTGACAGGTCGTCGGTCATCGGCGGGCTCCGGTCGGGTCGTCACAGGGGTCGGCAGGCACGCCCTGCATCCTGCCCGAGACATACGACAGGTTGCCACGTGACGCGGCGGACGCCACGCCACTGGTCCCTCCGTCTCCGTAGCGCAAGCTCGCAGTCACGCCGCGCGATGCCGTGAATCGTCATGTTGCCCCGGGGCCGTCACCTCTCGGCGAGGCTGTCCGTCTCCGTTGGCTCCGGCACGGTCGGTGCTGCCGCGAACGCGCGCTCGGCCCGTTCCTTGGACCATCCGAAGGCCCGTCGCAGTTCGATCGGCCGACTGCTGATCATGGTGTCGGTGAAACGGGCGGCCGCGGCCGCGTCCCGCTCGTCACGTCCGCCCGCCGACGGCACGTGGAACACCCGCGTGGTGAGCTCCAGGACACAGCTGTCCCAGCCGGCGCCGGCTTCGACGCCGTAGTTGGTGACCAGCAGGTGTCGCCCCAGTTCGGTGATGGCCCGGTCGACCGTTTTCGGCGCCAGCCCCAGGACGGCCCGCGCCACCCGGGTGGAGGTGGCGCCTTCGTCGAGCAGATGCCGCGCCAGCCGGTGGGCGGCCGGGGTGAGCTGTCGTACGTGCTCGAAGTCGTCCTCCGCGCCGGGCCACTCGTAGAGGTCGGCGAGCATCGCCGGTGCGAGAAGCGTCTGCTTGCCGGAGATGTAGCGGCCCAACCAGGCATCGCCACGTACCGGCAACTCGTCCTTCCAGGTCCACATCGCCTCGATGTCAGGGCCCCACCCCGAGGGCTGACGCGGCGCCGAGTAGTCCCGCGACGCCTCCCGCAAGGACGGATAGCGACCCTGCGCGCCGCCGAAGAGCAGCGAGAAGTGGACGTCGTGCACATACTCGCGAGCCTCGTCGATGGTGCGGATCGGCGGTCCGTCGCGCCACCACCGTTGCATTCGCGCTTCCTGCAGAGCTGTCATGTCCACTCACCCGTCGTCGTACACGCACACCCCGTGCGCGGAACGTGAGATCGACCGTAGTCGTACCCTGCGACTGTGCGCCGAGGGGCACGACGCCGCGGTCCGGGCGAAATGGGTCGGGCGCAGCCGTCGCCACCGATCCGGGCGGGCTCGGGATTACGTACGGCGGGGCCATGGGCAATTCTCACGCGACCCTCGGCGCAGGTGACGTGACGCAGGCCACGCCAGGTGTGGAGCGCGCCCGGGTGACGGGTGCGCGGGTGCGCCCGCGAAAGCAGGGTACGACTATCCGACTGCCGGGTCGGATCATTTTTTGCGGCCAGCATCCGGGCATTTTTTCGAGGCTTATTGACATCCCCACGATTTGATCATGCGATATCGTGATGCAATTTGCGGAATTGTATTCAAATGCGACGAGATGTGTGGGTGAACTGTGACGGTCTCGTTTCGCGGCCTGCCGGATTCCTGATGAGTCAAGGGCGAAGGGCGGGTGCCGTCGGACCTGGCGGGCAGGTGCCGGGCGACTGGTGAGGCGTCGCTCGCCGGCGGCTCCGCCTGTGGGTCAGGCGTTGTCGCGGTCGGAAAGAGAAGGGCTGGCCTCCTGGTCCGGGTTGGGGTCCGGAGTTGCCCAGTGGTGTCCGGTATCGACGTAGGTCGCTACCTTTGCCCTGGCTTCGTTTTGTTATTCGAATGATTCCTGACTATGTCTTGCGGGCTGTTGGTCAACCGGGGCATAGTCCCGTCAGTTGCCCATTGGGGCACCACTTCGGCGGGGGAGTTGCTTTGGTCAGACTTCTCATGGTCGGCTGCGGTTGGATGGGCCGGCCATATCTCAATCGTGCACACCGACGCGGTATGCGTGTCGCCGTCCTGGACACCGCCGATGCGCTTTCCTGGGACGAGACCCGTGCGGCGATGGGGCCCGACGACCGCGGCTATCCGGTCAGCGGGACCGACGACGAGGGCTGGCTCGCGGCCGCCACCGCCGCTCTTGCCGACGGCCCGGTGGACGGGGTGGTCGCGTTCTCCGAGCCGCACGTGGTGGCGGCTGCCCTGATCGCCGAGGAGCTCGGCCTGCCTGGGCCGGGTGTACGCGCAGCCGTCGTGTCGCGGAACAAGCTCATGCAGCGGGAACTGTTCCGCAGGTCCGGCCTTGCTCAGCCCGAGTTCTTCCACGCCCGGGACGTGGCCGCAGCCGTCGACTTCGCCGCGGACAGGTTCCCGGTCGTGCTCAAGCCGCTCTCCGGAATGGGCAGCCGCAGCGTGCAGGTGATCACCGACGAGGCCGGACTGCGTGACTGGGCGGCAAGCCAGGACGGCAGCTTCCTGGTCGAGACCTTCCTGGACGGGCCCGAGGTCAGCGTCGAGGCGGTGGTCGTCGACGGCGCCGTCGTCTTCAGTAACGTCACGGCCAAGACGGTGACCGAGCTGCCCTTCCGCGTCGAACTGGCGCACCACGTGCCCGCCGCTCTCGCGACCGGCGAGCAGGAGGCGATCCGCGCCGTCCTGACGGCGGTGGTCGGCGCGATGGGCATGAGCACCGGCATCGTGCACCTCGAGTTGATCGTCCGGCCGGACGGACCGTACATCGTGGAGATCGCCACCCGGACGCCCGGCGACTACCTGATGGACGTCATCGAGGCTGCCACGGGCATCGACCTTTATGACAAGGTCATTGCGGCAGCCTGCGGGTTGCCCCTGAACATCGGAGCGGTCCGCCCGGAGACCGCGTCGGTCTGGTTCCCGACGCCGGAGGCCGGCAAGGTGACATCGATCGACGGGGTCGAGCAGATCGAACGACTGCCCGGAGTGGTCAAGATCGAGATCGATGTGGCGCCCGGCGGTGAGATCCACCCGCTGCGATCGTCGATGGACCGGATCGGGATGGTGGTCTACCGCGCCCCGGACCGGCCGGCCCTCGACGCGCTTCTGTCGCAGATCTCCCGCGAGCTGCGGGTCTCGGTCGAGTGATGGCGGATCATCTCACCGAGGTCGTTCCCGCTCCCGTAGTACTCGTCAACCCGGCCATGACAGGCCGGGGGTTCAAAGACGCGTGCGCGCGACGCGGACTGCCGACGATCGCCCTCTACACACTCGATGACACCCTGCTGGCGGCCTACGACCATGACTACCGGCGCGGTGACGCAGAGGTTGTGCACGCCGGGGACTCGGTAGCCGCCAGAGCCCGCCTGCCGGCCGCTGTCCGCGCCGTCGTCCCCACCACCGAACCGTCCGTCGTGATCGCCGACGAACTGAGCGCGCAGCTGCGACTGCCCGGAAACCCTGCCCGCACCGCGATGGCCCGCCGCAGCAAGATCGAGATGCGTCGGTGGGCGCACCGGGCCGGCCTGCGGGTACCGGCGTTCGAGCTGGTGCCCGGCCCCGAAGTCTCGGCGGCGGCGGCGCGGATCGGGCACCCGGCGATCGTCAAGCCACAGCATGGTGCCGGCTCGCACGGAGTCGTGATGGTTCCGGATGCGACGGTGGCCCCGAACCTGATCAGTCACGACCTGTTCGGGAACCCGATCGGCGAATGGATGGTGGAGCGGTACGTCCGCGGCCGCGAACTGGCCGTCAACTCGTTCAGCCACGACGGCCGGCACCGGATCCTGGACATCTGGGAGTATCGGCAGCCGAGCTCGGCCGACTACGACCAGCCGTACTGGGACGTGGTGCAGTTGCGGCCGACGGACCCGGACTGGGCGCTCGCCGCCGAGTTCGTCGAGCGCGTGCTCGACGCTTACCAGGTGCAGCTGGGGCCGTGCCATACGGAAATCAAAATCGATCAGAGCGGCCCGTGGCTCATCGAACTTGCCAGCCGGCTTCCGGGCGCGCACATCGTCGACCATTGGCAGGCGCACAGCGCGATCCGGCCCTATGACGACACCTTGGCGGCGTACCTCGGAGAGGATCCGGGCCTGCTCGATCGGGAGCTGGGTTTCGACGCGGCTCTGGGAATCTGCTGTCTGCGCAACGACGACCGGCCGGGAGTGCTCGTCGACCTGCACGGCCTTGACGACGTGCGCCAGATGCCGGGGGTCGATGCGGTCTTCTCGTCCCTCGCGCCCGGTGACCACGTACCGCTCACCCGGGACCTCAACTCCCTGCTCGCTTTCGTGCTCGTCCACGGATCCACCGTCGAAGACGTCGACATCCTGTTCCGCACTATCCGCAACCAGGTGCGATTGGAACTCAAATGATCAATTTTGTTCCCGGCAAGACGCTCATGAAGTTCGACCGGCAGCTGCCCTTCTACAACTGGCTCTATCCGATGAAGGGCCAGGAACTCGACACGGTCAGCCACCACGACTTTCACCGCGGAGTCCGCACGGACGGTGTGCGGTCGCGCGCGCTGTACTTCCACATTCCTTTCTGCGACACGGTCTGCACCTTCTGCACCCTCAATCGAGGTTTGGGCAGCACCGGCGACGAGCAGATCGAGACCTACGTCCAGGCGCTTCTCAAGGAAATTGCCCTCAAGGGCAGGTACGCCGAGGTCACCTCCGTGCCCATCCGGGCGATCTTCTTCGGCGGCGGTACGCCGACCACGCTCACCGCTGACCAGATCACCCGCATCGGTCGCGCCATCCACGACAGCTTCGACCTGTCGGCGTTGGAGGAGTTCACCTTCGAGGCCGAGGTGAAGAGCGTCACCGAGGAGAAGTGCGCGGCGATGCGGGACATCGGCGTCAACAAGGCCCGTTTCGGCCTGCAGAGCTTCGATCCCCTGTACCGCGAGATCTTCAACATCACCGCGACGATCGAGCAGGAGCACGCTGCTGCCGAGATGTTCGCGCGCTATTTCGATTACACCAGCTTCGACATGATCTACGGCATGCACGGCCAGACGTTCGAGCAGTTCTCGCGGGACATCGAGTACGCCATCGGTATGGGAACGGCCACCATGGAGCTCTACCCGATCAGCAACGTCGTGACCCAGGCGCCGTTGCACCGCGGCTACGCCGCCCGGGGCCTGCAGCCGCTGAGCTTCATCGACAAGATGGCCATGACCATCTATCTCAATCAGTACCTGCGCGCTGCCGGCTTCCAGCAGCACAACGGCCACGGTTATCTGCGTCTCCCGGAAGGCGTCAAGCCCGGCCCGCATTTCATCTCGCGCGACTACGTAAACCTGTACAACACGCACACCTGGTCCCACCACGACGACGAGTTGATCGGCCTGGGCAACAGTGCCATCTCGCAGCTGGCCAACTTCACCGTCATGAACGACGACAACAGGGCGACCTACGTCAAGAACCTGCTCGAGTCGGACGACGTCAAGATCAATCTGAGCGTCGGCGACGGAATCCCGTACGAGCGCGGCATCATCCTGCACCTTCCCTACTTCGGGTGGCTGGCCAAGGACCGCATCGCCTGGGAGCACATCCCGGCTGAGATCACCGACAAGCTGGGGGTGCTGGTCCAGGAGGGAATGCTCGAGGAGGACGCCGCCGAGTTCCGGGTCACCGAACTGGGCTGGGTCTGGTACGTCAACATGATGTACCACCTGTCCCCGTCGTCGGATCAGAAGGTGCTGGACGAGTTCACCGCACTCAAGCGCCGGACCAAGGGCCTGACCGACGGTGACGACCGCATGCTGCCGCTGCTGCAGGTGGCGGCTCGATGACCGAGGCCCTCACCCCGGCCGCGAGCCGGAAGCCGCCGCCGTTGTGGCAGATGGAGGGTCCGCAACTGCTGCTGGTGATCGGCTCGTTCCTGAACGCGGTGGCGTTCTTCTCCGCGTTGCCGTTCGCCTCCCTCTACCTGGCCGCCTACACGCCGCTGTCGAACCCCGCCATCGGCGCGGTGGTCGGCGGCATAGCTCTCATCGCCTCCGTCGGCGGGGTCGTCGGTGGGATGCTGGTCGACCGGTTCGGCGCGGTCACCCTGATGGGCATCGGCCTGTCGCTCTACACCCTTTTGTACGCCTCGCTCAGCGTCGTACGCAGCACGCCGGCGATCGTCGCGCTCCTGCTCGGGCTCGGTGCGGCGAGACTCTTCGTCGAGCCGGGCGGGAAGAAGTTGATGTCGCTGGCCGCAGGGGCCGATGGCCGCATCTTCCGGCTGCGATACATGATTCTCTGTGGCGGCGCGATCGTGGGCCCAGCAATCGGTGGCCTGCTGTACGCGATCAGTCCGAAGGTCTTCTTCGCCGTACCCGCGGTCCTGTACGCCGTCTACCTGGCCTTGATCGTGTCGCGTCGCGCGCTCTTCGCGCAGCTGGAAGAGACGGCAACCGGTGACAAGACGCGTTTTCCGTTGAGCGCCGCCGTGCGGGACGTCCGCCTGCTGGCCGCCACCGGAGCCGGCCTGGCCATCTTCTTCGTCTTCGCGCAGATGGAGTCGATCGTCCCGCTCTACATCAAGGAGCAGTGGGGCGAGGATGCGGTCCGCTACTTCGCCGGGTTGTTCATCACCAATGCGGTGCTCGCGCTCGTCCTGCAGGTGCCGATCGTCTGGCTGTCCAACAGGATGTCCCGCGCGAGCCTGGTGGTGCTCGGCTGCTTCGGGTTCGCCGCGTCCTTCCTCTGCTTCTGGGCCAGCGGCTTCGCCGGACTCGCCTTGCTCTATGTCGGCATCGTGTTCTGGACCATCGGCGAGGGTGTGCTCCTGCCCATGCCCGACATCGCCGTACACGAAATTGCCACCGACGACCGCAAGGGTGCCTACTTCGGGTTTGCCGAGATCCGTTACCTCGGCTTCTTCGCCGGGCCTTTCATCGGCGGTCTGTTGTTGAGCGGGCGCAACATCACCTACTTCGCGGTGATGGCGGCCTTCATCTTCGTCTGCGCACCGCTGTTGCTGGCCCGCAGATTCTCACCATCGGCTCCGACGAAGGTCGGCATGCCCGAGGAGGTCGTCAGTGCCGCCAACCACTGAGGGCGTGATCCTGGTCGCCCACCGAATCCCTGCGGAGGTCACGCCGGTGGGGGACTGGCTGGCCGACGTCGCCGACCGGGTGGTCCTGGTGACCAGCAGCTCCGCCGCCGCCGGCTACGCCGGGCGGTTCGCCGAGGTGATCGCCGTGGAGGACTACAGCGCCTCCACCGAGGTGGTCGACCACCTGGACCGGTTGTGCCGAAGCCGCCGGGTCACGCACCTTCTGCACAGCACCGAGGACGACATTCTCCGATTGGCCCAGGTGCGGCAGCGGCACGGCATCGCGGGTCTGCTCGAGGCGGATGCGCTGGTCTTCCGGGACAAGTACCACATGAAGGTCGCCGCAATGGCGGCGGTACGGACACCGGAATTCCTGGCCCCGGGCACCGTTGACGCCGCAGCGGAGTTCGCCGAACGGGTCGGCTGGCCGGTGGTCGTCAAGCCACGGCTCGGCTTCGGCTCGCGCGGGGTGACCGTTGTCCGCGACGCGCCCGCGCTCGCCCGGCACCTCGGTGACCGGAACCTCGACGACGTGCTCGTCGAGGCGTACATCCCGGGCCTGGTGTACCACGTGGACGGGTTCATGCAGGCCGGCGAGGTTCTGCTGGCGGTACCGTCGCGTTACCTGAACAACTGTCTGTCCTTCGCCGACGGCGAGGCGCTCGGCAGCGTGCAACTCGACGACCACGATCCGCTGGCGGTCGAGCTGACGCGTTTCGCCGAACGCGTCGTCGCCGCCCTGCCTGCGACTGATGCGACCCCGTTCCACCTCGAGGTCTTCCGCCACGAGCAGACCGGAGAACTCTACTTCTGCGAGATCGGCGCGCGAATCGGTGGTGGTCACATCTACGAGATGCTCACCCGCGCCACCGGCCGGAATCCCGTGGAGTTCTGGTTCCGTCGGCAGGCCGGGCTGTCGTACGACGCGGCAAGCTTCACCCGTGGGACCGAGCGTTACGGATTCCTGCTGGTGCCGCCTCGGACGGGAACCCTGGAAGAAATCAAAGACATCCCCCTGCCCCCTGCGGTGCAGCAGTCGACGACCCCGCAGTCCCTTCCGCAGACGTACCAGGCGGCCACCGCGTCGACCGACAGCGTCGCGTCGTTCGTGGTGGTCGGCTCCAGCGCCGCCGATGCCGAAACGTCGGTGCGCGCCTGCATGCAGTGGTCTCAGGACGCGCTGAGGTGGTCGGAATGAGCGACTACGACTTCACCGGCACCCACGTACTGTGTGATGTCACCGGCGTCGCGCCCGAGCGCATCTTCGACAACGCCTTGATTCTCGACGCGATCCGTCGCGGTATCGAAGTCTCCGGCGCCGAACTGTGCGGTGTGCAGACGAAGACGTTCGAGCCGGCCGGTGTGACGGCGGTGTACGTGCTGTCGGAATCCCACGTCTCCGTGCACACCTACCCCGAATCCGGGTCGCTGTTCATGGATGCCTTCACCTGCGGGTCGCGGTGCGTGCCGCAGCGCATCGTCGAGGTGCTTCTCGACGCGCTCGGGCCGTGCGAGTACCGAACCAGCGTCATGAGCCGGGGACAGCCGGTGCGCTCCCTCGTGCCGGCCGGGGGACTGAAATGATCACCGCGGATCTCGTCGATGCGGAAGCGGCGCTGGCCGGGCGCTGCGTGGGCGTGGGCGGGATGAGCACACAGGCTGCGGGCGCGACAGGCGCAGAGCGTTCCGGCTCGGCGGCGTGTGCGGCAGTCGAGGCGTGGCGGCCGGGTGCGGCGCCGTTCCCGTACCAGGAAACGGCCGCGCACCTGTGCGCCGTGGGACGGATGCGCGCCGCCCCCGGTCTCGTCGCCCGGCTCTCCGCCCTGTTGACCGAACTCGCCGGCACCGGCCCGGGTGGTCCGGCCGTCGATCCGCCGCAGGACTGCCCCGGCCGGCTCACCGCCTGGCTGCCGATGACCTGTGACCAGAAGACCGGTGGATACGCCACGTACGCGGGCATCGACTCGCACCGGATACTGGTGGCCGCGCGGGATCCGCGCAGGTGGCCGGTGGTGACCGACGAGGTGTGCGTGGCGGCTCTCGCCGACCTTGCCGCTGTCGAGGCCGGGGCGCTCAGCCGGCACGGCTCCGCGGTGCGGGCGCGGCTGCGGGGTGTGGCCCGGTTGATCGTGCGGGCCGATGTGCTGGCGCCCACGTTCTCCCTGGACGAGTCGGTGGTCGGTGACGTCGCGGAGGCGCTCGCCGATCCGCAGGTGCCGTTGCCGGCGCTCGCGGCGGCAATGCAGCGGGCTGCCAAGTCGGTGCAGGAACAGGTGCCGGCTGACATCGCGACCGCGGTCGCGACGACTGTGCTGCCCACGACCCGGTTGCATGACGAGATCATGTTCATTCGCAGCATCCAGATCTTCGAGACCCTCTACGACCAGATCGGACGCTCCATAGCGGAATCGGTCGCGTTGGTGGACTGCGGGAACATCGACAAGGCCGCGGAGACGATCTCCGCCGCCACCGATCGACTGGCTGCGGTGCCCGCGCTGTTCCGGGTGCTGGGGACCATGCCGGTCGAGGTGTTCGCGGTGATCCGTGGGTTCACCTCCGGGCGCAGCGCGGTCCAGTCCCGGGCCTACCGGAAAATCGAGGAATCCTGCGCGGCGCCGGACGAGACAACGGTCGGCGAGGTCACGGCGCGAACGTGGACCCGACCGGTGTTGCAGGACGCGTACCTGCGCGTCCGGGGTGCTCCGTCGGCCGATCGGCTCGCCACCCAGATGCAGCGGCTGGATGCGGCGTGGCGGCGAATGAAGCGGGGCCACTGGGGGATCACCTTGCGCATAATCGGCACCGTGCCGGGGACCGGCGGCACGACCGGGGCTTCCTACCTGCGCGTCGCAGCCGAAACCCCGCTCTTCCCTCTGCTGGCGGACGCCTCATGACAATGGACGCCAACCGCGAGCTGCGCCGAAAGATCATGGGATACCTGGTTTCGCAGGCCATCTTCGTGCTGTGTGAACTGGGCGTACCCGACCGTCTCGCCGGCGGGCCGGTCCGGCTCGACATCCTCGCCGGCGCAAGTGGCGCAGAGCCTGATGCGCTCCGCCGCTTTCTGCGGGTGCTGGTCGGCGAGGGGTTGTTCACCGAGACCACCCCGGACAACTTCGGTCTGACGCCCATGGGTGAGCTTCTGCGTACCGATGTGGAGGGTTCGCTGCACCACCTCGCCGGCCTGATGGGTGGGGAGGCCTACGACGCCTGGGGGTCGGCGAGCCATTCGGTACGCACCGGGACGGCGGCGTTTGACCAGGTTTTCGGCCAGCCCTACTTCTCCTGGCTCGCCGACCATCCGGCAGCCGCCGCACGCTTCGACCTGGGGCAGGCCGGGCTGGTGGAGATGCGGCTGCTTCCGCTGCTGGACCGGGACTGGGCCGGTGTCACGTCGGTGGTCGACGTCGGCGGTGGGAACGGCGTGTTGCTGGCCCGGCTGGCGGCGCGGCATCGGCACGTTACCGGAGTGGTGTACGACCTGCCGCACGTGGTCACGACAGCAGGACCGCTGCTGCGCGACGTCGGCGTCGGCGATCGAGTCGTCACGGTGGGCGGTGACTTCTTCGAGAAGGTGCCGGCGGGTGCCGACGCGTACGTCCTGTCCCAGATTCTGCACGATTGGAATGACGAGCGCGCCGGGGTGATCCTGGCCAACTGCCGGCAGGCGATGCCAGATCATGCCCGTCTGCTGATCGTCGAGCAGGTGCTCGACGACGATGCGGGCGCAGACCCGGCCGCGTTGCTCGATCTGCACATGCTGGTGCTGCTCGGTGGCCGGGAACGTACCCGGTCGGACTGGGAACGTCTACTGGCAGGGAGCGGCTTCGTGCTCGATTCCGTAGCCCCGGGCCCCCGTTCGTCCCTGTTGACGGCACGGCCACGATGAGCCGCGCTGCCGCTCATCGTGGGACGCGGCCCACGCCCCGCCGACCAGGCTGCCCGTCTGCTCGGCGCGGTCATCGTGCGACGTCGGTGACGGCTCAACCCGGTCGGTGGCAGACCGCCTCGACGTTGTTGCCGTCCGGGTCGCGCACGAACGCGCCGTAGTAGGTCGGGTGGTACTCCGGCCACAGGCGCGCCGGGTGCAGCACCTCGGCGCCGGCCGCCTGCGCGGCCTCCTGGAAGGCCCGCACCGCGGCGCGGTCGGGCGCGACGAAGGCCAGGTGCAGCTCCCGGCCGGGGCCGGGGGCGTAGGTCGGGCCGACCCAGAACGAGGGGTGGTCCTGGCCGTAGGCGATCCCGCCCGGGCTCTCCATCACCCGGCGGAAGCCGAGCGGGGCCAGGACGGCGTCGTAGAAGGCCGTGCTGGCCGGCAGGTCGTCGACCTGGATGGAGACGTGGTCGAGCATCGGTTGCTACCTCCGGGGAAGGGTGGATCGACGCCGGTGTTCACCGCCGTATGCCCTGTATTCTGCCCGTCCCCTGTGACATTTCCGGCCGCGTCGCAGGACCCGGCGGGGATGGTGGGAGGCGTTACCGGGCGGGTGCACCGTCAGGACCGGGTGTGGCGCAGCAGCAGGGTGCCGTCATCGGCGGCGAGGACGTGGGCCAGCCGCATCGGCCGCGGTGGGCCGACCGGCCCGGCGATGATCCGGCCCGCGTCGGGACCGGCCAGCAGCGGTGAGATGGTCAGGCACAGCTCGTCGACCAGGTCGGCTTCGGTGAGGCTGCCGAACAGGTGCGGGCCCCCCTCGCAGAGCAGCTGGGTCAGGCCGCGTTCGTGCAGGGCGGCGAGCCCGGCGGCGAGGTCGACCTCGCCGTCACCGTGGCGCAGCACGTCGGCGACGGCGTCGAGGCCGTCGGGGGCCTCGGCGTCGCGGTGGGTGAGGACGACCGGACGCACCGGTGCTTCGGCGAAGACCGCGGCGGCCGGGTCGAGCTTGAGGGTGCGGGAGACCACGACCAGCACGGGGTACTCGGCGACGCCGTTCTCCCGGCGCCAGGCCCGGCGCTCCTCGTCCAGGCGCACCGCCCGGTAGCCCTCGTGGCGCAGGGTGCCGGCGCCGACGACCAGTGCGTCGCAGACCTTGCGCATGATGCCGAAGACCCGCTTGTCGGGCTCGCCGGAGAGACCCTCGGAGTAGCCGTCGAGGGTGACGGCGCCGTCCAGGCTGGTCACGAAGTTCATCCGCAGGTGCGGTGCGGGCGTACGGGGGTAGAGCGCGGTGAGCGCGGCGTTGTCCAGGACCGCCGTGCCGCCGTCGTCGAGCCGCCGTAGCGGCATCGGGGCGCTCATTCGCCCGGCCGGCCGGTGGCCGGCGGGGTCGGCTCGGGGTGGCGGTGTTGGCAGTCGCACCACTCGCGACCCTGGCACTCGTCGTGCCGCTTCTCCCGGCAGGCCTGGCAGATCATGCCCGTCAGCCTAACCAGCGCCGGCGGTGGCCGCTGGGTGAGCACGGCCGCCGGATGTGTTCCGTGTCTCGTTCCGGTAACGAAATGGGATCGCTCCCACGAACGTATTGACGGCCTCTCGTCTGCGGCGGCAATCTCATGGGAACGCTCCCGGGCGTCGCTCCACCTGTCACAGCGCATCCCGCACCACCCGTCCGACGGGCCAGCTGGACGAGGCCGCCGCACGGCCCCCCGGCCTTGCGACGTGTCCCCGTCGCGACAACCGCTCCACCCCCACCACCACCCACATCACGACCTGAGAGGGGTCACGATGCGCGTTACCAGACGAGGCGTACGCGGATTCACCGCGATCGCCCTCGCCGCCGGTCTGGTCGCCGGCGGCGCGGCATGCAGCAAGGACACCGGCGGAGGCGCCGACGCCGACGGTGTGGTCACCGTCGTCCTGCAGACCTTCGGCAACTTCGGCTACGACGAAGCGATCAAGGACTTCGAGGCTGCCAACAAGGACATCAAGGTCGACCACCAGAAGATGGGCGAGCTGCGCGACTTCCAGCCCAAGCTGGTGCAGTGGCTGACCGCGGGCAACGGTGCCGGTGACGTCGTCGGGCTCGAGGAGGGCGTGCTGCTTCAGTACGTGCAGAACTCCGACAAGTTCGCCAACCTGCTCGACCTCGGCGCCGCCGACCTCAAGGGCAACTTCCCCGAGTGGAAGTGGAACAACGCGCTGACCGCCGACGGCAGCAAGCTCATCGGCCTCGGCACCGACGTCGGCGGCCTGGCGCTCTGCTACCGCAAGGACCTCTTCGCCGAGGCCGGCCTGCCCACCGACCGCGACGAGGTCTCCAAGCTGGTCTCCGGCAGCTGGGACGACTACCTCGCGGCCGGGCGCAAGTTCAAGGCCAGCGGCGTCAAGGCGGCCTGGCTGGACAGCGCCACCGGCATCGTCCAGCCCTACGTCATGCAGAACTCCGAGACCTTCTTCGTCGACAAGCAGAACAACTTCATCGGCGACACCAACCCGGCGGTGCGCCAGGCGTGGGACCTGGGGCTGAAGATGGCCGCCGAAGGGCTCACCGCCAAGACCCAGCGCTGGAGCGCCGACTGGGACGCCGCCTTCAAGAACTCCGCCTTCGCCACCATCCCCTGCCCCGCCTGGATGACCGAGGGCAACATCGCCCCCAAGTCCGGACCGGCCAACGCCGGCAAGTGGGACGTGGCCACCATCCCCGGCGGCAGCGGCAACTGGGGCGGCTCCTACCTGGGCATCCCGGAGCAGAGCACCAAGAAGAAGGCCGCCTTCAAGCTGATGAAGTACCTCACCAGCAAGGAGGGGCACCTGGCGGCGTTCGAGCAGACCGGCGCGATGCCGTCCAGCCTGGACGGTCTCGCCGACCCGCTCTTCGCCGACAAGACCAGCGAGTATTTCAGCGGCGCGCCGGTCGGCAAGATCTTCGGCGACAGCGTCAAGGAGATGAAGCCGACCTACCTCGGCCCGAAGCACCAGCAGCTCTGGGAGGGCATCTTCGAGCCGCAGATGCAGGCCGTCGAGCGGGGATCCGCCAAGCCTGAGGACGCCTGGAACAAGGCCGTCGCCGAAGGCAAAAAGGCAACCGCCTGAGTCGAGCTCCGGCTGCCGTACCCCGCCTGAGTGGGGTGGCGGTGGCGCCCGTACCCCGAGCCGGGGGCGGGCGCCACCGCCGAGGTCGCCCACCGCTCGTCCTGCGAGAGGACCCCACCATGACATCCCTGGTCGACCCGGCCGCGCCCGCTCCGCCCGCCCCGCGCCGCGCTCCCGGCCCCGCCCGCCGCTACCGGCTCGCAGGCCTGGACATGCGGTACTCGCCGTACCTCTACATCGCGCCCTTCTTCGCCCTGTTCGCGATCTTCGGCTTCTTCCCGATCGTCTACACGGTCTACGTCTCCCTCTTCGACTACGACCTGCTGGCCGGCACCAAGGAGTTCGCCGGGCTGGCCAACTACCAGGCGGTGCTGGCCGACGCGCAGTTCTGGAACGCCACCTACAACACCGTCGGCATGTTCCTGGTCAGCACCGTGCCGCAGCTGCTGTTGGCCTTGATGCTGGCGAACCTGCTCAACCGCACGATGCGCGCCCGTACCGCTATCCGGATGGGCATCCTCATCCCCAACATCACCTCGGTCGCGGCCGTCGGAATCATCTTCGGGATGATCTTCGCCGACCGGTACGGCCTGGCGAGCTGGCTGCTGGAAGCCGTGGGCGTCGACCCGCCCGCCTGGCGTGACAGCCGCTACGCCTCCTGGTTCGCGGTGGCGTTCATGGTGGACTGGCGTTGGACCGGCTACAACGCGCTGATCTACCTCGGCGCGATGCAGGCCATCCCGAAGGACCTCTACGAGTCGGCCTCGCTGGACGGCGCGTCGCGCTGGCGGCAGTTCTGGCAGATCACCGTGCCGCTGATCCGCCCCACCATCCTCTTCACGATCATCATCTCGACGATCGGCGGGCTCCAGCTCTTCACCGAACCGCTGATGTACGGCTACGGCCAGCCCCGCGGCGGCGCGAACAACGAGTTCCAGACATTGGCGATGTACATCTACGAGCAGACCTTCACGGGAAGCTTCCGCTACGGCTACGGCGCGGCGATGTCCTGGCTGCTCTTCCTGATGATCATCGTCTTCGCGCTGGTCAACTTCCTGATGGTCCGCCGCTCCGTGAAGGGGGACGCGAAGTGACGACCTTGCAGACCACCCCGGTGCCGGCCTCCGCCGCTCCCGCGGCGGCCCGCCGCCGGCGTCGCCCCGGCACCGGGCTCTGGGAAGCCAGCCCGCTGACCTACCTCGCGCTGATCATCGGCATCGTGCTCTCGATCTTCCCGATCGTCTGGTCGTTCATCATCGCCTCGAAGGACAGCAGCGCCGTCTACGAGATGCCGCCGGTGCCCGGTTCGCAGCTGCTGGACAACGTCTCCCGGATGCTCGCCAACGAGGACGCCGCCTTCCTCTACGGCCTGGCGAACTCCTTCGTGGTCTCGGCCGTGGTGACGATCTCGGTGCTCTTCACCTCCACCCTGGCCGGCTTCGCCTTCGCCAAGCTGCGGTTCCGGGGTCGTGAAGGGCTGTTGCTGGGGATCGTCCTGACGATGATGGTCCCGACGCAGCTCGGCATCATCCCGCTCTATCTGATGATGGTGCAGCTGCAGTGGGCCGGCACCCTCCAGGCGGTGATCGTCCCCTTCATGGTGCAGGGCTTCGGCGTCTTCATGATGCGCCAGTACGCCGCCTCGGCGATCAGCGACGAACTGATCGAGGCAGCCCGCATCGACGGCTGCTCGACCTGGCGGGTCTACTGGAACATCGTGCTGCCGGCGCTGCGTCCGGCGATCGGCATCCTCGGCCTGCTGACCTTCATGCAGACCTGGAACGAGTTCCTCTGGCCCTTCGTGGTGCTCACCCCGAACACCCCCACCGTGCAGTACTCATTGAAGATCCTCTCCGCCGGTGTCTACTCTCAGGACTACGCCGTGCTCTTCGCGGGTACGGCGCTGGCCACCCTTCCCCTCCTGCTCGTTTTCGTGTTGTTCGGCCGCCAGATCATCGGCGGAATCATGGAAGGCGCTGTGAAGTCGTGACCAACATCAGTACCCCGACCCTGGATGCGATCGACCGCAGCAGCGCGTTGAGCTTCCCGCCCGGATTCCTCTGGGGCGCGGCGACCGCCGCCTACCAGATCGAGGGGGCGGCGGCCGTCGACGGTCGCACTCCCTCCATCTGGGACACCTTCAGCCACACGCCGGGACGGGTCGTCGAAGGGCACACCGGTGATGTGGCCTGCGACCACTACCACCGCTTCCGCGAGGACGTCCGGCTGATGGCCGACCTCGGGCTCAAGTCGTACCGGTTCTCGCTGTCCTGGTCGCGTATCCAGCCCGGCGGCAGCGGACCGGTCAACCCGGCCGGCGTGGACTTCTACCAGCGCCTCGTCGACGAGCTGCTCGCCCACGACATCGTGCCGTGGGTGACGCTCTACCACTGGGACCTGCCGCAGGAGCTGGAGGACGCCGGCGGCTGGCCGCTGCGCGACACCGCCGAGCGTTTCGCCGAGTACGCCACCGTGGCCCACGCCGCCCTCGGCGACCGGGTACGGCACTGGACCACCCTCAACGAGCCCTGGTGCTCGGCCTTCCTCGGGTACGGCTCGGGCACCCACGCCCCCGGCCGCACCGAGGCGGCATCGGCGGTACGGGCCGGGCACCACCTGTTGCTCGGCCACGGGCTGGCGACCCAGGCGCTGCGCGCCGCCGGCGGGCAGGCCGAGGTGGGGGTGACGGTGAACCTCTACCCGGTCAGCCCGCAGACCTCCGCGCCCGCCGACGTCGACGCCGCCCGGCGCATCGACGGGCTGGCGAACCGGTTCTTCCTGGACCCGATCCTGCGCGGCGAGTACCCGGCCGACCTGGTCGAGGACCTCCGGCCGGTCAGCGACATGGCGCACGTCCGCGACGGCGACCTCGCGACCATCTCCACCCCGCTGGACATGCTCGGCATCAACTACTACAGCCGCCACGTGGTGGCCGGACCGGATCCGCAGGCGCCGGCGCAGGGGTACTGGCGGCCGCCGTCGACCTGGCCGGGCAGCGAGAAGGTCCGTTTCGTCAACCGTGGGCTGCCTGTCACCGACATGGGCTGGGAGATCGACGGGGCAGGCCTGGTCGAGATCCTCACCCGGGTCCACCGCGACTACCCGGAGCTGCCGCTCTACGTCACCGAGAACGGCGCCGCCTTCACCGACACTGTCGTCGACGGCCGGGTCGACGACCCGCAGCGGCTCGCCTACTTCGACGAGCACCTGCGGGCGGCGCACGCGGCGATCAGCGCCGGGGTGCCGCTGCAGGGGTACTTCGCCTGGTCGCTGCTGGACAATTTCGAGTGGGCCTGGGGCTACACCCGGCGGTTCGGCATGATTCACGTCGACTACGACAGCCAGCGCCGCATCCCGAAGGCCAGTGCGAAGTGGTACGCGGAGGTCATCCGCCGCAACGGACTGCCCGCACAATAGGGTCGGTCGAGCCACAACCCGGTGTGGCCGCGCCGTCCCCGGCGGTCACGGCGCGCCACACCGATCCCGAGGAGCAGACGATGACCAGCCAGCACAGCCGTTCACCCGGTCGTCCGACCCTGGACGCCGTCGCGGCGCACGCGGGCGTCGGACGCGGGACAGTCTCCCGGGTCGTCAACGGCTCTCCCCAGGTCAGCCGGCAGGCACGGGAGGCTGTCGAGCGGGCGATCAGCGAACTCGGTTACGTCCCCAACCGGGCCGCCCGGGCGCTGGTCACCCGGCGGACCGACTCGATCGCGCTGGTCGTCTCCGAGTCGCAGGACCGGATCTTCACCGAGCCGTTCTTCGCCGGCATCGTGCGCGGCATCAACTCGGCGCTGCTGCCCACCCCGATCCAGCTCTGGCTGGCGATGGCCCAGTCGGCGGCCGAACGGGAACGGGTGGAGCACCACCTCACCAGCCAGCACATCGACGGCGTGCTGCTGCTCTCGCTGCACGACGACGATCCGCTGCCGACGCTGCTGGCCGAGCGGGACCTGCCGACGGTGCTCGGTGGCCGGCCCGCCCGGATGCTGCGCCCGGGGGCGCAGCCCGCGCACTTCGTCGACGTCGACAACGCCGACGGTGCCCGGCAGGCCGTGGAGTACCTCTTCGACCGCGGGTGCCGCCGGGTGGCGACCATCGCCGGACCGCAGGACATGGGGGCGGGGCTGGCCCGGCTCGCCGGCTACCGGGACGCGATGCGGGCCCGTGGTGTCGCCGTCAATCCCGGCCTGATCGCCCACGGCGACTTCAGTGAGGAGAGCGGGCAGGCCCGCATGCGGGAGCTGCTCGCCGCCCAGCCGGACCTGGACGGGGTCTTCATCGCCTCGGACCTGATGGCCTTCGGCGCGCTGCGCGCGCTGCGCGAGGCGGGCCGGCGGGTGCCCGAGGACGTCGCCGTTGTCGGCTTCGACGACGCGCCGATCGGGCGGCAGGCCGAGCCGGCGCTGACCACGGTCTTCCAGCCGGTGGAGGAGATGGGGCGGCAGATGGCGCAGCTGCTCATCGCCCGCATCCGCGGCGAGGAGCTCGCCGCGCCGTACATCCTGCTGCCCACCGCGATGGTGGTGCGCGACTCCGCCTGATTGCGCGGGGCGCGCGGCGCCTGATCCCACAGGGCAAGCGGCGAACGAACTCCCCGTCGGCGACGAGGCCGTCCGCCCCGGCCGGCGGCGGTGAGCGGCCGGCTCGGGGCGGGGGCCTCGTGCAGGGACCTGGATCAGGCGGTGGCGTAGCGGCGCAGTTCGCGGCGGGCCAGCGAGGCGCGGTGCACCTCGTCGGGGCCGTCGGCGAGCCGCAGCGAGCGTGCCGCGCTCCAGAGCGAGGCCAGCGGGGTGTCCTGGCTGACGCCCGCGCCGCCGTGCGCCTGGATCGCCTTGTCGATGACCCATTCGGTCATCGCCGGAGTGACGATCTTGATGGCCTGGATCTCGCTGTGGGCGCCCTTGTTGCCGACGGTGTCCATCAGCCAGGCGGTCTTGAGCACCAGCAGCCGGGCCTGCTCGATGCGGACCCGGGACTCGGCGATCCAGTCGCGCACCACACCCTGGTCGGCCAGCGGCCGCCCGAACGCCACCCGGTTCTGGGCGCGGCGGCAGAGCAGTTCCAGGGCGCGCTCGGCCATCCCGATCAGTCGCATGCAGTGGTGGATGCGCCCTGGCCCGAGCCGGGCCTGGGCGATGGCGAAACCGCCGCCCTGCTCGCCGATCAGGTTGCCCACCGGCACCCGTACGTCCCGGAACTCGACCTCGGCGTGCCCGCCGTGCCCGCCGTCGGTGTAGCCGAAGACGGTCATCCCGCGTACGACGGTGACGCCGGGGGTGTCGCGGGGCACCAGCACCATGCTCTGGCGGCGGTGCCGGTCGGCCTCCGGATCGGTCTTGCCCATCACGATGAAGATCTCGCAGGTCGGGTCCATCGCCCCGGTCGACCACCACTTGCGCCCGTTGATCACGTACTCGTCACCGTCGCGTTCGATGCGGGTGGCGATGTTGCCGGCGTCGGAGGAGGCGACCTCCGGCTCGGTCATGCAGAACGCCGAGTGGATCTCGCCTTCGAGCAGTGGCCGCAGCCAGCGCTCCTGCTGCTCGGCGGAGCCGAACTCGGCCAGCAGCTCCATGTTGCCGGTGTCGGGCGCGTTGCAGTTGAGCGCCTCGGGTGCGATTTGCGGACTGCGGCCGGTCAGCTCGGCCAGCGGGGCGTACTGGAGGTTGGTCAGCCCGGCGCCGTGGCGCGGGTCCGGCAGGAAGAGGTTCCACAGGCCGCGCTTGCGCGCCTCGGCCCGCAGCTCGGCCATGACCGGCGGCCGGCTCCACGGTTCGCCGTGGGCGGCGTAGAGCGGTTCGGCCGGGTAGACCCGGTCGACCAGGAACTCCTCCAGCGTCGCGCGGAGCTCTTCGGTACGGGCGTCGAAGCTGAAATCCATCATCTCTCCCCGGCAGCGGTGAGGCCGTGTGCGACCAGCGGTGCCACCATGTCGCCGATCCGGTCGAAGCCCTCGCCGAGCGTCTGCCCGAGCGTGTGGCGGTAGTGGATGCCCTCGCAGATGACCGCGAGCTTGAAACAGCCGAGCGCGATGTGCCAGTGCAGCGGGCCGACGTCGATGCCGCTGCGGGTCGCGTACCGCTCGATCAGATCGGCGCCGGCCGGGAAACCGGCGTGCGGGCCGAGACCGTCGGCGACCGGGTTGCCGGCGGCCGCCTCCTCGCCGCCCAGCACGTCCCAGTACGTCAGCAGCAGTCCCAGGTCGGCCAGCGGGTCGCCCAGCGTCGCCATCTCCCAGTCGAGCACCGCGCAGACCCGCACCGGGTCGACGAGGGTGAGCAGATTGTCCAGCCGGTAGTCGCCGTGCACGATCCGCCCCGGCCCGGTGTCGGTGGGAACGGTGGCGGCGAGCCGGTCGCGCAGCTGGTCGATGCCGGGCAGGTCGCGGCTGCGGGAACGGTCGAGCTGCCCGCTCCACCGGCGCACCTGCCGGGCCAGGAAGCCCTCCGGCCGTCCGAAGTCGGCCAGTCCGACCTCGGCCGGGTCGATGGTGTGCAGGGTCGCCAGCGTCTCCATCATCGCCATCGCCAGCTCCCGGCGCTGCTGCGGGGAGAGCGCGTCGGTCTGCTCGCGGCGGCGGTAGACGCTGCCCCGGACCCGTTCCATGAGATAGAACGGCGCACCGATGACCTCGGGGTCGGCGCAGAAGAGCACCGGCTCGGGGACCGGGACCGCGGTCGGCGCCAGCGCCGAGATGACCCGGAACTCCCGGGCCATGTCGTGCGCGGTGGCGAGCACGTGCCCCAGGGGCGGCCGGCGCAGCACCAGCTCGCGGTCCCCGGCGTCGAGCAGGTACGTCAGGTTGGACTTCCCGCCGGCGATGAGGGTCGCCGACAGCGGGGCGCCCGCCAGCGGCGGGCAGTGCGTGCGCAGATGCGCGCCCAGGTGGTGTAGGTCGAGGCCAACGGGGGAGACCGGGTCGGGCCCCGGCCGGAGGTGGGCGACGGCCGGTTCGTTCATCCAAGCAGTTGATTGCACTGAGCGTGCAAAGTCAAGAGCGATGTTCCCACCGGGGACACGGCACGGCAACCCCGGCGAAACGCCGGCCCGGCAGGCTGGGATCCGAGTTCGGCGGCGGGGCGCCGACCGCGTACGGGAGGAACGCACCACATGCTGCTCAGAGTCCGGGTGACCCTGCCCGACCGCCCGGGAACCCTCGGCCAGGTCGCGCGCACCCTCGGCGTCGCCGGCGCCGACATCGTCCAGGTGACCGTGCTGGAGCGCTTCGGTGGACGGGCGGTCGACGACTTCACCGTGGTCTGGCCCGGCGCCGCCCGCGTCGAGCGGCTGCTCGCCGGCCTGGGGGCCATCCCCGGGGTCCGGGTCGACGGCATCTGGCGGGCGATCGGCACCCCGAACACCGGGGGACAGGACGCCGAACTGCTGGCCCAGATCGCCGCGAATCCGGCCGAGGGGATCGCCATCCTGGTCGACGCGGTACCGGCGCTGATGGCGGCCGACTGGGCCGCGGCGGCGACCGTGCCGACGGACTGGGCGGCCCGCCGCGGAGTCGGCGGCGACGGCGCCACCATCGTCGCCAGCAGCTGGCGTACGCCCACCCCGTGCCGGCTTCCCGAGGTGACGCCGCTGCGCGCCCGCGCGCTCACCGGCCCGGACGCGAACCGCTGCGCCGTGGCGCCCTTCGGCCGGGCCGGCCTGGTGCTGCTCGCCTCCCGCGCCGACGCCGACAAGCTCGTCCCCGCCGAGTTCCACGCCACCGAGGTCGACCGGCTCGCGCAGCTGGTCCGCGCCGCCGCGGTGATCCTCGGTGACCGCCTCGACCTGGTGGCCGCGCCCGCGGTCACCGCCACCTCCTGATCCGGCGGGAACCACTGCCCACGCCCGCCGGCGCGAAAGGAGTGCCGATGTCCCTCTGGCGCATCCGGGCGACGGTCGACGACCGTCCCGGATATCTCTCCGTCCTCACCGCCGGCCTCGCGCTGAGCGGCGTGAACATCCTCGCGGTCCAGGTGCACACCACCGAGGCCGGCGCGGTCGACGACTTCCTCGTCGTCGCCCCGGACACCATCACGGCCGACGAGCTGATCGCCGCCGTGGAGAAGGGGCGGGGGCGGGACTGCTGGGTCGCGCGTACCGAGGTCCGCGGGCTTGTCGACCAGCCCACCTGGGCGCTGGCACAGGCCGCCCGGCTGGTGCGGGAGCCCGACGCCCTCGGCGCCGCGCTCGGCGAGCTGCTCGGCACCGAAACTGTCACCTGGCAGCCGGCGCCGGCCCCGCCGCGTTCGGGCGTCGGCACCGGCGCCCTCGCCGTCGCCGACCCCTCCGGCGGGTCGTTCGTGCTGCGCCGGTCCGCCCCGACCTTCACCCCCGCCGAGTACGCCCGCGCCCAGGCACTGGTCGAGGTGGCGGCGACGGTGACGCGCCAGGAGACCGAGCGGGTCACCCTGCTGCTCCCCGACGGCGCCGAGGTCGAGGTACGCCAGGCGGTGGCCGCCGACCTGCCGGCCGTGCTGGAGCTGCACGCCTCCTGCTCCGCGCAGAGTCTGCGCCGGCGCTACCACGGCTCCGGTACCCCCGCCCCGGGACGCCTGGGCCGCCTCATCGATCCCGGCTACGGGCTGACCCTGCTCGCGGTGACCGGGGCCGGCCGCGACGAGCGGGTGGTGGCGATGGCGAACCTGATCGGCGAGGGCGAACAGGCCGAAGGGGCCCTGCTGGTCCAGGACGACTGGCAGCGCCGCGGCCTGGCAACGGGGCTGCTGCGCCGTCTCGGCCGCCACGGCGAGCGGATCGGCTACGCCGCGCTGGTGCTGCACACCGGCGCCGAGAACACGCCGATGCTGCGCACCCTGCGCCGGCTGCACCCCGCGGCACCGCTGGAGCGCGACGCCGCGATGGTCACCGTGACGGTGCCGCTGGCCGGTACCCCGGCGCAGCTCTGACTTGAGACCGCCGGCGCCATGGTGCGCCGGCCGGATCCATCCGGGCGCGTACCGGATGGCCGGGTGCCGGGCCGGGCACAATGTCGTGCCCGGCCCGGCAGCACCGGCGTCGGGGTCAGGTGGCCGGGTAGCTGCTGTAATCCGGGAAGTTGCCGTAGAGGCGCCCGTCGCCGCCGGTGGTCACCGCCTGCACCAGCAGGTCACCGCCGACGAAGGCGCCCTTCCAGGAGGCGCCGCGGCCACCGAAGGGTTCGTCCCGGTCGCCCCGCGAGCGCGGCTTGTTGATGCCGACCTTGAACGCCTGCAGATCGACCGCGAGCTTCTCTGCCTGCTCGGTGTCGTCGCAGGCGAGGCTGGCGACGAGCGCTCCGTTGGAGGCGTTCATCGCCGCCAGCAGCTCCTCGGTGGTGTCGACAACGACGATCGTGTCGACCGGCCCGAACGGTTCGGCGTGCATCAGCCGGGAGTGGCCGGGCGGGGCGAGCAGCACCGAGGGCGCGACGTAGGCGGAGGTGTCCTGCCCGTCGAGGAACGGCGCGCCGTCGAGCTTGCCGCGGTAGAGCGGCACCGCGCCGCCGCGTACCGCCTCGTCGACCTTGCGGCGCAGCTCGTCGGCCTTGGCGGCGCTGATCAGCGGTCCGAAGTCCAGCTCCGGCAACGGGTCACCGGGACGCCAGTCCTCGTCGACGGCGAGCGGGTGCCCGAAGCGGACCGAGCGCACCACCGGCAGGTACATGTCGAGGAACTCGTCGACCAGGTCGCGCTGCACGACGAAACGCGGGTACGCGGTGCAGCGCTGCTTGCCGTACTCGAAGCCCTTCTTGAGGTGGGCGGCGAGGGTGTCCCACTGGGAGAAGTTCCAGATGCCCCAGGCGTTGAGGCCTTCCTGCTCGATGAAGTGCCGCTTGTCGGAGTCGAGCAGCGCGGCGGCGACCTTGCCGCCGTTGGAGCGGCCACCGACGAAGGCGACCGCGCCGATCTCGGGGGCGCGCACCAGCACCTCGGAGAGCTCCTCGCCGCTGCCGGAGAGGAGGGTGGCGGGCAGGCCGGCGCGGTGCATCACCGCGTGCGCCACCGTCAGGCAGACCGCTCCGCCCTGCGACGGGGTCTTGGCGATCACCGCGTTGCCGGCGAGCAGCTGCACCAGCTCGGCGTGGACCAGCACCGACATCGGGTAGTTCCACGAGGCGATGTTGCTGACCGGTCCCGGCAGGGGTTCGCGCCCGTCGGCGAGCATCCGGTCGATCTCGGCGACGTACCAGCGCACCCCGTCCAGGGCCCGGTCCACGTCGGCGCAGGCCAGCCGCCACGGCTTGCCGATCTCCCAGAGCAGCAGCAGGGCCAGCAGGTCCCGGTGGACGGTGAGCTCGTCAAGCGCGGCGGTGACCCGCGCCTTGCGTTCGGCGAGCGGGGTGGCGGCCCACTCCCGGTGCGCGGCGGCGGCGTGGGCCACGGCCTGACCGGCGGCGTCGGCGTCCAGCCGGGGCAGGTGCACGAGCAGGCTCTGGTCGACCGGCGTGCGGACCGCGCCGGGCGTGCCACCGGAGCGCCACTGGCCCTGGACGAGGTTGCGCAGGGTTACCAGGTCACCTGCGGTGTCGAAGGCCTCCGGTGCGGCGGTCCGGGCGCGGTTCAGGGTGTCGGCCCAGGCGGTTGTCTCGGCTGGTCGTAGAGCCATCGCAGTCTCCTCGGAATCTCCAGGGGAGCGGCGACGTCGATGGCACCGCTGATGTGCGGCGAAATCTGCACGCTGCGTTTACGGCCGGCAACCGTACGTTCGTATATCAGGACGACGAACGTACGGTACGGGAAGCGGGCTTCAGTGCGTTTGCGCTGGTGGCGGAGGGTGCTATGGAGTGGGGAATTGGCAGTCGTAAATGACATGCGTCACTTCCGCGGTGACGTCAGGCGTTCTTCGGATCGTTCGCCGAATCGGCTGCCGCAAACGAATCGGCCGCCGGGTGGTGTCCGGCGGCCGATCGTCGTGGAGCAGGTCGGGTCAGCTGATGGTCACCGCTCATCGTGATCCGCCGACGCGTTCAGCCCCGAATCTCGCCGTGCTCGACGCAGATCGCGGCCCAGCCGACCGGTAGCACCTGTACCTTCATTCGGCGACGGCACTGCGCGCAGTAGCGCGGCGGCTCGAGAAGCCGCGCCGCCGCGCACGTCTCGTGCGATCCCTCCGTCAGCGCCTCACCGCAGCGGTCACACCAGTTGGTCATCGGCTCAGAGCGTCGCCGAGAGGGCCTTGACCGGCATCTTCAGGTCCTCCAGCAGCGCGAGGTCCGAGTCGGCCGGCCGGCCCAGGGTGGTCAGGTAGTTGCCGACGATGACGGCGTTGATGCCGCCGAGCAGCCCGTCGCGGGTGCCCAGGTCACCGAGGGTCAGCTCGCGGCCACCGGCGTACCGCAGGATCGTGCGCGGCATGGCCAGGCGGAAGGCGGCGATGGCGCGCAGGGCGTCCTTGCCCTCGACCACCGGCTGGTCGCCGAGCGGCGTACCGGGGCGGGGGTTGAGGAAGTTCAGCGGCACCTCGTGCGGGTCCAGCTCGGCCAGCTGCGCGGCGAACTCGGCCCGCTGTTCGATCGTCTCGCCGAGGCCGAGGATGCCGCCGCAGCAGACCTCCATGCCGGACTCGCGCACCATCCGCAGCGTCTCCCAGCGCTCCTCCCAGGAGTGCGTGGTGACCACCTTCGGGAAGTGCGACTTGCAGGTCTCCAGGTTGTGGTTGTAGCGGTGCACGCCCATCTCGACCAGCTCGTCGACCTGCTCCTGGCTGAGCATGCCGAGTGAGGCGGCGACCTGGATGTCGACCTCGGCCTTGATGGCGGCGACACCCTCACGCATCTGCTTCATCAGCCGGGCGTCCGGGCCGCGGACCGCCGCCACGATGCAGAACTCCGTCGCACCGGTCGCGGCCGTCTGCTTGGCCGCCTCCACCAGCGACGGGATGTCCAGCCAGACCGAGCGCACCGGCGAGGTGAACAGCCCCGACTGGGAGCAGAAGTGGCAGTCCTCGGGGCAGCCGCCGGTCTTGAGCGAAATGATTCCCTCGACCTCGACCTCCGGGCCGCACCAGCGCATCCGTACCTCGTGGGCGAGCTGAAGGGCGGCGGGCAGGTGCTCGTCGGGCAGGTTGAGCACGGCGAGGATTCCGGCCTCGTCGAGGCCGACACCGCCTTCGAGGACCTGGGTACGAGCCCGGTCGAGGATCTCTGACATGGCCCGTACCCTACAAAACCTCGCCCCTGTCGGGAATGGCCCGGCAACGCTGTTCCAGATCCGCACCGGTACGGCCCGGCACGACGGCCGACGGATCAAGACGGCGACCGGGTGGTAATTTCGCCCGGCGGAGCGGGCCGGTCCGCCGGGGCCGGCGGCGGTCCGCCGAAAGGTGGGGACGTGACGGCAGAGTGGCTGGCGGCGCTGGACCGCAGCGCCCAGCGGCGGGCCAAGGCCGGACTGACCCGCCGGCTGCGTCCCCGTGGCCCCGCCGACGAGGTGATCGACCTCGCCGGCAACGACTACCTCGGCCTGGCCCGCCACCCGGCGGTCACCGCCGCGGCGGCCGACGCGCTGACCGCGTACGGGCTGGGGGCCACCGGCTCCCGTCTGGTCCGCGGCTCCACCGACGCCCACCGGGAGCTGGAGCGGCAACTCGCCGACTGGACCGGGACGGCCGGGGCGCTGGTCTTCTCCTCCGGGTACCTGGCCAACCTCGCCGCCGTCCGGGCGCTGGTGCGCGCCAACACCCTGCTCGTCTCCGACGCGCACAATCACGCATCGCTGATCGACGGCTGCCGCATCTCCGGCGCCCAGACGGTGGTGACACCTCACAACGACGTCGCCGCCGTCGAGGCCGCCCTCGCCGCGGCGCCGGGCCGGGACGCCGTGGTCGTCACCGAGTCGATCTTCTCGGTCGACGGTGACCTCGCACCCCTGGCCGAGCTGCACGCCTTGACCCGCCGCCACGGTGCGCTGCTCCTCGTCGACGAGGCGCACGCGCTCGGCGTCAGCGGCCCCGCCGGCGCCGGCGCGGTCGCCGAGGCCGGGCTCGCCGGCGCCCCCGACGTCATCGTCACCGCGACGCTGTCGAAGTCCCTGGGCGGGGCGGGCGGTCTCGTCGCCGGACCGGCGGAGTTCATCCGGCACCTCGTGGAGACCGGCCGCACCTTCATCTTCGACACCGCCCTGCCGCCGGCGGTGGCCGCCGGGGTGCTCGCCGCGACCCGGCTGGCCCGCGACGGCGACGATCTGCGCGCCGAACTGGCCGACCGGGCGGCGACCGCCACGACCCGGCTGCGCGCGGCCGGCCTGGCGGTCTGCACCCCCCGGGGCGGGGTGGTCTCCGCGACCGCGCCCGGCCCGGAGGCCGCGGTCGCCTGGGCAGCCGACTGCCTCGACCGCGGGGTCGCCGTCGGTTGCTTCCGGCCGCCCTCCACACCGGACCCCCGCTCCCGGCTGCGCCTGACGATCAACGCCGGCGTGCCCCGCGCCGACTTCGAGCGGGCCCTCGACATGATCGTGGAGTGCCGGCCGTGAGCCCGTGGCAGGGGCTGGTGCTGGTCACCGGCACCGACACCGGAGTCGGCAAGACCATCACCACCGCCGCGATCGTCGCCGCCGCCCAGACCGCCGGACTCAAGGTCGCCGTCGTCAAACCCGGCCAGACCGGCACAGCCACCGGCGAACCGACCGACGTGGAGACCATCGCCCGGCTCGCCACCCCGCACACCGCCCGGACGCTGGTGACCTATCCCGACCCGCTCGCCCCGCTCGCCGCGGCCCGGGTGGCCGAGCTGCCGGCACTGGACTTCGACAGCGTCGCCGACGCCGTACGCGCCGAAGCCGACACGCACGACCTGGTCCTGATCGAAGGGGCGGGCGGACTGCTGGTGCCGATGGGGTTGCGCCCCGCCGGGGAGGTCTGGACCTGTGCCGACCTGGCGGTGGCGCTCGGGGCCCCCGCCGTCGTCGTGGCCCGTCCCGGGCTCGGCACGCTCAACCACACCGCGCTGACCCTGGAGGCGCTGCGACGGCGGGAGATCCCCGCCGGGGTGGTACTCGGCAGCTGGCCCGCCCAGGCGGAGCTGGTGCACTGGTTCAACCTCAGCGAAATGGTGCCGAACCTGCTCGGTGTGCTGCCGGAGGGCGCGGGTGACATGGACGGTGGGGTCTTCCGCCGCTCCGCGCCCGGCTGGCTCACCCCGGAGCTCTACGGGGTGCTCGACGACTGGCGCGCCTGGGCCGAGGAGATCAGCTGAGTCGCTTGGGCATCCCTGCCTGACCGCGCCCCGACCGAAACACTTGACTCGTGGCCCGTGGCTGCGCACGAACGGCAACGTCACCCCCCACTTGCGTCAGTGCCCGCTCCCGCTTTCAGCCGCGGCGGATGACGAAGGCGTCCGGCATCCGGAAGGTGAGGTTGTCCGGGCACCAGGGCGGGCGGACCACCGTCGCCCCGGTCAGCAGCGGCGCCGTCTCGGCGACGACGACGGCCGCCTCCATCCGGGCGAGCTGATCACCGAGGCAGCGGTGCGGCCCGGCCCCGAAGGCCAGGTGCCGCCGCGATCCACGCCGGCCGGGCCGGAACTCCTCCGGCGAACCGGGGCCGGCCTCCTGAGGGACCAGCCCGGTCGGGGTGTCCACGATGGCCGGATCGCGGCCGGCCCGGGCCAGCCAGAGCACGATGCTCGTGCCCGCCGGCACGGCTGTGCCGTCGAGGGTGGTGTCGACGGCGGCAACCCGCCGCCAGGTGACGATCGGCGGTTCCAGCCGCAGCCCCTCCTCGACCACGTCGGCGACCGCGACGCTGCCGTCCCGGAGCCCTGCCAGCACGGCCGGCTCCCGGGTGAGCCGGTGCAGCAGCAGGGTGAGGAACTGTGAGGTGGTCTCCTGCCCGGCCACCAGCAGGAAGAAGAGCGCCCCGACGACCGTGTCGGGGCCGTGGCCGGCGGCCCGCAGGTCGGCGGCGAGCCCGCCGCCGGTGGCCGCGAACTCCCGCAGCACCTCGTGGAAGCGCCCCACCTCGGCGGCGAGGACGAGCTGCCGTTCGGCGTCCAGCGGCGCCCAGAAGAGCTCCAGCGCGGCCCGGGCGAAGTCCTTGACCGCGCTCACCGGGGCGTCGGGAAGCTCCACCAGCCGGGCCAGCACCAGCAGCGGCAGGTCCGCGGCGAGCCCGGCGTAAAGGTCCGCGCTTGCGCCCGCGTCCAGTTCGGCGGTGAGCGCGGCGACCCGCTCCCGCACCAGCCCGGTCAGCCACGGCCGCTGGGCTTCCACCCGGGAAGGGTGCAGCGCCGCCGCGACGATCGCCCGGATCTGCGGATGGCTCGCCCCGCCGTTGTTGGCCAGGGTGGGCGGCAGCCGGAACCGGTGCCGGGCCAGGATCCGCAGCGCCGCCACCGGCATCGGCGTCACCGCGTCCAGGGCGTTCTCCGGCCGGAACGTCACCGCGTCGGTGAGGACCTGGCGCACCAGCGCGTGCCGGGTCACCACCAGATGCGGTACGCCCACATGGTCGGCGACGGTGGCGACCGCCGGCCACGGGTCGTCGAGCAGGGCCGGCTCCCAGCTGCGGAAGAGCACGCCGCGACGCTAACCGGCCGCGCCGGGACGGCCGGGGTTCAGCTCCCAGACGGTGGTCTGCTTCACCGTGACGCTCTCCAGGGCCGGTGGCACGGGGACCTCATAGACGGCGAGTTCCCGGAAGCGCTCGCGGGGCAGGAAGGCCCGGCCCGGGTCGCCCACCAGCACCCGCGCACCGGCGCGCGCCGCCCGCAGCTGGAAACGGAGCATCCGCCGGGCCATCGCGTCGCTGTAGAAGACGTCCCCGGCCAGCACCACCTCCGCGTCGCCGGCGTCGCCGTCGAGCAGGTCGGCCAGCTCGGCGTCGACGGGTACGCCGTTGGCCTCGGCGTTGAGGAGTATCGCCGCCACCGCGCGCTCGTCGACTTCGACGGCGCGTACCGAGGTCGCCCCGGCCCGCATCGCCGCGATCGCCACCAGCCCGGAGCCGGCGGCGAGATCCAGCACCCGCCGGCCGCGGACGACCTCGGGGTGGTCGAGCACGTAACGGGCCAGGGCCTGACCGCCGGCCCAGGCGAACGCCCAGAACGGCGGCGGCTGGTCACTGCGGAACTCGCCCTCGGTCAGCTCCCAGAGCCCGATCGGCTCGTCGGCCTGGTGCAGCCGCACCTCTGGCACGAACGGCACCGGGGCGAGCGTGGCGTGCAGCCGGACGAAGTCGCTGGCGATGTCGGACACGCTCGGCATTCTGCCCGGCGCGTCTGCGGCACCAGTACGGGGTGGTCCGGGCCGGCCGTGCGTACGGCCGGCCCGGACCGGTCGTCACTTCGTGAAGACCTGGAACTCGCTGATGCGTACCTGGTCGCGCGACGGGCTGGCCGTCGCGCAGTCGGTCTGCGTACGCGGGTCGTCGTCCTGCTCACCGGCGTAGTGCGGGCCGCCGGTGCACTGGCTGTCCACCACCTCGATCTGCACGTGCGTCGCGATCGTCGGGAAGATCGTGAACGAGCGCAGGTTGATGTCGCGGGTGTAGGGCCGGTACGCCCCACCGGGGAACGCGTCACTGCGGCTGACGTAGACAGTGCGGAAGTTCGCCTGGTCCGTGCAGTCGCGCAGCAGCCCGTTGCAGGCGAGCACCTTGAACGACCGCAGCGCGCTGAGGGCGTTCTGGCTGCCGGCGTCGGCGTCGCCGGTGATCGCCGGCCGGAGCATGGCGCTGACGTTGACCTTGGAGACCAGCTGCGGCCCGTTTCCGGCCAGGTCGACCGTGATCCGGCGGCCCGCCACGCCGTCGCGGGAGGCCCAGTTGGTGGCCTCGGTGTCGTCGGCGATCTGCTCCAGGTTCAGCCCGTCACCGCTGACCACGGCGCCGGAGGCGATGGAGGCGAGGTTGCGGTCCAGCGCCAGGTTCAGCTTGAGCGGCACCCCGGCCCGTGCGGTCACCGTGAACCGCTCGTGCCCGAAGCCGGGTGCGACGGCGAGCAGTTCGTACTTGCCGGGCACCAGCTCGAAGTTCGCACCGAGCTCGGTCGCCGGGTCGGTGTCGGCGATCGGGGTGGCCCGCGCCTCGTACGCGCCGACGTAGAGCCGGATCGCCGCGTCCTTGCTCTGCCCGCGGCCGGCGAGGGTGACCTGCGCGTTGCGCCCGTGCGGGCTGGCGAAGCTCGGCGTGGGGTCGGTGTCACCGGCGCCGTTGGTGACGGCGTCGCGGCCCATCCCGGAACGGGCGAACTCGGCCCAGATCAGCTCCTGGTTCGCCCCGCCGAAGCGCAGCAGGTCGGCGGTGAGCATGTTGTCGCGCATGTCGAGCATGCTCACCTGACTGGCGGCCTGCAGCAGGAACGAGTCGAAGACCAGCTGCGACCAGCGCCGGTTGCCGGGGCACTGGTCGGCGTCCCGGCGCCCCTGGGCGCAGTCGAGCTGGATCTGCGGGGTGCCGAGTCCGTAGCGCTTGACGAAGGCCGTGCGGATGCGGTGGTTGGTGGCGCCCCAGATCTCACCGTCGGCGTGCACGGCCGGACCGCCGGTGTTGTAGCCGACGTCGGAGTAGTTCAGCGGGCTGCGGCTCAGGTCGTAGTTACGGATGCCGCTGACCAGGTTGCCGGTGACGTAGCCGCCGGTGACGAAGGGCGTCTCGCCCGGCGCCCGCAGGCCGTTCTGGAAGAGGTACTCCGCGGCGAGCAGGTCGCTCCACGACTCGCCCATCGAGCCGCCCTGGTGGCCGCCGATGCCGCTGTTCGGGCCGGCGATCATGCGGTTGGTGATGGCGTGGGTGTACTCGTGGCCGATCACCGTCATGTCGTAGTCGCCGTCGACACACGGCGGGTACGGCCCACCGGCGACCGGCTGCCAGAGGTACATGTTCGTCGTCGGCGGCAGACCGTCACGCGGGGTGCCCTGGTTGGCGTTGTTGCGGTTGCCGCTGATCGCGCCCTGCTGGGCGCGCCCCTGTTCGGCGTCGCCGCCGAGCCCCTCGGGCGTGAGGTTGACCGCCTGCAGGTTCCAGGTCGCCTCGGTGAAGCCCAGGTGGTACGACCAGTCGTGCATCCGGTTGTGCATGGCGAAGAGGTTCGCCATCGCGGCGTCGTCGTCGTTGCGCTGGGCGGAGGTGAAGACCTCCGGGTTGCAGCGGGCGGCGTGCCACTGGTCGGTGAAGGCGTACTCGTAGGTGCGGTCCGGGCTGGTCGTCGCCGGGATCGACGGGGTGCCACCGCCCCAGGCGCGTACGGTCGCGGCCGAGTTGCCGCTGGTGGTGAAGGTCGGCTCGCCGGTGGTCAGGTCGATGTCCCAGGCCTGGCCGCTCGCCGGGTCCCGGTAGGCGCGGTCGCAGTCCGGGGCCGCGTCGGCGCACCAGCGTTCCCGGTTGTCCGGGGCGGGGTTGCCGGGCCGGGGAGCAGCGGGGAAGACCGCCCAGCTGGGGTTGTCGGAGTCGAAGTCGACCAGGTCCTCGCGGATCAGCACCGTGCCGTCGATGCCGTCCACATAGGTGGTGAAGGCGGCGGGCTCGTCGGTGCCGGCGGCGATCAGCGTCACCTCGTAGGCGCTGCGCACCCCGTCGAGCGGCGTGGGAACCGCCACCTCCCGTACGGCGTGGCTGGTGAGCTGCTCGGCGGTGAGGCCGGCGTCGGCGAGCGCAGCCGCGTACGCCTGCTCGGAGGTGAGGGTGGCCGCGGCGGGCGCGCTGGTGTCGCGCGACAGCGACGAGCTGACCGACAGGACGGTGCCGTTGGTGACGGCGACGGTGACGAGGCCGTCGTGTCCGGCGGGCAGGTCACCGAAGACCTGCTGCAGGGTCACCACGGCGCCCGCGCCGATGTCGCGGACCAGCACGGTCTTCATGGCGCCGACGGAGGCCTCGTCGAGACCGAAGAGGTCGTTGTTCTCGATGAGGTACTGGCGGGCGGTCTGCTCCGGATTCTTCGGCAGTCCCTGGGCCAGGGGGGTCTCGGCGGGGCCGAGGGCGTGCGGGGTGCCGAGCCGGTTCCAGCGCACGCTCGGGTCCTGCCGGGTGGCCAGCCCGCGCTGCCGGGCGTCGGGAGCGGCGGAGCCGCGCCGGTTGTCGATGTCGCGGTGGGTGTGCCCGTCCGCTTCGGCGAAGGGCCCCGACGTTATTTCCAGGCCCGCGCCGCCGGGGGCGGCGCTGGCGGTGGCCCCGACCGGGACGAGGGCGATGAGGAGGGTGGCGGCGGCGAGGGCGGGAAGTGTCGGGCGGAAGGGAAAGCGGTGTGAATCCGGTCTGCGCACGGGGCCTCCTGTGGCCGTCGGCAGCGGCACGCCCGCGCCGCTCGGACGAGCGGCGGACGTGATCACATGGAGACCCTTGGATATCATTCACCTTCGGACCTGGCAAGGTCCTCGATGCGTCACATCGAATTCACCCTTGTGAAACCTGTGAGGTTCGTGACACGCTTTCGCCAAGCGGCTCCGTACCCCCCCGGAGGTTTGGCGATGGCCACCGAGACTGCTCAGACCCCCGCACCGAGCTGGCAGGACACCCGCAAGCCCTTCTGGCCACTGGCGCTCGGCGTTCCGCTGCTGCCCTTCCTCGGCTTCCTGGTGTGGCAGGGCACGGGCGGCTCCTGGTGGGCCTGGTGGCTGGCCCCCGTGATCGTCTTCGGGGTCATCCCCGCCGTGGACCTGCTCATCGGCGACAACCGGGACAACCCCCCCGACGAGGAGTTCTCCCGCCTCCAGGGCGAGGGCTACTACCGCTGGCTGACCTACCTCTACCTGCCGCTGCAGTACCTGGGGCTGCTCGTCGGCTGCTGGGTCTGGGTCAACGGCGATCTCTCCCTCGCCGGCGCCGCCGGGCTGATCGCCACCCTGGCGGTGGTCAACGGCATCGCCATCAACACCGCCCACGAGCTCGGCCACAAGCGGGAGAACGTCGAACGCTGGCTGTCGAAGATCGCCCTCGCGCCCACCGGCTACGGCCACTTCTACGTCGAGCACAACCGCGGCCACCACACCCGCGTCGCCACCCCGGAGGACCCGGCCAGTTCCCGGCTGGGGGAGAGCTTCTGGGCCTTCTGGCCGCGTACGGTGATCGGGAGCCTGCGCTCGGCGTGGCGGCTGGAGACCTCACGCTTCCGCATCCGCGGCCGCAGCCCCTGGACGCCGCGCAACGACGTCCTCAACGCCTGGGCGATGACGGTGCTGCTCTTCGCCGCCCTGGCGGTCTTCTTCGGCCCCGGCGTGCTGCCGTTCCTGCTGCTGCAGGGGATCTTCGGCTTCTCGCTGCTGGAGGTCGTCAACTACCTCGAGCACTACGGCCTCTGCCGGCAGCGCAACGCCGCCGGCCGCTACGAGAAGGTCGACCCGCGGCACAGCTGGAACAGCGACCGTACGGTCACCAACGTCTTCCTCTTCCAGCTCCAGCGGCACAGCGACCACCACGCCAACCCGCTGCGCCGCTACCAGACGCTGCGCAGCTTCGACTTCTCGCCGCAGCTGCCCGCCGGCTACGCCAGCATGATCGTGCTCGCGCTGGTCACGCCGCTGTGGCGGCGGGTGATGGACCCCCGGGTCGTCGCCCACTACGAGGGCGACCTCGCCCTGGCCAACGTCTCCCCGCGCGCCCTGCCCGGCCTGCGCCGCCGCTTCGCCGCAACCGGCCAGACCCCTACGGCGCAGGGTACGGCCGGCGGGGCCCCGGCAACCTGAATCGTCCGTCTCAGCTGTCGGGGGCCCAGTCGGGATCCCGGCCGAAGGCGGCGAGCAGACGGTCCTGTTCGTCGGCCCCGGCGGGCACGTCGACCCCGGTCCGGATCAGCTGGCCGGCCTGATAGTTGGCGACGCGGCTGGTGAACCAGTCGGCGCACTCGTGCACCACGGCCGGGTCCAGCCCCGGGTCGACACCGATCGCCACCGCCAGGTCCCAGCCGTGGATCAGGTGCTCGGCGAGCATCTGGTGCAGATACTCCTCCGCGGGGATCTCCCCGGCCGGCCCGCGCACGGTCCGGTCCAGCACGTCGGCGCTGCTTACCGCCCCGTCCGCCGCGGCGGCTGCCTCCTCGGCGGCCCGGACCGGATCCGGGCCGAGCAGATCCTGACCCTGACCGTCCTCGTGGCCGATGTCTGCCGCCGTCTCCCCGGCCAGCACCGGAGCGGTCTGCCGGTCCACCCCGACGACATGGTTGACCAAGGCGCGGACGTCCCACTCGCGGCAGGGTGTCGGTGCCGACCACTGCGCCGGGTCGACCTGGCCCACCCGGTCGGTGAACTCACGCAACCCTCGTCGGTACGCCTCAAGCAGTTCCATGTCCCCGTCGTTCCCGCGCTCCGCCCGGTTACGCCCGGCCGGGCCGAACTGCCGGAAGAGTCAGGCCAGCCTGGCGGGGTCCAGCCCGACCTCGCGGGCAGTGGAGAGGCGGACCCACTCGGTCACCTGCCGCCGCGAGATCATCCGCTCGTGCACGGCGTACTGCAGGGCCAGGCCGTCCATCACGGCGTTGATCCGCCAGGCGGCGCCGGTGGGATCCGGGCAGTCGAAGACCCCCTCGGTCACCCCGTCCTCGATGACCCGGCTCAGGTCCTGCCGCCAGCGCAGGTCCAGCCGCCGGCAGACCTTCTCCAATTCCGGCGTACGCATCGACTCCGCCCAGCCGTCGATCCAGAGCGACCAGGCGGGGACACGACCGACGGGGGAGTAGAGCTTCACCAGCCGCTTGAGCCGGGTCAGCGCGTCGGCGCCGGAGCGGGCAACGGAGTCCAGCCGGGCGATGTCCTGCTCGGCGGCGTACTCGAAGGCCTGCGCGAGCAGGCGCTCCTTGGTGGTGAAGTGGTAGAAGACGAGGGCCTGACTCACCCCGGCGGCCTCCGCGACGTCCGCGGTGCGGGTGTTGGAGATGCCCCGGCGCACGATCACCTCGCAGGCGGTGCGGAGCAGGGAATCCAGGCGTACCTCGGCCAGACTTCTCGTCACGGCGTCACCGTAACTTACACAACCGACCACATGGGGTAACGAACGCCTTCACGGGACCTGCATGTCGCGAAGGTGACCAAGCCGGGCGGAACGGACGCTGAATGTCTCCCGGTATCTGGATCTCCGACGTCAACGTTTCGGCCGTCGCCTGGCCCGCCGCTCGCCGTACGCCGGGGCCCGCGTGGCCCCGGCGCGCGGCCCGAACGCGCGGGTGGGGGGCCGGATTTGGCAACTGATCCTCGACCGGCTAAAGTTCTCATCCGTCACCGGGAAACGCCGGAGACAGCCGCCGGGGCACCGGCGGCACGCGGACGTAGCGCAGCTGGTAGCGCATCACCTTGCCAAGGTGAGGGTCGCGGGTTCGAATCCCGTCGTCCGCTCGGAGAGATCATCACGCAAGTGAAGGTCTGGCTCGGTGGAGTGGCCGAGAGGCGAGGCAACGGCCTGCAAAGCCGTGTACACGGGTTCAAATCCCGTCTCCACCTCGCAACAACGAGGGCGATTGGCGCAGTGGGAGCGCGCTTCCTTGACACGGAAGAGGTCACTGGTTCAAACCCAGTATCGCCCACCAGATGAGGGGCCATGTCCGGCAACGGACATGGCCCCTTTGGTGTGTCCAGTTGTCTAACTGAGTGACTACTCCTCAGGCTTCCGGTCAACATCAAAGATCCAATCCATGACGGCGGCGCCGGTCGGCAAACCGGTCGCAGCTGATGCCGGTAGACCTTCTCAGTGACGCTGGTGCCGGAGTGACCGCAGAGATCAGCGATGTCGGGCGGGGAACCTTCTTGTACCTGGCTGGTGTCCACGCCATGGGAACTATCGGCGTCACCCAGTACCTCGAAGAGCACCTGGACGAGCTGTACCGCGAGCTGAAGAACCGCCGGTTCTCCCTGCTGGTGCGCTGCGCGTACGACCCGGCCAGCCGGGCGGTGACGGGGGTCGAGGCGCTGACGTCCGTACCGCAGTGAGGGTGTGGCCTGATGCGTGTCTCGACCGCCTCGGAGGCCGGCAACCCGTCCTCGCCCAGCGAGGATTTGGGCGATGGTCAGCGAGAATCTGATCGTGGTTCTCGACGGCGCCACCGCACGCACCGACACCAGGTGCGTCCACGGCATTGCCTGGTATGCGGTCAAGCTCGCCATCAATCGGGGTCAGGTAGGGGTCGGTCGCTGGCTGCCGCGAAGATGCGTGCAAGGATCCGGTCGATGACGTCGTTCTTCGCCAGGCTGTAGTCACCGGCTCGGTGGACCGTGTCCCGCGCGAGGCTCCGCTTGGTCGCGGCGTAGAGCTCCCGGTCTTCTGGATGCGAGCGCAGCCAGTCGCGGAAGAGCCTGTGCCTGATCGGTTCGGGCGCGTCCCGCGGCCAAACGTGAAGATTGATGTCTTCCGCAGGGCCAACCAGCATCCGGTGCCCGTGCCACCACGGCTGGTGGAGAACGAGTCGGTACCCGATCCCTTCAAGGGCGGGGATGTAGCGGGACTCGTCCGCCGTGTCTTCAAGCAGGAGATCGATGTCGATGATGGGCTTGGCTGCCAGGCCCGGCACCGATGTGGATCCTACGTGTTCGGTGTTGAGGATCAGCTCGCCCAAAACCTCCTTGAACAGGGAACTGGTAGCAGCGTATCGAGCAGCCCATGCCGGGTCGTAATCCTCGATGATGATCGACTGCCAATTCTTCGGAGCTTCTCCTACCAAGCCGTCATCTACTTGCTCAGGCGGTGCATGGAAGCGTTGTACAACTTCCTGCGGGTACTCAGCCGACCCAACCTCCCGAAGAATCAAAGTCGGCCAGCATACGACACGGGGACTGCTGAAGCGAGCCGGTTCGTCCGCTGATCGGCTAGAAGCGGATAAGATCACCCACCTCAGGCGGCCCATGCTCACGGCGGGTAGCCAACGAGCCGGGACGTCGTGTCACGGATCTAATGAAGCCACGACGTAACGCATCAAGCGGAGTACGACAGCCGACTGCCGGTGAAGTGGTGAGAACCTTTCTGTACGTCTTCAAGGCGGCCCTGAACGGGCCGCACGCGTCGCCACCTGGGCGCGCGGGTCTGCTGCACCGATAGGTGACAGTTGTAGTCACGCGGCCTGACTGGCCAGTGGGGTCATGATGGTCTCGTACTCGATAGGGGTCAACCGGGACAGGGATCGTTGGCGTCGACGGCGGTGGTAGGTCCGTTCGACCCAGGTCACGATCGCGATCCTCAGTTGTTGCCGGGTCGTCCAGGTTCGGCGGTCGAGGACGTTGTTCTGCAGCAGGCCGAAGAACGACTCCATGGCAGCGTTGTCGCCGGCGGCGCCGACTCTGCCCATCGACCCGATCATGTGGTGCTGGTGGAGGGCGTGGACGAATTTTCGGCTTCGGAATTGCGACCCGCGGTCGGTGTGCAGCACGCAGCCGGCCACGTCACCACGGCGGGCTACGGCGTTGTGCAGGGCGTTGACGGCCAGGCGCGACTTCATGCGTGAGTCGATGGAGTAGCCGACGATCCGGTGGGACCACACGTCCTTGATCGCGCACAGGTAGAGCTTGCCTTCGCCGGTGCGGTGCTCGGTGATGTCGGCCAACCACAACCGGTTCGGGCCGTCGGCGGTGAAGTCCCTGCGCACCAGGTCGTCGTGCACCGGCGGGCCGACCTTGCCGCCCTTGCCTCGCCTGCGTTTCTTGCCGAAGGTTGACCACCAGCCGTTGCCGGAGCAGATCCGCCACGCGGTCCGGTCCGTCATCGGCTGCCCGGCCGCGGCCGCCTCATCGACCAGGAACCGGTAGCCGAACTCCGGGTCATCGCGGTGGGCGTCGAACAACGCGTCCGCCCGATACGCCTGCGCCAGTTCAGCGTCGGTGACACGGCGGACACGCCACCGGTAGTAGGGCTGACGAGCGATCTTCAACACCCGGCACGTCACCGCCACGGGGATCCCGTCGGCGGCCAGCTCGCTCACGAGCGGGTAGAGCCTTTTCCCGGCAGGTTCGCCTGCGACAAGTACGCAGCGGCCCGACGCAGGACCTCGTTCTCCTGCTCCAACAACCGGATCCGCTTGCGCGCCTCACGCAGCTCGGCCGACTCACCACGGGTCACACCCGGCTTGGCGCCGACCTCGACGTCGGCCTGGCGCAGCCACTTGAACAACGTCATCGGGTGGACCCCGAAGTCCTTGGCGATCTGCTCGACCGTCACACCCGGATCACGGTCACGAGCCACACGCACGACGTCATCACGGAACTCTCGAGGGTAGGGCTTGGGCACAGCAACATCCTTCCAGCCCGCCACCAGGGCAAGCCATCTCAGATGTCACCTATCGGTGCAGCAGACCCATCTATCCGCGTCTGCCGGGTGACTAGCTGGGTGACGATGGGAGCGGTCGCCAGCGGACGACGGTGGACGTGAGGTTCCCCCGGTAGCTCGGAGGCTTTCGATCATGCTCTGATGGAGCTGAAGGGAGTCATTCGTGGCAGCACCGA
>NZ_JBLLDT010000004.1:0-162886 GCF_049523535.1 Melissospora conviva
CACCTACTACCAACGGTCCAGGCAGCCTAACTAACATCGACACATCGACCCTGTCCGTCGAAACGGGTCAAGCCCAGGACGCCCGGGATGCCGTGTCCGACCTCGTCGCCGAAGTCGGAGCCCAGAGTGACGATCGGACTCGTACGGCGGACCAGATCGGCCGGGCGCTAGCTGCTTCCCCGCAGGCGGACCTGATCTCGATCTCGGGAGTGGACACGGCTGATCCCGACGGCGTCACCGCTGTGCTCCGCGTGGTCGGCACGGGCAAAGACGGCTCATGGCTGGAGCCGGAGTGGGTCAGTGAGGAATTCTGCTTCGAGTTGCGCTTCGCACCCGCACCTCCGGCGGACCCGCCGACTGTTCCCTGCCCGTCGCTTGCCGCCCGGTTGACGTTTCCACCACCGACCGAGCCGAAGCTGCCATCGCCGGACGAGTTGCGTCGTGTGCTCTCGGAGACCAGCGCGGACGAAGCCGGAGTGTGGGCGGCCCCTCGCCACGTTCTCGCTCGACCCCGCGATCAGGGTCGATGTGGCGGTCGTGGGCGGGGAAGTGGGCGTGGCCCTGCGCTCACCGGTTCGGGAGAGCGGCCGTTACGACTGCGTCCTCGCGCGTGTCCGCAGCAGCGGGACGGCGGAGGCGTGGCGACCTGCCGGCGCCCAGCGGCAGCCAGGGGAGCTGTCGTGCCGGGCCACCGAGAGCCTCGCCGGACACGGCCTGCAACCCCCGAAGTGATCACGGTGTAGGCGGTGCTTCAGTCTCCTACGACGCTGACCTCTGCAACTCACCGCGAGCCTTCCGCGCGACCAGCTCCAGCACAGCGATCACCGTGCCGGCGCCGACGATCTCATCGCGGGACACCATCCAGGCTCGCGTCGTTCGCTGCCTTCTCGCGGCCTCAGGAGGAGCGGTGAACCCTAGAAACGAATCAAGGCCCCTCCGTGGAGGGGCCTTGACCTGCTGTACCTCTGGTCGGGGTGGCCGGATTCGAACCGACGACCTCTTCGTCCCGAACGAAGCGCGCTACCAAGCTGCGCCACACCCCGAGGCGTGCCGAGCAATAGTAGCCCACCCGCCCGGAGGATCAAATTCGCACCCCCGGGCCCGCCGGAGCCCGCCGGGAAGCACCCCGGCGGGCCGTACGGATCAGCGCGGGATCAAGGTCAACAGGGTGGCTTCGGGGCGGCAGGCGAAGCGGACCGGGGCGGTGGGGTGGGTGCCCAGGCCCGCCGAGACGTGCAGCCAGGAGTTGGAGCCGGGCCAGCGGTGCAGCCCCTTCGCCATCGACCGCGGTAGGCCGCAGTTGGTCACCAGCGCCCCGACCCCGGGTACGCAGACCTGACCGCCGTGGGTGTGCCCGGCGAGCAGCAGGTCGAAGCCGTCGGCGGCCATCTCGTCCAGCAGCCGCGGCTCGGGAGTGTGGGTGACGCCGATGCTCAGGTCGGCGGTGGCCGAGACCGGGCCGGCGACGGCGGCGTAGTCGTCCCGCTCGACGTGCGGGTCGTCGACGCCGGCCAGTTCGATCAGCCGGCCGCCGGCCTTGATCGTGGTCCGGGCGTTGTTCAGGTCTGCCCAGCCGGCGCCGGTGAAGAGGTCCCGCAGCTCCCCGGCGGGCAGGTTCACCCCGTGGGCGTACTCGCGGTCGGCCTGGAAGTACGAGAAGGGGTTCTTCAGCACCGGGCCGGTGTAGTCGTTGGAGCCGAAGACGAAGGCGCCGGGGAACTCCATCAGCGGCGCCAGGGCCCGGATCACCCCGGGTACGGCGTCGACGTGCGCCATGTTGTCGCCGGTCACCACCACCAGGTCCGGGTCGGTCGCCGCCAGCGACGCCACCCAGTCCTGCTTGCGGGCCTGTCCGGGCATCATGTGCAGGTCCGACAGGTGCAGCACCCGCAGCGGTTCGGTGTCGGTGGCGAGCACCGGCACGTCGTACCGCCGCAGGGTGAACAGGTTGCGTTCGACGAGTGAGGCGTACGCGAGGGTGGCGGCCCCGGCGAGGACGGTGCCGGCGGCTAGCCGGAATACTGTGCGCTTTCGCATACCGATCAGGGTAGTTTGAGCAGCCATGAGCACCTTGAAGGACTCCCTGACCGCCGACATGCGCGCAGCGCTGAAGGCCCGTGACGAGCTGACCACCTCCACCCTGCGGATGGCGCTGGCCGCCATCGGCACCGCCGAGGTCGCCGGCAAGACCAAGCGGGAGCTCTCCGACGACGAGGTGCTCGCCGTGCTCACCAAGGAGTCGAAGAAGCGCCGCGAGGCCGCGACCGCCTTCGCCGAGGCGGGCCGGGATGAGCAGGCCGCCAAGGAGCGGGCCGAGGGGGAGATCCTCGACCGGTACCTGCCGAAGCAACTTGACGACGCGGAGCTGGCCGAGCTGGTCGCCGTGGCGCTCGCCGAGGGCGGCTTCAACGGGATGGGGCAGATGGGCCCGGCGATGAAGGCCGCCCAGGCCGCCGTCGCCGGCCGGGCCGAGGGCGGCCGGGTCGCCGCCGAGGTACGCCGGCAGCTCGCCGCCAGCTGACCCGTACGCGGACACGGAACGGGCGGGCACCCCCAGGGGGTGCCCGCCCGTTATGCGTTCACGGCCGTAGGGCGGCTCAGTTGCCGCGCCCGGGGCGGCGAGGCTTGTCGTCGTCATCGCCCCCGCGACCGCTGCTGATCTGGATCTCGACCAGGCCGCCCTTGACGGTGCGGTCACCCGGGCTGGTGCCCGCCACCTGGCCGGCCGGGCAGCGGGAGGCGACCCGGGTGCTGCTCACACTGACCCGGAACCCGGCTTCCCGCAGCCGCTCCTGGGCTGCCGAGACCGACTGGCAGGAGACGTTCGGGATGGCGCGCTGATCGCCGTAGACGGTGTTGGCGTTCGGCGGCGTGAAGTTGATGGCCTTCTTGCCCGCCAGGGCGTCCCGCATGGTGGCGATGACCGCCGGGTTGACGGTGTTGTGGTCCATCCGCTGGTTGGTGTCCGGCCAGTCGGGGTCGGTGAGGAACCCGGCGACCGCCAGCTGCTTGGTGGTCAGCGCCAGCGTGGCGACCTTCTCGCCGTCGGTGGTGCCGGTCTTGCCGGCCAGCGGCTTGCCGACCATGCCGCGTGCCATGCCGACCGTGGCCTGGCCGTTGCACTTCGTGGTGTCGGAGCGGTCGCCGACCGGGCAGCGGGCCGCGTCGATCGCGCCGCGCGCCACCTGTTTGGAGATCACCTGCTCGCAGCGGGGCTGCGCGACGTCGAGCTTTTTGCCCTCAAGGTCGACGATCTTCTGCACTGGGATCGGCTCACAGTGCTTGCCGTCGGCAGCGAGGGTGGCGTACGCGGTGGCGACGTCCAGCGGGGTGGTTGCCGAGACACCGAGACTGAAGGCGCCCCACCCGTCCGAACCGCCCTCCTTGGTGGTCTTCTTTGCATCACTCGCGGCGCGGAACTTGATGCCGAGCCGCTGCGCGGCGTCGATGACCTTGTCCGAGCCGACCTGCTGCTGCAGCGGGATGAAGTAGGTGTTCACCGAGGCACCGAAGGCGTCCCACATCCGGTAGGTGCCGGCACCGCCACCGCCGGCGTTGGTCGGGCAGTAGTAGTGGATGCCGTTCTTGGGGCAGGTGGCCGGACCCGGGATGTTCGGGTAGTCCGAGACGAACTTCGCCGGGGCCTTGATGGCGTAGTCCAGGGGCAACCCCTGCTCCAGCGCCGCGACGATCGTGAAGATCTTGAAGACCGAGCCGGACTGGTAGCCGTGGATGTCGGGGCTGCCGCTGATCAGCGGGTTGGTGGTGTTCGGGTACGACCCGCGGATCTTCTTCGCGGCCTTCGCCGGATCCGAGGAAATCTTGTTCTTCGGCCTGGCCGGGTCGTCGAGCTTGAAGAAGCGGTTCACCGCCATCGCCCGGACGTACCCGGTGCCCGGCTCGACCGCGGCGACCATCAGCGCGCGCTTGTCGTTGTAGCTCACCTGCTCCTTGACGGCCCGGTTGGCCGCGGTCTGCGCCTTGAGGTCCAGAGTGGTGGTGATGGCGTAGCCGCCGCTCTTGAGCCGGCGCTCCCGGTCGTAGGTGGTGCTGCCGAAGGTCTCCTGATCCATCCACCAGCGGTAGAAGTAGTCGCAGAAGAAGCCGGTGTTCTTGTTGGCCGCCACGCAGCCGTTGCCGGCCCGCTTGCCCTTGACGACCAGCTTCACCTTCTTGGCCTGCTCGGCCTGCTCGGTGGTGATGAAGCCGAGCTTCTGCATGTTGTCGATGACGTAGTCGCGCCGGCCCACCGCCTGCGGGTAGCCGTTCTCGGTGGCCGGGTTGAACTCGGTCGGGGCCTTGACCAGGCCGGCGAGCATCGCCGACTCCTCGACATTGAGGTCGCGCGGGTGCTTGCCGAAGTAGACCTGCGAGGCCGCGTAGACGCCGTACGCGCCGTTGCCGAAGGCGGCGATGTTCAGATAGCGCTCGAGGACCTCGTCCTTGGTGTACTGCTTGGTCACCTGCAGCGCGTAGCTCATCTCGCGCATCTTGCGCCCGGCGGTGTCCTCGGTCGCGGCGACCACGTCCTGGGGGTGGGTGGCCGAGTACGCGATCGCGAGCCGGACGTACTGCATGGTGAGGGTGGAGGCGCCCTGCTGGTGGCTGGCGCCGGCGCTGTTGTTGATGAACGCCCGGGCGACGCCCTTGACGTCCACCCCGTTGTGCTCGTAGAAGTTGTGGTCCTCCGCGGCGATGATCGCCTTCTGCATGTCGGGCGAGATGTCGGCGAGCTTCACGTCGCGACGGTTCTCGTCGTACATGGTGGCGAGGACTGTCTTGCCGTCGCTGGCATAGACGTAGCTGATCTGCGGCGCCCGTTTGACGGTGAGTTCGCTGGGCAGGTTGTCAAAGGCTTCCGCGCCCGCTTTCGCGGCAAGGCCCGTCATCGCTACTGCGGGAAATGCGGCGGCGGCCACCACGACGCCGGCCAGGAGTCCACAGATCAGTAGCGATGCGGCGTTGGTAAGCACATGGTGGTCACGCTTCCGCATCCAGGTCACCCGGCCAGGGTACGGGAACACGCAACGAGGTGCGTCGCGGCGTTCTTGCCATTTCCAATCGCGATCAGCGCTCGTTGTGCTAAACGCCCGGTGCCGGGACGAATCTGCTGGTACGGGTGCTCCTTCTGGCCGACTCGTCCGGCGGTGCCGGTGCCGGGCCGGCCGGTGCGGCGGTCCTGGCGTGAGTCTCCTCCAGAACCAGGGGAGCTACGGCGTTTTCATCAACTGGGGCGGGGTAAGCGGGCGCAGCTTGACGGAAAGTGTGGAGTGTCCCAAATGATGGATTTGACCGACAACGTTGCGTAATCGTATGACTACAGAGCATGATGTAGGCGGCGACAACGCCGCATCTCGTCCGCGCTGCCCGGATCACGGCGACAGCGGGACGGTCGGGGGTTCACTGCCGGCTGCCGGCACCGAGGCTGGTAAGCGGGAAAGCAAGGGGGGACGAGTACAGATGGCCATGATCACTGACTGGCCCACGTTGGCAGCGTGTCAGAACGGCGACCCGGACGCGCTCTTCGTGCAGGGCGCGGAGCAGAACGTCGCGAAACGTATCTGCCGTAGCTGCCCGGTGCGCTACGAATGCCTCGCCGACGCGCTCGACAACCGCATCGAGTTCGGCGTGTGGGGCGGCATGACCGAGCGCGAGCGGCGCGCGTTGCTGCGCCGGCACCCCCAGGTGGCGAGCTGGCGGAAAATGTTCGAGGCCGCCATGAAGAACAAGGACAAGGTCCTGGTCAACAGCTGATCGCCGCACCGATCGTTCGCAACCCGTCGACGTCGTGGACGTCGGCGGGTTGTGCTGTCACGGCCACCGTCGGCACCTGCGTGAACGCCTCGGTGAAGGAGGCCGCCACCCGCTGCTCCCGCGCCGCCAGGCGCAGCAGCGCCGCGTGTGCCCGCAGCGTCTCCACAGTGCCCTCGTGCCCGCCGAGCGCCGCCAGCCGGTCGGCCGCCGCGAGGCTGGCCGCTTCGTCCGGGTGCTGCACCGCCGCCCGGTGCACCCGGTTGAAGACCAGCCCTGCCAGCGGCATCCGCTCCTCGCGCAGCCGGCCGGCGAAGTACTCGGCCTCGCGTACCGCATCCGGCTCGGGGGTCGCGACCAGCAGGAACGCGGTCTCCCGGGCCTGCAGGATCTGGTACGTCTGCTCGGCCCGCCGGCGGAACCCGCCGAACATGGAGTCCAGGGCGGCGACGAAGCCCGACAGGTCGGTCAGCAGTTGCGCGCCGAGCACCTTCTGCACCACCCGCGAGAAGACCCCGAACGAGGCGGTCACCAGGCTGAACATGCTGCGCCCACCGCGGGCCGGGGCCATCAGCAGTCGCAGCATCTTGCCGTCGAGGAAACGCGACAGCCGGGCCGGGGCGTCGAGGAAGTCCAGCGCCGAGCGTGACGGCGGGGTGTCGACCACGATCAGGTCCCACTCGCCCCGGGAGTGCAGCTGCCCGAGCTTCTCCATCGCCATGTACTCCTGCGTGCCCGCGAAGGTGGAGCTCATCGCCTGGTAGAACGGGTTGGCGAAGATCTCGGCGGCCTTCTCCGGGTCGGTGTGCGCGAGCACCACGTCGTCGAAGGTGCGCTTCATGTCGAGCATCATGGCGTGCAGCTCGCCGCCGGCGACCTCGGCGTCGATCCCCTTGACCTGGCGGGGGGTGTTGTCCAGCTCGGTCAGGCCGAGCGACTGCGCCAGCCGCCGGGCCGGGTCGATGGTGAGCACGACCGTGCGCCGTCCGTGCCGCTCGGCGGCGCGCAGGGCCAGCGCCGCGGCCGTCGTGGTCTTGCCGACGCCGCCCGCGCCGCAGCAGACCACGATCCGGATCTCCGGATCGGAGAGAATCTCATCTACGTCCAGCTGCGGGGCTGCGGGTACGGGAGGCACCTTCCGAGCGTATCGGCAACGGCGGCGATGTCGCCCGGGAGCGGCGATGGTGTGAGTCAGTCGGCGGCGGCCAGCCGCTCGGCGAGATCGTCGAGTCCGGCCCGGTCGACGCCGCCGATCAGCAACGGCAGCTCCACCATCGGCAGCTTCAGCTCGGCCAGATCCCGGCGCAGCGACTCCTCCAGCTCCCGCCGGGTCAACGCGTCCCGCGCCTCGGCGTGCAGGCCGGCCACCGTGACGCGGTCGGCGGGCAGGCCGGCGGCGGCCAGGCCCCGGCGCAGCTCCTCGCGAGTCACCCGGTTGACCGCCGGCCCCGGACGGGCGGCGTTGACGATGACGCGTCCGACCGGGAAACCCAGCGACGTCAGCTCGGCGACAGCGTCCAGCGTCTCCTGGACCGGCATCTCCTCCAGCAGCGTCACCACGTGCACCGCCGTCATCGGCGAGCGCAGCAGCGCGGCCACTCCCTCGCTCTGGGTCTTGATCGGCCCGACCTTCGCCAGCCGCGCGGTCTCCGCGGTGACGTTCAGGAACCGGCCGATCCGCCCGGTCGGTGGCGCGTCCACGACCACCGCGTCGTAGACGCGGCGCCCGTCGCGGCTGGTGCGGGTCGTCGCCTCCTTCGCCTTGCCGGTCAGCAGGACGTCCCGCAGCCCGGGTGCGATGGTGGTGGCGAAGTCGACGGCGCCGAGCTTGCGCAACGCCCGCCCGGCCGCGCCGAGCTTGTAGAAGAGGTCCAGGTACTCCAGCAGCGCCGCCTCGGCGTCCACCGGCAGCGCCCAGACCTCTCCGCCGCCGGGCGCCCGGACCAGGGGCCGCTCCTCGTAGGGCAACGGGTCGAGGCCGAAGAGCTGGGCGATGCCCTGGCGCCCTTCGACCTCCAACAGCAACGTCCGGCGACCCTCGGTGGCCAGCGCCAGCGCCAGCGCGGCGGCGGCCGTCGTCTTGCCGGTGCCGCCCTTGCCGGTCACGACGTGAAGCCGCGCGGGCCAGCCCGCGCCGGCCGAACCGGTCTCCTGCTCAACTGCTGCCACCTGTCGAGCCTAACCAGCCCCGGCGCTCAGGAGACCTCGCAGACCAGCCACCGGTCGTTGCGCACCACCACGAACCGCAGGTCCACCGACGAGACCCGCTCGTCGTTCGTGGTCAGCTTCACCGTCGTGGTGACCGTCGCGGTCTGCTCGGACTCCTCGGTCACCGTCGGATCGGTCCAGGCGAAGAGACCACCCGAGGGGCCGACCAGCTCCTCGATCTCGTTGATCTTGGAGTCGAGGCGCTGCCGGTCCAGCGCCTGACCGCAGACCAGTTCGGCCGCCCGGTCGTGGTCGCGGTCGCGGTAGGTCGCCCGCATGAACTCGGTGACCGCCTCGCCGGCCGAGGGTGCGCCCCGGCCGGCGTCGGCGTCGCGCGCCACCAGTACGGCCGCGGTAACGCCGCCGCCGGCGAGCAGGGCCAGTACCCCCGCGGTGATTCCGAGAATGAGCCACTTGCGGCTCTTCTTCGCCGGGACGGGCAGGGCCCCCGGCTCTCCGAACGCCCCCGGCTGACCAGGTACGCCGTACGGAGCCTGGCCCGGAGCGCCGTACGCGGGCTGACCAGGTGCGCCGTACGGAGGCTGGCCGGGTGCGCCGTACGGAGGCTGGCCGGGTGCGCCGTACGGAGACTGTCCGGGTGCTCCCTGCGGAGGCTGGCCCGGTGCGCCGTACGGAGACTGTCCGGGTGCTCCCTGCGGAGGCTGACCCGGAGCGCCGTACGGAGGCTGTCCGGGTGCGCCGTACGCGGGTTGTTCCGGAGCGGCGGACACAGGTTGGCCGGACGCGTCGTACGTGTGCTGTCCCGGCGCGGCGGCGGTCGGCGTCTGCGGCGCGGCGGCGGTCGGCGTCTGCGGGGCGGCTGCCGTCGGGGTCTGCGGGGCGGTCTGCGGCGAGACCGGGGGTTCGCCCGGCCCGCCCTCCGGTGCCCGGGAATCGTCCGGCAGTTGGCCAGGCTGGTGCGGCGGCTGGGTCATTTTCTCCCCTGGGGCATCGAGCGGATCCGGTACGGCTCGCAGGAGAGGGTAGCGGCGTCGGGCCCGAATGAGCAGCCACCTGCCGGGACCGATGTGACAGGAAATCCCGTTCCTGCTTTTTGTCCCCTATTGGGCGCGTCCAGTTGTGACTGTCGCCTTCGCTGCCTAGCGTCGGCGGGTGCCGCGAAGGGCGCGGACGGCACCCAGGCCGGTCCGGCCGGGCGGCGACTCGTCGACAACCCGCCTGGAGGCCGGCATGCACGACCCTGCGGAGAAGCCGCCCCAGCTCCACCTCGGTCACCCCGGCCTGCGGCGGGCCGAGGTCGGCGCGGACCGGGGCGACGCCCTCCTCGCCCGCCCGGGGCTGGTGCCCCGCGCCGACGAGGACGACACCGGGTACGTCATCCACCTGCCCGTGCGGGTCGACGATCTGGACGCCGCCACCGTGCTGGCCCGGGTCCTGGCCGAGCGCCTCGGCAGCCTCACCGAGTTCGACGCCGGCGAGACCACCATCTCCACCGTCGACGACCAGACCAACCAGCTCCGGGTCTTCTGCGATCTGCTGTTGCCGGACCGCTCCCGCTGCCCCCAGCCGTACGACCACAGCGGAGCCTGCGGCCGGCTGCCCGGGCCCTCCGCCACCGAGGAGGCAGGCCCGCCAGGGCAGGGCAGCCCGTAGGCTGTGGCCGGACGATCCACAGTTAGGAGCTTGATCAGTCATGCAGAAGTGGGAGTACTCCACCGTCCCCCTGTTGATCCACGCCACCAAGCAGATCCTCGACAACTGGGGCGAGGACGGCTGGGAGCTGGTCGCCGTGGTGCCGGGCCCGAACCCGGAGCAGCTCGTCGCGTACCTGAAGCGGCCCAAGCCGTGAGCGGTGTGCAGGCCAGGCTCGCCGAGCTGGGGCTGACCCTGCCCCGGGTCTCCCCGCCGCTGGCCGACTACGTGCCGGCGGTGCAGTCCGGGCAGCACGTCTACGTCTCCGGGCAGCTGCCCATGGTCGACGGCACGCTCGTCGCCAGCGGCAAGGTCGGCGCCGAGGTCACCGCCGAGCAGGCGAAGGAGCTCGCCAAGCGCTGCGCCCTCAACGCTCTCGCGGCGATCGACGCGCTGGTCGGCCTGGACCGGGTGACCCGGGTGGTGAAGCTCACCGGCTTCGTCGCCGTAGCCCCCGGCTTCACCGCCGTCCCCGGCGTGATCAACGGCGCCTCCGAGCTGATGGGCGCCGTCTTCGGTGAGGCCGGCCGGCATGCCCGCAGCGCCGTCGGTGTCGCCGAGCTGCCGCTGGGCGCCCCGGTCGAGGTGGAGTTCATCGTCGAGATCGCCTGAGGCGAATAGGCGCTGATGGTCGTTTTTCGTCGGTAGCGCGGCATATCGCGGCGGCTGTCCGGCTTGCGTCCGCGCTGCGGTCGGCACCCCCGCTGAGGTCGTACGATCGCAGCCATGACGGGGCATGTGACGACGCCGGCCGCGGCGCTGGCCGATCGGCTTCCGGACTGGGTGACGCTGCTGCGCGCACCCAACCCGGGGCCGATGACGCTGGAGGGCACCAACACCTGGGTGCTGCGCGCCGAACCCGGCGCGCCCGCGCTGATCATCGACCCGGGCCCGGACGACGCCGGGCATCTGGCCCGGATCGCCGCGCACACCCCCGTCGGCGGTGTCCTGATCACCCACGGGCACGGTGACCACACCGACGGAGTCGACACCCTCGCCGGGCTCCTCGGCGGCGCGCCGGTGCGGGCCGTCGACGCCGCGTACTGCCGCGACGCCGAACCGATCACCGCGGCGACCCGGCTGGCCGGCCACGGCCTTGACATCACCCCGGTCGCCGTCCCCGGCCACACCGCCGACTCGGTCGCCTACCTGGTCCGCCGCGGCGACGAGCAGGTGATCCTCACCGGCGACACCATCCTCGGCCGGGGCACCACCGTCGTGGCGTACCCGGACGGCAACCTCGGGGCGTACCTGGAGAGCCTGGAGCTGCTCGGCGCGTACCAGGGGATCACGGCCCTGCCCGGGCACGGGCCGGCGCTGGCCGACTGCGCCGTCGCCGCCGGCTTCTACCTGGCCCACCGCCGCGCCCGCCTCGACCAGGTCCGCGCCGCCCTCGCGGCCGGGATCAGCACCGCACCCGAGGTCGTCGCCCACATCTACGCCGACGTCGACCCCTCCCTCTGGCCGGCCGCCACCTGGTCGGTCCGGGCCCAGCTCGCCTACCTGGCCCAGCGGCGGGAATTCGACCCGGGGGCCGGCGGGTTGGACCTGCCGTGACCTGTCCGGTGTGCGGGACCGTCGCCGTCCCCGGCGCCCGGTTCTGCCACAACTGCGGCGCCGCGCTGCCGGCCGCCGCGACCCTGCCCGCCGCCGAGCGGCGGGTCGTCACCGTGCTCTTCGGCGACCTCTCCGACTTCACCTCCTGGTCGGAGGATCTCGACCCGGAGCGGGTCGGCGCCGTCACCGACCGGGTGCTCGCCGCCCTCGCCGGCGCGGTCAAGGCCTTCGGCGGGCACGTCGACAAGCTGACCGGCGACGGGATCATGGCAGTCTTCGGCGCCCCCGTCGCCCACGAGGACGACGCCGAGCGGGCCGTGCGCGCCGCGCTCTCCATGCAGCGCGCCGTACGCCGGGTCCTCGACGACGAACGCGGCGGCGGCGCCCCGCTCGGGCTGCGGGTCGGGCTCAACACCGGCGACGTCGTCGCCGGCATCCAGGCCGCCATCGAATACACAGTCATCGGTGACACCGTCAACACCGCGGCCCGGCTCGCCGACGCCGCGGCCATCGGCACCGTCTACGCCGGCGCCGGCACCGCCGCGGTCACCCGGCACGTCGTCTCCTGGCGGGCGCTGCGCCCGCTGCGGCTCAAGGGCAAGCGCGAACCGGTCGAGGCGTACGAGCTGCTCGGTCTCCTGGACGCCCCCGGCACCCGCTCCGGTCTCGGCGACGAGGCGCCCTTCGTCGGCCGGGAGGCCGAGATGGGCACCGTGGCCGGCCGGCTCGCCGAGGTCATCGACCGCGGCGAGCCCCGGGTGCTGCTGATGACCGCCGAGGCCGGCATCGGCAAGAGCCGCTTCGCCGCCGAGGTGGAGCGCCTCGCCGGCGGCCGGGACGTCGCCACCGGCCGGTACGCCGCGCACGGCGGCGCCCGGGTCCTCTCCGTGCGCTGCGCCGCCTTCGGCGAACGACGCCGGCTCGCACCCCTGGCCGACCTGGTCCGGGTGGCGGTAGGGCTGCCCACCGGCTCCTCGACCGCCGTGACCCGCTCGGTGGTGGAGGAGCGGCTGCGCAAACTCGCCCAGCGGCTGGCCCGCAACCGGCGCGACGCCCCGCCGATCGCCACCGACCAGCTGCTCGCCCTGCTCGGCCACGGTGAACTCGCCACCCAGCAGGGCAGCGCCACCGACGCCGGGGAGTGGGCGGCCAAGAACGCGCCCGGAGACTCCGATGCCGTGCCCGGCGCCGTGGCAGGCCTGCTCAACGCGCTCGCCGCCGAAGCGCCCCTGGTGGTGGTCGTCGACGACCTGCACGACGCCACCACGGAGACCGTCAACGCCCTCGGTGTGACCCTCAACCGGCTCGAAGGCCCGGTGCTGGTGCTGCTGCTGGGCCGCCCGGAGCTGGTCCGCACCGCGGGCACGCTGACCCGGGTCGCCGACGCGGAGGTGCACGCCCTCCCGCCGCTGCGGGGCGCGGACGCCGAACGGCTGCTCACCAGCTACCTCGGCGGTGGCCGGCTGCCGCAGGCCGACGCCGACCGGCTGCTGCGCACCGCCCAGGGCAACGCCTTCTACCTGGCCGAACTGGTGACCCTGCTGATCGAACGCGGCGCCCTGACCACCGTCTCGGAACGACAGCCGGCGGGCTCGCGCAGCGCGGCGGCCGCCGCCGGCGGCTGGCGGCTGGTGCCCGGGTCGCTCGGCAGCCGGCTGCTCTCCCGCGACCTGGCGGCGGTGCTCGCCGCGCGAATCGACGCACTGCCCGCCGACGCCCGCTCGGTGCTGCGCGACGCCGCCGTCGTCGGCGACACGATCCCCGCCGCCGCGCTCGTCGCGCTCCGCGACCGGCGGGGCGGCTGGGACAGCCGGCCCACGGCGGTGGCCGCGGTCGAGCTCGAACGCGCCGTCGAGGAGCTGCTGCAGCGGCGGATGCTGCACCGCACCCGCAACGGTTACGCCTTCGCCACCCCACTGATGCGGGAGGCCGCGTACGGCGGAATCGGCAAGGCCGACCTGGCCGAACGGCACGCGGCGCTGGCCCGCTGGGCCGACCCGGACGGTGGCGGCGCCGCGCCGGCCGGCACGACCGAGGCGGACCGGGACGAGTTCATCGCCGCCCATGTCGAACGCGCCGCCACCCTCGCCGACGCCGTCGGACTGCGCCCGGACGCCACGCCCCGCGCGGTCGTGCCGTGCGGGATCGCCGCCCTGGGCCGCGCTGCCCGCCGCGCCATGTCGCTGGGGGAGCCGACCGCCGCCGTCGAGTACGCCGACCGCGCCGTCGCCCTCGCCGGTGACGCGATGCCCGCCGCCGACCGGCTGGTCCAGGCGCGGGCCCTGATCCAGGTCGGCCGGGCCGCCGACGCGCTCGCCCTCGCCGAGAAGATGGTCGCCAACGCCGGCGACGACCCGGCGACCCGGGCGGCGGCGCTGCTGGTCTGCGGACAGTCGCACCAGACGCTGGGCGACCGGGACCGCGCCACACAGGTCTGGCAGGAGGCGCTGCAGGTCGCCGGCGAGGCGAACGTGCCGTCGCTGCGGGCTTCCGCGCTGCGGCGCCTGGGCATGGCCGACTTCATCGGCGGGCGGCTCAGCCAGGCCAGCAGCCGCCTCGCGTCGTCGTACCAGATCAGTGTGGCCGCCGGCGATCCGCGGGGGCAGGCGTGGTCGCTGCAGAACCTGGCCTGGGTGACCACCACCCGGGGTGACTTCGCCGGGGCCGACGCGGTGCTCGGCCGGGCCGCCCGGCTCTTCGCCGAGCTGCACGACCCCTACGGCCGGGCCTGGCTGCGCGGCACCACCGCCTTCGCGCGGCTGCTCGCCGGCCGGCTCACCGACGCCACCCGGCTGGCCCGGGTCTTCCTGCCGTTCGGTGAGCGGGTCGGGGAGGCCTGGGCGGTCGGCACTCTGCGCGCGGTCGAGGCGTTCGCCACCGCCGAGCTGGGGCACCTCGCCGAGGCCGACCGGGCGGCGCGGCAGGCGTACCGGGACTTCGCCCTGGCGGCTGACGACTGGGGGCGCGGCTTCGCGCTGGTCGCGCGGGGCGTGGTGGCGCGCGGGCTGGGCGAGCCGGCGCACGCAACCGACCTGCTCACCGACGCTCTGCGGTACGGCGAGCGGGCAGCACATCCGCTGCTGACCGGGATGGCGGGCACCCTGCGGGGTTTCGTGGCGCTGGAGGCCGGCGACGCCGACCGGGCGGAGCGGGACGCCCGCGCCGTGCTGGCCGCGGTGGAGCCGCACAATCCGCGCGCGCCCGCCCAGGTGGGGCCGCGGGTGCTGCTGGCGATGGCCCGGCTCGCCGACGGCGACTCCGCCACCGCAGTGGGGCTGCTCGCCCCCGTCGCCACCGCCGTGTCGGCCAGCGGCGGTTCGGCGCTGCTCTTCTCCCGCCGGCAGGCACTGGCCCGCTACGCCGGGGCGCTGCTGGCGCACGGCCAGCTCGAGCAGGGGCTGGACTGGGCGCGGCGGGCGGTCGCCGCGCCGGCCGAGGACGTGCGCAGCCAGGTGATCGCCGCGCAGGTGCTGGCTGCGGCGCTGGCGGCCAACGACGCGCGGGAGGAGGCCGGCGCGGCGGCCGCGGAGGCGATCCGGCTGGCGTACTCCACCGAGCAGGTCAGCGAGCGGGCCGGGGCGGACGCGCTGCTGGCCCGGTTGCGGCCGCCGAACGTCGGCCCTGCCGTTTCCGCCGATGTCCCAGAGTCGCCGAACCGCTAGCGTGGACCTCCCGTGGCGTCCGTAGTGGACGTACGGCGGGCAAACCGGGAGGACGCGATGAGGAAGCCCCGCTCGACCGCAGGCTGGACGATCGCCGTTTTCGGCGTGCTGGCGCTGCTGATGGGCGCGGCCGGGCTGGCGCGTCCGGAGCTGCTGCTGACGTTGCTGGGGTTCGAGGTGATCCCGGCCGCGCAGCGCGCCGATGGGGACTTCACGCGTACCTTCCTCTATGCGTCATCGATGGCCTCGTTCAACATGGGCGTCTACTACCTGGTCGCCGCGCACACCGAGTGGCGGGCCTTCTACCGTTTCACCGTCTGGTTCCGGCTGCTCACGTTCAGCGTCTTCACCCTCGTGGTGGTCTTCGGCGTGGCGCCGGTGATGTTCCTCGGGGTGGCGGTCTGGGAGGGGCTCGGGGCGGTCGCCACGGCGGTGGGGCTGCGCCGGGACGGGCGGAGCCTGCCGGCGGCGGCGCCCGAAGCGGTGCGGTCCGATGCGTGACACCGTGGGGTCAGACCCGTTCGCTATTTTCTTGGGGTGAGCGAGACCGTGCCCGGAGCTCTGCCGACGCCCGTCATCCCCGGTTTGACCGATCTGCGGGTCTTCGCCCGGGGTGGCTATGCCACGATCTTCCGCGCCACCCAGGTGTCGGTCGGGCGTGAGGTCGCGGTCAAGGTGGAGAACCGCACCCTGGACAGTGAGCGTGATCAGGCGCGGTTCCTGCGCGAGGCGCGGGCCGCCGGGCGGATGTCATCGCACCCGCACGTGGTCGACCTCTTCGACGTCGGGGTCACGCCGGACCAGCACCCCTACCTGATCATGGAGCTCTGCGACGGGTCGTACGCGGAGCGGATGCGCGGCGGCGGCCTCGGTGCGGCCGAGGCACGCGACCTCGGGGTGAAGATCGCCGACGCGCTGGCTCACTCGCACGCCTCCGGCGTCCTGCACCGCGACGTCAAACCCGCCAACATCCTCTACTCGCACTTCAACACCGCGGTGCTGGCCGACTTCGGGCTGGCGGTGCTCGGCGAGATGCGGGACCCGACGGTGACGATGGAGGTCCTCACCCCGGCGTACGCCGCGCCGGAGGCATTCGACCACCACGAGCCGTCGCCCGCGGTCGACGTCTACGCCCTCTGCGCCACCCTGTACGCGGTGATGCACGGCCGGCCGCCGCGCTGGTCGGCGCAGGACCGCAACCCGAGCCTGGCGACCGTGCTGGAGCTGTTCCACCGGCCGGTCCCGGGGCTGCCGGGGGTGCCGGAGGAGCTGGTCGACGTGCTGCGGCACGGGATGTCCAACGATCCTTCGGCCCGGCCGTCGGCGGTGCAGCTGCGTGACACCCTGGCGGCACTGCCGCTGCCCGGCCAGCCCGGCGACGCCGGTTCCGCCTCGGCGAGCCTCGGCTACCTGCCCGCCCCGGCGATCGGCGCCCCCGGCGCCCCGGCGCCACGCTCCGGGGAAGAGACGGTGCCCGTGGAGGACACGCGGGCACGGCGCTGGCGGCCCTGGTTCCTCGGCGCGGGACTGGTGCTGTCGATGGTCGCCTCGGCCGGCGCGGGCGCCTGGTTCGCCGGTGGGGGTTCCGAGCCGGCCGGGGGACGGATCGCCCAGCCCTCGGTCACCGCCACCGGGGTCGGGATCGGCGCGCAGTCGGGCTGCGCCGAACCGCTGCCCGGCGGTGGCCGCTGCACGATGGAACCGGAGTGTTACGGGCCGCTCGGGCCCGGCGGCCCGCCGCCCGGCGCCGAGCCGGTGCCCTGCGCCGGGCGGCACACCTGGGAGAGCTACGCCGTTGGTGACCTGCCGCCGCGCGTCGCCGCCGCCGACCACGGCACCGTCAAGGCCGACCCGCAGGTACGCGCGGTCTGCAACGAGCGGACGTTCCGGCTGGCGACCGGAGTCCCCAGTGCCGACGGATGGGATCTGGAGGTGCTGCCGGTGGCCGACCGCGGCACGTACCGCTGTCTCGCCGGGCAGGGGCACAACGCCCTCGTCGGGCCGACTCTGGGCGGCTGAGCAGGGCGTCGGCGTGATTCGCTGACCGGAAGTGTCGGACGGGCCATCCATACTGGTCACTCAGGTGCGCGTCCGCGCGCCGGAGCGGAGGTGTGGCATGCCGGTTCTCCTCGCGATCGGCACGAGCAAGGGTCTCTTCCTGGCCACCAGCGACGACCGTGGCGGCTGGCAGGTAGGCGGCGCGCAGTTTCCGATGAACGCGATCTATTCGGTCGCCTTGGACACCAGACGTCCCACCCCGCGTCTGCTGGCGGGCTTCGCCAGCAGCCACTGGGGTCCGACCTTCGCCACCAGCGACGACCTCGGGCGCTCCTGGCGGGAGCCGCAACAGCCGCCGATCGCGTTCCCGGCCGACACCGGCGCGAGCCTGCAGGCGGTCTGGCAGATAGCCCCGGCCGGCGCCGACGAGCCGGAGGTCGTCTACGCCGGCACCCAGCCCTCGGCGTTGTTCCGCTCCGAGGACGGCGGCGTGCACTACGAGCTGATCCGGCCGCTCTGGGACCATCCGCACCGGCCCGAGTGGGGCGAAGGCTTCGGCGGCCAGGCCATCCACACGGTGCTGCCGCACCCCGACGACCCGGGCCGGGTGCTGGTCGCGATGTCCGCCGGCGGGGTCTACCGCACCGAGGACGCCGGTGTGAGCTGGCAGGCGTCGAACACCGGTATCCGGGCGCCCTTCCTGCCCGACGAGTTGCCGGAGTTCGGCCAGTGTGTGCACAAGGTGGCCCGCGATCCGGTCGCCCCGGACCGGCTCTACGCGCAGAACCATCACGGCGTCTACCGCTCCGACGACGACGGCCGGAACTGGACGTCGATCGCCGCGGGGTTGCCGAGCGACTTCGGCTTCGCGATGGTCGCCCACCCGCGTCGCTCCGGGACGATCTGGAACTTCCCCCTGGAGGCGGACATCTCCCGCTTCCCGCCGGACCGCCGCTGCCGGGTCTACCGCTCCGGCGATGCCGGCTCCAGCTGGGAGGCGCTGTCGCAAGGGCTGCCGGCGGGGGACTTCTACCCGGCGGTGCTGCGCGACGCCATGTGCGCCGACGACGCCGACCCGGCCGGGGTCTACTTCGGCACCCGTTCCGGCACGGTCTACGGCAGCCGCGACGAGGGGGAGAGCTGGTCCCTGATCGCCGCGCACCTGCCGGACGTGCTCTGCGTACGCGCCGCCGAGGTGTGAGCCGTGGTGATCGTGCTGCTTCCCGGGGTGCTGCGGGGCGAGGCGGAGGGGCGGTCCCGCCTGGAGGTCGCGGCCACCGGCACGCTGGGCAGCGTGCTCGACGAGGTCGGGCAGCGCTGGCCCCGGCTGGCCCGGCGCATCCGCGACGAGCAGGGTGAGCTGCGCCGCTACGTCAACGTCTACGTCGACGGCGAGGACTGTCGGCAGCTGGCCGGGCTCGCCACCCCGGTCGGCGCCGGCGCGCAGGTGCAGGTGCTGCCCTCGATCGCCGGCGGCTGACCGGGGACGACCCCACCGTGGGCGTCCGCAGCCGGGCCCGGACGTGCGTCGGGCGGGTGCCGCCGCGTTGGCCGCGACAGCACCCGCCCGGGTGGAAATCTCAGTACGACTTCTCCTGGCCCAGCACGTGCTGGGCGACGAAGTTGAGGATCATCTCCCGGCTGACCGGGGCGATCCGGCCGGCCCGCACCGCGCCCAGCAGGGTCGCCACGCCGTACTCGCTGCTCATGCCGTTGCCGCCGTGGACCTGGATGGCGGTGTCGACGGCGAGCGCGGCGGCCTCCCCGGCGGCGTACTTGGCCATGTTCGCCGAGACGGCGGCCTCCAGGTCCCGGCCGCTGTCGTAGAGCGACGCGGCCTTGTAGATCATCAGCCGGGCCAGCTCCACCTGTACGGCCGCGTGGGCCAGCTGGTGCGCCACTCCCTGGTGGGAGCCGATGCTGCGCCCGCCCCAGACCTTGCGGCTGGCGGTGTAGGCCGAGCCGCGCTCGATGGCGTACCGGCCGGTGCCGGCGCCCATCGCGGCGACCGTGATCCGCTCCGGGTTGAGGCCGGAGAAGAGCGCCGGCAGGCCGGAATCCAGGTCGCCGACGAGCGCGTCGGCGGGCAGCCGTACGTCGTCGAGGTAGAGCATGAACTGGTTCTCCGGCGAGAGGATCTCCATGTCCAGCTTGGAGCGCTCCATGCCGGGCGCGTCGGTGGGCACCACGAAGAGCGCCGGCTTGAGCTTGCCCGTCGCCGCGTCCTCGGTGCGGGCCACGACAAGCACGTACTTCGCCTCGTCCACGCCGGAGATGAAGCACTTGCGGCCCGAGAGCAGCCAGTCGTCGCCGTCGCGGCGGGCAACCGTGCCGAGGCGGTGGAAGTTCGACCCCGCCTCCGGCTCGGTGATGGCGAAGGAGAACTTCAGGCTGCCGTCGGCGATGCCCGGCAGGAACTGCTTGCGCTGGTCCGGGGTGCCGTGTTTGCCGATCACCGTGGCGGCGATCGCGGGGGAGACGACCAGCAGCAACAGCGGGCAGCCGGATGCCGCCAGCTCCTCGCAGACGATCGTCAGCTCGGTGATGCCGCCGCCGCCACCGCCGTACTCCTCGGCGATGTTGACGCCGAGATAGCCCTGCCGGCCGGCTTCGGCCCAGAGCTCGTCGGTGTGCTCGCCGGCCCGGGCCTTGCCGACGAAGTACTCGTGGCCGTACTTCTTGCCCAGCGTCGCCACGGCATCGCGCAACTGCTGCTGTTCAGAGGTGAGGTCGAAATTCATGGGGGTCCTCCGGTGGCGGGGGTGACTACTCGGCGTTGACCACGGCGAGCACGGTGCCGGTCTCCACCTGGCCGCCGGCGGGCACCGGCAGTTCGGCGACGACACCGTCGGTGGGGGCCAGGACTGGATGTTCGAGCTTCATCGCCTCCAGGGTCAGCAGCAGCTGCCCGGCGGTGACCTGCTGCCCGACCTCGACGTGCACCTTGGTGACCGAGCCGGGCAGCGGGGCGATCAGCGACCCTTCGGCGAGTGCGACCGTCGGTTCGGCGAAACGCGGCACTTCGGCGAGGGCGACCGCGCCGAGCGGGCTGTCGACGAAGAACTCCCCGCCCCGCTGCTGCACCGCGAAGGCGCGGCGGATGCCGTCCACCGACAGGACCACCTCGTCGGCGCGGGCGGAGATCAGCGTGACCTCCGGTGCGACGGCCGTTGCGGCCTCTCCGGTCTCGTCCGTGGACGCGGGCGTGACGGTCGACCATTCGGCGATCGCGCCGGTGCGGTCGAGCCGGTACCGGACCTCGATCTCACCGTTGGGTGCGGTGAAGGTGCAGCTCTGCGGGGCGGCCGGCAGGTTGCGCCAGCCGGAGGGGAGCGAGGCGAGCACCGGGGCCGCCGCCCGGCGCGCCGCCGCGCCGGCCAGCGCCGCGGCCAGCGCCGCGAGGCGTACCTGGGCGGGACCGAGCAGCGGGGCGAAGACCTCCTCGTGCCGGTCCAGGAACCCGGTGTCGATCTCGGCGCTGTGGAACTCGGGTGTGCTGAGCACCTGGACCAGCAGGTCCCGGTTGGTGGTGACACCGTGCAGTTCGGCGCGGGTCAGCGCCGCCGCGAGCAGCCGGGTCGCCTCGGCGCGGGTCGGCGCCCAGACGATCAGCTTGGCCAGCATCGAGTCGTAGTGCACGCCGACCACTGAGCCGTCGCCGACACCGGAGTCGAGCCGCAGCCCGGTGGCCGCGAGCGGAGCGAACGTGCCGGTGACGCCCGGGATCGAGAAGCGGTGCAGGGTGCCGGTGGCGGGCAGGTAGCCGGCCGCCGGGTCCTCGGCGCAGATGCGCGCCTCGATCGAGTGGCCTCGGGTGGCGGGCGCCTCGGTGAAGGGCAGCGGCTCACCCTCGGCGACCAGCAGCTGCAACCGCACCAGGTCCAGTCCGGTGACGCACTCGGTGACCGGGTGCTCCACCTGGAGCCGGGTGTTCATCTCCAGGAAGAAGAACTCGCCGGTGTCGGCGAGCATGAACTCCACGGTGCCGGCCCCGACGTAGTCGACGGCCCGGCCCGCGGCAACGGCTGCCGCCGCGAGCTGCGCGCGCAGCTGCGGGGTGACCGCCGCCGACGGGGCCTCCTCGATGACCTTCTGGTGCCGGCGCTGGATCGAGCACTCCCGCTCACCGAGGGAGACGACGGTGCCGTGGCTGTCGCCAAAGATCTGCACCTCGATGTGGCGGGCCCGCTCCAGGTAGCGCTCGATGAAGACGGTGCCGTCACCGAAGGCGCCGGAGGCCTCCCGCCGCGCGGAGGCGACCGCCTCGGCCAGTTCGCCGGCTTCGCGGACGATGCGCATGCCCCGGCCGCCGCCCCCGGCAGAGGCCTTGATCAGGACGGGGAAGTCGGTGATCTGGTCCGGCTCGGTGTAGGTCGGCAGCATCGGCACGCCCGCGTCGGCGAGCAGCGCCTTCGCCTCGATCTTGGAGCCCATCGCGGCGATCGCCTTCGCCGACGGGCCGACCCAGGTCAGCCCGGCGTCGGTGACGGCGGCGGCGAAGTCGGCATTCTCGGCGAGGAAGCCGTACCCGGGGTGGATGGCGTCGGCGCCGGTGCGCCGGGCCGCCTCGATGATCAGATCGGTACGCAGATACGTCTCACCGGGGGCGTTGCCGGGCAGCCGGACCGCCTCGTCGGCGTCGGCGACGTGCAGGGCGTCCGCGTCGGCGTCGGAGTGCACGGCGACCGTGGCGATGCCCGCCTGACGGCAGGTGGCGAAGACCCGGCGGGCGATCTCGCCCCGGTTGGCGACCAGCAGCTTGCGAATCATCATGCCCTCACATCCGGAAGACGCCGTAGTTGGCGGCGCCCTTGACGGTTCCACTGTGGATTGCCGAGAGGCACATCCCGAGGACGGTACGGGTGTCCCGGGGATCGATGACCCCGTCGTCGTAGAGCTTCCCGGAGAGGAAGAGCGAGCCCGACTGCGACTCGATCTGCTGCTCCACCATCATCCGCATGGCGGCGTCGGACTCCTCGTCGTACTCCTGGCCGCGGGCCTCGGTCGCCTGCCGGGCCACGATGGAGAGCACGCCGGCGAGCTGCGCCGGGCCCATCACCGCCGACTTGGCGTTCGGCCAGGCGAAGAGGAACCGCGGGTCGTACGCCCGCCCGCACATGCCGTAGTTGCCCGCGCCGTACGAGGCGCCCATGTTCAGCGTCAGGTGCGGCACCGTCGAGTTCGACACCGCGTTGATCATCAGGGCGCCGTGCTTGATGATGCCGCGCTGCTCGTACTCGCTGCCGACCATGTAACCGGTGGTGTTCTGCAGGAAGAGCAGCGGCGTGTCGGCGGCGTTGGCGAGCTGGATGAACTGCGTCGCCTTCTGCGCCTCCTCACTGAAGAGCACCCCGCGGGCGTTGGCGATCACCCCGACCGGATAGCCGTGCAGCTCGCCGAAGCCGGTCACCAGCGCGGTGCCGTAGCCGGGCTTGAACTCGTCGAAGTCGCTGCCGTCGAGGACCCGGGCCAGCACCTCGCGCGGGTCGAACGGCACCTTCAGGTCCGCGCCCGGGATTCCGAGCAGCTCCTCCGGGTCGTACTTCGGCGGCTCCGGGAACGGGTTGCGCGCCGCCGGACCCTGCTTGGTCCAGTTCAGCCGGCGTACGCACTGCCGGGCCAGGCGCAGGCCGTCGCGCTCGTCGACGGCGAGGAAGTCCGCCAGGCCGGAGGTGCTGGCGTGCATGGACGCGCCACCGAGCGACTCGTCGTCGGTGACCTCGCCGGTGGCCATCTTGACCAGCGGCGGGCCGGCCAGGAAGACCTTCGCCTGATCCTTGATCATGATCGTGTAGTCGGACATGCCGGGCACGTACGCGCCACCGGCGGTCGCGTTGCCGAAGACCACGCTCACCGTGGGGATGCCGGCCGCCGACAGCCGGGTGAGGTCCCGGAAGACCCGCCCGCCGGGGATGAAGATGTCCGCCTGGGTGGGGAGGTCGGCGCCGCCGGACTCCACCAGATTGATCATCGGCAGCCGGTTGGTGAGTGCGATCTCCCCGACCCGCTGGGTCTTCTTCAGCGACACCGGGTTCACCGCGCCGCCGCGTACCGTCGGGTCGTTCGCCATGATCACGCACTCGACGCCCTCGACGACACCGATGCCGGCCACCACGCTCCCGCCGACCGGGAAGTCGGTCTGGAAGCCGGCCACCGGGGCGATCTCCAGGAACGGGCTGTCCCGGTCCAGCAGCAGCTCGATGCGCTCGCGGGGGAGCAGCTTGCCGCGGGAGTGGTGCCGCTTGACGTACTTCTCGCCGCCGCCGCCCCGGGCCGTCGCCAGCGCCGCGTCCAGCTCGGCGATGCGCTCCAGCATCGCCTCCCGGTTCGCCCGGAACTGGTCGCCGCGCGGGTCGACCGCGCTGTTGATGACGCTCACAGGCCGATTCCCTTCACGATGATCTCGTTCATGATTTCGGTGGCCCCGCCGCCGATGCCGAGGATCCGGGCGTCGCGGTAGTGCCGCTCCACCTCCGCCTCACGCATGTAGCCGAAGCCGCCGTGCAGCTGCACCGCCTCGCTGACCACCCACTCGCAGGCCGCCACCGAGGCGTTCTTGGCCCGCGCGACCTCGGTGAAGACCTGCTCGCCGGCGGCCGCCCGGGCCGCCACCGCGTGCGTGTACGTCCGCGCCACGTCCACCCGGGTCGACATCTCGGCGAGCTTGTGACGCACCACCTGCCGCTTCGCCAGCGGCCGGCCGAACGTCTCCCGCTGCCGGCACCACTCGATCGTCAGATCCAGGCAGCGCTGGGCAGTCGCGTACGCCTGCACCGCCAGCGAGATCCGCTCCGCGGCGAAGTTCTGCATGATGGCGAAGAAACCCGAGTTCTCCGCCCCGACCAGGTTGGCCCGCGGCACCCGTACGTCGGAGAAGGCCAGCTCGGCGGTGTCCGAGCAGTGCCAGCCGAGCTTCTCCAGCTTGCGCCCGACGGTGAAGCCGGGGGTGTTCTTGTCGATCACCAGCAGCGAGATCGCGCTCGCCCCCGGCTCGTCGCCGGTGCGCACCGCCGTGGTGACGAAGTCGGCCCGCACCCCGCTGGTGATGTAGGTCTTCGCGCCGTTGACGATGTAGTGGTCGCCGTCCAGGCGGGCGGTGGTGCGGATGCCCGCCACATCGGAGCCGCCGTCCGGCTCGGTGACCGCCAGTGAGCCGATCAGTTCACCGGCGAGCGTCGGGCGGACGTACCGGTCGATCAGTGCGTCGGCTCCGTCGGCGCCGAACTGGGCGGCCTGCACCATGTGCGGCAGCGAGATGCCGTGGGTGAACAGCGCCGCGATCAGCCCCGACGAAGCACCGGCGTAGAGGATCTCCTCGTTCACCGCGACCATGTCGAGCAGGTCGCCGCCGCTGCCGCCGTACGCCTCGGGGAAGCCGATGCCGAGCAGCCCCACCTTGGCGGTGGCGCGGTGCAGGTCGCGGGGGAGTTCCCCGGCCCGCTCCCACCCGTCGAGGTGGGGAACGATCTCCCGGGTCACGAAGGAGCGGGTCAGTTCGCGCAACTGGCGCCGTTCGGGGGTGTCGATCAGATTCACGCGATCTCCTCGGGGGCGGGGGAGGGGAGGTCGACGATGCGGGACCGCAGCAGCTCCCCGAGGGCCTTGGCCTGCGGGTCGAAGCGGGTGGAGGCGGCCACCCCCTGACCGAGCAGGCCGTGCAGCACGAAGTTGACGGCGCGCAGGTTCGGCAGCTCGTGCCGGTCGATCTGCAGGTCGGCCGCCTCCGGCAGCAGCTCGCGCAGCCGGTCGGTGGTGAGGAACGTCCGCAGCCAGGCGTGCCCGGCGTCGTCGCGGGCCCAGACGCCGAGGTTGGCGTTGCCGCCCTTGTCGCCGGAGCGGGCCCCGACCAGCTCGCCGAGCGGCCCGCGGCGGGTTGCCGTCGTGGTGCTGCCGGCGGTCATGGCCGCGGCTGCGGTGGTGGTTTCGGCTGTGGTCTGCGGCGACGGCCCATCGGCGGTCGCCGGGTCGGCGCCGGTTTCGGCCGACGGGTCGGCGGTGACGCTGGCCGGGGGGATGTCGCGGCGCTCGCCCGAGGGGAGGACGGCGACGTGCGGCACCGTCTCCTGGGGGACGAAGTCGGCGCTGAAGACCGCGTACGGGGTGGCCCGGCCGGGGACGGTGGTGAGCGTGCAGCCGGGGTAGGAGGCGAGCGCCAGCTCGACCGCAGCCGATGAGAACGCCCGGCCGGAGCGCTTGCCGTCGCTGTCGCGCAGGTGCACGTGCAGCAGCGCGCTCGCCGCCTCGGTGTCGGCCGAGTCCGGGTGGTCGGTGCGGGCCAGCACGAACTCCAGCCCTTCGGCGCCGACCGCCTCGGTCAGCTGCTCCCGCACCAGCGCGGCCTTCGCCTCGATGTCGAGTCCGCAGAGGACGAAGGTCATCGAGTTGCGGAAACCGCCGAGGTTGTTGATGCCGACCTTGACGGTGGCCGGCGGGGGGAGGCCGCGGGTGCCGCTGACCCGGACCCGGTCGGGGCCGTCGGCGGTCAGCTCGACCGTCTCCAGCCGGGTGACCACGTCCGGGCCGAGGTAGTGCGGGCCGCCCACCTCGTAGAGCAGCTGGGCGGTGACGGTCTCGGGGGTGACCGCGCCGCCGGTGCCCGGGTGCTTGGTGATCACGGTGGAGCCGTCGGCGGCGATCTCCGCGATCGGGAAGCCGGGGCGGCGCGCGCCGTCGGGCAGTTCGGTGAAGAAGCTGAAGTTGCCGCCGGTGACCTGCGCGCCGCACTCGATCAGGTGCCCGGCGACGGTCGCCCCGGCCAGGGCGTCGAAGTCGGTGCGCGACCAGCCGAAGTGGGCGATCGCCGGGCCGACCGCCAGCGAGGCGTCGGTGACCCGGCCGGTCACCACGATGTCCGCGCCGGCCCGCAGGCACTCGGCGATCCCGAACCCGCCCAGGTACGCGTTCGCGGTGAGCGCGTCCGGCCGGGCCAGCTTGTCGCCTTCGACGTGGGCGACCTTGGCGTCCAGCCCGAGCCGTTCGGTGAGCCGGCGAAGCTCGTCGGCGAGCCCGGCGGGGTTGAGGCCACCGGCGTTGGTGACGAGCCGTACGCCGCGCTCCAGGGCGGTGCCGAGGCAGGTCTCCAGCTGGCGCAGGAACGTCTTGGCGTAGCCGAGGTTCGCGTCGCGCAGCTGGTCCTTGCCGAGAATCAGCATCGTCAGCTCGGCGAGGTAGTCGCCGGTGAGGACGTCCAGATCACCGCCGTCGAGCATCTCCTGCCAGGCCGCGAACCGGTCGCCGTAGAAGCCGGAGGCGTTGCCGATGCGCAGTACGCCGGGGTCGGCGCCGATGCCGCTCATGCCGGCACCTCACCGTCGACGGCGCCGGCCGGGGCACCGAGCGGTGCACGGCCGGGGCCGGGCGGGCCGGCGAAGGCCTGGGCGATGTCCAGCCAGCGGTCGGCGACCGCCCCAGTGGCGGTCAGCGCCAGGTCGTCGCGGTGCCGGCGCTGGGTGACCAGCAGGCAGAAGTCCAGCGCGCTGCCGGTGACCCGGTCCGCCGCCTCCTCCGGCCCGAAGGTCCAGAGCGTGCCGTCCGGCGCGGTCAGCTCGACCCGTACGGACTCGGTGGGCTCCGGGTCGCCGTTGGCGCTGAAGGCGTGCTTGAGCGTACGGCTGCCCAGGTAGGCGATGTGCTGCAGCCGTCCGGTCGGGGTGCGCTCGACGCCGAGTGCGTCGGCGACGTCCTGGCCGTGTGCCCAGGTCTCCATGATCCGTGCGGTGACCATCGAGGCGGCCGACATCTGGGTGCCGAACCAGGGCAGCTTCATCCCCGGCGGCACCTCGGTCAGCGCCTTGGCCAGCGTCTCGCGCCCGGCCCGCCAGCGCGGCAGCAGCTCGGCCGGTGGTGCCAGCCACGCCGTCGCGGCCTCGTCCACATAGGTCTCCGGGTTGCTGATCATGTCGGTGACCGAGGAGAAGAAGGCGTTCATGTCGGTGGCCGCGAGCGTCGCCATGTGGTCGGTCCAGGCGAGATGGGCGATCTGGTGACCGACGGACCAGCCGGGCGAGGGTGTGGGGCGGGCCCAGCCGGCCTCGTCGCACGAGGTCACGGTCGCGTCCAGGTCGGCCGATTCGGCGTCCAGGTCAGCGAGGAGGGGGGCGAGGTCAACCATCATGCCTCCGGTCAGGGCTTGAGCAGTGCGGCGAGTTGCTGCTTCCAGTACTGGAGCAGGGCGGTACGTCGCGTCGAGTCGTCGGTGAGCAGGTTCGCCACGCCGAGGCCGCGCATCAGGTCGAGCGTGGTCTGCACCGATTCCCGTACGCCCGGACGGCGCTGGTCCACCCCGAGCAGTTCGACGGTGAGGCGGTGCATCTCCCGGCCGAGCCGGTTCTCCAGGGGGAGCAGCGCGGCGCGCAGTTCGGCGTCGGTGCGGGCGGCGACCCAGAGCTCCAGCGCGGCGACGAAGAGCGGCCCGGTGAATGCCGCGGCCAGCAGATCGATCACCTGGTCCAGCCGTTCGGCCCCCTCGGGCAGCGCCTCGGCCTCGCGGCGCAGTTCGGTGGCGCGCCGCTCGGCGATGTGACCGACGGCGGCGGTGACCAGCGCCGCCTTGGTGGGGTAGTGGTGCAGCTGCGCCCCGCGGGAGACCCCGGCGCGCGCGGCGACGACCGTGGTGGTGGTGCCGGACCAGCCCCGCTCCACCAGGCAATCGACCGTCGCCTCCAGCAGCCGGGCCTGGGTGGCGCGGCTGCGCTCCTGCTGCGGGGTGCGGGCTGTGGTGTCGGTCACGCCGACAGCCTGCCTCGCCCGAAACAAACAGTCAAGCCTGACTTTTTCTGGCCCGGGTCGTGGGTGGGATCACCGGGGCCGGTGCGCGGTCGGCGCGGGACAATGCCGGGGTGGCTCCTCCCTTTGAAGGTTTCCCCGACGTCCTCGCCGTCGCCCCGCTGACCGCCGCCCCGGACGTGACGCTCCGCCCACCGGGCTCCAAGAGCATCACCAACCGGGCGCTGCTCTGCGCCGCCCTGGCCCCGGGGCGCAGCGTGCTGCGCGGCGCGCTCTTCGCCGACGACACCCGTGCAATGCTCGGCGCGATCGCCGGCCTCGGCGCGGGCGTCGGCGCCGACGAGGAAGGCGCCACCGTCACCGTGGACGGGATCGACCCCCGGGCCACCGCCACCGGTGGCACCCTCGACGCCCGGCAGTCCGGCACCACCTCCCGGTTCGTGCTGCCCGTCGCGGCGCTCGGCGCAGGCCGTACCGTCGTCGACGGCGCCGCCCAGCTGCGTGCCCGCCCCTTCGGGCCGCTGATCGATGCGCTGCGCGACCTCGGCGCCGAGGTCACCGAGGAGGGTGAGCCCGGCCGGCTGCCGGTGGCCGTCCGCGGCCCGGTCCGCGGTGGCGAGGTCGACCTGCCGGGACACCTCTCCAGCCAGTTCATCTCCGGGCTGCTGATGGCGGGACCGCTGATGCGCGACGGGCTGCGGATGCGGCTCACCTCGGAGCTGGTCTCGGTGCCGTACCTGGACATGACCGTCGCGGTGATGGCGGCCTTCGGAGTCGACGCCGAACGGCTCGCGGTCGCGCCCGGGGCGTACCGGCCGGCCGACTACGCGGTCGAGCCCGACGCGAGCGCCGCGTCCTACCTGCTCGCCGCCGCTGCCATCACCGGCGGCCGGGTCACCGTCGACGGGCTCGGCGCGGGCAGCCTCCAGGGCGACGTCGCCTTCGCCGACGCGCTGGAGCGGATGGGGGCGCGGGTCGAGCGGCACGCCGACCGGATCACCGTCACCGGGACCGGCACCCTGCGCGGGATCGACATCGACATGGCCGACATCTCCGACACCGCCCAGACCCTCGCCGCCGTCGCCGTCTTCGCCGACGGCCCCACCCGGGTACGCGGCATCGGCTTCATCCGCGGCAAGGAGACCGACCGCATCCACGCCGTCGTCACCGAGTTGCGCCGCGCCGGCATCGACGCCGTTGAACACGACGACGGTTTCACCGTCAACCCGGGTACGCCGAGCCCGACCCGCTTCGCCACCTACGACGACCACCGGATGGCGATGAGCCTGGCGCTGCTCGGCCTGCGGGTGCCCGGCATCGAGATCGCCGACCCGGGTTGCGTCGCCAAGACGTACCCGGGCTACTTCACCGACCTCGACCGACTGCGCTGAGCGGGAACGCGAAACGGGACCACCCCCCAGGGGGCGGTCCCGTTTCGCGGTGATCAGGTCAGACGCGGGCGCGGCGGGCCAGGCGCTCCGGGTCCAGGATGATGATGCTCTTGCCGTCCAGGCGCAGCCAGCCGCGCGAGGCGAAGTCGGCCAGGGCCTTGTTGACGGTCTCCCGGGAGGCGCCGACGAGCTGGGCGATCTCCTCCTGGGTCAGGTCGTGGGTGACGCGCAGGACGCCGCCGTCACGGGTGCCGAAACGGCCGGCCATCTGGAGCAGGTTCTTGGCGACCCGGCCCGGCACGTCGGTGAAGATCAGGTCGGCGAGGGAGTCGTTGGTACGGCGCAGCCGGCGGGCGAGCACCCGCAGCAGCTGCTCGGCGATCTCCGGGCGGTTGTTCAGCCACGGGCGCAGTGCCTGCTTGCGCAGCCGGACCAGCCGGGCGTCGGTCACGGCGGTGGCGGTCGCCGTACGCGGTCCGGGGTCGAAGAGCGACAGCTCGCCCAGCATGTCGGACGGGCCCACCAGCGCGATGAGGTTCTGTCGGCCGTCGGCTGCCCGGCGACCGAGCTTCATCTTCCCGCTCAGCAGGATGTAGAGGCTGTCGCCCGGCTCGCCCTCGTTGAAGACGACCTCACCCTTGCGGATGTTGATCGTCTCCATCTCCTTGGCGAGCGCCTCTGCCGCTTCGGGCTCGACCCCCTGGAAGATCCCGCTGCGTGCCAGCACTTCATCCATCGCGCACCTCCGCCTGCGCGTGCCGTCCGTCGGCCGGGTCCGCCGGTCGCTGGATCCCTCGCGCGCCGACAAGTCTAGGCGCATGTGAGCAGGAATCGGAGGTCCACCCCTGGAATGTTGATCCCCGGGGGTAACCGCTCCGACCCGGTCCGCCGTTACTATTGCCGACCGCCCGTCACATACTACTTCCGGTAGTCGTTTGATGACCGATGGCTGGTAGCCCAATTCGACCCGGAGGTTCCCATGCGCCGGATCTGTACGGTCGGTCGCATCGTCTACCCGGAGGGCGGGGGTCCGAACCTCCCGGGGACCAGGTAGCTTCGCCTGCGATGTCGACTCCAGGTGCTCGCGGCCGTACCGCTCTGATCTGCGGCCTTCTTCTCGTCCTTCTCACCGGCTGCGCCGACAGCGGCGAGGGTCCCCGGTGGGAGCCCGGCGCCGCCGCGCCGCAGACAGCCGGCTCCTCGGCGCCGCAGGCGACAACCGCCGCGCCCGCGCCGGTCACGCTCTCGGCCACCGGGGACATCATCATGGGCAACGCCCCGTCCCGGCTGCCCGCCGACGACGGCAAGGGCTTCTTCGACTCGGTCACCAAGGCGCTCGCCGCCGACCTGGTCATGGGGAACCTCGAGGAGCCGCTGACCGTCGACACCGGCACCGGCAAGTGCGGTGCCGACGCCACCGACTGCTACCAGTTCCGCGCGCCGCCGTCGTACGCCGCCCACCTGCGCGACGCCGGCTTCCAGGTGCTCAACATCGCCAACAACCACGGGTACGACTTCGGTGCCGCCGGCTACGCCAACACGCAGGCCGCTCTCGAGGAGCACGGCCTGCAGCACACCGGGCCGCCGGAGCAGATCACCCTCACCGAGGTCGGCGGCCTGACGATCGCCAACGTCGGCTTCTCGCCGTACTTCTGGGGCAACAGCGTGGTCGACATCACCGCCGGCAAGAAGCTGGTGGCCGAGGCCGCCGAGCTGGCCGATCTCGTGGTGGTCCAGGCGCACATGGGGGCCGAGGGGACCGACCGCACCCGGGTCACCTTCGAGACCGAGACCTTCTTCGGCGAGAACCGCGGCAACCCGGTCGCCTTCTCCCGGGCCATGGTCGACGCCGGCGCCGACCTGATCGTCGGGCACGGCCCGCACGTGCTGCGCGGCATGGAGTTCTACAAGGGCAAGCTGATCGCCTACAGCCTCGGCAACTTCGCCGGCGGCGGTGGCACCCTCAGCACCCGGGCCGAACTCGGCTGGGGCGGAGTGCTGCGGGTCTCGCTCAACCCGGACGGATCCTGGGCCGGCGGCGAGTTCCGCTCCACGTACATGGACGGCGCCGGGCTGCCCCGGATGGACGCCGACGCCCGCGGACTGCAGTTGATCGAGCGGGTCAGCGGGGCGGACTTCCCGGAGAGCGCGCCCCAGTTCGGCCCCGACGGCCGGATCACGCCGCCGGCGAGCTGACGCGACCCGTCGGGCGGGTCGACCGGCGTGTCGGGGTGGCGACGTAGGCTGGCCGATGTGACCGGCACTTCCCTCGGCAGCGCCGAAACCGAGCTCGCCCGTACGCGCCGAGCCCGCCGGATGGGGCGGGAACTGGCCGCGACGCACCCTGACGCGCACTGCGAACTGGACCACGAGAACCCGTTGCAGCTGGCGGTCGCCACGATCCTCTCCGCCCAGTGCACCGACAAGCGGGTCAACGAGGTCACCCCGGCGCTCTTCGCCCGCTACCCGAAGGCCGCCGACTACGCCGCGGCCGACCGGGCCGAGCTGGAGGAGCTGATCCGCCCGACCGGCTTTTTCCGCAACAAGACCGACGCCCTGATCAAGCTCGGCCAGGCGCTCGTCGAGCGGCACGGCGGCGAAATCCCCGGCAAGCTCGCCGAGCTGGTGGCCCTGCCCGGCATCGGCCGCAAGACGGCGAACGTCATCCTCGGCAACGCCTTTGGCGTCCCCGGCATCACCGTCGACACCCACTTCCAGCGACTGGTGCGCCGCTGGGGCTGGACCGACGAGACGGACCCGGTGAAGATCGAGCATGCGGTGGGGGCGATTTTCCCGCGCCGCGACTGGACGATGCTCTCGCACCAGGTGATCTTCCACGGCCGCCGGGTCTGCCACGCGCGCAAACCCGCCTGCGGGGCCTGCACCCTGGCCCGGCTCTGCCCGTCGTACGGCACCGGGCCGACCGAGCAGCGCGCCGCGGCGAAGCTGCTCAAGGGCCCGCGCGCCCCGGAGCTGGCCGTCGCGGCCGGCGTGCCCGCCGAGTACGTGCCGGCCAAGGCCGTCCAGGCGGACGCGCCGTGATCCGCCGTCTCGCCGCCCTGGCCCTGCCGCTGCTACTCCTCGCCGGCTGCGGTGGGGACGCCGAACCAGCGCCGTCGCAGCCGTCGGCGCCGATCCCCTTTGCGGCCTGCGCCGGCCTGACCACCGCACCGGCCGTCGGACCCGCGGACACCACCGCAGCCGCCGGCACCGCACCGGTGGAGCTGCCCTCGTTCGGGCTGGCCTGCTTCAACGGTGGCGAGGAGATCGTCCTCGCCGACCTGCGCGGTCCTGCCGTCGTCAACCTCTGGGCCTCGTGGTGCCCGCCCTGCCGCAAGGAGCTGCCCGCCTTCCAGCGGCTCGCCGAGCGCGCCGACGGGCGGCTGCACGTCATCGGCGTCAACGCCGCCGACGACCGGGAAGCCGCGCGGGCCCTCGGCGAGCGCTACGGCCTCACCTTCCCCAACCTCTTCGACGGCGACGACCAGCTCCGGGGCGCCTTCGGCCGCAACTTCCTGCCGATGACCCTGCTGGTCGACGCCGAAGGCCAGGTGCGCCATCTTGATTCCTCCGGTGCGCTCGACGACGCTGCGCTCGACGCGCTGATCGGGCAGTATCTCGGGGTGGAGCTCTCATGACCGAACCCAAGCTGCCGACCTGGTGCTACCCACTGCTGCCCCGGGTGCGCGAGTCGCGTACCCGGGATTTCACCCGGCTGGAGACGCCCGAGCGCGGCGGCCGGGACAGCGCCGTGCTGGTGCTGCTCGGCGAGGATCCCCGGACCGGCCCCGACCTGCTGGTGCTGCAGCGCGCCGCGAGGATGCGCAACCACGCCGGGCAGCCCGCGTTCCCCGGTGGGGCCGCCGATCCCGGCGACGCCGACTCGGCTGCCACCGCCCTGCGGGAGGCGAACGAGGAGGTGGGGCTCGATCCGGCCAGCGTGACGCTCCTGGCCGAGTTGCCGAAGCTCTGGATCCCGATCAGCGACTTCGTCGTCACGCCGGTGCTGGCGTGGTGGCACACGCCCCATCCGGTGCACCCCCGCGAACCGGCCGAGGTCGCCCACGTCGCCCGGCTGCCGATCGCCGAACTGGTCGACCCCGACAACCGCTGCCAGGTACGCCACCCCAGCGGCTACATCGGGCCCGCCTTCCAGGCCCGCGGCATGCTCGTCTGGGGCTTCACCGCCGGCGTGATCTCGGCGCTGCTGGAGATGGGCGGCTGGGCCCGGCCCTGGCCCCGGGACCGGGTCGTGGACCTGCCCGCCACCGAGGCGCTGCCCGCCACCCCGGCCGCCGGGCCTACAGCCAAGACCACGGCATCCACGGCCAAGACCCACGGGCCCGCGACCAAGACCGCCGGGTCCGCCGCAGGGCCTGAACGAGCCGAACATCGCAGGTCCTGGCCGCATCAGGGCGACGTGAGCGCTGCGCCCGTACCCTGAACGGGTGTCGGTCGTTGATGTGGTGCTCGTGGTGCTCATGCTGCTCTTCGCCATCAGCGGCTACCGGCAGGGCTTCGTCGTCGGCGCGCTCTCCTTCAGCGGGTTCTTCGTCGGGGCGCTGATCGGACTCCAGGTCGGCCCGCTGGCCGCCCGGCAGTTCGACGACCCGGCCGGGCGGGTGGTCGTCTCGCTCGTCACCATCTTCGGTCTCGCCGTTCTCGGTCAGGCGCTCGCCGGCTGGGTCGGCTCCCACCTGCGGCACGCGATCAGCAGCCGGGCCGGCCGCCGCCTCGACGACGCCGGCGGCGCGTTCGTCTCCCTGGTCGCCGTCCTCTTCGTCGCCTGGCTGGTGGCCGTCCCGCTCGGCTCGTCGGCCATCCCCGGCCTGGCCGGCGCGGTGCGCAACAGCGCGGTGCTCGGCGCCGTCGACCGGGTGATGCCCGACCAGGCGCAGCGCTTCTCCACCGCGCTGCGCGACACCGTCGACACCAACGGCTTCCCGGAGGTCTTCCGGGGCCTGTCGCCCACCCGGGCCCGGCAGGTCTCCCCACCGGATCCGGCCCTGATCGGCTCGCAGGTGGTGGCGAACAGCCGCCAGTCGGTGGTGAAGGTCCTCGGCAGCGCGCCGGACTGCTCCCGGCGGATCGAGGGCACCGGCTTCGTCTACGCCTCGGAACGGGTGATGACCAACGCCCACGTGGTGGCCGGCACCCGCAGCCTCACCGTCGAACTCGACGACCGCCGGTACGACGGCCGGGTCGTCGTCTACGACCCGGACCGCGACCTCGCGGTGCTCTATGTGCCCGGCCTGACCGCGCCGGTGCTGGACTTCGAGCCCCGCAGAGCCGACACCGGCACCGACGCGATCGTCGTCGGTTTCCCGTTGGACGGGCCCTTCGACGCCCAGTCCGCCCGCATCCGGGACGTCGACCGGATCACCGGCCCCGACATCTACGAGTCCAGCGATGTCACCCGGGAGATCTACACGATCCGGGCGCTGGTGCGCAGCGGCAACTCCGGTGGTCCGCTGCTCGACTCCGACGGCGCGGTGCTCGGCGTGATCTTCGCGGCCGCCGCCGACGACCCCAACACCGGATTCGCGGTCACCGCGACCGAAGCGCAGCCGGTCGCGAAGGCGGGGGCCGGACGTACCCGGGCAGTGGAGACCGGCAAGTGCACGTGAAATCCTCGCCGCACCGGGCCGGCCGGCGGCCCCTGCGCTGACGGCTGCGCCAGAGCCACCCCGGCGTACTCAGCGGTGATGGTCGGCGTAGAACCGGTCGATCGGTGGTGGGGCCCCGTACGCCGGGTCGGGCGCGGGATCGGGCCGGTAGGCGGTGGCGTACCGGCGCGGGACGTAACGGCGCGACCGGCGCAGCAGCAGCGTGCCGGCGGCCAGGGCCGTCAGCAGCACAAAACCGGAGATCAGCGGCACCGATGCGTCGGTGAGGCTCGCCGAGCCGAGCAGCCAGGTGCTGCGCGCCTCGGCCGGCTCGACCGCCGCGGCCTGCTCCAGCCCCGGCGGACCGCCGAAGCCGGCGAAGCCGGGGCGCACGTCGTCGTCGAGCGGGTTGCGGTGCACCGGTTCGATCGTGCTGTTCAGCGCCGCCACCGGGTCGACCAGGCCGAAGCCGTACCGGTCGTCGCGGCCCTGCGGGCCGAGGTCGCGGGCGGTGACCAGGAGTCGGTTGACCACGTCGCCGGCGGACATGTCCGGCCAGCGGGACCGGATCAGGGCGGCGGCGGCGGAGACCAGCGGGGCGGCGAAGCTCGTCCCCTGCACCTGCCAGTAGCCGTCGGGCTTCGCCCCGATCAGGCCCGTGGCGGGCGCGGCGAGCACCGTCTCGGTGCCGGAGATCGCCCCGGACCAGAGTTCGTCGGCCGACTGCTCCAGCCCCGTCACGGCGATCACCCCCGGTTCCCGGGCCGGGTACCAGACGTTCGGGTTCGACGAGGTGGCGACGTTGCCCGTGCAGGCGATCACCACGACGTCCCGGGCGAAGGCGTAGTCGATGGCGGCGGCGAGCGCCGGGGACGCGCCGGAACCCCCGAGGGAGAGGTTCACGACCTGGGCGCCGTTGTCGACCGCCCAGCGCACGCCCTCGGCGACCACCGTGGCGTCCTCGTAGCGGTTGTCGTCATCGAGCACCCGTACCGGCAGGATCTTGGCGTCAGGGGCGAGGCCGACAACGCCGGCGGCGTCATCGGCACGCCCGGCGATCAGGCCGGCGACGGTGGTGCCGTGGCCGACGGGATCCCAGCGGCCGTCAGAGTCGCTGAAGACGAAGTCCTTTCCGGGCAGCACCTGCCCGGCGAGGTCGACGTGGGAGCCGTCCACCCCGGAGTCGATCACGGCAACGGTGACTCCCGAGCCGGTCGAGGTCCGCCAGGCCGCGGCGGCGTTGAGCTTCTCCACCTGCCACTGCCCGGCCCGGACCGACTCGGCGGCGAGCGGCTCACCCAGCGGCGCGGCGAAGGCAGGCGCGTTGACCGTCGCGGCGGCGCGGGCGGCCGGCGCGGGCATCGCCTGCGCCGGGACACCGAGTCCGGTCTGGACGGTCACGGCGAGCAGAGCCCCGACGGCGAAGCGTCCGGCGGTGCGCTGCGAGCGGCTCACTTCGGTCACACCTTCAGCCATTCACCCCATCGGCCCCATTGATGCTCGAAAGCGTACCGGGTGCGCCGCCCCCGCCGGAGGGTTCTCCGCGGATTGCCCGGCCGTGGCAGCGAACCGGTCCGCCGCGGCGCCGGCCGCTCAGGCCGGGGGCAGATGGGCCAACTGCACCAGCCGTACGCCGTCGACGCGGGTGACGAGCCGCCCCCGCCCGGCCGGCAGCCGCACCGGTTTCAACCCGCCCGGCAACGGCCCGTCCTCACGGCCCGCCGAGAGCACCAGCGCGGGCGCGGAGAGTTCGGCGAGGCTCTGCATGAGCGGCTCGAAGGCGGCCCGGGAGATCCCACCCGACCGGCGGACCAGCACCAGGTGCAGGCCGATGTCGCGGGCCTGCGGCAGGTACTCCTGCAACGGCGCCAGCGGGTTCACCGGCCCGGTCGTCACCAGGTCGTAGTCGTCCACCAGCACGAAGAGCTCCGGCCCGCTCCACCAGGAGCGGTCCCGCAGCTGCTCGGCGGTCACCTCCGGACCGGGCAGCCGTCGTCGCATGTGATCAGCGACCGACTCCATCAGCTCGCTGGTGTGCGCCGCTGCCGAGCCGTACCCGATCAGGTGCGGCTCGCCGATCGCCCCGAAGAGGCTGCGGCGGTAGTCCACCAGCATCACCCGGGCCTGCTCGGGGGCGAACCGGCGGGTGATCGTGGTCGCCAGTGCCCGCAGGAACGATGACTTGCCCGACTCCGGTTCGCCCACCACCATCAGGTGCGGTTCGGTGCCGAAGTCCAGCTCCACCTGGCGCAGGTCCGCTTCGGCGATGCCGATCGGCAGCCGCAGCCCGGTAGCCTCGGCCGGCTCCAGGCGGTCGTAGGGCAGGACCGCCGGCAGCAGCCGGACCCGCGGCGCCACCGGCCCCGCCCAGGCGGCGGCGACCGCTTTGACCAGGTCCGCGGTCTCCGTCCCGGTGCCGTCGGCCTGCGGCAGCGCGCCGAGGAAGTGCAGCCCGTCGACGGTCATTCCCCGTCCGGGCGTGCCCGCCGGCACGTTCGCCGCCGCCCGCCGGGGCACCATCGAGTCGCTCGGGTCGCCCAGTCGCAGCTCCACCTTGGAACCGAACAGGTCACGCACCGACGGCCGGAAATCCATCCAGCGCGCCGCCGAGGCGACCACGTGGATGCCGTACGACAGGCCCCGCCCGGCCAGTTCGGTGATGAGCGGCTCCAGGTCCTCGTATTCGTTGCGCAGTGTCGCCCAGCCGTCGACCACCAGGAAGACGTCGCCGTACGGGTCGCCGGGCGGAGCTCCGGCCGCCACGTGGGCGCGGTGGGCGGCCATCGACTCCGTCCCGGCCAGCGCGAAACGCTGCTCGCGCTGCGTCAGCAGCCCGCTGATCTCCCCGACGGTCCGGCGCACCGCCGCCGGGTCGGAACGTCCCGCGACCCCGCCGACGTGCGGCAGATCCCGCAACCCGGCCAGCGCGCCGCCGCCGAAGTCGAGGCAGTAGACCTGCGCCTGCGCCGGCGTGTGGGTCAGCGCCAGGGCGCAGATCAGCGTCCGCAGCAGCGTCGACTTGCCGCTCTGCGTGGTGCCGACGACCGCCACATGCCCGGCCGCCCCGTCCAGGGCCAGCCAGAAGAGGTCCCGGCGCTGCTCGTACGGCTTGTCGACCAGCGCGATCGGCACCTGCAGGGCGCCGTGCAGCTCCGGGTTGCCGACGGTCAGGCCCCGCTGCGGGTCGGTTGTCAGCGGCCCGAGCAGCTCCTCCAGGGTCGCCGCCGCACCCAGCGGTGGCAGCCAGACCTGGTGGGCGGGGGGTCCCTGCCCGGCGAGCCGCTCCACCAGCACGTCCAGCAGCGACTCCCGGTCGCTCTCCTCGGGCTGCGGCTCGTCGGGTACGGCCGGCTCCGGAATCGGCACGTGGTGGCTGGTGAAATCAAGCAGCCGGGGCCGCGTCAGCGGCGTGCCGTCCGCGCCGTCGCCCGCGCGCCGGTGCGGTCCCGAGACGTACGCCGCCTTGAACCGCAGCAGCGGCTCGTTGCCGTAGCGCAGGAAACCGTGCCCGGGGGAGCGGGGCAGCTCATGGGCGTCCGGCACGCCGAGCACGGTGCGTGACTCCAGCGCCGAGAAGGTCCGCAGCCCCACCCGGTACGACAGGTGGTTGTCCAGTCCGCGTAGCCGTCCCTCCTCCAGCCGCTGCGAGGCGAGCAGCAGGTGCACCCCGAGTGAGCGGCCGACCCGGCCGATCTGGACGAAGAGGTCGATGAACTCGGGTTTGGCGGTGAGCAGTTCGGAGAACTCGTCGCAGACGAAGAGCAGCGACGGCAGCGGCGCCAGGGCGGCGCCGCCGGCCCGGGCGCGTTCGTAGTCGCGCAGGCTGGCGTAGTTGCCGCAGCGGCGCAGCAGCTCCTGCCGGCGGTTGAGCTCGCCGGAGATCGCGTCGACCATCCGGTCCACCAGCGGCAGCTCGTCGGCGAGGTTGGTGACCACCGCGGCGGTGTGCGGCAGCCGGTCGAGGGAGGCGAAGGTGGCGCCGCCCTTGAAGTCGACCAGGACGAAGTTCAGCTCCGCCGAGCTGTGCGTGGCGGCGAGCCCGAGGACGAGGGTCCGCAACAGCTCGGACTTGCCGGAGCCGGTCGCGCCGATCAGCAGTCCGTGCGGTCCCATGCCGTCCTGTGCGGACTCCTTGAGGTCGAGCTCGACGGTGCCGCCGTCCGGGCCGACGCCGATCGGCACCCGCAGCCGGTCCCGGTGCGCCCGGGGCGTCCAGCCCCGCTCGGGCGTCCAGCTCTCCGGGTCGCCGAGGCCGAGCAGCTCCGGCAGGCCGGGGTCGGTGGCGGCCGGGGTGTCGGCGCCGCGCGCGCCGGTGGCGAGGCGCAGCGGCGCCAGGCGGCGGGCGATCCCTTCGGCGTCGGCGGGGTCGAGCAGGTCCGGCCTGCCCACCTCCGCCATGCCGTCCATGGTGGAGCTGATCAGGTGTTCGGCGCTGACGTGCAGCACCAGGGTCGCCCGGTCGGGCAGCCGGGGCGGGCGGTTCTGCAGGTCGAGCACGGTCAGCCCGGCGACGCCGCCGTCGGCGGTGAGGGTGTTCGCGCCGGTCAGTTCACCGCCGTCGAGGACCACCACGAGATGCGGCCCGTCGCCGGTCACCATCCCGGGCCGGAAACGGGGGCGGTTGGCGAGCAGATCGTCGAGGAGTTCCTCAAGTTCGGTGGCGGTGCTGGCGACCAGGCGTACCGGGCCGAGCGCGTCGTGGCGGGTGGGGTGCCGGGCGTGCGGCAGCCACTTCACCCATTCCCAGGCCGGGCGGCGCTCCGGCCCGGTGCAGACGGCGATCAGCAGCTCGTCGGGGGCGTGGAAGACCGCGAGCTGGGTGAGGATCGCGCGGACCAGCGCCGCCGGTTCCCCGGTGTCCGGGACCGGATTGGAGCCGGTGGTGGGCACGTCGGGACCGACGAAGACCCGGGCGAAGCCGCGCAGCGAGAGCGCCACCGGCAGGTCCGGCAGGACCGAGTGTGCGTCCAGGAAGCGGCGCAGCGCCCCGGCGGTCATCGGCTCCAGCTCGTCCAGCGGCCGGGTCGTCGGCGCCACCAGCGGCGTGGCCAGGGTCTGCGGGCCGACGCCGACGCGGACCACCGCGAAGTCGTCGTCGGCCGGGCGGCGCTCCCAGACGCGGTGGCTGCCGACGGTGGACCAGAGCCGGGTGGGGTCCGGATGCCGGTAGTGCAGGCCGGCGCGCTGGCGGGCAGCCGTCTCGCGCACCCGGCGGCGCAGGGTGGCGAGGTGGCGCAGGTACTCCCGGCGGGCCGTCATCATCTCCGACTTCTTCGGCGCGCCGGACGAGTTCGCCCAGGAGCTGACGAGCATCGCCAGCGACGACAGGCCGAAGATCCCGCCCACCACGTAGGAGTACGGGCCGCCGTCCCGGCCGAACATCATCGCCATCGCGGTGGTGCCGCCGAGCATTGGCAGGACCATCAGCAACTGCTGCCAGCGGGCCTGGGTCTGGGCCGGGATCTCCGGTGGCGCCTCGACCGGCAACTCGCCCTCGGGGATCTCCGGAGCGGGGCGGCGGGCGGGCCGCTTGACGACGACCGTACTCATCGGACCACCCCGTACCGGTGCAATTCATCCCCCTGTGAACGCGCATCGTGATCCGAACCTCGCTCATGGTAGATAGAGTCCTGTCGTTCGCGCAGCCGCCACCGCCGTGGGAAAGGAATCTCGTAGATGTCGATGAGCACGGGGCTCGCCCGGGTCACCATCAGCGCGCCGCATCGCCGGGTCGACGTCGCGCTGCCGGAGCAGACCCCGTTGGTGGAGCTCCTGCCGGAGGTGCTGCGGCACGCCGGTGAGGGGCTCGCCGACTCCGGGGAGGAGCACGGCGGCTGGGTGCTGCGCCGCGCCGACGGCGGTGTCCTCGCCACCGCCCGTCCACTGGCGGTCCAGGGGGTACGCGACGGTGAGGTGCTGCACCTCGTGCCGGCGCAGGCGCAGTGGCCGCAGCTCGAGTACGACGACGTGGTGGAGGCGATCGCCGACGGCGCCCGCCGGCGCGGCGGGGCATGGTCACCGTCTGCGTCGCGCACCGCGAGCAGCGTCGCCGCCGGTCTGGCCGCGGCGATCGGGCTGCTGGCACTGCTCGCCGCCGGACCGGCCCCCGGCGGGAGCAGCGCGTACCCGGCGCTGGGGATCGCCGCGCTGCTCACCGTCGCGGGGGTTGTCGCCTCCCGCGCGTACGGCGACGCCGGTGCCGGTGTCGCGCTCGCCGGCTGCGCGATGCCGTACGCCTTCGCCGGCGGCGCCCTGCTCGTCACCTCCGGGGACCCGGTGGGGCTGCCCGGTCTGCGCTGGATCGGCGCGGCGGAGCTGCTGGCCGGATCGGCGGCGCTGGTGGTGGCGGCGCTGCTCGGCACGGTCGGGGTGGCCGCGGGGACCCGGATCTTCGTCGCCGCCACCGGGGTGGGCCTCGGCGGCGCGGCGGCGGCGCTGACCGCCTTCGCCCTGCCGGCCCAGGCCGCCGCGGCGGTCGTGCTGAGCGTGCTTGTCCTGGCCCTCGGCGTGCTGCCGCTGCTGGCGATCCGGCTCGGCAAGGTGCCGATGCCGCCGGTCGCGCCCGCCGACGACGCCGGGCCGGGCGCCGCCGCGGCCCGCCGGCTGCCGGACACCACCCTGGTACGCGACGCGGTGACCCGCAGCGAGGAGGTGCTCGGCGGGCTGCTGATCGCCCAGGCGGTCCTGGTGGCCGGCGCGTCGGCGGTGCTGGTGGCGCACGGCGGCACGGCGGCGCTGCTGCTGGTGGCCGCCTGCGCGGTGGCGCTGCTGCTGCGTACCCGGCTCTTCGTGGCGGTCCGGCACCGGGTGCCGCTGCTGGCCGGTGGTCTGGCGGGGGTGACGCTGCTCGGCGCCGGCCTCGCGGCCACGGCTGGCGACCCGGGCCGGTTGCTGCTGGTCGCGGCGGCGGTGGTGGCGGCGCCGCTGCTGGTCGCCGCCGGGGCCACGTACGCCCACCGTCCGCCCTCGCCGTATCTGGGGCGCGCCGCCGACCTACTGGAGACGGTGGTGGTGGTCTCGGTGGTGCCGGTGGCCTGTGCCGTGCTCGATCTCTACGCGCGCGCTCGCGGGCTCATCGGCTGAGAGAAACGCGAAGGCCGTCCGCGCGGGTGGCGCGGACGGCCTTGCGATGTGTGGTGGCGCAGGTCAGTGCAGGTGCTCGCCGGCGGCCTCGGCGTCCTTGGCGCGCTGGATCGACTTGACGATCTCGGCCTCGGCCTCGACCCGGCCGACCCAGGTCGCGCCCTCGACTGACTTGCCCGGCTCCAGGTCCTTGTAGACCTCGAAGAAGTGCTGGATCTCCAGGCGGTCGAACTCGCCCAGGTGGTGAATGTCGCGCAGGTGCTCCTGGCGCGGGTCCTCGTAGGGGACGCAGAGGACCTTGTCGTCGCCGCCCTTTTCGTCGGTCATGCGGAACATGCCGACGGCACGGCAGCGGATCAGGCAGCCCGGGAAGGTGGGCTCGGGAACGAGCACCAGAGCGTCCAGCGGGTCGCCGTCCTCGCCGAGGGTGCCTTCGATGAACCCGTAGTCCGCCGGGTACTGCGTCGAGGTGAACAGCGTGCGGTCCAGCCGGATCCGGCCGGTCGCGTGGTCTACCTCGTACTTGTTTCGATGGCCCTTCGGGATCTCAACCAGGACGTCGAAATCCATCTCACGCTCCTCGTCTGCCCACGCCGCCTAACGTCGTGGCATGCGTGCGGCCCCGGTGAACCTGTCCCGGTCGATCCGGACGCCACATAGTCTTCGGACGGCAGTAGTGTCGCCTAAGCCGTTTTCGATGTGGGGAGGAGGGGCCGGTGGGGAGGGATGATTCACACTACCGCCCGGAGAGCGGACAGGGGGCCGAGACTGGAGGGTCGCCTGGCCGATCGGCGGATCCGGTGAGCCCCGGCGCGCCTTCTTCCGGGGCTTCCGCACGTGGCCGGGCCTCGGTCCCGCCGCCGCCGTTGCGCAGCACCCCCGACCCGGATTCCGCCCCCGAATCGGAATCGGAATCGACGCCCCCGGCCGGTTCGCAGGCCTCGGAAACCCCGCGACCGCCGGCCGGCCCGCCGCCCGCAGACCCGGTTCCGCCCGCTACCCGCGGCCGGCGACGGCTCGCCTGGCTGGCAGCTGTCCTGGTTCTGGTCGTCGGGGTCGGCGCCGCGCTGGTGCTGGTCCGTCCGGGGCCGATCGACGGCTGGCTGGGCGGGGCCGATCCCGCGACAACCGCCGCCCCCGATCCCGCGCCCCGACAGGTCCTCGCCGTCGCCTCGGACAGTGCGCCGATGCCCACGCCTGCCGGGGTGAAGGCCGCCATCGACAAGCTGAACGTCTCCGCGGCCCTCGGCGAGCGGCTGCACCTGGAGATCATCGATCTCAAGACCGGCGAGGTGCTCGACGCCCGCGCCCCGCAGGAGCCGACGGTGCCGGCCTCGGTGACCAAGCTGGTGACAGCGGTGACGGTGCTGGCGGCGCGGGGTCCGGCGTACCGGATCCCCACGGTGGCGGTGGCCGGCGCGAACCCCGGTGAGGTGGTGCTGGTCGGCGGGGGCGACCCCACCCTCGCCGGCGGCAAGACCGGCTACTACCCGGGCGCGGCCCGGCTCGACGTGCTCGCCGAACAGGTGCGGAAGGCCCTCGGCGGCACCGCGCCGACGAAGGTGATCGTCGACGGCTCGCTCTACTCCGGTCCGGCGCACGAGCCGGGCTGGGACTCCGACATTCCCACCGGCGGCTACGGCGGCACGATCAGCGCGCTGATGATCGACGGCGCACGCAACGATCCGAAGTCCGGGCAGGGTTACGCCGAGCGTTCGGCCGAGCCGGAGCTGGCGGCCGGGCGGGCCTTCGCCGCGGCGCTGGGGCTGCCCGCGAGCGCGGTCAGCGCCGGCCGGGCACCGCGGGCGGGGGCGGCCTCCGGGGCGGCGACCGCCGCCGAGCCGGCGGCCGGTGCGGAGCTGGCCCGGGTCGAGTCCGCGCCGATGGTGCGGCTGGTGGAGTTGATGCTGGAGCAGAGCGACAACTTCCTCGCCGAGGCGCTGGCCCGCCAGGTCGCCCTGGTCCAGGGCAAGCCGGCCTCGTTCGCCGGTTCCGGCGAGGCGATGAAGGAGGTGCTCGCCGAGCTCGGCCTCCCCGCCGAGGGCACCGAGCTGGCCGACGGCAGCGGGCTGTCGCGTGACAACCGGATCGCACCGCGCCTGCTGACCGAGATCCTGCAGCTCGCCGCCGATCCGTCCCGGCCGGACCTCTCCGGTCTCTTCGCCGGGCTGCCGGTGGCGGCCTGGTCCGGCACGCTGCGTGAGCGCTACGGCGACCAGGCCAGGGCCGGAGCGGGAGCGGTACGCGCGAAGACCGGCACGCTCAGCGGGGTGCACGCGATCTCCGGCGTCGTCACCACCGCCGACGGGCGGGTGCTGGCGTTCGCCATCCTCGCCGACCGGGTGCCCCACAGCGCCGACCCCCAGGTGGCGCTGGACCGGATCGCCGCCGCCCTGGCCGGGTGCGGTTGCCGCTGAGGCTGCCGGGAGACCCGGCGGGGGTGCCCCACGCGGGTACGGTGGGTGCCATGGCGCAGTTCGTGGATTGGGACCTGGCCGCCGCGACGGCGGGGGCACTCGGCAAGAACGGCCCTCGGGTGTCGCTCAGCGAGGCGACCGAGATCGTGGCGCAGCTGCGGCGACTCGCGGACGAGGCGGCCGAGCACGTCTCGGCGTACACCGGGCTGACCCCGGTCGGCACGCCCGCCCCGGTGCGGGTGGTCGACCGCCGCGACTGGGTCGACGCCAACGTTGCCGGGATGCGGGAGGTGATCTCCCCGCTGATCTCCCAGCTCTCGGAGAAGGAGCCCAGCGCCCTGACCGAGATGATCGGCTCCCGGGCGACCGGACTGCAGACCGGCACGGTGCTGGCCTTTCTCTCCGGCCGGGTGCTCGGGCAGTTCGACGTGCTCGCCAACGACCCGGGGCAGTTGCTGCTGGTCGCGCCGAACATCGTCGACGTGGAGCGCCGCCTGGAGGCCGACCCGCGGGACTTCCGGCTCTGGGTCTGCCTGCACGAGGTGACCCACCGGGTGCAGTTCACGGCGGTGCCCTGGATGCGTGGGTACTTCCTCGGCGAGGTGCAGGCCTTCGTCGACGCCTCACAGGCCGATGACGACCGCTTCCTGGAGCGGCTGCGCCGCGCGGTGGGGATGCTCGCCTCGTCGGCGCGGGACCCGCAGTCGCGGACCAGCGTGCTCGATCTGGTGCAGACGCCCGGCCAGAAGGCCGTGCTGGACCGGCTGACCGCGCTGATGACCCTGCTGGAGGGGCACGCCGAGTTCGTGATGGACGGGGTGGGGCCGGAAGTGGTCCCGAGCGTGGAGCAGATCCGGGCCCGGTTCAACCAGCGGCGCGAACCGACCAGCCCGGTCGAGCGGGCATTCCGCCGGCTGATCGGCATCGACGCCAAGATGCGCCAGTACGCCGAAGGCCGGGCCTTCGTGCACGGCGTCGTCGAGCGGGTCGGGATGACCGGTTTCAACAAGGTCTTCAGCTCGCCGCTGACACTGCCGAAGATCGGCGAGCTCGCCGACCCCGACGCCTGGGTGGCGCGGGTGCACGGCCGCACCGCCCCGGCCGCCGACGCGGGCTGACCTCGCCGTCGTGGCCCGGCTCGCTCCGGCGGTCGCCGCCGTCCGCCTCGCCGTGCGTGCGGCGCTCACCGGGTTGCCGGCCGGCTCGACGGTGCTGGTTGCCTGCTCCGGCGGGGCTGATTCGCTGGCGCTGGCTGCCGCCACCGCCTTCGTGGCCCCCCGCCTGGGCTGTCCGGCGGGGTTGGTGACGGTCGACCACGGCCTGCAGGAGGGCTCGGCGCGGCGGGCCGTCGCGGTCGCCGACTGGGCCCGCGGGGCCGGGTTCGACCCGGTGGAGGTGGCAACGGTCGAGGTCGCCCCCGGCGCGGGCGGACCGGAGGCGGCGGCACGCAACGCCCGGTACGACGCGCTGGCGCGGATCGCCCACGAGTGGGGCGCGGCGGCGGTCCTGGTCGGGCACACCCGTGACGACCAGGCCGAGACGGTCCTGCTGGCGCTGGCCCGGGGGGCCGGGCCGCGAGGCCTGGCCGGGATGCCCGCCGAGCGGGACCTCGACGGCGTACGGCTGCTGCGCCCGCTGCTGCGGATCGGCCGCGACCAGACCCGGTCGGCCTGCGCCGCGCTGGGCCTGACGCCCTGGGAGGACCCGCACAACACCGACCCCGCGTACGCCCGGTCCCGGGTGCGTGCCGAAGTGCTGCCGGTGCTGGCGGCGGCGCTCGGCGCGGACGCGGTGGCGAACCTCGCGCGCAGCGCGGCGCTGATCGCGGCCGACAGCACGGCCCTGGACGCGCTCGCGGGGCAGGCGCTGGCGGCGGCGCGTACCGGCTCGGGCGGGCTGGCGGTGGCCGAGCTGGCGGAGCTACTGCCGGCGCTGCGGAGCCGGGTGCTGCATGCCTGGGCCCGGGAGCTGGGCGCGCCGCCTGCGGCGCTGTCGCAGCGGCACGTGGACGCGCTGGAGGCGCTGGTGACCAGCTGGCGGGGGCAGGGCCCGGTGCACCTGCCCGGTGGGATCGAGGCGGCCCGCCGCGGTGGCGAGCTGCTGCGGGTCGCCGGCGGACGCCGCCCGTAGCAGATGTGGCGAGAAATCCTCTCGTACGAAGAATCGCCCGAATCGACCCGCTGTTGTCGGGGCGGACCCGCCGGAAAAGGGCCGCCCCGGCGACACCTCGCCAACCGGCGTACGGCAGGCTAGGGGCATGGCTGACGGCTCCTGGTACGACGCCGACATCGACCACGTGATCATCACTGAGGCGGAGATCCGCGACAAGACCGCCGAACTCGCCAAGCAGATCTCGGCGGACTACGCCCACGTGCAGGACGCCCTGCTCCTGGTCTGCGTGCTCAAGGGTGCGGTCATGTTCATGGCCGACTTCTCCCGGGCACTCGGCCGGCACGGACCCCCCGCCGAGCTGGAGTTCATGGCGATCTCCTCCTACGGCCAGGGCACCACCTCCTCCGGTGTCGTCCGCATCCTCAAGGACCTCGACCGTGACATCGCCGGCCGGCACGTCGTGGTCGTCGAGGACATCGTCGACTCCGGGCTGACCCTCTCCTGGCTGCTGCGCTACCTCGAGTCGCGCTCCGCCGCCAGCGTCGAGGTCGTCGCCCTCTTCCGCAAACCGGACGCCGTCAAGGTCGACGTCCCGGTCAAGTACGTCGGCTTCGACATCCCGACCGAGTTCGTCGTCGGCTACGGCCTCGACTTCGGTGAGCGCTACCGCGAGGTCCCCTACGTCGGCGTGCTGAAGCCCGAGGTCTACGGCCGCGCCTGACCCCGGCCCGCCCGCCGCAGCGATCTGTTCGCTTACAGCGGTCTTTCAGAAAACGCGGCTATCGTTCCCCGAGGTACAGCTCACTCCTCGCCCCCACGGGCGGGTGGTTGTGGGCGACTGCGGGGCTCGCAAGCTCGCTCCTCGCGCCCACGGGCGGGTGGTTGTGGGCGACTGCGGGGCTCGCAAGCTCGCTCCTCGCGCCCACGGTGGTGTTGATAGTGGGCGACTGCGGGGCTCGCAAGCTCGCTCCTCGCGCCCACGGTGTACCGTCGAATGACCGCGGCGCGGTGACATCTGTGCGCCTCGGGGTCGAGCCGGCCCGCAGGGTCGGTCACGGCGAGCCGCTTCGGCGGCAGCACTGTCATCAGACAGCCATGACGTCGATCAGGAGGATCCGGGCGCTCGTCGCTCGACTACAGCATGGAACGTACGCGTTTCTTCCGCCGACCGGTGGTCTGGATCATCCTGGTGATCGCCGGCGCGATTCTGCTCAGCACCCTGTTCACCGGCGGCCCGGCCTATGAAAAGGTCGATACTTCGGTCGCCCTGGAGAAGCTCAGCACCGCTCAGATCGAAGAGGCGATCTTCCAGGACAAGGAGCAGACGCTCCAACTTGACCTGAAGAACGAAGAGAAGTTCGGGGACGTCACCACCGACAAGATCGAGGCGCAGTTCCCGTACGAGTCGGGCTCGCAGGTCTGGGATCAGGTGCTGGCGGCCAAGGCCGACGGTCGTATCAGCGGCCCGGCCAACACCGAGGTCAACAGCGACAGCATCCTGGTGACCCTGCTGGTCAACCTGCTGCCGATCGTGCTGCTCGTGCTCCTGCTGCTCTTCTTCATGTCGCAGATGCAGGGCGGCGGCTCCCGGGTGCTCAACTTCGGCAAGTCCAAGGCGAAGATGATCACCAAGGACACCCCGAAGACGACCTTCGCGGACGTCGCCGGCTCGGAAGAGGCGGTCGAGGAGCTCTACGAGATCAAGGACTTCCTCCAGAACCCGGCGAAGTACCAGGCTCTGGGCGCGAAGATCCCCAAGGGTGTGCTGCTCTTCGGCCCGCCCGGAACCGGCAAGACGCTGCTCGCCCGCGCGGTCGCGGGTGAGGCGGGAGTGCCCTTCTACTCCATCTCCGGCTCCGACTTCGTCGAGATGTTCGTCGGTGTCGGCGCCAGCCGGGTCCGCGACCTCTTCGAGCAGGCCAAGGCGAACGCCCCGGCCATCGTCTTCGTCGACGAGATCGACGCCGTCGGCCGCCACCGCGGCGCCGGCATGGGCGGCGGTCACGACGAGCGCGAGCAGACCCTCAACCAGCTCCTCGTCGAGATGGACGGCTTCGACACCAAGGGCGGGGTCATCCTGATCGCGGCCACCAACCGGCCGGACATCCTCGACCCGGCGCTGCTGCGCCCGGGCCGTTTCGACCGGCAGATCCCGGTGGACCAGCCCGACATGGAGGGCCGCAAGGCCATCCTGCGGGTGCACGCCAAGGGCAAGCCCTTCTCGCCCGACGTCGACCTGGACGCGGTCGCCCGCCGTACCCCGGGCTTCAGCGGCGCCGACCTCGCGAACGTGATCAACGAATCCGCGCTGCTCACCGCCCGCCGCGACGAGCGCGCCATTACCAACGACTCCCTGGAGGAGTCGATCGACCGGGTGATCGCCGGACCGCAGCGGCGTACCCGGGTGATGAGCGACCAGGAAAAGAAGATCACCGCGTACCACGAGGCGGGGCACGCGCTGGTCGCCTGGGCGCTGCCGCACTCCGCGCCGGTGCACAAGGTGACGATCCTGTCCCGTGGCCGTTCGCTGGGGCACACCCTGGTGCTGCCGACCGAGGACAAGTACACCCAGACCCGCGCCGAGATGATCGACACCCTGGCGTACGCGCTGGGTGGCCGGGCCGCCGAGGAGCTCGTCTTCCACGAGCCCACCACCGGCGCCGGCAACGACATCGAGAAGGCGACCGGGCTCGCCCGGGCGATGATCACCCAGTACGGCATGAGCTCCAAGCTCGGTGCGATCAAGTACGGCACTACCGGTGACGAGCCGTTCCTGGGCCGCAGCATGGGCCACGAGCGGGACTACTCCGACGCCGTCGCCGCCGAGATCGACGCCGAGGTGCGGGCCCTGATCGAACTGGCCCACGACGAGGCCTGGGAGATCCTGGTCGAGTACCGGGACGTGCTGGACAGCATCGTGCTGGAGTTGATGGAGAAGGAAACCATTTCCCAGTCCGACATGGCCCGCATCTGCTCCCGCGTGGTCAAGCGTCCGCCGATGGCGCCCTTCAACGGTCTCGGCAAGCGCAAGCCCTCCACCGAACCGCCGATTCTCACCCCGGCGGAGAAGGAGCGGCTCAAGTCGCAGGCCGAGACGGACGGTGCCAGTGCGGGCGCCGGCACCAACACGAGCGGCGGCTCCTCGCCCAACTCGGAGGGCTCACTCTGAACACGCAGCACGACGACACGGCCGGCCGCGTTTCGCGGCCGGCCGTCTCGTCCACCGAACCCGACGGCGACGACGCGCTGGACTACCTCGCCGCCCGTCTCATCAACGGCAAGCTCACCGGCGGCCGGGTCGAGGACAGCATCGACCTGGGCCGGATCGAGGCAGCGGTACGCGAGATCCTGATCGCGGTCGGGGAGGACCCGGACCGCGACGGACTGGTGCAGACCCCGGCACGGGTGGCCCGCTCCTACGCCGAGCTCTTCGCCGGGCTGCGGGTCGACCCGGCCCAGATCCTCAACACCACCTTCGAGGCCAACCACGAAGAGCTGGTGCTGGTCCGCGACATCGACGTCACCAGCCTCTGCGAGCACCACCTGCTGCCGTTCCGGGGGGTCGCGCACATCGGCTACATCCCCGGGCCGGACGGCCGGATCACCGGTCTGTCCAAGCTCGCCCGGCTGGTCGAGGTCTACGCCCGCCGTCCGCAGGTGCAGGAGCGGCTCACCTCGCAGATCGCCGACCTGCTGATGGGCAAGCTCCAGCCGCGCGGTGTGATCGTCATCCTCGAATGCGAGCACATGTGCATGGCGATGCGGGGCATCCAGAAGTCCGGGGCGATGACGATCACCTCGGCGGTGCGGGGCATCCTGCAGTCGGACGCGAAGTCACGCGCCGAAGCGATGTCCCTGATCATGCCCCGCTGATCGCTGATCGCTGATCGCTGATCGCTGATCGCTGATCGGGTGGTGCCGGAGCGCCGGCATCACCCGATCATCAGCGTCACTCCGATGATCGTCGTGCTCAGCAGCGTGCCGGCCAGCGCCAGCGTCAGCCCGAGCGATCCGCCGCGCCGCGCCCGACCCTCCCGGCCGCCGGCGATGCGGTGCGTCGCCACCCCCACCGCCGCGACGAGCGCCGCCGCCAGCGGCAGCCCGGCCAGTAGCGACACCATTGTCCACGCGCCCGCCCCGGTCGACACGTAGAGCAGCACCTGGAGCAGCGGCACCAGCGCCGCGAGCGGCCCGTACAGCAGCAGGCTGCGCAGCGGCAGACGGTCCCCGCCGGCCAGCATTCCATCGGCCGTGTCGGCCAGGACCGCCGCCTCGCGCAGGCACGCCGCGACCGCCTCCGGCCCGGCCGTCATGCGCCGCCCCGCGGCAGTCACCTCCGGCGGAGTGGGAGAGAGCGTCATCGCCGGCACGTCCAACTCCCGCAGATGCGAGTGCTGCGGAGCCAACCGGGCCCGTACCTCGGTCAGCAGTTCCCGCGCCGACTGGGCGGACTGGGCCTGCTCACCGGCGGCGGTGGCGGCACCCCGCCGGACCGCATCGAGCTGACGGGCCGCGTCCAGGTACTCCACCCAGGCCGCTGCCCGCGGGTCGAGCGCCGCGCCCGGCTGGGCACCCGGCTCCGTGGCGGCCGGCTCACCGCCGCGCTGCCCGACGATCTGCACCGTACGCTCGCTCATCCGACCTCATCCGCCGCGTAGGGAACCAGGACCGTGGCCGTGCCCCGGTGCAGATCGTGCAGATACGCCCGGTCCGGGCGCGCCCGCCACTGGACGGGACGGCGGACCAGCGCGGTCAGCTGCAGCTCCGGCACGTCCAGCGTGACCAGCCCGGCGAGCTCCCCGGCCCCGATCGCAGCGCCGAGCCGCAACGCGAGCGGCCGGATCTGGCGCCACCAGCAGAGCAGGTGCACCCCCTTGGCCGGCCCGTCCCGCAGCAACTCGCGCAGCATCTCGGTGGGGATCTCCGGCCCGCCGAGAGCGTCCATCCCGAAAACGACAAGGTACGTCGGGTGGTCCCCGTCGAAGGGGCCGCGCAGCGCGTCCTGCGCCACGATCCGCGCCGGATGGTGCCGCGCCAGCGCGGCGGCGAGCTGCTCGGCGCGGCCGGTGGCGGCGGGGATCAGCGGCAACAACAGGAACCGGGCGCTGCCCGGCTCGTGCTGGGCAGCGACGGTGCGGACCGCCGTCACCAGCAGCTCCACGGCCGGTTCGCCGGCGCCGACCACCGCCAGATGACGCCCGGCCTCGGCCCCGAACTCGAAACTCACCGAGCTGCGGGCCACATCGACCGCCCGGCCCAGGAACGCGCTGGCCGTGGTCCCCCCACCGGCGACCGCCCCCCGGTAGCCGGGGTCGTTGGCCAGCGCCGGCCGGGAGTAGCCGGCGAAGACGCTCGGTGGGCCGAACCCCTCGGCCCGGCCACGCCAGAGCCGCTCCCGCAGCCGGCCCAGTGCCTGCGGGGTGGGATCCGGGAAACGAATGGTGCGCTCGTGCCCGCGGGTGGCGCGGCGTGGACCGCCCAGCCCGCCGGCGGTGTTCACCACGGCGCTGCCCAGCGGCAGCCCGGCCGCGGCGTCGTTGGCGGGTTCCAGCACCATCGCCCCGCCAGGCAGGGCCACCCGGACGGGGAACTGCCCGAGCAGCGGATCACGAGGACCGGCGCCGCCGGCCATCGGACCGTTGCCGGCCAGCACCAGATGGATGCCGTACATCCGGCAGCGCTGCGCGAGCCCGGCGAGCCGTTCGACCGCCACGGCGCTGAGCCGGTCGGCCGGGGCCAGCAGGAGCGGGAAGTTCTCGATCACCACCAGCAGCCGGGGCAGCTCGGAGTGGGCACGCAGCTGCGCGAAACGGGTCACCCCGAACTCCGCGCAGGCGGCAACCCGCCGCTGCAGCTCGGCCTCCAGGTCGTCCAGCACCGCCAGCAGGTACTCCCGGTCGGCCTCCATGCCGGCCGCCCGTACGTGCGGCAGCCAGGAGCGGTCCCCCTCGGTCTGCAGGTACTCGGCAAACGCCTCGCCAGGTCCCAGATCCACCAGCTGGATCGAGAGCTGATCCGGGCCGTAGCGGGCGGCGAGCCCGAAGAGGACGTTCGCCAGGAACGCTGTCTTGCCGGCGCCGGAGCGCCCGCCGACGAGCCAGTGTGGGGTGACATCGCCGAAGCCGAGCACGACCGGCCGCCCGGCGGCGTCGCCGACACAGGTGCTCAACCCGTCCGCCGAGGACTCCCGCCAGAACTGGTCGGGCAGCAACTCGGTCAGGCCGGGCCGGTTGCCGGCGTCGACCAGGTGCGCCAACCGGCGGCAGACCCGTTCGACCAGTGCGTCCGGCGGGGCCGCGTCGACGAAGACCGGGGCGTTCAGGCCGCCGGGCGCGTTGCCGGCGGGTGGTGCGCCGTACCGGGTCGCGGGCGGGTCGCCGACCAGGGCGTACGGGTTGCGGATCTCCACGGTGGTCGTCAGCGGCAGCTCGGGGGCGACCCCGGGCGCCGGCCAGCCGGCCAGCAGCAGGTGCAGGTTGGCGGCGGGGCCACCGCGGGCCAGCTCCGTCAGCCGGGCGAGCTCGGCCTCGCCGGTCCCCTCGGGCAGGCCGGCCAGGGTCAGCAGCAGAGTCCGGTCGTGGCGGGGACGGCGGGGCGCATCAGCCGGTCCCGCCCACTGCTCGGCCTCGGCGAGCATGGCACGCAGGCCCGTCACGTCGGTGGCAGCCGGGGGTAGTACTCCGGCCGCGGCGAGCGGGGCGAAGCCGGCGAAGAGCTCCGGGGCGGCGGGTCCGCACACGGCGCGGACCAGCAGCGTGCCGGGGGGTGCGGCGGCGAGCAGCCGCAGCAGCACGGCCCGTAGCAGCCCGGTGACGCGAGGATCGCCCACGCCGCCGTCGATGTGCAGATGCCCGGTGCCGAGCAGCGGCACCAGCGCGGGAAAGCGGGCGTCGTCCAGGGGCGCGGCCGTGCCGATGCGCACGTACGGCGGCAGCGCGGGCTCCTCCCCGTCGAGCAGGGCGGCGGTCAGGACGTTCCAGTCGGCGCCGGCCCAGCCGGGAGCGAGCAGCTGCGCGGCGGCCCGCAGCCGGGCCGCGAGGTCGCGCTGCCGGTGCCGGTCCGCGGGGGCGGGACGGATGGCGTCGAGGGCGGCCGCCGCGGCGTCGACGGTGGCGGTGGCCTGCCGGTGCAGGGCGGCGACGCGAGCGATTCGAGCCTTCTGACCTGGCACTGTGCCACCTCCTTCGTTGCCGGTGGTGCGCCTCTAGGACGGTATCCCAGCCGGTGCGTGGAATCCGGGACGCGCCGCCGGTGCGGTCACGGTACAGCGACGGTGCTGAAGGGACAGCCGCCAGGCATTGGGTACGGGCCGGTATGCCGATAACCTCGAGAAGTGGAATCTGTGCCGCCTCCCGCCGGTTCCCAGGTCTCCCGGGTTCCGGCGCAACGCGCCCCGCACGACCCCGTCGGCGCGCCCGTGCCGCTGCCGCCACCGGCACCGCGGCCGCGACGGCTCGGCCGGGCTCTCGGCATCGTGGCGGCTGTGGTGGCCCTGTTCTGCCTCGCCGGTTCGATCACCGCGTACGTCCTCTATGACCGCGCCACCGCCCCGGACCGGGGTACGCCCGATGTGGCCGTATACAACTATCTCCGGGCATTTCTGGTCGACGGAAACGACGTTCGGGCGAGCGAGTTCGTCTGCTCCGGGAGTGCCACGGGATTGACCGAGCTGACCAGCTTTCGTGCTGATCTACGGGACCGTGAGCAGCGCTTCGGCACGCCGTTGCAGGTGAGCTGGGGCGCGATGGACGTCCGGCAGGCGGAGGGAAGCGCCCAGGTCGGCGTGGAACTGAAGGTTTCGGCTCACGTGGACGGTGTAACGCAGAGAGGCCGCGAGTCCTGGCAGTTCGAGGTGCGCGACGAGCCCGACGGCTGGCGGGTCTGCCAGGCCCGCCGACTGGGCTGACCGGATCGAAAGCGGCCTCGGTTCGCCCGGGTCACTCCACCCAGAGCAGGTGCACCGGCACCTCCCGGGTGGCAGGCACCTGCCCTCGCCACGCCCAGCGGTACCAGTCGAGCTCGGCGGTGACCCGTACGCAGATGTCGCCCCCGTCGGCGGCGTAGGTCTCGGTGACCGCGCGCAGGTCGCGCCGCTCGGCGCCGTCGGCCATCTGCACCACCCGCCGGCCGCAGAGCGAGTCGGCCTCCACCACGGCGGTGGGGGGCCGGTGCGCCGGGAGGTCCAGCGAGACCAGCTTCTCCGGCGGAACCGAGCCGGTGACCTCCGGTTCGCCGAGGGTCTCCACCCAGATCCGGTCCACCGGCATCAGCGGCGCGAATACCTCGACCTGCTCGGCTTCGGCGCGATACCACTCCTGTTCCGGCAGGACCGGGATGAAGGTGCGACTGTTGCGCACGATCGGCTCGTCGGCCCGCAGATCCGTGCGCCAGCCGAAGCCCGGCAGCCCGGCCACCACCCGTCGGCCGCGCAGGTCGCTTCGGCCGACCGCCGGGACCAGCCGGACCGGACGAGGACGCCGGGGCACCCAGGCGGGCTCACCGGCGAAGGGGTCGGGAAAGGGTTGATTCATCAGCCGGCCGTCTCAGGAGTCCTGGGTCAGCGGCGCGCCCTTGCCGCGCATGAACGGGACGGGGTCGATCGCGCCGGCACTGCTGCGGTCACCGTTGACGTGCACCTCGAAGTGCAGGTGCGGGCCGGAGGAGTTGCCGCTGGTGCCGACCCGGCCGATGACCTGCCCGGCGCGGACCTTCTGCCCGACCCGCACGTACGGCCGCTCCACCAGGTGGCAGTAGCGGGTGACGTAGTTCTGCGCGTGCAGGATGTCGACGAACCAGCCGCACCCCATCTTCTGCGGGGAGCCGTCGACGTCGCAGGTGTAGCGGCCGTACTGATCCGGGTCGCACTGCGCCACCAGGACCCGGCCGGAGGCGGCGGCGTGGATCTCGGCCCCTCTCGGGGCGATGATGTCCACGCCGTGGTGGGTGGGCCGGTCAGCGGTGCGGAAACCGGAGCCGACGTTGTGCGCCAGCGGCGCGGTCCAGCCGGAGGCGGCGATGCGGGTGCCGGCCGCGCCGTTGCAGACCAGGGAGCCGTCAGCCTCGACGATCGCCTGACCGGCGCCGCTGGCCAGGGTGTTGACGATCAACTCGGCCGTCGTCTCGTGCTTGGCGTACGCGTCGGGATAGGCGCTGATCTGCACAGCTTGCGCGGCCTCGGTCAGCGGCAGCGTCTCCCAGCCGGGGATGGTGAGCAGCTTCCGGTAGAACTTCGTCGAGCTGTAGACGGGGTCCTGTAGCTGCGCCGGGGTGCCCCAGCCCTGACTGGGGCGCTGCTGAAAGAGCCCGATGGAGTCGTGGTCGTTGATCTGGCCGAGGTGGCCGAGGTTGACCAGGGTCGACTCCTGCATCGCGGTGGCGACCGCGATCACCCAGCCGCGGGGTGCCACCTCCAGCTCGGCGCCGGTGCGGATGATGATGGCCGCGTTCCGCAGCTGGTTGTCGCCGTAGCCGGGGACGAACGGCATCTGGCCGGAGATGTCCACGATGCCGCCCGCGCCGCAGTTCATCGCCAGCTGGAACCGCCGCTCGTCGCCGGGCAACCCGGAGAGGAGCACCAGGGCCAGGCCGCCGGTGCAGCAGAGCAGCACCGTGGTCAGGGCCGTCGCCGCCGCGACCACCTTCGGGCGCAGTTTCGAGATCAACCGGCGGCGCACCGGCGCCGGGATGGCCGTCACGACCGCTCCCAGTCGATCGCGTCGACCTGCCATCCGCCGTCGACGGAGACGAGCTCCAGCCGCAGCGTGCCGGTGTCCATCGGGATCCGGGCCTCGACGAAGTTCGCCGCCCGGGGTGTGACGACCGGGGCGCCGGTGATCCGGGCGGCCGGCACCGCGGCCGGGTCGGTGGCGACGAGCTTGGTGCTCAGCTCCTCGGTGGAGAGGGGGCGCAGCTTCTCCCGCCACTGGGCGGCAGCGCTGTCATCGGTGTTGACCCAGGCCCCGGCGAACTGCTCGGCGACCTTCGCCGGGGCCGACTGCCCGGGCGAGGTGACCGGTGACGGCGGCGGCCCGGTCGCCAGGGCGCCGTCGTCGTCGTGCGGCTGCGGCTCCCGGGTGATGATCGGGCCGGCGGGGGTGCCCAACGGGGCGCTGCGCCCGCCGTCGCTCTCGGCGACCAGCCGGGCGGCGCCGACCACCCCGAGGACCAGCAGCGCGATCACCAGCGCCAGACCCAGCCGGGAGCGGAGCATCCGGGTGAGGAGTTGCTCGATCGCCCGTCGCATGGTTCACCGCGCCTCGGAGCGGATGCGGGGGGTGCGCGGCTGCGGGGCGGTCTTCGCCGAGTCCGGCCGGTAGACCGCGTAGTCGGGTTTGGACCGCGGCACGTCCGGCTCCGACCAGGTCGTCTCCCCCCGTCGCGGGCCGGTCGCCGCCGGGCGCGACGCGCCGGGCTCGCCGCCGCTTGCGCCACCGCGACCACCAACGGGCCCACCGCCGGTCTCCGGCCGGGTGCGCGCGGCGTGGGACGGATCCTCGTGCCGCGCCTCGGGCCGCAGCCGCGACGGCTCGGCGACCGGTCCGCGCCGGCGTCCCATCGTCGGTTCGGCGGTGCCGCCGGGCTGGGTCACGTCGATCCGGGCCGCGACCCGCATGTCCCGGAAGAACCGGCGGTGCCAGGAGCCGGCCGAGCTGACCGCCTCGCTGCTGTCCTTGCCGCCGAGCTGCGTGATCCGCCGGTACGGCCGCAGCAGCAGCCAGCCGACGACGCCGCAGAGCCAGACCAGCACCACCTGCAGCCAGCCCGGCAGGGTCGGGGTGTTCATCACCAGGTCCACCGCGAAGAGATAGATCGCCGCCCCGGTGCCGAAGATGGCGATGTTGAAGATCGCCGCGACGACCGCGTTGGCGAGCCGGCGGATACCGGCGCTGGCCGGCCGGAGCAGGCCGACGGTGCCGAGGATCGGCGCGGCGACAACCGCCCAGCGGAAGATCAGGAAACCGAGCAGGACCAGCAGCGACGCGGTCAGGTCGAACATCGCGAAGAGCAGCGCGGCGAGGACCGCGATGAAGCCGGAACCCACCCGGTCCATGTCCCGCACACCCTGCAGATACTCGTACGCCTCGGGGTCCTCGGTCTTGATCTGCTGGGCGACCTTGGCCCATTGCTGCTGCTTGGCCTTGATGGCAGCGTCCCGGGTGGACGGGTTGGCGCGCAGCATCTCCTGTTCGTCCCAGGAGAAGGAGCGGGCGTCATAGAGGGCCCGGCCGTACTTGCGGGCGGTCTCGCTGTCGGCGGAGCCGAGCACGCCGCGCAGCCAGTTGCGGTAGAGCATCGTCTCGGTGGCGGTGTCACCGGCACGCACCGCGGGTGGGCGCTTGTCGACGCAGGCGTTCGGGTCGGGCAGAACGCACTGGCCCGGAGGGATGTTCTGGCTGGTCGGGCCGACGGCGTCGTGCACCACCCCGAGGGTGGAGATCAGGGTCTGGTCGGCGAGGTTGGCGGACTTCACCGGCCACGCCGCGATCGCCGTCACCGCCACCATGATCAGCAGGGCCCAGCCGGCGGTGGTCATCGCGCTGCTCATCTCGGACTGGCGGGAGCGCCAGAGCAGATAGAGCCCGACAACGCAGAGGGTGATCACCCCGAAGACGCTGAACACCTTGTCGTAGACCGCGCGGGTCGCCTTCTCGACGAGCGGATCCGCCCAGGCCCACATGGTCCCCGGATCCCAGGCCCGTTCCCGCAGCGCGTTCGACGCGCCGATGATCGCCGTGGCGAACATGAACTCGCCGTTGGCGATCATGGTGCTGACCTGGTAGTCCGGGTGCACCACGGAGGTGGCGCAGCCGGCGTCGACGTCATAGGTGTTGTAGCTGTATCCGGCGTAGCCGTACTCGCTGTAGAGGCCGCCGGGACCGGGTTCACGGGAGGAGTCCGGGCGGCCGGCGAACCAGCCCGCCAGACCGGAGTCGGGGCTGCCGGGCGTCGGCGCGTTCCGGCAGGTGACCTGGTCCTCGGTGACGTCCTGGAGCCGGTCGACACAGTCCCGGAAGTTCGCCTGCCACTCCTTGGTGCTGCAGAGGTCGGCGCGGGCGGCCGCCAGCGGCGCGCCGCCGGTCACCGAGGTGACCGGCGCCGCCTGGGCCGACGAGCCGGTGAAGGGCCAGGAGACAGTGGCCATCGCGAGCAGCGCCAGCGCGAGCAGGAACGATGCGGCGCGGACACCCGGGCGGGACATCTCAGTCCTCCAGGTCCGACAGGAGCTGCGGCAGGGCCGAGGTGATGGCCTTCGCCGACGCCGGGGTGGTGTCGAGGTGGTCCAGCAGCCCCTCGACGTACGAGACGTCGACCCGGACCTTCTGCACGCGCCCGTCCACGTCGCGCATCACGAACTCCCGGAAGCCGAGCCGGGAGGAGGAGGAGCTGTCGGCGGCGGAGAGCGAGGCGAGGGTCGCCTCGTAACCGTCGTCGACGGGCACCCGCAGCAGCCGTAGCGCCTCCGAGGCGATCTCGGCGTCCTCGGCGATGCGCCCGACGAAGACCGTGGAGACCAGGTTCTGCACGTCGAGGCCGAGGATGTCGCGCGGGTTCTGCGAGGCGACGAGCGCCGCGAGGTTCCACTTGCGGGAGTCGCGGGCCAGCCGTACCAGGAATGAACGCCCGGAGCGCCACCCCTCCATGAAGTGCGCCTCGTCGAGGCCGACCAACTTGCGCGTCGCCATCGGCGCGCCGTAGCAGCGGCGTACCGCCAGCCGGTGGGCGGTGTGCAGCATCGGCAGTGCCAGCGACTCCTCCGCCGACCAGTACTCCCGCTCGATCTTGAGGTCGGGCAGCCGCAGCCCGGCCATCGTGATGACCGTCAGCGCCGCGTCGGCGCCGAGCAGCCCCTCCGGCGGCCGGCCGAAGAAGAGCAGCGCCAGCGGCATCTCGGCGGTGTCCAGCAGCAGGTTCGCCAGCTCCCGGCCCGCGTCGTCGTCCATCTTGGCCAGGCAGGCGACGACATCATCCAGGGTGGAGGTCTCCTCCGCCGGGACCTGGCGCACCGCGTGCCGCAGCAGCGTCGCCGTCGAGGCCTCCCGTGCCACCTGTGGCGGGACCAGCATCATGCAGATGTCCTGCACGAGCATCCGCCGCTCGGCTCGGGCGTTGGAGACGGCGATGCCGTACTCGCGGTCGCCGGCCGGGCCGGCGGGGAATTCGCCCCGCGACGGGGTCGGGATCAGCGAGTACGGCGCGAGCGTGCCCTGCTCGGAGCCGGTCAGATTGAGCACCCGCGCGTACGGCCGCAGCTCCGGCATGGCCGCCAGCCGCGCCAGCGGACCGGACGGGTCCAGCAGGGTGACCTGTACGCCCCGGCGGGCCGCCAGGTAGCCCAGCGCGCCGAGGAGGGTGGACTTGCCGCCGCCGGGCTCGGCGACGAAGACCGCCAGCCCGGAGCGTTCGCGTACCTCCATCGGGAAGTGCAGGTCCAGGAAGACCGGCCGTCGGCAGGTGCCGGCCGTACGCCCGATCAGGTCGCCGCGGCGGTCCCCGACGGTCGAGGCGGCCTGGGGCAGCGCGGCGGCGAGCAGGTTGACCGGCATCCGCCGCAGGTAGCCGGTGTTGGCGATCGGCTCGCCGGGGATGAACTCGCGGGCCAGCCAGTCCTGGTTCTTGGGGTGCTGCAGCGAGATCCGCAGTTCGCGGCTGTAGAGCTGGATGAGGCGCCGGGACCGCTCCAGGCACTCCTCCCGGGTGCTCCCGCCGACGGCGATGCGGTGCCAGCCGTGCGCGCGGGCCGACTCCACCGGCAGTCCGGTTGTCATCTCGTCACCGATCACCAGTGCCCGCTGGGCCAGCCGGTCCAGCTCGGGTGGCGCGTCGATGCCGTGCTCTGCGTAGTCGAGCTGCTGTGAGCGGATCATCCGCAGCCGGTGTTCGAGATTGCGGAACGAGTCGCTCGGGCCGAGGATGTCGATCCGGCTGGAGAGCTCCATCGGCCAGGGCAGCCGTTCGTGGAAGTGCAGCCACGGCTCGTGCCGTTCCGGGATCTCCAGCGGCTCCATCCGTCCGACGGTCAGGACCGCGACGTGCTGCTCCTCGCCGCTCATCCGGTCGACGAGTTTGACGGTCGAGCCGTACGGGGTGCGGTAACGCTCGATCTGCTCGGTGAGGGCGAGCAGGTCGCCGGTCTCCCATTTGCCGTCGGCGACGGGGGAGAGCCGGCCGGGCGGGGACATGCAGAGCGCCACCGACCGGAAGAGCAGCCACTCCATCTCCTGGGCGGTGGCGCGGCGTCCACGCATCCCGAAGGAGGCCAGCACCTCGTCGAACTGTTCGACGGTACGGCCGAGCTTGCGCCGTTCTCCCTCGGCCACTCCGCGTCCGAAGGTGCGCAGGATCCGTTCGCTGAAGGTGTCGCCGAGGGAGCGCCGGGCGAAGGTGACCCCGAGGTACGTCTGCCCTTCGGCGTGGTTGACCGAGAGCAGGTGCCGCTGGGCGGCGACGAGGTGGTCGCCCCAGTCCGGGCTGCCCGGCACCGGGGGCAGCGGGGTGGCGGTGTGCGCGTCCATCGTGCGCGCCCACTCGTCGGCCGGGAAGGGGCGGGTGGTGCGGCGCAGGTGCAGCCGGAACCCGGCGAGGCCGGCGTACTGCTCGGAGATGGCGGCGAGCAGCGCCTCCCGTTCGGCGTCGGGGCGGAAGGCCCACCGCACCTCGGGCAGCCAGTACCAGGCGGTGACGGTGTTCGCGGTGAAGGTCAGGTGCCCGGCGATCTCGGTGATGGCCAGCTCGACCATCGGATCGCGGTCGCCGAACTTGAACTTCGGTGCCCGCACGGCCTGCCTCGGTTTGCGGGCCGCGCGGTCCGGGCGGCGCCGTTCGGCCGGGGCCGGGGCGGGGGCCGGCGCGGCCCGGTCGGTGCTCCGGTCGCGGTCGCCTGCGGGCGGCGCGGCGGCCGGCTGCGGCGGCTCAGGGTCGGTGACACCGGGCGGGTCGGCGGGGTGCCGGACGGAGGGGATGCGGCCGCGGACACGCCGGGGCGCGGGGTCGGCGGCGATCGCGGCGGGCGTTGCCGTGGCCGGCATCGGGATCGGGGTCCGCGGAAGTGGCGCGGGGGCGGGCTCTTCCAGCGGCTCGCCGACCACCGCCGGTACCACCAGCGGCGCCGAGGCAGCGGCGGTTTCCCGGCCGGGGGTCGGCGGCACCGCGTACGCGGAGCCGGGGGTCGCGTCGACTGCCGGGCTGGGCGCGGCCGGGGCTGTGGTCGTCGGTGCCGGGGCGCTCGGCACGGGCACGGCGCCGGCGGGGAGGGCGACCTGGGCAGGGCGGCCACCGACGGCTCCGCCGAAGAGATCGAGGAACGGGGAGTCGATGTCGTCGTTGCCGGCCGGTGCCGCCGGGGCCCGCGGTGGTGCCACGGTCGGCACCGGACGGCCGCGCAGCGTCTGAGGTGCCTGGAAGACCGCGACGCGGCCGAATCCCGGACCGCGGACCTGCTCCTGCGCCGCGTCGTAGTCGGGCGACTGCTCACCGTCACCATTGGTGCCGGACGGTTGCCGTCCCGGGCGTGCGCCCGGCGGAGGTGGGGGCATCATGCCGGCGTCCGCCGACCCGGGGTGGGGGATGCCGCGGGGTTGCGCCACATGCTCGACCTACGCCTCGCTTCCACTGGGTGCGCCAAGGTGCTGCCGGCCGGTGTCCGGCGGGGGAAGTCGGGGCATGTCGCCGCGCTCCTCGTCCGATGGTTCATGCCAACTCCTCCCGGATGCGGATCCGGCTCGCCGTCAGACGTGGGTCGCGCTGCTCGACCGCCGGTTCCCGGGTACGCCGCCAGTCGGTCAGCGCCGTGCGGATGACCATCCGCGCCGGCCGGTCCGGGTCGACGTGGCGGAAGATGAACGAGGTGGTCACGATCGCCAGGGCGATCTCCCAGGCCGGGAAGAGTTCGACGTTGAACGTGAGAAGCCAGTGGATGAACATGTAGAGCGGGACGAGCAGGATGAACAGGCCGTACTGCGCGTAGGGCAGGTGCACGGGCAGCGTGTAGCCGGGCGGCCCGAGATAGACCAGGCGGGCCCGGTAGATGTCGTCGTCGGTGCGCAGCCGCATGGTCGCCGGACCTATTCGAAGATCAGGTTGATCAGGTAGTCACCCACGAAGAAGAGGGTGGCGGCGCCGGCGATGAAGGCGAGCCCCACGATGGCGATCGCGGAGCTGGTGAGCACCTTGGAGATCTCGCCGCGGCTGGCCCGGCCGATGAAGATGACGCCGAGCACGGCGAGCAGGATCGGGGCGATCTTGCTCGCGAAGAACGTGACGATCCCGGAGGTGTCGATGCCCTTCGGGTCGGCGGCCAGGGGCGTGCCGGCGAAGGTGTCGAGGTGCAGCGCGCCGCTCGCCAACACCGTTTCCAGCAGTTGTGTGGCGATCATTGGACTACCTCCCCTAGCCGCGGCGGGGGCCGCGGCACTGCAGTTGGAAAACCGGGCGGAAAAGTTCGGCGAGCAGGTCGCCATTGACGCTGCGTCGGACGATCATCACTGGTGGTGATGAAATCTGGGCGCTTTGTCCCGCTTCGGTCATCCCTTTCCGCCTTGCCGTCTCAGTGCTGGGCAGTTCCAAAGCGTACGGCGCGGTCCTGTCTGTAACAAGCGGTGCCGTCTGGGCGATCAAACGATGGACATGCCCGTCCGTGACGGCCTGTCCGATCGTACACCTGTGCTAATCGTTGCGCCGGGGGCGGCCGGCGGCCCGGCGGCGCGTCCGGGTGGCGGCCGGCCGGGGGCGCGGTCGCGTGCCCGGCGGCCGGACCGGCCGCCACCACCTGGAGAGCGGCCGGTGCCGGGCTCGGTACCGTCATGCGGTGACTGATCTGGTGCGGGCGGACTTCCCCGTCGTGATGGGCGTCCTCAACGTCACGCCCGACTCCTTCTCCGACGGCGGCCGGTACACCGACCTGGACCAGGCGGTGGCGCACGGCATCCGGCTGCACACCGACGGCGCGCACCTGATCGACGTCGGCGGCGAGTCGACCCGGCCCGGCGCCGAGCGCGTCGACGCCGCCACCGAGATCGCCCGGGTGCTGCCCGTCATCCGCGCCCTCGCCGCCGCCGGCGTGCCGATGAGCATCGACACCACCCGCGCCGCCGTCGCCGAGACCGCCCTCGCCGCCGGCGCCACGATCGTCAACGACGTCTCCGGCGGGCTCGCCGACCCCGACATGAGCCGGGTGGTCCGCGACGCCGGCTGCCCCTGGGTGCTCATGCACTGGCGCGGCCACTCCCGGCGGATGACGGAGCTGGCCGTCTACGACGACGTTGTCGCCGATGTCCGCGCCGAACTGCGCCAACGTGTCGACGCCGCCCTCGCCGCGGGAGTCGCCGCCGACCGGCTGATCATCGACCCCGGGCTCGGCTTCGCCAAGAACGCCGACCACAACTGGCAGCTCAGCACCCGCCTGCCCGAGCTGCTCGACCTCGGCCTGCCGCTGCTCTTCGCCGCCAGTCGCAAGAACTACCTCGGCCGGCTGCTCGCCGCCGGGGGCGGCACGCCCAGGCCGCCGGCCGAACGCGACGTCGCCACCGCCGCCACCAGCCTGCTCGCCGTGGCCGCCGGCGCCTGGGGCGTCCGCGTGCACGACGTCCGCGGCACCGTCGACGCCCTGGCAGTCTGGGCCGCCACCGGCCGGCCCCGGCTGCGCAGCAGAGAGGAATCGGCATGACCGACCGCATCACCCTGACCGGCCTGCGGGCCCGCGGCCACCATGGCGTGTACGACTTCGAGCGCCGCGACGGGCAGGACTTCGTCGTCGACGTCGTACTCGAACTCGACCTCGGTCCGGCGTCGCGCTCCGACGACGTCGCCGACACCGTGCACTACGGCGAACTCGCCGACGCGCTGGTCGCCATCATCACGGGCGACCCGGTCGACCTGATCGAGACCCTCGCCGACCGGCTGCTCACCGCCTGCCTGGCCGACGCCCGGGTCGGGCGGGCAACGGTCACCGTGCACAAGCCGCAGGCTCCGATCGCGCACGAGTTCGCGAATGTGTCGGTGACCATGACGAGAGGGCGGACGGCATGAGTCAGGCGATCCTGGCGCTCGGCAGCAACCTCGGCGACCGCATCGCCACGCTGCGCGCCGCCGTCGCGGGCCTCGGCGACGAGCTGCTGCTCGCCTCCGGCGTCTACGAGACCCCGCCGTGGGGCGATGCCGACCAGCCCGCGTACCTCAACGCGGTCGTCCTGGTCCGCCGCGCCGGCGCCGACGCCCGGTACTGGCTGGAGCGGGTCCGCGAGCTGGAGGCGGCCGGCGGCCGGGTCCGCGACCCGCAGCGCCGTTTCGGTCCCCGTACGCTCGACGTCGACGTCATCGCCGTCTGGGACGACGCCGGGGAACCGGTGCTGCGCGACGACCCCGAGCTGACCCTGCCGCATCCGCGGGCCCACCAGCGCGCCTTCGTGCTCCGCCCGTGGATCGACATCCAGCCCTACGGCCGGCTGCCCGGGCACGGCTGGCTGACCGACCTGCTCAACGCCGAGCCGGTCGCGGGTGACGCGCTCGGTCTGAGCCCTCGTCCGGAACTGCCGTTAGAGTCGGAGTCATGAGTCAGCCGCAGGCGCGCCCGCCCGGATCGGATCCCGCCCGGATGGGACCGACCCGTCCGGCGACGCTCGCGGTGGCAGCGCTGGCAGCCGCGGCGCTGATCTGGCTGCTGGTGACCGCCGCGTACTCCTACCTGCCGCCGCTGCCCTGGCTGCCGGTGGTGACCCTGGCCGGGCTGGCTGTGATCGAGGGCTACCTGGCGTACAGCACCCGGGCCCGCATCGCCGGCAGGCCCGGCCACGAACCGGTGAATCCGCTGCTGGTGGCGCGCTTCGTGGTGCTGGCCAAGTCCTCCGCGCTGGCCGGCGCGATCTTCGCGGGCGGCTACGCGGCGCTGAGCGGCTGGCTCTTCCTCAAGCCGACCCGGGCCGCCGCCGAGGATCTGCCCGTCGCGGTGGCGGGTCTGCTCGCCGCCGCCGCGCTGATGCTTGCCGCCCTCTGGCTGGAGCGCTCGTGCCGGGTGCCGCAGCAGCCCGATGACGAGCGGGGCCGCGACGACCGTGAGCGTCCCGAGCGGGCCGGCGGCGAACGCGCCGGCTGAGCCTGACAGTCATCAATCCGCCATCTCGGGGTGACGGGGTGTCCACCCGGGAGTAGCGTGCCACCGACCGGGACACATTCATGGTGATCTTCGGATCGGATGGGTGGGACCGGCCGTTCGACCGGGTCGGGCGGCGCCGTGCCAGGCGGCCCGCGTCCCGGTCACCGGACCGGTGTGGAGGCGTGGCGCATGTACGAACAACCGGCCTACGGGCAGTACCCGGCCGAGCCGGAGGAGACCGCGCGACCGCAGGCCCCGGCCGAGCCGGTACGTCGGCCCGCCTCCACCGGCGTTTCCGCCGCCGTCGCCCAGTCCGAGCCGGAGCCGGAGCCGGGCCGGGACCGGCTGCTGGTGCACCTGGGCTGGGAGGCGCTGCTGCTGGTCGCGGTCGTGCTGCTCGCCGTATACCTGCACCGCGACCGGCCGGAACTGTTCCGTGGTGCCGGGCTCGACACGTTGCTCGTCGCCGTCGTGGCGATCGGGCTGCTCGGGCTGGCCGCCGGGCTGAGCCTGCGCACCGCCGCCCCGAACCTGGCGATCGGGCCGGTGACGGTGGCGTCGGCGCTGCACTTCGCCGAGGAGGGTGACCAGGGGGTGGTGGCCGCGACGGCGCCGGTGCTGGTCGCCGCGGCCGTCGGCGGGCTCCTCCTCGGGTTGGTCGTTGTCGTCCTGCACGTGCCCGGCTGGGCCGCCGGGCTGGCCGCGGCCGGCGCGGTGGTGGTCCTCGTCCAGCAGCGCCCGGCCGCCGTTGCCGCGGGCGGATTCGAACCGACGGAGAAGGCCCTGCCGCTCTTCGCCGGGTTCGCCGCCGTCGCGTTGCTCGGCGGGCTCTTCGGAGCGGTCGGTGCGCTGCGGCGCGTGCTGGGCCGGTACCGCCCCGTCGGCGATCCGGCGCTGCGTCGCGGCACCGCCGCGGCGGTGCTGACGGTGCTGGCCCTGTCCGCCTCCACCGTCCTGGCGGCGGCGGCCGGCACACTGATCGCCGCCACCGCCACCACCACGGTGGCGCCTGCCCCGGGCTTCGACTGGACGATCCTCGGCTTCGGTGTGGCGATGCTCGGCGGCGCCAGCGCCTTCGGCCGCCGAGGTGGCATCGCCGGCACCTTTCTGGCCGCCGTGCTGGTGACGCTCGTCCTCGGCCTCGCGCTGCTGCCGGATGCCTCCACCGGCCGGTACGCCGTCGGCGCGGCCGCGCTCGGCCTCGGCCTGATCGTCACCCGTCTGGTGGAATGGCGGGGCCGGCCGCGCTCGACGGTCGCCGCTGTCCGGCCCACGACCGTCGACGAGACCGACTGGGGTTCGCTCCGGGGGACCACAAACCCGTCCTGGTATCCGCTGTTGCCGGAGCGGGCCGTGGAGTCGGAGCCGGCGCCCCGGGAGACGACCCGCTGGGAGCAGGAACAGAACTGGTGGGAGCAGGCCCCGCGCTGGGGTGGCCCCAGCCGCTGAGCGCCCTGCCGGGCGGCGCCACCGGAGCCGGCCGTGGTGTCCCCGCGCGCCCCGGCGTCCGTCGCGGGCGCGGGGCGGTTCGCGGCGCTAGGCTCGGACCATGACCGAATCACCGTCTTCGCGTGTCGGCCCCCAGCCCTTCGCCGAACTGGATGCCCTCTCCACGGAGGAACTGCGGGAACGGGCCTTCGAGCTGGCCCGGGACCGGCGCGACGCCGGCTTCTTCTGGGACGTCATCCAGCATCTGCCGAACGCGGACGAGGCCGCTTCCCTGGACGGCGCCCCGAACGCCATCGGCAACGAGGTCGACGAGGCGGTGGCGCTCTGGCGCCAGTTCACCGGCCACGGGTACGAGGAATCGGAGCCGCTGCTGCGGGCCGCCTTCATCGACTATCTGATGCGGCACTCCGGGCGCTGACCGGTCGGCCACCGAGGCCGTGACGGTCGGATGTTTGCCGCCATGTTTGCATTGGGAAATTCGCATTCATGGCTCTCACCAACCGTTACAAGAGTGCACCGGGCGCGGGGACCCTCGCGGCCCTCGTGCTCGTCCTGGTCTTCGGCAGCCCCTGGTATGTCGACTGGGCCCAGGAGAACACCGACAGCGACACGGCGGGCGGCTGGTTCCTGCGGCTCCTCGCCTGGCCCGCGTGGCGGTTCGATTCGAACGACTCCATTCAGGACGTCTTCGCCACGGACCTGCGGGCCATTCTGGTGGTCGCGTTGACCGCCCTCTTCCTCTTCCTGCTCCCCGGTTCACAGCTCGCGCGTGCCCGGGGCACCCTCAGTCAGTTCTTCGCCGGCTGGGCGTCGTACGTCTTCGCCGGTGCCTTCGCCGCGCTGCTCACCGCGTTGATCCACTCCAACCCGTCGCTGCTGGGCGCTTTCCAGGCGGCCGGCTCCGGCGCGACGTACGGCTTCTTCGTGGGCTGGATCATCGGCATCGCCACCCTCGGCGGCTGGCGCGGCCGGCGCTGACGCCAACGCTCCCGCGGCGACGGCGACGGCAACAACCCGATCCGACGACGCCGAGGGCCGGCGGCACTGCGTGCGCACGGGGGCCGGCCGGGCCCTCCCCGACGGGAGGGCCCGGCCGGCCGCGTGGCGCTACTTGTCGATGTCGCCGACGACGAAGAACATCGAGCCGAGAATCGAGATCAGGTCCGGGACCAGCGTTCCCGGCAGCAGGCCGGCCAGCGCCTGGACATTGGCGTACGAGGCGGTGCGCAGCTTCAGCCGCCAGGGGGTCTTCTCGCCCCGGGAGACCAGGTAGTAGCCGTTGATCCCGAGTGGATTCTCGGTCCAGGCGTAGGTGTGCCCCTCGGGCGCCTTGACCACCTTCGGCAGCCGGGTGTTGACCGGTCCGGTGAGGCGGTCGACCCGGTCCAGGCACTGCTCGGCGAGGTCGAGGGAGACGTACACCTGGTCCAGCAGCACCTCGAAGCGGGCGTGGCAGTCCCCGGTGGTGCGGGTGACCACCGGCACGTCGAGCTGGTCGTAGGCGAGGTACGGGTCATCGCGGCGCAGGTCGAAGTCGAGGCCGCTGGCGCGGGCGACCGGCCCGGAGGCGCCGAAGGCCGCCGCGTCGGCGGCGGAGAGCACCCCGACGCCGACGGTGCGGGCCAGGAAGATGTCGTTGCGCCGGATCAGGTTGTCGAGGTCCGGCAGCCGGCGGCGGACCTCGCCGATGGCCGCCCGGGCCCGGCCGGTCCAGCCCGACGGCACCTCCTCCTTGAGGCCGCCGACCCGGTTGTACATGTAGTGGATCCGCCCGCCGCTGGCCTCCTCCATCACCGCCTGCAGCGTCTCGCGCTCACGGAAGGCGTAGAACATCGGCGTGATCGCGCCGATCTCCATCGGATACGAGCCGAGGAACATCAGGTGGTTGAGGACCCGGTTCAGCTCGGCCAGCGCCATCCGCAGCCAGACCGCGCGTTCGGGGACCTCCATGCCCATCAGCCGCTCGACGGCCAGCACCACGCCGAGTTCGTTGGCGAAGGCCGAGAGCCAGTCGTGCCGGTTGGCGAGCACGATCACCTGGCGGTAGTCGCGGACCTCGAAGAGCTTCTCGGCCCCGCGGTGCATGTAGCCGACGACCGGCTCGCAGGAGATCACCCGCTCGCCGTCGAGGACCAGCTTCAGCCGGAGCACGCCGTGGGTGGAGGGGTGCTGCGGTCCGATGTTCAGGACCATGTCGGCGCCGAGTTGCGGGTCGTCGCCGCGGTCGGGGACCAGGCCGGCTCCGGTGCCGACGGTCAGCTCACGCAGGTCACCGGTTCCAGTGCTCATGCCCGTCATCGTGCCACGAGCGGCGGCAGGTCGACGCCGACCGGTTGCAGCAGCCACCAGTGGCCGCCGAGTCCGGCCGGGTCGGTGAGCTCGGCGGCGGCCGAGGCGGCGGCGAGTGCCCGCACGTAGCCGGCCGGGTCGGCCGAGGCCAGCGCCAGGGGCGGCCGGGTCCCGCGGACGCCGAGTGCCCGCAGCGCTTCGGCCTGGGTGAGCAGCGTCGGCGGCCGGTCCGCGACGGCCGCCCCGGCCTCGGCGACGGCGTCGACGGCGACGTGCGCGGTCACGTCGCAGGAGCCGTCCGGCACCGGCGGCACCTGCCGGCCGTGGCGGTAGCCGGTCAGCGTGCCGCCGGCCGGGCGTTCCCCGCGCAGGTGCCCGTAGTCGACGCTGACGGCGAGCCCGCGGCGCACGGTCGCCACCGCCTCGGCCCAGGCGACATCCCGGGTACGCCCGATCTCGGCGCGTCCCGCGCCGGGCCACCAGCGTGCCAGCCATGCCGCGTCGGCCCCGGTGACCGGCGGCCCCGCCGTCTCCTGCCCGGTCGCCGGGTCGACGAGCACCTGGTGCGGGCCGGCGGGGCCGTGATCGGCGATGTCCAGCGGCACGTTGTCCAGCCATTCGGTGGCGAGCAGCAGTCCGGTGATGCCGGCGGGCGGTTGGTCCTGCCAGCGCACCGCCGCGGGTAGCCCCGGCGGGCGGGGGGCGAGTTCGACGGCGGTCGGGCGCAGCCGGGCGGCGAGCGCCGGCCCGGCGGCGGTCAGCATCGCGGTGAGCAGCTCGCCGCGGCCCGCGCCGACGTCGACCAGGTCGAGGTGGTCCGGCCGCCCGAGTGCGGTGTCGACCCGGTCGAGCAGCTCCAGCAGGGCGCCGGCGAGGGCGGTGGAGGCGTGCACACTGGTCCGGAAATGGGCGGCCGGGCCGGCGCCGGAGGTGAAGAACCCGGCCGGGCCGTAGAGCGCCCCGGTCATCGCGGTGCCCCAGGTCACCGGCATCGCCCTGCCCCTTTCGCCGTCGGCGCCCATCGCCTCGCGGCGGGCGGCGTCACATCGTCGGAGCGCGATGGCGTCAGTGAAGGTTTTCACACACGCTTGTCGCACCGCTGTAACACCGGCGCATACTACGACCGACCGGTACCCCAATTATCGAGGACTGGATCGCCTGCCATGAGCGCTCTGCCGCGCCCGGCCGTCCCCGGCGGAGCAGCCGTGGCCCCGGGCACCCCCACTTCGGCCGTACCCCTGGTCTTTCCGCGTGCCCTGACCATCGGCGTGATCGGCTCCGGCCGGGTCGGCGCCGTGCTGGCCGCCGCGTTCACCGCCGCCGGACACCGGGTCGTCGCCGCCTCCGGCCGCTCGCAGGTCTCCCGGGACCGGATCGCCCTGCTGCTGCCCGGAGCCGCCCTGCGGACCCCCGACGAGGTGGCCACCGCCGCGACCGACCTGCTGCTGATCGCCGTACCGGACGACGCGATCGCGGGGGTCGTCACCGGCCTGGCCGAGCGGGGCCGGCTGCACCCGGGCCAGGTGGTGGCGCACACCTCCGGCGCACACGGGCTCGCGCCGCTGGCCGCGGCCGGCGCCGCCGGCGCCCACGCGCTGGCCCTGCACCCGGCGATGACCTTCACCGGCACCCCCGAGGACCTGGGCCGGCTGCCCGCGATCTCGTACGGCGTGACCGCGCCGCCGCAGCTGCGCAGCCTCGCCACCCGGCTCGTCGCCGACCTCGGCGGCGTACCGGAATGGATCGATGAGTCTGCGCGTTGCCTCTACCATGCGGCACTGGCACACGGCGCGAACCACCTGGTGACGCTCGTGAACGAGGCGAGGGACCGGCTGCGCGACGCCGGGGTGACCCGGCCGGAGAAGGTGCTGGCGCCGCTGCTGCGGGCCGCCCTGGACAATGCCCTGCGGCTCGGCGACACCGCGCTGACCGGTCCGGTCTCCCGCGGGGACGCCGCGACGGTCGCCGGGCACCTGGACGAGCTGGACCGGGTGGCGCCGGAGTCGGTGCCGGCCTATCTGGCGCTCGCCCGCCGCACCGCCGACCGGGCGATCGCCGACGGCCGGCTGCGGCCGACAGATGCGGAACTGCTGCTCGGCGTCCTGGCCGACCGGCGCAAGGAGGAGGTCGGATGACCGAGCTGGTGCAGACCCGCGGCGCGCTGGCGGCGGCACGGGCCGCCCGCGAAGGCAGCGTCGGCGTCGTGATGACGATGGGCGCGCTGCACGCCGGGCACGCCGAGCTGATCAGGACGGCCCGCGAGCAGGCCGACCACGTGCTGGTCACCATCTTCGTCAACCCGCTGCAGTTCGGGCCCAGCGAGGACTTCGACCAGTACCCGCGCACCCTCGAAGGCGACCTGGAGATCTGCCGTGGCGCCGGTGTGGACATCGTCTTCGCCCCCTCGGCGGCCGAGGTCTACCCCGGCGGGGAGCCGGCCGTACGCGTCAATCCCGGCCCGCTCGGCGAGGAGCTGGAGGGCGCCAGCCGCCCCGGCTTCTTCCACGGGGTGCTGACGGTGGTGCTGAAGCTGATCAACCTGACCCGGCCGGACCTGGTCTTCTTCGGCGAGAAGGACTACCAGCAGCTCACCCTGGTCCGCCGGATGGTGGCGGACTTCAACCTGCCGGTACGCGTGGTCGGCGTGCCGACCGTGCGCGAGGCCGACGGGCTGGCCCTCTCCAGCCGCAACCGCTACCTCTCCGCCGCCGAGCGCGCGACCGCCCTGGGGCTGTCGGCGGCGTTGCAGGCCGGTGCGACGGCGGCGAAGGACGGCGCGGACGCCGAAGCCGTACTGGTCGCCGCGCGGTCGGTCCTCGCCGCTGCCGCGCCCGACGCGGAACTCGACTACCTCGTACTTACCGACCCGGACCTGCAACCGCGGCCGGTGTCGGGTCCGGCCCGGATGCTCGTGGCAGCCCGGGTCGGCCGGACACGCCTGATCGACAACATGCCCCTCCACCTCGCGGTGGCGGGCTGAGGACCGGGAGAGAACCTGATGTTCCGCACGATGATGAAGTCGAAGATCCACCGGGCCACGGTGACGCAGGCCGACCTGCACTACGTCGGTTCGGTCACGGTGGACCAGGACCTGCTCGACGCCGCGGACCTGCTCCCCGGTGAGCAGGTGGCGATCGTGGACATCACCAACGGCGCCCGGCTGGAGACGTACGTGATCCCCGGTGAGCGGGGCAGTGGCGTGATCGGCATCAACGGCGCGGCGGCGCATCTTGTGCACCCGGGCGACCTGGTCATCCTGATCTCGTACGGGCAGATGGACGACGCGACGGCGCGGGTGTTCCAGCCCCGGGTGGTGCACGTCGACGCCGACAACAGGATCATCCAGCTGGACAGCGACGCCGCAGGCGTGGCGCCGGGCATGGTGGGCGACCCGGTACGCGGCGACCGCGTCGTCGTCTGAGCCTGCGCCCCGACGTTCCGCTGCGGCCTGTTCCCGACCTTCTCTTCCGGACTGTCACCCACGGTCCGGATCCGGTTACCCTGTGGGCCAGTTCTGCCCGGAGGACGCCGGAGGAGGAGCGCCATGCGCCGAGCGACCGCATTCGCCGTGGCGCTGGCGGTGCTGCTGGCGCTCGCCGGCTGCGCCGAAGCGGGCGTTGACGGCGACCTGACCGACGACTGGCCGGCGCTCGGCGAGCTCCGGCCGTTCCTGCCGGTCGCCGGAGTCTGCCACCCGACCGAGAGCCCCCGGGAGGTGTCGGCGGCGCAGAGCAGCGTCGACTGTGCTGTGCCGCACCTGGGTGAGACCGTCCATGTCGGAGCCTTCCCGGTCGGCGTGGCGAAACTCCCGCCGGAGCAGGCCGCCGAGTCCCGGGCCGCCTTCGCCGAGTGCGACCGCCGGGCCGCCGGGTACGTCGGCGCGCAGTGGCGCAGCGCGCGCCTGCGCCTCGACGTCGCCGTCCCCACCGGGACGGCCTGGGCACGGGGGGCCCGCTGGTTCCGCTGCGACCTGACCGAGGTCACCGGAGTCGAGCAGGAGTCACCGGCGCCGGTGCTGCGGACCGGCAGCCTGCGTAACGCGCTCACCACTGGCGGGCCGCTGCTGCTCGGCTGCTACACGGCGGCGCTGAGCCGCGTCGGGCTGGTGGAGAAGCTGACCCCGGTCGACTGCGCCCGGGGTCACAATGCCGAGTTCGCCGGGGTCTGGCCGGTGCCCGAGCGCCTCGACCGGCCACGCCGGGACCGCGACTGGCTGCCCTTCTACGAGGCATGTTCGCGCATCATCGCCGCCTACGTCGGCGTTCCGGACGACGGGTTGCTGCCGGCGCGGGCCGGGATCAAGCCGGTGCCCACGTCGGCGGCGCGCTGGCGGGCCGGGGACCGCGCCGCCCGCTGCTATTTCTGGCTGCCTCAGCGGCAGGTGCAGAGTTCGCTGCGGGGTGGCGGCCCGGCCGCGCTGCCGGTGCCCGGCCGCTGACGGCGTCCAGGGCGTCCGCGAGGGCCGGCGGACCCGGGGCTGTCGGCGATCTCACGGCCCGCCCCCCGACGCCGGGGTGCCGCGGCAGGCGCGGTTGACTGTGCACATGCGTCTGCCGACCGTTGAGCTGCCGTCGTTGCCCGGCCTGCTGGCCGCGCCCGCCCCCGGCTGGGTGGAGAACACCGACGTGATCGTGGTCGGCTCCGGCGTCGCGGGCCTGACCGCCGCGCTGCAGCTGCGCGAGGCGGGGCTGCACGTCACGGTGGTGACCAAGGTCAATATCGACGACGGCTCGACGCGCTGGGCGCAGGGCGGCATCGCCGCGGTGCTGGACCCGCTCGACACCCCACAGGCGCACGCCCGCGACACCGAGATCGCCGGCGTCGGCCTCTGCGACCCCCAGGCGGTACGGGTGCTGGTGGAGGAGGGGCCGGCCCGGGTGCGGGAGCTGACCCGCCTCGGGGCGGAGTTCGACCGCCACCCCGACGGCTCCTGGATGCTGACCCGCGAGGGTGGCCACCGCGCCGACCGGATCGTGCACGCCGGCGGGGACGCCACCGGCGCGGAGGTGCAGCGCGCACTGCACGCCGCCGTACGGCGGGACCCGTGGATCCGGCTCGTGGAGCACGCGCTGGTGCTGGACCTGCTGCGGGCCCCCGGTGACGGCCCCGGCGGCCTCGGGCCGGCCTGCGGCATCACCCTGCACGTGCTCGGTGAGGGCAGCGAGGACGGTGTCGGGGCGATTCTGGCGCGGGCGGTGGTGCTGGCCACCGGCGGCATGGGCCAGGTCTTCGCGGCCACCACCAACCCCGCCGTCTCCACCGGCGACGGCATCGCGCTGGCGATGCGGGCCGGCGCGGCCGTCACCGACCTGGAGTTCGTGCAGTTCCACCCGACCGCGCTGATCGCCCCGCCCGACCCGGCCGCCGGTGGGGTGCGCCGCGCGCAGCAGCCACTGGTCTCCGAGGCGCTGCGCGGCGAAGGGGCGCACCTGGTCGACGCGGACGGCAAGCGCTTCATGCTCGGCCGGCACGAGCTGGCCGAGCTGGCCCCCCGGGACGTGGTCGCCAAGGGCATCCACCGGGTGCTGCTGGAGTCCGGCTCCGATCACGTGCACCTGGACGCCCGGCACCTCGGCGGAGAGTTTCTGGCGCGCCGGTTCCCGACCATCGTCGCCTCCTGCCGGGCGATCGGCGTCGACCCGGCCGTCGACCTGATTCCGGTGGCCCCGGCCGCGCACTACGCCTCCGGCGGGGTCCGTACGGATCTGCTGGGCCGTACCTCCATCCCCGGTCTGTACGCCTGCGGCGAGGTCGCCTGCACCGGGGTGCACGGCGCGAACCGGCTGGCCAGCAACTCGCTGCTGGAGGGGCTGGTCTTCGCCCGGCGCATCGCCGACGAGGTCGCCCGGGGCCTGCCCGAGCAGGCACAGCCGGCGGCGACGGGTGCCTGGGCCGGTGGTGCCGGGCGGGTCGTGTCGCCGGAGATCCGGGAGCCGCTGCAGCGGGCGATGACCCGCGGCGCCGGGGTGCTGCGTTCGGCCGGATCGCTGGCGGGGACCGCCGGGGTGCTGATGGAGCTGGGCCGGCGGCCGGGCAGTGCGGCCACGGCCTCCTGGGAGGCGACGAACCTGCTCACCGTCGCGTCGGCCCTGGTCGCCGCCGCGTACGCCCGGCAGGAGACCCGGGGGTGTCACTGGCGGGAGGACTTCCCGGCGGCCGAGGACCGGTGGCGGGGGCATCTCGTCACGTCGATCACGCCGGGGGACCGGCTCTGCCAGGGTTGGGAGGAGCCGGGGGACCGGCTCGGCCAAGGGCGGGAGGAGCCGGGGGACCGGCTCTGCCAGAGGTGGGAGGAGTTGCGGTGACACCGACGACCGAGCAGGGGCTGCGCGCCGCCGGGCTGGACCCGGAGCAGGTACGGCGTGTCGTCGGCACGGCGCTCGCGGAGGATCTCGGGCCGCTGGGGCAGGACGTGACCAGTGCGGCGACGATCCCGGCCGACCAGGTCGACACCGTCGACGTGGTCGCCCGCGCCGACGGGGTCGTCGCCGGGCTGCACGTCGCGGCGGCCGTCTTCGAGCAGGCCGCGGCCGACGCCGGCCGTACGGTCGAGGTGCGGCTGGTGGCCACCGACGGCGACCGGGTGGCGCGCGGTGACGTGCTGGCGACGGTGACCGGCCCGACCCGCTGCCTGCTGACCGCCGAGCGGACGGCGCTGAACCTGATCAGCCGGATGTCCGGGGTGGCGACCCACACGCGGGCCTGGGCCGACGCGCTGGGCGGGACCAAGGCGATGGTGCTGGACACCCGCAAGACCACGCCGGGGCTGCGGTTGCTGGAGAAGTACGCGGTCCGCGCCGGCGGCGGCACCAACAAGCGGCTGGGCCTCTACGACGTCGCGATGATCAAGGACAACCACAAGCTGGCGGCCGGCGGCATCACCGCCGCCTACCGGCGGGTGCGGGAGCTCTTCCCGCATGTCCCGGTGCAGGTGGAGGTGACCACGGTCGACGAGGCGGTGGAGGCCGTCGAGGCGGGCGCGGACTTCCTGCTCTGCGACAACATGACCCCGGCGACGCTGCGCGAGGTGGTCGAGGTCGTCGGCGACCGCGCGGAGCTGGAGGCGACCGGCGGGCTGACGCTTGCGCGGGCCGCCGAGTACGCCGGGACCGGTGTGGACTACCTCTCGGTGGGGGCGCTCACGCACTCCTCGCCTATCTTGGACATCGCACTTGACTTGAGGCATCGGGGCTGACGCATGCTGCTCTGCATCGACATCGGTAACACCAACACCGTGCTCGCCACCTTCGAAGGTGACAAGCTGGTGCATTCCTGGCGGATCAAGACCGATGCCCGCTCCACCGCCGACGAGCTCGGCCTGATGTTCCGCGGGCTGCTCGCCGGGGACAACGTCGAGATCACCGGCATCGCCGCCTGCTCGACCGTGCCGGCCGCGCTGCGCTCCCTGCGGTCGATGCTGTCCCGCTACTACCCCGACATGCCGAGCGTGATCGTCGAGCCGGGGGTCCGCACCGGTGTGCAGCTGGCGATCGACAACCCCAAGGAGGTCGGCTCCGACCGGGTGGTGAACACCCTGGCGGCGTACACCCTCTACGGCGGGCCTTCGATCGTGGTGGACTTCGGCACCACCACCAACTTCGACGTGATCAGCGACCGGGGCGAGTTCCTCGGCGGCGCGTTCGCCCCCGGCATCGAGATCTCCTTCGACGCGCTCGCCGCCCGGGCGGCCCAGCTGCGCAAGGTCGAGGCGACCCGGCCGCGTTCGGTGATCGGCAAGAACACCGTCGAGTGCCTGCAGTCGGGTCTCTACTTCGGCTTCGCCGGACAGGTGGACCGGATCGTGGAGCGGATGGTGGAGGAGATCGGCGAGGTGCGGGCCGTGATCGCCACCGGCGGCCTGTCGGGTCTGGTGGTGCGCGAGTGCCGCACGGTCACCCACCACGAGCCGATGATCACGCTGATCGGTCTGCGGATGGTCTACGAACGCAACCGCTGATCCCGGGCGGTCACGCCGGCGCCGGCGGCAGGTGCCGGCTCGCGGGCCCGCCGGTCACCGCCGGCGGGCGCGGTGCACGACCGTCCGGTACGGCAGCTCGAAGCTCTCCCGGCCGGCCAGGTCGGGGTGCTCCTCGGTCAGGGCCCGGACCTGCTGCTCAAGCCGGCGCTGCTCCCGTACGTCGGCGGTGAGGTAGTAGGAGCGGGTACGCAGCAGCCCGATCAGGCTCGTCACGTCGTGGGTGACCCGGTGGGCGAACTCGGCGCGCTGCGCCGGGCCGAAGAGCTCGCCGAAGTCCGGTTCCGGCTCCGGCCGGCCCGCCCGGTCCCCGCGGGAGCCGGCGATGCCCTCGATGATCTGCGAGAGCGCGTCGACCCAGGGCGCCGACTCGTCACGCAGGTTCCAGATCGGGGCGAAGCTGCCACCGGGGCGCAGCAACCGGGCGATCTCCGGGTGGGCCCGATCCGGATCGAACCAGTGGTACGCCTGGCCGGCGACCACGGCGTCGGCCGCCCCGTCCGGTAGCGGGACCGCCTCGGCGCTGCCCGCCAGCGCGGTGACTCCGGGTGTGCCGGCGACCAGGCGGGCCCGCATCTCCGGATCGGGCTCGACGGCGACGACCTCGTGCCCCAGTGCGGCGACCCCCCGGGAGAGGATGCCGGTGCCGGCCCCGAGATCCACCACCCGGGCCGGTGCGGTGAAGCCGATGGCGAACGCGACAGCCTCGAGCGGGTACGGCGGCCGGAACCGGTCGTAGTCCCCGGCTGCGGGGCCGAAGGAGAGGGCCTGCGTGTGCTCCACCATGCCCGGAGGTTATCCAATGGGGCGGGCCCGAGGTGGTGAGTACGCTCAGGCCTGACCGGAGTTGATTCTTTGTTGAGGAAGCGTGCCGTGAGCCAGCAGAACGCCGTACCGACCGATCCCGCCGACGATCTTCCGGAGCAGATGCGGGTCCGCCGGGAGAAGCGGACCGCGCTGCTGGCCGAGGGGACCGAGCCCTACCCGGTGGGCTATCCGCGTACCGCCACGCTCGCGGAGATCCGCGCGCGCTACGGCGAGCTGCCGACCGACACCGCGACCGGCGACACCGCCGCGGTGACCGGCCGGGTGATCTTCATCCGGAACACCGGCAAGCTCTGCTTCGCCACCCTGCGCGACGGCGACGGCACCGAGTTGCAGGCGATGCTCTCGCTCGACCGGGTCGGCGCCGACCGGCTCGATGCGTGGAAGCGCCAGGTGGACCTCGGCGACCTCGTCGGCGTGACCGGCGAGGTGATCACCAGCCGCCGCGGTGAACTGTCGATCCTCGCCGCCGACTGGGCCATGACTGCCAAGTCGCTCCGTCCGCTGCCGGTGGCGCACAAGCCCCTCAGCGAGGAGGCGCGGGTCCGCCAGCGCTACGTCGATCTGATCGTGCGTCCGCAGGCGCGCGCCATGGTCCGTACCCGGGCCGGCGCGGTGCGCAGTCTGCGCGACTCGCTGCACCGTCGCGACTTCATCGAAGTCGAGACGCCGATGTTGCAACTGTTGCACGGCGGGGCCGCCGCGCGCCCGTTCGTGACGCACAGCAATGCACTTGACACTGATCTGTATCTCCGAATCGCGCCCGAGCTTTTCTTGAAGCGGGCTCTCGTCGGCGGCGTCGACCGCGTTTTCGAGATCAACCGCAACTTCCGCAATGAGGGCGTCGACAGCAGCCACTCGCCCGAGTTCGCGATGCTCGAGGTCTACGAGGCCTACGGCGACTACAACACGATGGCCACACTCACCCGGAATCTGGTTCAGGAGGCCGCCGTCGCCGTCTCCGGTTCGACCGTGGTGACCCACGCCGACGGCCAGGAGTTCGATCTGGGTGGCGAGTGGCGTTCGGTCACGCTCTTCGGTGTGCTTTCCGAGGCGCTCGGTGAAGAGGTGACCGTCGACACCGAGTATGCGGAGCTCGTGCGGCACGCCGACAAGGTCGGCCTCTCCGTCGACCCCAAGTGGGGGCCGGGCAAGCTCGCCGAGGAGCTCTTCGAGGAGCTGGTCGTACCGGGCCTGCAGGCTCCGACCTTCGTGCGCGACTACCCGGAGGAGACCAGTCCGCTGACCCGGGGCCACCGGGACCGGCCGGGACTGACCGAGAAGTGGGACCTCTACGTGCTGGGCTTCGAGCTCGGCACGGCGTACTCGGAGCTGGCCGACCCGGTGGTGCAGCGGGAGCGGTTGCTGGCCCAGGCCCGGCTGGCCGCTCGCGGCGACGACGAGGCGATGCAGTTGGACGAGGATTTCCTGCGGGCCATGGAGTACGGAATGCCACCGGCCGGCGGCATGGGAATGGGAATCGATCGACTGCTGATGGCGCTGACCGGCCTCGGAATTCGGGAAACCATCCTCTTCCCGCTCGCGCGGCCGGAGTAGCACACGTTCTGCTTGCGCGTTTCGTGGTCCTATTGACGGGGCAAGCGACTAAAGCGCTATTGTGCTCTAGATTGCAGGACGGCCCTGCTGGAAAGGAACGTGGCACGTGGCCAAGCAGATCATTCACAAGTTGGTCGATGACCTCGACGGCGGCGACGCGGACGAGACTGTCAAGTTCGCGCTCGACGGTGTTCAGTACGAGATCGACCTGTCGGAGAAGAACGCCGGCAAATTGCGGGAGCTATTCGACCCGTACATCCAGGCGGGCAGCAAGGTCGGCCGCGGCGGTGTCGTGGTGGGTGGCCGTGCGGCGCGGGGCCGGGGCAGTGCTGCCGCCGACCGCGAGCAGAACAAGGCGATTCGCGCCTGGGCGAAGAAGGAAGGGCGCGACATTTCCGACCGCGGCCGCATCCCCCAGGAGATCGTGGACGAGTACCACGCCAAGGCCGGCCGCTGACCGCGGGCCGTCCTGGATTCGTCGGCGCCGGCCCGGAGCACCGCTGCGGGCCGGCGTTCGTCTGCGCGTGCCGCTGCGGGATGTCGGCGGAACGCCTCGCCGGGGCGGGAATCGCGGCCCCGCCGGCGGCGTTGTCCACAGCTGGTGGATAAGTTGTCCACAGGCTGTGGAAGACCTGCCGGGCTCTTCGGAGGCGCCGGCGGCCGGGGAAGATTTCGCTATCCGCGTACAGCCAGGGGTACGGGAACACCTCCTGAGCGTGGGAGGTTGGAAAAAACAGCCCGTTCCAGGCTCATGCCGACAGCGCACGACCTCAGCTGAGTCGGTCCGCGGCGATAGAGTAAGGAAGCACGGACGTCCGCCCCTGGACGTCCGGGCACCGGCCCCGCCAAGATTCTTGACCATCAAGATCGAGTGCGCACGGCACGTGAGGAGCACGAGGGCATGTTCGAGCGGTTCACCGACCGAGCGCGACGGGTTGTCGTCCTGGCTCAAGAAGAAGCCCGGATGCTCAACCACAACTACATCGGTACGGAACACATCCTGCTGGGCCTGATCCATGAGGGTGAGGGCGTCGCGGCTAAGGCCCTGGAGAGCCTCGGCATCTCCCTCGAGGGCGTCCGCCAGCAGGTCGAGGAGATCATCGGCCAGGGCCAGCAGGCGCCGAGCGGGCACATCCCGTTCACCCCGCGGGCCAAGAAGGTGCTGGAGCTGTCACTGCGCGAGGCGCTGCAGCTCGGCCACAACTACATCGGCACGGAGCACATCCTGCTCGGCCTGATCCGCGAGGGCGAAGGCGTCGCCGCGCAGGTCCTGGTCAAGCTCGGTGCCGATCTCAACCGGGTCCGTCAGCAGGTGATCCAGCTGCTCTCCGGTTACCAGGGCGGCAAGGAGCCGACCGCTGCCGGTGCCGCCGCCGGTGAGGCCGCTCCGTCGACGAGCCTCGTGCTGGACCAGTTCGGGCGCAACCTGACCCAGGCCGCCCGGGAGGGCAAGCTCGACCCGGTCATCGGCCGGGAGAAGGAAATCGAGCGGGTCATGCAGGTGCTCTCCCGCCGCACCAAGAACAACCCGGTCCTGATCGGCGAGCCCGGCGTGGGTAAGACCGCCGTCGTCGAAGGGCTGGCGCAGAAGATCATCAAGGGTGAGGTTCCCGAGACGCTGAAGGACAAGCAGCTCTACACGCTTGACCTCGGCGCCCTGGTCGCCGGCTCGCGCTACCGCGGTGACTTCGAGGAGCGCCTCAAGAAGGTGCTCAAGGAGATCCGCACCCGCGGCGACATCATCCTCTTCATCGACGAGATCCACACCCTGGTCGGCGCGGGCGCCGCCGAGGGCGCGATCGACGCGGCGAGCATCCTCAAGCCGATGCTGGCCCGCGGCGAGCTGCAGACCATCGGCGCCACCACCCTCGACGAGTACCGCAAGTACGTCGAGAAGGACGCCGCCCTGGAGCGTCGCTTCCAGCCCATCCAGGTGGGTGAGCCGTCGCTGGCGCACACCATCGAGATCCTCAAGGGGCTGCGCGACCGGTACGAGGCGCACCACCGCGTCTCGATCACCGATGCGGCGCTGGTCGCCGCCGCCACCCTGGCCGACCGGTACATCTCCGACCGCTTCCTGCCGGACAAGGCGATCGACCTGATCGACGAGGCCGGCGCCCGGATGCGCATCCGCCGGATGACCGCGCCGCCGGACCTGCGTGACTTCGACGAGCGCATCGCCCAGGTGCGCCGCGACAAGGAGTCCGCGATCGACGCGCAGGACTTCGAGCGGGCCGCGCAGCTGCGCGACACCGAGAAGCAGCTCCTCGGGCAGAAGGCCCAGCGGGAGAAGGAGTGGAAGGCCGGCGACCTGGACGTCGTCAGCGAGGTCGACGACGAGCAGATCGCCGAGGTGCTGGGGAACTGGACCGGCATCCCGGTCTACAAGCTCACCGAGGAGGAGACCTCCCGGCTGCTGCGCATGGAGGACGAGCTCCACAAGCGGGTCATCGGCCAGGAGGACGCCGTCAAGGCGGTCTCGAAGGCGATCCGGCGTACCCGCGCCGGCCTGAAGGACCCCAAGCGCCCCTCCGGCTCGTTCATCTTCGCCGGCCCCTCGGGTGTCGGTAAGACCGAGCTCTCCAAGGCGCTCGCCGAGTTCCTCTTCGGCAGCGAGGACGCGCTGATCCAGCTCGACATGTCCGAGTTCCACGACCGGTACACGGTCTCCCGGCTCGTCGGCGCCCCGCCCGGATACGTCGGTTACGACGAGGGCGGCCAGCTGACCGAGAAGGTTCGCCGCCGGCCGTTCTCGGTGGTCCTCTTCGACGAGATCGAAAAGGCCCACCCGGACGTGTTCAACACGCTGCTGCAGATCCTGGAGGACGGCCGTCTCACCGACGGTCAGGGCCGGATCGTCGACTTCAAGAACACTGTGATCATCCTGACCACCAACCTGGGCACGCGTGACGTGGCCAAGTCGGTCTCGCTCGGCTTCCAGGCCTCCGAGGACTCGGAGTCCACCTACGAGCGGATGAAGCAGAAGGTCAACGACGAGCTCAAGCAGCACTTCCGGCCGGAGTTCCTGAACCGGATCGACGACACGATCGTCTTCCACCAGCTCCGGCAGACGGAGATCCTCTCGATCGTGGACATCATGCTCCAGCGCATCGAGGGCCAGCTCCGGAACAAGGACATGGGCCTGGAGCTCACCGACAACGCCAAGAAGTACCTGGCGGCGAAGGGCTTCGACCCGGTGCTCGGCGCCCGTCCGCTGCGTCGCACGATCCAGCGCGACATCGAGGACAACCTCTCCGAGCGGATCCTGTTCAACGAGCTGATCCCGGGTCAGATCATCGTGGTCGACTGCGAAGGCGACCCCGATGACGTCGACAAGGCGAAGCTGGTCTTCCGGGGAGCGGAGAAGCCCGTCCCGGTGCCGGACGCCGTGCCGGCCGACCTCGGCGGCACCGCCGCCGCGGGAGCGGACGACTAGTACTCCCAGCTCTACCCGACCGGGCCCGGTGGCGACAGCCACCGGGCCCGGTCGGCGTCTGCGCCGTTGAACCCCACTGTGCGCCGGCCAGCGGCCGCCGGGCGGGGGCCTCCTCAGTCGCGGTGGTCGCCGGCGAGGGCACAGAGGTCCTCGCGGATCTCCACCAGCCCGTCGTCGACCAGCCCGGCCAGCGCCCGCCGCCGCTGCGTCGCGTCGGCCCAGACCAGGTCCAGCCGCTGCCGGGGCAGGGGCCCCTCGGCGCCGCGCAGCGCGGCCAGCAGCAGCCCGCGTACCTGCCGGTCGGTGCCCGCGTACCGCTGCGGTCGCCGGGTCGGCCCCGGCGGCGCGGTACGGCCCGAGCCGTGCCAGGCGCAGCAGGCGATCAGCGGACAGTCGGCGCAGCGGGGCGCGCGGGCCGTGCAGACCAGCGCCCCGATCTCCATCAACGCGGCGCTGGCGACCACCGCCTCCTCCGGATCCGAAGGCAGCAGCCGCTCGGTGGCGACCAGGTCGGCCGGCCGGGTGGCGGGGCCGGCGTCGGGCTCCCCGGCCACCGCCCGGGCCACCACCCGGCGCACATTGGTGTCCACGACCGGATGCCGCTGCCGGTACGCGAAGGCCGCGACCGCCCGGGCGGTGTACGTGCCGACGCCGGGCAGGGCGAGCAGTTCGAACAGGTCGTCGGGGACCACGCCGCCGTGCCGGTCGACGATCGCCACAGCGCACTCCCGCAGGCGCAGCGCCCGGCGCGGGTAGCCGAGCCGGTTCCACATCCGGATCGCCTCCGCCGGGCTGTCGGCGGCCAGGGCAGCCGGCGTGGGCCAGCGGGCCAGCCAGGCCTCCCAGGCGGGCAGCACACGCACCACCGGTGTCTGCTGGAGCATCACTTCGCTGACCAGGATCGGCCAGGCGCCGATGCCGGGGCGGCGCCACGGCAGGTCACGGGCGTTGGCGCGGAACCAGTCGGCGGCGAGGGCGGCGTACGGGTGTTCTGCCATGGCGTTGACGATGATGCCACGGCCCCCTCGCCCCACCGCCCGCCCCACCACGACCGGGGGCGCCGTCGGCCGCGGAGCACGCGGTTGGTCCGGGGCGTGGGACCGGCCCCGGTTGGCCGATGTCGATCGGGGACAATGGCCGGATGACTGAGCTCGCGATCACCGTGATCGGACCGGACCGCCCGGGCATCGTCGCCGATGTCGCCGAGGTGCTGGCCGGGCTGGGGGCGAACCTCACCGACTCGACCATGACCCGGCTGCGCGGCCACTTCGCCATGACCCTGGTCTGCGCCGGGACGGAGGCCGCGGCCGCGGAGGCGGCGCTGGCGCCACTGAGCGCCGACGGCAAGCTCGTGGTGACAGTCCGGGAGGTCACCGCCGACGCCGGCACCACCAACGGCGGTGAGCCGTACCTGATGTCGGTGCACGGTGGCGACCGGCTCGGCATCGTCGCGGCCACCACCCGCGTCCTCGCCGAGTCCGGTGGCAACGTCACCGACCTGACCACCCGGCTCGCGGGGCCGCTCTACGTCGCCGTCGCCGAGGTGGAAATTCCCGCCGGTACGGCCGCCCAGGTCGCGCAGCGGCTCGCCGTGGTCGCCGCCGAGCTGGGTGTCGAGGTAAGCCTCCGGCCGGCGGATTCGGATCTGCTGTGACGGTCATGCAGGACGGGCTGGGTGACTGGACGCCCGACTCGCTGGGCCGCGCGGGCGTCGTACGGCCGGTTGTCACCGCCCCGAATCCGGTGCTGAGCCGCCCCAGCGAGGAGGTCGACCCGACCTCGGACGAGACCGTGCAGCTCGCCGCGGACCTGATCGAGACGATGCGAGTCTCGCCGGGCTGCGTCGGGTTGGCGGCGCCGCAGGTCGGAGTGGGGGCGCAGGTCTTCGCCGTGGATGTCACCGGCCATCCGAAATCCGTCACGGTGCACGGCACTTTCGTGCTCTGCAACGCCCGGGTGGTCGAGGCGACCCGGCTGCGGCCGGGGCGGGAGGGCTGCATGTCGGTGCCGGACCTCACCGGGGACGTCAAGCGGGCCAGCCGGCTGACGGTCGAGGGTTTCCTGCCGGGTTCGGGCCGCGCGGTGCGGTTGGTAACCGACGGCTTCGAGGCCCGCGCGCTACAGCACGAGATCGACCACTGTGCGGGATTGCTCTTCCTGGACCGGGTCGCCGGAGCGCACGCCGTCTACCAGCGCAAGGTCTATCTCTGATGAGAGCGCCCCGTACGGTGACTTCCTTGCCCGGCGCGTCGGAGCGGATCTTTTCCGGCGGCACCGCTACGGTATTGGCATCATGCGTCTGACGGTCGGTCCCCTGCCACCCGCTGTCTATTGGCGGCGTCGTGCCGTCGTGCTCGGCGCGGTCCTGTTGTTCCTGATGGTCGTCGTCTACTCGTGCGGCGAGCCGGCCGGTGACCGCAACGCCGGCACCACGGGCGATCCGGACCTCGACGTGACCCCCACGGCGACCGCCACCGCGTTGCCGGACCCGTCCTCCTCGGCCACCCCGCAGCCGGGTGCCACCGATGCGGTGGGCGCTCCGATCGAGGGCGCGCCCGGCGGGGTGCCCGGGCAGCCGGCCGGGCCGGCGCAGACCGGTTCGGCTCAGGTGCCGCAGCCACCGGCCACCGGGGCGCAGCTCTGCACCGACGAGGAGATCGAGGTCACCCCGGTGCTGGCGTCCGCGAGCGTCGGCAAGGGCAAGGCTGTCGCACTGCGCATCCAGATCAAGAACGTCTCCGATCGTGGGTGCAGCCGGGATGTCGGCGCCGACGAGCAGGAGATCTACATCAAGGCCGGCGCGGACAAGATCTGGTCCTCGGACAGCTGCACCGACTCCACCGGCAGTTTCCTGCGGGCCTTCGGCCCCGGCGAGGGTGTCGAGGGGCAGGCCAACTGGAACGGCAAGCGCGACAACCGCTGCGCCGCCGGGCAGTCGGCCGGCGACACGCCCAAGCCGGGCAAGTACCAGGTGTACGGCCGGGTCGGCTCCAAGCACAGCGAACCGGTCGAGCTGACCATCGCCGACTGACCGTCGGCGGGCCGCGTGGCAGCGGTCAGACGTAGCGTTCCAGGATGGACGCCTCGGCGAGTCGGGAAAGCCCCTCGCGCACGCTGCGGGCCCGGGCGTCGCCGACCCCCTCCACGGCCTGCAGGTCCTCCACGGTCGCGCCGAGCAGCCGCTGAAGGCTGCCGAAGTGCTCCACCAGCCGGTCCACGACCAGCGCCGGCAGCCGCGGTACCTTCGCGAGCAGCCGGAAGCCCCGCGGGCTGACCGCGGCGTCCAGGGCGTCCGAGGAGCCCGGGTAGCCGATGGCCTTGGCGACCAGGACCAGGTCGATCAGTTCGGTGGCGGTGAGCAGATCCAGCTCCACCAGTGCTTCGTCCAGGGTGCGGCCCCGACGGCCGATCGGCAGATAGTCCCGGATCACCAGCGTCCGGTCGGCGTCGACCCCGGCCATCAGCTCGTCGAGTTGCAGCGCCAGCAGCCGGCCGTCGGTGCCGAGTTCGACGACGTACCCGGCGATCTCGTCGGCGATGCGGCGGACCATCTCCAGGCGCTGGACCACCGCGACGGCGTCGCGGACGGTCACCAGATCCTCGATCTCCAGGGCGGAGAGGGTGCCGGAGACCTCGTCCAGGCGGAGCTTGTACCGCTCGAGGGTGGCCAGGGCCTGGTTGGCGCGGGAGAGGATCGCCGCGGAGTCGTCCAGGACGTGCCGCTGACCGTTGACGTAGAGGCTGATGATCCGCATCGACTGGCTGACCGAGATGACCGGGTAGCCGGTCTGCCGGGCGACGCGCTCGGCGGTGCGGTGCCGGGTGCCGGACTCCTCCGTCGGGATCGACGGGTCGGGCATCAGGTGCACGGCGGCGCGCACGATGCGGGTCCCGTCGCTGGAGAGGACGACGGCGCCGTCCATCTTGCACAGCTCCCGGACCCGGGTCGCGGAGAATTCCACGTCCAGCGGGAAGCCGCCGGTGCAGAGCTTCTCCACGACGCTGTCGTAGCCGAGCACGATGAGGGCGCCCGTACGCCCCCGCAGGATGCGTTCGAGACCGTCGCGCAGGGCGGTCCCGGGGGCCATGAGGGCGAGATTCGCGCGCAGCGGGTCGCCGGTCAGCGGCGTGCCACCACCGGGGTTCCCACTGATCGGGCGACCCGGTGAGCCCGCGCCACCGACGCGGGCCGGACTGTTCGCGCCGGCGGTTCTGTTGGCATCGCGGTCGATCGGCACGGGCACAGTCTACGGACTGTCACGCGCCGGGTGCGGCAGTGGTACATGTGATCGTCGCCGTGGTCATTCCGCGGAGACGCGTGCGGCCCACTGCAGCGCGGAACGGACATCGGTGACCTCGATCACACGCATGTTCGTCGGATTGACGCCAGTCGAATCCGGGCCGCAGCCGGTCGGCACCAGCGCCATCCGGAAGCCGAGCCGGGCGGCCTCGGCCAGCCGGCGCGGCACGGCGCTGACCCGGCGTACCTCGCCGGTCAGGCCGACCTCGCCGATGGCGACGAGGTGCTGGTTGATGGCGAGGTTGAGCCCGCCGGAGGCGACGGCGAGGGCCACCGCCAGGTCGGCGGCGGGTTCCACCACGCGGATGCCGCCGACGGTCGCGGCGAAGACCTCCCGATCGTGCAGGGTGAGCCGTTCGGTACGCCGTTGCAGCACCGCCAGCACCATCGCCAGCCGGGCGCTGTCGAGGCCGGAGACGGTGCGCCGGGGCGAGCCGGCAACGGTGGCGCCGATCAGCGCCTGCACCTCGGTGACGAGGGCCCGGCGCCCCTCCATGGCGACGGTGACGCAGGTGCCGGGGACCGGCTCGCCGTAGCGGGTCAGGAAGAGCCCGGAGGGATCGGCGAGGCTGGTGATGCCCCCCTCGTGCATCTCGAAGCAGCCGACCTCGTCGGCGGCCCCGAAGCGGTTCTTGACGCCGCGCACCATCCGCAGCGAGGAGTGTTTGTCCCCCTCGAAGTGCAGCACGACGTCGACCAGGTGTTCGAGCACCCGCGGCCCGGCGACCTGGCCGTCCTTGGTGACGTGCCCGACCAGCACGGTGGCGATGCCGCGCTCCTTGGCGACGGCGACCAGCGCGGCGGTGACGGCGCGGACCTGGGTCACGCCGCCGGGGACGCCCTCGGCGCCCGGCATGGAGATTGTCTGGACGGAGTCGAGCACGAGCAGCCCCGGTTTGACCGCGTCCAGGTGGCCGAGGACGGCCCCGAGGTCGCTCTCGGCGGCGAGGTAGAGCTGCTCGTGCAGGGTGCCCATCCGCTCGGCGCGCAGCCGGACCTGGCTGACCGACTCCTCGCCGCTGACCACCAGCGAGGGGCTGCCGGAGCCGGCGGCCCAGTGCTGGGCGACGTCGAGCAGCAGGGTCGACTTGCCGACCCCGGGCTCGCCGGCGAGCAGCACCACCGCGCCGGGGACCAGACCGCCGCCGAGGACCCGGTCGAGCTCCGGCACGCCGGTGGCGCGGGCCCGCGCGGGCGCGGCGCTGATGCTGGCAATCGGGCGGGCCGGCTCGGAGGGCGCCCGGGAGGAGACCACGCGGCCGGAGACGACCGGGCCGCTGATGGTGGACTCGACGACCGAACCCCACTCGCCGCACTCCGTGCAGCGCCCGACCCACTTCGGGGGCTGGTGGCCGCAGGCGTCGCACTCGTACGCGGGCCGGGCCTCTTTCGGGGTGCGGGCGCGGGTGCCGCCGGCACGGGCGGCGGTGGCGCGGGCGGGGGTGGATCGCGAGGTTGTCACCGTCCGACGCTAACCAACCGGTGTGACGAAAGCGCCGCCGGCATGGCGGATGCCACGCCGGCGGCGCCGGAGTTCGTCGGGGGACGGCTCAGTCGTGCGAACCGGCCTCTTCGCCCTCGGTCACCGGCGAGTTGCGCGGCGCCGGGCTGAGCGGGGTGGCGACGGGCACCACGGTGGTGATGACCTGGCCGTTGCCGAAGTCGAAGGTGACGGTGACGCTGCCACCGGGGCGCAGCGCCTCCTTGAGGCCGACCAGCTGCACGAAGTCGCCGGACTCCTGGGTCAGCGAGACGTAGCCGTACGCCGGGATCTCGACGCTGGCCGGGCCGGTGGCGGTGGCCGGCTGGCTCGGGCTCGGGGTGACCGGCGAGGCGGTGGCGCCGGGGCCGGTCAGGCTCGGCGACGGCTCGGCGCCAGGAGACGGGGCACCGGGGGTCTCGGTGCCGGGGGTCTCGGCGGGCTCGCTCGGGCTCGCCGCGGGCGAGCTCTCCGGCCCGGGACGCCCGGCGATCTCGCCGCCCAGGGTGACCGAGTCGGCGTTGTCGCTGCTGATCGTCACGGTGACCGGGTTGACCGAGTCGTTGAAGATCGCGACGGTCAGCGGCGCGGTGCCGCCGGCCGGGTAGCCCTCGGGGCTCAGGTAGTCGACGCTGACGTTGCGGACCTTGAAGTCGCCGTTCTCGCTCTGGGCGTTGACGCCACCGAGGGACGGCACCTTGCGCGCGGTCTCGGCGACCTGTCCGGCGCTGCACCCGGAAAGGAGCATGCTCGCGGCCGCCACACCGGCCAGCAGCATTGCCGCCCGCCGATTTCTCTTGATCGAGCGCGTCACGTCGGTCCTCCTCGTTGCGATCCCCACCCGGTTTCGGTCACCGGGCACGGTGGCCATACCCGCGCAGACCGCGCTCCAGCGTAGTTGGGCCTGATCGAGGCGCGCACGCGGACCCGGTGATCGGTTCCTGCCGTAACGCCGTGCTCACACCACGTGCCCGCTGCCGACGAGGAGGACGACGTCGATCAGCGCCACGGTCATCACCCCCCGGAAGACCGCCACCGGCCGGGCAGGGCGCACCCCACCGGCGCGTACGCGAGGGCGGGAGGCGCGCCAGGCGAGCAGCGGCACCACCGCGGCGGCGCCCACGGCGGCCAGCCCGGTCCAGGACGGCGGCCCGGGGGGACCGGCCACCAGGGTCACCGTGGCGGCGAGCAGCAGGGCGGTCGCGGCGATCCGGCTGCCCTCGCCGCCGAGCCGGTGCGGCAGCCCGCGCACGCCGGTCTGGGCGTCGTCGGCCAGATCCGGCAGGACGTTGGCGAAGTGGGCGCCCGCCCCGAGCAGCGCGGCGGCGCCGAGGAGCCAGAGCGGCGGGGCGGGGGCGCCGGGCAGCGCCAGCACGACGAAGGCCGGCAGCGCGCCGAACGACACGGCGTACGGCAGCACGGAGACCGCGGTCGACTTCAACGGCCAGTTGTAGAGCAGCGCGGAGATCAGCCCGAGCGTCGCGCAGGCCGCCGCGGCCGGGTTGGTCGCCAGCGCCGCCGCCGGGGTGGCGACCACGGCGACCAGCGCCGCAACCCCGACGGTACGGCGGGAGAGCCCACCGGTGGCGACGGGTTTGTCGGCGCGTCCCACCGCGCGGTCGCGTACGGCGTCGAGGTAGTCGTTCGACCAGCCGGTGGCGAGCTGGCTCGCTGCGACGGTGGCGACGACGGCGACCGCCGTCGCGAGGTCGTGACCGACCCCCCAGGCGAGCAGGCCGGCCACCGTGCTCACCGCGACCGCCGGTTCCGGATGGCTGGCTCTGAGCAGCCCTAACACTATTCGCGACATAAGAGAAGTCTGGCCGTTGCGCGGCGCGCGTGCCACGCTCGATCGGTGCGAGCCAATCGAGTGGGGACGATGAGCGTGCCACGCCGACTGCCGGCCAACGATCCGCGCCAGTACGACGACCTCGCCCACGAGTGGTGGCAGCCGGACGGTCCTTTCGCGATGCTGCACTGGCTGGCGCGGTCCCGGGCGGCGCTGGTGCCCCCGGCGGCGCGCCCCGGGGCGCTGCTGGTGGACATCGGCTGCGGGGCCGGGCTGCTCGCCCCGCACCTGGCAGGCAAGGGCTACCGCCATGTCGGGCTGGACCTGACCCGGTCCGCGCTGGACCAGGCGGCGGCGCACGGGGTTCTGCCGCTGCACGCCGACGCGACGGCGGTGCCGCTCGCCGACGGCTGTGCCGACGTCGTCGCCGTGGGGGAGTTGCTGGAGCACGTGCCGGACTGGCGGGTGGCCGTCGCCGAGGCCTGCCGGTTGCTGCGTCCGGGCGGCACGCTGGTGCTGGACACCCTCAACGCCACCTGGCAGAGCCGCCTGGTGGCCGTACGCCTGGCCGAGCTCTTCCACGGAGTGCCGCGCGGTATCCACGACCCACGGCTCTTTGTGGACGACGCCGCTCTGGTGCGTGAATGTGCCCGGCACGGGGTATCGCTGCGGGTGCGCGGTATCCGGCCGGCGCTCGGCGGGTTGGCGGGCTGGCTGCTGCGACGTGCCGCCGGGCGTTCCCGCGCCGACGCGGACTGCCCGATGGTGCCGACCTGGTCGACCGCCGTGCTCTATCAGGGGCGTGGGTTCCGCCGGGCAGCGTGATCGTGACCGGCTGAGGTGAATGCCGTACGTGGGCGGTGGCACGACCGGACGAACGAGGTGAGGGAGCGTGTCGGTGGCATCGGTTGTCGCGGGGCTCGGGTCGGCGCTGCCGCCGTCGGTCACTCAGCAGGAGATGTGGGAGGGCTTTTTCGCCCGGCACTACTCGGGCAGCGCCCGGGCGGTGGCGGAGCGCATTTTCGCTCATTCGGGGGTGACGCGGCGGCAGGCGGCGGTCAACCCGGTGCTGGAGGACGTCTCCGACTGGTCGACCGAACGCCGGATGCGGCGCTACCTGGTGGAGGCCCTGCCACTGGGGAAGGAGGCGGTGAGCCGGGCGCTGACCGACGCCGGCCTCGACGCCGCCGAGCTGGGGCTCTTCGCGGTCTGCTCCTGCACCGGCTATGCCACGCCGGGGCTGGACATCCTGCTCGCCCGTGATCTGGGCATGGCCGATACGACCCAGCGGCTGATGGTCGGCCACATGGGTTGTTACGCCGCGCTGCCGGGGCTGGCCGCGGTGAGTGACTTCGTCACCGCCCGCGGGCGGCCGGCGCTGCTGCTCTGCGCGGAGCTGACGAGTCTGCACATCCAGCCGGCGCCGGCGCGGACGGACACTCAGCAGATCGTCTCGCACGCGCTCTTCTCCGACGCCGCGGTCGCTGTGGCGCTGCGTCCGGGCGAGGCCGGCGGGTACGCGGTGCGGGAGGTCGCCGCGGTCACCGACACCTCCACCTCGGAGTTGATGACCTGGGAGGTGACCGACGCCGGTTTCCGGATGGGCCTGTCACCCCAGGTGCCCCAGGTGCTCTCCACGCACGTGCGCCGGATGGTGGAGGGGCTGCTGGCCCGGCACGGTCTGCGCCTGCCCGACGTCGACGGCTGGGCGGTGCATCCGGGTGGCCCGCGGATCCTGGACGTGGTGCAGCGGGAGCTGGAGTTGCCGGACGTGGCGCTGGCGGCCTCTCGCGGGGTCCTCGACGAGCACGGGAACTGCTCCTCGCCGACTGTGCTGCTGATCCTGGACCGGCTGTTGCGGGCGCCGGCGCCGCCGCAGTGGGTGGTGATGCTGGCTTTCGGGCCGGGCCTGACTCTCTACGGCGCCCTGCTGCAACGCTCCGCCTGACTCACCCGGCGAGCAGCGGTAGGTCGGCGCGGTACTCCTCGGCCGAGCCGAGCGCCGGCAGGACGCGGATGACGGTGCCGGTGGCGTTGACGAGGACGGCGGTGGTGGTGCCGCCGGCGGGGGTGAACCCGAGCAGCTCGCGCAGCTCTCCGGCCGGGTCCGCCAGGGCCCGGACCGGCACGTCACCGGTCTGGGGCGAGATGGCGGGCGCGCTGGTGCTGTCCCCGGCGACCGCGACGACGGTGACGCCGGCCGGGGCCGCGGCGACGGCGTCGGCCACCGCGTCGGCGCAGGCGCACTCCTGGGTCAGCAGGATGATCGCGGGGCGCAGACCGCGCAGCGAGACGGGCTCCTGCCGCGTGCCGGTCAGCTCGAGCGCCGGCAGTGGCCGCCCGACGAGGGCGGCGGCGGCAGGGCCCGGGGAGGCCGGCTCGCTGCGCAGGGCGGTGGAGGTCGCCCGTTCGGACCAGGTGACGCCGGCCAGGCCGGCGAGCGTGATCAGCACCGAGGCGATCATGAAGATGGTTATCTGTCGCAGGCTCAGCGAGCCGCTCTCGGCGGGGCCGGATCGGCCGGCGCGCAGTTCGCGCCGGATCTGTTCGGCCTCACGGTGCAGGGCGGAGGCGTCGTCGGGGACGACGATGTGTCCCCACTCGGCGGGCAGGTCGGGCAGCCCGTCGCCGGCGGGTGGGTCGTCCCAGTTTCCGTTGCCGTCGGGCCTGCTCATCGCGCCACCTGAATGTCGTCGCCCCTGCCGGTCCGCGCCGAGTCTCCAGGGTCTCGCACCCCCGCATCCTGCGCCAGAGGTGGGCGGAGGGTGATCTCGTTGGATACAATTCGTTGCACATCCAGACCCGAGATCCACTTCTGTCACGATCATGCCGTGCGGTGATTCGACTGTCACTCTCTGTGCCGGAATCACCGATTCGGCCCCGTGTCAAGCCGAAGAAATCCCTCTCACAGCCCCCCTGACCTGCGTCAACAGTCAAGGCTGCGGTGGGACAGAGGTGTCGGGGCGTGTTACCCTAGACACAGCGAAAGGGGTTTCGAACCTATGGTTTTCAGTGTCGGCGAGACCGTTGTCTACCCCCACCACGGGGCCGCACTCATCGAGGCAATCGAGACCCGGGTCATCAAGGGCGAGGAAAAGAAGTACCTCGTCCTGAAGGTCGCTCAGGGTGACTTGACGGTCCGGGTGCCCGCGGAAAATGCCGAGATCGTCGGCGTGCGCGAAGTTGTCGGCGAAGAGGGCCTTGGCAAGGTCTTCGATGTTCTCCGGGCTCCGCACACCGAGGAGCCGACCAACTGGTCGCGGCGTTACAAGGCAAATCTGGAGAAGCTGGCCTCCGGCAACCCGCTGAAGGTGGCGGAGGTTGTTCGCGACCTCTGGCGCCGGGAGCGGGAGCGGGGTCTGTCCGCGGGTGAGAAGCGCATGCTCGCCAAGGCCCGTGACATTCTGGTGGGCGAGGTCGCCCTTGCCGAGAAGAGCACCAAGGACGAGGCGGAGACGCTGCTCGACAAGGTGCTCACCGAGGCATAATTCGGCACGTGCCGATTGCTGATCAAGAAACATTCGAGGACCGCGACGTGACCGCGCAGCTCAATCCGCGCGGTGACGTCGCGGTCCTTGTTCCTGCCGCCGGTGCCGGTGTCCGCCTCGGCCCGGGGCGCCCCAAAGCCCTGCGGCTGCTCGCCGGCGAACCCCTCCTGGTGCACGCTGTCCGCCGCGTGGCGACCGCTTCGGTGCGCAGCATCGTGGTTGCCGCCCCCGCGGCCGAGGTGGCCGAGGTGCGCGAGCTGCTGGCCCCGATCGCGCCGGTCACCGTCGTGGCCGGTGGCGAGACCCGCCAGGATTCTGTCGCCTGCGCACTGGCCGCGGTCCCCGCCGACGTGGAGATCATCCTGGTGCACGACGCGGCGCGGGCCCTCGTGCCGCCGGAGCTGGTGGAGTCGGTCGCCGCCGCGATCCGTGCCGGCGCCCCGGCCGCCGTGCCGGTGCTGCCGGTGGTCGACACCATCAAGCGGGTCTCCGCCGAGGGCGTGGTCACCGCCACCGTCGACCGCGCCGAGCTGCGCAGCGTGCAGACCCCGCAGGGCTTCCGGCGGGCAGTGCTGACGGCCGCGCACGCGGCCGGGTCCGACGCGTTGACCGACGACGCCGGGCTTGTCGAGCAGCAGGGCGTTCCGGTGACCTGCGTGCCCGGCTCCGAGTTCGCGCTGAAGGTCACCCGCCCCTTCGATCTGGCGCTCGCCGAGCACCTGCTCACGGTCGCGCCCGAGCCGGCCGCGCCGCGTACCCTGATCGCATGATCATTCCTCGGGTCGCCGTCGGCACCGACATCCACGCCTTCGAGCAGGGACGCCCCTGCTGGGTGGCCGGCCTGCACTGGCCGGACGTGGACGGGCTCGCCGGGCACTCCGACGCGGACGTCGCCTCGCACGCCGCCTGCAACGCGCTCCTCTCCGCCGCCGGGCTCGGCGACCTGGGCTCCAACTTCGGCATCGGCGAACCGGAATGGGCCGGCGCCCCGGGCACCGTGCTGCTCGCTGAGTCCGCCCGGCGTGTTCGGGACGCCGGGTTCGAGATCGGCAACGTCTCGGTGCAGGTCATCGGCGTACGGCCGAAGATCGGTCCGCGGCGCGAGGAGGCGCAGCAGGTGATGAGCGCGGCGGTCGGGGCGCCGGTGACCGTCTCCGCCGCCACCACCGACGGGCTCGGTTTCACCGGCCGCGCCGAGGGGCTCGTGGGCATCGCCGTGGCGCTGATCTATCCGGTCGCGGGGGACACGGCGTGACCGCGGATCCCTTCGAGTCCGACGCGGCCGGCTACACCGACCGGGCCCAGCTGCTGGCCGAGCTCGGGCGCTTCGACGACGCCGTCACCGAACTCGGCACCGCGGCGACCCTCGACCCGGACGATCCCCGGCCACTGGTGCTGCTCGCCCGGGTCCAGCTCGCCGCCGGGCGTCCCGAGGCCGCGCTGGCCGCCGCCGACGCGGCCCTCGCACTGGAGCCCGGCGTGCTGCCCGTGCTGGCCGTACGGGGAATGGCCCTGGTCGATCTACGGCGCTACCGGGAGGCGGCGGAGCTGGCGCAGGGCATCCTGCGTGCCTCCCCGCACGACGGGTACGCCCAGCGCACCGGGGCGGCGCTCCTCGGCGAATCCCGCAACGGCCAGGAGGCGCTCGACGCCGCCTGGCGGGCCACCCAGCTCACCCCGCAGGAGCCCCAGGCGCACCTGGTGCTCAGCGTCGTCGCCGCCCGCATGCAGGTCTTCGACCTCGCCGAGAAGGCGTACCGGGAGGCGTTGCGGCTTGACCCGTACCTCGCCGAGGCCACGGCGGACACCGGCGTGCTGCGTCTGGAGCAGCGGCGGCAGGCCGAGGCGCTGGAGTACCTCGCCGCGACCGCGCCGGTGCCGATCGGGGCGTCCCGCTCGGTCTGGACCGGGCTGCACCAGGCGGTCGCCTACGGTGCCGGGTACTCCCTGATCGGGGCGATCGTCATCGCCTGGGCCGCGACCTCCTCGGGCGGCTTCTCCCGGCTGCTGGCGCTGCTGGTGGCGCTGACCGGCGCCGGGCTGGGCTGGTGGCTGGTCAAGCGGATGCCGGAGCTGAGCCCGGCGCAGCTGCCGCAGCTCTGGCAGGCCGACCGGACGCTGATGCTCGCCGTCGGCGGCGCCGCGGCCGGCCTGCTCCTGCTGCTTACCTATGTGCTGATCGGCACCCCGTGGCCGCTGGTGGCGGCGATCGGGGTCACCGCCGTCGCCGAGGTCGTCCTCTTCACCCGCCGCCTGAGCTGAGCGGGTCGGACAGCCCCGCCCGTACGCGCCGGGCGGGGCTCACTGACCGGCGGGGCGGGCCCAGGTCCAGGCGTACCCGGGGTCCTCGCACTCCGCAGCGGCCTCGCAGAGCTCGAGCGGGCGGAACGTGTCGACCATGACGGCGAGCTCGTCGAAGAACTCCGCGCCGAGGGAGCGTTCGACGGCGCCTGGCTGCGGACCGTGGGTGAACCCGGCCGGGTGCAGCGAGATCGAGCCCTGTTCGATGCCGGAGCCGCGCCGGGCCTCGTAGTTGCCGCCGGTGTAGAACATCATCTCGTCGGAGTCGACGTTGTGGTGGTTGTACGGCACCGGCACCGCCTGCGGGTGGTAGTCGACCTTGCGCGGCACGAAGGAGCAGATCACGAAGTTCGGGCCTTCGAAGGTCTGGTGCACCGGTGGCGGCTGGTGCACCCGGCCGGTGATCGGCTCGAAGTCGTGGATGGAGAACGCCCACGGGTAGAGGTGGCCGTCCCAGCCGACCACGTCGAAGGGGTGGTGTGCGTAGACGTACCGGGTCCAGGCGGTGCCGTCGCCGGTGCCGCGGGCACGGTGGCGGACGTAGACCTCGACGTCGGTGTCGTCGACGAGCAGCGGGCCCTGCGGTCCGCGGACGTCGCGCTCGCAGTACGGCGAGTGCTCCAGGAACTGGCCGCGCACCGACAGGTAGCGCCGGGGCGGTCCGATGTGCCCGCTCGCCTCGACCGTCAGCAGCCGCAGCGGTTCCGCGCCGGTCGGGACGATCCGGAAGATCACCGAGGTCGGGACGATGACGTAGTCGCCCGCGCCCGCCTCCAGCACGCCGAAGGTGGATTCCAGGCGCATCGTGCCGGCCTCGACGTAGAGGCACTCGTCGCCGATGGCGTTGCGGTAGAGCGGGGAGGGTTCGGTGGCGACGGCGTACCCGATTCGGACGTCGTCGTTGGCGAGCAGCGGCCGCCGGCCGAGCACGGCGTCGCCGCCGGTGCCGTCGAGCTTGTGGGTACGCAGGTGACGCGGCTTCAGCGGCAGGTTCGGCACCCGGGTGGTGGCGGGCGGGGTGTACTCCTCGGCGGTGAGGATCCCGGTGGGCAGGTGCCGGTGGTAGAGCAGGGAGGAGTCGGAGGAGAAGCCTTCCTGGCCCATCAGCTCCTCGGCGTAGAGCGTGCCGTCGGGCTGGCGGAACTGGGTGTGGCGCTTGCGGGGCACCTCGCCGACGCTGCGGTAGTAGGGCATGTCGCCTCCCGATTCGTCCCGGTCACCAGCGGCGGGCGTCCGATAATCGGACGCTCTTGTCCGCTCTGTGTAGCGTCCCGTAAGTTCTGTGGTTGTGTCAACGCTGCCCCCTCTGCTCCGCGGCCTGGTGGACGACGCGGCGGTCTTCCCACCCGGCAGTGCCACGCTGCCCGACGCCCTCGCCGCCCACCGCCGCCACCGCGAGGCCTGGTACGCCGACCTCGTCGGGCCCCTGCTGGTGCCCGCCTCCGCGCTGACCGACCTGGCGGCGCTGCTCGACCCGGCCGCCACCATCGACGTCGGCGTCATCGGCGACGTGCCGATCGGCGACCTGGCCGCCCTGCTCGCCGACACCGACCCGCGCCTGCGGATCCGGCAGCTCGAAGCCGCGGTCGCCCGCCGCGGCGAGGACCCCCAGCCCGGCCTGCACGCCCTCGCCGCCCTCGCCGCAGACCTGCCCGCCGCCGCAGACCTGCCCGTCTCCGCCGACCTGCCCGCCGACCGGCCGGTTTCCGCGGCTCCGGCTCTCCCCGCCGAGCGGCCCGTCTACGCCGAGCTTCCGCTGACCCGGGGGTTGCCGGAGGCACTGGAGACGCTCGCGCGGCTGCGCGCCGACGGCCTGCCCATCGCGGCCAAGTTCCGCACCGGCGGCCTCGCCGCCGAACTCTTCCCCAGCCCGGCACAGCTCGCCGCGGTGATCGCCGCCTGCCGGGACCACCGGTTGCCCTTCAAGCTCACCGCCGGACTGCACCACGCCCTGCGGCACACCGATCCGGCAACCGGCTTCACCCACCACGGCTTCGTCAACGTCCTCGCCGCCGTCCTCGCCGCCGCCGATGGTGCGACCATCGAGGAGATCACCCGGCTGCTGGCGGCCTGGGACGCCGAGACGCCGGCCGCGCTGGTCGGCGCCGCCACCGGCCGGGACCGTCCCCTCTGGATCGGTTTCGGCTCCTGCAGCGTCACCGAGCCACTGGACGACCTGGCCGGACTGGGATTCACCAGCACCAGCACCAGCACCGGCACCGACGCGAGCCGGGCGGCCGGCCCGACGCGGCCGACACACCCGGCCGGCACGAACGACAGCGAGGAGAGGTCATGACCTGGGTCGAGGGCGCCGACGGTACGCCGTACGGGCTGCAGAACCTGCCGTACGGAGTCTTCCGGCGCGGCGACGGCGCGGCGCGGATCGGGGTGCGCATCGGCGACCTGGTCCTGGACCTGACCGCCGCCGAGGAGGCCGGGCTGGTGCTCGCCGGTGGCGCGTTCGGCGCGGCGACGCTCAACGAGTTCATGGCGCTCGGCCGGGCCCAGTGGACCACCGTGCGACGGCGCATCCGGGAACTGCTCGCCGAGCCGGAGCACCGGGCGGCCGTGGAGCCGCTGCTGGTGCCGCTGGCGCAGGTGCGGATGACGATGCCCTTCGCCGTCGGTGACTACGTCGATTTCTACTCCTCGGCGCACCACGCCACCAACGTCGGCCGGATCTTCCGCCCCGACCAGGCGCCGCTGCTGCCGAACTGGAAGCACCTGCCGATCGGCTACCACGGCCGGGCCGGCACCGTCGTCGTCTCCGGCACGCCGATCACGCGGCCCCGGGGTCAGCGCGCCACGTCGCAGGGCCCGGTCTTCGGCCCTTCCGTACGCCTGGACATCGAGGCCGAGGTCGGGTTCGTCGTCGGTGTCGGCTCCGAACTGGGGCAGCCGGTGCCGGTCGGGTCCTTCGCCGACCACGTCTTCGGGGTGGTGCTGGTCAACGACTGGTCCGCCCGGGACATCCAGGCGTGGGAGTACCAGCCGCTCGGCCCCTTCCTCGGCAAGTCCTTCGCCACCTCCGTCTCGGCGTGGGTGGTGCCCCTGGAGGCGCTGGCCGAGGCGTGGGTGCCCGCGCCGGAGCAGGACCCGGCGGTGCTGGACTACCTGCGCGACACCCCGCACCTCGGGCTGGACCTGCGGCTGTCGGTCCAGTGGAACGGTGAGCGGGTCACCGAGCCGCCCTTCGCGTCGATGTACTGGACGCCCGCGCAGCAGCTCGCCCACCTCACCGTCAACGGCGCGTCGCTGCGCACCGGCGACCTCTACGCCTCCGGCACGGTCTCCGGCCCGGAACGCAGCCAGGTCGGCTCGTTTCTGGAGCTGAGCTGGGGCGGCACCGAGCCGATCGCGCTCGGCGCGGCGAAGCGGACATTTCTCGACGACGGCGACACCGTGACCATCACGGCGACCGCGCCCGGCCCGGACGGCAGCACCATCGGCCTCGGCGAGGTGACCGGCACGATCACGCCGCCGATCACCGGCTGACCGACGACCAGCCGGCGGCTGACCGCCGCCTGCACACAGCGAGGTCAGGCACAGCGGGCGGCACCTGCGGGCCCAGGCGCAGACGGCGGGACCTGCGGGTTCAGGCGCAGCGCGGGCAGGGCGCAGCGGGGTCAGGCGCCGGGCTCGCCGGGCTGCGGCAGGGCCGGGCCGCGCCAGTGCAGCTCCGGCGGGCGTCCGCGCGGCACCACGACCTGGCGTACCCAGCGGCGGATCTGCCGGCGGCGGCGGTCCGGGTGGGTGCGGGGGTGGGCGGCCCGGCGGGCCAGCCAGGTCCGCAGGGCGTACCGCGGCAGGTGGCGCAGCGCCGCGTCGAGCACCGCGCAGCTGACGTACGTCTCCAGCCGGAAGGCGGCGACCGGTGGCCGGCCGCAGCCGCCGTCGCAGCGGTAGAGGCGCTGAGGTGCGCCGTCGGCGGACCGGTCCAGCGGCACCATCGCGGCGCCACAGCCACACGAGAGCATCCCCCAGAGCAGGAAGGGCGTGGGCCGGCCCGGCTCGTCCCACCAGGATTCCGCCCTGGACCGGCCGCCGGTCCGCCCCGTCGGCTGTCGCATCCGGTTCACCACCTTCGATGGCCGCGTGCGCCGGACGGTGCCGGGTGCCGGGTGCGGCACTCGCGGCGCGACGCCCGGGAGTCTCCTGATCGAGGAGTCTGCGCGATCGCGGAAAGCGACACAATCCTTACGCATGGATACGACAGTTGGTATGCGGCCTTCTCCGGGCGGCAGACCCCGTCGGCGCGACACGAACTCGTTCAGGGAACCGGCAGAAAACCGTCAACCGCGCATCGGTAGGGTGCCGGACGGAGGTGTGTCCATGGCATTGGCGAAGGGCCGACGGCTGACGGTCGCCGTCCTGGCGGCGGTGACGGCCCTCGGGGTGAGCGTCGTGGTCGCGTACCGGATGCTGGCCCCGGCCGACGTGGTCACCCCCGCGACGCAGCCCTACCCCGCGGCGGTCACCCCCAAGGTCGGCACCGACACCCGGCTGGCAATGGCCCCGCTGATCGTCGACGACCGGCTGCGGGTCTACGCCACCACCCGCCAGGTCTGGGCCGACCATCCGGTGGACGCGCGCACCCGCCGTACCGCCTTCTGGTCGTTGCGGCGCTGGCCGGCGGAGGTCTCCGGGGTCGCGGCCGGCGGCACCACCGTGCTGACCCGCTGGTCCGACGGGGAACTGGTCGCGCTCGACGCGCGTACCGGGGAGGTGGCCTGGCGGGTGACCGGGCCGAAGCCGGCCGAGGGTTACACCGGCCGGCTCACCGGCGCCGAGACCGTCTACGCGCCGCCGGGACTGCACCTTGCGACGGACGCCGCCAGTGGCCGCGTCACCGCCGTCGTCGCCGGCGGCGGGGAGCTGGCCGCCTATGACCTGGCCGACGGCCGGCAGCTCTGGCGGGCGTCGGTCGACGACAACTGCCGGGGCGAGAGCTTCACCACGGCGGGCGGGCAGCTCGCCCTGATCGACACCTGCGCGCAGCCGCGGGCGATCGAACTGCGGGACCTTTCCACCGGACAGCCGATCGCCGGCCGGCAGCCGGACGTCAGCGGCACCGACCTCGCGGTGACCCCGGTCGGCTGCCGGGCCGCGGCCTCCGACTGCACCGCCCTGCGGGTGACGGCCGGCGGGCAGACGCAGGGCTGGCGGGTGGACGGGGAGACCCCCGTCGCCGTCGCGGCCCTGGACGCCCCCGGCAGCGTCCTCGTCGGCGACGCCGTGGTCGGATTCGAGGGGACCGACCTGGTGGTCCGGTCGGCGCAGGGCGCCGAACGCTGGCGCAAGTCCGCCCCCGACACCACCCTGCTCGCCGCCGCGGACGGCCGGGTGCACCTGCGCACCTCCGGCAACGACCTGGTCACCTTCGAGCTGAACCGGGGCCGGGAGCTGTCCCGCTTCCCGCTGACCATGTACAGCGACGACACCGGCTGGGAGGCCGGCTACGTCCAGGCCGTCGACGGCTACGTTGTCGTCGAGCGGCTCAACCGGGCCGACCCCGACCTCGGCGACCGCGCCTACTACCTCGGCGCCGAGCCGGTCCTGATCGCCGTCACCGGCCGCTGACAGCAGCCGGCCGCCGCCCCGCTGGGGACGACGGCCGGTCACGGCGGGCACGGATCAGGCGAGCGCGGCCTCCGCGGCCGCCAGGAAGGCGTCGTTCTCCTCCGGGGTGCCGATGGTGACCCGCACCCCGTCCCCGGCGAAGGGACGGACGATGACCCCGCGCGCCTCACAGGCCCGGCCGAAGGCCACGGCGGCGTCACCCAGCGGCAGCCAGACGAAGTTCGCCTGACTCGTGGGGACCTCCGGCAGGAGCTTGCGCAGCGCCTCGGTGACCCGCTCCCGTTCGCTGATCACCACGTCGCAGCGGCGGCGCATCTCGTCGGCCTGGGTGAGCGCGGCCAGCGCCCCGGCCTGCGCGGCGAGGCTGGTCGAGAAGGGCGTGACGACCTTGCGTACGGCGGCGGCCACCTCCGGGTGGGCGACCAGGAAGCCGATCCGCAGCCCGGCCAGCCCCCACGCCTTCGACAGTGTCCGCAGCACCACCACGTTCGGCCGGTCCAGGTACGTCAGGCCGTCGGGCACCTGCCGGTCGGTGACGAACTCCCGGTACGCCTCGTCGATGACGACCAGCACGTCCTGCGGAACCGCGTCGAGGAAGGCGTCCAGCTCGGCCTTGCGCACCGAGGTGCCGGTCGGGTTGTTCGGGTTGCAGACGATCACCAGCCGGGTCCGGTCGGTGATCGCCGCCGCCATCGCCGACAGGTCGTGGCCGTGTGCGGCGGTGTTCGGCACCCGCACGCTGCTCGCCCCGCTGGTCGCCGCGATGATCGGGTACGCCTCGAAGGAGCGCCACGAGTAGACCATCTCGTCGCCGGGCAGGCAGGTGGCGCGGACCAGGTGCTCGGCGAGCGCCACCGATCCGCAGCCGGTGGCGATGCGCTCGGCGGGTACGCCGTACCGCTCGGCGAGGGCGTCGCGCAGCGCGACAACGCCCATGTCCGGGTAGCGGTGCACGCCGGTGACGGCCTCGGTGACCGCCTCGACGACGCCGGGCAGCGGCCCGAACGGCACCTCGTTGCTGGCGAGCTTGATCGCCTCCGTCAGCCCCAGCTCACGGGCCAGGTCGGCGGGGCTGCGGCCGGGGACGTAGTTGGGCAGCGCGTCGAGGTCGGCGCGGGTCAGCCCGAGCCGGGGCGGACGCGGAACGGATCCGGTCACGGTGCGGTACCTCCTGTGGGGGTGGAGTCGTTGTCGGCGCTGCCGGGGGTCGGCGGCGTGTCGCGGGGCGCCCGCACCACCACGGTCAGCGCGCGCTTGTCGTGCAGGGCCTGCTGAAGCGGCCGGTCCACGACGGGGGAGAAGGCGTCGAAGAGCTGCAGCACGAGGCCGAGTCCGCAGCAGTACCAGAGCAGGGTGGGCAGGCCGAAGGTGTTCCAGCGGCGCAGCGAGCGGTTGCCACCGACGGGCTTGCCCGACTCCAGCGCCACCACCTTGATGCCCATCACCCGCTTGCCGAAGGTCTGCCCGGTACGCCCCACCGCCGGCACCTCGTAGACCGCCCAGAGCACGGCGATGATCAGCAGGATCAACATGGTCAGCGTGCCGGAGCGGTCGCTGGTGGGCAGCCCTTCGGTGGAGGTGTCACCGGCCATCGAGCGGCGCCACGCCTCCTGCCAGATCGGGGTGATCTCCTCGATGAGCTGCCAGACCAGCCAGAAGCAGGCGACCGCGCTCAGCCCGAAGACGATCGCGAAGTCGATCAGCCGGGCGACCAGCCGCGTGCCGAGCCCGGCGAGCTGCATGCCGTGCGGCGCCGGCGGGGGCGCCGGGTGGACGTACCCGTGGGGTGGCCAGCCGGGTGGCGGCTGCTGTCCGGGTGGCGCCTGCTGTCCGGGTGGCGGTTGCTGTCCGGTGGGCGGTGCGGGCCAGCCGGGCGGTGCGGGCCAGCCGGGCGGGCTCGCACCCGGTGGGGGTGCCGGCCAGCCGGCGCCGGGTGGCGTGCCGGCGGGACCCGGCACCGCGGGGGAACCGGGCTGACCGGCCGGTGAGACCTGGCCGGTCACCGCCGGTGAGGCGGGTTCCGGTTCCGGTTCGGGCTCCGGCGGGGGCGGCCCCTCCGGGGTGGGGGCATCGGCGGGCAGGGCACGGCCGATCCAGCCACCCCCGTCCCAGTAACGCTGGGTAGCCGGATCGGCGGGATCGACGTACCAGCCGGGCGCGACACTCATCGGGCCGACCTCAGTTCGCTGCTCACGGTCACCCTGGAACCTTATCCACCGGTTCCACCCGCACTGATCGGTGCGGGTGGAACCGGGGAGCGGGCGGCTGCCCGCCCGCTCCCCGGCCGCGGCGTTGCGGCGTGCTGCGCGTCGCTGAGGTCACAGGTTGCCGCGGCGCTCCTGCTCGCGCTCGATCGCCTCGAAGAGCGCCTTGAAGTTGCCCTTGCCGAAGCCGAGCGAGCCGTGCCGCTCGATCAGCTCGAAGAAGACAGTCGGCCGGTCCTGGACGGGCTTGGTGAAGATCTGCAGCAGGTAGCCGTCCTCGTCCCGGTCGACCAGGATCTTGCGGGACTTCAGCTCCTCGATCGGGGCGCGGACGTTGCCGATGCGGGCCCGCAGCTCCGGGTCCTCGTAGTAGGAGTCCGGGGTGTCCAGGAACTCCACGCCCGCGGCGCGCATCGCGTCGACGGTGGTGAGGATGTCGTTGGTGGCGAGCGCGATGTGCTGGGCGCCCGGCCCCTGGTAGAACTCCAGGTACTCGTCGATCTGCGACTTCTTGCGCGCGATCGCCGGCTCGTTCAGCGGGAACTTCACCCGGCGGGTGCCGTTGGCGACCACCTTGGACATCAGCGCCGAGTAGTCGGTGGCGATGTCGTCGCCGATGAACTCGGCCATGTTGGTGAAGCCCATGACGCGGGCGTAGAAGGTCACCCACTCTTCCATCTTGCCGAGCTCGACGTTGCCGACGATGTGGTCGACGGCCTGGAAGAAGCGCTTCGGCTGAAGACCCGCCTCGATCATCGGCGTGCGGTCGACGATCGGGCCGCGGGCGACGAAGCCCGGCAGGAACGGGCCGCTGTAGCGGGAGCGGTCGACCAGCGTGTGCCGGGTGTCGCCGTAGGTGGCGATGGCGGCGGTCCGGATCGTGCCGTGCTCGTCGGTGACGTCCGCCGGCTCGGCGAGCCCGGTCGCGCCCTGGGAGACCGCGTACGCGTAGGCCTTGTCGACGTCGGGGACCTCGAGGGCGATGTCGCTGACACCGTCGCTGTGCTTGGCGACGTGCTCGGCGCCTTCGGCGTCGGGGCGGACCGCGCCACGCAGCAGGAACCGGGCCGAGCCGCTGGTCAGGACGTACTCGGCGTGGTCGCGGTAGCCCTGCTCGGGGCCGCGGTACGCCACGCAGGTCATGCCGAAGGCGGTGGAGTAGTAGTGGGCCGCCTGTTTGGCGTTGCCGACCATGAAGGTCACGTGGTCGACACTGCGGACCGGGAAGGGGTCGGCGGAGATGTCGTGGTCGACGGCGCCGACGAGCCGGTCGACATCCACCTCGTCGGTCGGCTGGGGCCGGTCGATCGCCTGGGTCATGGCTGCCTCCTTGGCTCGGCCGGGGGTCCGGCATGTCGGGGGTGTTGTGGCGAGGATCGCTTTACCGCCACCAGTTGGGCAACTGTCCGCAATAGCGCTGGTCACCTTGCACATTTGGTACGGTCATCGACCATGCCCTCTGCGCAAGATGTACAGCTTGATGCCCTGGACCTCGCGTTGATCGAGCTGCTCGACCTGGAGCCGCGCATCGGGGTCCTGGAGTGCTCCCGGCGGCTGCGGGTGGCCCGCGGCACCGTGCAGGCCCGGCTCGACAAGCTCCTCGCCCGCGGTGTCATCGGCGGCTTCGGCCCGCAGCTCTCGCCGGCGGCGATCGGATTCACCGTCACCTCGTTCATCACCCTGGAGATCAGTCAGCGGCACGGCCACAACCGGGTCACCGAGCACCTGTCGGCCATCCCCGAGGTGCTGGAGGCGCACACCATCACCGGCGCCAGTGACCTGCTCTGCCGCATCGTTGCCCGCTCCAACACCGACCTGCAGCGGGTCATCGACCAGATCGTGTCCTATGAGGGGATCACCCGGGCCTCGACGATCATCGCGCTCGCCGAGCAGATCCCGTACCGGGTGCTGCCCCTGGCCCGTTCGGCGGCGCTCGACCGTCAGGCCGGGGACGGCTCGGCGGTGAGCGCGTCGCCGAGCGCGGTGCGTTCGTAGCGCACCGACCGTCCGGTCCGGACCCCGCGGACCAGGCCGGCGTCGCGCAGCACCGCCAGGTGCCCGCCGATGGTGCCCAGGCTCAGGCCGAACTGCGCGGTGAGCTGGCTGGTGGTCGCCGGCGCGGCCAGCGCCCGCAGCAGCGCCGCCCGGTTCGCGCCGACCAGCCGGTCCAGCCCGTCGGCGGTGCGGCCGGCGGGTGCCGGCCCGAGCAGGTCGGCCACGGAGCGGGCCCGGTAGGTGATCGCGTACGGCCAGGGGGGTTCGACGAAGATGCCGAGGCCGCCGAAGATGCTCGGCACGAAGAGCAGCCCCTGCCCGTTGGGCCGGTGTCGCTCGGGCGCCTGCCCCGCGGCGACGATGGTGCCGGTGTCGCCCTCGACGCTCCAGCTCAGGCGCCGGTCCATGCCGGCCAGGGCCCCGGCCCAGCCGTACGTGGCGAGGCGGCCGGCCCGGTAGACGAGGTCGCGTTCGAGGATGGCCCGCAGCCGGGGCCAGTCCGGTTCGATCAGCGTTGCCCAGGCCGCCTCGACGGCGTCGGCGAAGTGCCGGACGACGTCGGGGGAGTCGAGCAGTCGCCGGATCTGTTCCGGGGGCCGGTGGTGTCCGGCGAGGTTGCGGGCGAGTTCGGCGCGGGCCTGGGCGAGCGGAGTGGCCCGGACGACGGCGAGCTCGTCGGCGAAGGTCAGCCCCACTCCGGTCGGGGGCGGGCAGATGAAGTCGGCGTTGTAGAGCCGGCGGCGGTAGAGCGCCCGCATCGCGTCGATGCCCGGCCAGGACCGGCGCAGCGCGGTGTAGCGCGGCCGCATCCGTTCCGCCCAGGGGCGCAGCGGCCCGGCCGGGAGATGCCCGGCGAGGAGCCGGAGCGCGGCGGTGGTCTCGCCGAGCGGCGAGATCGCGTACCGGCTGGCGGCAACGTCCGCCGGGCTGACTTCGATCCGTATCACCGGCACCTCCCGGGCCACTCTAGGCCGGGCTGCCGTACGGCGTTGAGCTGGGGCTTTCGTCTGGAGGCGAAAGCTTCGCCGGCCGGTGAGGCACCGGGCAGGGTGACGGCGTGAGCACCTCTTCATCCGCCGCCGCCAGGCCTGGCGCGGCCCCGTCGCCGGATCCGACGCGTCGCGCCACCTTCGCCGACGTCTTCGCGGTGCCGGAGTTCCGGACCGTCTTCGCCAGCTTCGGGATCTTCATGATCGGCGAGACGGTGAAGATGCTGGCACTCTCGGTGCTGATCTACGAGCGGACCGGTTCGTCGCTGATCGCCGCGCTCGCGTACGTCGCGGGCTTCCTGCCGCACGCACTGGGCGGGATCTTCCTGCTCTCGCTCGCCGACCGCTGGCGTCCCCGGGTGCTGATGGTCGGCTACGACCTGATCCGCCTGGTGATGGTGGTGGTCCTGGCGACCGGGGTGCTGCCGCCGGTGGCGATGCTCGCTCTGGTCTTCACCGTCGGCCTGGTCGCCCCGGTGAGCAACGCCGCCCGGACCGCGCTGCTGCCGGACCTGCTCGACGGGGACGCCTACGTCCTCGGCCGGTCGCTGTTCACCGTCGCCGCCGGCGCCACGCAGGTGCTCGGCTTCGGTGTCGGCGGGCTGCTGCTCAACCTGGTCGGCCCGTACGGCGCGCTCTGGCTGACCGCCGCGACCTGCGCGATCTCGGCGCTGCTGCTGCGCTTCGGGCTGCGTGACCGGCCACCTCGGACGGCGGCGCCGGGTGCCGGCGCGCCGGGTGCGATCGGTGAGACGTGGCGGGTGAACCGTCTGCTCCTGGCCGACCGGCGGGTGCGGGGTCTGCTGCTGGCGCAGTGGCTGCCCGGTTCCCTGCTGGTCGGGGCCGAGGGGGTGGTGGTGCCCTACACCGCTGCGCTGGGCAGCGGGCTGGACGCCGGGACCGCCTCGGGAGTGCTCTTCATGGCCGCCGCGGCCGGGATGCTCGTCGGCGACCTGATCGTCGGCCGGTTCGTCGCGCCGGGGATGCGGGAACGGCTGACGCCATGGCTGGCGCTGCTGCTCGGCGTACCGATGCTGGCCTTTGTGCTGAATCCCGCGCTGGCGCCGGCGGCGGCGCTCTTCGCCCTCGCGACGGCGGGTTCGGCCTATCAGCTCGGTCTGGCGCGACGGTTCCTGGAGGCGGTCCCGCCGGAGCGCCGGGGTCAGTCGTTCGGGCTGGCGGGGATCGGGTTCATGACGGCGCAGGGTGCGGCGGCGGCCGGTGCGGGGGCGCTCGGCGAGGTGATCGCACCCGGGATCGTGATGGCGCTGGCGGGCGGCGGGTCACTGTTGGCGACGCTGCTGCTCTGGCGCTGGCTTTCCGGCAAAGACGCCTAAATGGGCATGACACGGACTAATCGGGATAACGTGCGTGTCGGGGCAGTCCGGTTACCGTACCTCCCGTGGCGAAGGGGAGCGGCCCGTGCGTGAGTTGTTACCTCGCGCTGGCCCTGATCACCGTGGTGGTCCTCGCCGCGACCGGAATCTGGAACCCGTTCCCCGGCATGTGGGAGTGGCTGGGCAGCAGCCGGTCGCTGAGTGAACCCGCGCCGGCCTGGCAGGCCCGGGTCGGCGGACGCCCCACCCAGGTCACCTTCGCCGAGAACACAGTCATCGTCGAGCAGCGCACCCGGGTCGAGGCGCGCAGCCTCGCCGACGGCACGCAGCTCTGGGAGCGCAAGGCCGACTGGGCGGCCGTGGCGGGCGGCCCGGCCGACGCCGTGGTCGCCGTCGGCAAGATCCTGGAGAAGGGGTACGACCTGCTCGACCCGCGGACCGGGGCGGTGCGCCGCCGCGACGACGACGCTGTCGCGGTCTGGACCTATCGCGACATGCTTCTCGACGCCCGCTGCGTCGCCCCCACCGACTGCACCGTCACCGCCTGGGACCCGCGCGGCACCAGTCCGCTCTGGAGCGCCGCCCTGCCCGGCGTGAACACCGGCCTGCTCGCCGACAACCCCGACCTGCTCGCCACCCGGCGGCTGACCAGCCACCGCGTCGACCCGGCCGCCGGCGGCCCCGAGTACGTCCCGGGGCTGCTCGGATTCCCCGTCGACGAACGGGTCTACGTGCTCAACACCGCCACCGGCCGGATGCTCTACGAGGCCGAACCCGGCCCGGAGGAGCGCAACAGCGTCGTCGGCGGCCGGCTGCTGCGCATCCACGCCCGCCCCGGCGACGGCACCTGCTACATCACCGTGACCGGCCGCGACCCGGCGACCGGCGTGCAGGCCTGGCAGCGGGCCGGCATCAACCTCCGCACCGCCGACAGCGGCGGCTGTGCCCAGCGCGAGGACCCGCAGGGCGCCCGCAACGTGCTCCTGGGCACCGGCCCGGACGGCAGGGAGACCGTGCTGGACGCCTACGACGGGCAGCTGCTCTGGATCGGCGACGCCGGGGAGAAGGTGATCGGCGTCGACGACCGCTACGTGCTGGTACGCGGCGTCGACGGCAGTACCGTCGACGCCCACGAACTGGGCGTCACCGGTGACCGGTGGAACCGCCGGCTCGACGGCAAGAGCACCGGGGCGCTGACGCCGTACGCCGCGGTGCTCGTCGGGGACGAGCCCGACCGGGTGATCGCGGTCAACCCCGGCACCGGCGCGGACCTGGCGAACCTGCGCACCCGCGCCGACGTGCTCGCCGTCGGCCCCAGCGGCATGATCATCGGCGAGGGGCGGGAGATCGGGTACGTCCGCTTCGACGGCGCCCCCGGCGACGACGGCGGCTACGACCCCGGCAGCGGGTACGGCGACGAACCCGGCCCCGCGCCCTCCCTCAGCTGCGGCGGACCGAAGAACGAGGTCTGCGAACCGGTGCGCAAGTAGCCCTGCCGCTGCCGCCGGGATGAGAGAGGCGTCCCATGACCGCCCGGGGGGTGCCGGGCCCGCTCCGCTCTGACTTAGGCTTTCCGCTCATGAGCAGTGCCGCGTTCTCCTACGCCCCCCTACTGCCGACCGGGCCCGACCAGACCGAGTACCGGCTGATCACCGACGAGGGTGTCGACGTGGTCGACGGCCCCGGTGGCCGCCGGTTCCTCACCGTCGACCCGGCCGCGCTGACCGCGCTGACCGCCGAGGCGATGCACGACATCGCCCACTACCTGCGGCCGGCGCACCTGGCCCAGCTGCGGTCGATCATCGACGACCCCGCCGCCAGCCCCAACGACCGCTTCGTGGCGCTGGATCTGCTGCGCAACGCCAACATCGCCGCCGGCGGCGTGCTGCCGATGTGCCAGGACACCGGCACCGCGATCGTGATGGGCAAGCGGGGCCGGCACGTGCTCACCGACGGCACCGACGCCGAGGCGATCTCGCGCGGCGTCTACCAGGCATACACCAAGCTCAACCTGCGCTACTCGCAGCTCGCCCCGCTGACCATGTGGGACGAGCGCAACACCGGCTCCAACCTGCCGGCCCAGGTGGAGATCTACGGCGAGGACCCGGACGGGCACGCCGACGCGTACAAGTTCCTCTTCATGGCCAAGGGCGGCGGCTCGGCGAACAAGTCGTACCTCTACCAGGAGACCAAGGCGCTGCTGAACCCGACGCGGATGATGCAGTTCCTCGAGGAGAAGCTGCGGCTGATCGGCACCGCGGCCTGCCCGCCGTACCACTTGGCGATCGTCGTCGGCGGCACCTCCGCCGAGTACGCGCTCAAGACCGCCAAGTACGCCAGCGCCAAGTATCTGGACAACCTCCCCACTTCGGGATCGGCGACCGGCCACGGCTTCCGCGACCTGGAGCTGGAGGCCGAGGTGCTGGAGCTGACCCGCAACTTCGGCATCGGCGCGCAGTTCGGCGGCCGTTACTTCTGCCACGACGTACGCGTCATCCGGCTGCCCCGGCACGGCGCCTCCTGCCCGGTGGCGATCGCCGTCTCCTGCTCGGCCGACCGGCAGGCGGTCGCCAAGATCACGCCGTCGGGTGTCTGGCTGGAGAAGCTGGAGACCGACCCGGCCCGCTTCATGCCCGACGTCACCCCCGAGCAGCTCGACGGCGGCTCCCAGGCGGTCAAGGTCGACCTGAACCGGCCGATGGCCGAGATCCGCGCCGAGCTGTCGAAGTACCCGGTGAAGACCCGGCTGTCGCTGACCGGTCCGCTCGTCGTGGCCCGCGACATCGCCCACGCCAAGATCGCCGAGCGGCTCGACGCCGGTGAGCCGATGCCGCAGTACCTGCGCGACCACGCCGTCTACTACGCCGGCCCGGCCAAGACCCCCGAGGGGTACGCCTCCGGCTCGTTCGGCCCGACCACGGCCGGCCGCATGGACGCCTATGTGGAGAAGTTCCAGGCCGCCGGCGGATCGCACATCATGCTCGCCAAGGGCAACCGGTCGGGGCAGGTCACCCGCTCCTGCCAGGAGCACGGCGGCTTCTACCTCGGCTCCATCGGCGGCCCGGCCGCCCGGCTGGCGCAGGACTGCATCAAGCACGTCGAGGTCCTGGAGTACCCGGAACTCGGCATGGAAGCGGTCTGGAAGATCGAGGTCGAGGACTTCCCCGCCTTCATCGTCGTCGACGACAAGGGCAACGACTTCTTCTCCGAGGTCACCAAGCCGGTCCTGACCGTCGGCCGCCGCTGAGTCGCGTCCGGCGTCCTGCCGCCGCCTGAACGAACGGCGCCCCGTTCATCGAGAGCATCGATGAACGGGGCGCCATTGTCTTCGGGGTTCGTGCCGGCCGGGATCGTCGTGGCAGGACGCCCGGAGCGGCGTCAGCCGACGTAGAAGTAGTGGTACATCTCGCCCGACGTGACGCCGTCGGCGCTCCGGCTGGAGACGTAGAGGTAGTGGCTTCCCTCGGACTCCGGCGTCAACGTGATCGTCGCGGTGCCGTCCGGGCCCGCCGCCACCGTGTGCTCTCCGCCCCTCCAGCGGTACACGAACTCCGTCGTCCCCGGCATGGCGGCGGTCAGCGTGAACTCGCCGGGCGTCCCGGCCCCCGCCCCACCGCCGGAGGGCGGAAAGTCCTCGCCGGTCACCGTGGGCGCGAGCGGCAGCAGCATGAACATGTACTCGGTCGGGTCGGAGACGATCGAGCCGACGACCGCGCGGACCGTGAGCGTCACCCAGCCGCTGGTCTCGGTCGGGTAGGAGCGCGGCGTCCACGTGATCGTCGCGCTGCCGTCCCCGGCAGCCTGCACTGTCTCCTCCTGCTCGCCGAAGGAGTAGACGTAACCGGTTACGCCCTCGCTCGCCGGGCGGAAGGTGAAGTCACCGGCGACACCGGGGCCGCCCGCTGCCGAGTACTCGGGGTAGGTCGCCGATTCGACGGTCGGGGCGTGGGAGGCGACCTGGAATGAGACGTTCGCGGTCTCGGAGACGGTGCCGTCGCTGCTGCGGCTGTCCACTTGGAGCGTGTGGTATCCGGATTTGGTCGGGGTGTAGACCACGCTCGCGGTGCCGTCGGGCTGCGCCGCGACCGTCTGCTGCGGACCGCGGTTGACCGACCAGATGTATTCGACGGTGTCGGGCATACCCGGACGGAAGACAAAGGTGCCGGGGGTGCCGGTGGGAGCGCCGGTCCTTCCTCCGATCGGGTACTCCACCGAACTCACGCTCGGCTGGGTGACGAGGTAGATGTCGAGGCGGCTGATGCCGCTGGGCAGCCCGCCAGAGGTACGGCTGGTGACGGTGATCTGGTTCATCCCGGGCCGACGCGGCACCACGGTCACGGTCGTCGTGCCGTCCGCGCCCGCCGGTACGGTCACCGGATCGTCGTCGTTGAACCGATAGGTGTACTCGACGACGTTGTCCATCCGGGGGGAAAAGGTCAGTTCACGCGGCTCGCCGATGCGGGCGGAGGGGTTGGCGTCGGTGATGAACGGCGCCGTGGGACGTACCAGGAACCGGTAGTACGTCTGGCCCGAGCGGTTGCCAGCCTTGTCCACACTCCACACGTACAGCGTCCCGGGGCCGTCCGAGGTCGGCGCGATGGTGACGTCCACCGAGCGGCTGCCCTCGTCAACGGCGACGAAGTCCGTCGGCCCGATCTCGCCGTACCGGAAGCCCGCCAAGTCGTCGGAGTCGGCGGTGAAGGTAAAGGTGCCGGGAATGAACGGTCCGCCCTGCCAGCTGCCCTCCGGGTAGTCGGTGGAGGTCACGGTCGGAATCGCCGGCGGGGTGGCGTCCAGCGTGAACTCACACGCGGGCGACCAGTCGGAAGCCGCGTGCTCGTCCGCAGCCTTGACCGCGAAGGCGTACCGGCCGTCGGGGAGGGACTGCGGGACCCGGTACTGCAGGGGCGTCGGCGCGTAGTAACGGCTGGACTCCCACTCCGTGCGCTCGTCCGGCCGGTCCGCCGGCCAGTACGCGAACGTCGCGGTGACGAGGTCGCCGGCCCAGCCGTCCCGGCTGTCCGGATCGGTGATCCGCGCGGAGAGCGTTGGGGTGCGGCTGGTGGTGAAGAGGCCCTCGGCGCAGTCGCGGTTGTCGACCCGGAGTTGCGTGGGGGCGTGCGGAGCCGCGTTGGCCTTGATCGAGACTCCGATCGGCTTCAGGCGGCGGCCGTGCTGCGGGTTGTCCTGGTGGTCGCCCTTGATGCGCAGCAGGAAGGTGACCTGCTCCTTGCCCTCATCGAGGGCATCCTGGAGGGCGTCGGCGAGGTCGATTTCCAGGCGGGGAGCGGGGCAGATGGCGTAACCGGCCCCCACGTCACCGACCTTCGCTTCCGTGGCGGGGGCGTCGTTCCAGGTCGGTGCCGACGAGGGGTCGGCGGTACGCCAGATCTCCACCTCGCGCGGCCGCTCGCAGTCGGTGACCGCGGTCTCGCCCGTGTCCGCGCCGGCCTCGATGATTGTCTTGCCCTGGTACGGGGCGAGATCGAAAGTCAGGTAGGCCTGGGACGTGTGCATTCCCGTGTCCGACTGCCATTTGCCGACCGGAAAGTCGTTGTCGGCCGGGAAGCTCGTGTCGGGCTGACGGGAATCGGTGTAGTTGACGCTGACCGGCCGGACGTACTCCCAGACTCCGGCGGCGGCGGGGGAAGCGGCCACGACCACGGCGGCGGTGGCGGTGAGGGTGCCGGCGAGCAGTGCGGCGAACGACTCACGGGGCCGACGAGATGGAGCCTGTGTAGATCCGGGCAGTGCGGGATAGCGGCTGGGGGGCAACTCAACTCCGTTTCCGAACGGGCAAGAGGTCGAAGAGTTTACCTATAAAAGATCATTAGGAGAGCGATATAAAAGCGCTCACATCTGCCAGAGGTGGATCAATCGCCATTGCTCCCGGCCAACGTGCCCGGCGATCATGCCGACCGCGTGCGACACCTGTGATGCGTACACGATCGCCCGGCGCGGACCCGGCAGCCGGGGCAGGATGGATGTCGTGACGACTCCTGAGGAAACCGGCTACCGGATCGAACGTGACTCCATGGGCGAGGTCGAGGTACCCGCCGAGGCCCTCTGGCGGGCCCAGACCCAGCGCGCCGTGCAGAACTTCCCGATCTCCGGGCGGGGTATCGAACCGGCGCAGATCCGCGCGCTCGCCCAGATCAAGGGCGCCGCCGCGCAGGTCAACGCCGACCTGGGCGTACTGGATCCGAATGTCGCCGCCGCGATTGCCGCGGCGGCCGCGCACGTAGCCGCCGGCGGCTATGACGACCAGTTCCCGATCGACGTCTTCCAGACCGGCTCGGGCACCTCGTCCAACATGAACACCAACGAGGTCATCGCCACCCTGGCGAGCCGTGAACTCGGCGCCGACGTGCACCCCAACGACCACGTCAACGCCTCGCAGTCCAGCAACGACGTCTTTCCCTCCTCGATCCACCTCGCCGCGACCGAGGCCGTGATGAGCGGCCTGGTGCCGGCGCTGGCGCATCTGGCGCAGGCGCTGGAGGCGAAGTCGGCCCAGTTCGAAACCGTGGTCAAGTCCGGGCGTACGCATCTGATGGACGCCACCCCGGTCACCCTCGGCCAGGAGTTCGGCGGGTACGCCGCCCAGGTCCGCTACGGCATCGAGCGGCTGGAGAGCGCCCTGCCGCGCCTTGCCGAACTGCCGCTGGGCGGCACCGCGGTCGGCACCGGCATCAACACCCCGCTCGGCTTCGCCGCCGCCGTCATCGAGCGGCTGCGGGAGATGACCGGCCTGCCGCTGGCCGAGGCCCGCAACCACTTCGAGGCGCAGGGTTCCCGGGACGCGCTGGTGGAGACCTCCGGTCAGCTCCGTACCATCGCCGTCGGCCTCTACAAGATCGTCAACGATCTGCGCTGGATGGGCTCCGGTCCGCGCGCCGGACTGCGCGAGCTGCGCCTGCCCGACCTCCAGCCCGGTTCGTCGATCATGCCGGGGAAGGTGAACCCGGTCGTGCCCGAGGCGGTGCGCCAGGTCTGCGCCCAGATCATCGGCAACGACGCCACCATCGGCTTCGCCGGCTCCCAGGGCGACTTCGAGCTGAACGTCATGCTGCCGGTGCTCGCCCGCAACCTGCTGGAGTCGATCCGGTTGCTGGCCGCGTCGAGCCGGCTGCTGGCCGACCGCTGCGTCGCAGGCGTCGAGGCCAACGAGGAGATCTGCCGGGCGTACGCGGAGGGGTCGCCGTCGATCGTCACCCCGCTCAACCGCTACCTCGGGTACGACGAGGCCGCCTCGATCGCCAAGGAGGCGCTCGCCAAGGAGCTCACCATCCGCGAGGTGGTGATCGCCCGCGGCCACGTGCACGACGGCCGGGTCACCGAGGAGCAGCTCGACGAGGCGCTCGATGTGCTCCGCATGACCCACCCCTGATCCGGTGCGGCCGAGACCGCACCGTCGTCGTCGGCGGTGTGGCCGGCGTCGGCCGCGAAGCTCAGGACAGGGCGGTGGCCACGGCTGTGGCGGTGGCGCTGACCTGGGTGATGACCACCGGCAGCTCCAGTGGGCTCATGGCGACGACGCCGACGCTCGCCTCCAGTCCGGGCACGCCGAGCACGGGGGCGGCCACGCCGTAGGCGCCGGCCTGGAGTTCGCCGCGGGTGCTCACCGGCCGGCCGTCGCCGGCCCGCCCGGCAAGAATCGCCTGCCCGGCCGCGCCGCGCGCCAGCGGATGCCGCGAACCCGTCCGGTACGCCACGTGGAAGGCCGTCCAGCTCGGTTCCACCACCGCCAGCGCCACGCCCTCGTCCCCCTCGGCGACGGTGAGGTGGGCGGTGGCGCCGGTCTGTTCGGCGAGCCGGCGCAGGGCCGGCAGTGCGCCGTCGGCGAGCAGCGGCTGTGCCCGCCGGGCGAGCTGAAGCACACCGGCGCCGAGCCGGAGCCGGTTTGCGGTGTCGCGCCGGAGGAGGCCGTGCGCGAGCAGCGGCGAGAGCAGCCGGTAGACGGCCGCCCGGCCCACCCCGAGCGCGGTGGCGGCCTCGGTGACGGTCAGCCCGCCTGTCGCGTCCGCGACGAGGTGCAGCAGCCGCAGGCCGCGGTCGAGGGTCTGCGCCGATTCGCCCGGCCGGTCCGCGTTCTCCACAGCACGCAGCGTACGGCCGATGCGGCCGCCAGGCCCGCCCGAGGCTTCCCACATGCCCCGAGGGATTCCCGAGATCCGGGACAGGCGTTTCACATCGCAGAAGCGCCCGCGTAGCCTGATCGACATGTCCTGCCGAATGTGTTGCTGATCAGCGCACGCTCGGCGGTGCCCGTAGACGGCCAGCGCATTCCTCGTCCATCGACGAAATGCCCTGCTCCGGCCGGGCCACTCCTCGGCACCCGGCAGCGTGCGATTCGCGTACCGAACACCCCAGCCGACGGCGCGCCCGCACAACCGAACGCGCCCACCCCGAGGAGCTTCCCGTGACCGATTCCGCCAACTGGTCCTTCGAGACCCGCCAGATCCACGCCGGCCAGGCACCCGATCCCGCCACCGGCGCCCGCGCCCTGCCGATCTACCAGACCACCTCGTTCGTCTTCCCGGACGCCGGTGTGGCCGCCGACCGGTTCGCCCTGGCCGACCTCGGCCCGATCTACACCCGCATCGGCAACCCGACCCAGCAGGCCGTCGAGGAGCGCATCGCCTCCCTGGAGGGGGGCGTCGGCGCGCTGCTGGTCGCCTCCGGCCAGGCCGCCGAGACCCTCGCGATCCTCAACATCGCCGAGGCCGGTGACCACGTGGTGGCCAGCCCCAGCCTCTACGGCGGCACCTACAACCTGCTCAAGCACACCCTGCCGAAGCTCGGCATCACCACCACCTTCGTCACCGACCCGCACGACCCGCAGGCCTGGCGCGACGCGGTCCAGCCCAACACCAAGCTCTTCTTCGCCGAGACCATCCCCAACCCGCGGGCCGACTTCCTCGACATCCGTACGGTCGCCGACGTCGCGCACGCCGCCGGGGTGCCGCTGCTGGTCGACAACACCGTCGCCACGCCGTTCCTGGTCCGGCCGCTGGAGCACGGCGCCGACGTGGTCATCCACTCCGCCACCAAGTACCTCGGCGGGCACGGCACCGCGATCGCCGGCGTGATCGTCGACGGCGGCAGCTTCGACTACGCCCAGCACCCGGAGCGCTTCCCGAACTACAACACCCCGGACCCCAGCTACCACGGCCTGGTCTACGCCCGCGACCTCGGCGTCGGCAGCGCGTTCGGGGCGAACATGTCGTTCATCCTCAAGGCGCGCGTGCAGCTGCTGCGCGACCTCGGCTCGGCAGTCTCGCCCTTCAACGCCTTCCTGATCAGCCAGGGCCTGGAGACGCTCTCGCTGCGCATGGAGCGCCACGTCGCCAACGCCCAGCGGGTCGCGCAGTGGCTGGAGGCCCGCCCGGAGGTGGGCACCGTCCACTACGCCGGCCTGCCGTCGAGCCCCTACTACGAGCGGGCCAGGCAGTACGCCCCGCGGGGCGCCGGCGCCGTGCTGGCGTTCGAGCTGGAAGGGGGCGCCGAGGCGGGCAAGGCCTTCGTCTCCGCGCTGCAGCTGCACTCGCACGTGGCGAACATCGGTGACGTGCGGTCGCTGGTGATCCACCCGGCCTCCACCACGCACAGCCAGCTCACCCCCGCCGAGCAGGCGCTCTCCGGTGTCACCCCGGGGCTGGTCCGGCTCGCCGTCGGCATCGAGGGAATCGAGGACATCCTCGCCGACCTCGACGCCGGCTTCCGGGCCGCCAAGGGGGCCTGACCGGCCGTGCCCGAGCACTCCGCGGCCGTCCCGCCCCGCCCGGCTCCGGCCGGCGCGGGCCGGGACGGCCGCGCCCTTCCCCCCGCCAGCGGCGCCTGGCGCGAAGGTGACCCGCCGGGGCGGCGGCGCTTCGCCGACCTGGGCGCCCTCGACCTCGTCAGCGGCGACCGGCTGCCGGGCGTACGGCTGGCGTACGAGACGTGGGGGCAGCTCAACGCCGCGCGCGACAACGCGGTGCTGGTGCTGCACGCCCTCACCGGCGACTCGCACGTCACCGGGGCGGCCGGTCCCGGCCACCCCACCCCCGGCTGGTGGGTGTCGCTGGTCGGCCCCGGCGCCCCGATCGACACCGGCCGCTGGTTCGTCGTCGCCCCGAACGTGCTCGGCGGCTGCCAGGGCAGCACCGGCCCCGCCACGAGGGCACCGGACGGCCGTCCCTGGGGCAGCCGCTTCCCACAGCTGACCGTCCGCGACCAGGTAGCCGCCGAGGCCCGGCTCGCCGACGCGCTCGGCCTCGACACGTGGGCGCTGGTCGTCGGCGGGTCGATGGGCGGGCAACGGGCCCTGGAATGGGCGGTGGGCCAACCGCAGCGGGTGCGCGGGCTCGTCGCAGTCGCCACCAACGCCCAGACAACCGGCGACCAGATCGCCGGCCTGCACACCCAGCTCGCGGCGATCGCCGCCGACCCCGGATACGCCGGCGGCGACTACTACGACGCCCCCGACGGGCACGGTCCGCACGCCGGGCTCGGCCTCGCCCGGCAGATCGCCCACCACAGCTACCGCAGCGCCGCCGAACTGGACGCCCGCTTCGGCCGCGCAGCCCAGGGCGCCGAGGAGCCGCTGCGTGGCGGCCGGTACGCCGTGCAGTCCTACCTGGAACACCACGGCGACAAGCTGGTACGCCGCTTCGACGCCAACAGCTACGTCACGCTGACCCGCACGATGATCACGCATGATGTGGGGCGGGACCGCGGTGGCGTCGAGGCGGCCCTGGCCCGGGTGAGCGCCCGGGCGCTGGTCGTCGCCGTCGACTCCGACCGGCTCTTTCCGCCGGCGCAGTCCGCCCGCATCGCCGCCGGAATCCCGGCCGCGGAGCCGCTGCGCATGATCAACTCCGACTTCGGCCACGACGGTTTCCTGGTCGAGGCCGACCAGCTCGGCACGCTCGTCGCCGACTTCACCGCCACCCGGTGAACCGTGCGCCGGTCGTACCCGCGGACCCGGGCAGCCCTCGGCTGACGCCGGGCGCCGAAGTGAACGCTGCGTCGATCGCCGGGCGGCCCGGCCGCTACCCTTGCAGGGTGACGCTACGCCTGTATGACACCGCGACCCGATCGGTGCGGGACTTCGTGCCCCGCCAGGCCGGTGAGGTGAGCGTCTACCTGTGTGGTCTCACCGTCCAGTCCCCGCCGCACATCGGCCACCTCCGTTCCGGCGTCAACTACGACGTGCTGCGCCGCTGGCTGCTGCACCGCGGCTACGCCGTGCGCTTCGTGCGCAACATCACCGACGTCGACGACAAGGTCCTGGAAAAGTCGATCGAACAGGACCGGCCCTTCTGGGCGATCGCCTACGCCAACGAGCTGGTGCTCGCCGCGGCGTACCGGGCGTTGAACGTGCTGCCGCCGACCTACGAGCCTCGCGCCACCGGGCACGTCCCGGAGATGCACGAGCTGATCGCCGAGCTGATCGCCGCCGGACACGCGTACGTCGCCGGCGACGGCTCCGGTGACGTCTACTTCGACGTCGCCTCCTACCCGCAGTACGGCGCCCTCTCCGGCCAGCACCCCGACGCCATGCAGCCGGCCGGCGACTCCCCGGAGCGCGGCAAACGGGACGTGCGCGACTTCGCCCTCTGGAAGGGTGTCAAACCGGGCGAGCCGGCCGACGCGTACTGGCCCTCGCCGTGGGGTCGGGGCCGCCCGGGCTGGCACATCGAGTGCTCGGCGATGGCCCGGCGCTACCTCGGTGACGAGTTCGACATCCACGGCGGCGGGGTGGACCTGACCTTCCCGCACCACGAGAACGAGATCGCCCAGTCCAAGGCGGCCGGGTTGCCGTTCGCCCGCTACTGGGTGCACCACGGCCTGCTCAACCTCGGCGAGGCCAAGATGAGCAAGTCGCTGGGCAACGTCATCGACCTGGCCCACGTCACCAGTCTCGGCGTACGCCCGGTGGAGCTGCGCTACTACTTCGTGGCCGCCCACTACCGCTCCCGCATCGACTACTCCGACGAGGCGCTGCAGGAGACCGCGGTGGCGTACCGGCGGGTCGAGGGCTTCGTCCAGCGGGCGGCCGAGCAGGTCGGGGCGGGTGCCCCGGGTGAGATGCCCGAGGCGTTCGCCGCCGCGATGGACGACGACCTGAACACTTCCGGCGCGCTGGCCGTGCTGCACGACACCGTCCGCGACGGCAACGCCGCGCTCACCGCCGGCGACGACGAGGCGCTGCGGGCCGCCCTGGCGGCGACCCGCGCCATGCTCGGCGTGCTCGGGGTGGACCCGCTCGATCCTGCCTGGCAGGGCAGGGGGGAGACTGGTGAACTGCGGACGGCGGTCGACGCGCTGGTCGCGCTGGCGTTGGAGCAGCGCGCGCAGGCACGTAGCCGTAAGGACTGGGCGGCGGCCGACGCGGTAAGAGACCAGTTGAAGCAGGCCGGCGTGATGGTGGAAGACACCCCGCAGGGCCCGCGTTGGACGATCGGAGAACAACACTGATGGCCGGCAATTCGCAACGCCGTGGCCGGCGAGTCACCCCGAAGGCGACGGCAAAGAAGGGGACCGGCGGCAAGAACCGGGACTCGCTGGCCGGTCGCGGCCGGACGCTCCCCGCCGACGAGCGCCCCTGGCACAAGGGCTACTCGGGTACCGAGAAGCTGCCCCAGCGCACCGCCTGGAAGCAGGACAAGGAGCGCCGCGCGGCGGCCGAGGAGGGGCGCGCCCCCAAGATCGGCACCCCGGGCGCCAAGGACACCACCTGGGGCAAGGGCGGCGGTCGCGGCACGGGCGCTCCCGCTCGCCGCGGCGGCGCCGGCGGCGGCAGGCCGGGCGGCCGCTCCGGCCCCCGGGTCGCCCCCGGACGCAAGTCCAACCCGGCCCGGGACACCCCCGAGCTGCTGGTCGGCCGGAACCCGGTCGTGGAGGCGCTGCGTTCCCAGGTGCCCTCGACCGCGCTCTACGTCGCCCACGGCATCGAGGTCGACGACCGGATCAAGGAGATCATGCGGACCGCGGGTGACCGGGGAATCGCGATCCTGGAGATCAGCCGGGCCGAGCTGGACCGGATGACCGGCGGCGTGCTGCACCAGGGCGTCGGGCTCCAGGTGCCGCCGTTCGCGTACGAGCCGTTCGACGAGATGGTCTCGGCTTCCCTGGAGCAGACGGCGCCGCTGCTGGTGGCGCTGGACGGGGTGACCGACCCGCGCAACCTGGGCGCGGTCATCCGCTCGGCCGCCGCCTTCGGCGCGCAGGGTGTCTTCATCCCGGAACGCCGGGCCTCCGGCATCACCGCGACGGCCTGGCGCACCAGCGCCGGCGCGGCCGCCCGGGTGCCGGTCGCCCAGGTCACCAACCTGACCCGGTCGCTGAAGTACTGCCAGGAGGCGGGTTTCGTGGTGGTCGGCCTGGACGCCGACGGCGAAACCGACCTGTACGACCTGGAGGTCGCCGTCGGCCCGCTGGTGGTCGTCGTCGGCTCCGAAGGGCGCGGCCTGTCCCGCCTGGTCGGGGAGACCTGTGACCTGCGGGCCAGCATCCCGATGGTCTCCGAGGTGGAGTCGCTCAACGCCAGCGTCGCCGCCGCGGTGACGCTCGCCGAGATTTCCCGCCGCCGGGCGGTCTGATCACCGGCTGCTCTCCGCGCACCGATCCTCCGCAGGAACACTGGTCCTGCGGAGGATCACCGGTATGACATCACCTGGGTAAACTGCGGGCCGCAGTTTCCGCCCGGGTGATGGAGGAGCCGGCAGATGCCAGGCCAGCACGACGATGGGTACGCCCCCGGCGGCCCCGCGACACCGCCGCCGGGTGCCACTCCGGTCCCCCCGCCGGGAGTCACCCCGGCCTATCCGACGTCCACGCCGCCGTATCCGGTCTCCACGCCGCCGTATGTGACGTCCACGCCGCCGTACCCGGTCTCCACGCCGCCGTACCCGGCCTCCACCCCGCCGTATCCGACGCCTACGCTGCCGTACCCGATGTCGGGGCCGCCGGGGGGCGGCGGGCCGTACCAGGGGCCGGCCGGGCCGCAGCTCACCGGCGGATTCCCGGCGACCGCCGTCATGCCGCGGGCCAAGCCGCCCGGCTGGCTGGTCATCACCCTGGTGGCCGCGATCGTTGTCGCGGTCGCCGGGGTCGGCACCCTCGCCTGGTCGCGCTTCTGGGGTGGCGGCGGGGTGAACGATCGGGACGTGGCCTTCATCCCCTTCCAGCAGATCGGCAGCCTGCCGGGGCCGGGCAGCAACTACGGCCGGGTCTTCACCACGGTGACCGGCGACCGCGCGTACGTCGCCCACACCCGGGAGGACGACAAGCTGGAGATCCGCGCGGTGCAGGCGTCGACCGCCCGGGAGCTGTGGCGGGCGGAGACAAGCATCGCCGCCCCCAACTGGGAGCAGGTCGCCTCCGTCAGTGTCGGCGTGGCGGCGTTGTCCGACGGCTACTCCAGTTCGACGCCGGAGCAGCTGGTGGTCTTCAATACCGACGGCCGGGAGATCTGGACCTATCCGGTCCGCAGCGAGGATCAGATCTTCTTCCTCGGCGACGCCGTCGTGGTGGTCGACCGGTTCGCCAATCAGCTCGTCGGGTTGCGCGCCGCCGACGGCGTGCAGACCTGGAGACACGACAACCCCGCCACCAGCAGTGGCCGCAAGACCACCGCCGTCTACCCGGTCAACTCGTACGAGCGGTTCACCGGGCCCGGGGACTTCAGCGCCGTTCCCTTCGCGCCCCGTTCCGACGACCACCGCGTGGTGCAGGTGGGGGCGGACCGTTCGGTGCGGATCATCGACGCGGCGACGGGCGCGGTGGCAGCCAGCCGTCCCAACGTGGCCGACCCCACCGACAAGGTCGCGGTGCTCGACGGCACCCTCTACGTCGCCGCCGAGGACTCCCGCTCCGGCTACCGGGCCGTCGCCCATGATCTGGCGACCCTCGGCGAGCCCAAGGTGCTGCACACCGCCGTCGACCCGGCCGCGCGAGTCGAAGAGCTGATCGCCTGCGGCCCGGAACGGGTCTGCCTGCTGGAGACGGTCCGCTACGACGTCAAGACCGCCACGGTGCTCGTGCTGGGCGGGGAGAAGCCGGTGCACTGGGCCGTCCCGGGCGCCAAACAGCTCTCCGCGGCCGGCGAGCACGTCTTCGTCAACCACACCGGTTCGCCGTACACGACGAAGGTCTACGCCCTCGACGGCAGAACCGTCCTCGACGCGCAGGGCTCCGCCGTGCGGCTCAACGGACGCAGCATGCTGCTCTTCGCCAACAGTCCGTCGGCGTCCCTCGGTGACGAGAGTGTCGCCGGGGTCAACCTCGCCGACGGGGTGCAGACGCCGCTGGGGCTGCTGCGTGGCGTACGGCTGTCGAGCTGCTCGTGGAACACCGAGCTGATCGTCTGCGCGGGGGACAAGAGCTTCGTCTTCCACCGTTTCGCCGCCGCCGACTGAACCCGCCGCCGCGGTCGCCGGCCCTACCGTTCAGGTTCGGCGGCCCGGCCGGGTGGCGTGGAAACGGCGGATCCGCGTGGCCCTCCGGGTGATGCCCGCCTGACGGCGGCTCCGGAGGGCCACGCGGATCCAGTGGTGCCTTCGGGTCAGATACGCCGGCCGGTGACGGCGTGGAAGACGTGGCTCTGACCGGTACGCGGCTTGACGAAGATCGTCTCGCCCATGGTCGGCATGCTGCGCCGGTCGGTGCGGACCACGAACCGCTCCGAGGCGCCCTCGATCGCGGCGTGACCGTAGACGTTGGCGTCCGAGCCGAGGTCCTCGACCAGCTCGACGACGAGCGGCAGGCCGCCCTCTTCGGCGCTGACGATGTCGCAGTCCTCCGGCCGGAAACCGACGGTGACGGTGTCGCTGCCGCCCTCGGTACGCGCCTCGGCGACCTGCTCGCGGGTCAGCGGCACGATCAGCTCGGCGAAGTTCGCGCCGTCGTCGTGCAGCGGCACCGTCTTGATGTTCATGGCGGGGGAGCCCATGAAGCCGGCCACGAAGACGTTCGCCGGGGTGTCGTAGAGCGCCCGCGGCGTGTCGACCTGCTGGAGCACACCGTCGAGCATGACCGCCACCCGGTGACCCATGGTCATCGCCTCGACCTGGTCGTGGGTGACGTAGACGGTGGTGATGCCGAGCTTGGCCTGGAGCGAGGCGATCTGCGTACGGGTCTGCACGCGCAGCTTCGCGTCGAGGTTCGACAGCGGCTCGTCCATCAGGAAGACCTGCGGCTCCCGGACGATCGCCCGGCCCATCGCGACCCGCTGGCGCTGACCGCCGGAGAGCGCCTTGGGCTTGCGGCCGAGGTACTCCTCGAGCTGGAGCAGCGCCGCCGCCTCCTTGACCCGCCGGTCGATCTCGTCCTTGGAGGTCTTGCGGAGCTTCAGCGCGAACGCCATGTTCTCGTAGACCGTCATGTGCGGGTAGAGCGCGTAGTTCTGGAAGACCATCGCGATGTCACGGGCCTTGGGCGGCAGGTGGGTGACGTCGCGGTCGTCGATGCGGATGGCCCCCTCGTCGACGTCCTCGAGGCCGGCGAGCATGCGCAGGCTGGTGGACTTGCCGCAGCCGGAGGGGCCGACGAGGACGAGGAACTCGCCGTCGTTGATCTCCAGGTCGAGGTGGTCGACGGCGGGGCTTTCGTTGCCCGGGTAGATCCGGGTCGCCTTGTCGAAGGTGACGGTCGCCATGATGGGTGCTTCCTTTCACCGGCAGGAACGTGCCGGACGATCCGAGTGGAAGGAGCGACCGGCGCCATGCGGCACCGGCCAGAACGGGGGGTGACGTCGGCGCGGGTACGCCGGTGTGGTGACCATCCGTTCCCTGAACCGTAATCTGCGCTTCACGTGCTGCCAAGACGTGGCGCACCCGGGTCACCGCCGATTCGGTCAGGTGGGCACGGACGGTCATCAATCGCCAAGCTGCGTGACTGAGTGTGACCGGCCGGCAGCGTCCCGGTCGGATTCGCGACGTTACCGCTGCTCCGGGGGTCCGCCTGACGCGCTGCCCCGGGTGGCAGTCGCTATGCTGACGAGCTAGTAACACGCCCCTGTAGCTCAGCTGGCCAGAGCACTCGCCTTGTAAGCGAGATGTCGCCGGTTCGATCCCGGCCGGGGGCTCCATATCCGCAAGGCAAGTCGGCGGGACGGCCGCGACGACGGCTTCCCGTGTCGACGGCAGCGCTGACGGTGGCGGGGTCACGACAGGCGCCGACTAGGTGGCGTTGGACCAGGCTCGGCTGGAGAGCACGAGGCGATAACCGTCCGGATCTTCAACCGTGACACCCCACCGATCCCAGTACGCGCCCTGCGGGACGCGCCTGCCGCCGGCCTGTTCGAGGCGGGCCACGAGCGCGTTGTCGATCGGCTCGGCCAGGTAGAGCACGAGCAGGTCTTCCGCCGTCGGGGTCGGCTCCACGGGAAAGTCCGGGCCCCCGACGAGTTCCAGATGCCATGACGCTTCGCGCCAGCCCAGCATCGTCAGGTCATGCTCTCCGTCGACAGCCGCAGTCCGGTAGAGCACCTCCAGCCCCAGTCCCTGCACGTAGAACCGTTCGGTCGCCGCAAGATTCCGGCTGGGCCGGGCGAGACGAATACTTGCCGTTGCGTTGAGCATTCGGATGGCTCCGTCCATACGAGTGACCATCAGCCTGCAAGTTGAAGCCTGGTGCAGGTCAAGCTTGGGTAGGTGCAGGCGCGAGCCCTCCCGCTATCGAGCGGGTCAGAGCCGCTGAGCCTGCTGTGCCGTGGGGAACGGTCACCCGTTGACGTCGTACGCGGATCCCTCGACGAGACCTGTCACGAAGGTTTCGAAGTCGGGGGCGAGGAGTGTGATCCGGTAGTTCCACTCCTGGTCGACATGTACGACGGCCGGCCCACCGCGCGAGCGGTAGTCGAGAGCGATCATGTCGTGGCCGTCCGACGGGCATTCGGCGATGTAGATGCCGATGTCCGGGTAGCCCCATTCCGCCACCCAGAAGGCGCTGCCGCGTTCGCCGCAGAGGCTGAAGCCAGCAGTTCGGCCGATCGCCGCCAGCGCGGACACGCCGACGTGGTCCTCGCTCCAGGAGGTCTGACTGGGGGCGGGATGGGCATCCCGGGCGAGCCAGCCGCCGTTGTGTTGACGAGCCAGGTCGACGTACGCGGTGGGGAGCCGGTATCCGAGCTCTGCTTCCACTGCCCGAAGAGTCTGGTCGGTGAGGGGATCCTCCAGCGGACCGGATCCTTCGAAGATCGTCGCGGGGTCGAGCACAGGATGACGGTAGTCCCCCGAGTCAGTTTCGGCGCTTGCCAGATCGCGATCACGCAGGCAGTTGCGCGGCTATCGCGGCCTGCGGGCGCTGAGTGTCGTCACCAGGCCGTCGTAGCCGCTCCACCTCGGTAAAGCCCGCTCGTCGCAGCCGCCGCGAGAACGCGTCAGGGGGCCAGCGGTAGGCGGTGGTGACCTTGTGGTCGAAGGCGTCCACCTCGTCGCCGTCGAAAAACCCGACCACCAGGGTCCCGCCGGAAACCATCGCTCGCCGGAATTCGGCCAGCACACCGTCAAGGTCCTGCGGCGGCAGGTGGATCAGGGAGTACCAGGCCAGGATGCCGGCGACCGAGCCGTCCGCGACGTCGAGTTTCGCCATCGCACCGAGCCGGAAGTCGACGGTCGGGTGGGTGGCCGTGGCGTGCGCGACGAATTCGGGGACGACGTCGATTCCCGTTACGTCCGCGCCCAGGGAACTGAGGTAACCGGTGAGGTGGCCGGGCCCGCACCCCAGGTCGAGCACCTTGCCGGGGCGGTTCGACAGATGGCGCGCGATGAAGGCGAGGTCGTCGGGGTGTGACTGCCCGACCGAGCCGAACAGTTCAAATTAGAGGTCCGCGACGGCGCCGTACGCCTGCCGGACCCGCTCCACGTCCATCGCGTGACTGTAACGGTGGGGGAAAAGCGAGTGGGCGCGGAAGCCGTGCCGCTTGCAATCCTGCGGATACGGTGTTCCGCATGACCGGAATCCCCGAATCCGACCGGACCACTGCGGACCTTGCCCGGGCCGACGTCGACGTCGCACCCTCCTGGTCGGCCCTGCCTCGCGCGGAGTTCGCCTTCCCCGGGCCGCTGCGCGACGCCCTGGTGGCGGCGATCCTGGACGGCACGAAGACCTCCACCAGCGCCCTGGTCCTGGAGTACGAGCGCGAGGGCGACCCGCTGCCGCAGCCCGGCGAGCGCAGCCTCGTGGTCGACTCCGCCGAGCAGCCTGTGGCGGTGATCGAGACGACGGAGGTGCGGATCGTGCCGCTGGCCGAGATCGACCTGGCGCACGCGGTCGACGAGGGGGAGGGCTACACGACTGTTGCGCAGTGGCGGGCCGGGCATGAGAGGTTCTGGCACGGCGCCGACTACCGCGGCTGGCTCGGTGACCCCGACTTCGTCGTCACCGACGAGACGCTGGTAATGGCCGAGCGGTTCCGGCTGGTCGAGCGGCTCTGACCGGTCCGGCGGGGCGGCGGCCTGACCATTCGTGGCGGCCATCGATCAACTCGCGGTTGCCTGGTGCTGCCACAATCCGCGCATGAGTGATCGCCCGGCGATACGCGTTCGGAGCCGAAGTGCGGGTCGCGTCCGGTGGGGAGGGCTCGTTTCGCTGGCGGCCGTTGCCGTGCTCCTCGCTGTGGCCGGCTGCACCGGCCAAACCGACGCGTCGGCTCCGCTCGCGAACCCGACGACGGCAGCGCCGGCGTGTGCGCCCCAACAGGCTGAGTTGGCGCTCGATCCGATGACCCGGCAGGACATGCTGACCCGGGTCGAGGTGTTTGACATCGAGAAACCGAGCAGGAGCGGCCCGCACGGCAGCATCATCCTGCTCGACGATCAGGAGCGGTGGCTGACCGTCGAAGGCCTTCCCGAGGGTCCCGAGTGGACGCCGTGGCTGTTGACCCGGGCCAAGGCCCAGTACCCGGACCTCGCGCTCGACGAGGGCTACCATATCGGCCCGCAGGAGTCCTCCGAATTCCCGGACGGGTTCGACAAGGTCGACCGGTACGTCTCCTTCCGGGGTCTGCGCGAGGTCCGGCTGCCCTTCCACCTCACCTGCGCCACCGATCGGCATGACGGCACGATCCGTACCTGGGACAGCATGCTGTCGGGCCTCATCGCCTGTAGCGCGCCGCAGGACCAGTCGGAAGTGGTGAAACTGGCGGGTGCCTACTGCGACCGTTCCTGAGCGTGTGGCGGCCCGGCGCTGCGGAAGGTGCGCCGGTACGCGTCCGGCGGCACGCCCACCACGCGGCTGAAGTGCCGGCGCAGCGTCGTGGCCGTCCCCATGCCGGCCGCCCGCGCGACCACCTCGATGCTGTCGTCGGTTCTTTCCAGCAGCTCCTGCGCCCGCCGGATGCGCTGCGTCGCCAGCCACTGCAGCGGCGTGGTGCCGGTCGCCGAGCGGAAGTGGCGGGCCAGGTGGCGTGAGCTCATCTTTGCCTGTCGCGCCAGGTCCTCCACGGTCAGCGGCCGGTCCAGAAGTTGCAGCGCCCAGGGGAGCAGGTCGGCGAGGGGATGGTCGTCGCGGGCCGGGACCGGGGTGGTGACGAACTGGGCCTGCCCGCCGGCGCGGTGCGGCGGCACCACCAGGCGGCGGGCGACGGCGTTGGCGACGGTCGGTCCGTGGTCGCGGCGGATCAGGTGCAGGCAGAGGTCGATCGCCGCGGCCTTGCCGGCGGAGACGAGCACGTTGCCGTTGTCGACGTAGAGCACGTCCGGGTCGACCTGCACCCGCGGGTAGCGGGCGGCGAGTACGTCGGTGTGCGCCCAGTGCGTCGTCGCGCGCAGCCCGTCCAGCACCCCGGCGGCGGCAAGGACGAACGCGCCGGTGCAGAGCGCCACCAGCCGGGCGCCCGCCTCGTGCGCGGCCCGGACGGCGTCGATCAGCTCGGCCGGCACCTCCGCGTCAACGTCCTCGATCGCCGGGATGATCACGGTGTCGGCGCGGGCGAGCCGCTCCAGCCCGTCGTCGGGTTCCATCAGGAACCGGCCGATCCGGACCGGCCCCGGGCCGCAGACCACGAGGTCGTACCAGGGGTCCGCGAGGCCGGAGGGGTCGCGGACGAAGATCTCGCAGGCCGCCGCGAGTTCGAAGTGGAGCATCCCGTCGGTGGCGGCGATCGCGAGCGTGGCCATGTCCGAAACTGTACGGCTCAAGGCGTTCCGGACACTGGCCCGAGCCTGTCGCCGCCGGGAGACTGGTCCCAGTCGATCTTTCACGGGGGTAGAGATGGGTTCCAGCCAGACCGTCGCGGTCTTCGGCGCGTACGGGCACACCGGGCGTTTCGTGGTGGCCGAGCTGCGCGAGCGCGGCTTCTCCCCGCTGCTGCTCGGGCGCGACCCGGACAAGCTCCGGGCGCTCGCGACGGGCCTTGAGTACCGGGTGGCGTCCGCCGACGACCCGGCCTCGCTCGACGCGGGGCTCACGGGCGCGGCCGCCGTCGTCAACTGCGCCGGCCCGTTCGCCTCCACCGGGGCGCCCGTGATCGAGGCAGCCCTGCGCGCCGGGATCCCGTACGTCGACGTGGCGGCCGAGATCGAGGCGAATGCCGACACCTTCGCGCACTTCGCCGAGCGGGCGCGGAACGCCGGCGTGGCGGTCGTGCCGGCGATGGCCTTCTTCGGCGGCCTCGGTGACCTGCTGGTCACCACGGCGATGGGGGACTGGGACACGGCGGACGAGGTGCAGGTCGCGTACGGGCTGAGCAGCTGGCACCCGACGGCCGGGACCCTCGCCGCCGGCGCGGTCTCCCGGGACCGGCGCGACGGCCGGCGGGTCCGCTACACGGGCGGCCGGCTGGAGTACTACGCGGCCGAGGGCGACCTGCCGGTGCTGGAGTGGGAGTTCCCGGCGGGCACCAGGGAGGTCTTCGGCGATTTCACGATGGCCGACGTCGTCACCGTCCCCAGCCACCTCGCGATCCCCGAGGTCCGCACCTACATGAGCACCGAGGCGGCCCGGGACCTCGCCGCCCCCGGCGCCGCCGCGCCGACCGCGGCCGACGAGAGTGGCCGCTCCGACCAGACGTTCACCGTCGACGTCGTGGTGCGCTCCGGTGGCGTACGGCGACGGGTCGCCGCGCACGGCCGCGACATCTACGCCGTCAGCGCGCCGCTGGCGGCCGAGGCGGTTCAGCGCCTCCTCGACGGCCGGACGAGGACCAGCGGTGTCGCCTCCGCCGGGCGGATCTTCGACGCGCCCGACTTTCTCCGCGCGCTTGCCGCGTACATCTCGATCGAACCGGTCGAGGAGTCGCACGCGCCCACTGATCAGTGAGCGCAAGGCGGAAATCACCACGCTCTTGCGAGTTGCGCGATCTTGCCACACTCCGCGCATGACGTATCAGCCAGGGAACCGCCTCCGGAGCCGGCGCGGAGTGCGCTCTCCATGGCGGTTGCTCTCATTGCCGGCGGTCGCGGTGGCGTTCACCGCGGGCGGCTGCACCAGCCCTGCCGACCCGCCGGCTCCGGCGGCCGAGGCCAGCACGGCAGCGCCGGCGTGCGGTCCCGACCGGGCCGAGGCGTCGTTCGAGTCTGCTCTCCCCCAGGAGGTGCTCACCCGCGTCGAGGTCTTCACCGTCCAGGCGCGGAACAAGGACTCGGCGGTCGTGCCGCTCGACGACCAGGAGCGGGTGCTGACCGTCGCGGGCCTTCCGGAGGGGCCGGGCTGGACGCCCTGGCTGCTGACGAAGGCGCGGGAGCGTCATCCGGATCTGCCGCTCGACGAGGGCCGCCGCACCGATCCGCAAGGCTCGACCGACTGGCAAACCCTCGGGACAGACGGCCGGTACGTCGAGTACCTCGGCCTGCGGGAGGTCCGGGTTGACTTCCGCGTCACCTGCGCCACCGAGCGGTACGACGGCACGATCCGGACCTGGGACCTCGACCTCTCGGGCATCATCCTCTGTGGCCTTGACCAGTCGGACATGTTGGCGAGGCAGGCGGAGGACTACTGCGACTGGTCCTGACGGCCGTCGGCGTCAACGGCTGACAACCGTCAGGTCCAGGTGGCGGCCACCGTGTTTCAGAGGCCGCTGCGGCGCAGCAGTCGCAGGGCGAACGTCATCCGCTTCAGCCAGGCCGCGCTCTCCGCGCCCGGCCGCTGGTAGCGCGGCGCCAGGTCCATGCCGCGCTGCAGCGCCACGGTCTTGACGCGGGTGAAGCGCAGCAGCCCGTCGACGCCGTGCCGGCCGCCGAGGCCGGAGGACTTCCAGCCACCGCTGGGTGCGTCGATGCTGCCCCAGGCGGCGGCGTAGCCGTCGTTGACGTTCACCGCGCCCGCCTCGATGCGCGCCGCGACCGCCTCACCGCGCCGGTTGTCGCCGCTGAAGACGGCGGCGTTGAGGCCGTACGCGCTGTCGTTGGCGAGCCGGACGGCCTCCTCGACGTCGGCGTACGGGTAGACGGCGACCACCGGCCCGAAGGTCTCCTCGGCGAACATCCGCATCCCGGGGGTGACGCCGGTGACGATGGTCGGCTCGAAGACGAAGGGGCCGATGTCGGGGCGGTGCCGTCCGCCGGTCTGCACGGTGGCGCCGGCGGCGACCGCCTCGGTCAGGTGGGCGGTGACGGTGTCGAGCTGGCGGGCCGAGGCGAGCGAACCCATGTCGGCGTCGAAGTCGCCGCCGATGCCGAGCCGCAGCGCGGCGGTCCGCTCCACGAAACGGGCGAGGAACTCGTCGTAGCGCGACTGCGGCACGTAGATCCGCTCGATCGACATGCAGAGCTGGCCGGCGCTGGCGAAACAGCCGCGGATCGCGCCCTCCACCGCTTTCTCCAGGTCGGTGTCGTCGAGCACGACCAGCGGGTTCTTGCCGCCGAGTTCCAGCGAGGCCGGGACCAGGCGGCGCGCGGCCTCGGCGGCGACCTCCCGGCCCACGCGGGTGGAGCCGGTGAAGCTCACCTGGTCGGCCAGGCCGGTGATCAGCGGCCCGATCAGGGCGCCCTCACCGCAGACGACCTGCCAGGTCTCGGCGGGCAGCCCGGCCTCGATCGCCAGCGACCGGACCCAGAGGGCGCTGAGCATGCCCGCCGGGTCGGGGCGGTGCACGACCGCGTTGCCGGCCATCAACGCCGGGATGACCTCGGCGGTGGCGAGCGCGAGCGGGTAGTTCCACGGGGAGATCACGCCGACCACGCCGATCGGGAAGCGCAGTTCCCGGGTACGCGTCAGCACCGGCAGCGCCCCACCCCGGCGGTGCGCACGCAGCGCTTTCGCGGCCGTACGGGCGTAGTAGCGGGCGTTGATCGCGCAGTCCAGGACCTCTTCGACGGCGTGCCGGCGGGCCTTGCCGGCTTCGAGCTGCACCAGGTCCAGGCCTTCGGCCTGGCGGTCGAGGATCAGGTCGTGCAGGCGCAGCATGATCGCCGCACGCCGGGAGACGGGGGTGTCGGCCCAGTCGCGCTGGGCGGCCTTCGCGGCGGTGAAGGCGGCCTCGACGTCGGACGCGTTGCTGCCGGGCATCAGCACGGTGGGTTCGCCGGTCAGCGGCGAGGTCGGGTGCAGGGGCGCGGCGGTCCCGCATACGCCGGTGGCCAGGTCGGCCGCGAAGGCGGGCAGGGCGGGCGGGGTGCCGGGGGCGGCGGGGTTGCCGGTGGGCGGCGCCTCGGCTTCCGGGGCGGCGGTGGCGGTGGCGGGGGTCATCATTCGAGGCTAACGCGAGAAGCGATCCGGTTGGCAGGTCGCGCGCCTGTCCTTTCACCTGGCACGAACAACTGCTCGGCGTTCAGTGCCGTGGTGACAGGCCGAACATCTCGGCCAGCAGCGTGTGGGAGTGCCGCCGGTCGTCCGGGTCGGCGATCAGGTTCTGGACCATCAGCTCGTCCGCGCCGCTCAGCTCGATCATCTGCTCCAGGGTGGCGCGGACCTCGTCGGGGCTGCCGGCGACGAACTGCGGCCACTGCCCGTCGACGATCGAGGTCGGCTGTTCCCGTTCGGTGGTCGTCAGCTCCCGCTCGGCCTCGTCCGCGGCCGGGAGTTGCGCGCCGCCGCCGCTGCGGCGCAGCCGGGCGTAGAAGGCCTTCGCCGAGCCGACCAGCCGCTGCGCCTGCGCGGAGGTCTCCGCGACGGTGACGTTCACGGCGAGGATCGCCCGGGGCGAGGTGAGCCCGAAGCCCTGCGGTTGGAACTGCGTCCGGTAGTGGCGCAGCGCCGGCGCCGCACCGGCCGGGTTGATGAACCCCGCGAAGGTGTATCCGATGCCGAGGCCGGCGGCCAGGTTCGAGCCGTTCGGGCTGGACCCGAGCAGCCAGGTCTGCGGTAGTCCGGCCAGCGACGGGATCAGCGGGTTGCCGGCGAACGGGTGGTCGGCCGGGAAGGCGCCGTAGAGCCAGGCGAGGGTCTCCAGCACCTGCTGCTGATGGTCGGCCTGGGCCGGGTGCTGCCGGTCCCGTTGCAGCGCCATGTCGATCACCGGTCCGGCGGTCGCCCGTCCCATCCCGAGGTCCACCCGGCCGGGGAACATCGCCTCCAGCTGGGCGAACATCTCGGCGACCTTGAACGGGCTGTAGTGGTTCATCAGCACCGCACCCGAGCCGATGCGGATGCCGCGGGTCTGCATTCCCGCCGCGGCGATCAGCAGCTCCGGGTGGTGCGAGGCGCCCATCCGGCTCAGGTGGTGCTCGGCGAACCAGACCCGGTGGAAGCCGGCCGCGTCGGCGTGCCGGGCCGTCTCGAGCGCATCCGCCAGCCCCTGGGGTTCGGTGCTGCCGGGAGCGACCGTCCCCAGCTCGATGATGGAGAGCTTCACGGCGGGCTCCTGGGTTCGGGGGCTGACGGGCCGCCGGAAAGCAGGCGGTGAGCAACTCACTGTAGAGGGCGGGCCGGCCGGGGCAGCGGGCCGCGGGTTCAACTGCCGGGCGGCCCTGCGGGCGCCGCGTTCCGGGCACCGGCCAGGAAGGGCAGCAGTTCGGCGGCGAGCTCGGCCGGCACCTCCTCGGCGAGGTGATGGCCGCCCGGCAACTCGACGCCGCGTACGTCGTCGCTCCACTCGCGCCAGACGGCGGCCACGTCGCCGTAGAGACCCGGCAGGTCGTCGCCTTCGGCCCAGACGGCGAGCACCGGGCAGGCGAGGCGGCGTCCGGCGCGCTGGTCCGCGTCGTCGTCGGTGCGGTCGACGGTGAGTCCGGCCCGGTAGTCCTCGCACATCGCGTGCACGGTCTCCGGGTCGGAGATCGCCCGCTGCCAGTCCCGCCACGCCTCCTCGCCCATCAGTTCCCGCCGGTTGCCGGGGCGGGCGGCGTACCAGGCCTGCGGGTCGGCGTTGATCACCCGCTCGGGGGTCGGGGTCGGCTGGCCCATGAAGAACCAGTGCCACCAGGCGGCGGCGAACCGGGCGTCGCAGCGCGCCAGAGCCGAGCCGATCGGCACCACGTCCAGGGCAGCGAGGTGGGTGACCCGCTCCGGGTGGTCCATCGCCGCGCGGAACGCGACATAGCCGCCCCGGTCGTGCCCCACCACCGCGAAGCGCTGATGGCCGAGTGCCTTCATCAGGCGTACGCAGGCCTGCGCCATCGCCCGCTTGGAGTGCGGCCGGTGGTCTGGGCGGCTGGCGGGCTTGCCGGACCCGCCGTAGCCGGGCAGATCGGGGCAGACGACCGTGTGCCCGGCGGCGGCGAGCAGCGGCGCGAGGCGGTGCCAGGTGGCGTGGGTACGCGGGTGGCCGTGCAGGAGCAGCACGGGCGTGCCGTCGCCGCCGTGCCGGACCCGCAACCGTGTCTCGCCGACGTCGATGTGTTCCAGCCGGAATCCGTCGAAGAACATGACTGCCCTGATGCCCGCCGGCGCCGGCGGCAAACGGCTCAGCCGGTGGCGCGTACCAGCAGTTCGGCGATCTTGCCGGCGGCTTCCGGCGCCTGGGGGGCGGTCGGGCAGTCGGTGAAGACGTAGACCTCGCCGGCGGCGGTCAGCGTGTAGGTGAAGGCGTCGGCGCACTGGCCGCCGATCGCCAGCGCGCCCTGGTCGGGGAGCCGGTCGGCGAGGGTACGCAGTTCGGTGAGGTCGGCGGCGGTGAGCCGTCCGTCGCCGGTCTGGGTTCCCTTGCCGGTGGAGGTCCAGGCGCCGTCGGGCCGGACGGTGATGATCTGGCTGACCCCGGCGAGGCCGCCGGTGCGGACCAGTTGGATCTCGTCGGCGGCCGGCGGCGGGATGGTGATAGCCGGGTCGCCGCTGCCGGGCGCCGGGGCGGTCGGGGCGGGCGAGGCCGCAGCGGTGGGCGGGACGCTCGCCGCTGCGCTCGGGTCGCCGCTGTTGACCGGATCCGGGGTGTCGTCGGTGCAGCCGGCGGCGCCGAGGAGCGCGAGGAGGGCGACGGCGGCGCTCAATCGAAGTCGATGCATGCCGGTTGGACGGATCCGGCGGCCGTTCCGTTCCCCCGCCGCGGTGGACGCGTATACCACTTTGATCGACCTCCATCCATCGATAGAACGCCCCATTACCGGTGGGCCCTCCGTATCGCTATATCTACATGCGTGACAGTACGGCTGTCACGTGAAGGATCCCCCAGGAGGGCAAGTGAGAAGACCCCTCGCCGCTGTCGGCGCCGTGCTGCTGGCCGGCACCATGCTGACCGGCATCGTCGGTACCGCCCAGGCGGCCCCCGCCGTCACCCCCGACCCCGCCCCGCGCGCCACCGAGGTACTCAAGTCCGGCCGGGCCGCCGTCCGCGGCACCGCCCACGACGCGTACGCCGTCTACAAGACCGCGGTGGACGCCTCCGGCGCGAAGCACACCCGCTATACCCGCAGCTACAAGGGACTGCGGGTCTACGGCGGCGACTTCGTCGTCCACGCCGCCCCCGACGGCAGCTACACCGGATCGTCGGTGGGGCTGACCGCGCCGCTGGCCGTCGACACCACCGCCAAGATCCCGGCCGCGAAGGCGGCGAAGGTGGCCGAGGCGCGTTTCGAGGGCAAGCGCACCGGCACCGGCGCCCCCGAACTCTTCGTCGACGCCAGCAGCGGGACCGGGCGTCTCGCCTGGGAGACCGTCGTCGAGGGCTGGGCCCCCGACGGGCAGACCCCCTCGAAGCTGCACGTCATCACCGACGCGGTCAGCGGCGAGTTCATCGGCTCCTATGACGAGATCGAGACCGTGGCCGGCACCGGGCACAGCATCTACTCCGGCACCGTCACCGTCGACACCACGCTCTCCGGCAGCACCTACCAGATGATCGACCCGACGCGGGGCAACGGCCGCACCTGCGACATGAACAACGGCACCTCCAGCTGCACCACCATCACCGACGCCGACAACACGTGGGGCACCGGCGCCACCAGCAACCGGCAGTCGGCGGCCGTCGACGCGCACTACGGCGCGGCGAAGACGTACGACTACTTCAAGAACGTCCACGGCCGCAACGGCATCTTCGGCAACGGCAACGGCGTGCCGAGCCGGGTGCACTACGGCAACAACTACGTCAACGCCTTCTGGGACGGTTCCCAGATGACCTACGGCGACGGGTCGGGCAACGCCAAGCCGCTGGTCGCGATCGACGTGGCCGGACACGAGATGGCCCACGGCGTGACCTCCTCGGTCGTCTCCGGCGGGCTGACCTACTCCGGTGAGTCCGGTGGCCTCAACGAGGCGACCAGCGACATCTTCGGCAACATGGTCGAGTTCTACGCCGGCAACAGCGCCGACCCCGGCGACTACCAGGTCGGCGAGAAGATCGACATCAACGGCAACGGCACGCCGCTGCGCTACATGTACAACCCGTCGCTGGACGGCAGCTCGCACTCCTGCTGGTCGACCACGACCAAGAACGTCAACGTGCACTACTCCTCCGGCCCGGCGAACCACTTCTTCTTCAACCTCGCCGAGGGCACCGGGGCCACCCCGTACGGCACCTCGCCGATCTGTGGCTCCGCCCCCGCGGTGACCCCGATCGGCCGCGACAAGGCCGCCAAGATCTGGTACCGGGCGCTGGACGTGTACTTCACCTCCAACACCTCCTACGTCAACACCAGCAACCCGGCCAACACCTCGCGGGCGTACACCCTGCGGGCGGCGACCGACCTGTACGGCGCGTGCAGCACCGAGTACAAGGCCGTCCAGGCGGCCTGGACCGCGGTGAACGTGGCGGGCAACGACGCCACCTGCTCCACCGGCAACGACTTCTCCGTGGCGGCCTCGCCGACCTCGGGCAGCGTCACCGCCGGCGGCTCGGCCTCCACCACCATCTCCACGGCCGTCACCGGCGGCGCCGCGCAGACCGTCACCTTCTCGGCCAGCGGACTGCCGGCCGGCGCGAGCGTGGCCTTCAGCCCGGCCTCGGTGACCGCGGGCGCCTCGTCCACCGCGACGATCAGCACCTCGTCGAGCACCCCGGCCGGCACCTACAGCGTCACCATCAGCGGTGCCGCGACCTCCGGCACGAAGAGCACCACCTACACCCTGACCGTGGGTTCGGGTGGCGGCGGCTGCACCGGCGCGGGTCAGAAGCTCGGCAACCCGGGCTTCGAGTCGGGCACCAGCCCGTGGACCGGCACCACCGCGGCGATCGGCTCGTACAGCGCGCAGCCGGCCCGCAGCGGCACCCGGGTCGCCTGGCTCAACGGCAACGGCACCACCAACACCGAGAACATCGCCCAGTCGGTGACCCTGCCGGCGGGCTGCACGACGTACAACTTCACCTTCTGGTTGCACATCGACTCGGCGGAGACCACCAGCAGCACCCAGTACGACAAGCTCCAGGTGCAGGTGCTCAACTCCGCAGGGACCGTGCTGTCCACGCTGGCGACGTACTCGAACCTGAACAAGGCGACCGGTTACACGCAGCGCTCCTTCTCGCTGGCGTCCTACGCCGGCCAGACGGTCACCCTGCGGTTCCTCGGCTCCGAGGACTACTCGCTGCAGACGTCCTTCGTCGTCGACGACACGGCGGTGAACGTCTCCTGACCCGTACGTCCGCGTTGCTCACGCGGGCGCCGGCCACGGCTGTGGTGACGGCGTCCGCGTGACCGCCCGGCAGGTGGCCGGCAGTCGCACCCCGTGCGGTTGCCGGCCACTGCCGCGTGCGGTGCGACCGTCGGCCACTGCCGTTTGCGGTCGGACTGTCAGCCGCTGCCGACGGCGGCCGGGCCGACGGAACTGTCGGGGCGCGCGAGCAGGCCGGTAGGGTCGGCGCGCAACGGGAGGTGCAGACATGTCGACGCAGCAGAACGGTCCGGGCCTGCAAGTGGCGATCGAGGGCGCGGTCGCCACCGTGGAGATCCGCAACCCGGCCCGGCGCAACGCCATGACGCCGGACATGTGGCGGGCGCTGCCGCCGTTGCTGGACCGGATAGAGGCCGACCCGGCCGTACGGGTCCTGGTGCTCACCGGCGCGAACGGCAGCTTCTGCGCCGGCGCCGACATCGGCGACCTGGACGAGCTGCTCGACGCCGGGGATGCCAGCGTCGCCGTCGCGGCCGAGGAGCGCCTCGCTGCGTTCGCCAAGCCCACCGTCGCCGCGATCGAGGGGCCCTGCATCGGCGGTGGCTGTCAGCTCGCCGTCGCCTGCGACCTGCGGATCGCCTCCGCCGAGGCGCGTTTCGGGGTGCCCCCGGCCAAGCTGGGGCTGGTCTATCCGACCCCGACCACCCGCCGGCTGGTGCAGCTCATCGGTCCCGCCGCGACCAAGTTCCTGATCTTCACCGGCGAGCTGATCGGCGCCGAGCGGGCCGCGGCGATGGGGCTGGTCGACGAGGTGGTGGCCGCCGACGGCTTCGCCGAGCGGGTCGCCGCGCTGACCGCGACCATCGCGTCCCGCTCCCAGCTCAGCGTGGTCGCCACCAAGGACGTGGTGCGGATGGTCGCCGCCGGCGAGGTCGATCCGGCCCGGCTGGCGCAGTGGCACGGCCTGGTGCGCGCCAGTGGTGACGCCGCCGAGGGGGTCGCCGCCTTCGGTGAGCGCCGTACGCCGGACTTCGGCTGGGTCCTGCGCGCCGACCGGCCCACCACAGCGGACTGAGAGCGGTTTCAGCCGGGGCTGGCGGCCGGGGCGGACTGGGCCGGGCGTACCGGCTCCGGGGTGTCGGCGGGCAGAGCCGGTGTGCGCAGGGGGCGGGTGACGCAGCGGGCCATCTCGGTGATCAGCTCGATGGCGAGCAGCGGCCGGTTGACCTCCCGGGCCAGGGCCAGCGCGGGACGGGAGACGGTGCGCCAGAGCCCGGCCAGGCCGGCGCCGATGCCGGCCAGGGCGATAGCGGTCCGGGTCAGTGGTGATCCGGCGGCCGTGACGGCGCCGATCGTCACGATCCCGCCGAGGAACAACAGCAGCGGCACCAGGACCGGCAGGAAGACGCCCCGGGTCGCCTGGCGGACCAGCCGGCGGTCCCGGGAGAGCAGGTTGCGGGCGATCGCGGCGTAGTTCGCCTCGTCCAGCAGGTCACGGGGGTCGAGGCCGCCGGTGAGCACGTCCTGCCAGAGCGCACCCTGCTCCCGCAACCGCCCGGCGAGGGCGGTCAGCTCCGCCTGCCGGTCCGGGTCATGGTGGGCCTGGCGCACCCGGGTGGCCCAGGCCTGCACGGAGCGGCCCACCACCGGGGCGGCGAACGGGGGCAGGACGCTCGCCAGCTCGTCCAGCCAGCGGCAGATCTCCTGGTGCCGCCCGCCGAAGCGCCACACCAGCTGCTCCGGGCCGCAGTCGCGGGCGGTGTCGGCGAGCGAGCGGCCGAGCCGGTACGCAAGCCCCAGGCGGTAGTTGCTCGCCATCGTCCAGCGCAGGACTTCGACGTTGAGGGCGTCCAGTGCCAGCAGGACCGCCTCGGTGGCGCTGCCGTCGCGGTCGAGGGCGTCGGCCAGCTCGCGGGCGGCGGCCGTGGCCGGTGCGGCGGCAGGGGTGCGGATCTGCGCGCCGATCTCCCGCAGCGCGGTGTCGACCCCGTCGAGGTACATGCGCAGCCGTAGCCGCGGCGCCATCTCGGTGAGGTTGCTCAGCTTGCGGGGAGCGGTGGTCTCGCGGCCGCCCGGGACGCGGTGCTGGTGCTGGGTGTAGTGGTACGTGTCGGCCATCCACCAGCCCAGCCGCAGCGCTGTGGTGACGGCGGCGCGCTCGCCGTCGGAGACCGCCGCAGGCGGGTCGCCGTCGGCTGCGGCACGTGCCTCGTCGACCCGTTGCCTGATCGTGGCGCCTCTGCTCCACCGGTTTCTGCGCAACTGCACGACTGTCTCCTGTGGCTGCTGGATCCGCCGCACCCCTCGGCCGGGCCGGTCGCCTCGGTAGCAGCCGGTCACGGCCAAGAGCGTAAGCGGCGCAAATCGCCTTTCAGCCATATTTCCGATTTCTCCGGATCACAGGTATTTGTGTGGTAACCATCGATCCATGCAGCTGCAGACCGACGTTGCCGGCGAGAGAGCCGTCGAGGGGGAGCACCGCCGGACGCGCAGGCGCCAGGCAGCGCTGACCGCACTCCTGCTCGGCGTGGCCGGCGTCGGCTACCGGGTGGTGCTGCTCGCCGCCGGAGTGCCGCCGGCGAACTCCGACGAGGCGACGATGGGCCTCGCCGCGCTGCACATCAGCCAGGGCCGCGAGCTGCCCGTCTACTTCTACGGGCAGCACTACATGGGCACGCTGGAGGCGTACCTGGCCGCGCCCGTGGTGGCCCTGGCCGGGCCGGACATCTGGGCGCTGCGACTGCCGCTGCTGATGCTCTACGCGGTCTTCCTGCTCGCGATGTGGCAGCTGACCCGCCGCCTCTACACGCCGTGGTTCGCCACCGCGATCGTCGGGCTGCTCGCCTTCGGCTCGCACCGGGTGATCCAGAACCAGTTCGTCGCCGGCGGCGGCTATCCGGAGATCAACCCGGGTGCCGCCCTGCTCCTGCTGATCGCGGTGGCCCTCGGCTTCCGCGGTGCGGCGGCCCGCCACGCGTACGGGCTCTATCTGGCCTTCGGGTTCATCGCCGGACTGCTGATCTGGAACGACTGGCTCGTCGCCCCCTACGTCGCCGTCGCCGCGCTGCTCCTGCTGCTGCCCGGCGCCCGGCCCCTCCTCGGCCGGCCCGGCCTCGCCCTGCTCGGCGGCCTGCTGCTCGGCATCGCGCCGCTGCTCTGGCACGACCTGACCCAGCCCGTCGGCAATGGCGCCATCGCCACCTTCCTGAACATGAGCGACGGGGCCGCGGAGACCGGCTGGGCGCAGCGCCTCCACGGCGGGGTGCTGCTCGGCGTGCCGCTGGCCCAGGGCTTCTGCGGCTACGGCCGGTGCGAACCCTGGCAGGTCGCCTGGGCGCCGCTCTGGGGGCTGCTGCTGATCGCCGCCACAGTGGCCGCGGCGCGCGGCCTGTGGCGCCGACGCGCCGCGGCCGGCCCGCGGCTGGCGCAGGCCGACCCGACGCTGGCGCAGGCCAGCCCGCCGATGGCACAGGCCGACCCGACGCTGGCGCAGGCCGGGCCAGAGCGGACCGCCGCACAGGACCGGGAGCGGACCCGGCAGGCCGGCCGCCTCGCGCTGCTTGTCGCGGCGGCGATCACGGTGCTGATGTACGTCCGCGACGACGCGGCGGCAGTGACGCCCTGGGAGAGCGCCCGCTACCTGCACGGCCTGCTGATCGCCACTCCGGCGGTCTGCTGGCCGCTCTGGTGGGCGGCGCGCCGGGCCGTCGGCCGGCCGGTGCGGGTGGCCGGCATCGCCGGGCTCGCCTTCGTCGCCGCCCTGGGGCTGACCGCCAGCGGCACCGTCCTGATGCGGCGGCAGGAGATCAGCGCGATCGACGACGGTCAGCGGCTGCTCGCCACCGAACTGCCACGGGCCGGCACCACCGCCCTCTACAGCGACTACTGGACCTGCAACCTGGTCACCTATCTCGCCGGGGAACGGGTGCGCTGCGCCGTTCTCGACGAGCGGCTGCATCCCGGCTACGACCGCTACGCCGCCTATGCGCCGCAGGTGGCGGCGGTGCCGGAGCAGACGTTCGCCTTCGTCACCGGCTCACCGGGCGACGCCGCGCTGGCGCAGTGGTTCGCCGCCGACGGCACCCCGGTGGAGATCACCACGATGGGCGGCTACACCCTCTACCGGCCGCTGCGCCCGGTGCCCCTGCCTCGCTGAGCGCGGCCGGCAGCCACCGGCCACGGCGCGGACGGCCCCGATCAGCGGGTCCGCTGGGCGGCCCGGCCGGCCAGCAGGCCGCGCGGCCGGATCGAGTGGACCGGCTCGGTGGCGGCGCCGGCGGTGCGCAGGATGTGGTTGGCGGCGAGGATGCCCGTTGCCGCCGCCCGCTCCATCAGTGCGCTTGGAAAGTCGGTACGGATGCCGTCCCCGGCCAGGAAGAGCCCGGGCAGTTCGGTCACCACCCCCGGCCGGTCGGCGTACGCACCGGGGGTGAAGGCCGGGGCCTGCGCCTCCACCCGCGCCCGCACCTCCCGCACCGCCAGCCCGGTCACCTCCGGCCAGAGCAGAGCCAGCTCGGCCCGCATCCGCTCACCCAGCTCCTCGGCGGCCACCCCGGGCTCACAGGCGTACGCGTGCAGCTCGACCACCGAACCGCCGGTGCGGGTGGCCCACTGCCGCGACGGCCGCTCCAGCCGGTGGTAGAGGGTCACCGAGTCCAGGGTGGGCTGGCGGGACACCCCGCTGAAGACGGCGCGCCGGGCCGCCACGTCCCCGTCGAGCCAGTACCGGGCGACCGCGTACGGCGGTCCGGGGCGACCGAAGGTGGCCAGTTGCCGGGTCAGCGCGGGAGCCGCCGCGGCGACCTGCGGGGAGGAGGCGAACAGGGCCGCCAGCGCGGGCGGGTCGAGCGCGAGCACCACCTGGTCGCCCCGGTACGTCCGCCCGTCGCCGGTGTGCACCTGCCAGCCGTCGCCGTTGTGGTGCAGCCGCGTGGCGCGGCTGCCGGTGACCACCTCGCCCGAGTGCCGTTCGAGATGGGCGCGCAGCGGCCGCCAGATCGCCTCGGCGTAGTCCTCGTCGGGGGCGTCGAAGGCCAGCCCTTCGCCGTTGCCGAGCAGATAGAAGTGGAAGTTCGCCACCAGTTCGGCCGCCGACATCTCCCGCTCGTGGTTGAAGAACGAGTGCGAGAAGACCTCGAAGAGCATCGCCCGGGCCCGGTCCGGCAGCCGCAGCGAGTCCAGCAGTTCGGCGGCGGTGGTGCCGTCCAGCTCCGCGTAGGTGCGCTGCGGGTCGTAGGTCAGCAGCGGCAGGGCGGCGTCCCGGTCCATGCCGCGCAGCTCGGGCAGGCGCAGGCTCGGGCTGCGCAGCAGCAGCGCCAGCAGGTTGAGCGGCGGTGCCGGCGGCAGGTTGCCGAACTCCTCCGCCGGCCACTGGCGCGACAGGATCGGATAACCGGCGACGGGCTTGAGCATCGCCAGCGCGGGGTCGGCGCGGCGCAGGATCGACCGCCAGTTGTAGTACTGCCGGAAGAAGGCGTGGAAGCCGTGTTCGACGGTCTGCGTGGTGCCGTCGGCCAGCCGCTCCGGCCAGGCGCCGAGCCGGCCGCCGAGGGTGTGCGCGGCCTCCAGCACCGTCACGCGCACATCCCGTTCGGCGAGCACCACCGCCGCCGACATGCCGGCGATGCCGCCGCCGACGACCAGCACCTCGACCGGCCGGGTGACCCGGCTCGGGCCACCGCCGCCGGGCTCGACCACGTGCGGGCGTACGCCGATGAGCCGGCCCAGCGGCCGTGACAGCTCCATGAGTGCCTTTCCCCATGAATCGGTGCTTCTGTGGCGAAAACGGATCCAGCCTGCCCGATCAGTGCGGCGGCGGCAACGGACACGGCCGGTCCCGGTCCGACAACGGCCAGACGTACGGGACGTCCGGCAGGTCGCCGAAGATCGGGAAGTAGTGCCCGGGATCCTTGCGCAGCAGCGACGCGCGGTGGCTCAGGTGCAGCTCCGGCATGCCGAGCCAGGGCGGCAGCTCACCGGCGACGGCGAGTTCCTCCTCGGTGCGTACCCGGGTGATGCCGCAACCGGCGGCCAGGTCGGCGGTCAGGGTGGTGGCGCAGGTGTCCGCGCGGCCCCCGGCCGTCCACACCGCACAGATGTCCAGCCCGTACCGGACGAGTGCCTCCTCGTAGCCGGTCCACATTTTGACCGCGGGGTGGTGCCGCCAGCCGTATCCGGGGCGGACGAGGCCGCGGAGCACCTGGATGGCCTCGACCCGCTGCTTGCCGAGTCGGCGCTGGTCGAGGACCTGCGCGGTGCGGCCGAAGTCCGGATAGGGCAGGAATGTCTGCACGGGCGGTGTGGTACCCGTCGCGCTGCGCGACATGCGCGGGCTGTGGCGGGTACCCGTCGATGACTACGATCCCGCACATGGCAGACCCTTGGCGGTTCCGGATGCGGCGGGTGGGGGAGTCCGGTCCGAAGGTGCGCCTGCGCGGGCCCGACCCTCGCCCGCACTTCGTGGTGTGCGGGCACGACGCGCTCGTCTTCCACGTCCTCAACGGTCTGCTGGAAGCCGAGATCGACGGCTCGCCCCTGCGGATAACCCTGCTCATGCTGCCCGGGCGGCAGGCCGACGCCGCGCAGCTGCGGCGCCTGCAGGGCGTCCGGGTGATCCGCGCCGACCGGCTCGACGAGGCGACCTTCCGCGCCGCCGGACTGGTCGGCGCAAAGGGCCTGGCGCTGCTGGACCAGGACGACGTCGGCAATATCCACGCCGCGCTCTGCGCCCAGGAGGTCGAGCCGAGCCTGCGGGTGGTGATGCGGATGTTCAACACCAACCTCGCCACCGGCGTACGGCGGCTCTTCCCCGACCTGGCGATGCTCTCCGACGCCTCGATGGCCGCGCCCGCCTTCGTCGCCGCCGCGCTGGGCGAGGTCGCGCCGACGCACTTCCGCCGCGACGGCCGTACGCTGCACGTCGCCCGCCGCAGTGACGTCCGGCCCGAGGACGTCGTCTGCGGGCTGGCCGACACCCGCGACGAGCACCGGCTCCGGCTCCTGCCGGACGCCGACGCCGACCTGGTGCTCGCCGAGGCCACCGGGCAGGCCCCCGGCACGGAGATCGCGGCCCGCCGGCTGGTGCAGGCCCGGCGCAGGAACCGGCTGCGGCACTGGCGGAAGTGGCCGGTGACCCACGCGCTGCGCTCCTTCGCCACCCGCAAGATCGGCATGGCGACGATCGCGGTGCTGGCGCTGATCGCGATCCTCGGCTACGTCACCTCGCAGGCCGAGCACGTCTCCATCTGGGAGGCGATCTATCTGACCCTGGTGACCACGCTCAGCGGCGCCGACCCCGACGTCGAAAAGGAAGCCAGCGGCCAGATCATGCAGGTGGTGCTGAGCCTCGCCGGGCTCGCACTGGTTCCGTTGATCACCGCGGCGGTGGTCGAGGGGGTCGTCAACGCCCGGCTGGCGCTCACCGCCGGCCGGGAGCAGGGCGAGCGCCGCGGACACGTCGTGGTGGTCGGCCTCGGCAACGTCGGCACGCGGGTGATGGCCCAGCTCAACGACTTCGGCATCGAGGTCGTCGCGATCGACAAGGCCCCCGAGCCGCGGGGCGCGGTGCTGGCCCGCCGGCTCGGCATCACGCTGATCGTCGGCGACGCGGCGCTGGAGGAGACCCTGCGCGCCGCCTCGGTGCACAGCTGCGCGGCCCTGGTGGTCCTCTCCACCGACGATGTCGCCAACCTGCAGGCCGCGCTGAACGGCCGGGCGATCCAGCCGGACCTGCGGGTGGTGCTGCGCCTCTTCGACGGTGACTTCGCCGAACGCATCCAGACCGCCTTCGGCATCGACATCTCCCGCAGCGTCTCCTACCTGGCCGCGCCTTCCTTCACCGCGGCGCTGCTGCACCGTTCGGTGATAGCGACCATCCCCGTCGGTCGGCACGCGCTGGTCGTCGCCGAGGTACGGGTGCAGGAGGGGTCGAGCCTCGACGGCACGACGCTCGCCGACGCCGGGAAAGCCGGGTCGGTGCGGGTCATCGCCCATTCCCGCCCCGGGCAGGTACGCCCCGACTGGTCACCCGGCGCCGGCGATCCGCTCGCCGCCGGCGACCAGCTGATGGTCGTCGCCCGGCAGTCCGGGCTCACCTGGCTGCTGCATCAGGCCAGCACCGCGGCGGCACCGGCCGGCGAGACGGCAACGTTGCCGGCGCCGCGGGACGGGCAACGCTGAAGGCCGACGGGGCGCACGGCCGTCCCGTACGACCGGGGGGTCACCTCGCCGCCGGCGCGGCGCGGCGCTTGCCGGTCTGTCCGCTTACACCGAGCGGTAGAGGGCCGGCCGGCCCCAGGCGCGCAGCCGGCCGGGCAGCGGCAGGTCGTCCCAGGGGATCCGGTGCAGCAGCCGGTCCAGCAGGAGGCCCAGCAGCAGCCCGGCGACCGAGTCGGTGAACCAGTGCCACCCCAGGTACGTCGTCGTTACCAGCACGATCGCCGGCGGCAGCACCCGCAGCGCCAGCACTGCCGGATGTGGCAGCGGCCGTCCGGCGTGGCGCAGCAGCGCCGCCAGCAGCAGCGCGAGGACGCCGTACCAGACGATGGTGTTGACGACGTGCCCCGACGGGTACGAGCGGCCGTACACCCCGGCGGTGTGGAAGAGCTCCACCGCGTCGGCCTGGGACAGGAACGGCTCCTTGTACGTCGCGCTCGGCGCCGCACGGTCGGTGGTGAGCTTCAACGGCCCGACGACGCCGTAGATCAGCAACCAGGCGGCGGCCGGCGGCAGCAGCGGGCGTACCGAACGGGTCCGCCATGCCAGCAGCGCGCCCAGCAGTACGGCGATCACCATCAGCGGGGTGCCCTGGCCGAGGTAGTTGAAAATCCGCGCGGTCCAGTACGCCCAGTCCGGCCGGTGGGTGTCGGCCCAGTCGACCACCGCGATGTCCAGCCCCAGCAGGTACCCCGACGCCAGCGCCACGGTCAGCGCCACGAACGCGGCCAGCAGTACGGTGTCGAAGCACCAGCAGGCCGGGCGTACCGGATGCAGCCGCAGCCTGCGGGGGGCGGTGGTGGTCTCCTGCACGCGCCCACGCTACCGGCCCTGCGGGTGGCGCCCCACCGGCGCGCCGCCGACACCGTTCGCCGATCGGCCGGTGTGCCGCCGACGCCGTGGAGCGTCGTCGTAGCGATGCCGCGCTGCCGCCGGAGGCGACGCTGTGGGCCGGGCCACCTCGGGGAGCGGAACCGGTCCCGGCGCGGCATTCTGGAGATCGTGCGTATCACTTCGGCCCTGGTGGATCCGGCCCTGCTGGACCTGCCCTGGTCGACCCCGCTGGAGCAGTGGCCGGCCGACCAGCTCGTCGCGCTGCCCCGGGGCATCTCCCGGCACGTCGTGCGCTTCGTGCGCCTCGCCGGCACCGTCTACGCGGTCAAGGAGACCGGCGAGCGGGTCGCCGAACGCGAGTACGGCCTGCTGCGTTCCCTGGAACGTCTTGACTTCCCGGCCGTGCGCGCGGTCGCGGTGGTCGACGGGCGGCACACCGACGACGGCGAGCCCCTGGACCCGGTACTGGTCACCCGGCACCTGCAGTTCTCGCTGCCGTACCGGGCGGTCTTCTCCCGCATGCTGCGCCCGGAGACGATGGAGCGGCTCCTCGACGCGCTCGCCGCGCTGATCGTGCGGATGCACCTGACCGGCTTCTTCTGGGGCGACTGTTCGCTGTCGAACACCCTTTTCCGCCGCGACGCGGGGGCTTTCGCCGCCTATCTGGTGGACGCCGAGACCAGTGCGCTGCACCGCAGCCTCTCCAACGGCCAGCGCAACGAGGACGTCGAACTCGCCCGGCTCAACATCTTCGGCGAGGCGCTGGACCTGCAGGCTGCCGGGCTGCTGCACGAGTCGATCGACCCGGAGCAGGTCAGCAGCGAGGTGGTGCAGCGCTACGAGCGGCTCTGGCACGAGATCACCTATGAGCAGGCGGTGGAGCGCAGCGCCCGGCACGACATCGAGGGCCGGATCCGGCGCCTCAACGAGCTGGGCTTCGACGTCGCCGAGGTGGCGATGTCGCTGGTGGACGACGGTCGGTACCTGGTCCGGCCGAAGGTCGTCGACGCCGGGCACCACTGCCGGCGGCTGATGCGGCTGACCGGGCTGGACGCGGAGAACAACCAGGCCCGGCGGCTCCTCAACGACCTCGACACCTACCGCGCGGAGAGCGATCTGACCGACGAGCAGCAGGCGGCGCACCGCTGGTTGACGGAGGTCTTCGAGCCGGTCGTCCGGGCCGTGCCGGCGCACCTGCGCCAGAAGCTGGAGCCGGCGGAGCTCTTCACCCAGGTCGTCGAGCACCGCTGGCGGCTGGCGGAGGCGGCGGGGCGCGATGTCGGACTCGCCGCCGCGGTCCAGTCCTTCCTCGCCGACGTGCTGGTGCACCGCCCGGACGAGCAGGCCGTGCTCGGGGCGGAGCCGGGCGAGCGTTGAGCGGCCGGGCGCGTCAGCTCACCCAGGTGCCGGCCCGCATCACCTTGACGACGTTGAACTCCTCGTCGAGGACGACCAGGTCGGCCCGGTAGCCGGGGACCAGCGCTCCCCGGCCGCTGAGCCTGATCGCCCGCGCCGGGGTGGTCGCCACCATCAGGGCGGCGTCGACGATGTCGATGCCGGCGGCGACGGCCCGGCGCAGCGCGGCGTCGAGGGTGAGGGTGCTGCCGGCGATCGCCCCGCTGTCGGTCAGCCGGGCCACGCCGTCGGTGACCGTCACGGCCTGCCCGCCCAGCTCGTACGCCCCGTCGCTCATGCCGGCCGCCGCCATCGCGTCGGTGATCAACGCGCACCGGTCGGGGCCGGCCACGGCGGTGGCGAAGGTGAGGGTGCCGTCGTGCAGGTGCACGCCGTCGGCGATGAGCTCGCAGATCACGCCCGGGGAGGCCAGCAGCGCCAGCACCGGCCCCGGCTCGCGGTGGTGTACGGCCGGCATGGCGTTGAAGAGGTGCGTCGCGACGGTGGCGCCGGCCTCGACGGCTGCCAGGGTCTGCTCGTAGCCGGCGTCGCTGTGCCCGATCGCGGCCACCACACCGTTGGCGGTGAGCATTTCGATCGCGGCGAGGGCGCCGGGGCGTTCGGGGGCGAGGGTGACCATCCGTACGGCGCCGCCGCCGAGGGCGATCAGCTCGCCGAGTTCGTCGAGGGAGGCGTCGCGCAGATGGGCCGGGTTCTGCGCGCCGCAGCGCCGCTGTGACAGGTACGGCCCTTCGAAGTGCAGCCCGTCGACAACCCCGTCGGCGACGAGCGGGGCGAAGGCCGCGGTGGCGTCGCGCATCAGCTCGAAGGGGGCGCTGACCAGGCTCGCCAGCAGACTGGTGGTGCCGTGCCCGAGGTGGAACTCGGCCGCGCCCCGGGCCTGTGCGGGGTCGCCGGTGGTGAAGGTGTGCCCGCCGCCGCCGTGGGTGTGCATGTCGACGAAACCGGGCAGCACCCAGTGCCCGGTACGGGCCGTCGGGTATTCGGCCACGGCCGTGATCATCGAGTCGCGGATCTCCACGCAGCCTTCCGGCAGGACACCGGCGGGGGTCACGACCCGGCCGCTCACCCGTACGGTCATCGCCTTGTCTCCAGTGCTCGTCGTGCCATCAGCGCCGCGCCGAGGCAGCCGGCCGCGTCGCCGAGCGCGGCCGGCACGACCAGGGGTTCCTTGTGGAAGGTGAGCCGGTGGTGCAGCCCGGCCCGCAGCGGTTCGAGCAGCTGCTGACCGGCCAGGGCCAGGCCGCCGCCGACCACCATCGTCTCCACGTCGAGCATGGACTGGGCGGTTGCCAGCCCGTCGGCGAGAGCGTCGACCGTCTCGCGCCAGATCTGGCAGGCCAGCCGGTCGCCGCTCCTGGCGAGCCGGGCGACGTCGGCGGCGGTGGCGGTGCGTCCGGCGCGTTCGCTGTAGTGCCGGCCCACGGCCGAGGCGGAGGCTACGGCCTCCAGGCAGCCGTGCCGGCTGCAGCTGCAGCGGGGTCCGCCGGGGCGCACGACGATGTGGCCGAGTTCCCCGGCGGTGCCGTTGGCGCCGACGATGGCCCGTCCGCTCATCACGTGGGTGGCGGCGATCCCGGTGCCGATGGCGAGGAAGAGGACGTGGCTGCTGAGCCGGGCCGCGCCGATGCGGGCCTCGGCGAGTCCGCCGGCGCGTACGTCGTGGCCGATGGTCGTGGGGACGCCGAGCCGCTCGTTGAGCAGCCGTCCCAGCGGTACGTTGCGGAAGCCGACGTTGGCGGACCAGACGGCGATGCCGTTCGCCTCGTCGACGACGCCGGGGACGACGATGCCGGCGGCGATCGGGGTCAGGCCGTCGGTGCGGGCCTTTTCGGCGAGGGCGGCGGCGATGTCGCCGATGTCGCGGGTGACGGCGTCGGCGCCGCGTTCCGGGCGGGTGGGGTGCCGCTCGGTGTGCAGCATCCGGCCGTGCGGGTGTACCAGGGCGCACTTCATGGTGGTGCCGCCCACGTCGATGGCGACGATCACTTCGCCGGTCATGTCGGGCCCATCGGGAAGGACGACATGTGACCTCCTCGCGATTGGCGCACCCTGCGCGATGCCGCTCGGTTCGCCGACCTTTCGCGCGCCATTCTGCGCGTGTTGATAGATGGTGGCAACTGACCCGAGGGCCCCGCCCGGGTGTTTTTTGCTTGAGGCCGGTTTTGCGCACTACTGTGCACGCAATCAATCACCGTATGTGCAGTGGAGGCCTTGAGTGGACCGGTATGCGCGATGGAACGCGTTGCTCGAGTTGCTGACCGACAGCGGCCGGGTCAGCGTCGAGGACGCCGCCGCGCGGCTCGGGGTCTCCCAGGCCACCATCCGTCGTGACTTCGACCAGCTCGCCCAACAGCAGATGATCACGCGGACGCGGGGCGGCGCCGTTGCCAACGGCGTCTCCTACGACCTCCCACTGCGCTACAAGACCGCCAAGCACTCCGCTGAGAAGCAGCGTATCGGTGCTGCGGCCGCCGCGCTGGTTTCGCCGGGCATGGTGGTCGGACTCAATGGCGGCACCACCACCACCGAGGTCGCCCGGGCGCTGGCGGTCCGCCCGGACCTGAACGCCAGCGCCGACGGCGCGCAACTGACCGTCGTCACCAATGCTCTCAACATCGCCAACGAACTGCTGGTGCGCTCCAAGATGAAGGTGGTCGTCGCCGGCGGAGTCGTGCGGCCGCAGTCCTTCGAGCTGGTCGGCCCGCTCGGCGGGGCGCTGCTGCGCGAGGTCACCCTGGACATCGCTCTGCTCGGTGTGGACGCTATCGACCCGCAGCTGGGTGCCGCCGCGCACCATGAGGGCGAGGCGTCGATGAACAACCTGATGGTCGCCCGGGCCAAGCGCCTGGTCATCATCGCCGACTCCTCCAAACTGGGTGGTCACGCCTTCGCCCGGATCTGCCCGATCGAGCGGGTGGAGACCCTGGTGACCGACTCCGGCGCCGATCCGGACCTGGTGGCGGCGTTCCGCGGCGTCGGAGTGCAGGTCGTTACCGCCTGACGGTGATGGATCTTCCGGGCGTCGCTGCGCCCCTGGCCGATGCGAGTTGCCCGACCGGCGCGGATGGGCTCCGTGGTGGTCGCCGAAGGGCCATACTCGACGGCGGCAGCCGTGCGGCGGGCCGGGATCGATGTGGTCCGCGCGTCGGGGTACCGCTATTGCGCATAACGCAGTAGTGTCTGGGCCGTCATAGAAGGAAGGTGGGCGGCGTGACCGCTGTGTTGGAAATAGCAGGACTACGCAAGACGTACCGGAGCCGCCGACGCGGCGTCCGGCACGCGCTCGACGGCTTCGACATGACCGTCGGCGCCGGGCAGGTGCACGGCTTCCTCGGGCCCAACGGCTCCGGCAAGACCACCACTCTGCGTACGCTGCTCGGTCTGATCGAGCCGGACGGCGGCCGGATGGCGCTCTTCGGCCAGGAGGTGCCGGCCGCTCTGCCCCAGGTGATCGGCCAGGTCGGCGCGGTGGTGGAGAGCCCGCACTTCTTCGGCAACTTCAGCGCCCGGGACACCCTCTCGCTGCTCGCCGGCGCCGGCGACGTGCCGCAGCGGCGGGTAACCGAGGTGCTGGAACTGGTCGGGTTGCGGGACCGGTCCAAGGACCGGGTCAAGACCTTCTCCCTCGGCATGAAGCAGCGGCTGGCGGTCGCCTCCGCGCTGCTCAAGGAGCCGAAGTTGATGATCCTCGACGAACCGGCCAACGGCCTGGACCCCAGCGGGATCCGGGAGATGCGCTCGCTGATGCGCGACCTCGCCGACAGCGGCATGACCGTGCTCTTCTCCAGCCACATCCTCGGCGAGGTGCAGCTGATCTGCGACGAGGTCACCATCATCTCGCTGGGGCGGCGGGTCGCCGCCGGCCCCGTCCACGAGGTGCTCGCCGCGCACTCCGGCAACGCCCTGCGGGTCCGGCTGGAGGCGGTCACCGACCTCCCGCTCGCGGCCGAGACGCTCACCGGCGCCGGCCTGCAGGTCACCGCCCACCCCGACCACCTGCTGATCAACGGCGTCGACAAGCCGGCCGTGGTGACCCGGGCGCTGGCCGAACGCCGGCTCTGGATCAGCGAGCTGACACCGCTCGAGGCCGACCTGGAGAGCGTCTTCCTGGAGCTGACCGGCACCATGCCGGTGCCCGGCCAGCATCGCCAGGTCGACCAGTCCGCGGTCGTCGCGGACGCGCCGGCGGGCAGTACCGGCACCCGTGAGGAAGGCAGCGGCGCATGAGCTTCTTCAACACCGAACTGCGGCGGCTCTTCAAGCGCCGGCTGACCCGGGTGACCCTGGCGCTGGTGGCGCTGCTGCTCGGCGGGATGGCCGCCTCCACGGCCTTCACCAGCCACCAGTCCACCCCTGAAGGGCGGGCAGCGGCCGAAGCCGCCGCCCAGCCGCAGTACCAGCAGGCGGTGCGCGACCACGAAAGGTCGATCGCCGATTGCGAGGCCGCCGAGGCCCGTGGCGAGAACACCGAGATGAACTACGGCCCGGACTGCGGCCGGGAGTGGGGGCCGCAGCTGGAGTGGTACGTCCAGCAGCCGTACGAGTTCAACTTCGCCGGTGAATTCGGTGGACGCCTGATGGGTCTCGGCCTGCTCCTCGTGCTGGCGGCGGTGCTCATCGGCGCCTCCTTCGTCGGGGCGGAGTGGACCAGCGGCGGCATGATGAACCTGCTGCTCTGGCAGCCGGGACGGCTGAAGGTGCTGCTCACCAAGCTGGCTGCGCTGGTGACCGGACTGTTCGGCGTCAGTGTGCTGCTCGGCGTCTGCTGGACCGTCGCGTACTGGTTGATCGGCACCTATCGCGGCACGATGGGCGAGATGACCGCCGGCGCGTGGACGTCGACCGGCCTGACCGGGCTGCGGACGGTCGGACTGATCCTCGCCGCGGCCGTCGTGGCGTTCGGGCTGGCCTCCCTCGGTCGGCACACCGCGCTCGCGCTCGGCGGGCTCGTCGGGATCTTCGTGATCAACGAGGTGGCGGTCCTGCCACTGCTGCGTGTGCTCGGGACGAGCTTCCCCGACCGCTTCACGTTCACCGCACACCTGATGGCGTGGTTCGAACGGGAACTCCCGCTCTTCGACTACGTCAACTGCACAATGGTGCAGGGCGAGTGCGTGCCCGCGGAGATGGTGCTCACCTGGCAGGACTCCGGGCTGGTCTTCGCTATCGGCACGCTGCTGGTGCTCGGCGCGGCCCTCTGGGCGATGCGCCGGCGTGACATCGCCTGAGCCGATTCACGGGCACGTGCGCGGGGTGGCGCCGGAAGGTGCCACCCCGCGCGTGTCGTGCGCCCCGTCGGGGGTGTCGTTACGCTGATAGCCGGCGGCCCGGGCCGGTTCCCGCTGGTGGCAGCCGCCGGCCGGCCTTGCGCCGGTGAGCCCCGCTCGTACGTCCCACCGGCGCCGCCGGTCGTCCCGTGAGGAGCCCGATGGAGCCGAGCGCGAACACCGCCGCCACCGATACCGGGCCCACCGTCCCGGCTCCCCGGCCGGCCGTGGACGCGCCGGTCGTCACCCCGGCCGACGCGACCGATCCCGCCGTGGAGGAGGCGCCGGACGGGTCTGCGCCGGCGGTCGATGAGGACCCGGACGTGCAGCCGTCGCCGGTCCCGTCCGCTCGCGCCGGCGCCGCGCCCGTGGGCGACCTGGCCGAACGGGAGCAGGCGATTCTCGCCTTCGAGCAGCGCTGGTGGCGCTACGCCGGGGCGAAGGAACAGGCGATCCGCGACACCTTCGGCATCTCGGCGACCCGCTACTACCAGTTGCTCAACGCCCTGCTGGACAACCCGGCGGCACTGGCCGCCGAGCCGATGCTGATCGGCCGGCTGCGCCGGCTGCGCGCCTCACGGACCCGCCGCCGCCGCTGACCTGTCCGCCTGTCGCGCCGCCCGCATCGGGGTGGCCGGCCGCCGTCGGCACGTCAGCGCTTCTCGTACAGCGCCAGGCCGTTGCCGATGGCGAAGAAGGTCGGGGCCCACTCGCCGATGAAGATGCCCCACCGGTCGGCCCGGTCGATCTCGGCCTTCTCCAGGTTCTTCGAGATCAGCCAGCTGAGGTACGCCGCCCCGATGCTGGCGAAGCCCGCCATGTAGCAGTGCTCGGATTTCAGGCCCGACTCGTGCAGCTTCTTCAACATGCTCGATCCCCCTGTCGCGTAGCTGTCTCACCTTCGCCCGACGCTAACGGTCCGTGACGTCTCCCGTACGCGAATTGCCCGCAGTGCCCTCCCGGTCGCCATGTCAGCCTGTTGTGATCAGGTGATCACCGTGAGGTCATATCGGGTGGGCCGAACGGTGCGCGCGGGGCGAATTGGCTGGACGCCGTCGCACCGCCGGGGAAAACTCCGCCTTGTGACCGCACGGGTGCAGCTCGCGCCGCTGGACGAGGAGAGCCTGGAGCCGCTCCTCTCGGTGGCGGCTGCCGAGGCGCAGCCCGAGGAGGTCATGCCGCCGGTCAGCGCACCGGCCGGCTGGTCGCAGGCGCGCCGGGAGGCGTTCCGGGTGTTCCACCGGCTGCACTTCGGCGGCCTGGGCGGCCCCACCCGCACCCAGATGTACGCCGTCGTCGTCGGCGGAGCCGTCGTCGGCATGATCCGGCTCTGCCACCGCGACGAACCGGGCGACATGGAGACCGGCCTCTGGCTCGGCCGCTCGGCCCGCGGGCAGGGGATCGGCCGCGCCGCGCTGCGGGAGCTGCTCTTCGAAGCCGCCCGGCACGGCGCACACGCTGTCCACGCGACCACCACCAGCGGCAACACCGCCGCGCTGGCGCTGCTGCGGGACTGCGGCGCGCGGCTGCGCAGCGACGACGGTCTGGTCCACGCCGAGATCCGCCTGCCGCACTGAGCTGTCAGCGGTTCTGCTGCTTCTCCGCGTACGCCTCCAGCCAGGCGACCTGCGCCTGGTCCAGTGACGGCCGGACCCGTTCGCGGGCGGTCGCCAGATGCGCGGCGGTGACGGTCGCCGCCGACATCGACTCCCGCATCGCGGTCAGCGCCGCCTCCCGGATCAGCGCGGTGCAGTCCGCCGACGAGAAGCCGTCGAGCTGCGCGGCGAGCGCGTCGAGATCCACGTCGTCGGCGAGCGGCACCGGCTTGGCCGCCGCCCGCAGGATGTCCGCGCGTGCGTCGACGTCCGGCGGCGGCAGGTAGACCATCCGCTCCAGCCGCCCGGGCCGTAGCAGCGCCGGATCGATCAGGTCGGGGCGGTTGGTCGCCCCGATCACCACCACGTTGCGCAGCGCCTCGACCCCGTCGAGCTCGGTGAGCAGGGAGGCGACCACCCGGTCGGTGGTGCCGCCGTCGGTGCCCTGGCCCCGCACCGGGGCGAGGGCGTCCACCTCGTCCAGGAAGATCAGCGTCGGTGCGGCCTCCCGGGCCCGGCGGAAGAGTTCCCGGACGGCCCGTTCGCTCTCGCCGACCCACTTGGTGAGCAGCTCCGCGCCCTTGACCGAGAGCACGTTGGCCTTGCCGGTGCCGGCCAGGGCGGTGACCAGGAAGGTCTTGCCGCAGCCGGGCGGGCCGTAGAGGAGCACCCCGCGCGGGGGCTGCACGCCGAGCCGGGCGAAGGTCTCCGGGTAGTTCAGCGGCCAGAGCACCGCCTCGGTGAGCGTCTGCTTGGCCTCGGCCAGCCCGCCGACGTCGTCCAGCGTCACCGACGACAGCCGCAGGCTCGCATCCCCCATCGAGGTCGGGCGGACCACCTCCAGCGCGGCGTCGAAGTCCGCCATCGTCACCGTCGGCGTCACCGTCTCCTTCTGCCGCAGCGCCGCGCGGACGCCGGCTTCGCGGACCAGCGCGGCCAGGTCGGCCGCGACGAAACCGGGGGTACGCCCGGCCACCTCGTCGAGCCGTACGTCGTCGGCGAGCGGGACCGCACGGGTCAGCACGGTCAGCTGCTCCTGGCGCAGCGCCAGGTCCGGCAGGGGTACGGAGATGGCGGTGGCGAGCAGTTCCGGCCCGCGCAGGATCGGGTCGACCGATTCGGGGCGGCCGGTGGTGGCGACCACGGCGCCGCCGCCGCGGACGGTCTCGGCGACCAGCTGCCGGAAGACCGTGGCGAGCGGCCCGGGATCGTCCGCCGGGGCGATCGCCTCCACGTCGCTGACCAGCAGCACCGCCGGCCCGTCGGTACGCAGCGAGGCGGCGGCCTCGCGCAGCACCCGGGCCGCGGCGTCGTTGGTCAGCGATGCCAGCTCCGGTGCCCAGAGGGCGCGGACCCGCACCCCCAGCTCCCGGGCGACGGCGCGGACCAGGGTGGTCTTGCCGGAGCCGGCCGGACCGCTGATCAGGACACCGAGGTTGAGCGTGGTGCCGAGCCGGCTGAGCACCTCCCGGTGGTTGAGCCCCAGGTCGAGCAGCTCGGTCAGCTCGCGGGCCGGTGCGCGCAGCCCCGGCAGCTCGTCGACGGTCGGCACGTCCGCGTCCGGTGTGTCAGTGGGTTCGTCGTGCCTCGTGCCGGTCCCGGCCGCGGTTCCCGCCGGGTCTGTGGTGCCGACGGTGCCCGCCGCACCGAGGGCGGGCCGTGGGGCCAGGCCCGGCCGGGCCGTCGTGTCGCGCGAGGCGACCCCGCCGGCCGGGCCGTGGGTGACGGCCCCGTGTTCCCAGCCGACCACCGTGTCCATCGTGATCAGCGCGCCGTCGGCCGGTTCGACGGTGACGGCGGTGAGCAGGGTGCTGGTCCAGGCGTACCCGACGGTGTTGGCGAGGCTGCGGCGGGCGGCGTGGATGAGACCTCGCACGGAGGCGTCGGCGAGCACGTCCTGCGGCAGCAGCGAGACGTTGTCACCGGCGGTGACGACCTTGCCGAGCAGCGCCAGCCGCAGCATCTCCGGGGAGACCGCCGCGACGATCTCCACCGGGCCGGTCAGCACCACCCGGGTCGCGGCGGTCAACGGCAGCGGGGTCACCGTCACCTGGCCGCCGTCGCGGATGCCGAGGTTGCCCAGGATCAGGTCGTCGGCCTGCAGCAGCGCGGTGCTCACCGGCGGTTCGGCCCGCGCGGCGATGCAGGCGGTCACCCGGTTCGCGGTCAGCCGGACCGCGTCGCCGGGGCGCAGCCCGAGAGCGGCGAGTGCTTCCGGGTGCAGCCGGACGATGCCGCGGCGCGCGTCGAGAGCGGCCGGGCGCAGGCCGGCGGTGAGCGTCAGGTCGGGTTCGGGCACGCGGCGAGGGTAACGCGCCGACGCTTGCGCGGGCTGCGGCGCGCACCCCGTACGGTGATCCCCATGTCTTTTCCGTTGCCGGCCGCCCTCCGGCGGGCCCTGGCCCCATCGAACGGCTCGGGCGCACGGCGACGCCTGCTGCTCCTCGGTGTGGTCGTCGTGCTGCTGGCCGCCGCCGTGACCTGGGCGGTCTGGCCGAGTTCGCAGCCGTGGCGGGCCGAGTCCGCCCGGGTCACCGTACTGTCCGGACCGGACGGGACCGAGCCGGTGGAGCTGGACACCACGCTCTACCTGCCGGCCGGTGCCTCGGCGGCCGACCCGGTGCCGGCGGTGCTGCTGGCGCACGGCTTCGGCGGCTCGAAGGAGTCGGTCAGCGCCGACGCCGAGAGCTTCGCCGAGCGGGGCTACGCGGTGCTGGCGTACACGGCGCGGGGGTTCGGGCTCAGCGGCGGGCAGATCCACCTCGACCACCCCGAGCACGAGGTGCGCGACGCGCAGCGGCTGCTCGACTGGCTGGCGCAGCGCCCCGAGATCCGCACCGACGGCGCCGGTGACCCGCGGGTCGGCGTGGTCGGCGCCTCGTACGGCGGTGCGCTGGCGCTGCTGCTCGCCGCCGCCGACCAGCGGGTCGACGCCATCGTTCCGATGATCACCTGGAACGACCTCTCCACCGCGCTGCTGCCCGAGTCGAGCGGCCAGGACGCCACCGACGGGGTCTTCAAGAAGGGCTGGGCGGGGGTCTTCTTCGGCAACGGCGGGCTCGCCACCGGCCGTACCGGTGGTGCCGCGCTCCCCGCGACGGCGGGTGGCCCCGGCGTCGCCCTCGATCCGTCCTGCGGCCGGTTCGCCCCGGACATCTGCGCCGCCTACCTGCGGATCGCCGCGGACGGGCAGGCCGACGAGGAGGCCGTCGCGCGGCTCAAGGAGTCGAGCCCGGCGGCGGTGATCGACCGCATCAAGTCCCCGACGCTGCTGATCCAGGGGACCGCGGATTCGCTCTTCACCCTCGCCGAGGCGGAGGCGAACGCCCGTGGCATCGCCGCCAACGGCACGCCGGTCCGCGTCGCCTGGTACAACGGCGGCCACGACGGCGGCGACGGCCCGCAGAGCGACTCGGACCGGGTCCGCCACCTGACGGTGCAGTGGCTGGATCACTACGTCAAGGGCGCGGGGGAGGCGCCGGCGGGCAGCTTCACCTGGTCGCGGGTCGCCGGCTTCAACGCGATGGACCGGGGGCTGGTCGCCACCGGCTTCCAGGCCGACGAGTACCCGGGGCTGGGTGGGGAGTCCACCCTCGCGGTGCCGGTCGCCGGGCCGCCCCAGCCGGTCGCGAACCCGCCCGGCGGCAACCCGGCCGCGGTCTCCTCGCTGCCCGGCGCCGGCGCGCTCACCTCGCTGGCGGCCGGCTTCGGGGGCGACATTCCCGGCCAGCACGCGATCTTCCAGTCCGAGCCGCTGGCCGAGTCGGTGGACGTCGTCGGCGCCCCGACCGTCTCGGTGCGGGCCGCCTCCCCGACCGGTGAGGCGGTGCTCTTCGTCAAGCTCTACGACGTCGGCCCGAACGGCGGCGCGACGCTGCCCGGCGGCCTGGTGGCGCCGGTACGGCTGACCGGGCTGCCCGCGGAACTCTCGGCCGCCGAGCCGGTGCAGGTAACCCTGCCCGCGGTGGTGCACCGCTTCGAGTCCGGCCACCGGCTGCGACTGGTGGTCGCCACCTCCGATCAGGGGTACGCCGGCCCCACCGAGCCGACCGTCTACACGATCGCCGCCGGCGACGGCCCGGTCGTGCTCCCCACTGTCGTCGGCACGCCGATCCCCACCCAGGCGGCGCTCTGGCGCTGGGTGCTGATCGGACTGGTCGCCGCGATCGTTGCCGGGCTGGTCGTGGTGGTCGCGGTGCTGCGCCGCCGCAACCGCCGCCACGACGCCTCGGTCGACCCGCGCTACGCCGGCGTGCCGCTGGTGGTGCGCAACCTGCGCAAGGCCTACGACGACGGGTTCGTCGCCGTCTCCGACGTGGACTTCGAGGTGCACCCCGGTCAGGTGGTCGGCCTGCTCGGCCCCAACGGCGCCGGCAAGACCACCACGCTGCGGGTGCTGATGGGACTGACCCAGCCCAGCGGCGGCGAGATCTTCGTCTTCGGTCATCCGCTGGTGCCCGGTTCGCCGGTGCTCTCCCGCATCGGCGCGCTGGTCGAGGGGCCCGGCTTCCTGCCGCACCTGTCGGGGCTGGAGAACCTCAAGGCGTACTGGCGGGCGACCGGCCGGCCCTGGGACGACGCGCACTTCGACGAGGCGCTGGAGATCGCCGGCCTCGGCGACTCGGTACACCGCAAGATCCGTAACTACAGCCATGGCATGCGGCAGCGGCTGGCGATCGCCCAGGCGATGCTCGGCCTGCCGGAGCTGCTGGTGCTCGACGAGCCGACCGACGGGCTCGACCCGCCGCAGATCGCCGAGATGCGCCGGGTGCTCAAGCGTTACGCCACCGACGGGCGCGCGGTGCTGGTCTCCAGCCACCTGCTCGCCGAGGTCGAGCAGACCTGCACCCACGTGGTCGTCGTGAACAAGGGCGCCATCGTGGCCAACGGGGAGGTCGACGAGATCGTCGGCGAGTCGCCGAGCGTGCTCTTCGACGTCGACGACCCGGTCGCCGCGCGCGCCGTGATCGACAAGATCGACGGCGTACGACTGGTGCCGGAGCCCGGTGGGGCGCTGGTGGTCGACACCGACGGGGTGCCGCGCCGTGAGGTCGTCGCCGAGCTGGTGCGCGCCGGGATCGGCGTGGAGCGGGTGGTGCCGCGACGGCGGCTGGAGGATGCCTTCCTCGCCCTGGTGGGGGAGAGCTCACGTGGAAGCGGGGACCGATGATGTCCAGTCCTGCCCAGTCCGCCGGGGCCGCCCCCGGCTACCGTCCGGCGGCGACGATGCCGCTGTCGGCGGAGTGGCGCCGGCAGGCGTCGCGGCGGCGGACCCAGCTCACCCTCGCCTTCATGGTGCTGCTGCCGCTGGTGGTGCTGATCGCTTTCCAGTTCGACACCGGCGACGACCGGGGCGCGCGGGGCACCAGCGAGGGCTCCAGCTTCGTCTCGCTCGCCACCGCCGGCGGGCTGAACTTCGCGCTCTTCTGTCTCTTCGTCTCCGCCTCGTTCCTGCTGGTCGTGGTGGTGGCGCTCTTCTGCGGCGACACCGTGGCCGGCGAGGCGAGCTGGGGGAGCCTGCGGTACCTGCTCGCCGTCCCGGTGCCGAGGGCGCGGCTGCTGGCGGTGAAGCTGGTGGTGGCGCTCGGCTATTCGGCGCTGGCGTTGCTGCTGCTGGTCGGCACCGCGCTGCTGGCGGGGACGCTGCGCTACGGCTGGGAGCCGTTGCAGAGCACCGTCGCGGCCGAGTTGCCGGCGGGTGAGGGGCTGCTGCGGCTGCTGGCGATCCTCGGGTTCCTCGCGGTGGCGCTGCTGGCCGTCGCCGGGCTGGCGTTCCTGCTGTCGGTGCTGACCGACGCCCCGCTCGGTGCGGTCGGCGGCGCGGCGCTGCTCTGGATCCTGTCGAGCATCCTGGACCAGATCACCCAGCTCGGGGTGGTGCGCAACTTCCTGCCCACGCACTACAGCAACGCCTGGGTGGGGCTGCTCTCCACCGAGGTGCAGACCGACGACCTGATGAAGGGCATGATCTCGGGAATCGCCTACGCCACCATTTTCTGGGCGCTGGCATTCTGGCGTTTCACCCGGAAGGACATCGTTTCCTGACGCCCGCTGAAAGCGCCGCCGGATTGCTGGCTGCGGCCGGCGGTTGCATGCCGGCGGCGGCACGATTGGTCGCGCTCGATGGGTGACGTGCGCGACCTCGGCTGCATGGTGGTAACGAATTGGGGACATCGGTGCGGTGGAACAGGCCCTTCTGTCCGGACCGTCCACTTTCCTGACCGATACGGCCATGGCGTGGGATGCGGCCATTTGCCATCATGCACCTGCTGAATCCGAGCGAGGAGCTGACCCGTGAGTTACGACCCCAATGGACCCGGTTGGTCCGGGCAACCGCCGCAGCAGCCGCCGAACGACCCGGTCAGCGGCGCGCCGCAGCCGCCGTACCCCGGGTACGGCAGCCAGCAGCCGGCTTTCCCCGAGCCGCAGCCGTACGGCCAGCAGCCCGGTTTCCCCGAGCAGCAGCCCTATGGCCAGCCCCAGCCGGGCCAGCCCCAGCCGGGCCAGCCCCAGCCGGGCCAGCCCCAGCCGGGCCAGCCCCCGTACGGGGAGCAGCCGGGTCAGCCGCAGTACGGTCAGCCCCAGTACGGGGAGCAGCCGGGTCAGCCGCAGTACGGTCAGCCCCAGTACGGCGAGCAGCCCGGCCAGCCGCAGTACGGTCAGCCGGGCCAGCCCCCGTACGGCCAGCCTTACGGTCAGCAGCCCTATGGCCAGCAGCCGTACGGTCAGCAGCCGCCCGCGAAGGGCAACAAGACGGTTCTGATCGTCGTCGGTGTGGTGCTCGGCCTGCTGTTGCTGCTCTGCGGTGGTGGTGTTGCCGCGGTCGTCATGTTCGGCGGTGACGAGGAGACGCCTGCGGCTCCCGCCCCGACCACCCCGGCCGTCACCCAGGGTGTGCCCCAGCCGGAGCCGAGCGCCGACACCAGCGCTCCGGCCGCCGGGGACATGTTCCAGGTCGGCCAGTCGGCGGTGCTGGCGGAGCGCGACGGCGAGCTGCGGGTGACCGTGAACAAGGTCAGCACCAGCGACAAGGCGTGTGCCACCTTCATGCCGGATCCGACGGAGGGGACCTACCTGATCTTCGACGTGACCGCCGAGGTCATCAAGGGAACCGCTCCGGTGAACATGATGTACTTCTCCTACGTCGGCAATGACGGCAAGGAGTCCAACAGCTTCAGCGGCCTGATGTCGAGCTGCGGTGAGTCGCTGGAGAGCAGCGCCGGCCTGCCGGCCGGATCGAAGGTCACCGGCAGCGTCGTCTTCGACGTCTCCGACCCCAAGGGCAAGCTGACGTACGGGAACCTCTTCGGCAAGAGCAAGGCGGTCTGGCAGATCTCCTGACCACGGCAACTTGCTGCTTTCGTCCGGCAGCGGGGGCCCCGGGGGGTTGGGCCCCCCGGCCCGCAGCCCGGGAGGGGGGGGTGGGCGGGACAATGAAATGGATGGGGGTTGCGCAGGGGCGT
>NZ_JBLLDT010000004.1:162896-181970 GCF_049523535.1 Melissospora conviva
GGGGTTTGGGCAGATCTCCGCACCCCGGCACCTTGCTGTTTCGGGCGGGCCGCGGGGCCGGGGGGCTTTCCCCCCCGGGGCCGCGCTGCCGTTGACGGGGAGTGGCAGGTCACAGTTCATTGCATGGGATTGCCGTGCGCGCTTCGGACAATCCGCTCGTAGACTCGAGCGCACAACTGAACACCTCATCCAGAGGGGCAGAGGGATACGGCCCGATGAAGCCCCGGCAACCACCTCGCAGGCTCGACGACGAGCTCGCAGGCAGGTGCCAATTCCGTCCCCGGCGCACCGTGCGACCAGGGGAAAGATGAGAGGAATCCTCGACATGACGTCGACCCTCGGCACTTCCGCCACCGTTTCCGCCACCGCTGGCCCCGCCACCGCCGGCCCCGCCCGCGCGCTGGTCTGTCGTGCCTGCGGCGCGCAGTATCCGCTCGCCGCGCAGCACGCCTGCTACGAGTGTTTCGGCCCGTTGGAGGTCGACTACGACCCGGCTGCGCTGGCCCGGGTTACCCGCGCCGAGATCGAGGCCGGCCCGCAGAACATCTGGCGCTACGCCGGCCTCCTCCCGGCCGGCCAGGACCCCGCGCAGCGGGTCACCCTCGACCCGGGCCTGACCCCGCTGGTCGCTGCCCCGCTGCTCGCCGCCGAGCTGGGCATCACCGCGCCGCTCTGGGTCAAGGACGACAGCGCCAACCCCACCCACTCGTTCAAGGACCGGGTGGTCTCGGTGGCGCTGACCGCCGCCAAGGCGCTCGGTTTCACCCGCTTCGCCTGCGCCTCCACCGGCAACCTGGCCAACTCGGTGGCCGCGCACGGCGCCCGGGCCGGGGTGCCGTCGATCGTCTTCATCCCCAGCGACCTGGAGCAGGGCAAGGTTGTCACCACCGCCGTCTACGGCGGCGAACTGGTTGCCATCGACGGTTCCTACGACGACGTGAACCGGCTCTGCGGTGAACTGGTGGAGACCGACGAGTTCGAGGACACGGCGTTCGTCAACGTCAACGTCCGCCCCTACTACGCCGAGGGCTCCAAGACCCTCGGGTACGAGGTCGCCGAGCAGCTCGGCTGGCGCATCCCGGCCCAGGTGGTCATCCCGATGGCCAGCGGCGAGCTCCTCACCAAGGTCGACAAGGCGTTCAGCGAGCTGGTGGAGATCGGCCTGGTCGAGGCCCCGGCCGGCGGCTGGAAGGTCTTCGGGGCGCAGTCGGCCGGCTGCAACCCGATCGCCACCGCCCTGCACGGCGAGACCGACGTGATCACCCCGGTCAAGCCGACCGGCATCGCCAAGTCCCTCAACATCGGCGACCCCGCCGCCGGCCTCTACGCGCTGGAGGCGGTGCGCCGCACCGGCGGCTGGATGGAGTACGCCGACGACGACGAGATCCGCGACGGGATCCGGCTGCTGGCGCGTACCACCGGGGTCTTCGCCGAGACCGCCGGCGGGGTGACCGTTGCGGTGCTGCGCAAGCTGGTCGCCGCCGGCAAGCTCGACCCGGCGGCCGAGACGGTCGTCTTCAACACCGGCGAAGGGCTCAAGACCCTGGACGCGGTCTCCGCGGCCGGCCCGACGCACCACATCAAGCCGTCGCTGCGCGCCGCCCGCGAGGCCGGCCTGCTCGGCTGACGTGACGGATCGGCGCGCCCAACCCTTGACGTGCCATCGAGGACCGTCGCAAAATGCTGGGTGCGGGGGGACGTCCGCCACAGACTTTCGAGCCGACGCCGGTGGCGTCGCGCGGCCGTTCCCCCCGTCCAAACTTCCTGCTCTGCCCCCGCCGGAGCGCCGCGGCGAAATCCCGTTGCGGCCGCCCGCCGGTTCGGAGACGCTCGGGGCATGGCCATCACCGTCACCCCCTTCACCGCCGCCGACACCGCCGCCGTCGACGCGGCCTACGAGGTCCGGCACACGACACTCGCGACGGACGAACCGGACCGCCCGCCGCCGAGCCGTCGTCGCTTCGTCGCCCGAGTACGCCATCCGATGCCCGGCGAAGAGGTGCGCTGGGCGCTGGCGACCTGCGACGGCGAGGCCGCCGGGTTGCTGGAGCTGACGCTGCCCGACGAGGAGAACAGCGAAAACTCCCACGTCACGATCGAGGTGCACCCGGCGTACCGGCGGCGCGGGGTGGGCCGAGCCCTGCTGGCCGAGGCCCGTCGCACCGTCTCCGCGCTGGGCCGCAAACGGATGCTGACCGAGACCGGATGGGCGCTGCCCGACAGCCAGCCGCACGACGGGGCCGGGGCGGCGTTCGCCCGGGCGGCGGGCTGGCGGCACGTGCAGACCGACGTCATCCGCCGGCTCGACGTGACCGGTCTGGACCAGGCCCGTCTCGACGAACTCCTCGCCGATGCCCACCGCCGGGCCGACGGCTACCGGGTCGTCCGCTGGTACGGCACGACGCCCGAGGAGTACGTCTCCGACGTCGCCTACCTGGAGGGCCGGCTGCTGATCGACGCGCCACTGGGGGAGATGCAGTGGCAGCCGGTGAAGTTCGACGCGGAACGGATCCGGGCCGTTGAGCGGGCGCTCGCGGAGCGCGGCGGCCGGCGGTACAGCGTCGGCGTGCTGCACGAGGCGAGTGGCCGACTGGTGGCCTGGACGCTGCTCGAGGTGTACGAGACCGAGCCCTGGCACGCCTACCAGCAGATCACCCTGGTCGACCCGGCGCACCGGGGCCGGCGGCTCGGGATCCTCGTGAAGATCGAAAATCTCCGGTACGCCCTCGACGCGGAGCCGAAGCTGCGGGTGATCGACACCTTCAACGCCGAGGCGAACAGCCACATGATCGCCATCAACGAGGCGATGGGTTTCGTGGCGACCGGCGCCGAGGCCAGCTGGGAAGAAGAGCTCTGACCGCCGATGCCTGGCGCGCCGGCGGTGCCGGTCGGCCGTCGACCGGTCGCGAAATTGCGTTGCGGCCGGTCGACGGCGCGTACACCCTCGGGGCATGACCGTCACCGTGGCCCGCTTCGGCGCAGCCGACACCGCCTCCGTCAACGCCGCCTTCGAGATCCGCAAGGCGGTCCGGGCCGCGGACATCCCCGACGTCCCGCCGCTGTGCCGCCGCCAGTTCCTCGGGCAGGTCAGCCATCCGATGCCCGGCGCCGAGGCACGCTGGCTGCTGGCGACGTGGAACGGCGAACCGGCCGGTCTGCTGGAGCTGGGGCTGCCCCTGGGGGAGAACAGCGAAAACTCCCACGTAACGATCGAGGTGCATCCGGCGTACCGGCGGCGCGGCGTCGGCACGGCTCTGCTGGCGGAGGCCCGCCGCGTCGTCGCCGGGCTGGGCCGAAAGCGTATCGTGGCCGACACCCTGTGGACGGTCCCCGGTGGGCCGCCGCGTGACGGCGCCGGCGCGGCCTTCGCCGCCGCGATGGGCGGGCAGGAGGTGCTCCGGGACGTCCGCCGTCGGCTCGACGTGACCCGCCTGGAGCAGCCTCGTCTCGACGACTCGCTGGCCGAGGCGTACCGCCGGGCCGACGGCTACCGTCTCGTCCGGTGGCGTGGTGCGGCACCCGAGGAGTACGTCGCCGACGTCGCCCATCTGGAGGGCCGGCTGCTGATGGACGCGCCGCTGGGCGACCTCGAGTGGCAGCCGGAGCAGGTGGACGCCGAACGGATCCGGGCCACCGAGGCGGCGCTCGAGGCGCGTGGCCGCCGCACGTACCACTGTGGCGCGCTGCACGAGGCGAGCGGCCGGCTGGTGGCCTGGACAATGCTCGACCGGGGCGAGACCCCGACATGGCATGCCTGGCAGCAGATCACCCTGGTCGACCCGGCGCACCGGGGCCGACGCCTCGGCCTCCTCGTGAAGATCGAGAATCTGCGGCACATGCTTGCGGCCGAGCCGCAGCTGACCGCCATCGACACCTTCAACGCCGAGTCGAACAGTTACATGATCGCCATCAACGAGGCGATGGGTTTCGAAGCGGTCGACGGAGCGGTCAGCTGGCAGGAAGAGCTGTGACGACCCCGTACGACCGGTCGGCGGCGGGCTGATTGCCCGGCGCGTCGGCGTGTCGCGGCCATGCGGCCGGGATCGGCGGCGAGGGTTGCCCGCCCGGTCGGCCCAATCGGATGATGGCCGCATGACGGAGACCCCGCACCCCTTCTACGCCACCCACTCCGACACCCTCGCCCGGGCGCTGACCGCGATCACCGAGCGCGCCTACTGGTCGAACTATCCGGAGTCGCCCAGCCCTCGCGTCTACGGCGAGCACGCCGCAGCCGAGGGCAAGGCCGCCTTCGAGGCGCTGCTCGGCCGGGACTTCCCGCTCGACCAGCCCGGCGCCGGCGAGCCGGTCGCCACCGAGGTCAGCCCTTTCGGCGTACGGCTGGACGTGCGCTATCCGCACGCGAACGTGGCCGCGCTCATCGACGCCGGCACGGCGGCGCTGCCGGCCTGGCGTGACGCCGGCCCGCAGACCCGGGCCGGGGTCTGCGTGGAGATCCTCGCCCGGCTGCACGCCAACATCTTCGAACTCGCCCACGCGGTGCACGTCACCAGCGGCCAGGCCTTCGTGATGGCCTTCCAGGCCGGTGGCGCGCACGCGCTGGACCGGGCGCTGGAGGCGGTCGCGTACGGCTACGCCGAGATGACCCGCCACCCGGGAGTCGCCGAGTGGGAGAAGCCCGCCGGCAAGGGCGAGCCGCTGCGGATGACGAAGACCTTCCACGTCGTACCGCGCGGGCTGGCGCTGGTGGTCGGCTGCAACACCTTCCCGACGTGGAACTCGTACCCGGGGCTCTTCGCCTCGCTGGTCACCGGCAACCCGGTCATCATCAAGCCGCACCCGGGCGCGGTGCTGCCGCTGGCGATCACCGTGCGCTACGCCCGCCAGGTCCTCACCGAGGCCGGCTTCGACCCGAACCTGGTGCAGCTCGCCGCCGAGGCGCCCGGCGAGAAGCTCGCCTCCGACCTGGCCCTGCACCCCGCTGTCAAGATCGTCGACTTCACCGGCTCCACCGAGTACGGCGACTGGCTCGAGGCGCACGCCCGGCAGGCATCGGTCTACACCGAGAAGGCCGGGGTCAATACGATCGTCGTCGACTCCACCGACGACTTCGCCGGCATGTGCCGCAACATCGCGTTCTCGCTGACGCTCTACAGCGGGCAGATGTGCACCACCCCGCAGAACCTCCTCATCCCGGCCGACGGCATCGCCACCGAGCAGGGCCACAAGAGCTTCGACGAGGTGACCGGGGGGATCGCCGCCGCGGTCGGCAAGCTCACCGCCGATCCGGCGCGCGGCGTGGAGTTCACCGGCGCCATCGTCAACGACGGCGTGCTCGACCGCCTCAATGCCGTGACCCGCGCCGGTACGGCGGTGCTGCCGTCGCGGACGGTGGAGCACCCGGCCTACCCCGAGGCCGTGGTGCGTACCCCCACCGTCGTCCGGCTCGCTGCCGAGGACGTGCAGACGTACGGCCGGGAGTGGTTCGGGCCGATCTCCTTCGCGGTCGCGACCGGCTCCACCGAGGAGAGCCTGCGGATCTTCCGGGAGACCGTCGGACGCAAGGGGGCGCTGACCGCGGCCGTCTACTCCACCGACGAGAAGGTCCTCGACGCGATGGAGAGCGCCGCGATCGATGTCGGGGTGCACCTGTCCTGCAACCTCACCGGTGGCGTCTTCGTCAACCAGTCGGCGGCCTTCTCCGACTTCCACGCCAGCGGGGCCAACCCGGCGGCGAACGCCGCCCTCACCGACGGCGCGTACGTCGCCAACCGGTTCCGCGTCGTGCAGAGCCGCCGCCACAGCTGAGCGGCCGCGGGTTCCGCTTCGCGCCGAAGCGGAACCCGCCCGCGGGCGCCCGGTGGTTGCCGACGACCACCTCCAGCATCAGCTCCGGCCGGCTGCAGGCGCGTGACCAGGCGGCGGCAGCCGGGTTCTCCCGCCGGGAACGGCATTCAGCGGGGCGGCTGCGCCGGTCGCCGCGGGCTGTCGCGTGCACAGTGGAACAGCCGCCGCCGCGCCCGACTGTCACATTCCGTACGGCAGCGACAGGCGACGATGCGGAATGGCCTGTGCACCGCTCGCGGTCGTCGTTTTCGGGTAGTGCGGTTGAGTGACGGCTCGTGTACCGTGCGATTTCTGTCGCCATTACGCATCGGTGATCGCCGCTGCGTACACGGCGCAGCCGGGCGGTATTCGCGCTGCCCGGAGAGTCGGAGTGCAACAGCAGCGGCTGAGTGAGGAAGTGCACCGTGGCGCAAGGCACCGTCAAGTGGTTCAACAGCGAAAAGGGCTATGGTTTCATCGCCGTCGATGGTGGGCAGGACGTTTTCGTCCACTTCACGGCGATTGAGATGGACGGCTACAAGGCTCTCGACGACGGCCAGCGAGTCGAGTTCGAGATCGGCCAGGGGCAGAAGGGGCCGCAGGCGGAGCAGGTGCGAATCGTCGCCTGATCCCGTCCCTTTTCGTTCACCGCTCCCGGTAACCCCTCGGGACGCGACGATCGGTCTTTCGAGATCTTCCCGTCCGCCGAGCGGTGAGCGCCGCTCGCCGTAGCCGCTCGCTGCCGCGCCGTCGCCAGGGACGGTGCGGCAGCGGCCCCGGCGGCTCTGGCCGCTCCTTCGATTGCGGCCCCCTGGTGCGCCCGCCGTCAGCGCCGGTGACGTTCCCGGCCGGCCCCTCCGGCCTCGCGCCCTCCGCGCCGGCTCCGGCCGCGTGGCCTCCGCGCCGGCTCTGGCCTCGCGCCCTCCCGGCCCCAGGCGCTTCTCCCGGGTCGGCGCCGGCTCGCGGCGGGCCCCGCTTCTCGTGCGTGAACAGTCTCCGACTCGCCGTCGAACTCGCCGCATGCTCGCCGGTTGCGCTTGCACTCGGCATGCCAGAGTGCTAAACAGTGATTGGCACTCGCGGTGTGCGAGTGCCAATGGTCGGGGCGGTAGGGCCACGGTCGTCCATCCCACGGTGGGCGGTACGGGGCCGGTCGTCGCGGGCTGTCCGCCCGGCCGACGGATGTCCCTGTCGCGAGACAGAGACGTCCCAAGGGCGTAAGCAGGCGGCACATCCGGGCCGGCAGGTCCGAATGCCGTGAGTGTCCAGGAGGACAACACCGTATGGCCAAGATGATCGCGTTCGACGAAGAGGCGCGCCGCGGCCTCGAGCGGGGCATGAACCAGCTCGCTGACGCCGTAAAGGTGACGCTCGGCCCGAAGGGCCGCAACGTCGTGCTCGAGAAGAAGTGGGGTGCCCCCACCATCACCAACGATGGTGTGAGCATCGCCAAGGAGATCGAGCTCGAGGACCCGTACGAGAAGATCGGCGCTGAGCTGGTCAAGGAGGTCGCCAAGAAGACCGACGACGTTGCCGGTGACGGCACGACGACGGCGACCGTCCTGGCCCAGGCTCTGGTCCGCGAGGGCCTGCGCAACGTCGCGGCCGGCGCGAACCCGATGGCCCTGAAGCGGGGCATCGAGGCCGCCGTCGCGAGCGTCTCGGAGGAGCTGCACAAGCTCGCCAAGGACGTTGAGACCAAGGAGCAGATCGCCTCCACCGCCTCCATCTCCGCTGGTGACAGCAGCGTCGGCGAGATCATCGCCGAGGCGATGGACAAGGTCGGCAAGGAAGGCGTCATCACTGTCGAGGAGAGCAACACCTTCGGTCTGGAGCTTGAGCTCACCGAGGGCATGCGCTTCGACAAGGGCTACATCTCGGCCTACTTCATGACCGACCCGGAGCGTATGGAGGCCGTCTTCGACGACCCCTACATCCTGATCGCGAACAGCAAGATCTCGACCGTCAAGGACATCCTGCCGGTCCTCGAGAAGGTCATGCAGTCGGGCAAGCCGCTGGTGATCATCGCCGAGGACGTCGAGGGCGAGGCCCTGGCGACCCTGGTCGTGAACAAGGTCCGCGGCACCTTCAAGTCGGTCGCCGTCAAGGCGCCGGGCTTCGGTGACCGTCGCAAGGCCATGCTCGCCGACATCGCCATCCTCACCGGTGGCCAGGTCATCAGCGAGGAGGTCGGCCTCAAGCTGGACGCCGCCGGTCTCGAGGAGCTCGGCCGCGCCCGCAAGGTCGTCATCACCAAGGACGAGACCACCATCGTCGACGGTGCCGGTGACGCCGAGCAGATCCAGGGCCGGGTCAACCAGATCCGGGCCGAGATCGACCGCAGCGACTCCGACTACGACCGTGAGAAGCTGCAGGAGCGGCTGGCCAAGCTGGCCGGCGGCGTCGCGGTGATCAAGGTCGGCGCGGCCACCGAGGTCGAGCTCAAGGAGCGCAAGCACCGCATCGAGGACGCCGTTCGCAACGCGAAGGCCGCCGTCGAAGAGGGCATCGTCCCCGGTGGTGGCGTCGCGCTGGTGCAGGCCGGCAAGACCGCCTTCGAGAAGCTGGACCTGGTCGGCGACGAGGCGACCGGTGCCAACATCGTCAAGGTCGCGCTGGACGCGCCGCTGCGGCAGATCGCGGTCAACGCCGGCATGGAGGGTGGCGTGGTCGTCGACCGCGTCCGCAACCTCGAGACCGGCCACGGCCTCAACGCCGCCAACGGCGAGTACGTCGACCTGCTGGCCGCGGGCATCATCGACCCGGCCAAGGTGACGCGCTCGGCGCTGCAGAACGCCGCCTCCATCGCGGCTCTCTTCCTCACCACCGAGGCCGTCGTCGCGGACAAGCCGGAGAAGAACTCCGCTGCCCCGGCCGGCCCGGGTGGCGGAGAGATGGACTTCTGAGTCCAGCTCCACCGGACCTCCGGGTCCCGCTCCACAGCAGAAACCGCGAGGGCGGGCCGCGTAAGCGGTCCGCCCTCGCGGCGTTGCACCCGCCGGCCTTCAGTTCGCCAGCGGGTCGGCCCGCCCTCGGCGGCGGGCCCTCGTCAGTGGGGCCGGCACCTGGACCGGCGCGTCCACCGGCGCCGCCGGCTCCTCCGACCACAGGTCGGTGAAGCCGTCCATCTCGGCCTGCTGCATCACGTCCCCGAAATCCCGCAGGTAGACGGGTCCTGTCGTACGTGGCTGCCGCAGCGGTTCCAGTGTCGCGGGTCGGAGATCCGTGATGACTTCGTCGTCTTCGGTCATGACCTCCTCCTCTCGATGACACGGTAGGCCGCGAGAAGAGTCGATACGGCAGAACGGATCAATGCGCCGATCATGCCCGTCATACCGCGAATGCCCGTTTTCCTCCTCGGCGTCGGCGGATCAGTTCACGGCCGCAGCGATTTGCGGAACTGGAAGAAGACCCGCTCGATCCGCGCGCCGACCGCATCGGCGTAGAAGGGCTCCGGCCCGACCCAGCCGATCTGCACACTCCGGACGCCGGCGGCGTACTGGTCGCGCAGGCAGCGCCGCAGCAGCACCCGGCCGATGCCGAGCCCCGTCGCGCCGGGGAACGTCCCCATCGGCCCGAACCAGCTCGGCCGCGCCGACCCGTACGCGGCGAAGCCCAGTAGTTGCCCGCCGCGGAGCGCCACCTGACAGCCGGCACCCGCGCGGCCGATCGAGTGGGCCACCTCCACCGGCCAGGCGCCGGCGAAGTGCGCCTCGACCGCTGCGGCCAGGGCGTCCTGGTCGGCGGCAGCGGCCCGCCGCACCGTGATGCCGGCGGCCGCCAGGCGGTGCTCGTCGTCGGCGGTTCGCAGCTGCGCCACCCGGCTGTCGTCGGTGAGGTCGACGCTCATGTTCCACGCCGTACGGTCCTGCCGGTAACCGGTGCGCCGGGCCAGGCAGATCGCCGGGGTGTACCCCACGTCGACGCCGGGCCAGGCGTAGTACGGCGGATTGCCCGCCAGCCGCACCTCGTAGGCGCCCGCGGCAGCGAGCAACCGCTCGGTGCCGGCCAGCAACGCCCGCCCCACTCCGACCCGCCGGTGCGCCGGGGCCACCGCCAGCAGGTCCAGGTGGCCGCTGTGCCGGTCGCGGCTGCCGACCGAGCTCAACGCGACACCCGCGACCTCGCCATCGACCACCGCGACCAACCCAGGGGTACGGCCGGGGGACTCGCACAGCCGGGCGATGATCTCCGCCGCCTCCGGGGCGTCCCGCACCGGGTCCAGCGCCGCACGGCAGAGCCGCACCACAGCGGGCAGCTGATCCTCGGAGAGCTCGACCACGCTGAATTCCCCGGACATGGCGACGACCTTAACGCCCGCCCACCGGATTCCCCGGCCCCGAACCGGCCCTTCGCGGCTGCGCTGCCGGGGCTCCCATCAGGAAAGGGTGCTCTGCGCGGCCACCACCGCCGCGTACGCGTCGACCAGCCCCGACCCGACCACGTTGCGCGGGTCGCCGCAGTCGTCCGCGCCCGCCCGGGCCGGTCCGGTGGTCTCCCGCAGGATCCGGCTGGTCGTCGCGACATCCCCGATCAGCTGCGGATACGCCGACCACATCAGTGCCACCACGCCGGCGACCTGCGGGGTGGCCATCGAGGTGCCGTCCAGGGCGGAGAAGCCGCCACCGGGCATCGCCGAGACCACGTCGGCGCCGGGGGCAACCACGTCGGGCTTGCCCACTCCACCCGGGGCCGGTCCGCGACTGGAGAAGTCGGTCGCGGTGGCGCTGCGGTCCACCGCGCCGACGGTGAAGACATCGGCGTACGGCGCGGGCGGGTCCTCGATCGAGCCGCAGCGCGGGCCGGTGTTGCCCGCGGCGGCGACCACGAAGATCCCGGCGGCGGTCAGCGCCGTCGCCGCCGGACGCAGCGACGCCGGGTCGCAGCCCTCGATCGGCGGGCAGCCCCAGGAGTTGGTCAGCACGTGTGGCGCCCGCTCCGGACGGCCGTCGGTGAACGCGTCACCGCCGGCCGGGAAGGGAGCCAGCATGTACTGGAGGCAGTCCAGGTAGCGCGCCGGGTTGCCGAGGTTGCGGTCGAGGTTCACGCAGCCGACCCAGCGCGAACCGGGGGCCACCCCGATCCCCTCGGCGCCGACCGCGCTACCGAGGGTGTGCGTGCCGTGCCCGCCGACGTCGGCCGGGGCGGGCGTGGCGTTCCACGGGTCGTACCAGGAGTCGTCGCCGCCGCGGAACGAGGCGGCGAGCGCCGGATGCGTGCCGTCCACACCGGAGTCGGAGGTGCCGACGACGATGCCGGCGCCGTCGACGCCCAGCTCGCTCCAGACGTCGTCGGCGCGCAGCAGCCGGATGTTCCAGGCGACCCCGGTCGGGGCCGGAGCATCACCGCCGGCCTGTGCCGGGGCCGCCGGCAGCGGGCGCAGCCGCTGGCTGACCAGCACCCGGGACACCTCCGGCCGCCGGGCCAGCCACGCCCGTACGGCCGGGCCGGCGTCGACCTCGATCGCGTTCACCAGGTAGTACGGCGTGTACGACACGCCCAGCCGGTCCAGCTCGTCGCGCAGCGGCGCCTGCGAGCGTTCGGCGGTCTCCACCAGCCGCCGGTAGACCTCCCGGGCACGCGCATCGCGCCCCGCCTGCCCCGGCTCGCCCCGCACCGCGCCGAGGTCGGCCTGCTCGGTCAGCACCACGAAGAGCCGCTCCCCGTAGAAGCCGGGGCGGCCGGGCCCGGTGTAGACCGCCGCGGCGGCCAGCACCAGCACCGCGACCGTGGCGGCGGCGACCGGCCGCCGGACCACACGGCCGCGCCGGGTGAGTGCCAGTGCGCCGTACCCGAGGCCCAGGACCAGTCCGGCGGCGAGCGAGACGACAGTCGCCACCGCCACCCAGTAGGGCACGTCGCGGCCCATGGCGAGCAGCAGCGAGATCTCCTCCGGGTCGGCGAACGCCAGCGGACCGAAGACCACCGGAGCGACCAGCCAGGCGACCGCGGCGGGCGCGCCGGGCCGGCCCGCATTCAACGCGAACTGCTGCACGGCGGCGAGGGCGAACGCCGCCGCGGGCAGGGTTACCAGCAGCGCCAGTTGGGTGCCGGAATGGCCGGTGCCGGCCCCGATCAGCAGCAACGCCACCCCGGCCACCAGACCACCGGCCAGCACCGTCCGCACGGGACGCGCGCCGCCCTCGACCCGGTACGCCGCCCAGAACGGTCCGTCGAGCACCGCGCCGGCGAGCAGGCCCACCGCGACCGCGGCGGCCAGCGCACAGACCGTCTCGGCCACCCCGCCGAGCGCGCCGACCCAGAGCCACGGCAGCAGCATCAGCACGCCGACCGCGAACGCCGGCACCGCCGCCGGCCAGCTCGTCCGCCGGGCCGGCCGCTCGTCGACCACCCCGGCGCCCGTACCCGTGGCGGGCTGGTCGGTCGTGGTGTCCGTGGTGGGCTGGTCGGTCGTGGCTTCGGCGTCGGTATCCGTGGCGGACCGCCCGGTCGGAGTCACAGTGGCCGTGTCGGGAGCGGGCGCGCCGACACGGCGGCGGCGGTTGCGCAGCCGCAGGGCGACGGCGAGCAGACCCGCGACGAGCGCGGTCAGCAGCAGATAGAGCTCGTGCGCGCCGATCGGCACCGCCCGGAGCGCGCCGAGCAGCGCCAGCGCCACCACCGCGGCCAGCCACGCGCGCCCGGCCGCGCGGATCGCCGCCGAGCGGGGCAGCGTCGCCAGCAGCAGCACCGGAACGAGCACCAGCACCGCGTTCAGCACGGCCACGACCGGCCACTGCCAGGCCACGGCCGTCAGTCCGAGCAGCAGCAGGACCTGCTCCACCAGCCAGCCCGCCGACTGGCAGAGCACGGTGACGCCGACCGCCCAGCCGCCGGTCAGCACCGCGGCGACCACCGCCCACGGCGAGGGGGCAGGCGCGGGCGGCGGCCCGGCGGAATCCCAGGAGGGAGGCGGTGGCGGCGGGAACTGCGGCGGTCCGACCTGCATTCCCAGCAGCGTACGGTGCCGCCGCATCTCTGCCGTGCCGTGTCGCCGGTTACCGTGGGGTGGTGCGTGACCCGAACCTCTCCCGCGCCACGGCCGGGCGGCTCTCCTCAGACCGGCGCCGAAGCGACCTGCACCGGCTGCGTACCGAAGAATTCGACGTGCTCGTCATCGGCGGCGGCGTCACCGGCGCCGGCGCCGCCCTCGACGCGGCCTCCCGCGGCCTGAAGGTGGCACTGGTCGAGGCCCGCGACTACGCCTCCGGCACCTCCAGCCGCTCCAGCAAACTGATCCACGGCGGACTGCGCTACCTGGAGCAGTTGGAGTTCGGGCTGGTCCACGAGGCGCTCACCGAGCGGGGGCTGCTCGCCACCCGGCTCGCGCCGCACCTGGTCCGGCCGGTGCCGTTCCTGGTGCCGCTGCCGGCCGGCGACGGGGTACGTGCCCTGCCCGCCCGGGCCGCGCGCCGGGCCTACTACGGCCTCGGCGTGGCCGCGTACGACATCTTCGCCGGCATCTTCGGGCACGGCCGGGGCATGCCGCTGCACCGGCACCTGACCCGGGAAACCGCCCGCCGGGTCTTCCCCAGCCTGCGCGGCGACGTCCTGGCCGGCGCGATCCGCTACTACGACGGCCAGGTCGACGACGCCCGGCTGGTGGTGACCCTGGCCCGCAGCGCCGCCGCCCTCGGCGCGGTGACCGTCACCAGCGCCCGCGCGGTCGGGCTGGTCCGCCAGGCCCGCGAGGTCACCGGAGTGCGGGTACGCGACCTGGAAGCCACCCCGGACTCGCCGGACGCGGAGTTCACCGTCAGTGCCCGTACCGTCATCGGCGCCACCGGGGTGTGGAGCGACGACATGTCCCGGATGCTCAACGACGCCGGACTGCGCCCCGGGCTGCGCGTACGGGCCTCCAAGGGTGTGCACCTGGTGGTGCCGAGGTCGGCCGTCAACGGCGAGACGGGGCTCATCCTGCGTACCGCGAGCTCGGTGCTCTTCGTCATCCCCTGGGGCGGGCACTGGATCATCGGCACCACCGACACCGACTGGCAGCTCGACCGGGCCCACCCGGCGGCCTCCGCCCGCGACATCGACTACCTGCTGGACCAGGTCAACACCGTGCTGGACCGGCCGTTGACCCACGCCGACATCGAGGGCGTCTACGCCGGGCTGCGGCCGCTGCTCTCCGGCGAGGCCGACTCCACCTCCAAACTCTCCCGCACCCACGCCGTGGTCGAGCCGATGCTCGGGCTGCTGCTGGTCGCCGGGGGCAAGTACACGACGTACCGGGTGATGGCCGCCGACGTCGTCGACCGCGCGGTGCGCCGGCTCGGCGGCGGGCGCCGGTCACGGACGGCGGATCTGCCGCTGCTCGGCGCCGACGGCTACCCGGCGCTCTGGCGGGACCGGGCCGACCTGGCCCGGCGGCACGGTGTGGCGGTCGGGGTCGTCGAGCACCTGCTGGAGCGGTACGGCAGCCTCGCCCTGGAGGTGCTGGCGCTGGCCGACGCCGACCCGGGGCAGGCCCAGCCGCTACCCGGCGCCCCGGAGTACCTCGCCGCCGAGGTGACGTACGCCGCGCAGGCCGAAGGGGCGCTGCACCTGGAGGACGTGCTGATCCGGCGTACCCGGATCTCCATCGAGACCGCGCACCGCGGCGCCGAGACCGCCGAACGGGCGGCGGAGCTGATGGGTGATGTGCTCGGCTGGGACGCGGAAGCGCGGGCCCGGGAGGTGGCGCACTACCTGGCCCGGGTGGAGGCGGAGCGGCGGTCGCAGCGGATGCCGGATGACGCGCGCGCCGACGCCGTGCGGCTCGGCGTGCTCGACGCGCGTGGCTTCGCCGCCGACCGGGCAGTCGAACCGGGCAGCCAGGCGCTCGCTTCCGGGCGCTGAACAAGGCAGCCAGGCTCGCTTCCGGGCGCTGAGGCGGGCCTGCCGAGGCGGTGCGCCCCGTTCAGAGGACCTTGCCGGGGTTGAACAGTCCCGTCGGGTCCAGTGCGTCCTTGATCGCCTGCTGCACCCGCATCCCGACAGGGCCGATCTCCCGGGCCAGCCACTCGCGCTTGAGCAGCCCCACGCCGTGTTCGCCGGTGCAGGTCCCGCCGAGATCCAGGCCGAGCTGCATGATCGCGTCGAAGGCGCGACGTCCGCGCGCCACACTCTCCGGGTCGGCGCGGTCGACGACGATGTTCGGGTGCATGTTGCCGTCCCCGGCGTGCCCGACGACACCGATCGGCACGTCGCACTCGGCGGCGATACGGCTCACCCCGTCCAGCAGGGCGGCGAGCGCGTCGCGGGGCACGGCGACATCGTCGATGATCACCCCGCCGTTGCCGGCCGGGTAGGTCTGCGCGGCCAGGTGCTCCATGGCAGGGTGGGCCAGCCGCCGCGCCTGGAGCAGGGCCGCCGCCTCCACCGGGTCGGTGGCCGTGAAGATCTCCGCCGCCCCGGCCGCCCGGCACGCCTGGGCCAGCCGCTCCACGTCCTGCGCGGCGCGGGGACCGGTGTCGGCAGCGGCCAGCAGCAGCGCCTGCGCGTCGGTGCGCAACCCCATCGGCCGGTACGCCTCGATGGCCCGCAGATGTGTCTGGTCGAGCAGCTCCAGCAGGCTCGGGCTCAACCCGTCCGAGGCGATCCGGGCCACCGCCGTGCCGGCGGCGGCGGTGGAGTCGAAGACCGCCACCAGGGTCAGCGACTCCTCCGGGGCGGGACGCAGCGACAGGGTGATCTCGGTGATCACACCGAGGGTCCCCTCGGAGCCGACGAAGAGCCGGGTCAGGTCGTAGCCGGCCACCCCCTTCGGCGTACGGCGCCCGGTGCGCAGCACCTCTCCGGTGGCGAGGACGACCTCCAGCCCGAGGACGTACTCGGTTGTCACGCCGTACTTCACGCAGCACATGCCGCCGGCGTTGGTGGAGACATTGCCGCCGATGGTCGAGGACTCCCAGGAGCCCGGATCCGGCGGGTAGTAGAGCCCTTTCGCGGACACGGCGGCGGCCAGGGTGGCGTTGACCACGCCGGGCTGCACCGTGGCGGTGCGGTTGACCGGGTCGATGTCGCAGATCCGGTCCATCGCGGTGAGGCTGATCAGGACGGCCCCGTCCACGGCGTTGGCCGCTCCGGCCAGACCGGTGCGCGCTCCCTGCGGGACCACCGGAGCGCCGTGGCGGGCGGCGGCGCGGACCGCGGCGGCGACCTCGTCGGTGCTGCGCGGCCGGACCACCACCAGTGGGTTGCCGGCGACGCAGAGGTCGGCCTCGTCCCGCTGGTAGCTGCGCAGCAGGTCCGGATCGGTCAGGACGGCGGCCTCGCCGAGGGCGTCGCGAAGGTCTCTCAGCAGGGAGGGGGACATGGCGGCAAGGCTAGTTCCCCCCGGCAGGCGGCGGCCATGCCGCCCGGAGAAGGAGCATGCTGTCCGGCGCGGTGGGTAGACGCCACCGTGGCCCAGGCGCGCAGTGTCGTCCCCGGCCTGGCGACCCACGTCGGCAGGCCAGGGATCAGCGATGCCCGGCGCCGCGACGAAGAGCGGGTGGCCCAGCTGGTACGGCGACTCAGCCGGCCCGCTGCCCACCGGATCCAGGACCGGGCCTACCACCTGCGCCGCGTGTACGGTGTGGCGCTGCAGGCGGGCATGGCGGTCGCCATCGCCTGGGCCGGCGCACTCTGGCTGACCGGCGCCCCGTCGCCGGTCTTCGCCCCGACCGCGGCGGTCGCCACGATCGCCTCGAGTACCGGCCGGCGGCTGCGCCGCAGCATCGAACTCATCGTCGGCATCGTGCTCGGCATCGCGGTGGGCAACGCGTTCGTGGAGGCCGTCGGTGCGGGCTTCTGGCAGATGGGGGCGATCGTGACCCTCGCGATCCTCGCCGCGGTGAGTGTCGGTGGCAGCGTGCCGGTGGTGAACCAGGCCGCGTCGACCGCCGTGCTGCTGGTGGCGGTCACACCGCAGGGGCGCAACATCGAGGTGAGCCGGATCATGGAGGCGCTGATCGGCGGCGGCGCGGCCCTGCTGGTGACCAGCGTCCTGCTGCCGCTGAATCCGCTGCGACTGATCAACCGATCGGCCGCGCCGGCCTTCGATGAGGTCTCGAAGCAGCTCTGCGCGACCGCGAAGGCGCTGCTCGACCGGAATGCCAAGGAGGCGGACCAGGCGTTGACCGCGATGCGCGCCGGTCAGCGCCATCTGGCGCTCTTCGGTGACGCGATCGACGGCGCGAAGGAAGCGATCACCCTCTCGCCGGTCCAGCGGCGGCGCCGGGACACGGTGACGCATTACATCGCCGCCGGTGATCCGGTCAATCGTGCCTTCACCAACAGCAGCGCCCTGATTCGCCGGGCCGTCACCCTCATCGAGGATGACGAGCCGGTCCCGCCGGGGATGGTCGACGCCGTGCAGGAACTCGGGGCGTCGTTTCGGCTCCTGCTGCGGGAGTTCAGCGTCGGCAGGTCCGAGCCGCAGCAGGCCCGCGAGCAGGTGCTGCGTGCGGTCGCCTCGGCCGGCCGGGCGTACGCGACAGGGTTGGGGCTCTCCGGCAGCGTGGTGATCGCGCAGGTGCGGACCACCGCCAGCGAAGTCATCCGGGCCACCGGTCTCAGCCAGGAACAGGCGAACGAGCTGATTCGGGAGGCGTTCGGCGACCGGCGCCAGGACCGGCCGCACCCGCGGGTGCCGCGGGTGCCGCTGCCGCAGCCCGAGAAGCCAGGACCGGATCCGGGCTCCGCGCCTCGCGGCAACCGGCCGCGGCGCGACGACGGGCCCGAGCCACAGGAGCACGGCGGCCGTCCGGTCGGCTGACCGGCGCGGGAGTGGGCCACCGCGGCGGCCGCCGGTGGTTGCCGTGAATGCGGGGCGTCGGCGTGGGCGCCGCTCGTTACGCTGACCGCATGGTCGACAACCCGCCCGGCGCCAACCCACATCGGCCCACCGCCGCCGTCGCGCCGGCACCCGGCCACGGCGGGCTGCCGAAGACCACCTCCTGGCCGAACTGGCTGCGGTACCTGCTCCTGGCCGGCACCGTTCTGCTGATCGCGGCGTGCGCCCTCTACATGGCGTACGAGCTCGGGGTGAACCTGGGCGTCGAGGCGCTGCTGGTCGGCACGGCCGCGGCGGTCCTGCCGGTACCGCTGCTCATCGGGGCGTTCCTCTGGCTCGACCGCTACGAGCCGGAGCCGGTCCGGTACCTCGCATTCTGCTTCGCCTGGGGCGCTTTCGTCTCGACGGCGGCCTCGCTGACGGTCAACACGTTCTGGGCCGGAGTCTTCGAGGAGATGGGGCTGCCGGACGCACTGACCGCGGTGCTGGTCGCGCCCTTCATCGAGGAGCTGACCAAGACCCTCGGGCCGATCCTGCTGCTGGTGCTGCGCCGCCGGGAGTGGTCCGGCATCATCGATGGAATCGTCTACTGCGGCATCTCCGCGGTGGGCTTCGCGATGGTGGAGAACATCCTCTACCTCGGTGGCCACGGCTACGCCGCCGGCACCAGCGAGTACGGCCCGGCGACCGGCGCCACGATGCTCTTCGGCATCTTCATCGTCCGGATCCTGCTCTTCGGCTTCGCGCATCCGCTCTTCACGGCGCTGGCCGGTATCGGGCTGGGCCTGGCCGCGCGGTCGGCGCGCCGGCGGGTGCAGATCCTCGCACCGCTCGCCGGCCTGATCCTCGCGATGATGCTGCACGGCCTCTGGAACCTGCTGCCGTCGCTGGTCAGCGCGACCGGCGAGACCCTCGTCATGGTCTACGGCTACCTCGCCGTGATCTTCCCGATCTTCTTCGCGATGGTCGGCCTGGCCATGTGGCTGCGCGGCTGGGAGGGACGGCTCACCGAGCGGACCCTGCCCGGCTATGTCCGGGCCGGCTGGTTCGCGCCGCCGGAGGTCGCGGCGCTCGGCAGCCTCGGCCGCCGGCACGCCGCCCGCAGCTGGGCCAGGCGCGTCGGCGGGGAGCCGGCCCGTGCGGCGATGCGCGACTTCCAGTTCGCGGCCACCCGGCTGGCGCTGCTGCGCGACCGGATGCAGCGCGGACTCGACACCAGCCCCGCTGACCGGGAGCGCAGCAGCCGGGAAGAGCAGCAGTTGCTCACCGCGATCACCGGATACCGCCCGTACTTCACCGCTCGGGACCCGCAGACCCCGGCGGCCCGGTGGGACGGCCTGCACTACCACCTGAAGTTCCCCGACGGCAGCGTGCGACAGGTGCCGGCGGCCGACGAGCCGGTGGTGCCGATTCCGGTGCTGCTGGCCCCGCCCGCCTACGGCCCGCCGGTGTACGGCTCACCGACGTACGGCCTGCCCGCCGCCGGGTCGCCCGGGTACGGACCGCCCGGGTATGGCCCGCCTGCCTAC
>NZ_JBLLDT010000004.1:182063-391894 GCF_049523535.1 Melissospora conviva
TGCCTACGGCCCGCCTGCCTACGGCCCGCCTGCCTACGGCCCGCCTGCCTACGGCCCGCCTGCCTACGGCCCGCCTGCCTACGGCCCGCCTGGGTACGGCCCGCCTGGACATGGTCCGGCCGGCTATGGTCCGGCGGGCCCTACGCCACCGGCCGGTGCGCCGACGTCCGTACCGCCACCGCCACCGCCACCGGCCAATCCGTGATCCGCCGGGGAGGATCCACGTGGGCTGCCGTCTCCGGGCTGCCCCTCAGCTGACCAGGCCGGTGAAGAAGTCACCGAAGCCCTGGAAGATCACCATCAACCCGCCGCCGATCGCTTTGAAGATCTGCGCGGCGCCGTCCGGCCGGTAGGCGATGTAGAAGATCACGAAGGCGAGAAACCCCCAGGTCAGCACCTTCTTGATTAGCTCCGGCATCTCGTCCTCCGCTACGGCTTCGGGGCTCGGCGCTGGCTTCCCGCAGGAGGGGGACGCAAACGCCGAATCCGGTCGAGCCGGGCGGCGGACAGGGGCCGGGCAGCCGCAGCCGCCGGCGGAGGGCGTCAGAGGTAGAGGCCGGTGGAGTCCGGCTCCACCCGCTGGGCCGCCACCGCGTGCACGTCGCGCTCGCGCAGCAGGACGTACTCGCGTCCGTGCAGTTCGACCTCGGAGCGCTCGTCCGGGTCGAAGAGCACCCGGTCGCCGGTGACGATCGACCGCACGTTGGGGCCGACGCCGACGGTGGTCGCCCAGGCGAGCCGCTTGCCCATGGTGGCGGTGGCGGGGATGACGATGCCGGAGGTGGAGCGCCGTTCGCCGTCGCTGCCCTCCATCCTCACCAGGACGCGGTCGTGCAGCATGCGGATCGGCAGGCCGGTGTCAAGGTTCTGATCGGCGGTCACACCGGAACGCTACCGCGCCCGGCGGACGAGCCGCGGGTTGCGGTCCCGGTGCTGAAATCGGACGCCGCACGGCGCGTCGATTCGCGATCGTGAAGTGGCGTTCGTGATTATGCGGATGCGCGAGTGGGCACGGTGTGGCAACCCGGGCACGCTCTGTCGGCGATGTGGTCGTCGCCGACTACCGTAGGGGAGCCCGTTCACGGCGAGGAGGTTCGTTTGAGCCGCAGAGAGCAGTTCCGCACCCGGTTCCGCCGCGCCTATGAGGCCGGCCGGGAATCGGTACGGCGCGCGGAGCGCCGGGCGGACGCACCGCTGCCGCCGCCGGCCGCCCCGGAGCCGGCGCCTCCGCTGCCGGGTCCCGAGCCGGTCAACGACGGTCATGTCTCCACCAACAGCCGGGACGACGCCGACGTGCCGCACAGCCTGCGGATCGCCGCGGCGTGGTCCTGGCGGCTGATCGTGATCGGGGTTGTCGCCTGGGGGCTGATCAAGGTCGGCGGCAGTCTGAGCATCGTGATGATCCCGCTGGCGATCGCGCTGCTGCTCACCGCGCTGATGGGCCCGGCGGTGCGCTGGCTGCTGCGGGCGCGCTTCCCCCGGTCGATGGCGACCGCCCTGGTGGTGGTCACCGGCCTGGCCGCGGTGATCGGCACGCTCACCCTGGTGGTCAACGAGTTCATCCGGGGCCTGCCGGACCTGACCCAGCAGTCATCCCGGGGCATCGAGCAGATCCAGGAGTGGCTCAAGGAAGGTCCGCTGCACCTCTCCGACGGTCAGCTGAGCAAATACATCGAGGAGGGGCAGCGCTGGGTGGAGCAGAACACCCAGGGGCTGACCAGCGGCGCCATCTCCACCGCCACCACTGTGGTGGAGGTCTTCACCGGCGCGATCCTGGTCCTCTTCGCGACCTTCTTCTTCCTGCGCGACGGCAACAAGATCTGGCGGTTCGTGGTCCAGCTCCTGCCGGTCGCCGCGCGCTGGCGCGTGGACGACGCGGGACAGGCCGCCTGGAACACGCTGGTTGCCTACGTCCGGGCGACAGTGCTGGTCGCGTTCATCGACGCTGTCGGCATCGGCGTCTTCCTCTACATCTTCGACGTGCCGTTCGCGTTGCCGCTCTCCGCGCTGATCTTCCTCAGCTCGTTCATCCCGATCATCGGTGCGACCCTCTCCGGGGCGGTCGCGGTGCTGATCGCGCTCGTCGACAGCGGCCTGGTCACCGCGCTGATCATCCTCGGTGTGGTGATCGGTGTGCAGCAGCTGGAGGGGAACGTCCTGCAACCGATAATCATGGGACGGGCGGTCGCCATCCATCCCCTGGTGGTTATCGTCGCCGTCACCAGCGGCGTGGTGCTGGCCGGCATCGTCGGCGCGCTGGTCGCGGTGCCGGTGATCGCGGTCCTGAACACGGCGGTGCGTCGGCTCAGCCGGCACCAGGTGCCGCAGGCCCCACCGGACGCGGTGGTCGTCGCAGCGACGAATCCGTGAGATGTGACCGTGGCGGCGGGACGACCCGCCGCCGCGGTCACCGCTCAGTTCTTGGCGAGCCGTTCCAGTGCGCCCCGGGCCACCTCGGGCCGGGTGGTGTACCAGAAGGGCGGCAGGCTGCGCCGCAGGAACGAACCGTAGCCGCGGGCGGTCTCCAGCCGTGAGTCGAGCACCGCGACCACCCCCCGGTCGCCGGAGGCGCGGATCAGCCGGCCGACGCCCTGGGCGAGCCGGACCGCGGCGATCGGCACACTGATCGAGGCGAAGCCGGAGCCGCCGGCGGCGTCCACGGCGGCGGCGCGCGCGGCCGCCAGCGGCTCGTCGGGCCGCGGGAACGGCAGCCGGTCGATCACCACGAGCTGACAGGCGTCGCCCGGCACGTCCACCCCCTGCCAGAGCGACATGACGCCGAACAGGCAGCTGGCACGGTCCTCGCGGAAGCGGCGTACCAGCAGCGGCAGCGCCTCTTCGCCCTGAAGCAGCACCGGCAGATCCGTCCGGGCCCGCACCAGCTCCGCGGCCTGCTGCGCGGCGCGTCGGGACGAGAAGAGCCCGAGGGTACGCCCGCCCAGCGCGTTCACCAGCGACAGCAGCTCCTCGCCGGCCGCCGCGGGCAGCCCGGAGACGCTGGGCCGGGGCAGGTGCGCGGCGACGTAGAGGATCCCCTGGCGGGCGTAGTCGAAGGGGGAACCGACGTCCATCGAGCGCCAGCCCGGCCCGTCGGTCGCCGGCTCCGCCGCCGCCGAGCCGGCGGTGCGGGCGGTGGAAGAGGCGCGGGCGGGGGCGGAGTCGCGGCCGGCCGCGGTGGCGTCGGCGAGCGCGGCCGCCGTCGGCGAGGGGGCCGGGGCAGCCGGCGGGTCGGCGAGTCCGAGCGACCGGGCCACCGTGTCGAAACGGCCGCCGAGGGTCAGCGTCGCGGAGGTGGCGACGACTGTGCGGTCGTCGTACAGGTGGGTGGCGAGGGTGCCGGCGACCGATAGCGGGGCGACCACCAGGGCCCGCCGGCCGTTGCCGATGTCGGACTTCTCCACCCAGGCGACGTCGTGCTCGGACTCCTCCAGCAGCCGCTGCGCGGTCTTGGAGAGCTCGTCGAGCACCGCCTTCGCCTGCTGCTTGCGGACCGGGTCGGGGTCGTCGGAGCGGACGTCGCCGATGCTCTCCAGGGCGCCACGGGTCGCGGAGTCCAGCAGCGTGCAGGCCTCCGTCAGCGCGGCGGGGAGCCCGGCGGTGAGCCGCCCGGCGGGGATCTCGGCCAGGCCGACGGAGAGCGCGTCGCCCGCCTCGACCAGGAGTTCGGCGGTCTCGGGCTTGAGCAGCGGCCGGGCCCGGCGGGCGGCCCGGTCGATCAGCTCGGGCACCAGCTCGGCCTGGGCGGCGGCCGAGACCCGGTCGACGAGCTCGTGCGCCTCGTCGATGACCAGCACCTTGTGCGGCGGGACGATGTGCCGGCCGGCGAGCATGTCGATGGCGAGCAGGCTGTGGTTGGTCACCACCACGTCCGCCTCCCGGGCCCGCAGCCGCGACTGCTCGGCGAAGCACTCGGTGCCGAACGGGCAGCGGGAGGCGCCGACGCACTCCCGGGCGGGCATCGAGACCAGCCGCCAGGCCTGTTCGTCGACGCCCGGGTCCAGCTCGTCCCGGTCACCGGTGTCGGTCTTGTCCGCCCAGTCCCGCAGCCGCTGCACCTGCTTGCCGAGCCGGCCCGTCTCACCCAGCCACTTCGTGCCGCCGCGTTGCACGGGAGCGTCGAAGAGGGTCTCCTCCGGCTCGTCCTCGGTCGAGTTGTCCAGCCGGGCGAGGCAGAGGTAGTGGTGCCGGCCCTTCAGCACGGCGAAGGTGGGGCGTCGCCCGAGCAGTGGTTCGACGGCGTCGGCGAGGCGCGGCAGGTCGTGCTCGACCAGCTGGGCCTGCAGGGCGAGGGTGGCGGTCGAGACCACCACCGGTCCGTCGACGGTCAGCGCCGGGGTGAGGTACGCCAGGGACTTGCCGGTGCCGGTGCCGGCCTGCACCAGGAGGTGCTCGCGGGAGGCGATGGCGGCCTCGATTGCGAGCGCCATCTCCTGCTGGCCGGGGCGGGAGATGCCGCCCGGCACCGCGCCGACCGCGGCGGCGAGCAACTCGGCCGTGCCGGGCCGCGAGCCCCGTTTCCGTCCCCGGGTCGCCGACTTCGGATAGCTGGTGAAGGTGCGGGGAGCGGTCACCTCGCAGACGCTACCGGTCGCCTCCGACGGCCGTTCCGCTGCCACACGCCGTCGTCGACGTCCCGTCAGCCGCCGGCCACTGTCCGTTTCGTTCTCGGCAGTGCACGCTGACCCGAATCGGTTAGGGTGCGGTAATGCCGAGCGACGTCGTCCGTGTCATCTACCGGAAGTACGACGGCAGCGCCCATCGTGACTATCCGGCCCGCCGGCTCGCCGAGGACGACCTGGGTGTCTGGCTCGGTGTGGTGAAGGGCACGAAGTCGGTCTACCACGGCCGGGCCTCCGTGGAGCGTATTCCGTTCGTGCTGCTGGTGCCGCACCAGGGCTGGTGGACCGCGATGTTCAACCCGCCGCCGCGTACCAGCGAGATCTACTGCGACATCACCACTCCGGCCCGCTGGGAGGGGGAGACGGTGCACCTGATCGACCTCGACCTGGACGTGGTGCGCCGCCGCGGCAGCGGCGTGGTCGAGCTGCGCGACGAGGACGAGTTCGCCGAGCACCGGGAGCGGTACGGGTATCCGCCCGAGGTGGTGGCCGCGGCAGAGGCGGAAGCACGGCGGCTCTACGCCTCCCTCGCCGACACCGAGCCCTTCGCCACCGCGTTCCGCAAGTGGCTGGCGCTCGTCACGTGAGTCGGCGGGCGGGTTAGCGGGCCACGCCGGTGGGTACGAGCACGGCGGGTCGGTGGGTGGTATCCGTCACCACGCGCCGAGCCCTGCGCCGAATTCGACGTAGCGTGAAATGGGTGGCGGCCGAAGGCACGATCCGGGCCGCTCCAGGTGGGTCAAGGTGAACAGCAGGTAAACGAGCGGTGAACCTGGCCTGGCCGGGGGTAGGCCGCTGAAAGCGGCCGATCCGGCTTCCCTAGCATTCCAGGGCGGGCTCCTGCGGGAGCCGGTCCCGTGCCCCACCGACGCGACGAGGTTTCGTCCTGTGAAGTTTTCCTTCCGTCCCACCGAGGGCGCCTTCTATGAGCTCTTCACCCGAGCCGCCCAGAACCTCGTCCGAGGCACGGAGCTGCTCAACGAGCTGGGGCTGCCCGGCGTCGACGTGCAGTCGGTCAGCGAGCGGCTGACCGAGGTCGAGCACGACAGCGACCAGATCACCCACGAGCTCTACCGAAAGATCAACTCTACCTTCATCACCCCCTTCGACCGCGAGGACATCTACGCCCTCGGGTCGCTGCTCGACGACGTGATGGACCACATCGAGGCCGTCGGCGAACTGGTCTACCTCTACGGCCTCTCCGAGCTGCCCAGCCTGCCCCGTGAGATGCACGAGATGGTCAACGTGCTCGACCAGCAGGCGCGGCTGACCGCCGACGCGATGCCCCGCCTGAAGTCGATGAAGAACCTCCAGGACTACTGGATCGAGTGCAACCGCCTCGAGAACGAGGGCGACCGCATCAACCGGATGCTCCTGGTACGGCTCTTCTCCGGTGAGTACGACGCGCTGACCGTGCTGAAGATGAAGGAGGTCGCCGACGAGCTGGAGGCCGCCTGCGACGCCTTCGAGCACGTGGCCAACACCGTCGAGACCATCGCCGTCAAGGAGTCCTGACCCCAGTGAACCTGGATCCGGAATTCATCGCCGTACTGGCGGTTATCGGCGTAGCTCTGATCTTCGACTACACCAACGGCTTCCATGACGCGGCGAACGCGATCGCCACCAGCATCTCCACCCGGGCACTCACCCCCCGGGTCGCGCTGGCCATGGCCGCGGTCGGCAACTTCATCGGCGCGCACTTCGGCGCCGAGGTGGCCAAGACCGTCGGCAGCGGCCTGGTCGATCTTCCCGGCGGTGTCTCCAGTCTCGGCATCGTCTTCGCCGGCGTCATCGGCGCGATCGTGTGGAACCTCGTCACCTGGTACTTCGGCCTCCCCTCCTCCTCGTCGCACTCGCTGATCGGCGGCCTGGTCGGCGCCACGATGGCCGCCTCCGGCACCGTGCTCTGGGGCGGGGTCGTGGGCAGCGTGATCCTGCCGATGGTCATCTCGCCGGTTGTCGGTTTCGTCCTCGGCTACATCGTGATGATCGCCGTGCAGTGGATCTTCCGGAAGGGGCACCCGGGTAAGCTCAGCCGCGGTTTCCGCTGGGCCCAGACCGCGTCGGCCGCCGCCATGTCGGTCGGTCACGGTATGCAGGACGCCGCCAAGACCATCGGTATCGTCGTGCTGGCGCTCTACGTCGGCGGTGTGCAGGGCAGCGCGACGCACATCCCGGAATGGGCGTTCTGGACCTCGGCCGCGGTCCTCGCCGCGGGTACGTACTCCGGTGGGTGGCGCATCATCCGCACCCTCGGTCGCAAGATCATCGACCTGAAGCCGCCGGAGGGCTTCGCGGCGGAGGCGGTCGCCAGCGGCGTGCTCTACTTCAACGCCCTGGTGCTCGGTGCCCCGATCTCCACCACCCACACCATCACCTCGGCGATCATGGGTGTCGGCGCCACCAAACGCCTCTCCGCGGTGCGGTGGAACGTGGCCGGCAACATCATCGGCGCCTGGATCCTTACCTTCCCGGCGGCCGGCTCGATCGGCGCGATCATGTACTTCGTGACCCGGCCGCTCTTCAGCTGACCGGCGCACCACTTCAGCCGGCGCAGACGACACAGGGGCGTCCTTCCCGACCGGAAGGACGCCCCTGTCTCATGCGTAGTCGACGCCGATCTGCGCCCGGATGTCGTCCAGCAGCCCCAGCACCTCCAGCGTGGCGCGCTGCGGCACAAGGGGGCTCTCCCGCAGCCCGGCCGCCAGACAGCGCTGCACCTCGGCCGCCTCGTGCTGGTAGCCCCATCCGCTCAGGTCGGCCCGGAGCACCTCCGGTGCGGCCCCGTCGCGGTGCAGGGTCGCGTACGGCGGACGGTAGAAGGGCGCGGGCAGGTCGATCCGGCCGGCGGTGCCGGTGACGCTCGCGACCAGCGGTGTCGCACCGACCATGCCGCAGCTGAGCGTGGCGAGGGCGCCGTCGGCGTACCCGAGGAGGATGCCGGTGTTCTCGTCGACTCCCTCCGGGCTCAGCTGCGCGAAGGCCCGCACCTGTTGCGGCACCCCGAGCAGCAGGTGCGCCAGGCCCACCGGGTACACCCCGAGGTCCAGCAGCGCCCCGCCGCCGAGGGTGCGCGCCCGCATCCGGTGCTCCGGCGGGAACGGCCCGGCCGCGCCGAAGTCCGCGGCGACCGTCGTCACCTGCCCGATCGCCCCGTCGGCGACGAGTTCCGCGACGCGCCGCAGCAGCGGATTGCAGCGCATCCACATCGCCTCCATCAGGAAGACGTCCCGCGACCGGGCCAGGTCGACCAGCTCCGCGCCTGAGCGGCGGTCCAGCGTGAAGGGCTTCTCCACCAGCACCGCGCGCCCCGCCTGCAGGCAGATCGTCGCCGCGGCGTGATGGGCGGCGTGCGGAGTGGCGACGTAGACGACGTCCAGCGAGTCGTCGGCTGCCAGTTCGGCCCAGGAGCCGTACGCCCGGGCGATGCCGTGCCGGTCGGCGAAGCGCTGCGCGCCCTCGGGTGAGCGGGAGCCGACCGCGGCCACCTCGGCGTCCGGCAGCAGCCGCAGGTCCTCGACGAAACGGGTGGCGATGAAGCCGGTGGCCAGGATCCCCCAACGTGTCATGCCGGGCACGGTAGCCCAGCCGCCGAGACTCCCGGCCGCCCGGCGGGCGCACTAGGCTCGCCGCATGTCCCTCGATCGTGGCTTCTTCCCCGCACCCCCCGCACTGGTCGAGCACGCCCGGCGGTTCGCCGACTCCGGCGGTGTCGCCGCCACCCCGAAGGTCGCCGCGACGGTCCTGCTGCTGCGCCCCGCCGGGACCGGCTTCGAGGTGTACATGATCCGCCGGCACAGCGCGATGGTCTTCGGCGGCGTGCACGCCTTCGTCGGTGGCGGGGTCGACGCCTCCGACTCCCGGACGGACCTGCGGTGGGCCGGGCCGGACGCCGCCGAGTGGGGGCGGCGGCTCGGGCTGACCCCGGAGGCAGCCCAGGCGGTTGTCTGCGCGGCGGCCCGGGAGGTCTTCGAGGAGGCCGGGGTGCTGCTGGCCGGTCCGACCGCCGATTCGGTGGTCGGCGACGTCAGCTCCGACGACTGGGAGGCGGTCCGGGCGGCGCTGGTGCAGCGCCGGCTGCACTTCGCCGATCTGCTCGCCGAACGGGAGCTGACGCTGCGCTCGGATCTGCTGCTGCCGTGGAGCCGGTGGATCACGCCGGAGTTCGAGCCGCGCCGCTTCGACACGTACTTCTTCGCCGCCCTGCTGCCGGCCGGGCAGCGGACCCGCGATGTCTCCGGCGAGGCCGACCAGACCGAGTGGGTACGCCCCGAGGACGTGATCGCCCGGCTGCACGCCGCCGAGATCACCATGCTGCCGCCGACGCTGATCACGTTGCAGCAGGTGGCTGCCGCGGGGGACCTGGACGGGGTGGCGCGGGCCGCGGCGCGGCGTCAGGTGGCCACACCGTTGCGGCCGCGGTTGGAGCAGCCCGCCGACGGACCGGCCCGGTTCGTGCTGGAGTGACCGGCAGCCCGGGCGGGTGGTGACGGCAGCAGGGAGCGCCGGACCCGGTCAGCCGAAGCGGCCGGTGATGTAGTCCTCGGTCTTCTTCTGCGCCGGGTTGCTGAAGATCTGCTGGGTGGTGTCGTACTCGATCAGCCGGCCCGGGTCACCGGTCTTCTCGATGGAGAAGAAGGCGGTCCGGTCCGACACCCGCGCCGCCTGCTGCATGTTGTGGGTGACGATGATGATCGTGTAGCGGTCCTTGAGCTGGCTCATCAGGTCCTCGATCGCCAGCGTGGAGATCGGGTCCAGCGCCGAGCAGGGCTCGTCCATCAGCACCACCTGTGGCTGGACGGCGATGGTGCGGGCAATGCAGAGCCGCTGCTGCTGGCCGCCGGAGAGCCCCGCGCCGGGCTTGCCGAGCCGGTCCTTGACCTCGTTCCAGAGGTTCGCCGCGCGCAGGGCGTTCTCGGCCGCCTCCTCCAGGATCGACTTCTTCCGTACGCCGTTGAGCTTCAGCCCGGCGACCACGTTCTCGAAGATCGACATCGTGGGGAAGGGGTTGGGACGCTGGAAGACCATGCCGATGGTGCGGCGTACCGCCGTCACGTCGACCTCGGTGTCGTAGATGTCCTGCCCGTCGATGGTGAGCGAGCCGTCGACGCGGGCACCGGGGAGCACCTCGTGCATCCGGTTGATCGACCGCAGGAAGGTGGACTTGCCGCAGCCGGAGGGGCCGATCAGCGCGGTGACGGTCTTCGGCTCGACGACGAGGTTGATGTCCTCGATCGCCTTGAACGCGCCGTAGTAGGCGCTGACGTTGGTGGCTTCGATGCGCTTGGCCATGACGGCGTTTCCTTTCATCGGCTGAGCGGGTTGCGGCGGGCCAGCAGCTTCGCGGTGACGGTCAGCAGCAGCACCAGGGCGACGAGCGTCAGCGCGGCGGTCCAGGCCCGGTCGGGCGCGTACCGGGAGGCGTCGCCGGCCTGCTGGTAGACGAAGAGGGCCAGGGACGACTGGCTCTCCTGGAAGGGGTTGAAGTTGATGGCCGCGCCGCCGCCGGCGACCAGCAGCACCGGCGCGGTCTCGCCGGCGGCGCGGGCGACGGAGAGCATGACGCCGGTGACGATGCCCGGCGCGGCGGTCGGCAGGACCACCTGCAGGATCGTCTTCCACTTCGGTACGCCGAGGGCGTAGGCGCCCTCCCGCAGCGGCGCGGGCACCAGGCGCAGCATCTCCTCGGTGGAGCGGACGATCGTCGGCAGCATCAGCACCGAGAGCGCGAGCGCCGCGGCGAAGCCGGAGAAGCCGGGGCGGCCGTCGTTGAAGACCGGCGAGACCACCAGCACCCAGAAGGCGAGGACGAACAGGCCCGCCACGATCGAGGGGATGCCGGTCATCACGTCGACGAAGAAGCGGATGGTGGCGGCGAGCCGGCCGCGGCCGTACTCGACGATGTAGATCGCGGCCGCGATGCCCAGCGGCACCGTGATCAGGGTGGCGACGCCGACCTGCATCAGGGTGCCGACGATCGCGTGGTAGGCGCCGCCGATGGCGTCCCGCGGCCCGATGTTGTTCATCGAGGTGCCGAAGAAGTTGGCGTCCAGCCGCGCCGATCCCTTCTGCACCAGGGTCCAGACCACCGAGAGCAGCGGCAGCACCGCCAGCAGGAACGCGGAGTGGATCAGGGCGCTGAAGGTGCGGTCGGTGGCCCGGCGCCGCCCTTCGACGGCGGTCGCGGCGGCGAAGAGCCCGGCCAGGTGGAGCAGGCCGGCGAAGGCGCCGGCGAGGACCAGCCCGCCGTTGTCGCCGGGACGGACCACGGCGACCGCGACGGCCAGCGCGGCGAGGGCGAGCGCCGGTACGGCGTACCGGGGCAGCCTGCGGGCCCGCAGGTCGGTGTCGGTGGTGGGGGCCGGCCGGGTCAGGGTTTCGGTGCTCATGCGGCGGTCTCCCGGAACTCGCGCCGGCGGTGGATGATCGCCCGCGCGGCGATGTTGACCAGCAGGGTGATCGCGAAGAGGACCAGGCCGGAGGCGATCAGGGCGCCCCGTCCGACGTCGTTCGCCTCTCCGAAGGCGTTGGCGATGTTGGCGGCGATGGTGTTGCCGCCGTTGGTGATCAGGTCCGCGGAGATGGTGAAGGTGATGCCGAGGGTCATCGCCAGGGCGATCGTCTCGCCGAGCGCCCGGCCCAGGCCGAGCATCACCGCGGCGATCACGCCGGGCTTGCCGTACGGCAGGACGGTGGTGCGGATCATCTCCCACTTCGTCGCGCCGAGGGCGAGCGCGGCTTCCTGGTTGGCCTGCGGGGTCTGGCGGAACACCTCGCGGGAGAGGGAGGTGATGATCGGCAGCACCATGATCGCCAGCACCAGCGCGGCCAGCAGCATGGAGCTGCCGTACGGGCCGTCGCCGGCGAAGAACGGCAGCCAGCCGGCATGGGCGTGCAGCCAGCCGGAGAAGTCCCGGACCGGGCCGCTGAGGATGTCCCGGCCCCAGAGGCCGAAGACGACGCTCGGCACGGCGGCGAGCAGGTCGATCAGGAAGCCCAGCGCGTTGCCGAGACGCCGCGGCGCGTAGTGCGACAGGTAGAGCGCGATGCCCAGCGACACCGGCACCGCGAGGAGCAGGGCGAGCGCGGAGCTGAGCACCGTGCCGAAGGCCAGGGCGCCGATGCCGAACCGGGGCTGCGGGTCGTTGGGGAACCAGCCGTTGAAGGTGAAGAAGTTCGCCGTGTTGGCGCCGAGCGCGGGGACCGCCTTGGCGATCAGGAAGCCGGCGATGGCCACGATGATGGCCAGCACCGTCAGGCCGGCGGTCAGCGTCAGGCCCTGAAATGCCCGCTCCGCGCCGAAGGCGCGCCGCCGCGGCAGGGCGCCGCCGCCGCCGAGGCCGAACCCGTCGGGGGGCGGGCTGTCGGTCGTGACTGTCGCCGTACGCGCCGAGGCGCCGGCGGTCCGGTCCTGACCAGTGGTCGGGTCCGAGCCGTCGGTGCCGGCGACGGGGGACTGGGGATCACCCATCTGCTCGCTCGCTTCGTTTCCGGGGGTGCGTCGGTCAGCTCAGGGACTCGACGGCGGTCGCGACCTTGGCACGGACCTCTTCGGGCAGCGGCGCGTATCCGAGGTCGGTCAGACCGGCCTGGGCGTCTGCGCTGGCGGCGTAGCTCAGGAAGCTCTTGACCAGCGGCAGCTTGTCGTCGGCCAGCCCGTCGCTGCAGACGATCTCGTAGGTGACCAGCACCAGCGGGTACGCCCCCGGAGTGTCGGTGTTGTAGTCGATCTTGAGCTTGAGGTCGTTGCCGCTGCCGGTGACCTCGGCCCCGGCGATGGCCTTGCCGGCGGAGTCGGCGGTCAGCTCGGCGAACTCGCCCGCGCCGTTGCCGATCCTGGCGATGGCGAGGCCGGCGTTCTCGGCGTAGGACCACTCCAGGTAGCCGATGCTGCCTTCGGCGCCGGAGACGCGGCTGGCCACACCGTCGGAGCCCTTGGCGCCGGTGCCGCCGGGGGCCTTCCACTCCTTGGCCTTGTCGAAGGTCCAGGCGTCACCCGCGGTGGCGGTGAGGAAGGCGGTGAAGTTGTCGGTGGTACCGGAGGAGTCCGAGCGGTGGATCGTCTGGATGGTGGTCGACGGCAGCTCGGCGTCGGCGTTGTCGGCCTTGATCTCGGCGTCGTCCCACTTGGTGATCTCGCCGGCGAAGATCTTGGCGAGGGTCGCGGGGCGGAGCTGGAGACCGTCCACTCCGGGAACGTTGTAGGCGACCGCCACCGGGCCGATGACCATCGGCAGGTGGATCGCGGCACCGTCGGTGCACTTCGCGTCGGCCTGCGGCTGCTCCTGCGGCTTGAGCGCGGAGTCGGAGCCGGCGAAGTCGGCGGTCCCGGCGATGAGCGCCTGGATACCGGCGCCGGAGCCGCTGGGCTCGTAGTTGATGCGGGCGCCGCCGCACTGCTGCTGGTACGCCTTGATCCACTCGGCCATCGCGTTCTTCTGGGCCGAGGAGCCCTGGGCGTTGAGGGTGCCGGTGGCGCAGTCCACGTCCGGGCCGGCCGCGGCGTCCGCGAGCGACTCGTTGTCGGACCCGCAGGCGCTGAGCACGAGTGCCGCGCTGAGCGCGAGGCAGGCGATCCCGCCGTGCCGCTGGAGCTTCACCTGTTCGGTTCCCTTCAGCTTTCGTCAAGGCTCCCGAGGGGTTCGGGGCCCGGCCGCGCAAGCGGCGCTGAAAAGGAAGCTACGGAGGCGAGGTAGCCGGTTTGCCGGGGTGAAGTGAACGGGGGATGAACAGCCCCCACCAGTCAGATGACCGAGAACCAAGCGAAGAATGTCGGTTTTGTGAACTGCTGGCCGCTGCTGCGCCGGATCGCCGGATCCGCCCCGCGCGGCCGCCCCGGATCCGCCCCGCGCAGCCGCCCCGGGTCAGCCGCGGCGGTACTCCACGTGCGCACACCAGCGGGCGAAGCCGAGCCGCTGATAGAGGGCCATCGCCGCGGCGTTGGTGTCGTCGACGTAGAGCATCACCCGGTCCAGCCCGCGCGAGCGCAGATGGGTCAGCCCCGCGGTGGTGAGCGCCCGGCCCAGTCCGCCGCGGTGGGCGTCCGGGTCCACGCCGAGCACGTAGACCTCGCCGATGGGGCGCCCGCCCGGGGTGTCGTGCACCTTCGTCCAGTGGAAGCCGACCAGCCGGCCGGTCTCGGTGGAGACGGCCAGCAGGAACCCGTCCGGGTCGAACCACGGCTCCGCCATCCGCGCGCGCAGGTCGTCGGCCGTCCAGCGCCCCTGCTCCGGATGCTCGGCGAACGCCCGGGCGTTGAGCGCGAGCCACTCCTCGTCGTCGCGGCCGGGCCGGAAACCGCGCAGCGCGATCCCCTCCGGCAACTCCGGGGCGAACAGATCGGGCAACTCGGGCGCGGTCAGCGGCCGGCGCAGCTGCCAGAGCATCCGCTCGCGGCGGAAACCGAGGTCGACGGCGAGGGCCGCCGCCGAGGGGTGGTCGCCGTGCGACCAGATCCGCAGCGGGACCTCGGTCTCGGCGCCGACCGCCGCCAGCAGTGCCCGGCCGTGCCCCTGGCCCCGGTGGGCCGGGTGCACCACGAGTTCGACGCCGATGCCCGCAGCGGGGTCGGTCAGATCCAGATTGGCGTAGCCGGCCAGCTCGCCGGCGGGTCCGCGCAGCAGCAGGTGCCGCAGCCGTGCCTGCGGCCGGCGCAGCAGGAGCAGGACGTGCTCGGCGATCGGCGCGGCCCCGTCGGTCCGCGTCGCCAGACCGGCCAGGGCGACCACCTCGTCGACCACCTCCGGACCGAGGTGGTCGAGGCGGGTCATCGGGTACGGCGCGGAGGTCTGCGGACGCATCCGTCCACCGTAGCCGTTCGAGCCGGTCGGCTCAGACGGTCACCGCAGCGGGCTCGCTGTCGGGCAGGCTCCGGCTCGGCGGGACGACGAACTTGTAGCCCACCTGCCGCACGGTGCCGATCATCGACTCGTACTCGGAGCCGAGCTTGGCCCGCAGCCGGCGGACGTGGACGTCGACGGTCCGGGTGCCGCCGAAGTAGTCGTAACCCCAGACCTCACGCAGCAGCTGGTCGCGGGTGAAGACCCGGCCCGGGTGCTGGGCGAGGAACTTCAGCAGCTCGAACTCCTTGTACGTCAGGTCCAGCGGGCGGCCCTTGAGCTTGGCCGCGTAGGTGTCGGGGTCGATGGTCAGCTCGCCGGCGCGGATGGAGCCGCCGGCCGCGGCGGTGGCGCTGGCCATCCGGCCGGTCGCCAGGCGCAGCCGCGCCTCGACCTCGGCGGGGCCGGCGGCGGCGAGGATGACGTCGTCGACGCCCCAGTCGGCGTTGAGCGCGATCAGGCCGGCTTCGGTGACGACAGCGATCAGGGGGACCCCGAGTCCGGTGGCGTGCAGCATGCGGCAGGTGGCCCGGGCCTCGCTGAGCTCGGCGCGGGCGTCGACGAGGACGGCGTCCGGGCTGGGGCCGGAGATCAGCGTGCGGACGTCGCGCGGAGCGGTCCGGACGGAGTGCGGCAGCAGGTCGAGTGCGGGCAGTACCGCAGAGGGTTCGCCGCCACGGGGGCTCACCAGCAGCAGGATTTCCACACGATCACCTCCGGTCCCACGGCCGGCGGGCCGCGGTGGCCAGCGAGGCCCGCAGTGGGCCTGGCTTTGCAGAATGCGGGGGTCCCGGCGACGCTGTCGGGGCGGTCAGCGCTGAGCGTAGCGGACGTCAACCGGCGCAAGGTCGTTACTATTTCCACATTGTCGGCTTTGTCACCCAACACGGGGATGCTTTTTACCTCACCGAAACCGGGATCCGCGCAACCCCGGTTGAATCTGGCACGATCGGGGCGTGCATCCCTCGACGCCTTCCGAGACCGGCCGCGGCTCCTGGGGCGGCGCCGGCCGCCCCGAACCCTCCGGCGCGTACCCACCGCCCGGTCGTCCGGGTCACGGCGCCCCCGAGGAGCCGTACGAGCCCGCCCTGCGCCACGACGACGAACCGGTCGACGACGACCTCGACCTGGTCGAGGAGGTGCCGGTCCGCCGGCCGCTCTCGCTGGCCGTGGCCGGCTTCTCCGCGCTGCTCGGCAGCGGCCTGATCCTCTCGGCCTTCGCCTCCGGCCCGTCCGAACGGCTCCCCCTGACGCTGACGATCTTCGCGGTCCAGGTGCTCTTCGTGCTGGCCTGGACGATGGCGGTCCGGCCGCCGGCGATGTGGCTGATCGCCGGTGTCGCCCTGGTCGTCGCGGCCGGCGCCGACTACGCCGCCGTCACCTCCGAGGTGGCGGCCCTCGCCCCGCTCGGCTACGTCGCCGTGGGCGGCTTCGCCGCCGCCGTCATCGCCCAGCTGGCCCGGCGCGCCAACCGCAGTGAGGTGACCGAGTCGATCGGCAGCACCCTGGTGATCGTGGTGGGCGTGGTGGCCTTCGCCGCGCTGATCGTGCTCAGCCGGCACCCCGCCGGCACCCAGGCGATCCTGGTCTGCCTGACCGCGGCGGCGGTGGCGCTGACCGTGGCCCGGCTCGTCGACGCGTTCTGGGCCCGCCCCCGGCTCGCCCCGCAGGTGCCCCGCGGCGCCGCCGGGGTGGTCGCCGGAGCGATGACCGGCACCCTGACCGCCGCGGTGCTCGGCAGCTACATCGTCCACCTCACCCCGACCTCCGGAGCGGTCATCGGACTGGTCACCGCCGCCGCGGCCGTGCTGGTCGACCTGAGCACCGGCTACGCCGAGGCGGGCCGGCTGATGGCCGGCGAGGCGCCGACGATGTGGCTCGCGCGGCACCTGCAGGGGCCGCTCGGCGCGTTCGCCCTGGCAGCTCCGGTCGCCTACGCGACGAGCATGATCTTCCTCTGAAACCACGGCGCCACAACGGAATCGCCGTTTCGCGGTAGGCGATTGAGCAAGGTCCGGCTCGGGTACATTCGTCTGCCCGGTCACGGATCGTTCCGTGATGCGATCAACAGGAGGCGCGCGTGTCGGAGACCCACCCGGCCCAGGCCCGGCCCCGGCGCCGCGGCCGCAAGGTGCTGATCACGCTCGTCGTCCTGGTGCTGATCCTGGGCGGGCTGCTGGTGCTCGCCGACCGGGTCGCCCTGGGGGTCGCCGAGCGGGCGATCGCCCGGCAGGCCGAGCGTGAGGTCGCCAACCAGAACGTCTCGTCCTCCCCGCCGGAGGTGAGCATCGGCGGGTTCCCGTTCCTGACCCAGGTGCTGGCCGAGAAGTACGACTCGATCACCATCGTGGCGCACGACGCCTCCGGCGAGGTGCAGGGCGAGACCGTCGAACTGCCACGGCTGGAGATCGTCGCCCGCGACGTGCACGCCTCGCTGGAGACGATCCGCTCCGGCCAGGGTGACGTCATCGCGCAGACCGTCGACGGCACCGGCGTGGTCGGCTACGACAGCGTCGCGCGCTTCGTCGACCAGCCCGGGGTGGTGCTCGGCGAGCAGAACGGCAAGCTGACCGTCACCGCCCCGGTGGAGCTCCTCGGGCAGCAGTTCACCCTCCACGGCGTCGGCGAGCTCGTCGTCGACGAGGCGGGCAAGGTGCGGATGCGCTTCGAGAACCTCACCGCCGAAGGGCTGCCCGACATCCCGGTGGCGCAGACGCTGCTGACCAACTACGCCCGGCAGCTCTCCATCCAGATCCCGCTGCCGGAGCTGCCGTACCAGATGCGGGTTACCGAGGTCCGTCCGCTGCCGGAGGGCCTGGAGGTCTCCGCCACCGCCAAGGACGTGCCGCTCAACGCCCTCTGACCGGCGCTGACCAGCACCTGCGCGCCCCCGGGGCAATCCCGGATGGTGGTCGGTCCGGTGCTGGTCACGGCGGTGGCTGGTAGCCTCCCTCGCATGGGGATGCACCTCACCAAACGGCGCGCGGTCGACCTGTGCCGCGTGGCCACCTGCCTCTGTCCCGCCGTCATCTGACGGCGGGCTGCCTCCGACCGCTTTTCTCAGCGGCTTTCGGCGCAGGGTCTTCGCACCCTCGGTAAAACCCCCTTCGGCTCGGCAGTGCCGCCGTCGCACAAAACCCCCGTGATCCGTTTCCTTCTGGGTCCGGCGCGTGGTGCGACGAAGACGTCCAGCCCTCCGCGTTTGGCTCACCACACCATCCTCTACAGGAGTGATCTGATGAGTCGCGACACCGCACTCGTTTCGGCCGACTGGGCCGAGAAGAACCTCGGCACCGACGGGATCGTCTTCGTCGAGGTCGACGAAGACACCGCCGCCTACGACCGGGGTCACCTGGCCGGGGCGATCAAGCTCGACTGGCGTACGGACCTGCAGGACCCGGTACGCCGGGACTTCCTCAACAAGAGCCAGTTCGAGGCGCTGCTCTCCGAGCGGGGCGTCGCCAACGACGACGTCGTCGTCCTCTACGGCGGCAACAACAACTGGTTCGCCGCGTACGCGTACTGGTACTTCAAGCTCTACGGTCACCGCGAGGTCAAGCTGATCGACGGCGGCCGCAAGAAGTGGGAGCTGGACGCCCGTCCGCTCACCGACGAGATCGTCACCCGCCCCGCCACCCAGTACGTCGCGAGCGAGCCGGACCTGTCGATCCGCGCCTTCCGCGACGAGGTCGTCGAGGCGATCGGCGCCAAGGCGCTCGTCGACGTCCGCTCGCCCGACGAGTTCGCCGGCCGGCTGCTCGCCCCGGCGCACCTGCCCCAGGAGGCGGCGCTGCGCGGCGGCCACATCCCGACCGCCGTCAACGTGCCGTGGTCCAAGGCCGCCAACGAGGACGGCACCTTCAAGTCCGACGACGAGCTGCGGGCGCTCTACGCCGCAGCCGGGCTGGACGAGAGCAAGGACATCATCGCCTACTGCCGCATCGGCGAGCGCTCCTCGCACACCTGGTTCGTCCTGCGGGAGCTGCTCGGCCACACCAACGTCAAGAACTACGACGGTTCGTGGTCCGAGTACGGCTCGCTCATCGGCGTGCCGATCGTCCTCGGCGACGAGCCCGGGGAGGCGTGAGCATGGCTGCCGTCAACGTCTCCGGCTGCGCGGCCCCGGACCAGGCCGCCCCGCTGCCGGCGGGTATCGACCTCGAGAAGGAAACCGTCATCACCGGCGTCGTCAGCGCGACGACGGGGGAGACGGTTCCCGGGGCGTACGTCCGGCTCCTCGACGCCACCGGCGAGTTCACCGCCGAGGTGGTGACCTCCCCGGAGGGACAGTTCCGCTTCTTCGCCGCCCCCGGCGACTGGACGCTGCGGGCGCTCTCGCGGCACGGCAACGGCGACACCGCCGTCAGTGCCGAGCGTGGACTGAACCAGATCGGCGTCACCGTCGGCTGACCTGCCGATGCAGGTTGAAACGGCCGGGCCCTCTTCATCGAAGGCCCGGCCGTTTCGTGTCGTTCTCCTAGCTCGACCGCCGATTCATCTCAGCGGTCGATCGTGCCCGCCTAGATGCCGCCGTACGAGCTGAAGCAGCCCGACACGGGTTCCAGGGTGAAGTTGACCGTCGCCACGAACCCGGCGTCCACCTGGGTGCGCTGCACCTCGGGGACCCAGCCGTCCTTGGCGGCGATCACGTCGTAGCGCCCCTGCGGCACCCAGTACGTGAACTTGCCCTGGGCGTTGGCGGTGAGGGTGTAGCCACGGTTGCCGGAGTTGAGCCGGATCGTGGCCTGGACCGGGCCGGTGGCTCCGGCGCAGGTCTCGCCGATCACCGTTCCCTGCACCTTGCCCCAGGTCGCCGGCGGAGCGACGTTCATCTCCACCTGCACCGAGGGCGTCGGGTACGGGGTGTCAGCCCGCAGCCCGAGCTCCGCCGTGTACTTGCCGGGCTGGTCCACCCCGGCCGCAGCGGTCGCGGTCAGGGTCACGGTCACCGCCCGGGAGGCACCCGGGGCGAGGGTGAACGTGGTCGGGTCCGCCGAGAGCCACGGCACGTCCCGCGCCTCGTCGCAGAGCTCAAGACCGCCGAGCCGCTCGGTCTCGTTGGAACCGACGAAGGACGTCGGCGAGCCGCCGATCTTGTACGCCCCGCAGGACGCCGCACCCCGGTACCGGGCGAACTGCGCGTTCGGCAGGTCCCGCCACGCGCCGGCCGCCGGGTCGTACCCGATGGTCCGGTTGGTGACGGTGGTGGAGGCGGCGGTGACACCGCCGGCGAGGACCAGCAGGCCACCGGCGGCGGCGTACTGGGAGCCCCACATGTCCACCGGCATCGCCGGCAGCGCCGACCACTGGTTGGTGGCCGGAGAGTACGACCAGGCGTCGTTGTACTCGCTGGCCGCGGTGCCGCCGGCGCAGTAGACGGTCGCGCCGATGCCGCCGCATGCCATCCAGGAGACGGTGTGCGGGTAGTTGGCGCCGGTGCTGAACGTCCCCGACGCCGGGTCGAAGATGACCAGCTTGTTCGACTGCGTGCAGGAACTGTCGGTGCAGCCGCCGGTCAGGTAGACCTTGCCGTCGACCACGGCGGTGCCGGCCGCCGAGACCGGCGCCGGGTTGGTGGCGCCCAGCGTGCTCCAGGTGCCGCCGGCGATGTCGAAGACGTCGACCGTGGCGACCGGCACGCCGCCCGCGGACCAGCCGCCGATCACGTAGATCTTGCCGCCGACCGCCGCCGCGGAGGCCTTGGCCCGTGCGGTCGGCATGTTCGGCAGCGTGCTCCACGCGTCGGTGTCCGGGTCGTAGACGAACGCCTTCTGCTCGTTGCCGCTGCCGCTACCGCCACCGATGGAGTAGACCTTGCCGTCGACGGTCACCGCGGTGTTGTCGAAGACCGACGCCGGCAGGTTCGCCAGCCGCGTCCAGGCGTCGTCGACCAGCGGGGCCGCCCGGTTCACCGCAGCGTCCGCAGTGGCGGCCACCCCGGTGTGGGCGGTGCTGATCGCCTTGGTCTTGTGCTCGACCAGCTCGGCGCCGGAGCGGGAGAGCAGGTCGAAGCCGCCGGGCCGTTCCAGCACCTCCACGTTCGCCGGCGCGTTGCCGGTGTTCTTGACCGTCACCCGGGTGGTGCGGGTGCTGCCGTACGGCTGGTGCGACTCGATCTCCGTCGGGGTCACCGTGAGCCGGCCCGCGCGGAGCGCGAAGTCGAGCTTCTTGGTGCCGTCGGCGACCACCGTGGTGGTCTTGGTCAGCGACTCGTACGGGGCCTTCGACGCGGTGAACGACTGCTCGCCGACCGAGCTGGTGAAGAGCCAGTAGAAGCCGTCCGGGATCGCCTCGTCCTCCGGCGTGGCGGCGGAGACGCCCCGCTCGGCGGGGTTGGCGTCGGAGCTGACCGTCACCCCGTTGAGGGGCTCGCCGGCGAGGCGGTCGGTGGTGAAGCCGACGACCAGGCCACCGGGGATCGGGGTGCAGACCCGGTTGACGACCGAGACGTTGTCGACCTGCCACCACCAGTCGTAACCACCCTGGTAGCGGAAGCGCAGCTGCGCGGTGGCGGAGCCGGCCGCCGGGGTCAGCGGTACCTCCTCCAGCACCGGGCCGCGCCGGCTGGCGTTCTGCCGCCAGACGTTCTCCCAGGTCGTACCCCCGTCGACGGTGACGTCGATGTCGATGACGTCGCCGCTGAAGTAGCGGTAGTCGCTGTTGAAGCGCAGCGTCGGCGCGACCACCCCGGTCAGGTCGAGCACCGGGCTGATCAGGTCGCTGTCCTGGGTCTGGCCGCTGCCGAGCCGGTCACTGTCGACGATGGCGAAGCCGCCACTGCCGCCGGTGAGGTTGCCCCGGTTGCCGGCGTCGGTGAAGGTCCAGCCGCCACCGGCGGTGCGGTTGACCACCGACCAGCCGGCCGGCGTCTCGCCGCTGTCGAAGGTCTCGGTCAGCAGCGGGTCGCCGAGCACTGCGCTGTAGCCGGCGGCGTCGCAGGCGGCATCCACCGGGACCGCGATGTTCACGGTGCGGTTGGCGGCCGCGAGGGTGACCTCGGTGGTCACCGTCTGGTAGCCCGGGTACTGGGCGGTGGTGGTCAGCCGGTAGGTGGCGTTGCCCGGCACGGTCACCGAGTAGCGGCCGTTGACCGGGTTGGTGAAGATCGGGGCACCGGGTCGCCCGGCCACCTCGATCTTGGCGTAGAGCGGCCAGCCGTGTCCCGAACCGTCGGTGACCCGGCCGGAGATCGTGACCGTGGGCGCGGCGACCAGCGTGAAGTCGAGGGTCGCCGTTCCCGCTTCCGGCACCGTCACTGTCGCCGTCTGCGAGTGGTACCCGTACGCGGACACGGTCACCTCGACCTCGCCGGCGGGCAGGGTCAGGGCGTAGCGGCCGTTGTCGTCGGTGGTGGTGCCGCGGCCGCCAGAGGTCACGGTCGCGCCCTCGATCGGGCTGCCGTCGGCGGCGGTGACGGTGCCGCTGAGCCGGCCGGCCGCGCCGCGGGGCGCGGCGGTGACCGCCTGGTAGGCGTTGAGCCGTCCCTCACCGAAGACGTTGTTCTTTTCGATGGTGCCGCCGCAGGTGAGGGCATCGACGTTGGTGGCGGTGCTGTCGAGCAGCGCCGCGGTGGCGTTGATGTCGCTGCGCAGGCTCGGGGCCGCCGACCAGACCAGCGCCACGGCGCCGGCGACGTGCGGTGCCGCCATCGACGTGCCGTTGTAGGTGGCGTAGCCGCCGCCCGGAATGCTGGAGCGGACCGCGCTGCCCGGGGCGGCGATGTTCGGCTTGATGCCGCCGTCCACTGCGGAGCTGCCCCGGCTGGAGAAGCTGGAGATGTTGTTGTTGATGTCGTACGACCCCACCGCGTACGAGCCCGGGTTGTCGCCGGGGCTGCCGGCGGTGTTGCAGCTCGGGCCGCTGTTGCCGTTGGAGAAGACCGGGAAGATCCCGGCCGCCCGCCAGGCGTTCACGGTCTCCTCGTACCAGCGGTCGCCACCGCCACCGCCCCACGAGTTGTTGACGATGTCGGGGCGCAGCTCCGGTCGCGGGTTGTTGCCGTTGACATCGGTCGGGGCGAGCACCCACTGGCCGGAGGCCATGAGCGAGGAGAAGGAGCAGCCGCTGGTCTCGCAGCCCTTGGCGGCGACCCACTGCGCGGCCGGGGCCACGCCGATCTGGTTGCCGGCACCGTCGTCGCCGACCATCGTGCCCATGGTGTGGGTGCCGTGGCCGTTGTTGTCGCAGGGCGTGCCCGCCGGGCAGAGGCCGGACGGGTCGAACCAGTTGTAGTTGTGCTCGAAGCTGCCGCCGCCGAGGTTGCCCCGGTACTTGCCGACCAGCGCCGGGTGGTCGTACTGCACCCCGCTGTCGATGTTGGCGACGACGACGCCCTCGCCGCGGACGCCGTACTCGTCCCAGGCGCGTGGGGCCTCGATGTTGCCGATGCCCCACTCGACGGCGTCCGTGCCGGCCTTGGCCGGCTTCACCGGCTCGGGCTTGGCCAGCTCATAGCTGCCGACCGGGCTGATCCGCTCCACATCGGAGCGGCTCGCGATCGCGTCGATCAGCTTCTCGTCCCCGGTCACGATGAGGACGTTGGAAATCCAGAAGGTGTCGTAGGAGACCTTGCGCTGGTCCAGGTCGGCCCGCAGGCTCTGCTGGCTGCGCTCGGCGGTGCTGCGGAGTTCGGTGAAGACCTTCGCGGCGCGGTCGTCGGCGTCACGGACCTTCGCGGCGGCGCTGAGTTCGGCGCGCTCGGTCAGGTAGACCATGAAGGTGGCGCTGCCCTTGGCAGCGGCCTCGGCCCGGACCTGCGGGTCCACGGCGGCGGCACCGGCGGCCGGCGCGCCCAAGGCGAGCGAGGGCAGTGCGGTCGCGCCGAGAACCATTGCCACCAGTACGGCGAACGAACGCCATAACAGTGACCGGTCGGCTGGTCGTTGGTGCATGTGTTGCCTCCCCACATCGTTGTCGCCGCCGAGAGGTCGGCGGCGGAGGCGCGGATGCCGGGTCACCGGATGAGCACCCCGGTGCGGTGAGGCTGGTGATGACGGATGGTGACGGTGGCATCCGCTTCGGGTCATGCTGCCGCCGAACGGGTGAGTGATCAATGGAAGTATTCGGGCAGTATTCGGTCAATCGCGAAGGGCGCGGCAAGAAACCGCCGTCCTCGCATCTATCGATCCTCATCTTTGGTTGACTGTCTGAGGTGGAGGGAGTTTGCTGGGCGGGCAAGGGCCATTCGGGGGAGGGGCGCGATGACCGATGTGACGATGCCGCTGCTGGTCTGCGTCTCGCCGGACGCGGCGCTCCGGGAGCTCATCGGCGCGCGACTCGACGACCTCGGGCAGCTGCTGCTCTGCGCCGACCTGGGCGAACTGCACGACCGGCTCTTCGCGACCCCGGCCCCGCCGCTGGTCGCCACCCCGGCCCGGCCGGTCTCCGACAACGGCCCAGCCCACCCGCTCTCCGACACCGGCCCCGGCCGGCCGGGGCCGATCCGGTTCGGCGCGCTCGCGGTCGACATCGCCGGGCACCGCGTGACCTGGCAGGGCCGCCCACTGGAGGTGACCCGGCTGGAGCGGCGGCTGCTGGCCCGGCTCGCGAGCCCACCCGGACGGGTCTGGAGCTACGAGCGCCTCTTCGCCGCCGTCTGGGGCGGCGCCTACCTCGGCGACACCGCGATCCTGCACTCGGCCGTCAAACGGCTGCGCCGCAAGCTGCGCGCAGTGGAGGCCGGCCCGCAGGTGCAGACCGTACGCGGCGTCGGCTACCGGCTCGCCCTGCCCGACTGACCGACTTCCCGGCGGCGAGCAGGCCGCGGACGACCTCGACGTCGCGGATAGCTGCCCGGCTTTCCCGGCGGCTGTCCGGCTTTCCCGGCGGTTGTCCGGCGCGGCTGCCTGCCCGGGTGGCCGCCCGGCCCGGTCGTCGCCCGGCCGCTCCCGGTGGCCCGGAGGTGCCGGATCGCGCCGTCATGCCACCATTGCCGTCGTGGACGTACCCGCTCCGGCTCCCGAACCGACGTCGGCACCGCCGAAATGGCGCCGGCCCGCACTGGTGGCCGCCTCCGCCTGCTGGGCGTTGCTGCTGGTCGTACTCACCGGCCTGTCGATCCGCGACGACGAGCCGACCGTGCGCGAACAGCGCGACATCGTGCAGGCGATGCCCGTCGTGGAGCGCACTCTCGGGCACCTGGTCGCCGCAGCCGCCGGCCCGGAGGCCGTACTCGAACTCGGTGATCTCTGGCACGAAGAGTGCAAGGTCAACCCCGTGCTGACCGGCGCGCGGCTGCGCGGCGAGCTGATCGTCCGCACCGCCGGCGAGGACGTACGTCCGGTGCTGGAGTCGGTCGCGCGACGGCTGCCGGCGGAGTACCGGGCGGGCGTGGGCAACGGCGTCAACGGGGTGCGGCTCCGGGCCGACGCGGGGGAGTTCGTCAGCGTCCGCGGCGTGCCGGACGGGCCCGGCCGGGCCATTTTCAGCGTCGACACCGGCTGCCGGGTGGTCCCCGCCGACGCCGACCTTGACGCGCACCTGCTGCCCGACACGGCGCGGGAGGGCGATCTGTGGATGGCGCTCTGGACTCTGGACCGCGACAGCGCCGAAATTGGAGCACGGGTATGGGTGCCCTGCCCGGATCCGCGAACCACCGTCAGGAGGCAGCACCTGTTCGTTGCCGGCGACCCGGTGACCGCCCCCGGGGTCGCCCTGGCCGCGCTGCGCACCGCCGAGACCACCGTCGTCGTCGACGAGCCCGACCTGTACGCGGCGCGCACCGGCCCGGTCAACCTGGTGGCCCGGACCGTCGACGGTCAGACCCGCCTCAGCGTCACCCTCGACTGCACCCAGCCGATGGACTGAGCGGGGCTCAGTAGACGAGCGCCTGCGCCCCGTTGGCCATGCACTCCTCGACGAAGACGGCCGCGCCGGCGATGCGTACCCCCGGCAGGACGTCGTCCTGGCCGAACTCACGCCGGGCCGCGCACTGGGTGCAGACGGTCACCCGGCCGCTGCTGAGAATGACGTGCAGCAGTTCCGCCAGCGGCGCCGAGTGCGCCAGATCGAACTCCTGCGCCCGCCCCGGCAGGGCGTACCAGGCCGACTCGCCGGTGAGCCAGAGCGAGACGTCGACGCCGGAGGCGGCCGCGGTCGCGGCGACGGTGAACGCCTGCGAGCAGCGCTCCGGGGAGTCAGCCCCGGCAGTGGCTTTGACGACAAGAGTGCGGGCCATGTGAGCCAGCATAGGATGACCTTGTCATGGTTACCGAGATTGGGTTCGTCAGCCTGCTCGTCGCGGGTTTCGGCGTGCTCGCCGGTGGCCTGATCTATCTGGCTGTACGCATTTCGAGAGGACGTTGGTGAACCAGCAGTGAGCGAGAATCCCCTCGAGCCGCCGCCGTGGCTGACCGCTCCGCCGGTCGATCCGTACCCGTACGAGGAGAGCCACGACCTGCGGGTCGGTCCGCGGCTGCACCCGGCGCTGGACGGCCTGCTGCCCTACATCGGCATCTGGCGTGGCCGGGGCGTCGGCGGGTTCCCGACGATCGAGGACTTCGACTTCGCGCAGGAGATCCGGATCAGCCACGACGGCCGGCCGTTCCTGCACTACGAGTCGCGGGCCTGGCTCCTCGACGAGCAGAGCAAGCCGGTGCGTCCGCTCGGCCGCGAGGTCGGCTTCTGGCGCCCGGTGATGGACGGCGACAAGGCCACCGACGAGCTCGAGATCATGATGATGACGCCGGCCGGGGTGATGGAGCTGCACCTGGGCAGGCGCACCGGCACCCAGCTGGAGATGGCGACCGACTCGGTGCTGCGGACCGCCACCGCCAAGGAGGTCACCGCCGGCAAGCGCCTCTTCGGCATCGTCGAGGGCGCGCTGCTCTACGCCCAGGAGATGGCGGCGATGGGGCACGGGCTCTCCCCGCACCTCTCCGCCCGCCTGCTGCGCGTCGCGGGTTGAAGCTCTCAGACCGGAAAACCGAGCAGTCGCCGCAGTCCCGGGGTGTGCGGGGAGCGGGACAGTGCGGCGCCGTCGAGGGCGGTCACCTCGGCGGGGCCGCGTACCGATGAGAGCAGCCAGACCCCGGCGGCGCCGGACAGCTCCGCCGGGGTGACCATCCGCTCCTCGCCGCGTAGCCCCAGCTCGCCGGCGTGGGCGAGCAGCCAGTTCGTGGTGACGCTCGGCAGGATGCCGGTCCGCGCGGCCGGCACCGTGCAGAGGGTGTCCCCGTCGCACCAGACCAGGCTCGAGGTCGGACCCTCCAGGGCGTACCCGTCGGTGGAGATCCAGAGGATGTCGTCGAGGTCGTGGGCGGCGGCCCAGCGGGCGGCGGCGGTGCTCGCCCCGTACGACAGGGTCTTCATCCCGGCGGGCAGCCAGTCGAGGTCGGTCCGCGCGGTGGCCGCGACGCCGAGGCTGAGGGTGCCGACCCGGACGCCCTCGGCGCGTTGCCACAGGGCGCGCGGCGCGACAGCGGTGATGGTGGCGTAGATCGTCGGCGGGCCGCCGTGCTCCGGTCCCCGGGTGCAGACCAGCCGCAGCGCCGCCTCGGTCTCGGCCGGCCAGCCGTCGCAGGCCGCATCGAGCAGTTCGGTCAGGGCCGCCGCCGGTGGCAGTTCGAGCGCGATCGCCGCGGCGGAGCGGGCCAGCCGGGCCAGGTGCTCGGCGACCAGCCAGGGACGCCCGGCGCGCACGTGCATCGTCTCGAAGAGGCCGTCGCCGCGGAGCACACCGAGGTCGTCGGCGCGGATGAGCGGCTCTTCCCGGCCGATGACCCCACCGCCGGGAACGAAGACCTTCGCAGCTGGGTTCACCCCAGCAGGGTAATGGCGGCGGGGTGATCTGCGAGGCCCGCAGGCCGGGGCGGCCGACGCGCCCGGGACGGTCGCCGCCGCGACGGCCTATTATCGGACGATGTCCGATTCCTCGCTCGCCGAGCTGCTGCGCTCCCGTGGTCTGCGCCTGACCGCGCAGCGTCAGCTGATCCTGGAGGCGGTCTCGGAGCTGGGGCACGCGACTCCCGAACAGGTGCACAACGCCGTCAAGGAGGTCGCGGCCGGGGTCAACATCACCACCATCTACCGCACCCTTGAGCTGCTGGAACGCCTCGGCCTGGTCACCCACACCCACCTGTCGCACGGCTCGCCGACCTATCACGCGGCCGGCGCGAACGAACACGTGCACCTGGTCTGCCGACAGTGCGGCGCGGTCGACGAGATCGACCCGGAGGTGGTGGCGCCGCTGGCGGGCCGGCTCGCCGATGAGCGGGGCTTCCAGGCGGACATCGGGCACATGGCGATTTTCGGGATCTGCGGCGACTGCCGGAACGGGGACATTTCATGATCGAGGTTCCGGGCGCGGTGGCCACCGAGGCCATCGACGCCGAGACCCGTGACCAGCCGGAGCCGGCGCACGCCGCGGCCGGGGTCGCGCCGGTGGCGGCGCACTACGGCGATCCGCTGCGCGAGCAGCGGCTGCTCGACACCGCCGTCGGGCTGGTCGACCGCTCCCACCGCGGTGTCATCGCGGTGCCGGGCGAGGACCGGATCGGCTGGCTGCACACCATCACCACCCAGCACCTCAGCGAGCTGCGCGACGGGCAGGGCACCGAACTGCTCGTCCTCTCCCCGCACGGGCACATCGAGCAGCACGCCATGGTCGCCGAGGAGGGTGGGACGACCTGGCTGGACACCGAGCCGGGCGACACCGGTGCGCTCCTGGAATACCTGCAGAAGATGGTCTTCTTCAGCCGGGTGGCGCCGCGCGACGCCACGATCGAGTACGCGATGCTCGCCCTCGTCGGCCCCGAGGCCGACGCCGCGCTGGGCGCCCTCGGGGTCACCGGCCTCGCCGCGCCGGACGTGCTGCCGGTGCCGGGCCCGAAATTCGCCGCCGGCTCGGTCCCGGCCCGACCGGGCATCCGGTACGACGTACGCGCGTTGCCGGCCGGCGGCTGGGCGCGCCGGGTGGCGCTCGGAGTGGACCTGATGGTGCCGAGGGCCCAGCTCGCCGAGGTCGTCGGCGAGCTGCGCGGGGCGGGCGTGCCGCCGGCCGGGCTCTGGGCGTACGAGGCGGTGCGGGTGGCGGCCCGCCGGCCGAGGATCGGCGTCGACACCGACCACCGCACCATCCCGGCCGAGGTCGGGCTGGTCGGTCCGGCGGTGCACCTGGAGAAGGGCTGCTACCGCGGGCAGGAGACCGTCGCCCGGGTGCACAACCTGGGGCGTCCGCCGCGGCGGCTGGTGCTGCTGCACCTGGACGGCGTGGCGAGTGACCAGCTCCCCGCCGCCGGCACGCCGGTGACGGCGGATGGCCGCCAGGTCGGCCGCGTCGGCAGCGCGGTGCAGCACCACGAGCTGGGGCAGATCGCGCTGGCGGTGCTCAAGCGCAACGTGCCCGACGACGCCGCGCTGATGGTGGGGGAGTCGGCCGCCGCGATCGACCCGGACTGACCCGGCCGGGCTAGGATCCGGCCATGACGACAGGGACGTTGATCACGGTTGCACCCACCGGCGCGGAATCGGCCAAGGCGGACGTACCGGCCTTGCCGGTCACCATCGACGAGCTGGTGCTGACCGCCAAGGAGTGCGAGGCGCTCGGCGCGGCCGTCATCCACGTCCACATCCGCGACGACCAGGCAAAGCCGACGCTCGACCAGGGGCGGCTGCGGGAGACCGTCGCCGCGCTGCGCGAGAACAGCAACCTGATCGTGCAGCTCTCCACCGGCGGCGCGGTCACCGACCCGGAGGCCGACCGGCTCGCCGTGCTCGACGCCGGCCCCGACATGGCCTCCTGCACGATGGGGACGGTCAACTTCGGCGACGACGTCTTCCTCAACCGCTGGAGCTTCATCGTCGACCTGCACACCCGGATGCAGGAGCGGGGCATCGTCCCCGAGTACGAGATCTTCGACCTCGGTCAGCTCACCTCGCTCGCCCGGCTGCTGGACAGGCACGGGCTGCCGCACGGCGGGCACGTGCACGTCGACTTCGTGATGGGGGTTCCGGGCGGGATGCCGGGGACCACCGAGGCGCTGGTGGCGTGCCGCCAGGCGTTGCGGGACCTGCCGGAGGGCACCACTTTCTCGGCCACCGGCATCGGGCGCAGCACCATCCCGGTGATGCTCGCCGCGCTCTCGGCCGGCGGTCACCTGCGGGTCGGGATGGAGGACACCGTCACGTACGCCAAAGGGCGGCCGGTGGAGTCGAACATGCAGCTGGTGGCGCGCGCCGTCGGTTTCGCCCAGCTCGCCCAGCGCACCCCGCTGACGCCGGAGCAGGCCCGGACGCTGCTCGGCATCTGAGCCCTGATCTGAGTACCGTTCACCTCGTGGGAATGACGTACTCGGGCGGAGTGCCGCTCGTCGAGGTGGTCCGCTCCGGTTTCGCCGAGGGGCTGCACCGCGGTTCGGTGGTGGCGCTGGACGCCACCGGTACGCCCGTCGCGGCGGCCGGGGACGTCACCGCGCCGATCTTTCCCCGCTCGTCGAACAAGCCGATGCAGGCGGTCGGGATGCTCCGGGCCGGGCTGCGGCTGAGCGACCCGGGGGACCTGGCGATGGTGGCTGCCAGCCATTTCGGCGAACCGGCCCAGCTGACCCGGGTCCGCGCGCTGCTCGACTCCGGCGGGTTCACCGAGGCCGACCTCGGCTGTCCGCCCGAGCTGCCGATCGGCGAGGACGCGTGCGCGGCGCTGCTGCGTGCCGGCGGCACCGCTTCGCGGCTGGCGATGAACTGCTCGGGCAAGCACGCCGGAATGCTGCTGACCTGCCAGGCGGCGGGCTGGCCGGTCGAGAACTACTGGGCGCCGGCGCACCCGCTGCAGCAGCGGCTGCGTGCGGCCGTCGAGGAGTGTGCCGGCGAGCCGGCCGCCGCGGTCGGGGTGGACGGCTGTGGCGCCCCGGTGCTGGCGATCTCGCTGACCGCCCTGGCCCGGGCCTTCCTCCGGTTGGTCGAGGCGGACCTGGGCACGCCGGAGCGGGCGGTCGCGGACGCGATGCGGGCCCATCCGGAGCTGGTCGGCGGCACCGGAGGTCAGGACACCCGGTTGATGACCGCGGTGCCGGGACTGCTGGCGAAGGTGGGCGCGGAGGGGGTCTTCGCGCTGGCGGTGCCGCAGGTCGGGGCGGTGGCGCTCAAGATTGACGACGGTGCGGTCCGCGCCCGCCCGGCGGTGCTGGTCTCCGCGCTGCGCCGGCTCGGGCTGGACACGCCCGCCCTGGCGGAATTCGGCCGGGTGCCGCTCCATGGCCGCGGCGAACCGGTGGGAGCCCTCGCGTCGCTCTGGTGACCGGCGAGGGCGCGAGTTGCCGGCTGAACCGCGAGGCGAGTGGCGGAGGTCATAGGCCTTGATCTCAGATAGCGCTAACTCTCGCTAGCATTCCGCTTGCTGGAGCAAGCGCAGCGGGATACGTTGGGCTCATGGCCACTCCGAAGGATCTCCCCCGCGACATCGGCGGATTCATCCGCGATCTGCGCAACAACGCGCAGATATCGCTGCGGCAGCTCGCGGAACAGGCCGGTGTCAGCAACCCCTACCTGAGCCAGATCGAGCGAGGGCTGCGCAAGCCCAGCGCCGAGGTGCTCCAGCAGCTCGCGACCGCGCTGCGGGTCTCCACCCCCGCGATGTACCTGCGGGCCGGCCTGCTCGACGACAAGGAAGGGCAGGGCGTGCTCGCCGCCATCGCGGTCGACCCCGGCCTGACCATGGCGCAGAAGCAGTCGCTGACCCAGATCTACGAGACGTTCCGCCGCGAGAACGAACGCCTGGCGGCCGAGGCGGAGACCGGCACCGGGACCGCCGACGAGACCAGCACCACCGAAACCACCACCGGGACCGCAGACGACGTCACGTCCGCGGCCACGGCCGGAACCGGCGCCACCCCGGCGCCGGCGACGAAGCCGGCAGCGAAGCCGGCCCGTAAGCGCAGCACCCCCGCAGACCGGGCCGCCACCGCGGCCGAGGAGGAGAAGCAGTCATGACCGCCCAGAAGCAGTCCACCCGGATCCCGACCCCGCTCTACGCCGTCGCCGGAGTCGGCGCGCTCGCCTACGAGCAGCTGCGCAAGCTCCCCGCCGTGCTGAACGAGCTCAGCGACAAGGCCGCCGTCACCGGCGCCGAGCTGCGGGTGAAGACCGAGGAGCGGCTGCGTACCGCGAACCTCACCGCCGCCGAGCTGCGGGAGAAGGCCGAGGAGCGGCTGCGCGCCGCGAACCTCAGCGCCGCGGTGAAGGAGAAGAAGACCGTCGTCGACCTCGACGCCGAGAAGCTGCGCGAGCTGGCCGGCCGCAACGCCGCCGCGCTCGCCGCCGGCGCCCAGGTCGCACAGGAGCGCGCCCTGGCCGCCTACAAGGCGCTCGTGGCCGAGGGCGAGCGGGCCGTCGGCGCGGGGGTCGTGCAGGCCGCCGACACCGTCAACGCCGACATCGAGGTGACCGAGCCGGCGACCACCCCGGCCGCGGTCGAGGCCACCCCGGCCACCGTTGCCGAGGTCGTGGAGGCCAAGCCCAAGGCGGTCCGGCCGCGCAAGGCCGCCCCGAAGCCGCGCGCCACCACCGGCGAGACCGCCAAGCCCAAGAGCACCGCGAAGAAGGCCCGTCCGGCCGCCGAGTGACCCTCGCGGGTCGCCACCGCGCGGCCCGCACAGCTGCCGAGCCCCGGTACGTCTCGCGACGACCGGGGCTCGTCGGCATAAGCTTGCCTACATGGCCTACGCCGCGCCGATCTTTTACGACGATGTCGTCGCCGTCATCACGCTGATCCTGCTCGTCTTCGCGCTGATCATCCAAGCCGTCGCCCTGGTGCACGCAGTGACCCAGCGGGCCGAGGCATTCCCCGCGATCGGCACGCTCTCCAAGGGCGCCTGGATCGCGATCCTCGGCATCTGCTTCGTGCTGACCCTCTTCCTCAGCGGGCCGATCAACATCGCCAGCCTGATCGGCATCGCCGCCGCCCTGATCTATCTGCTCGACGTCCGGGTCGGGCTGAAGGAGCTGGGCGACGGCCGAGGCGCCTGGTGAGGGACTTCCGCTGGCCGCCACCACCCGACGGCGGCCCCCGCACCTACGGCCCGGGACCGAGCGCGCCCCGTACCGGCCGCCCGGCCCTGCCGGAACCGGAGACCGAGCTGGTCGCCACCCCGCACGGCGTGGCACTGGAACGGCTCACCACCGGGGTGGGCGAACCGGTCACCGTCTTCGCGCACGGGCTGGCGAACGGCATCGCCAACACCCGCCCCTTCGGCAGCGGGGTGACCGGGCGGAAGGTCTTCTTCCAGTTCCGTGGACACGGCCGCTCCGACTCCCCCGAAGGCGAGTGGACGTACGCCGATCTCGCCCGTGACCTGCGGGCGATCGCCGACCTGAGCCGGGCGACGCGGGCGTTCGGGGCGAGCCTCGGCGCCGGGGCGCTGGCCCGGCTGCTCACCGAGAGCCCGGCCCGCTTCGAGCGGGTGGTCTTCTTCCTCCCCGCCGCGCTGGACCAGCCCCGACCCGACGTGGCCGGACAGCGGCTCACCGCGCTGCTGGAAGCGGTCGAGGAGGGCGACGCCTCCGCGATGGCCGAGGCGGTCGAGCTGGAGATGCCGCCGGCGGTGCGGAACACCCCGGCGGGCTGGTCGTACCTGCGGCAGCGGCTCGACCAGCTGATGCGCGACGGGCTCGGCGCGGGACTGGCGAGCCTGCCGGAGCACGCGCCGCTGGCCGACCGGGCCGCGCTGGCCGCCGTCGACGTCCCGGCCCTGGTGATCGCCAACGCCGGCGACGAACTGCACCCCGTCGAGGTGGCAGAGGAGCTCGCCGCCGCCCTGCCGCAGGCAACCCTGCACGTCTACGACAAGCCGGGTGTCCTCTGGACCGACCGCGCCGACCTGCGCGAGCGCCTCACCACCTTCCTCAACCCCTGACCCGCTGGCGCCCCGCGCCGACGCGTACCCCAAGCTCCGCGACCCCAGCGTCCCCCGCGGGCCGGCCCTCGCCAAGATCCACGCCCCCGGCGTCGTGCTGGCCAAGATCCACGCCCCCGGCGTCGTGCTGGCCAAGATCCGCACCTCCGCCGCCGACGCGCTGGCCAAGATCCGCACCTCCGCCACCGACGTGCTGGCGAAGATCCGTGCGCTCCCGGCGACGTGCTGGCCAAGGTCCGTGCGCTCCCGGCGTCCCGCGCGCACCCCGACGCACGCCAAGATCCGCGCAACTTCAGGGATGTTGCTGTGTCCGGGGGCGTTGAGGCAGCAATATCCCTGAAGTTGCGTCCTGGGGAGAGGGCGCGGGAGAGGGCGGGGGGAGAGGGCCCGGGAGAGGGCGCGGGAGAGGGCGCGGGGGAGAGGGCGGGGGGAGAGGGCGGGGCACGGCGGGGCCGGCCGGGTGGGGACGGGCGGGTGGGGGACGGCCGGGTGGGAGATGGGTACGGGTCAGGGGGTCGCGGGGAGGTGGGCGGCGCGGACGGCGAGGAGCCAGCGGTCGATCGTGGGCTCGTCGGGGTGGCTGGGCAGCGGGGTGCGGATGCGGGCGAAGTCGGCCTCGGCGTCGGCCAGCAGCACCTGGGCACGGGCGAGGTCACCGTCGGCGACCTGCTCGCCGAAGTCGAGGAACCATCCCGGATCGGCCAGCCGGATCGGCAGCACTCCGCTGGCATAGAGGACCCGCCCCTGGTGCAGCAGCCGGGCGAGGTGACGGGCGTGCTTGGCCGTACGCCGACGGGTGTCGGACGAGAACGTGCCGTCGCCGCGGGAGACGAGCTTGCGGAACTGCTGCCCCGCATAGCCCAGGTACGCGTCGCGGACCCGGGGTGCGCTGAGGAACGCCGTACGGATTCCGATCAGCTCGTCGCCGAAGCGGGTGCGGGTGAGATAGAGGTCGTCGGGGAGCCAGACGAGTTCGCTCGCGGTCGGGTTGCCGCTCATCGCCAGCCGGCACCACTTCGCCGCCTCGTGCAGCGTGACATCCGGCGCGGTGGTGACGATGGATTCCTTCGGCCGGTGCAGTCCGTGGAAGGCGACGGTCGGTGCGGCGAAGACCCCGACGCGGTCCACGTCGGAGCCCGGCCCGGCCAGCCCGTACGCGACCGATCCGACAATTCCCTCCAGCAGCACCTGCACCCCGAGATGATCTCAGCATCGCCCCGGCGCCCGCCCCCGGATTAACGGTGCCCGACCGATGATGTGCGGTGCCCGGCCAATGATGTGGTGCCCGACGGCGGTGCGTTCCGCACCGCCGTGCGGTTCCTGACCCGCACCGGGGAGGGCGGCCGAGGTTTTCCGGAAATCGGACAGCTGCTGTCAGGTATGCCTGTCAGGGTCGAGGGATGAGTGGAGAACTGAATGGCAGGGTGGCGCTGGTGGCCGGGGCGACCCGCGGCGCCGGCCGGGCGATCGCCGTGCAGCTCGGCGCGGCCGGCGCCACCGTCTACGCCACCGGCCGCAGCACCCGCGCCCAGCGCTCGGAGATGGACCGGCCGGAGACCATCGAGGAGACCGCCGAACTGGTCACGGCGGCCGGCGACACCGGCATCGCCGTACAGGTCGATCATCTGGTGCCGGAGCAGGTCCGGGACCTCATCGCCCGCATCGACGCCGAGCAGGGGCGGCTGGATGTGCTCGTCAACGACGTCTGGGGCGGCGACCCGCTGGTCACCTGGCACAAGCCGATCTGGGAGCAGCCGCTGGAGAAGGGCTTCCGGCTGCTGCAGCTCGCCGTGCACACCCACATCATCACCAGCCACTACGCGCTGCCGCTGCTGATCCGCCGCCCCGGCGGGCTGGTCGTGGAGATCGGTGACGGGACGCGGGCGTACAACGAGAAGAACTACCGGATGTCGCTCTTCTACGACCTGGCGAAGACCTCGGTCAACCGGCTGGCCTTCAGCCAGGCGCACGAGCTGCGCGAGCACGACGCCACCGCGGTGGCCGTCACACCGGGCTGGCTGCGGTCGGAGATGATGCTGGAGATCTACGGAGTCACCGAGGAGAACTGGCGCGACGCCATCGCCAAGGAACCGGACTTCGCGGTCTCGGAGACCCCGGCGTACGTCGGGCGGGCCGTCGCGGCGCTCGCCGCCGACCCGCAGCGGGCCCGCTGGAACGGCAAGTCCGTCGACAGCGGTGAGCTGGCGACCGCGTACGGCTTCACCGATGTCGACGGCAGCCGTCCACAGGGCTTCCGCTACATCACGGAGGTGGTCGAGGGCGGCAAGAAGGCCGACGTCAGCGAGTACCGCTGACCCGGACACGGCGCACTCGGCGGGCAGCCCGTCTGGTCAGTCCCGGTAGTGGGCGGCCAGCCGCCGCGCCGCGCCGGCCATCAGGTCGCGCAGCGCGGCGGGGGCCAGCACCTCGACCTCCGGCCCGAGTCGCAGCAGCACGTGGTACGCCACCTCCACCGACTCGACCGGCAGCTCGGTGACCACCCGCCCCTGGCTGTCCGGCGGGGCGGCGGCCGCCAGGGCATGCGCGTACGCGAAGGGCGCGTCGACGGCGTACCGAAGGTCGTGCAGCCCGACGTGGCTCAGCCGCACGGTGACCCGTTCGGCGAGCATGCCGCGGACGAAGCCGTCGGCCGATGCCCGCCAGTGCGCCACCAGGTCGAAGCTCTCGTCGCGGGTGAAGCCCGCGCCCGCGTCGCGGACGTCGCGCACCCGGTCCACCCGGTAGGTGCGGTAGTCATCGCCGACCTGCCCGGTCAGGTACCAGACGCCGTTCTTGAGGACCAGCCCGTACGGGGCGACGGTCCGCGCCACCTCGCGGTCGCCGCGCCGGTAGCGGAACTCGACCAGCCGGTCCCGCCACACCGCTCGCGCCAGATCGGCCAGCCACGCCGGCCGGTCCGCGGTGTCGAACCAGCCGGGTACGTCCAGGTGGAACCGCTGTCCGGCCCGATCCGAGGCGTCCCGCAGCGGGGCGGGGAGGGCGGCGAGCACCTTGAGCTGGGCGCTAGCCACCGCCTCGGCGAGCCCCATGTCGCCGGCGGGCCCGGGGAGTCCGGAGAGGAAGAGCGCCTCGGCTTCCGTACGGCTCAGCCCGGTCAACCGGGTCCGGTAGCCGCCGAGGAGCCGGTACCCGCCGGCGCGTCCACGGTCGGCGTAGACGGGGATCCCGGCGGCGTTGAGCGCCAGCACGTCCCGGTAGATCGTGCGCTCGGAGACCTCCAGTTCGGCGGCGAGTTCGGCGGCGGTCATCGTCTCCCGGGACTGCAGCAGCAGCACCAGTGAGATCAGTCGGGCGGCACGCACCCGGTCATCCTGCCGGGCCGGTCCGACATCGGAAGCCGACGCACGCGGCGACTGCATGGCATTACGATTCCCCGTCGTGAACGTCTCGCAGGTAACCGCCCCCGTCGTCGGAGCGGGTAACCAGTTCTTCGCCGGTGCCCGTCTCTTCGCCCGCGGTGTCGGGCTCTGCTTCCGCAACCCGCGGCTGATGCTGCTCGGGATGATCCCGGCGCTGATCACGGGGGTGCTCTACCTCGCGGCTTTCGTGGCCCTCGCCTGGAACGTCGTCGATCTCGCCGCCTGGCTCACCCCCTTCGCCGACGACTGGTCGGCGGCTGCCCGGAGTCTGACCCGGGTGGTCGCGGGGGCGGCGGTCTTCGGGGTGGGGCTGCTGGTGGGGGTGCTGACCTTCACCACGGTGACCCTGGTGATCGGCGACCCGTTCTACGAGTCGATCTCCGGGCGGATCGAGCGGGGGTGCGGCGGCACTCCGGACGAGGTCGAGACGTCCTTCTGGACGTCGCTGGGGCGCGCCATCGTGGACGCGCTGCGGCTGATCGGGCTCTCCGTGCTCTTCGGTGTGCTGCTCTTCATCGCCGGCTTCATTCCGATCCTGGGCCAGACGGTGGTCCCGGTCCTCGGCGCGATCGTCGGTGGCGGGCTGCTCGCGCTGGAGCTGACCGGTTCGCCCTTCTCCCGGCGCGGCAAGCTCTGGGCCGAGCGGCGGCAGGTGCTGCGCCGCAACCGCACGCTGGCGCTGGGCTTCGGAGTGTCGGTCTTCGTGGTCTTCCTGATCCCGCTCGGCGCGATCCTCTTCATGCCCGCGGCGGTGGTGGGCGCCGCCCTGCTCACCCGCCGCTGCCTCGGCCAGCCGATCCCGGACCAGATCGTCGTGGCACCGAAGCCGAGCAGCGCATGAAGGCCACCCTCGTGCGGGCCGTCCCCGTGCCCCCGGCGTGGACGGCGTTTCGACCGCACTAACCTCTGGCGATGCGACACCCCACCGCCGAAGCAGGCACCGTCACCACGGCCGAACGTGCGATCGATGCCCGCTTCCGCGTCGCGCTGGCCCGGCTGCCGCGGCACGGGCCGGGCGGGTGGCTGACCGAGTTCCTGGCCTTCGGGCTCAAACAGGCATGGGCATGTGTGTTCGGTGCTGCCATGCTCGCGGTCATCTGCGCCGCGCACCTGTGGTATCCGGATGACGCCGCGCTCGCCCGAAACGATGCGCTCACCATCGCCGCCGTCGGCATCCAGGTCGCGATGGTCGCCGGGCGCCTGGAGACCCTGCGCGAGCTACGGGTGATCGTCCTGTTCCACCTTGTCGGCACGCTCATGGAGCTGTTCAAGACCCAGATCGGTTCCTGGGTCTACGAGCCCGACGGCGTGCTGCGCATCGGTGGAGTGCCACTGTTCAGCGGATTCATGTACGCCGCGGTCGGCTCCTACCTGGTCCGGGTGGACCGGTTGTTCGACCTGCGCTTCACGCGCTACCCGAAACGCTGGGTGACGGCCGTGGTGGCGGCTGCGATCTATCTCAACTTCTTTGCGAACCACTACCTGCAGGATCTGCGGTGGCTGCTCATCGCAGTCGTCGTGCTCGTGTTCGGACGCTGTGTCATGCACTTTCGCATCTTCCGGCAGCGGTGGCGGATGCCTCTGCTGCTGGCCTTCCTCCTCGTCGCCTTCTTCATCTGGCTCGCGGAGAACATCGCCACCTGGTCGAACGCATGGCTCTACCCGGGTCAGGTGGGCGGATGGGAGCCGGTGTCACTGGCGAAGCTGGCGTCGTGGTTCCTCCTGATGATCATTTCGGTCGTGCTGGTCACCTGGATCTCGCCGCCGCAACCGCCCGACGACCGGCAGCCGCCACCACCGGCCCGACACGGAGCCGGCACCGAGACCGGCAGCCCACATCAGATTGGCGCAGTCCGGCGGGTGGCGGCTCAGCCGACGCGCAGCCCGTCGATCAGGTGGCGGTCGCCCTGGACCCCCAGGCTGTCGAGGCCGACCCGGCCGTAGAGGGCAAGCAGCAGGTCACTGGCGGTGCCGGTCACCTGGACCAGCGCCGGGTGGGCGTGGTTGTCGAGGATGGTGCCGGTGTCGAGGAGGGCGACCCCCCTGCCGCGCAGCCGGACGTACCACTCCTGGTGGGCGTCGGTGGAGGTGAGGCGTACCAGGCCCTGCCATTCGCCCTCGGCCCGGCGGTGGCCGGCGGGCAGGAAGGTGTCCAGGACCTCGGTGATGCCGTCTGCGGCGAGCTTCGTCTCGATCGGCTGACCGGCCGCGATCGCCATCTCGGCGTCCCAGCGGTGGATCGCCGTTTCGTGCGCCATGCGCCGCGCCCAGAAGGCAACCTTCTTCGGCTGGGGCGCCCAGTTCCAGGCGGGCTGTTCCGGGTCGACGCGCTCGAGCAGTTCGAGGAGCCGGTCGTACTCGCGCTGCCAGAACTCCAGGGCGGTCAGCCCGTCGGGGATCTGCGCGCTCTCCGGGGGCGCGGGACGCTGAGCGGGCGCGGTGGTGTCGGCCCGGTCCGCGACGGAGACGACCCAGGCGTAGAGGGTCGCCAGGTGGGTGGTGAGGTCGGCGATTGTCCAGCCCGGACAGGAGAGCACCGGTGTGTCGGGCGCCGCCTCGGCGACCGCCGCCCGGAACGCCGGGCCCTCGGAACGCAGCGCGCCGATCCAGAAGTCCTTGCTGCCGTGCACTCTGTTCATCCCGATCTCCTCCGGGGTCACCAGCCGACCTGCGGGCGGCGGCGTTGTCTTTCAGCCTAGGGTTGACGGCGTGTCAGACGTTAGTGCCCAGTCGGCGACCGCAAATATCCCGCAATCGCATTCTCTGGCGAGTTATACGACTTTGCGACTCGGAGGACCCGCCCAACGAGTGATTTCTGCCGTCAATCAAGATGAAATCATACGATTTGTGCGCGAAGCGGAGGAACGGCGTGAACCCCTCCTCCTCCTGGCCGGTGGCAGCAACGTCGTCATCGGCGACGACGGCTTCGCCGGCAGTGTCCTGCTGATCCGCTCCCGGGGTACCGAACAGCTCCCCGCCGACCCAGCCGAGCCCGATCAGGTCACCGTGCGGGTGCAGGCCGGCGAGCCCTGGGACGAGTTCGTCGCCGGCACCGTCGCCGCCGGGCTCTCCGGGCTGGAGTGCCTCTCCGGCATCCCCGGGTCGGCCGGCGCCACCCCCATCCAGAACGTCGGCGCGTACGGCCAGGAGGTCGCCGAGACCGTCGCCGCTGTCGAGGCGTACGACCGCAGCACCGGCGCCGTCACCCGGATGACGGCCGGGGAGTGCGACTTCGCGTACCGCTCCAGCGTCTTCCGGCACAGTGACCGCTACGTGGTGCTCAGCGTCGACTTCCGGCTCACCCGTTCGCCGCTGTCGGCCCCGGTGCGCTACGCCGAACTGGCCCGCAAACTCGGCGTCGAGGTCGGCGACCGGGTGCCGCTGGCGCAGGCCCGCGACGCGGTCCGGGCGCTGCGCGCCGGCAAGGGAATGGTCCTCGACCCGGACGACCCCGACACCCGCTCGGCCGGATCCTTCTTCACCAACCCGGTCCTCGACGCCGCCGGCTGGGAGCGGCTGCGGGAGCGGGCCGGCGAGGCGGGGGAGCCCCCGCACTGGCCGCTGCCCGACGGGCGGGTCAAGGTCAGCGCTGCCTGGCTGATCGACAAGTCCGGCTTCGGCAAGGGCTACCGCAGCGGCGGTGCCGCCATCTCCGGCAAGCACACCCTGGCGCTGACCAACCGCGACGCGCACTCCACCGCCGAGCTGATCGCGCTGGCCCGGGAGATCCGCGACGGCGTACGGGAGCGTTTCGGGGTCACCCTCCACCCCGAGCCGATCCTGATCAACTGCGTGATCTGACCGGCCGGGCCGGGCGGCGCCGCATGCGCGCCGGGCGGCACCGCACGGCCGGTCGGTGAAGTCCCGTCGTGGATGTCAGAGCGGGGCGACCGCCGCCCACGGCACGGTCACCTCGCCGAGCCGCCAGCGCCCCGGCCGGTCCCGTACCGGCCAGCCGGCGTCGCGTACCGCCGTCACCGCGCGCACCCAGCGCTGCCGCGGCCCGAAGGTCGCGTACGGCGCCGCCGCCTGCCAGGCGTCGTCGAGCGCGGCGATGAAGGCGTGCACCGGCTGGCCGGGCACGTTGTGGTGGATCAGCGCCTTCGGCAGCCGTTCGGCGAGGGTGGCCGGGGTGTCCAGGGTGGCCAGCCGGGCGGCCAGGGTCAGGGTGTGCGGGCCGGCCCGGTCCAGCAGGAGCCAGGACGCCAGCCGCCCCAGCTCGTCGCAGGTGCCCTCGACGAGCACACCGTCGGGGGCGAGCGCGTCGGTGATCGTCTCCCAGGCGGCGCGGACCTGCCCCTCGTCGTACTGGCGCAGGACGTTGAAGGCCCGCACCAGCACCGGCCGCAGCCCGGCCAGCTCGAACCCGCCGCGGGCGAAGGTCAGCCCCGGTGGATCGGCGGCGTACGCGGCGGCGGCGACCCGGGCCGGGTCGATCTCCAGCCCGACCACCCGGACGTTCGGCACGGTACGCGCCAGCCGGGCCCGCAGCTCGACGGCGGTGACCGGGGTGGCCCCGTACCCGAGGTCCACCACGAGCGGATCGGGCGCGGCGCGCAGCAGGTCCGCGCAGTGCACCGCGATCCAGTTGTCGACCCGGCGCAGCCGGTTGGGGTTGGTGGTGCCCCGGGTGACGACGCCCAGCGGGCGGGGCGGTCCGCCCCGCGGCCGCCGGCCGGTGCCCGTCACGCCCCGGGCGTCCGGTGCACCTTGTGCTGCGCGGCCTGGGCCAGCGGCCGGACCACCATCCGGTCGATGTTGACGTGGTGCGGCCGGGTGGCCGCCCAGGCGACGCAGTCGGCGACGTCGTCGGCGACGAGCGGGTCGGCCACCCCGGCGTAGACATCGGCGGCCTGGCCGGCGTCGCCGCGGTGACGGACCAGCGCGAACTCGTCGGTCTTCACCATTCCCGGGTTGATCTCGACGACCCGGACCGGCCGGCCGCAGAGCTCCAGGCGCAGGGTCTCGGTCATCGCCGTCTCGGCGTGCTTGGCGGCGGTGTAACCCCCGCCGCCCTCGTAGACGACCAGCCCCGCGGTCGAGCTGATCATGACGAGGGTGCCCGCGCCGGAGGCTTCCAGGGCGGGCAGCAGGGCCTGGGTGACGCGCAGCGTGCCGAGCACGTTCACGTCGTACATCCACTGCCACTCGTCGATCCGGCCGCGCTCCACCGGGTCGGAGCCCTTGGCGCCACCGGCGTTGTTGACCAGCAGCGTGACGGGCCCGCCGGCGGCGGCGGCCGTGGCGGCCAGCGCAGCGACGGAGGTGTCGGAGGTGATGTCACACTCGACCGCGGTGGCGGCGCCACCCGCGGCGGTGATCTCGGCGACCAGGGCGGCCAGCCGGTCGGTACGGCGGGCCGCGGCCAGCACGTGGAAGCCCTCCCGGGCGAGCCGGCGGGCGGTGGCCGCCCCGATTCCGCTGGAGGCGCCGGTAACGATCGCGACAGGGGTCATGGGGTGATTCTCGCCGATCGGCCCGGCGCGGCGGCCGGGTCCCCCGCCGGAGCAGGTCGCGACGGCCGGTGGGGCGGCATGAAGTGGATCACCTTCGGCGCCACGGGGTGGTGCATGTGACATCCACGATCGGGAAGATGTGAGCCGGCGGGGAGGTTCTCCTCTCCAGGCGCCGGTAGTGCGGTCGCGCTCTCCATGGCTGAAGGAGTGGATGTGTCGGAATTGCACACCGGTGTGGCGCGTCAGCGGACGGGATCGCCCCTGCCCCGCCGGATCGCCACCCTCTCCGTGCACACCTCTCCGCTGCACCAGCCGGGCACCGGCGACGCGGGCGGCATGAACGTCTACATCCTGGAGGTCGCCCGCCGGATGGCCGACGCCGGCGTCGAGGTGGAGATCTTCACCCGGGCCACCTCCGGGGACCTGCCGCCGGTGGTGGAGGTTGTCCCCGGCGTGCTGGTCCGGCACGTGATGGCCGGCCCCTTCGAGGGGCTCACCAAGGAGGAGCTGCCCGGACAGCTCTGCGCCTTCACCGCCGGGGTGCTGCGCGCGGAGGCGGCCCGGCCGCCCGGCTGGTACGACCTGGTCCACTCCCACTACTGGCTCTCCGGTCAGGTCGGCTGGCTCGCCAAGGACCGCTGGGGCGTGCCGCTGGTGCACACCGCCCACACCCTCGCGAAGGTGAAGAACGCCCGGCTGGCCGCGGGTGACCGGCCGGAGCCGAAGTCCCGGGTGATCGGCGAGGAGCAGGTGGTCGCGGAGGCGAACCGGCTCGTGGCCAACACCACCGTCGAGGCCGGCGATCTGATTGCGCGCTATCAGGCCGACCCGCGGCGGGTGTCGATCGTCGAGCCCGGTGTGGACCTGGAACGCTTCCGTCCCGCGTACGGCGACGCCGCGAAGGCCCGGCTCGCCGCCCGGCGGCGCCTCGGCCTGCCCGAGCAGGGGTACGTCGTCGCCTTCGTCGGCCGGATCCAGCCACTGAAGGCCCCCGACGTGCTGGTACGCGCGGTGGCGGCGCTGCGTGAGCGCGATCCCGCCCTGGCCGAGGAGGTCACCGTCGTCATCGCCGGCGGACCCAGCGGCAGTGGCCTGGACCGGCCGACGGCCCTGATCGAACTCGCCGCCTCGCTCGGTGTCGACGACCGCGTACGGTTCCTGCCGCCGCAGACCGGGGAGAACCTGCCGGCGCTCTACCGGGCCGCCGATGTGGTCGCCGTGCCCTCGCACAACGAGTCCTTCGGGCTGGTGGCGCTGGAGGCGCAGGCCTGCGGCACGCCGGTGCTGGCCGCGGCCGTCGGCGGTCTGGTCACCGCTGTGCAGGACGGGGTCAGCGGTCTGCTGGTCGACAGCCACGACCCGGTCGACTGGGCGCGGATGCTGGCCCGGTTGCTGCCGGCGGCCGGCCACCGGGCGGAGCTCTCCCGGGGCGCGCTGGGCCACGCCCGCAACTTCTCCTGGTCGCGTACGGTCGCCGGGCTGCTCGCCGTCTACCAGGAGGCGATCGCCGAGCGCCGCAGCGACCTCGCGGCCCGCTTCGCCGGCGACGCCGTCGTCTCCTCCTGACCGCCGTCGGGTCAGGCCCTCGTCTTGTCCCGACCGCCGTCAGGGCGGCTGCCCCCGGCGTCGCGTCGCCGGGCACAGGCGATCGACCGGCCGTAAAGTAGGGGCGATGAGCCGGATGAGTGAGATCGGGGCCCTGATCGAGTCGGTCTGCGCCGAGCGGGAGCTGCCCTGCGAGCCGACCGGGGAGCACTCCTACGCGATCACCCTGCCCGGGACCCACAAGCTGAAGACGGTCTGCAACCTGATCGTCGGCGAGCACGCGCTGCGGGTCGAGGCGTTCGTGATGCGCCAGCCCGACGAGCGGCGTGAGGAGCTCTGGGCCTGGCTGCTTCAGCGCAACGCCCGGATGTACGCCGTCGCCTTCTCCATCGACAGCGTCGGCGACGTCTACCTCACCGGCCGGGTCAACCTGACCGGTGTCGACGCCGACGAGCTCGACCGGCTGCTCGGCGCGGTGCTCACCTACGCCGACGAGTCCTTCGACACCATGCTGGAGATCGGGTTCGGCAGCTCGATCCGCCGGGAGTGGGAGTGGCGGGTCAAGCGGGGCGAGTCGACGGCGAACCTCGCGGCGTTCGCGCACCTCTTCGAGCCCTCCGGCGCGGGTTCGGCCGCTGCCGCCGCCGGTGACGCGGAATCGTCGTAGGCGGCGGGTTCAGAGCCTTTCGTTGGGGTAACCGCCGCCGGTGCGGCGCTGCGCCGCGCATCCGAGGAGACCACTTCGAGGAGCGTGAGCACTCATGGTTCAACGGAACAGCACCGGTCGCGGCGCCACGCGGACCGCGACCAAGAACCGGCCGGGCAACCAGACGCCGGGCACTCCGCGTGTGGCCGAGTCCGACATCAGCCGGCTGCGCGTGGACGAACTGCGTGGACAGCTGCGCGATCGCGGGGTGCGCGGGACCTCCGGGCTGCGCAAGCCCGAGCTGGTGCAGACCCTGGTACGCACCCTGCGCACCGAGCAGCGCCGCGGCGACCAGCGGCGTCCCTCCGGGCGGGAGTCGTCGGCGCGTACCGACCGGCGTACCTCGGCGGGCCGGTCCCGTTCGGAGACCCGGTCCCGCTCCGAGGCCCGCTCGCGGCCTGAGAGCCGGTCGCGGACCGCGGAGAGCCGGTCGCGGACGGCGAGCAGGTCACCGGCGGAGAGCCGCTCGCGAGCCGCGAGCCGACCGCGCACCGAGAGCCGCGCCCAGGTCGAGAAGCGGGCGCAGGCCGAGCGGGCGCGGGTCGAGAAGCGGACCCAGACCGAGCGGGCGCGGGTCGAGAAGCGGGCCCAGGCCGAGAAGCGCTCGCAGGCACAGAAGCGGGCGCAGGCGCAGAAGCGTGTGCAGGCCGAGAAGCGCTCGCAGGCGCAGAAGGCGTCGCAGTCTCGGGCGCAGACCCGCAAGCGCGCCGAGAGCCGCAAGGCCGCGCCGGCCGCCCGGTCGACTACCTCGCGCGGCAAGGCCGAGAGCCGGGCGCCGTCGACGCGGGCCGTGAGCCGGGCGCCCTCGGCGCGGGCCGCAGGACGGTCGCCGTCGGCCCGTTCGGCGTCGTCACGCCGGGAGGGTGCCCGCGAGGGCGGGGCGTCGTCGCGCTCGCTGCGGTACGCCCAGACGATCACGTCGCCGCAGGACCGGCCCGAGCGTCCCGGGCGCAGCCTGGTGACCACCAACCACGACGTGATCCAGCGCTGGGCGCGGGAGCGCAAGGCGAAACCGTCCACGATCGCCGGTACCGAACACGACGGTCACGCGGGCGTGCTCACCTTTGATTTCCCGGGCTACAGCGGCAGCCGCCGGCTGCAGCACATCACCTGGGCGCAGTGGTTCCAGGCCTTCGACGAACGCGAGCTGAACCTGATCTATCAGGAGACGCTGCGCAGCGGCCGGCAGAGCAATTTTTTCCGTACGGAATCCCCGAATCGGGAGGATGGATGACCTCATATGGGGAATGCTCGACCCGTACGGAGATGTTGCTCATGGCATCATTGGTCACCCTCCGGTTGTTACCGAACGGTGTGACCAGCAAGACAGCCGGTGAGCTTGTTTCCGCAAAGTGGTACAACTAGCTTTATTGCACCACGCTGCGTTCGGAAACGTTCGGGGGAGCGGCGGATCGATCAGATCCGTACACCGAGCGGAGGCGTGGGGACAGGTGGATTGCTGTTGGGGGACGGCGTCCACCTGTTGACCGGCGGCGCGAGCGGGCGACGCTTACGGGGGTGAGTGTCGCCCGCCGCCGCCGGTGCCTGAGACAGCCGCGGATGTGCCCCGGGATCAGTTCCCGGAGGCCGCCGCGGCTTTCGTCTGTGCGGCTCCGGGGATCGGCACCTGCGGCAGCGTCGCCGTGCCGAGTGCGGCGGCCCGCAGTTCGGCGGCGCGCCGCTCGCGGGCCGGGCGGGCCAGCAGGTGCCCGAGCGAGACGAGCGCGGTGAGCACGAAGCAGCCGAGCCAGAGCGTGGCGTCGCCGGCGGTCTCGCGCACCAGGCCGCCGAGGGTCGGGGCGAGCGCCCCGGCGAGCTGCCAGGAGAGCGAGAAGACGCCCTGGTACCGGCCGCGCAGCGCGGCCGGCGAGAGGGTCGCGACCAGGGTGGAGTTCGACGGCGAGTTGATCATTTCGCCGAGCGTCCAGATCAGCACCGTGAGGGCGTAGAGCCAGGCCAGGTCGGCGAAGGCGGTCAGGCCGAAGCCGACGCCGGAGAGCAGCACGCCGAGCGCCACCACCCGGGAGTGGCTGCTGCGGCCGATCAGCCGGGGGACGAAGAGCTGTCCGGCGACGATGAGCACCCCGTTGAGGGCGATGATGTAGCCGTACGTGGTGGCGTCCAGGCCGTCGTCGGTCATCGCGATCGGCAGCATGGAGCTGGCCTGGAGGAAGACCAGGGCGCTGAAGAGGTTGAGTCCGGTCAGGCCGAGGAAGACCCGGTCGCGCAGGATCGTCCGCAGGGCGCCGACCGGGGCCGGGCCGCCGCCACCGGCCGGTACGACGGGCGGCAACGCCCCGCGGCGCCCCGGATCGACCTCGCGCACCTTCACAAAGATGATCACGGCGGTGATCACGATGGTTACCGCGTTGATCAGGAAGAGCAGCAGGTAGTCGATCCGGGCGGCGAAACCGCCGAGGATGGCGGCGGCGGCGAAGCCGACGTTGACCGCCCAGTAGTTCAGCGAGAACGCGCGCACCCGGTCCCGTTCGGGAACCACGTCGATCATCATCGCGGAGAAGGCGGGCCGGGCGGCCTCGGCGAAGAGGCCGAGCAGCAGCGCGCAGCCGGCGAGCGTCGGCAGGTCGCGGGCGAAGCCCATGGCGACCATCAGGGTCGCGGCCCCGAGGTGGGCGGTGAGCAGGGTGGGGCGGCGTCCCCAGCGGTCGGCGAGGTAGCCGCCGAGCAGGCTGCCGGCCGCACCGCCGGCGCCCCAGAGCCCGATCACCAGGCCGGCCCGGGCGTCGGAGAAGCCGCGCTCCTGGGTCAGGTAGATGGCCATGAAGACCAGCACGGCCGAGCCGAGCCGGTTGATCAGCGAGCCGGTCCAGAGGTACCAGAAGGCGCGCGGCAGCCCGCCGATGAGATTGTCGAGTACCCGCCGCGCCGAACCCATCCAGTCGCTCCCCTGTGTAATGATCGCTCTCGGAGCGAGACCTTACATCCAGGGGGTGACGGCAGCACCCGGATATCCGGGTCCCCAGTGGCGCCGATCACCGGGACTTCCCGCGTGTCCGGCGCCCGGTTCCGGCAGGATGAGGCCATGACTGAGAGCCCCACGAGCGCGTCGGCCGTCGGCACGGCGCAGCAGCCCACGGTCGGCACCCTGGTCCTGCTCCGCCACGGCGAGAGCGACTGGAACGCCAAGAACCTCTTCACCGGCTGGGTCGACGTCGACCTCACCGCCAAGGGCGAGGCCGAGGCCCGCCGCGGCGGCGAGCTGATGCTCGCCAACGACCTGCTCCCCGACGTGGTGCACACCAGCGTGATGCGCCGCGCGATCCGCACCGCGGAGCTGTCCCTGAACGCGGCGAACCGGCACTGGATCGCGGTGCGGCGCAGCTGGCGGCTCAACGAGCGGCACTACGGCGCGCTGCAGGGCAAGAACAAGAAGGAGACGCTGGAGGCTTACGGCGAGGAGCAGTTCATGCTCTGGCGCCGCTCCTACGACGTCCCGCCGCCGCCGATCGCCGACGACGCCGAGTGGTCGCAGGTCGGCGACCCGCGCTACGCGCTGCTGCCGCCGGAGCTGATGCCGCGCACCGAGTGCCTCAAGGACGTCGTGCACCGGATGCTGCCGTACTGGTACGACTCGATCGTGCCGGACATCCTCGCCGGCCGGACCGTGCTGGTTGCCGCGCACGGCAACTCGCTGCGCGCCCTGGTCAAGCACCTCGACGGCATCTCCGACTCCGCGATCGCGAAGCTGAACATCCCCACCGGCATTCCGCTGCGTTACGACCTGACGCCGGAGCTGAAGCCGGTCACCGCCGGCGGCACGTACCTGGACCCGGACGCGGCCCGCGAGGCGGCCGCCGCAGTCGCCAACCAGGGCCGCTGAGCAGGGGTCGCCAACGAGGGCCGCTGAGCGGCGTCGGCAAGCCCGGTCGCGCGCCGGGGCCGTTGACCGCCGGCCGGCAGCGCCGAGCCCGCAGAAACGACGGCCCGGCCGGGGAACCACCCGGCCGGGCCGTCGTCTGTTCGCCGCGCTCAGCCCACCGGCTCGCCGGTGATCAGGTAGACCACCCGCTGCCCGGCGCTGACGGCGTGGTCGGCGTAGCGCTCGTAGAAGCGGCCCAGCAGGGTGGCGTCGACGGCGGTCTCCACCCCGTACGGCCAGTCGGGGGCCAGCAGCAGGGTGAAGAGGCTGCGGTGCAGTTCGTCCATCGCGTCGTCCTCCAGGTCCAGCCCGGCGGCCAGGTCGGCGTCGGGCTTGGACAGGACCGTGGTGATGAGCCCGGCGATCCGGTCGGCGACGGCGGCCATGTCGGTGAAGACCGGCCGCAGCTCGGCCGGCACGGCCGGCGACGGGTGCCGGCGCAGCGCGGTCTTGGCCACGTGGTCGGCCAGGTCGCCCATCCGCTCCAGCGACGCCGCGACGTGCAGCGCGGTGATCATCGCGCGCAGGTCCTTGGCGACCGGCGCCTGCCGGGCGAGAACGTCCTGGACACGCTCCTCGACCTGCCGGTACCGGCTGTCGATCTCCTCGTCGTGGACGATCACCGCCTCGGCGGCCCGCCGGTCGGCGGTCAGCAGGGCCCGCGTCGCGTCGCGCATCGCGGCCCGGCTCGCCTCCGCCATGTCGACCAGCAGCTGGCTCACCACGTGCAGTTCGGCCCGGAAATCGTCGCGCATCGTTACGTCCTGTTGGTCTCGGTGTGCCGCGGCGCCGGGGCGCGGCCCGCGGTCGGGGTGGCGGGTGCGTGCCGGGCAACCGTAGATCCGTCAGGCGGCCCCCAGGTGAACGCCGGTGAACGTCAACCGGCCGGAAAGTGAATTCTCTCCCTACCGTGCCGGATTTGTCCTTTCCGAGGGCTGTCGCGTCCGATCCTGACCCTACGATCGCCACGTGGACCTGGGGATTGTCGTCGGCATCTGCGCCGGACTGCTGGCGGGCATCGGCATCACGCTGCTGCCCGCGACGCGCCGCGCCGTACGCCGGGCACCGGGGCTGATGCGCCGCGGCGCCGACCAGGGCGGTGGTGCCCTCCTCGGCCAACGGGTGATCGACCACCTCTCCGCCGGCGTGGTCGTGCTTGATGACGCCGATGTGCCGATTCTGGTCAACCCGGCGGCCCGGAGCCTGGCGCTGCTGCGCGCCGGCACCGAAGCCGGCACGGTGATCGCGCATCCGATGATCCGTACCCTCGCCGGCCAGGTGCGCCGCACCGGCGTGCGCCGCCAGGTCGAGCTGGAGCTGCCCCGCAACCACGCCGGCGCCGACGCGGAGCCGCTCGGGGTGCAGCTGCGCGCCGCCGGGCTGGGCGGCGGGTACGTGGTCGTGGAGGCCATCGACGCCACCGACGCGCACCGGCTGGCCCGGGTCCGGCGGGACTTCGTCGCCAACGTCAGCCATGAGCTGAAGACTCCGATCGGCGCGCTGCAGCTGCTCGCCGAGGCGCTGCTGGACGCCACCGAGATTCCGGCCGGCGGTCCGGGTGCGGTGCCGGCCGAACGGGCCGAGGAGGATCTCGCCGCCGCCCGCCGTTTCGCCCAGCGCATCCAGCACGAGTCCGGCCGCCTCGGCCGTCTCGTGGAGGAGCTGCTGGAGCTGACCCGGCTACAGGGCGCCGACTCGCGGGCGATCTACGAGCCGGTGGCGGTGGACTGGGTCGTCGCCGAGGTGCTGGACCGCACCCGCACCACCGCGGCCGCGGCGAAGATTGGCGTTCTCACCAGCGGCCAGCCGGGGCTCAAGGTCTATGGCGACGCCAACCAGATCGCCACCGCACTGGGCAACCTCGTCGGCAACGCCATCAAGTACTCCGGCGCCGGCACGACCGTCACCGTCGACGTGGCCGGCGTGGACGACTACGTCAAGATCGCGGTGACCGACCAGGGCTCCGGAATCGCCCCCGACGACCTGCCGCGCGTCTTCGAACGCTTCTACCGCACCGACCAGGCCCGCTCCCGGGCGACCGGCGGCACCGGCCTGGGTCTGGCCATCGTCAAGCACATCGCCGGCAACCACGGCGGTCGCATCGAGGTCGCCAGCACGCTCGGTGGTGGCACCACCTTCACCCTCAGCCTGCCGGTGCGCCCGCCGGAGGAGCTGCTGGCCGCGGTGGTGCCGGACTGGAACGAGCTGCCCGGCGATACCGGGGCGCACCCGCAACGAGGAGAGGAAGCCAGTTGAGCCGAGTTCTGGTGGTCGAGGACGAGGAGTCGTTCTCCGACGCCCTGTCGTACATGCTCCGCAAGGAGGGTTTCGAGGTGTCGGTGGCGGCGACCGGCAGCGCGGCCCTGACCGAGTTCGACCGCTCCGGCGCGGACATCGTGCTGCTGGACCTGATGCTGCCGGAGATGTCCGGCACCGAGGTCTGCCGCGAACTGCGGCAACGCTCCACTGTGCCGATCATCATGGTCACCGCCCGGGACACCGAGATCGACAAGGTCGTCGGGCTGGAGATCGGCGCCGACGACTACGTGACCAAGCCGTACTCGCCGCGGGAGCTGGTCGCCCGCATCCGCGCGGTGCTGCGCCGGCGCGCCGGCGAGGGCGGCGAGGACAGCGCGGCGATGCTCAGCGCCGGCCCGGTCCGGATGGACGTCGAGCGGCACGTGGTGACCGTCGCCGGCACCCCGGCCCAGCTGCCGCTCAAGGAGTTCGAGCTGCTGGAGCTGCTGCTGCGCAACGCCGGCCGGGTGCTGACCCGCGGGCAGCTGATCGACCGGGTCTGGGGCGCGGACTACGTCGGCGACACCAAGACCCTCGACGTGCACATCAAGCGGTTGCGCTCCAAGGTCGAGCCGGAGCCCTCCGCCCCGCGGCACATCGTCACCGTGCGGGGACTGGGCTACAAGTTCGAGCCGTGACCGGTGTCGTCGCCCCCGGCGCTCGCCGGGTGCGGCGCCACCAGGCCGGTCCGCTCCCGCGCCACGCAGAGTTCGACGAGCCGGTCGTACGCGTCCTGGCCGATCAGCTCGGTCAGCTCGGCGGCGTAGGAGACGTACATCGGTTCGGTGCCGACGTGTGCCTCCGGCGAGGAGGTGCACCACCAGTGCAGGTCGTGCCCGCCGGAGCCCCAGCCCCGGCGGTCGAACTCGGTCAGCGTGCTGATCAGGATCTTGCTGCCGTCGGGGCGCTTGCTCCACTCCTGGTCGCGGCGGACCGGCAGCTGCCAGCAGACGTCCGGCTTGTAGCGCAGCGGGTGCACGCCGTCGCGTAGCGCCTGGGCGTGCAGGGCGCAGCCGCCCCCGCCGGCGAAGTCGAGGTCGTTGAGGAAGACACAGGGCCCGTCCTCGCCCTGGGTGGCGGTACGCCGCGCCGGGCTCTTGCCGTCGATGGTGTCCTGCTCGGTGTAGTTGGCGAAGCCGCGCCGGTAGTGCTGCCAGGTCGCCGGGCTGAGCTTGCCGGCCGCCGCCCGGACCCGCTTCTCGTCGTCGGCGTCGGTGAAGAAGGCACCGTGTGTGCAGCAGCCGTCGGCGGCCCGGCCGGCGGCGATGCCGTGGCAGCCGCGGCCGAAGATGCAGGTCCAGCGGGAGAGCAGCCAGGTCAGGTCGGCGCGGACCAGGTGCTCGGAGTCGACCGGGTCCAGGAACTCCACCCACTCGCGGGGAAAGTCGAGGTCGACCTCCCTGCTGCGCGGATCGTCCTCGAACGGATCGTCCGGCTCATCCCCATTAGCGCCAAGATCAACCATTACGTGTAGTTCGCCAGCCACCCGGCCAGCGTACGCCGGGTGACGCGCCGCGGCCCGGTGGCGGCGCAAATGGGCATGTGCCACCGGTGTTCGCCGGCCGCGACCTCTAGGGTGCTCAGCATGCGCCTCGGGGTGATCGACGTCGGTTCCAACACCGTCCACCTGCTGATCGTCGACGCCCACCACGGCGGACATCCCTGGCCGGCCCACTCGGAGAAGGTGGCGCTGCGGCTGGCCGAGCGGATCGGCCCCGACGGCGCCCTCACCCGCGACGGCGCCGACGCGCTCGTCGAAACGGTACGGGCCTTCCGGGAGTCCGCGGCCCGGCACGGCACCGGCGAGCTGCTCGCCTTCGCCACCTCCGCGGTCCGCGACGCCACCGACGCGACCGCCGTGCTGACGCGCGTACGCGAGGAGACGGGGGTGCCGCTGGAGGTCCTTCCCGGCGCGGACGAGGCCCGCGCGACCTTCCTCGCGGTCCGGCGCTGGTGCGGCTGGTCCGCCGGCCGGCTGCTGACGATGGACATCGGCGGCGGCTCGCTGGAGCTGGCCTCCGGATTCGACGAAGTGCCGACGGTGGCGCTCTCCCTGCCCCTGGGCGCCGGGCGGCTGACCCGCGAGCACCTCGACGTGACACCGCAGACCGCCGAGCCGGTGCCCGCCCAGACCGTCGACGCGCTGCGGGCGTACGTGCAGGAGCAGTTGGACCCGGTGCTCGGGCAGCTCGCCGCGGACGGCTGGGACCGGGCGGTCGCCACCTCCAAGACCTTCCGCATGCTGGCCCGGCTGGCCGGGGCGGCGCCGGCCAAGGCCGGACTCTGGACACCGCGCAGCCTGACCCACCGCGGGGTGCGGCAGGTCCTCGGCTTCATCCGGCACATCGCCCCGGCCAAGCTCGGCGAGCTGGAAGGGGTCGGCACCTCGCGGGCACACCAGCTGCTCGCCGGGGCGCTGGTCGCCGAGACACTGCTGCGCCGCCTGGAGATCGACTCGGTCGACATCTGCCCGTGGGCGCTGCGCGAAGGGCTGATCCTGCGCCGACTCGACCAGCTCGCCGACAACGGAGCGTGACGCGGCGCAGGGCCCTTGTCGTCTGCGCTCCGGGTGCGGGGGGCGGACGGAAGCTACCCTGATGGATGTGACTTCCGCTGTGCCCGTGCTCCTGTCCAGCTCCTCGGTCTTCCCCGAGCCCACCTCCGCGACCTTCCAGCTCGCCGCCGAGCTGGGCTATGACGGCATCGAGGTGATGGTCTGGACGGACGCGGTCAGCCGGGACGTGGGGGCGCTCGCCGGGCTCGCCGAGCACTACGGCGTACCGGTGCTGTCGGTGCACGCCCCCTGCCTGCTGGTCACCCAGCGGGTCTGGAGCCCGGACCCATGGGTACGGCTGCGCCGCTCGGCGGAGCTCGCCGAGGAGCTCGGCGCGTCGACCGTGGTGGTGCACCCGCCCTTCACCTGGCAACGGGACTACGCCCGCACCTTCAGCGAAGGGCTCGCCGAGATCGGCGAACGCTTCCCGGGCATCCGTTTCGCCGTGGAGAACATGTTCCCGGTCCGGATGGCCCGGCGCGAGTTCGTCCCGTACGCGCCCGGCTGGGACCCGACCGATACCGGGTACGCCGCGTACACGCTCGACCTGTCGCACTGCGCGGCGTCCCGCACCGACGCCCTGGCGCTCGCCGACCGGATGGGGCCGAATCTGGCGCACGTGCACCTTGGCGACGGCACCGGCGAGCACCGCGACGAGCACCTGGTGCCGGGGCGGGGCAATCAGCCCTGCGGTGAGCTGCTCGCCTCCCTGGCCGGCCGGGGCTTCACCGGCTCGGTGGCGGTGGAGGTGGCGACCCGGGGCGCGGCGAGCCGGTCGGCGCGCGAGGCGGACCTGCGGGCCGCGCTCGATTTCGCCCGCGAGCACCTGAGCGCCGCCACCCCGGTCCAGGCCTGATCCCGGTCCCGGCCTGATCCTCGGCCCGAACCTGATCCCTGGCCCGGACCTGGTCCCCGGCCGGGTCTGGTGTCCGGCCGGGGACTGGTCTGGTCTCCGGTCAGGAGACCGATGCCAGGTTTTCCTGCTGCGGTGCGGCTTCGGCGGTGTTCCGGTCGTCTCCGGCGGCCCGCTTGCGGGCCCGGTGCGCGGCCACGTGCGAGCGGGTCGCGCAGCGTTCCGAGCAGAACCGGCGGCAGCAGTTCGACGAGGTGTCCAGATAGACGTTGCCGCAGCGCTCGTCGGCGCAGACCCCGAAGCGGGAACTGCCGTACTCGCAGAGCCAGACGGCCAGCCCCCAGACGGCCCCGGCCAGATACTCGGCGCCGCAGTTGGCGGCCCGGCTGGTGACGTGCATGTGCCAGTCGCCGGCGTCGTGCCCGGAGATGCGCGGCTGGACCGGATGCACCTCCAGCAGGGTGTTCAGCTCCTCGACCGCCTCGGCGTCGCGCCCGGCGTTGCCGTGGATGAAGACCTCCCGGAGCCGTTTGCGGGCCCGGCGGAAGAGGGAGAGGTCACGGTCTGTCAATTCGTCGCCGGCCCAGTCGGGCAACAGCGTTCGCAAGTCGTCGAGGTCGTCCAGGCGGGCGTTGGCTAGATCAACTCCGGTCCGAGCGTACGCGTCGAAGTCCACCCGTCAAAGGTAGACGACGCCGCAAACACGGGCGGCGTCGATCGGAGAGGGCACCCGGGAGGTGATCGCGGCGGGGGTTGGAGCGCTCCCGATCAGCTCCGGTGGTCCCCGTCCGCCGCTGCGTGCTCCGCTCCCGGGCGAAAGGGCGGCCGGAGGCGTTAGGCTCCGATCATGCTCCGCTCGGTGATTCTCGCCGCATCCCGTTCCCCGCGGGTCGAACGGCTGGTCGCCGCGTTGCCGGCCACCCGGGACCTGGCCCACCGCTTCGTCGCCGGTGTCGACGCCGACGACGCGCTGCACGCGGCCACCGACGCGATCGGCGGTGGCCGGTCGGTGACCCTGGAGCACCTCGGCCCGGCCACGCACACCGTCGAGGCGGCGACCGCCATCCGCGACGAGTACGTCGAGCTGCTCACCCGGCTCGCCGCGGCGGGGCTCACCCCGGCCGGTGACGTCACCGTGCGGCTCTCCGCCCTCGGCCGTCGTTTCGACGAGCGTTTCGCCTACGACAACGCGCGCGCCGTCTGCGCCGCCGCTGCCGCGGCCGGGACGTCGGTGACCCTCGGCATGGAGGACCACACCACCACCGACCCCACCCTCGACGTGCTGCTCAAGCTCCGCGAGGAGTACCCGGCGACCGGGGTGACCCTCCAGGCGTACCTGCGGCGCACCGAGTCCGACTGCCGCGACCTGGCCGCCGCAGGCTCGCGGGTCCGGCTCTGCAGGGGCGGCTACCGCGAGCCGGAGTCGGTGGCCTACCGCTCGGCGCGTGACATCGGCAAGTCCTATGTGCGCTGCGCCAAGGTGCTGCTCGCCGGCGGCGGATACCCGATGTTCGCCACCGCCGACCCTCGGCTGATCGCCATCATCGAGGACCGGTCCCGCTGGTTCGACCGGCGGCCGGACCAGTTCGAGTTCCAGCTCCGCTACGGCGTCCGGCCCTCGGAGCAGGAGCGACTGGTCACCGAGGGCTACACCGTGCGGATCCAGATCCCGTACGGCCGGAACTGGTACCCCCACCTGATGCGCCGGCTCGCCGTACGCCCGGCGGTCCTCGGCCGCGCCCTGCTCCCGGCCGGCTGACGAGATGCCCTACGGGGTGTCGTTCCGGCTGAGACCGAGCAGGTGCCCGTCGACGATCATTTCGAACAGTTGGATGTCGTAGGCATCATCACCGCGGTACAGGTCCTGGTTTCGTTCGACATGCAGCTCACTGATTCGCCAGCCGTGGGCGTCGCGGGTGAAGCGGACGGCGTGGATGCCGTAGCCGGTCCAGCTGCGGTGCGTGTACAGCCACTCGTCGGACACGCGCAGGTCCCACTTCTCGTCCATGTCCTGCGCGGTGTATCCGGCCTGAATCCGCTGCCACTGCTCGTCGCTGAACACCCGCTGCGGCGCCGGGATCTGCTGTGGTTGCGTGATCGGCCAGCTCCGAATGCCGATCCAGTGCGGCAGCGTCTCCGTCTGCTCCCACCAGAATGCCGGTGGCCGGTCGGGGCCCGGTCGAGCACCGAGGATGCCACCGACGATCGCGCAGGTGGTGTCGATGTCCCCGCCGGCCGCCGCCATGGTCCAGAACGCGCGGGCGAAGTCGGCGCGGTGATGCGCGGCCACCCACAGGGTGATCGGCACGGTGTCGGGCGCACTGACCGCCGATCCGTTGCCGAGTACCCGGCCGACCTGCCGCGGGTCGCTCTCCCCGGGAATACCGGCAGCCGCGAGGATGCCGGCCCGAACGGCGCTGCCGGGTGTCCGCTCGCCAACCGCGGCAAGGAATTCGGCAGGATCGCCCGGGTCGTCTCCGGACGCGACCAGCGAGGCAGCGACCGCCACCGCGACCGCACCGGCGACCGCCTCCGGATGCGTGTGGGTCACCAGCGCGGACAGACGCGCCTGCTCCACCACGGCGTCAAGGTCGGCGGCGTACCAGGCCCCCAACGGGGCCACCCGCATCGCGGCACCGTTGCCATACGATCCCTGCCCGTCGAACAGCTCGCCGGCGAGCCGGCGCCAGTCGCCACCCGTACGGATCAGACGTAGCAGTCGGTTGGCGGCCGGTCCGTAGCCCCGGTCGAAGTCATGCCGGGTTGCGAAGCTCGCCGCCAGCGCGTCCTGGTCGACGTGACCATGTGTTTCGAGGATGTGCAGAACCGAGCAGGCCATCTCGGTGTCGTCGGTCCACTGCCACTGCCCCGGCGGCAGTGTCCGCTGCTCGAAGTGACCGCGGTTGTCCGGAACGAAGAACTGGGAACCCAACGCATCGCCCACGGCCAGGCCCCGCAGCGACGCCGAGGCACGAAGCCGAGAGTCGGAAGTCATTCCCGCCATGTTTCCAACCGGGCGGCTCGGCGTCCACCCCTCAAGGCAGCGTGACGTTCGGCTTCAGTCGTTGGCGAGGTGGGGTGGGAAGCCGCCGGTCGCCTGCGGACCCCAGCGGTCGATGGTGATGCGGATCAGGGCCTTCTGCTGGCGGAGCATGGCCTGCCGGTATTCGTCCCAGTCCGGGTGCTCGCCGGAGATGCAGCGGTAGTAGTCGACCAGCGGCTCCAGCGCCTCGGGCAGGTCCAGCACCTCGGCGGTCCCCTCCACCTGCACCCACGGGCCGTTCCAGTCGTCCGACAGGATGCACGCCGCGGCGCGGGGGTCACGGCGCAGGTTGGCCACCTTGGCCCGCTCCGGGTACGTCGACACCACGAGCCGGCCGGCCTCGTCCAGCCCACAGGAGACGGGCGAGAGCTGTGGGCGTCCGTCGGCCCGGTTGGTCATCAGGATCATCCGGTGCCGGGTATGGAGGAAGTCGTTCAACCCGGTGCGGTCGAGGCGGGTGTTGGTGGCGATGGCGCGTGGCATGGGGCGGGCTCCCGTCGTCGGCTGACGTCAGGCTACGTCCGGCTGGCGTTGCGTGCCCGAAGTCGTCAGGTGGAGCACTTACGGTGTCGGCATGGCTGACCGGCAGCAGGTGGGCAGGTTCCGGGCGCGGGCGCAGCAACTCGACCGGGAGCAGGCCACTCTCGACGAGACGGCGATCTGCGACATCGGCGTGCAGGACACCGGCCCGGACGGTGCCCGCTGGGCGCTGGCCGTGCGCGGGGTCGACGTGCAGGCCCTCGCCGACGACGACCTGATCCTGGCCTGGACCGTACGCGGTGCGCCGCATCTCTACCGCCGGGCGGAGATCGGGCAGGTCGCCGCAGCGGTGGAGCCCTACTCCGACGCGGACGCCGGCAAGCGCATCTTCGACGCCGCGAAGCCGCTGAAGGCGGCCGGCATCGCCAACCTGGACGCGCTCGACGAGATCGCCGCCCGGATGCGCGCCATCGTCACCACCCCGACCGTCAAGGGCGAGGTCTCCGCCCGGCTGACCGAGGCGATGCCCGAGCCGTACCTGCGTTTCTGCCGCCCCTGCAACGCCACCCACCTCTATGAGCAGCCGTTCCGGCTGGCGGCGCTGCGGGCCGGGCTGGAGCTGCGGCCGGGCACCTCACCGCCGGTGCTGCAACGGATCCGTGGCTTCCGAAAGGCGGCCGGTGCCGATTCGCGCTTCGATCTGATCCGGGCGTACCTGCGCCTGCTCGGCCCGGCCACCCCGAAACACGTCGCCGAATATCTGGACGCGCCGGCCCGGGAGGTCAAGGCCCGCTGGCCCGCCGACACGGTCGAGGTACGCGTCGACGGCGAGACCCGCTGGCTGCTCGACGCCGACCGGCCGGCGTGGGAGAGGGCCGAGGCGCGCGGCACCCGCCTGCTGGGCCCCTTCGACCTCTTCCTCCAGGCGCGGGACCGCGCCACGCTGGTGCCCGAGGCGGCGCGGATCAAGGAGATGTGGCCGGTGCTGGGCCGTCCCGGTGCCGTCCTGGTCGACGGCGAGATCGTCGGAGCCTGGCGGCCGCGCAAGTCCGGCAGGTCCTTCCGAATCGCCGTGACCGGCTGGCGCAAACTCCCCGCCACCACCCGCGAGGCCATCGCCGAGCAGGCAGAACGCCTCGCCGCCTACCGTGGAGTCCCGCTCTCCGGCGTCGACTTCACCGTCTGACCAGTGCCGCCGGTCAGGGTTGCGGAAGTTCGGTGTTGCGGACAGTCGGTGTCGGGGGCCGTCAGGGCCAACGCGGCAGGCAGCGGCCGGGATGCTGCCAGGTCCGCACGCACCGCTGCCCGCCGTCGAGCAGCCGGTCGCAGAAGACCCGATGATGTACGCCCTGCTGGTCCTCTGTGGAGACGGTTGTCTCGCCGGTGTCGATCTCGGGCAGGAAGGTGACCGAGTTGGCCAGGGCTCGGGCGAGGAACGCGGCCCGGCCGAGGTTCGCCGTCACGACCGGCAGGTGGATGACGTACCGGTGCTCGCCCGGCTCGCTCATACCCGGACCCGTGCCTGACGGGACTGCCAGTCGCGCAGCGCGTTCTTGATGCGGACGTTCTCGTCCCGGGCCACGCGCAGCTCGAGCTGGGTGATGGCGAGTTCGTCGGCGACCCGGGCGAGGAACGCCTCGACCTCGTCGGCGGCCAGGCCGCGCCGCCGCACCCCGAACCGCCGGTCGCGGATCTGATCCGCGCTCAACGGCGGCCGGTACGCGGAGCGGTAGTAGGTGCCGCCGCTGTTGCCGTACTTGCTCGCGTTGGTCGTGGGTGGCGACGTGGGACCGGACTGCCGTCGCAGCGGCCGGACCAGCCGGATGAGCCTGCGCATGACCTCTCACCTGCATTTCGATTGGGACTGATGCGGGCGGTCCGAGGTGGGGGCACGCCGGACCGCCCGGAGCGGAGTCATCGTTGCCACGCGAAGGCCGCTCTCGATGTAACTTATTCAAAGAACTGGCAGTAGTCAAAGCTTTCTTGTCCCGGATTCGGGCGGCGTGATCGAATCGGAGGTGCCACGCGAGGAGAGCCGATGCCTGCTACCCCGGATTACATCCGTATCGCCGACGAGATCATGGCCGAAGTGAGATCGGGCCAGCGCAAGCCAGGGGAGAAGCTGCCCACGATCGCCGAACTGTGTGACGCCTATGGCGTCAGCGCCTCCACCGTCAACTTGGCCAACGTTCGATTGGAGGCGCTGGGGGTGATCGATCGCCGACAGGGCAAGGGCATCTTCGTCACTGATCCCGACACCTGGCTGCGAAAGCCCGATCGGCCGCACCGCTGAGATCCTTGCTGGCGGTGGAGAGCCGGCGCTGGACCGGGCGGCTTGTGCCGTAATCGCGGAGGTGCGATGGAAGGAGTGCCGATGCCTGCTACCCCGGACTACGTCCGGATCGCCGACGAGATCATGTCCGATGTGCAATCGGGCCAGCGCAAGCCAGGGGAGAAGTTGCCGACGATTGCCGAGCTCTGCCTTGCCTACGGGGTGAGCTCCTCCACGATTCAGCTCGTCAACGTGCGGCTCGAAGCGCTCGGTGTGATCGATCGACGGCAGGGCAAGGGCGTCTTCGTCACCGACCCCGACACCTGGCTGCGTAAGCCAGGCGGTTGACACGGTAGAGGTCCTGACTGGCGTGGTGGGCGTTGCGGAGGTCGCACCGGCCGGGCGGCTGAGCAGTCCCGGTACGCGACCTGAGATAGTGGAGGCCGCTCCCAGCGCGGAGCCCCGAGTCGCGTCCGGACGTGGCGCGGGGCACCCGTCCGGTGGCTTCGGTGGCGCCGCCGGAGCCGCCGGGCGCCTTCCGCGGCTGCCCCGCCCGACGTGACCCGCAACCGTCGGCGGCGAGATCATCCTGTTGCCCATGATGGCGGCGTCGCGTCGCGAAACGGGCGAAATTCACACCTCGGTCTCGACTCTCGCCCCGGCCCATGATCCTTTCAAAGAAGGGATCGCGCCGGTCACAACCGCACCGCTACCGTACTGATAACACGCGCGTGCCCACCGTCACGGGAGCATCCCGCAGGACGGCTCGCGCCGGGTAACGGATGGGTCGGTGAGCATGGCCACGTCACATTCCGACGGCCGGTTGTCGGAGGTCAGGTTCCTCACCGTCGCCGAGGTGGCGACGGTGATGCGGGTGTCGAAGATGACGGTCTACCGCCTGGTGCACTCCGGTGAGCTCACCGCGGTGCGGGTCGGCCGCTCCTTCCGGGTCCCCGAGCACGCCGTCCATGAATACCTGCGAGGCGCGTTTCAGGAATCCGCCTGAATCAGGCGGGTGACGAAACCGCGGGAACAGGCCACCGTACCGAACCCCCGTTGGCCCGCCCGACGGGCTCGGGCTACCCTGGATCGCGACCGTGACCCCCTGCCGGTATCTCCCGGCTCCCGCCAGGCGGGTTCGGTTCGTTGTCCAGATCGGTTGTCGGTGGCGCCCCCGGTGCCTGCCGGCCCGACCCGCACGTTGCATCGAAAGGCTGTCGTATGGGCTCGGTGGTCAAGAAGCGCCGCAAGCGCATGGCTAAGAAGAAGCACCGCAAGCTGCTGCGCAAGACCCGCGTCCAGCGTCGCCGTCTCGGCAAGTGACCCGCGCCGGGCTGCCGCCCGGCCGTTTCACCTGCCTTTCAGTCGACCCTCGGAGGACCCGGTCATGAGGTCACGGCGGTCCCGATTTTCGTCGGGTCTGCCGGTGGGGTGCGCAAAATGACCCCCGGTGGCACGTCACGTGCGCCGGGGGTCGTTGTTGTCACCGGCATCAGCCGCTACCTCGGGGCGCAGGTCGCCGCCCGCCTCGCCGCCGAGCCCGGCATCGACCGGGTCGTCGGCCTCGACCCGGCCGACCCGCCGCCGGAGCTGGCGGCGATGCTCGACGGCGTCGAACACATCCGCGCCGGGTTCGACACCGCCGTGACCCTGCTGCCCAGCCTCGACGCCGACACGCTCGTGCACCTGGCCCTGGTCAGCACCCCCGAACAGGGCGGCCGGCAGGCGATGAAGGACCAGAACGTCATCGGCACGATGCAGCTGCTCGCCGCCGCCCAGCAGACGCCCCGGTTGCAGCGGCTCATCGTCCGTTCCTCCACCGCGGCGTACGGCGCCTCCTTCCGCGACCCGGCGGTCTTCACCGAGGAGACCGAACCGCGGGAAGTGCCCCGCGGCGGCTTCGGCCGCGACATCCTCGACATCGAGGGGTATGTGCGCGGCTTCCGCCGGCGCCGCCCCGACACCACCGTCACTGTGCTGCGCTTCGCCCCGTTCATCGGGTCCACCGCCGACACCACCATCACCCGCTACTTCGCCCAGCCGGTGCTCCCCACCGTGCTCGGCCGCGACCCGCGGCTGCAGTTCGTGCACGTCGACGACGCACTGACGGTGCTGCACCGCTCCATCGTCGAGGAGCACCCGGGGACGTACAACGTCGCCGGCGCCGGGGTGCTCATGCTCTCGCAGGCGATCCGGCGCGCCGGCCGGCTCGCGGTGCCCGTACTCGAAACCGGGCTGCCCGGTCGCGGCGGCCTGGCCCGGCCCTTCGGCGTCGACGAGTACGGCCTCGACCAGCTCGACCTCTTCGTGCACGGCCGGGTCGTCGACACCAGCCGGCTCATCGCCGAGTACGGCTTCACGCCCCGCAGCACCGCCGCCGCCTTCGACGACTTCATCAGCGCCGGACGCGGCCGGCGGATCTACCGGCGTGAGCAGCTGCTCGCCGCCGAGCAGGCGATCCTCGACGGCATCCGCCGGGTCCGCGCCGGACGGGAGATTTCGTGAGCGCCGAGCACCCCCGCAACGGCGCGGGCTCCCCGACGTCCCAGGGCCGCCGCTTCGAGGTGCCCAAGCAGGACCAGCCGGTGGCCTCGGCCAACGGGCACCGGCCCGCCGTCGCCGACCAGCCCGGCGACGTCTGGGATCAGCGGGTCGCCTCCGGCCTGGCGTTCCTGCGCCGGCGGCTCGCCGGGGACTACGACGTTGACGAGTTCGGCTTCGACCCCGAGCTGACCGACACCCTCATCTTCCCGATGCTGCGCCTGCTCTACCGGGACTGGTTCCGCACCGAGGTCTCCGGACTTGAACACCTGCCGCGCGACGACGCGGGCCTGGTGGTGGGCAACCACGCCGGCACCATCGCCCTCGACGCGATGGTCCTCGCCGCGGTCCTGCACGACCGGCACCCGACCAACCGCCACCTGCGGCTGCTCGGCGCGGACCTGGTCTTCCGGATGCCCTTCGTCTCCGAGATCGCCCGCAAGACCGGCGGCACCGTCGCCTGCAACGCCGACGCCGAACGGCTGCTGCGCGGCGGCGAACTGGTGGGCGTCTTCCCGGAAGGCTTCAAGGGCGTCGGCAAGCCCTACTCGGAGCGCTACAAACTGCAGCGCTTCGGCCGGGGCGGGTTCGTCGCGGCGGCGCTGCGCACCGGCACCCCGATCGTGCCGGTGGCGATCGTCGGATCCGAGGAGATCTATCCGCTGATCGGCGACATCGAGCCGCTGGCCCGGCTGCTCAAGACGCCGTACTTCCCGGTCACCCCGACCTTCCCGTGGCTCGGGCCGCTCGGCGCGGTCCCGCTGCCCAGCAAGTGGCTCATCGAGTTCTGCCCGCCGATCCCGACCGCGCACCTCAGCGACGCCGTCGACGACCCGATGGTGGTCTTCAACCTCGCCGACCAGGTGCGCGACACCATCCAGCAGCGCGTCAACGAGCTGCTGAAACGCCGCCCGGACCCGTTCGGCCCCTGAGCCCGCCGGACGACCCGTTCGGCCCCTCCAGCCGGCCGGGGTCGCGGATCAGTCCAGGTCCCGCAGGTCCAGCAGATGCCACCGGTCCGGGTCGCCGCGCTCGTCGCTGGTCGACCACCAGAGCGTGCCGCCCCGGACCGTCGCGCCCCGCACCCCCTGCGCCACCACCGCCGTACGGCCGGAGGTGATGTCGTGCAGCAGCAGCTCGCGGCCGTCGGCGGCGATCCGTTCGGCGTCGGCCAGCAGCAGCGGCACGAAGCGATCGAGTGCGATGACGTCCGGGCCGATCGCCTCGGTCTGCGGTCCGGCGATGCGGCGCCGGTCGCTGCCGTCGGTGCGCATCAGCTCCGTGGCGGTGGGTGCGGCGTCGGCGTGCACCAGCACCCGGCACCAGCGCGCGCCGCAGGTGGCGAGTTCGTCGGCGGTCACCGGCACCCGGACCGTCCCGCCGGTGACGGAGTCGCGCAGCACCGGCGCGTCGATGGCGGTGTCGCCGGCGGGGACCAGCCACGGCCAGGTCGTCCGGCGCCAGTGGCCCGCCGCGGTACGCACCTCGACCTCGCCCCCGGAAAGCGGCACCGACCGCAGTTCGGTGCCGGCCGCGGCGGCCGCCACCCAGTGCAGCCGGCCGTCGTGGATCACCAGGTCGTGTTCGGAGCCGGCCGGGGTGAACGCGCCGGTGTCGGCGGTGAGCAGCCGGGGCGTACCGCCGAGCGTCAACGCCCAGATCTCGTGGCGGACCCGGCCGGCGGGATCGGTCGTCGACTCCGCCCAGGCCACCTCCGCGCCGTCGCGGGTGAAGCCGCTGTAGCCGGGGGAGCGGTCCACGGGCAGCCGGCGCAGCTGCCGCACCTCGCCGTCGGCGTGGCGCAGCACCAGCCGCTGGTGGGTGCCGTCCGGGTCGGGGGAGGTGCCGAGGGTGTCGCCGCCGTCGAGGACGTACTCCAGCCGGTAGGCGGGACCGCCGGCGAGGTCGGCGGGGAAGGTGACGGGCGCCGCCTGCGGCCAGAGGTCGGCGAGCGGGACGCTGGTGGCGGCTTCGCTGCCGTCGGGTCCGGAACGCAGGAGCGCGACGGTCCCCGCGCCGATCAGCAGCACGGCGGCCAGGGCGGCGACGAGCCAACGCGCCGGGCGCGCCGGGGCGCGGCCGGTCACTTGCTCAGACGCCGCCGGCGAGCGGCGAGGCCGGCGGTGACGGCCCCGGCGACGATCCCGGCCGCGGCGGTCGACGGCACGGCGATCTTGACGGCTTTGCGGCCGGTGCGGAAGTCCCGCACCTCCCAGCCACGCTGCCGGGCCTCGCGCAGGAGCACGCTGTCGGGATTGACGGCGACGGCCCGCCCGACGGCGGTGAGCATCGGCATGTCGTTGGCCGAGTCGCTGTAGGCGACGCAGTGGGCGAGGTCGAGCCCTTCGGCGCCGGCGAGCCCGACGACCGCCTCGGCCTTGGCCGGGCCGTGCATCAGGTCGCCCACCAGTCGTCCGGTGTACGCGCCGTCGACGATCTCGGCGACCGTGCCGATGGCGCCGGTGAGCCCCAGCCGGGCGGCGATGACCCGGCCGATCTCCACCGGGGCGGCGCTGACCAGCCAGACCCGGGTGCCGGCCTCGAGGTGCTGCTGGGCCAGGGCGCGGGTGCCGGCCCAGATCCTCGGCTCCATCAGCTCGTCGAAGATCTCCTCGGCGAGCCGTTGGACGTCGGCGACCTTCCAGCCGGCCACGAAGGCGAGCGCGGCCTCCTTCGCCTCGGACATGTCCGTGGCGTTCTCCTTGGCGGAGAGGCGGAACCGCAGCTGACGCCAGGCGAAGCGGGCGAGGTCGGTGGTGGTGAAGTACTTGCGGCTGGCGAGGCCGCGGGCGAACCAGTAGATCGAGGCGCCCTGCATCATCGTGTTGTCGATGTCGAAGAAGGCGGCCGAGGTCGGATCCGGCGCTACCGGGGTGGTCGGGGCGAGCTCGGCGGCCGCCCAGCCGGGAACATGACTGTCGGGGTCGATGCCGACGGTCACCTTCTTCGTGCGAGCTGCCACGCACGTCCTCCCTGCGGTTCGGCTGAGCTGGTTGCCTGCCTCAGGCGAGACTATCCGTCGCGCTCGCGCCGTCGGCCGCACTGCCGGGATGTGGTCGCCCTGAGCAGGGCGTGGCGGCGGGGGGAGTAAGCGACATCACGTCGCAGTGGTGTCGGAGAGCCGTTCGGGAAGCAGCGGACGGGATCAGTCGCCGGGGCGGTCGGCCGCCGGCTTGTCGCGCTCCGTGCCGGTCTCCGGGCGGACCTCGACGCCGGTCTGCGCGGGCGCGTCGGCGGGCTCGCCGGTGGCCCGCGGCGCGTCCGGCGCGTCCTGGGCGGGCTGGGTCTCCTGGGCGGTGCGCACCGTCGCCGGGCAGCGGCCCGGCCGCGGGCCGAGGCTGTCGGCGCGGCCCGGCTCGGCGTCGCAGGCGACCGCCGTACGCATGTCCTCGGAGCGGTCGGCGACCGTGTCGATCAGGGCGAGCGAGGTGCGGATGCGGCCCTGCAGGGTGCCGGTGGCGGAATCCGCCAGCTGCTCGACGGTGGGGCGCTGGCCGGTCACGAAGAGGTCGATCAGGTCGAGGGCCGCCTCGTCCTGCCGGTGCACCGACGCCGAGGTCAGCAGCCGTACGCCCTCACGGGTCTCCTTGTCCATCTCGTCGAGGACGGCCAGGAGGCCGTTGACGTCGTCGCCGAGCACCTCCGCCTCGCCGAGACGGGTGCGGGCGAAGTCCAGGAAGAGCTGGCCTCGGCTCAGGTCGGAGCTGGCGAGCGCGAGCTGGGCGCGTTCGGTGGAGCGTTTCACCTGGTACAGGGTGTCGCCGGGCATCGCGTTCTCGCTCGCCGCCGACATCCCGCTCACGGTGATGGCGCCGGCGGCGATCCCGATCAGGATGGCGCCGCGGGCACGTACCCGGCGTCGGGTGACGGCGACGGCGTCGGCCGTACGGCGTGGGGCCGGGATGGCCGGGCGGGCGGTGACCGGCGCGACGGCCGGGGTGTGGTCGCCGACGCCCTCGCGTTCGGCGGCGGCCATCAGCATCGCCCGCAGGTCACTGCGGAAGCGCGGGTCGATCCCGGCGTCGGACTCTTCGGCGCCGGCGGTGCGGACCTGCCGGCCGAGTTCGACCAGTGTGGACAGCTGCTCGTCGTCACGGGTCCGCAGGCGGTGGCGGCGGCCGCCGTTGGCCTCGTCGAGAAGCTGCGCGAAGCGCTCGGCGCGGCGGCGGAAAAGGGAGAAGAAGTTCACCGGCGAACACCTCCTCTCCTGAAACAGCCCGATCGGCGCTTCCGGTCACAGCGGGCGCGGCGCCTGACGTCGCTCGCACTTCGTCAAACGCCGCAGAGCGGGGCGGAGTTACGGCGCGAGCAGGGCCTCTCCGGCAGGTCGCCGAGGTACGGCGGCGTGTCGCCACATGGCGGTGACCCGGATCACGATCGGAAACCGTCGGGGAGCAGCCGTGCCAACGCCCGGACGGCGCGGTACTGGAGGGCTTTGATCGCACCCTCGTTCTTGCCCATGGCGCGCGCGGTCTCGGCGACGGAGAAGCCCTGCAGGAACCGGAGCACGATGCACTCCTGCTGTTCCGGGTTGAGCTCCTTGACGGCGCTGAGCAGGGCGACGTTGGTGATGTGCTCCACCACCGCCAGCTCCGGGCTGCCCTCGGGGCCGCGGTCCTCGCGGTCGGCGTCCAGGACGTCGCCGGTGGTGACCTCGAGCCGGTACCGGCCGGACTTGAAGTGGTCGGCGATGAGGTTGCGGGCGATGGTCACCAGCCAGGCGCCGAGGTCGCGGCCCTGCCAGGTGAAGCTGCCGATGCGCTTGAGCGCCCGCAGGAAGGTGTCTGAGGTCAGGTCCTCGGCGAGCTGGCGGTTGCCGACGCGGAAGTAGATGAAGCGGAAGACGGTGTCGACGTAGCGGTCGTAGAGCTGCCCGAAGGCCTCGGCCTCACCGGCCTGCGCCCGCTCGACCAGGCCCCAGACCTCGGTCGCCGGGCGGTCGGAGGGGTCGGGGCGGCTGGGCGCGGCAGCGGGCGCCGCCGGGTCGGGTGCGACGGCGGGGATGACGGCGGTGGTGTCGGCGGGGACGGCGGGGATCACCGCGGTGGTGTCGGCGGTGATCGCCGGCAGCAGTGCCGTGCTGTCGGCGGCGCCGGGCGACGGTGGCGCCGTGGCCTCGGTGACGACGGGGATCAGGGCCGTCTCGCACTCCGTGGTCTCCGCCGGTGCCGGGCCGGCCGGCGTCCGCCCGTCGGCGGGGCGTCCCTGGGTGGGCATCACCGGCCGGGCGGGTGCGGTGACCAGGGCGCTCGTACGGCTGTTGGCGCCGGGGGTGGCCGGGCGGGCCGGCGGTTCGTTGCGGCGGGATCGGCTGCGTGCCCGCGGCGCGGCCTCCTCCCCGCGTACGCCGAGGTTGGACAGCTCCTCCACCGAGCTGCGCAGCAGCGCGACCCCTTCCTGCAGGGCGCGTGGCGCGGGGGCGGGCTGTTGTCCGGGCCGGTCGGCGAATCCGAAGGTGGTCACCGGGCGACCTCCACTGTCGCCACCGTCCGCGCGGTGCGCGGAGGGGGTGCCGCGGGTCTGGACCCGCGGTACGCGATGATGTCGGCCGGAGTCCGGCAGACATCCTTGAGGTGCTGATCCGGTGCGATTACTGGCACAGCGGCCTCCTCGGGGCGAGGGGTGTCGACTCACGGCAAAACGGGCGAGTCGACCCGAGTGATATTAGGGCCAACGTCACCCAGATGTGCTAAGTCCGTCACACAGAGCGCAAGTATTCACTGCCGCGTCGCACCGGTGCCGCACACTTTGTCCGTCGTCCGACGGCGGATCGAAGGGCGTTTTTCGTGAAGTTCCTTTCCGGGTGCCCCTGCTCCGGCGCGCCGGGCGCGACGGCAGACTGGTCGTGCTAACGACCCACCGGAGGAGAACCGATGAGCGCCGCCTCGTCCCGCCTGACCCTGATCACCCGGCCCGGTTGCCACCTCTGCGAGACGGCCCGCGAGGCGATCGCCCGGGTGGCCGCCGTCGCCGGTGAGGAATGGACCGAACTCGACGTCACCGAGGACCTGGAGTGGGAGCGCGAGTACGGCGACCGGGTGCCGGTGGTGCTGCTCGACGGCAAGGAGCACGGCTACTGGCGGGTGGAGGAGGAGCGGCTGCTGCGCGACCTGAGCGCGCCACGCAGCTGATCATCGGCGGCGCCGGATTGGACGGGGCGCGTGTGCCGGCGAGTAGAGTTCACTGATGACTCCGGCACGCAATCACCTGGTCTGGGACTGGAACGGCACCCTCCTCGACGACCTGCAGTTGATGGTCGACGCGACGAATGCCGCCTTCGCCAGCGTCGGTGGTCCCCGGATCTCCGCTGATCAGCACCGGACCCTTTTCCGGCGGCCGATCATCGACTACTACACCGAGGTCCTCGGCCGGTCGATCGACGACGAGGCGTTCGCCCGCTGCGACCGGATCTTCCATGACGCCTACCGCGACGGACTGACCGTCTGCGGTCTGGCCGCCGATGCCACCACCGCGATGCGTTCGTGGCAGGGCACCCAGTCACTGCTCTCCATGTGGTTCCACGACGAGCTGGTGCCGACCGTGCAGACCTTCGGCCTGAGCGGGCACTTCCGCCGCGTCGACGGGCTGCGCGAGACCATCGGAGGCGGGCCGAAGGCCGGTCACCTGGCCCGGCACCTGACCGAGCTGGCGGTGCCCGGGGGCTCGGTGGTGTTGATCGGGGACTCGATCGACGACGCGCTCGCCGCCGACGCGGTCGGTGCGCGCTGCGTGCTCTACGCCGGCGGGGTCACCCATCCGGACCGGCTGCGGGATTCCGGCTGGCCGGTTGCGGATTCGCTGACCGAGGCGGTCCAGCTGGCCTCGACCCTGGACTGAGCGCCGGGCGGATGGTCCCCGCCGTCGCTTTTCCGCTCCGCCGGACGGTTTTCCCGGCGTGGTCCGGCCGGTGGGTGTGAGCAAGGCTACGGTGGCGATTAGCGATGGAAGTCGGAATTGAGCAATAATCGCCGAGCGGTTCCGGTGGGAACCGCTTTACCGATCATGGGGAATGGAGAGCCTGGTGAATGCATGTCGCGGTCTAACAAGATCGCGATTTGTGCACGTCTTCACAAGCGCATACTCTGTAACTCCGACGAGCCCTGCTGGCACAGCCGGTCACCGCGGCAGCCGGCGGGAGTCCCTAATTGATCCGCCGCTCTGGCAGATCGAGGAACGCACCGCACGGAGTCTCATGAGTCAGCATCGTCACCCGGGCGCGTCCGGACGCGCCGGTGCCGTACCGGCGCTCCCGGATCTGCCGGAGGCGACCGTGGCCCGGCTCCCAGAATATCTGCGTGCGCTGCATCACCTCGCAGAGGCCGGACACGAAACCACCTCCAGCGAGGGGCTCGCCGCCGTGGCCGGAGTCAACTCCGCCAAGTTGCGCAAGGACCTCTCCCACCTCGGCTCGTACGGCACCCGCGGCGTCGGATACGACATCGCCCTGCTGGTCGAGCAGATCGAGTTCGTGCTCGGCCTGACCCAGCGGCGCGGCGTGGCGCTGGTCGGGATCGGCAACCTCGGGCACGCGCTCGCCGGGTACGCCGGTTTCGCCAGCCGTGGTTTCCGCATCACCGCCCTCTTCGACGCCGATCCCGAGCTGATCGGCGAGGAGATCAACGGTCTGGTCGTCCAGCCGATCACCGAGCTGCCGGCTGCCGCCGCCTCCGGGTCGATCGCCATCGGCGTGATCGCCACTCCCGCCGCCGCCGCGCAGCAGGTGGCGGATCTGCTGGTCTCCGCCGGAGTGACCAGCATCCTGAACTTCGCCCCGTGCGTGCTCGTGGTGCCCGAGGGGGTCGACGTACGCAAGGTGGATCTCGCCATCGAGCTGCAGATCCTCTCCTTCCACGAACACCGCAAGTCCACCCTGACCGGTATCCCCGGTGCAGGTCGCAACGCCCTCACCGCGTTCCCCGGCCCCCTGGGTGGCGGCGGTGCCCAGGAGGCGGTCGGCACGTGAACCTGCTCGTCGTCGGTGCGTCCTACCGCACCGCTCCGGTCTCCACTCTGGAGCGGCTGGCGGTTGCCGCCACCGACCTTCCTGATGTCCTGGCCCGGCTCGTGGCCCAGCCCTATGTCAACGAGGCGGTCGTCGTCTCCACCTGCAACCGGGTGGAGGTCTACGCCGCGGTCTCCGGCTTCCACGGCGGCCTCGGCGACGTCTGCGCGATCCTGGCCCAACACGCCGGGATCGCCCCCAACTCCCTGGCCGGCAACCTCTACGTGCACTACGAGCGCGCGGCGGTCGAGCACGTCTTCCGGGTCGCCGCCGGGCTGGATTCGATGGTGGTGGGCGAGGCGCAGATCCTCGGCCAGCTCCGTGACGCCTACCACGGTGCCGGTGAGGCCGACACGGCCGGACGGCTGCTGCACGAGCTGATGCAGCAGGCGCTGCGGGTCGGCAAGCGGGCGCACGCCGAGACCGGCATCGACAGTGCCGGGCGCAGTGTCGTCACCGCCGCCCTCGACCTGGCCGCCGCACAGCTCGGTGACGACCTGGCCGGGCGTCCCGCCCTGGTCATCGGTGCCGGCGCGATGGGCGCGCTCTCGGTCGCCACCCTCGCCCGGCGTGGCGCGGGCCCGCTCGCGGTGACCAACCGCAGCCCGCAACGCGCGGTGCGGCTGGCCGAGTCGTACGGCGCGGAGGCGGTCGCCGTCGAGCGACTCACCGAGGTGCTGTCCACTGTGGACATCGTAGTGGCCGCCACCGCCTCCACGGAAGCGGTCCTCACCCGCGAGGTGGTCTCGGCCGCGCTCGCCGTTCGCGGCCCCGCCCGCGGCCGGTTGGTCCTGCTCGACCTCGCCGTGCCCCGCGACATCGAGCCGGAGGTGGCGCAGCTGCCCGGCGTCGAGGTCATCGACATCGAACGCCTCGGCGAGGCGATCGCCGACAGCTCCGTCACCGCCGACGCCGCCGCGGTCGCCGGCATCGTCGACGGCGAGGTCGACTCCTTCCTCGCCTGGATGCGCGGCGCGGACGTCGGGCCGACAGTCGCCGCCCTGCGCTCACGCGCCGACGACGTCGTCACCACCGAACTGCGGCGCCTCGCCCAGCGCCGGTCCGAGTTCACCGACGACCAGCGCGCCGACATCGCGCGTACCGTGCACCGCATCGTGCAGCGCCTGCTGCACCAGCCCACCGTGCGGGTACGCCAACTCGCCGCCGAACCCGGCGGCGACCAGTACGCCGCACTGCTGCGCGAGCTCTTCGACCTCGACGTCCAGCAGAGCGCGCCGGTCGACGGCGTACCCGATCTCTCCGCCGTCCCACCTGCCACCGGAGCCGCCCGATGACCGCCGCACTACGCCTCGGCACCCGGGGCAGCGCCCTGGCGATGGCGCAGTCCCAGCAGTTCGCCGACTCGCTCACGGCCGCAACCGGCCGCGCCGTCGAGCTGGTGCCGATCGTCACCGCCGGTGACCGCTCGAGCGAACCCGTGGCCCGTCTGGGCGTGGGCGTCTTCGTCTCCGCCCTGCGCGACGCGCTGATCGACGGGCAGATCGACTTCGCCGTGCACTCCTACAAGGACCTGCCCACCGCCGGTGACGCCCGGCTGCACATCGCCGCCGTGCCGGTGCGGGAGGACCCGCGTGACGCGCTGATCTCCCGCGACGGCCGCACCCTGGCGGAGCTGCCCCCCGGCTCCAGGATCGGCACCGGGGCGCTGCGCCGCATCGCCCAGCTGCACGCCCTCGGACTCCAGCTGGAGGTGGCCCCGATCCGGGGCAACGTCGACACCCGGCTGGCACGGGTCCGCGGACCCGAGGCCGACCTCGACGCGATCATCCTGGCCCGCGCCGGGCTGAGCCGCCTCGGACGCCTCGACGAGATCACCGAGACGCTCGACCCGATGCTGATGCTGCCGGCCCCCGCCCAGGGCGCGCTGGCCATCGAGTGCCGGGCCGACGACTCCGAGACGGCCGAGCTGCTCGCGCTGCTCGACCACCCGCCGACCCGAGCCGCGGTCACCGCGGAACGGGCGCTGATGGCCACGCTGGAAGCCGGCTGCAGCGCTCCCGTCGCGGCGTTCGCGGTCCTCGCCGAGGGCGAACCGACCGAATCCGGCGACAGCACAGAAGAGATCTACCTGCGCGGGGCGGTGATCAGCCCGGACGGCTCCAGCGACCTCCGGCGGTCGCGCACCGGTACGCCCGCCGAAGCGGCGGAGATCGGCAAGGCACTCGCCGCCGAACTCCTCGACCTCGGCGCCGACTCGATCCTCGGTCAGCCTGCACGACACTCAGATCCGGGGACCCAGGAAATTGGGAGCACAGAATGACCCGCACCCGTAAGCCCGTAGGCCGCATCGCGTTCGTCGGGGCGGGCCCCGGCGACCCCGGTCTGCTGACCCGCCGGGCGCACGATGCCCTCACCGACGCCGATCACGTGGTCTACGACCGCAGTGTCCCGGCCGCGCTGCTCGACGTGGTACGCGCCCAGGCCAAGCCGGAGGCCGAGTTCACCCCGGCCGAGGGCGCACCGGGAGACGTGGCCAAGGTGTTGATCTCCGCGGCCCGCTCCGGGCTGGCCGCCGTGCACCTGGTCGCCGGTGACCCGTTCGGTCACGAGTCGGTCGTCAAGGAGGTGCAGGCCGTCGCCCGTACCGCCGCCCAGTTCGAGGTCGTGCCGGGCGTGAGCCAGGCCGAGGGCGTGGCCACCTACGCGGGTGTGCCGCTGCCGGGCGTACGCACGGTCGCCGACGTCGAGGACGTCAACACGCTCGACTTCGACGCGCTCGCCGCCGCCGTCGGCCGCGGCGCGCTGTCGCTGGCCGTGGACGCCGGCGACCTCGCCGCCATCCGCGACGGGCTGCTCGCCGCCGGCGTCGACGGCGCCACCACCGTGGCCGTCACCGGCGACGGCACCGGCGAGACGCAGTACACCACCACCTCCACCGTCGACAGCTTCGTCGCGGCGGCGCTCGGCTTCACCGGCCGGGTCGTGCTCAGCCTCGGCGCGGCGGTCGCCGACCGGGACACCCTGAGCTGGTGGGAGAACCGGCCGCTCTACGGCTGGAAGGTCCTGGTGCCCCGCACCAAGGAGCAGGCCGGTGTGATGAGCGCCCGGCTGCGCGCCTACGGCGCCATCCCCTGTGAGGTGCCGACGATCGCGGTCGAGCCGCCGCGTACCCCGGCGCAGATGGAGCGGGCGGTCAAGGGCCTGGTCGACGGGCGCTACGCCTGGGTCGTCTTCACCTCGGTCAACGCCGTGCGGGCGGTCTGGGAGAAGTTCGCCGAGCACGGCCTCGACGCCCGCCACTTCGGCGGCGTCAAGATCGCCTGCATCGGGGACGCCACCGCCGACGCGGTGCGCGCCTTCGGCATCCAGCCGGAGCTGGTCCCCAGCGGTGAGCAGTCCTCCGACGGGCTACTGGCCGAGTTCTCGCCGCACGACGAGATCCTCGACCCGGTCGGCCGGGTGCTGCTGCCCCGCGCCGACATCGCCACCGAGACCCTCGCCGCCGGCCTGACCGAGCGCGGCTGGGAGGTCGACGACGTGACCGCGTACCGGACCGTGCGGGCGGCGCCGCCGCCGGCCGAGATCCGCGACGCGATCAAGTCGGGCGGCTTCGACGCGGTGCTCTTCACCTCCTCCTCGACCGTGCGCAACCTCGTCGGCATCGCCGGCAAGCCGCACGCCCGTACCGTGGTGGCGGTGATCGGCCCCAAGACCGCCGAGACGGCGACCGAGTTCGGGCTGCGGGTCGACGTGCAGCCTCCGCACGCCGCCGTGCCGGACCTCGTCGAGGCGCTCGCCGCGTACGCCGTCGAACTCCGCGAGAAGCTGGCGGCCATGCCGGCCAAGCAGCGTCGCGGTTCCAAGGTGCAGGGGCCGACCGCGCTACGGTTCCGGTAGTCCCCCAGGAGGTCGCCATGTCGTACCCGCGGATCCGTCCCCGCCGCCTGCGCCGTACCCCGGCGCTGCGGCGGCTGGTCGCCGAGACCCGGCTCGACCCGGCGGAGCTGATCCTGCCGATGTTCGTCCGGGAGGGGCTGACCGAGCCACGGCCGATCAGCTCCCTTCCGGGCGTCGTCCAGCACTCCCGGGACTCGTTGCGCAAGGCCGCAGCCGAGGCGGTGCAGGCGGGCGTGGGTGGACTCATGCTCTTCGGGGTGCCGGCCGAGCGGGACGCCACCGGCTCCGGCGGCATCGACCCGGCCGGCATCCTCAACACCGCCATCCGGGACGTCGTCGCCGAGGTCGGTGACGCGACGGTGGTGATGAGTGACCTCTGCCTGGACGAGTTCACCTCGCACGGCCACTGCGGGCTGCTCACCCCCGCCGGTGACGTGGAGAACGACGCCACCCTGCGCGCCTACGCCGAGATGGCGCTCGCCCAGGCCACCGCCGGGGTCCACGTGGTCGGGCCGTCCGGGATGATGGACGGCCAGGTCGCCGCCGTACGCGAGGCGCTGGACGTCGCCGGCTTCACCGACGTGTCGATCCTCGCCTACGCCGCGAAGTACGCCTCCGCCTTCTACGGGCCGTTCCGGGAAGCGGTGGAGTCGGCGCTGGACGGCGACCGGCGCACCTACCAGCAGGACCCGGCGAACCTGCGGGAGTCGCTGCGCGAGGTCGCCCTGGACGTCGCCGAGGGCGCGGACATGGTGATGGTCAAGCCGGCGCTGCCGTACCTGGACGTGCTCGCCGCGGTCCGCGCGGCCGTGGACGTCCCGGTCGCGGCCTACCAGGTCTCCGGCGAGTACGCGATGGTCGAGGCCGCCGCGGCCAACGGCTGGATCGACCGCGAGCGGGTGATGTTGGAGACCCTGACTTCGATCCGGCGGGCCGGCGCCCAGATGATCCTCACCTACTGGGCCGTCGAGGCCGCCGACCTGCTGCGCCGAACGGGCTGATCGTCCCGCTTCGTCTCCCGTCACCCCACCACAACGGACAGACCCGTTACTCTCCCGGGGGATTGATCTAGTGGGGAGTGTGTCGTGGCGCGTCGAGGTCTGAAGTTGATGGCGGCCGGGGCCCTGGCGGCGCTCCTGACGGCCGGGTGCGCGCCGCCGGGCGTCGACGGGGACCTGGTCGACGACTGGCCCGTCGTCGCGGAGCCGCAGAGCTGGTCACCGGTGGCAGGGGAATGTCACCCCGCCGCCTACTGGGGCGAGAACAGCCTGGCCAAGTACACGCCGGTCAGCTGCGACGAGTCACACAGCTGGGAGACCTTCCACGTGGGCACCCTGCCCGCCGAGCGGGTGACCCTGCCGCCGGCGGGCGGCGTGGACCGGGCAGCCGTCTTCAAGGAGTGCTCGGCCGAGGCGGACAAGTTCCTCGGTGGCGACTGGCGCGACGCCCGGCTGTCGCTGCAGGTTCTCTATCCGACCAAGGAGGCATGGTCGGGTGGGGCCCGCTGGTTCCGCTGCGAACTCGCCAACATCGACATCGAGTTTCCGGTGAACCGGCGGGAGAGCCTGCGGGACTCGCTGGCCGGGTCGGCGCCGGCGCTGGCCCGCGGTTGTTACACCCGCGAGGGCGACAACTTCGAGCCGATCGCCTGCGACAAACCGCATAATTACGAGTACGTCGGCACGTGGTTCGCCGAGCCGTCGATGGAGTACGCGGACCTGCTGCGCCGCGCCAGCCGGATCCACCGGGAGTGCCGTTCGCTGGTGGCGAAGTTCGCGAAGGTCCCCGATGACGCCGCGATCAATGCCCGCACCGGCACTCAGCTTCTCCTGCCGGGCAGGCAGGAATGGGACGAAGGCGACCGGGGAGTGGGCTGCATGCTCTTCCTGAGCCGTACGTTGCACCGCTCGATGAAGGACGCCGGCACCAAGGGGCTCCCGATCAACTACCGCTGAGCCGGCAACGACCGGGCCCGCCGTCGGCTGTGGAACGGCGGCCCGGTCGTCGGACATCCCGGCCCCGCACCACAGCGGAGCGACCCGCTACCCTCCCCGGGGCATTGATCTAGGTGGGGAGTGTGACGTGGCACGTCGAGGTCTGAGGTTGACAGCGGTCGGAGCCCTGGCGGTGCTCCTGATCGCCGGCTGTGCGCCGCCGGGGACCGACGGCGACCTGGTCGACGACTGGCCGGCCATGGCACAGCCGCAGGTGTGGTCACCGGTGGAAGGTGACTGCCACGGTCCCAGCGGCTACGTCATCCGCCATGATCTGGGTGGCTACAAGCCGGTGAGCTGCACCGACGCCCACCAATGGGAGACCTTCCGGGTCGCTGCCTTCACCGGTGAGCGGGCGGAGCGGAAGAGCCCGCCGCCGGCGGGTGGGGTGGACCGCCGGGCCACTTTCGACGAGTGCTCGGCGGAGGCCGACAAATTTGTCGGCGGAAGCTGGCGCGACGGCCGGCTGGGGCTGCGGGTTCTCTATCCCACCGCGCAGGCCTGGTCCCACGGTGCGCGCTGGTTCCGCTGCGAACTCGCCCAGGTCGACACGATCTATCCGGTCGATCGCAAGGAGAGCCTGCGGGACGCGCTGACCGGCGCGGCGCCGCTCGCGCGCGGCTGCTACCGCACCGACGTGGAGTTCGACAAGGTGCCGGTCGCCTGCGACAAAGCGCACCAGTACGAGTACGTCGGCACCTGGTTGGCCCCGAACGGGGACTGGGCCGAGTTCGCCGCCCGGGAAAAGATGATCCACAAGCGCTGTCTCTCGCTGGTGGCGAAGTTCGCCGGTCTCCGCGACGACAGCACGATGCCTTACCGGAGCGGGACCAGCTACGCGCTTCCCGACCGGTCGCAGTGGGAAGAAGGCGACCGCGGGGTGGTCTGCCATCTGTGGCTGGACCGCAAGCTCACCCGATCCCTCAAGGGCGCCGGCGCCAAGGGCCTGCCGATGAACTGACGGCCGCGCCGGTCACCGACGTGCGACGGCCCGCCGGTCAGCGGTGACCGGCGGGCCGGACCCCGGACGGTGCGGCTAGTGCCGCACGCCTGGTGCCGCAGCGGTCTGGACCGTCAATCCCAGTACGCCGGTGTCCAGACGGCCACTGCGGTCCACCGTGAAACGCCAACGCTCCTGCCGGCTGGAGCCGAGGGCGACGGCGGCCCAGGCCGGCCGCGGCCGCGAGATCAGACCCTGCACCTGGTCCGCCTCCGCGGCGGTGGGGGCGGAGGCGAGGATCAGCACGCCGGGTCCGCTCGCCGGCTGATCCGGACCGTCAGCCTCGGTCAGCGCTTCGCTGGTGCCGTTGACCGAAACGATCCGCGAGTCAGTGTCGGCAGGTGTTGCGCGGAAGCCGCCCGTCACGACAGTGACCCCGTCGGACCAGGGGCTGCCGGCAAGCTCGGCCGCCCAGCCCAGGACCAGGAGCCGGGCGGCTGCCGTATCGCCGGTGACCGTGATCAACCCGTTCGCCTCGCCGAGGTCGACAAGCTCGCGCCGCCCGTCGTGGGTGCCGAGCGTGACCAGCCGCGGGAACGGCGCGTCGGTGCCGGGTTCCACCGGGAGCTGCTGCGTCATCCGCAGCGGCGCGCGCCAGGCCCGGCCGTTCTCCTCGGCCACCCACGGTTCGACTGGGCGCGGATCGGCGGTCGCCAGTCGGAGCATGATCTGTTCGTCGTCGAGGCTGACTCCGTGGATTCCGGGCACCGACCGGCCGGCCCGGGCGCAACTCGTGGCCAGCACCCGCAGTGCACGGTCGACCGTCCAGGCCGTCTCGGTGTCGAGGTGGCGGGCAGGAGTGGGCGCGGCGGCCCCGCGGCGCTGCCGCAGCCGCGCCAGGACGCCACCCTTGGCGGCGGCGTCGCCACCGCCGGCCGTTCCCGTGCTGCCGGCCCTGCCCGTGCTGCCCGTGCCACCGGCCCGGCCGGCATCCCGCGCCGTCGCCGGCCGGCTGGGCGCGCCGGCAGTGGCCGGTGCGGGCGTACGCCGCCGCCACCAGAGGCCGCCGACCGTGAGCAGCAGCACCACCATGGCGGCCAGCGCGATCGGCAGCACCGGCACGCCCGCGCCGCCGCGCTCGGCGGGAGCAGGCGCGGCGGCTTCCGCCGGGGGGGCCTCCGCCGGTGGCGCGGCGGTCGTCGGCGCCACCGCGGGCGCGGTCGGCAGTACGCCGAACTCGATTCCCTCACCCTTGGCGTCCGGCGGCAGCTGCAGGATCCAACCGGGCAGGATCGCCGCCGGGTTGGTCAACCGCTGTCCGTCCGGCTGGACCCGGCCCTTGTTCAGCTCGAAGATCTCCGGGTTGCGGTTCCCGTCGCCGAGGAACCGCTGGGCGATGGCGAAGAGGTACTCCTGCTCACCGTTGAAGCTCTGCTGGACGCGGTAGTACTTGACCGGTTCGTCGCTTAACGCACGCTGCGGCAGGACCGGCCCGGCGACGGCCGCGGTGGTCACCTGAGCGGCGGCCGGCGTTCCGGCCGGCACGGCCGTGGCGAGGACCGCGGCCAGCAGTCCCGTGCCGATCAGCGCAGCGGCAGCCGGCAGAGGTCGCCCCCGATCGGGTGTGATCATCCGAAAGCGGGCCGGCACAGTCCTGTGACGAGCGGTTCTGGCCATGTACGTCTTCCTTCGTGTCCAGCAGTGCGGGCCTGAGCGGAACCGGCCCGCCGGTCACGTGCTGACCGGCGGGCCGTTTGCTGTTCGTCGGGTGGATCAGTCGTTGTCGACGATGGTGCCGACGGCGACCGGGTCGGCCAGGCGCAGCCCCGGCACCCCGGCGACCAGGAGGGTGAACGTCTCGGTCCCCTCCTTCTTGCGGTCACCGCGCACCTGCACGGTGAACTCGACCGTCGTCTCGCCGGCCGGGAGCGTGCGGCAGCCGGCGTACGGGGCGAAGTCGGCTCCCTGCTTGGCGGTGCCGCTGACCGCGGCCGCGCAGATCAGCACCGGCTGTGACAGCGGCCGGGAGACCGTGGCGGTGAAGGTCAGCGGCGTGGTGCCCTTGTCACCCTCGACCACCGTGGCGTCGGCGACGCTCAGCGACGCCCGGGAGCGGAACCGGGCCACCTGCGGGTCGTGGTCGCTGGAACCGCGCGACCCGTCCGCGGCGTGGTTCGCCGGCCAGTCGGCGTTGATGTGCGCCGCCCGCATCTCGATCAGGTCGCCGTGCAGTGCGGCGTTGACGAAGAGGTGGTCGAGCGTCTGGGCATGCCCCTCGAAGCTGTACGAGTACGCCGCCGACGGCGCGTCGGCCAGCAGGTCGTCCCAGAGGTTGCGCAGCCCGGCGTCGTAGAGCGGCCCGAGCTGATCCGACGGGGTCGGGTTCGCGCCGGTGGCGATCGGGTCGTCGGGGCGGGGGAAGACGTTCAGGTCCCCGCCGTAGACCACCCGGGCGTTGCCGTCGGCCGCTTCGATGGCGTCGACGATCGCCGCGCCGTACGCGGCCTGTTCCCGCCGCTGTCCGACCCGGCTGTCCGGTCCGGAGGAGAAGTGGTTGCTGACCGCCCAGAGCGTGTAGTGCTCGCGGGCGCCCGGCGCCACCGCCACGGTGAACTTGCCGACCTGCGGCGCGCGGGTGTAGACGTTCGGCCCGTCGGTGCCGGTGGAGCGGTCAACGTCGGCGGGCAGCTGCGCGTTGAGCGACTTCGGGTTCTGCACGTCGGCGTTGACCGGCAGCCCCGCAGCCCGGTACTGCACGGCCGGCTCGCTGCCGAGCACCGCGTCGGAGGCGACCGCCTCGGCCAGTGAGATCCGGTCGGTGCGGTACATGAACGCCGAGGTGATGCCGCGGGCGTCCGCGCCGGTGCGGTCGTACGCCGCGGCGTACGCCGGGCCGCCGGCGGCGGTGACCGCCAGTGCCAGCTCCTGGAGGGTGTCCGGTGCGCCGTCGGCGTTGTCGGTGGTGCCGCAGCTCATCGCGCCGTCGACGACGGTGCAGATGTCCTGGTCCTCGGCCTCCTGCACCAGGATCAGGTCGGGGGCGTGCAGGTCGGTGACGATCTGGTCGGCCAGGTTGCCGAGCTGCTCGTTGTAGGCGGCCTCGCTGGCCGGCACGTAGTCGAAGGGCGGGCTCACCCCGGTGCAGCCGGAGTTGCCGGTGAAGTCGCAGCCGTCGAAGGGGTCGTCGCGGTAGTCGTAGAGGTTCTCCACGTTGTACGCGGCGATCGCGATCTCCTGGCTGCGCTTCGCCGGCTGCGGCGGGTGGTTCGCCGACGGGTCCGCCCCGGCGGTGAATTCGGCGCTCTCCACCTGGATGCCGAACTTCTCGAACGAGTAGTACAGCCCGCCCACCGCGTCAGTGGTCAGCGTGTCGAAGGTGCGTACCGGCGGCAGCAGGGTGGCGCTGTCACCGGTGGTCGCCTTGACCCCCATGCTGCCGAGCATGATCCGCTGGCCGTTGCCGTCGTCGAAGCCGCGGCTCGGGTCGTTGTCCAGCGGGTGGGTGTCGCGGAAGACCCGCCGGGCGTACGCGTCGGTGCGCTCCAGCAGCGGGTCGTCCCGGTCCACCAGCCACAGCTCCGAGTCGGCGGTGGAGGCGAAGACCGCCCGGCCGCTGACCGCGCCGCTGCCGGCGCGCACCCGCAGCCGGGCGCCCTCGTGCCGCTCCCAGAAGCGTTCCGCGTCGGCCAGTTCGGCCGGCGGCACCGCGTCGGTCACCTCGACGACCGTGTCGACGTCCAGATCGGAGGCGAGCTTGCGCACCAGTGAGGCGCCGGAGAGCTGGGTCATGTTGTAGTACTCCGACACCCGCGCCCGCAGCACCACCTCGTCGCCGACGGCCGGCGTGTAGCCGCCGATCAGTGACGTGAAGCCGCCCATGAAGACGAAGATGCCGTCGGAGCTGGCCGGGTCGCCGTCGGTCTCGCCGAGACGGCTCTGCAGGAAGAAGCCGTGCTGGGCGGCGCCGGCCGAGGTCCGGGCCAGCGTCTTCTGCGTGATCACGCCGCGGACGTCGTGGTACTCGCTGCTGCTGCCGTTGCCCGACGCCGGGGCGAGCGGCGAACGGTCCGCCAGCGGCGACTCGTCGTCGCTGGTCGGGCCCTGGACCTGGCCGACGGTGAGCACGCCCGCGACCTTCACCGGCAGGGTGCAGGTGGCGGTGGCGCCCTCGGCGTCGGTTGCGGTCACGGTGACCGCGTACGAGCCGGCCGGCAGGTCAGCGGCCGCGGTGATCGTCGCGGTCGCGGTGCCGCCCGTCTGGTCGCCGGGGGTGAATCCGGTACGGCTGATGGACCCGGTCGCCGGGGACACCGCAGTCACGGCGAGGTCGACGATCGTGTCGTCAGGATCGGTCGCGGTCACCTGCGTGCTGCCGCTCTCACCTTCGGAGACGGTCAGCGGGGCGCACGTCAGCGTCGCCGGGCGGTCCACGGGGCCCCCGCCGAAGAAGGTGTGCCGTCCCAGGTCATCGAAGGTGTCGGCCGGGAAACCCTCCCACTGTGCGGCCAGGTCCACCGCGTCGGCCGGGTCGGTGTCACCGGCGGCGACCGTCGGCAGCCGGCGCAGCGTGTTGTCGGCGGTGCTGAGCAGGCCACTGCCCCACTCGCTGCCCGGGTCGACGCCGACCTGGCCGATGGAGTCCAGCACCGTCTCGCCCTTGACCAGGACGATCGCGTCGTCGCCGTTGAAGAGGCCGGTGCCGGTGGTCTGGTCGGCTTCGGCCAGGATCGCCGCGCCGGCCGACGCCGAGGCGAAGACGAAGACGTCCCCGGGGGCCACCGTGCCGGTCAGCGGGAAGGCCGTCGAGTTGGTGGAGCCGTTGAAGTGGACCCGCAGCCGGTAGTCGCCGGCGGCCAGGTCGATCGGGGCTCCGGTGCCGTTGTAGAGCTCGATCGCCTTGTTGTTCGACGATCCCTCCACGTACTCGGAGATGAACAGGTCACCGGCGGCGACATCGGCTGCGGCGGGTGCGCCGAGCAGCGTCAGTGTCACCGCACCGGTGGTCGCGAGCGCGGCTAGTCTGCGGCGCGTACGCATGGGGCCTCCACGATGGGCGGATGGGACGTGCGGGCCGGGCGAGGGTGTGCGACGGCGTGCAGTACCCGACAAAGGTGAACGTAGATTAAGCCCCGTTGAGCCGGTGGACCAGGTCGGCCACGTCCACGCCGTACTCCCACCACTCGCGGTCGGGCTGGAAGCCGAGCTCGGCGTTGACCTGGCGCATCGCGACGTTCTCCGGCGCGTTCCAGGTCTGCACCTCGGCCAGCGCCGGCTCGGCGGCCCGCAGCTCCAGCAACATCCGAGCCTTGATCGCCCGGTCGATGCCGCGGCCCTGGTGGGCGCGGGCGACGATGGTGTCGTACTGGTCGGCGCGGGTCGGGTGCTGGGCCGGCACCACGACCTCGGTGAGACCCACGACCGCCCCGCTGGCGGTGTGCCGGGCCAGCACGATGTACGGCCGCATGCCGCGCCGCCGCAGGCAGTCGATGCTGTCGCGCAGCCGCTGCGGGTCGTACGAGCTGGGGCGCAGGTCCGGGTCGCCGTCGTCGTCGCGGGCCTCCGCCTTGGCCTGCGTGTACGCCTCGATCAGCGGCTCCGGGGGACTGTCGGGGTGGAACTGCACCTCGTACTCCGGGTCGAGGCCGGCGGCGAGCTTTTCGATCCGTACCCAGTCGACGTTGGCGAAGCGCAGCACCCCGCGGATCTCCAGGAACTGCCGTTCGAAGCCGAGCGACTCGTAGAACCCGGTCGCCGGGGTGCCCCCCACCACTTCGGCCCCCAGCCAGCGGAAGCCCTCCTGGTAGGTGCGGCGGGCCGCCACCTCGAGCAGATCCCGGGCCAGCCCGAGCCGGCGCGCGGCGGGGTGCACCAGGACCTCGATCACTCCGATGTCCCCCAGCAGCAGGACGTTGCCGTAGCCGAGTAGCGCCGGGGAACCGTCGGCCGGTTCGCCCTGGGCGATCCAGGAGATGCGCCGCGAGCCCGGCATCACTTCGGCGAGATACCCCCGTAGTTCGCCGTCGCGCCACGGTGGATCATCCGGAAGATCGGCCGTCCACGCCGCGTTCAAGGTCTCCAGCAGCTGGCTGATCTCGGCGGACGAAGCGGTCCTGGGGTCCCACTCGCGCACCATCACCCGTCTAGCTTGCCGCTAACGGCGGCCGGGCGAAAGGGGACGTCACGTCAAAGTAGGCGAACCGTCACCTCACGTACGGCTCGCGGTGCCGTACTCGTTGCTCTTGTCGAAGACGTCCTGGGCGTACTGGCCGACGTCGTTGTAGGAGAGGATGGCGTTCCACCAGTCCGCGGCTACCGTGAGGTTCCGCCCGCTCTGGCAGAGGTAGTTGCCGGCGGCGAGGGCGGCGTCGTCGAGGTCGTGCGGGTTGCGCCACCCGTCGTTGTCGGCGTCGATGGCCATCAACTCCCAGGTGGTCGGGATGAACTGCATCGGCCCCACCGCCCGGTCGTAGCTGCTGTCCTGGTCCAGCCGGCCCTCGTCGGTGTCCGTGATGCGCTGGGTGCCGCCCTGGCCGTTGAGCTGCGGGCCGATGATCTCCGGGGTGACGACGCCGTCTGGCTGCAGCCGCGCCCCGTTGGCCTGGCCGTGCCGGGACTCCACCCAGCCGATCGCGGCGAGCGTGGGCCAGGTCAGGGCGCAGCCCGGGGTGGTGTGGTTGAGCACCAGTTCGGCGTAGCCGTAGGCCTGCAGTGCCACCGGGTCGATGCCGACCTTCGGGGAGAGCTGCCGGGCCCAGTCGGCGAGCACGTCGGCCGGGCGGCCGGTGGGCAGCGGCGCCGCGGTCGCGGTGACCTCCGGTCCGGGGGTGGGCGGCAGCGCGAGTCCCGGCGCGGGCGCGGCCGGGAAGGGGGCTTCGGTGGCGGTGGGGGCGGCGGTCACCGTCCCGGCGAGGGTCTGCGGGACCAGCAGCGCGCCGGAGGCGCCGGTGAGCGCGACCAGCAGGAACAGGAAGAGCCCGGGTACGACGACACGCCCGTGCGGCTGCCGGGACCAGCTGCGCAGCGCCGGCCCGAGGCGCCGAGGGTTACGCAGCGCCGGGAAGCGGCGGCGGCTGCCCTCGGCCGCGGTGCCGGTGTCCGAGGCAGGCGCCGGCGGCTGCTTGGCCGCGGTGCCGCTGTCCGAGGCAGGCGCCGGCGGCTGCTTGGCCGCGGTGCCGGTGTCCGAAGCAGGCGCCGGCGGCTGCTTGGCCGTGCTGTCCGTGCCGGCTGCTCTCCCGGGCGCAGCGGGACGCAGGGTTCGCTTCGCCGGTCCGTGCTCAGGTTCCGCCACGTGTCGAGTATCGCCCATCTGTCCCGCGCGCAGGAGAGGGTCTTACCCTGTGCCCATGCCCCGGTACAAGTTCCGCTGCCACACCTGCGACGACGTCTTCGAGATCGACCGGCCGATGGCCCGGGCGAGCGAGCCGGCCAACTGTCCACAGGGACACGCCGAGACCCTCAAACTCCTCTCCACCGTCGCGCTGACCGGCCGCGCCGGCGCCACTGGGCCTGCCGCGCCCGCCGGTGGCTGCTGCGGTGGCGCCTGCGGCTGCTGAGGCGGTTCGGCCACTTCCCGGCCCGGCTGGGCGTACCGCCGGAATTGCCACCTTCATTGGTACCTTGGTGCTGTTTTTCGCCACCCGTTTTCACGATGCGTGACGGGCCGGTGCTGATGGAGTATTGACCCCGACGTGGGGGGAGGTCCACCGATGACGTCACGGATCGCCCTTCCCAGCGGGTTGGTGACCTTTGTGTTCACCGACATCGAGGGTTCCACCCGGTTGAGCCGGCGCCTTGGGGCCGACTACCGGGTGCTGCTGGGGGCACACCGGCGGCTGCTGCGCGCCGCGCTCGCCGAGGCCGACGGGGCGGAGTTGCTGACCGAGGGCGACTCGTTCTTCCTGGCCTTCGCCGACGCCCGCGCCGCGCTCGCCGCCTGCCTGGCCGCCCAGCGCTCCCTCGCCGCCTACGACTGGCCGGACCCGCAGACCCCACCACGGGTACGGATGGGTCTGCACACCGGTTGGGCCGAGCCGTCCGGCGGGGAGTACGTCAGCCCCGAGGTGCACCGGGCCGCCCGGATCGCCGCGGCCGCGCACGGCGGGCAGGTGCTCTGCTCCGCCGACACCGCCCGGCACGCCGGCCCGCTCCCGGACGGCGTGCATCTGCTCGACCTCGGCCTGCACCGGCTGCGCGGCTTCGACGAACGTGAACGGCTCTTCCAGGTCGCCGCCGAGGGGCTGGAGCGGGACTTCCCCCGGCCGCGTACCGAGGACGCCTCCGCGCACAATCTGCCGACCGAGGTCAGCTCCTTCATCGGCCGCGAGGCCGAACAGGTCGAACTCGGCCGGCTGCTCGGGGCGTACCGGCTGGTGACGGTGCTCGGCGCCGGCGGGGCGGGCAAGACCCGGCTGGCGGTGCGGGTCGCCGGAAGTGTCGTCGACTCCTATCCGGACGGCGTCTGGTTCGTCGACATCGCCGGCGTGACCGACCCCGGTCTGGTCGCGTTCGCCGTCGCCGGGGTACTGGGGATACGTCCCGAGCCGGGCCGGCCGGTGGCGCAGACCCTGGTGGAGTACGTGGCAGCCCGGCGGATGCTGATCGTTGTCGACACCTGCGAAGCGCAGCCGGCCGCCTGCGCCGAACTGATCGCCGGGCTGCTCGCCGGCGCCGGCGGAGTGCGGGTGCTGGCAACCAGCCGGGAGGCGCTCGGCATCCCCGGCGAGCTGATCTGGCGGATCCCCCCGCTCTCGGTCGAACCGGGACCCGAGGGGGCCGAGAGCGACGCCATCGCGCTGCTGCTGGACCGCACCGCGGCGGCGCGCGGCGGCCGGCGCCCCGCTGCCGACGAGGCCGCCGACCTGCTCCGGGTGGTGTCCCGGCTGGACGGGCTGCCGCTGGCCATCGAGCTCGCGGCCGCGCGGCTGCGGGTGCTCTCCGCCGGTCAGCTCGCCGAACGCCTCGATGACCTCCTCGGCGCGCTCGACGTGGGCGACGAGACCGCCGACACCAGCTACGCCGCCAGCCAGCTGGAGACCGTCCAGCTCTCGGCCCGGCAGATCGCCGCCCAGCGGGCAACCCGCGGCGAGCAGCGCGGAGTCGGCCACCGCCACGCCACCATGCAGGCCACGGTCACCTGGTCGTACCGGACGTTGAGCCCGGCCGCCGCCCGGCTGCTGCGCCTGCTGACGGTCTTCGCCGGACCGGTGCAGCTGGGCACCGTCGAGTGGCTGCTGCGGGCCGACCCCGTGCAGCCGCTCTCGGTGCTGGTCGACAAGTCAATGTTGATCGTGGAACCGGGCCGGTCCGGGAACACCTTCCGGATGCTGGACCCGATCCGGGCGTACGCGGGGCGGCTGCTCGCCGACGAGGGGGAGGAGCAGGCCGCCCGGGACCGGCACGTGGCCTGGTCGGAGCAGGCGCTGCGCCGGGCCTGCCGAGGGCCGGACGGACTGCCCGTCACACTCTCGCTCTACGCCCTGGACCCGCTCGCCGACGAGGTACGCGCCGCACTGCACTGGACGGCGGTCGGCGGCTCCGCCCGAGCCGGGCTGCGGCTGGCGGGCGGGCTGGAGCACTGGTGGCGGGAGCGGGGCCTGGCGCGGGAGGGGCGGCTCTGGCTGTTCCGCCTCTACGGCCGCGTCGCCGAGACCGGTGAGCGCATCCCGCAGGCCGAGCTCGCCGCGGCGTACCACCTGCATTCGCTGCTGGCCGGCGCTGACGGCGAGTACGCCGAGGAGCTGCGCTTCTCCCAGCGGGCCGAGGCGGCCGCCCGGCTCGCCGGCGACGCCGGGCTGCTCGCCGAGGTGGTCGCGGGCCGGGCCGCGCCGCTGATCGACATGGGGCGGCACGACGAGGCGGAGGAGGTCTGCCGCGAGGTCATCGACTGGGCGGGGGAGCAGGGGGTGGCCGCGGACGCGTTCTTCGCCGTCTGCAACCTGGCCGCCCTGCTCTGGCGCCGGGGCGCGCTCGACGAGGCCGCGGTGCTGCTCGGCGGGGCGCGTGCGCTGGAGGCGGGGCACCCGGCCGGCCGCGGTCAGCGGTTGCTGGACATGCTGCTCGGCATGGTGGCGCTCGGCCGCGACGACCTCGTCGCCGCGCACGACCACCTGGTGGTGGCGCTGCGCTCGCGGATGAACCACGGCTTCCACAGTCAGGCCTGCGACACGCTCAAGGCGCTGGCGGTGCGCTGCGCCGCGGGCGGGGCGCCGCTGGTCGCGGCCCGGCTCTTCGGCGCCGCGCACTCCACCGCCTCGGCGCTGCGGGCCGAGCCGGGGATCTTCGGCGACTACTGGCGGCAGTGGCAGAGCGCACTGCGCGAGCAGCTCGGCGAGGCGGCGTTCGACGAGGCGTACCGGATCGGCAGTGAGTTGCGGATCGAGGAGGCGGTGGCGCTCGCCGTGGCGATGGAGCACCCCGACCTGGCGGGGCGATCGCGGGAGGTGGCCGAGATCACCGAGGCTCAGGCGGTGGCGGCGTGGAGCGCGGCGACCCGCACCAGCGCGCCCATCCTGCCGCGCGGCGCCCCGTCGGGGCCGAGCGCCTCGCCGACGACCCAGAGCCACTCGTTGTCGTAGTAGCGCGACAGATCGGGGCGCAGCTGCTCGACCCGCAGAGTCAGGCGCCGTTCGCCGCAGCGCCAGTCCTCCTTGTCCAGGGTGAGCACGTGGCCGGCGGGGATGTCCGGAATCGTGGGTTCAGCGCTCACCGGCACCTCCGCGGCAGTCCAGGAATTGATCAATGTTATCGATACCACAATCCCAGAAGAGTCGATCGGTGTGACCCGGTGAGGTATGGGTTTTTCCGCTATCCGCAACCCGGGGATAACATCCCAACTGGTGAGAAGTCCGAGGTCGGTGGCGCGCGGCGACGGGAACGCGCCCTGGTGAGAGCCGGATTGGGCCACGACCCGCCGGGGTAGCAGCACCGGGCAGCAGGGCCCGCGCAAGCCGCGCCAGGAGGTGGAGATGTCGCTGCTGCAGACAAAGCCGGTCGCCGATGTGATCGCCCAGTCCTCCGGCGAAGGCGGGGCCGACGGTCACCAGTTGCGCCGCCGGCTCGGCGCCAAGGACCTGACCGGCTTCGGAATCGGCCTGGTCATCGGTACCGGGATCTTCACCCTCACCGGACTGCAGGCCCGCGACAACGCCGGCCCGGCCGTGGTGATCTCGTTCGCGATCGCCGGCGCCGTCGCCCTGCTCGCCGCCTTCTGCTACGCCGAACTCGCCGCCAGCGTGCCGACCGCCGGCAGCGCCTACACCTACGCGTACGCGACCATGGGCGAGCTCGCCGCCTGGATCATCGGCTGGGACCTGCTGCTGGAGTTCGCGCTCGGCGCCGCTGTCGTCTCCCGCGGCTGGTCCGGCTATCTGGCGCAGCTCTTCGGGCTCCCCACCGCCTGGTTCGGTGAGGAGGGGAGCATCGTCAACGTCGGCGCCATCGCCATCGTCCTGCTGCTCGGCGCGGTCGCCACCATGGGCATCCGCCAGTCCGCCCGGATCACCAACGTCCTGGTCGTGGTCAAGGTGGTGATCTGCGTCTTCGTGATCGTCGCCGGCGCGTTCTTCGTCTCCGCCGCGAACCTCACCCCGTTCATCCCGGCCGGACAGGACCCGCCCCCCGGTGAATCCGGTCTCGCCCAGCCACTGACGCAGCTGCTCTTCGGGCTGGAGCCGTCGGTCTTCGGCATCGCCGGCGTCCTCGCCGCCGCGGCGGTGGTCTTCTTCGCGTACACCGGCTTCGAGGCGGTGGCGAACCTGGGGGAGGAGACCAAGCGACCCGGCCGGGACCTGCCGCTCGGCCTGCTCGGCACCCTCGTCATCTCCGCCCTGCTCTACGTCGGCGTCTCGCTGGTGCTGGTCGGCATGGTCGACTACCGGGAGATCGACCGGGGCGCCCCGATCGCCGCCGCCTTCGCCAGCGTCGGCGCCGACTGGGCGGCGGTCCTGGTCGCCGTCGCCGCCGTGGCCGGACTGACCAGCGTGATGCTGGTGGAACTGGTCGCGATGGGCCGGATCGGCTTCGCCATCGCCCGCGACGGACTCCTCCCGCCGCGGCTGGGCGCGGTGCACCCGCGCTGGGGAACGCCGTACCGGGTCACCATGATCATGTCCGTCGCTGTCGCGCTGCTCGCCGGCTTCCTGCCGCTGTCGGCGCTGGCCGACCTGGTCAGCATCGGCGCGCTCTTCGCCTTCGTGATCGTGTCGCTGGCGGTGCCGTGGCTGCGGCGTACCCGCCCGGACCTCAACCGCCCCTTCCGGGTGCCGCTCTCCCCGGTGCTGCCGATCGCCTCCGCGCTGGCCTGCGTCTACCTGATGCTCAACCTCTCCGGCGAGACCTGGCTGCGCTTCCTGGCCTGGCTGCTGATCGGAATGCTGATCTACTTCGCCTACGGCCACCGCCACAGTCGCCTGACTCTCGCCCGCAACGCCGCTTCCGCCGCCGGTCCGGGTGCCGGCTCGCCCATCCCCGCACCTGCACCCCGCACTGATTCCGCTCCGGGCTCCTCCGGTCCCGCCGGTCCCGCCGGCTCCTCCCGGGCCACCGCGCCCGCCGCACCTGGGGCCGAAGACGAAGATCGTTAGTTGATTTCCGGTGCTCCGACAGGGTGGGAGCACCGGAAATCAACTAACGATCATGATTTGCCGCTGTGGTCAGTCGAAGAAGCGGGCCAGGTGGGTAGGGTCGGGGTCGGGATCGGTGGCGGTCAGCGGGGTCAGGTCGGCGAAGATCGAGGCGCCGTCACAGCCGGCGTGCAGCGGGTGCCAGCGCGGGGTACCGGGGGCGCGGCCGCAGATGCCCTTGAAGGTCTGCACGTCGAGCAGGCGTACGTGTGTCGGGTCGGCGACCGCGTTGACGTGCCCCCACCATGGGCTCATCACGTGCAGCACACCGCCGGGGCGCAGCACCCGGTGCGCCTCGTCGACCAGGGGCAGGAAGTCCGTCAGATGTTCCAGGATGTGCACCGCGAAGAGAACGTCCACCGAGTTGTCGGCCAGCGGCAGCGAACCGGAGAGGTCCGCCACCGCGTCGACACCTGGCGCGGCGCGCAGGTCCAGCCCGAGGTTGCCCGGGTACTGCTTCTGCGGACCGCAGCCAAGGTCGACAACCACCGGCTCGCGTCCCTCGACGGCGATCCGGCACCAGACGCCGAGCACGCCCGCCAGCTGCCCGACCCGTTCGCGTACGAAGCGCAGCTCCTGCGGCGTGGCGACCGTACCGGTCAGGTGGGCGACGCCCCGGTCGAAGCGGACCTGCACGTCGAGGTCGCGCAGCCGCGGGTCGTGCCGGGCGCGGTCGTCCCAGGCGCCCTGCAGGAAATCGTCGATCGCCCGCAGCCGCTGAGCCGAGGGCGCCGCCAGTGCCAATGCGACCATCAGGTCACCTCCCGCGCGCCCATACCCCGGGCCTGCGCCGTTACACCTGCCCGTCCGCGCACCAGGCGCCCGAATCCGGTCCGGAAACCACACCGGGTACGGGGATCCGCCGATTGGCGGCGGCACCAAGCGGGGAGACTGATGCGGTGGTGACGACTCTGGCCATCGACTGCGGTGGTGGCGGGATCAAAGCGTCGGTGCTCGACGGCGCCGGGACGATGCGGGCCCGGCCGATCCGGGTGCCGACGCCGTACCCGCTGCCGCCTGCGCTCTTCGTCAAGACGCTGCTGGCGCTCGGCGGGCAGCTGCCCCCGGCCGACCGGGCCACGGTGGGGATGCCCGGCATGCTGCGGCACGGCGTCGTGGTCGCCACCCCGCACTACGTGACCCGTGCCGGGCCGCGCAGCCGCGTCGATGCGGACCTGGTCACGGAGTGGAGCGGATTCGACGTACGCGGGGCGCTCTCGGACGCCTTCGGGGTGCCCGTGCTGGTGCTCAACGACGCCGAGGTGCACGGCGCCGGAGTGGTCGCCGGCACCGGACTGGAGCTGGTGCTGACCCTCGGCACCGGGCTGGGCTGCGCGCTCTTCGACGGTGGGCGGCTCGCCCCGCACCTGGAGCTCTCCCAGGCCCCGGTGCGCTGGGGGACCAGCTACGACACCTACATCGGGGAGACCGAGCGGCGGCGGCTCGGCGACGCGTTCTGGTCCCGCCGGGTCCGTACGGTGGTCGACACCCTGCGGCCGGTCTTCTGCTGGGACCGGCTCTATCTCGGCGGCGGCAATTCGCGGCTGATCCGCGCCGAGCAGGTCGCGAAGATGGGCGACGACGTGGTGGTGGTGCCGAACACCGCCGGGATCGTCGGCGGGGTACGAGCCTGGTCACTGGTGGACTGACAGCAGCCGATCATGGCGCTGGCGCTGCGTTGGCGGTGGCGTGGACGAGGCGCCGGCGGTGGTCGCGTCGCGGGTTCGAAAGCTGTCCGGTCGGTCGAGGAACACTCGCGCGTGCTGCGTTGTTTGTGCGAGCGTCGGAGTGTTCCGACAAGTGAGGGAGGTGGGCTCGATGGATCTTCTCGCGGAGTACCGGCGGGCGGAGATGTACTTCGAGGCCGGCGACGCCAGCAGCGCCGCCCGGCTGCTGGAGCCGATCGTGGCCGCCGAGCCGGGCAACACCTCGGTGCGGCAGCTGCTGGCCCGGGCCTACTTCCAGTCCGCGCAGCTCACCCGCGCCGAGGAGCAGCTGCGGACGCTGGTCGACCAGAACCCGGCCGACCACTACGCCCACCACGTGCTGGGGCGCACCCTGGAGCGGCAGAACCGTCCCGCCGACGCCCTGCGCCACCTGCGCATCGCCGCGGCCATGTACGCCGACAACGACGACTACCGGGTCGCGCTCGACCGGGTGCAGACTCGCGTGGGCGGCCGGCGCTGAGCGGGCAGTAGCCCGCCGAGCACCTTGATAGCCGGCGTCCCCGACCGGGGGCGCCGGCTATCGCTCTTCGCGGACCCGACCGCAGCCGACCCACGTGCGGTCTGCCTGCGTCCGGTCTGCCTGCGTCCGGTCTGCCCGCGTCCGGTCTGCCCGTCCGGTCTTCCCGTCCGGTCTGCCTGCGCACGGTTCTTCCGCGTACGGTCGCCGGGAGGCGCGGTCCGGCCCGGCCTACGATTGGCCGGTCACGGGAGCCGGGGGTGCGCGATGAAGCTGAAGCTGGACCTGCACGACATCTACAACCGTGGGCAGGACATCGACCGGGCGCTGCGCGGCATCATCGACGAGGCGGTGGCGAAGAAGGCCACCCTCGTGGAGATCATCCCCGGCAAGGGCTCCGGCCAGCTCAAGAAGCGGGTGCTGCGGTTCCTGGACCAGAAGGAGATCAAGCAGATCTACCACCGGGTGGAGAAGGACTCCAAGAACTTCGGCCGCCTCTTCATCCACTTCCGCTGGAAGTAGCGTCCGTCATCCGGTCGCCAACGTCGTGATCCCGTACCGGGTCGCGGGACGTGTGGCGGGCGGGCGGCGGGACTCTCTTGATCAGGGCACGGAGGCCCTCGGTGCGGGCATTCGGCTGTTAGTTTTGGCTTATGACCCTTGTGGCGCGGATCGTGTACCTCGTGGTTCTGGCCGGCCTTCTTGTGCTGGGTTTTGTCCTCGATCCTCCTTTTTGGACGGGTGCCGCAATCGGCGTCGCGGCAATGACGCCGGTGGTGCTCATCGATTTCCTGGCGGCGCGGTCGAGGCGGGGCCGCCGGGAATCGCTGGCGGCTCAGAACCGGTAGGCGGACCACCGCCACCATAAAGTGTCTCTTGTGCAGCCCGCGCCTCGCGGCGATCGTCGAAGCGGCCCGCTCCTAGCCCGGCCGGCAACGCGAGCGCAGCTGCGGCGGGTGCCGTCCCCGTGAGGTGGCACCCGCCGTCGTGCAGAACACCCACCGCGGCCGGGGCCACGGCGGCTGCGATCAGGAGCAGCGGACTCGTACGGGCCCGCAGGCCCAGGGCCGGCAGACGCGGGGTGTCAGCGCCCCTGCCGGACGCGTCTGGGAGGCAATACCGAGCGGAGCCTGGCGACGCCTGCGCTGTAGTCGGAGATGTCGGTGACGCAGCCGTGGCCGGTGTGTGCGAGCAGGTGCCTTCCGCCCTGTTCGATCAGGAGCGCGTCGGCCAGCGGCACCGTGTGCACGTTCCCGTCGCCGTCCACAATGGCGGCGCTGTCGGAGCTGATGATCAGGGCTCCTTTGGAGCGGAGCCGTTTGAGCATCGGGGGCCGGTAAACCTGACCGGAGGGGCGCCCGCTGCTGCGGGGACATGTCTGCTCGACCGCGCCGGGCAGTGCAGGTCGTGTCCCGTGCGGGACGACCATCATCGCGGAGGAGAACCATCCGGCCATCACGTCCCGGGCCTGCGCTGCGGTGAACCGGAGCAGGCGGTCCATCGGATCCGGCGACGGGATGAATCCGGGCGTGCCCAACAGTTCCCACTCATCGGGGGAGCCCAGGATGCTGAAGGGCGGGATGCCGGCGGCGACGATTGCCTCGTCGAATGCCTCCTGGGTCGAGCCCTCGGCAACGAGGCGATAGAACTCGGCCCAGAGCGCGACCGGCTCGTCGATTTCGGCCTGGGCCGGGCCCTCCACAACCAGGCGTTGGAACTCGGCCCAGAGTACTTCCGCCGCGCCCGCCGTGTCCGAACCCGTTGTGTCCCTCGATGACGTGGGAAAGCCCAGCCCGTGCTCGTGCACGTCCGCGTCGTGCTCCAGGACCTCGGACTGGGCCGTGTGGGCGTACCCGGCGCGGCCCAGGGCCTCGTTGACGCGCGACGTCAGGATCCGCAGGAGCAGCTCCGTGGCCGGGTCGGGTCCGCCCAGGAACGCCAGCTGGACCCCGCCGACCTCGTCGGCGTACCAGATGGGGCCGGCCTGATGGCGGGCGGACGGCGTGAAACGGGTGACCTGTGGTCCGGGGGGCAAGGGGAGGCGCAGGTCCGGTGGCGCCGCGCCGCTCAGGGAGAGGACCGCGTTGCCGGTGGTGAAGAACGTCCGCACGTGCCGCCGGATGTCTTCGGCGGTGAAGAGCCGAGGATCCACCTCTGGCCAGCGGAGCAGGCCGGCGCCGCGCGCACCGTAGCGGCGGGCGAGCAGTGATCCGAAGGGGTTGAGCGGGCCGCGGCCGGTAACCCAGAGGTGCCGGTCACGGGAGGCGACGTCGGCCAGCGCGTCGGCGAGGTCCGCGGGCGGAAGGTTGTCGAGGACCGTGCAGATGGCGGCTACCTGCTCCACGACCTGCGCCGGAGACCCGGCCACGCCGCTGAAACCCGTATCGCCCATGCCGGTAATTTGGTCGTTGTCGTTCGCGGCGGATGGCTGTGCCCGCACCACCAGCTGCTGCACCACGTGGGTCAGGCCGATCGTGTCGAGGTCCTCGTCTCGGGGGTCGCAGCCGAAAGAAAGTCTCCCGGCCAGCGGGCCGGGAGACTCTCCTTCCGAGACGGTGGCCCCGTCGATCTCATGTCGTCGCATCCGCGGATCCTAAGCGGGCGGGTCAATCCGCCGCTGCCGATGCGACCTCCGCTCAGAGCCGGTACGTCCGCGCCACCGCGACCATCTCCGAACTGTGCGACCCGACCACCCCGACCCCCGCCGGCCGGGGCTGGAACCCGGGTAGCCCGGTCAGCCCGTCGCTGGCGTCCATCGCCCGCAACGTCACCGGGCCGTCGGCCCGCAGCACCAGTTCGATCTCCACGCCCTCGGCCGGCGGTGCGTGGAAGACCACCCCGAACCCCCAGCCCTCGACGGGTTCAGTTGTGCCCTCGACCGGACGCCCGGCAACCGTCGCCCGCAGCACGGCTGCGTTGCCGGTCGATACGTGCAGGGTCGTCAGCCGTACGGTGCGTTGTGGTTCCAGGCGCACCCGCAGGGTGCGGACGTCGCCGGCGGTGGTGTCGGCGAGGGTGGTCAGCTTCGGTGCGGGCAGGCCGGCGGCCTGGGCCGGTCCGCCCTGCAGGGTCAGCCCGCCGAGTCCGGGGAAGCGGTCCTGCGGCCAGGCCGAGCCGTCGACGTGCCGGGCCGTCCAGGGCTGCGGGTCGGTCTCCCGGCTCAGCCAGTGCGCGCTGCCGTCGTCGGTGTCGAGCGCGTACAGCAGGTGGGTCGGCACCGGGTGGTCGGCGTCGAAGCGGTCGACGGCCAGCCCGGTGGTGAGGAAAGCCACCGTGGCGAGCCCGGCGACCAGCGCGGGGACCGCGCCGAGCCGCCGGTCCCGCAGCGCCACCAGCCCCCGTGCGCCACCCGGGGCCGGGAAGAGCAGATCGAGCACCGGCAGCGCAGCCAGGCCGAGCAGGACGGCGAAGAGCGCCGCCACCCCGCCCTGCTTCATCCCCAGCGCGGGGAAGAGCAGCACGATCGTCGGCACGAGCAGCAGCAGCGTCACCGCCGTTGCCGCCGTGACCGCGAGCACCCCGCCGAACCCGTCCGGCTTGAGCCGCAGCGCCACCAGCCCGGCGAGCGCGCCGGCCAGCGCCGGGAGCACCGCCAGGTACGCCCCGCCGGGGGTGACGGCCGCCAGGACCAGACCGATGATCGCCAGCCAGCCCAGTCCGCCGATCGCCAGCGCGGCCGGGCCGACGCGGCGGCGCAGCAGGGCGTACCAGATCAGCAGGATCGTGGCGGCGAGCGCCACCACCGCCAACCGGTACCAGACCGGCCGGTACGGGTCGAGCAGCGTGGCGTACCCGGGCCGGATCGCGACGATCGCCGCCCAGAGCAGCTGGGCGGCGACCGGGGCGGCGACCAGCGGCACCAGGGTCAGCCCGAACCCGGCCGCGAGGCGCGACCAGGCGGTCCGCCCCTGCCGGCGGGCCAGCCAGCCGAGCGCGGCCACCGTGAGCAGGGCGAGCGCCGCCAGCGGCCAGGTCGCCGCCCCCGGATAGCTGACCAGCGACCCCAGCACCGGGAAGTACGTCGCGTCCCCGCCGGCGTCGAGCCGGGTCAGGTCGGTACGCCCGAACTCCCGCGCCAGCCCCAGCGCGTTCGCCCCGTGGTGCTGGAGGCTGCCGCGGTCCAGCGACTCGGCGGTGTCCAGGGGTGTGTGGTAGATCGCCGCGCCGTCGATGTAGGCGGAGTTCAGCCCGGCGAAGCCGTTGTCGAGGAACGCGGTGAAGTCGGTGTCGTTGGGGAGCAACCGGTAGATCTCCACCGCGAACGAGGTGCCGAGCGGGTGCGCCGCGGCTTTGCCGAAGACGTCCACCAGCGCCGCGTTGCGCTCCGAGGTCTGGAACATGATCACCGGGCCGGTGGAGCCGCGGGCCTCCAGGTTCAGCACCACCCCGCCCTCGGCGGCCAGCGGATGCTCCGCCGCGAAGGCCTGCGCACCGCAGAGGCACGCCTCCTCGGCGTCGGTGAGGACGAAGACGATGTCGTTGCGGGGCGCCGGGCCGGCGGTCAGCGCCCGGGCCACCTCCAGCAGCGCCGCGGTGCCCGCCGCGTCGTCGTTGCCACCGGGGCCGACCTGCACCGAGTCGTAGTGCGCCACCAGGAAGACCCGGCCGGTGGGATCGGTGCCGGGCAGCCGCGCCACCACGTTGCGGACCTGGGCCAGGGTCGCGCCCGCCGCCGCCCCGCTCAGGTGGCCCGCCTCGGCGCCGACGGTCTCCTGCGTCTGCACCTCCAGTCCCAGTGCGCGCAGCTCCCGCTCCAGATGGGAGCGGACCTCATCGTTCGCGGCGCTGCCCGCCGGATGTGTGCGGGCCGCCACCACCTCGGCGTGCGCGTACGCCCGGGCGGCGCTGAACTCCCCGGGTGGCGCTTGCGCTGTCAGCGGTGTCGGTGGTCGTAACGTGAGCAGGGTCGCCGCGCCCAGGGCGATCAGGAAGACGAGGGCCGCGCACGCGGCAGCGAACCGGTGACGGGGCCGGATCAGGACGCGTTCGGCGGGCCGCGCGAGGGGTGCGGGCACGTTCTCTCCTTGCGGGGGACGGGGGTGTCGATCGTGTGGTGCGTCACATCCTGCCCGGCTGGTGCCGCTGATGCACAAGACCCGGGGGTCGTCGATGTCCGCGCCGATCGCCTAGCGTGGACGGGTGACCGGCCCGGGCCGCGGTGTGCTCCGGGCTGTTTGTGCGGCCCCCGCGTTGTGCATGCCCGGGTCGGTGAACAAGGATCTACCGGGACATGGGAAGAAGGAGCCTGAGATCAGCACCGAGACGCTGAGCGGAACGGGCGGTGAGCCGGCATGACCGGGTCTTCCGTCGCGCCTCTGGCGTACCCGCACGGCGGGCTGGGGCCCAATCCCAACCTGCCCCAGCGGGAGCGGCTGCGCGTCCTGCTGGTCGAGGACGACGAGGGCGACGCCTTTCTCGTCGCCGAACTGCTCGCCGAGGCCGACGCCGCGGTGGACCTTGTCGTCGCCACCAGCCTGAACGAGGCGCGGCAGCGGATCGCCGGCGTCGACTGCGTGCTGCTGGACCTGGGACTCCCCGACGCGCAGGGGCTCGACGGGCTGCGGCAGGTGCTGGAGATGCCGAGCAACACCGCCGCCGTCTGCGTGCTGACCGGTCGCTCCGACGAGCACCTCGGCATCGGCGCGGTCGCCAAGGGCGCCCAGGACTACCTCGTCAAGGGGCAGGTCGACGGCATCCTGCTGACCCGTGCGCTGCGCTACGCCGTGGAGCGCAAACGGGCCGACGAGAACGCCCGCCGGCTGCGGGAGATCGAGCTGCGCCAGGCCGAGTCGGCTCGCCTGGAGCGCGGCCTGCTGCCGCAGCCGCTGATGGAGACCGACGAGGTCGCCGTCAACACCTTCTACCGCCCGGGCCGGCACGCCGCCCTGATCGGCGGGGACTTCTACGACGTGGTGCAGACCCGCCCCGACTGCATCGATCTGATCGTCGGCGACGTCTGCGGGCACGGTGTCGACGAGGCCGCGCTCGGTGTCGAACTGCGCGTGGCGTGGCGGGCGCTGGTGCTGGCCCGGGTTCCGGACGACCAGGTGCTGCCGGCGCTGGAGCAGGTGCTGATGAGCGAACGGCGGGCGCGCGAGATCTTCGCCAGCGTCGCCGCCGTACGGCTGGACCTGGCGAACAACCGCGCGACAGTACGGCTGGCCGGGCATCCACCGCCGCTGTTGCTCACCGGCGGCCGGGCGACCGCGGTCGCCGCTCCGCCCGGGCTGCTGCTCGGCATCCGGCCGCGTCCCCAGATCGCCTACGACATCGAGTTCACCACCGACGATTGGTCGCTGTTGATGTACACCGACGGAATCATCGAAGGGCGCACCGGGACCGGCGACGACCGTCTCGACGTGCCGGGCCTCAGCGCCCTGCTCGCCGATCCGGCGAGCCGCCGGATCGGTCTGCCCGATCTGCCGGGCTGGCTGGTCGGCCGGGCCGAGGAGTTCAACGGCGGCCCGCTCGCCGACGACGTCGCGATGCTCCTGGTGAGCCGGGGCGGTGGACGGTGATGAAGCCCAGTAGCTGGAGCCTGCGGCAGCGGGTCGTCACGATCTGCGTCATCGTCGCCTCGGTGCTGGTGCTGATCGCCGCGGGCGGTGCGGCAGTGGCCGCCCAGAACCGCACCCAGATCGACATCCTGCTCAACAAGACCGGTCCGCTGCGCGCCGACGGCCAGGCAATGCTCGGCGCGCTGGTCGACCAGCAGACCGGCGTACGCGGTTACGCGGTGACCGGCCGGGAAGCCGACCTGGCGCCGTACACCGGGGGGCAGCGGGCCGAGGCCGACCTGGCCCGCAAGATGAACGCGCTGCTGGCCGATCAGCCGGAGATCCAGGCGCACCTGGTCAAGGTGCAGGAGCTCGCCGCCCGCTGGCGCGCCGAGATCGCCGAGCCCTCGATCGCGGCCACCCGAGACCAGGGCGCCGACGCCGGGCAGGCGGTGCTGGCCACGCACGGCGGCGCCCTCTTCGACGAGATCCGCGCCGAGGTCACCCAGCTGCAGGACTCCGTGCTCGTGCTGCGCAACCGGGTCGCCGACGACGCCGAGCGCACCAGCAACATGCTGGTGCTGCTGCTGGTGATCGCCGCGGTGGTGATGGTGGTCGCGGTCGTGGCGTTGATGAGCACCCTGAACCGGCTCTTCATCGGCCCGATCACGGTGCTCGCCGGCCAGGTGCGGGAGATCGCCGAAGGGGACTACGACCGCCACATCGAGCCCGCCGGCCCGCCGGAGCTGGCCCAGCTCGCCGGCGACGTCGACCAGATGCGCCAGAAGATCGCCAAGGATCTGGCGGAGGTCCGGGAGGCCCGGACCCGCATCGAGTGGGTCAACAGCCAGCTGCAGAAGCAGGCCGAGGAGCTGGTGCGCTCCAACCGGGACCTGGAGCAGTTCGCCTACGTCGCCTCGCACGACCTGCAGGAGCCCCTGCGCAAGGTCGCCAGCTTCTGCCAGCTGCTGCAGCGGCGCTACGCCGGTCAGCTCGACGAGCGGGCCGACCAGTACATCGCCTTTGCCGTCGACGGCGCGCAGCGGATGCAGCGCCTCATCAACGACCTGCTCGCCTTCTCCCGGATCGGGCGCCTCACCACCGGCTTCACCGAGGTCGACCTGAACAAGGTCATGGGTGACGTCGCCGGGCAGACCGAGGCGTCGCGCAAGTACGCCGACGGCGAGCTGACCTGGGATCCGATGCCGACCATCCGCGGCGAAGAGCCGCTGCTGACGAACCTGCTCGTCAACCTGGTCAGCAACTCGATGAAGTTCCGCCGTCCCGACGTCACGCCCCGGGTGCACATCTCGGCACGGCGCGCCGGCGACGAGTGGGAGATCACCTGCCGCGACAACGGCATCGGCATCGAGCCGGAGTTCGCCGACAAGATCTTTGTGATCTTCCAGCGGCTGCACTCCAAGGACGCCTATCCGGGCACTGGAATCGGACTGGCGATCGTCAAGAAGATCGTCGAATACCATGGCGGGCGGGTCTGGGTCGACACCGACGTCGACGAGGGCACCGCCATCTGCTTCACCCTGCCGGCGAGCGCCGACCTGGACGAGGCGCAGCCGACGGCCGACCCGGCCCCGGCCGGCGACCCGGAACCGACCGACACGGAGCGGGTCGACACGGAGCAGGCCGACACGGACCCGGCTGGTGGCGCGGAGCCGGCCGACACGGAGCCGGCTGATGGCGCGGAGCCGGCGGCGCCGGAGCAGCGCAACGGCACCACAGTGGCTGCGGCCGACGGTGCCGGCACGGCAGAGCAGCAGACCGGTGCGACCGACGCGCCGGCCACCGGATCCGATGGGGCGTCGCGGGCCGACGCCGACGACAGCACCGCTGGCGTGAAGGAGACGAGCGCATGACCGCACCGGCGGACGGCAAGAGCCCCATCGAGGTCCTCCTGGTCGAGGACGATCCGGGCGACGTGCTGATGACCCAGGAAGCGTTCGAGGAGCACAAGCTGCGCAACCGGCTCACCGTCGTCTCCGACGGCGAGCAGGCGCTGAGCTACCTGCGCAAGGAAGGGCCGTACGCGGGCGTGGTCAGCCCCGACCTCATCCTGCTCGACCTGAACCTGCCGCGCCGCGACGGCCGCGAGGTGCTCGCCGAGATCAAGAAGGACGAGGAGCTCTGCCGGATCCCGGTGGTGGTGCTGACCACGTCCCAGGCCGACGAGGACATCCTGCGCAGCTACCAGCTGCACGCCAACGCGTACGTCACCAAGCCCGTCGACTTCGAACGCTTCATCTCCGTGGTCCGGCAGATCGACGAGTTCTTCGTCAGCGTGGTGAAGCTGCCGCCACGTGGTTGATCCGCTGCTGCACGAGGTCGGCGAGCTGCTGCGACGCACCGCCGACGAGATCGTCGTACCCCTGTTCTGCCGGCTCGGCGCCCACGAGATCTCCGAGAAGGCGCCGGGGGAGATCGTCACCGTCGCCGATCAGCGGGCCGAGGCGGCCATCACGGCCGGACTGCGCGAGCTGCTGCCCGGCTCCCGGGTGGTCGGTGAGGAAGCCGTCGCCGCCCAGCCCGGGTTGCTGGCCGACGTGAGCGCCGACGGGGACGTCTGGATCGTCGACCCGGTCGACGGCACCGGCAACTTCGCCGCCGGGCGCCGCCCCTTCGCGTTGATGGTGGCGCTGCTGCAGGATGGCCGGCCGGCGGCGAGCTGGATCTACGACCCGCTCGCCGGGGAGCTCGCGGCGGCGCGGGCCGGCGAGGCGACGTACCTGGCGGACCGGCCGCTGCGGATGACGCCGGAGGCGCTCCCGCCCGAGGTGCTGCGTGGGGCGGCGATGACCCGCTTCCTGCCGCCGGCGCTGCGCGAACAGGTCGAGGCCAACGGCAAACGCCTCGGTACGGTCCTCACCGGGCAGCACTGCGCCGGGCGGGAGTATCTCGACCTGCTCACCGGGGCGCAGCACTTCGTGCTCTTCTGGCGCACCCTGCCCTGGGACCACGCGCCCGGCGCGCTCCTGATCCGCGAGGCCGGTGGCGTCGCCCGGCGCTTCGACGGCACCGACTACCACCCGGGAGACGCCGACCACGGGTTGCTGGTCGCCGCGAACGAACAGATCTGGGCCGAGGTTCACGGGGCTCTGCTGGCGGGCGGGAGTCCGGTATCGTGACCGCGCGTCCGACCACGTCCGCCTGATACGGCAGACGGCAAGCGCCGGACGCGCGCGGCCACGGCCTCCCCCAGGCCGGGGCGGGCGCGCCATCGCGGCCTCCCCCGGGCCGAGGCGGTCGCACCACCGCGCCGTGGCCAAGGAAGCGGGTAGGCGTGTCCAGGACTTTCCCGGGGTCGGCGGCTCTGCGCCTGACGATGACCCTGTTCCTGTCGGTGCTGCTGGTCGCCGGCGGGGCGGCGCGCGCCGGCGCCGATCCCGACGAGGGCGGCACCGAGAAGCTGCGCAGCACACTGGAGGCCACGGCGAAGGCCCACATCGACGCGCAGGCCAAGCTCAGAAAGTCGATCAAAAAGCAGCGGCGGCTCCAGGCCGAGCTGCAGCGCGCCGAGAAGGACGTGACGGCGCTGACCGCGCAGGTCCAGGTGCTGGCCGCGGCGTCGTACCAGCGGGGCCGGCTCAGCACGGCCGGCGCGCTGCTCAACAGCATCTCCCCGCAGGACTTCCTGCAGCGCAGCGCCACCCTCGAACTGCTGGCCCAGCGCGACAGCCGGCGTCTCGGGGACCTGCACCGGGCCCGGGAGGAGGCGTCGCGGGCCAAGCTCGCCGTCGACCAGGAGATCCGCGAGCAGCGCAAACAGACCGCGGTGATGGCCCAGAAGAAGAAGGACGCCGAGGCGGCGCTCGCCGAGGTCAGCCAGGGTGCCAGCGGGGGTTTCGTCGCCGTCGACTCGCCGGCGGCCAAGCCGGCGCCCCGCAACTCCGACGGGTCATGGCCGGCCGAGTCGTGCAGTGTCGACGACCCGACCACCTCCGGCTGCATCACGCCGCGGATGCTGCACGCGATGCAGCAGGGTCAGGCGGCCGGCTACAACCGGCACGTCTCCTGTCACCGTGGCGGCGGCTTCGGTGAGCATCCCAAGGGGCGGGCCTGCGACTTCGCCGCCGCCGTGGGTGGTTTCACCGAGGTGCACGCCAGCGGCGGGGACAAGGCCTACGGCGACGCGGTGACCTCCTTCTACGTCAAGAACGCCGACCGGCTCGGGGTGCTCTACGTGATCTGGTACCGGCAGATCTGGCATCCGGGCACCGGCTGGCAGTCCTACAGCGGTGGCGGCAGCCCTGCCGGAGACCACACAAACCATGTTCATGTGTCGATGTATTGACCGGGACGCCGCCTCGGCTGCGTAGCATCGCAGCGATGACGTCACCACCTTCGGACACCCGTACCGACCCGGCGCCCGCACCGGTCGAGGCCCCGCAACCGTTGCCCGGCGGGCTCGCGGCGTTCCTGGTTTTCCTCTCCAGCGGCGCGGTGCTGGTGCTGGAGACCGTCTCGTTGCGGCTCGTCGGCCCGTACGTCGGGATCACCCTCCAGGTGACCAGTTCGGTCATCGGACTGGCGCTGGCGGCAATCGCGTACGGCGCCTGGACCGGGGGCTGGCTGGCCGACCGCCGCAACCCGCGCCGGATGCTCGCGCCCGCGCTGATCCTCGCCGCGATCGCCACCGCGGTGACCCTGCCGCTGGTGCGCTACGCCGGTGAGGTGCTGCGCGGCGCCGCCGCGCCGGGCACCCTGCTGCTGACCGGACTGGCCGTCTTCGTGCCGGCGGCGCTGCTGTCGTCGATCACCCCGATGGTGGTGAAGCTGCAGCTGGGGGACCTGAAGCGGACCGGGCAGGTGGTGGGCCGGCTGAGCAGCATCGGCACGCTCGGCGGGATCACCGCCACCCTCGGCACCGGCTTCGTGCTGGTGGCGACCCTGCCGAGCACCGTCATCATGGTGGCGCTGGCGGTGGTGATCGGCGGGACCGGACTGGCGCTGGGCCGCTACCTGTATCTGCGCGATCGCACCGCGCTGCCCGGCCCGGCCCGGACCAAGACCGTGCTCGCGGTGGTGGGGCTCGGCGCGGCGATGCTCAGCGCGGTCGCCCCGACCCCCTGCGACGTGGAGACCGCCTACCACTGCGCCAAGGTCCAGGCCGACTCCGAGCGTCCATCGGGCCGGCTGCTGCTGCTCAACTCCGCCCACCACTCCTTCGTGGACCTGGCCGACCCGACGTACCTGCGCTTCGGCTACACCCAGTGGATCGGCGTGGCGGCCGACCAGATGGCGCCGCCGGGACAGCCGTTGTCGGCGGTGCACCTCGGCGGTGGCGGATTCACCATGCCGCGCTACCTGACGGCGACCCGCCCGGGCAGTGAGAACCTGGTGTACGAGATCGACGGTGGACTGGTCGAGCTGGCCCGCCGCAAGCTGGACGTACGCGACGGGCCGCAGCTGCAGGTGGCGGTGGGCGACGCCCGGGTGCTGCTGGCCGGTCTCCCCGACGGTGAACGGGACCTGGTGGTCGGGGACGCGTTCGGGCACTTGGCGGTCCCGTGGCACCTCGCCACCCGCCAGATGGCCGCCGAGGTCCGGCGGGTGCTGCGCCCCGGCGGGCTCTACGTGCAGAACGTCATCGACTATCCGGGGCTGCGCTTCATCAGGGCTCAGGTCGCCACCGTGGCCGCCGAGTTCGATCACGTCGCGCTCGTCGCGCCACCGGCGGCGCTGGCCGGCGAGCAGGCCTCCAACTTCCTCATCGTGGCCTCCGACGCGCCCCTGCCGCTGACCGAGTTGGATCGCCGCCTCGCCGGACTCGCAGAGCCGGTGCAGCTGCTGTCCGGCGCAGGGCTGTCCGATTTCGTCGGTGACACCCTGGTTCTCACCGACGATTACGCCCCGGTCGACCAGCTGCTCAGCCCTTCCTGACCGGCCGCGCCGGGCACTGTCCGATTCTGTCCGAGCAGGTGTAACCCCCTTCCGCCGCGGGCACCATGTGCCGCATGGGCGATGCGGGACATCAGCAGAGCCGACTGCTCGGCGACCGGTACCGGTTGGTCGAGCAGCTCGGCGCCGGCGGCATGTCCGTTGTCTGGAGCGGCTACGACGAGGTGCTCGGGCGCCGGGTCGCGGTCAAGGTGCTCGCCTCGCGGCTGGCCAACGACCGCGCGTTCCGGCACCGGATCCGCATCGAGGCCAAGGCCGCCGCTCGGCTCTGCCACCGGCACATCACCAACGTCTACGACTACGGCGAGCAGATCGACGGTGATCTCACCCTGCCGTACGTGGTGATGGAGCTCGTCGACGGCGACACGCTCGCCGCCGAACTGCAGCGCCACGGCGCGTTCCAGTGGCGTACCGCCTGCACGGTCGCCGCCGAGGTGGCCGCCGCCCTGGCCGTGGCCCACGCCCGCGGCGTGGTGCACCGGGACATCACCCCGGGCAACGTGATGCTGACCCCGGGCGGGGTCAAGGTCGTCGACTTCGGCATCTCGGCGCTCGCCGGTGAGCGGGACCGGGGTCCGGACGGCACCCTGCTCGGCACCCCCGCGTACGTCTCGCCGGAGCGCCTCGACGGCGGGGACGTCTCGCCGGCGACGGACGTCTACGCGCTCGGCCTGCTGCTCTACCGGATGCTCGCCGGCCGGATGCCGTGGCCGGCCGAGACCAGGACGCAGATGCTGCGGGCGCACCTCTACACCGAACCCGAGCCGCTGGAGGCCGACGCCCAGGTGCCGCCGGAGGTGACCGACCTGGTGCACCGCTGCCTGCTGAAGTCCCCCGATCAGCGGCCGAGCGCGGCCGAGGTGGCCCAGACCCTCGCCCGGATCGCCGGCGTGACGTCGGTGGTGCCGGTCTCCCCGGCGGCCGGCGGCCCGGTCGCCACGACCGGCGCGGTCCTTGCCGGCAGCGACGGCACGACGATCCTGCCCTGGTCGGTCGAGACCGACCAGGTCACCCCGCCGCCGCGGCACCGGCGCCGGATGCCGATGGGAGCGGTGGCGGCGGCGGCGGTCCTGGTGACGGTGACGGCGGGCCTCTGGACGCTCACCGGCCGGACACCGGCCGCCGGTGAGGACGAGAGCGCGGAAGCCGCAACGCCTGCCGCGCAGGCCTGCCAGGTGCGGTACGACGTGCGCACCGACCCGGCCGGGGCTTTCACTGCGGACCTGACGCTGTTCAACGCCGGAGCCGAGGGGCTGCGCGACTACGTGCTGAGCTTCGCGCTCCCCGGCGATCAGCGGCTGACCGGCGGTGAGGCGGCCCGCTGGGAGCAGCAGGGCCGGCGGGTGCTGGTCCGCCCCGCGAGCAGCGAGAAGCCGCTCGCCCCCGGTGACTCCGACACCATCAGCCTCGCCGGCCGGCACGCCGGAGCCAGCCTGCTGCCGGTCGAGTTCCGCCTCGGCGAACAGCACTGCGAGGTGCGGCTCTCCGCGACGGCGATCGAGAAGACCCCGGCTGCCACCACGGTCAAGGACGAGCGGGCCGGTGGGCCGGCTGCGGCCAAGGGCGGCCCGAAGGCCGGCCCCGGCAAGGGCGCTGAAGCGAAGAAGGGCCCGGGCGTAGATGCGAAGAAGGGCCCGGGCGCCGCGCCGAAGAAGGGCCCGAACCCCAACGCCAACCCCAACGCCCGCACCACCGGCCCCGGGAAGGGATGAGCAGGGGCGATCGGCCGTACGTCGTCCGGGTCCCGCCCAGCGGCGACGGGGGGTGCGTCGGTCCCCTGGGGTCTGCGTAGGCGACCGCCTGTTTGCGGCGCGGCGCACGTGCGGCGGCCGGCCGGGCCTGAGCCGCTGGTAGAAATGACCGGGTGAGCCAGGAGCGGACGGCGGTACGGGAACGAGCCGAGGCGGTGCTGCGCCGGCTCGCCGGCGACGAGGCGCGGCTGCGTGAGGATCAGTGGCGGGCGATCGAGGCGCTGGTCGTCGAGCACCGCCGGGTGCTCTGCGTGCAGCGCACCGGCTGGGGGAAGTCGGCGGTCTACTTCATCGCCACCGCCCTGCTGCGCGGCAACGGCGCGGCCGTCGGACCGACGGTGATCGTCTCGCCGCTGCTGGCGCTGATGCGCAACCAGGTCGAGGCGGCGGCGCGGGCCGGGATCCGGGCGCGCACGATCAACAGCGCGAACCTCGACGAGTGGGACGAGATCGCCGCGGAGATCGCCGCCGGGACGGTCGACGTCCTGCTGATCAGCCCCGAACGGCTCAACAACCCAGATTTCCGTGACAACGTGCTGCCCCGGCTCGCCGCCACCACCGGCCTGCTCGTTGTCGACGAGGCCCACTGCGTCTCCGACTGGGGTCACGATTTTCGCCCCGACTACCGTCGGCTGCGGACCTTCCTGGCCGGCCTGCCCGCCGGCACGCCGGTGCTCGCCACCACGGCCACGGCGAACGAACGGGTCACCCACGACGTCGCCGAGCAGCTCAGCACCGACGACGGCAGTGCCGCCCTGGTGCTGCGGGGCACGCTGGACCGCGAGTCGCTGCGGCTGGCCGTGATCGACCTGCCGGGCGCGGCGCACCGGCTCGGCTGGCTCGCCGCCCACCTGGAGGAGCTGCCCGGCAGCGGCATCGTCTACACGCTGACCGTGGCGGCGGCGGCCGAGACCGCCGAGTTCCTCCGCTCGCGCGGCTATCCGGTGGCCGTCTACACCGGGCAGGCGGAGGACGCCGACCGGCGCGCCGCCGAACAGGACCTGCTCGACAACAAGATCAAGGCGTTGGTGGCGACCTCCGCCCTGGGCATGGGATTCGACAAGCCGGACCTGGGATTCGTGGTGCATCTGGGTGCCCCGCCCTCGCCCATCGCCTACTACCAGCAGGTCGGCCGGGCCGGCCGCGCCGTCGCGCACGCCGAGGTGGTGCTGCTGCCGGGCGTCGAGGACGCCGCGATCTGGCGCTATTTCGCCTCGCTGGCTTTCCCGCCCGAGGAACAGGTCCGGGCCGTGCTGGCGGCGCTGAGCACCGAACGGCCGCTCTCCACCCAGGCTCTCGAGCCCATCGTCGACCTGCGCCGGGCCCGGCTGGAGATGATGCTCAAGGTCCTCGACGTCGACGGGGCGGTACGCCGTGTCCGGGGCGGCTGGCTCGCCACCGGGCAGCCGTGGCGCTACGACACCGCCCGGCTGGAGCGGGTCGCCGCCGCCCGCGTCGCCGAGCAGGAGGCGATGCGCGAGTACGCCCGCACCACCGGCTGCCGGCTGGAGTATCTGCGCCGCTGCCTCGACGACCCCGACGCCACCGCCTGCGGCCGCTGCGACCGCTGCGCCGGCCCGCAGTTCTCGCCGGAGGTGCCCGCGTCGGTGCTCGCCGCCGCGCAGGCGTTCCTCGGCCGTCCCGGCGTCGACGTGCCGCCGAAGAAGCTCTGGCCGACCGGCCTCGCGGCGGTCGGTGTGCCGTTGAAGGGGCGCATCCCGGCCGAGGAACAGGCCTGGCCGGGACGGGTGGTGGGACGCCTCTCCGACCTGGGCTGGGGTGCGCGGCTGCGCGGCCTGGTCGGCCCCGACGCGCCCGACGCCCCGATCCCCGACGATGTCGCCGCCGCCGTTATCGAGGTGCTCAAGGCATGGGCGCACGGCGACGACCGGTGGCCGCAGCGACCCGAGGCGGTGGTGGCGATCGGCTCACGCCGCCGGCCGACGCTGGTCGGTTCGCTGGCGGAACGGATCGCGTCGGTCGGCCGGCTGCCGCTGCTCGGCGTGGTCGAGCTCAGCGGCGGGGCCCAGGACGGTCCGCGCGGCAACAGCGCCCAACGGGTACGCGCCCGGCACGACGCCTTCGCCGTCCCCGCCGCACTGGCGGCGGCCCTGCCGGAGCTGACCGGCCCGGTCCTGCTGGTCGACGACCTGATCGACTCGGGCTGGACGATGACGCTGGTCGCCCGTGAACTGCGCCGGCACGGCGCGCCCGCTGTGCTGCCGCTGGCGCTGGCGATGGCCGGTTGATCCGTACCCTTTGTCCGAGGTTCCACGGGTTGACGGGGATCACCCCGGGCCGCTACTGAGCAGCGCGGCCCACGGCCGCCGATACGCTGGCCGGGTGAGCGAAGACGATCGCACCCCGGACGCGGTCCTGGACCACTCGCCGGCGGCCGTTCCGGCCGGCCTGGAGCGTCCGGCGGCGGCCGTCCCCGGCGGTCCGGTGCAACCGGCCGCCCCGGGCAGTACCCGGCTCGCGCTGGTCGTCGGCGGCCTGATCATCGCGCTGCTTGCCGGTTTCGCGATCGGTCGCACTCTCGACACCGGGACGGCCGCCGGTGGCGCGACCGGCGGCACCCCGGTCGGCGTCGCCGACGCGGCCGGGTCCGCCGCCCATGAGCACGGCGCCGGTGACGACTCCGCCGCCGGACTCTCCCTCTCCGCCGCCGGCTGGTCGCTGGCACCGGTCTCGGCGACGTTCACCGCCGGGCAGCCGCAGGACTTCCGCTTCCGCATCCTCGACCGGTGGGGACGCCCGGCGACGGACTTCGCGGTGGTGCACGAGAAGCCGCTGCACCTGATCGTGGTCCGCCGTGACCTCGCCGGTTTCCAGCACCTGCATCCGGAAATGGCCGCCGACGGCACCTGGAGCGTCCCGCTCACCCTGCCGGCGGCGGGCAGCTGGCGGGCGTACGCGGACTTCAGCGTGGTGGGCACCGACGGCGCGCAGACGGCGCTGACCCTGGGGGTGGATCTGGCGGTCGCGGGGGAGTACGCGCCGCAGGCACTGCCGGCGGCGGCGCGGGAGGTGGCCGTCGACGGCTTCACCGTCGGCTACGCCGGCGTGCCGCAGGCCGGCATCACCGCTCCGCTGCAGTTCCAGATCTCCCGCGGCGGTGAGCCGGTCACCGTCGAGCCCTACCTCGGGGCGTACGGCCACCTGGTCGGTATCCGCGAGGGCGACCTCGGCTACCTGCACGTACACCCGGACGAGAACCAGGCCAACGGTGAGATCAAGTTCTGGCTCTCCGTGCCGAGCGCCGGACGTTACCGCTTCTTCCTCGATTTTCAGGTCGACGGACTGGTCCGGACGGCGGAGTTCACCGTCGACGTGACGTAGTCGCGCCGACACGACGGCAGCGCGTTTGACCGTTCGTCGGACTCGGCGCATCGACAGGGTTTACTACGGTGGAGCCAGTACGGGCGCGGCCACCGGCTGTGACCTCCGGTCGGATCCGCCGGGTTACGACCCGGCCGTCATGCGGTCGGGGCACGTCAGCGGCGGGCGGCCGGAGCCCGGCGAGTGCGGTGCCATGCTGACCGGGGGGTAGCGTGGCACCGCACCTCGCCGGGCGTCACGTCACGGACCTGGCCGCATGTCCCGTCGGCGATCCGCCGGCCGAGGGCGCAGCGAGGCGTGGTCGATCCCTTTTTTCGCCGCCCAGGTTAAGCCGCTAGCATCCACCGGTGCCCGCCGCCGCGCTGAAGTCCCGCGATCCCTACTTCGACAACGCCCGGGCGGTGCTCATCGTCCTGGTCGTGATCGGCCATGTGATCGAGATGAGCTCCAGCGGTGCCGCCCGCGGTCTCTACACCTGGATCTACGCCTTCCACATGCCGGCGTTCATCCTGGTCAGCGGCTATCTGGCGCGCAACTTCACGGCGAGCGCAAAGCAGTGCGGCCGGCTGCTGGCGAGCGTGCTGGTGCCGTACCTGATCTTTGATGTGCTGCATTCGCTCGTCGGTGCGGCCGTGAACGGCAAGGCGCCGCAGTTCTCCCTGGGGATACCCGCGTTCACCCTCTGGTTCCTCTTCGCGCTCGTCGCCTGGCGGCTGATGGTGCCGCTGCTGAAGGTGTTGCGCCGGCCGGTCCTGGTCGCCGTGGCCGTCTCCCTGGTCGCCGGCCTCGGCACGGGTACCGGGTCTGCAGTCCTGGACCGGACGCTGGGCTTCCTGCCGTTCTTCGCGCTCGGGATCCTGCTGACCCCCGAGGGGATCGAACGCTTCAAGGCCGCCACCCGGGGTGCGCTGCCCCGGATCGCCGCCGTCCTCGTGCTGATCGGCACGCTCGGCGCCGCCCTGCTGATCCGCGACACGCTGCCCCGCTCCGCGCTCTACATGAAGCGGGGCTACGTCGCTGTCTTCGACAGCAACATCGAAGGGCTGCTCTGGCGGGCCGGGATCCTCGCGGTGGCGCTGCTGATCACCGTGGCGCTGCTCGTCCTCGTCCCGGCCGGGCAGACCCAGTTCACCTGGCTGGGCGAGGTGACGCTCTACGTATATCTGCTGCACGGACTCCTGATCAGCCCACTGCGCCCCACCATCGCCTCCTGGGACCTGCGCTGGCCGCATGTCGCCGCGCTCGTCGCCAGCGCGGTCCTGCTGACCCTGCTGCTCGGCTCCCGGCCGGTGCGGCTGGCCACCCGCTGGCTGATCGAACCGCGCGTCACCTGGCTGCTGCGCGCCGACGGGCCCGCTGCCGCGCAACCGGCCACATCGCATTCCGCCGACCCGAGCGCCGCCACCCCGCACCACGGCTTCGCCACACCGGGTGCCGCACCTTTCGTACCAGCCGACCGCGCCGCCGGACCAGCCGACGGGGCTCGTCTGCCCCACGCCGGTCAGGGCGCCGACCAGACAGTGGGGCAACGATGACCGGCATCTTCGGCGGACGGCTGCGTACAGCCGGCGCCGCACCCTCTCCGACGGCGGGCAAGGTCCGCGACCCCTACTTCGACAACGCCCGGGCACTGCTGATCGTGCTTGTCGTCGTCGGGCACGTCATCGCCCGCTCCGACAGCGAAGCGGCCGACGGCCTCTACACCTGGATCTACGCCTTCCACATGCCGGCGTTCATCCTGGTCAGTGGCTTCCTGGCCCGCAATTTCACGGCGACCGCCGGGCAGTGCGGCAAGCTGCTGACCAGCGTCGTGGTGCCCTACGTCGTCTTCGACCTGCTGTACTCGCTGCTCGACGCCGCCGTGAGCGGCAACCGGCCGACGTTCAGCCCGGCCAGCCCGGCGTTCACCCTCTGGTTCCTGTTCGCCCTGGTCGCCTGGCGACTGATGGTCCCCCTGCTGCGGGTGCTGCGGATGCCGGTCGCGATCACCATCGCGCTGTCGCTGGCAGCTTCGTTCGGCACCGGTACCGGCTCCAACCCACTGGACCGGATCTTCTCATTCCTGCCGTTCTTCGCCATCGGGGTCGCGCTCACCCCTGAGCGCATCGCACGGTTCCGGGCGTTCACCGACGGGCTGCCGGCCCGGCTGGCGGCCCTCGGCGTGCTGGTCGGCGGGCTCGGTGTGGCGTACCTGTTGCGGGATATGGTTCCGCGCGCGGCTCTCCAGATGAAGGGCGGTTTCCTGGAGGGGCACGACAGCAACGTCGACGGGCTGCTCTGGCGGCTCGCCGTCATCGCGGCGGCGCTGCTGCTGACCGCGGCGCTGCTCGCGGTGACGCCTCGCGGCAAGTCGGTGCTGACCTCGCTCGGCCAGGCCACCCTCTACGTCTACCTGCTGCACGGGCTGCTGCTGGTGCACCTGCTCGGTCGCATCGGCGACTGGATCGCCGAGTGGCCCCAGCTCGCCGTGGCCTGCCTGGCGGCGACCGCGCTCGCCTTCCTGCTCGGCTCCCCGCCGGTGCGCTGGGCAACCCGCTGGTTGATCGAGCCGAAGGCGGCCTGGCTGCTGCGCCCGGCACCGCAGCCGGTGACATCGCCGGCTGCTGGGCCCGAGGCGGTCGGGCAGCGGCCGGGTGATGTGCCGTTCGCGGGGGTGCAGCCGGAGGGGCCCGCGGGCGCTGCCCTCACCGAGGCGACGATGCGGCTGCCGGTGGTGCCGCAGCCGACCGAACCGGCCACGTCGTCCCGGCCACCCGCGGTGCCGACTCAGCGCGAGCCGTACGGCGACCTCCCGGTCCGCGACTGGGAGCGACGCCCCGGCCAGTGACCGGTGTGCCCGCTGCAGCGGGCACCCTGAGGCCACCGGACGCATCACCGGACCCCGGGGGGCCACGCCACGGCAGGCCCGCACGGTCATTGACCCGCAGGCCCGGTCGGCCGCTTCTCAGCCGGCCGGTGCCTCCTGAGCGTCGCCGAGCAGTTCGGCCAGTCGGGGCCGGACCTGCCAGGCCGCCGTCAGCTCCTGGTATTCGTCCCGTTGCCGGCCGGTCGGCTCCGCCCCGGTACGGCGGGCCCGCAGCAGCAGATTGCGGGGCGTGTGCTGCGAGTCGACGAACTCCACCACCTCGACCCGGTAGCCGTGCAGCCGCAGCAGCGCCGCCCGCAGCGCGTCGGTGAGCACGTCGGCGAAGCGTTCCCGCAGGATGCCCTGGCGGGTCAGCAACTCGTACGGCTGCGGCGCCGCCCCGGAACGCAGCTGCACCGCCAGGTCGTGGTGGCAGCAGGGAGCGGCCAGCACCCAGCGGGCGCCCCAGCGCACCGCCCGGGCCAGCGCCTCGTCGGTCGCCGTGTCACAGGCGTGCAGCGCCAGCACCAGGTCGGGGGCCGGGTCGACCTCGGCGTCGAGGATGGTGCCCGCGACGAAACTGACCCGGTCGGCGTACCCGAGCCGTTGCGCGAGTTCGGTGTTGCGACGCCGCTGGTCGGCGCGGACGTCGACGCCGACGAGTTCCACGTCGATTCCCCGCCCGCGCAGATAGCGGTACGCGGCGAAGCTCAGGTACGCGTTGCCGCAGCCCAGGTCGACCACGCGCAGCCGGTCGGGCAGCTCGTCGGGGAGGGTCGCGGCGAGGGCCCGGAGGAAGGCGTCCACCTGCCGCCGCTTCGCCGTGCTGCCGCCGACCACCGAGAAGATCTCGTCACCCGGGTCGATCAGGTAGTTCTTGGCGCGGTCGTGCTCGGCGGGTTCGGCCGCCGGCCGGTCCGCCGCCGCCCGGTGCACCTGCGCCTCGCCCGATTTGGTGACCCGGACCTGCACGGTCGCGGTGGCGGTCTCGACGTGCCAGTTGCCGAAGGGCTCCGCCAGCAGTTCGTCGACGGCTTCCTCGGCTTCTGCGCCGGGGGTGGCGTTGCGGGTGTGCGGGCGGGCGCCGTCGGAGGTGACGATCTGCAACCGCGGCCCGCCCTTGAGGGCCACCGGGCGCAGCTCGGCACGGACCACCGCCGGGCGCTGCCCCTTACGGCGCCCGGCGGCGACCGCCCGGAGCAGAGTGGGGTCGAGCAGCAGCGTGCGCACCTCGGCGAGGACCGGTTCGAGCTGTTCTGGCATACCCCCATCATGGCCCGTACGGCGTGACCACCTCGGCAGCGGGGGCCAGGGCAGCGGGGCGGCGCGGTGGGGCCGGGGTGGCGCGGGTGGGGCCAGGGCGGCGCGGTGGGGCCGGGGCGGCGCGGTGGGCGAGCGGCGCGCGGGGGTACGAGGCGGCGCGGTGAGGGAGCTGCGGTACGAGGCGGCGCGGTAGCGGTGCGTAGCGGTGTGGCAGGAAGTATGCGTCGAGAGTTGTGTTACGCCAGGGTTGTAGTAGGCACTACATCCATGTAGTGCCCATCTCCAAGAAATATGCTTCCGTGCTCCGGTAACCGATCGACACGATGCAGCCTCTTGGCCGACGCAGCCTCTTGTTCGACCAGTCTCTTGTTCAACTCGCCCTGTTCGCCCCGCCCTGTTCGCCCCGCCCTGTCCGGCGCAAGCCCTGTCCGGTGCAGCCCTTGTTCGCCGTAGCCGTCCGGCGTAGCCCGCGCCCGGGTGCGGTGGATGTCCGGATTCCGCAGACGCACGACGCCCCCGGCACCGTGACAGGTGCCGGGGGCGTCGGGTGTCGCTTGGGTCAGTCGACGGTCGAATCGCCGGCCGTACCGGCGCTCTCGACGCCGGCGGGTGCGCCCCGACGACGGCGGCGACGGCGACGCGGCTTGCCCTCGCCCTCACCTTCGGCGCCAGAGGTCTGCGCGTCGGAGGTCTGCGCGGCGGAGGCCTGGACGGGGATGTCGGCCTGGGCCGGCGCGTCACTGCCGGTGGTCTCGGCCACGGCAGCGCCCGGCTCCTCGTTGACGCGCCGACGACGCCGCCGCGGCGTACGGGGGGTCTCGTCGCCGACCGGTGCGGTCGCAAGCTCGCCGTTGCCGGCGTCGGCTGCGACAGCGGGCTGGCGGGAACGACCACCGTCACGGCTGCCACCGTCACGGCTGCCACCGTCGCGGCTGCCACCGTCGCGGCGTCCGCCCTCGCGACCGCCACCGTCACGGCGTCCGCCCTCGCGGCTGCCTCCGTCACGGCGTCCGCTGTCGGAGCGGCCGCCGGAGCGGGGCCTGCCGCCGGAGCGGGAGGTGCCGCCGAGGTCCTCCTCGACCTCCGCGGAGAGCCCGGCGCGGGTCCGCTCGGCGGTCGGCAGGGTGCCCGAGACGTCGGTCGGGATGTCCAGGTCGGCGTAGACGTGCGGCGACGTGTGGTACGTCTCCGGCGGTTCGGGCATGTCGAGCCCGAGGGTCTTGTCGATGATCCGCCACCGGGGCATGTCGTCCCAGTCGACGAAGGTGATCGCCACGCCCGTGGCACCGGCGCGGCCGGTGCGGCCGATCCGGTGGGTGTATGTGTCCTGGTCCTCGGGGCAGTCGTAGTTGATCACGTGGGTGACGCCGCTGACGTCGAGCCCGCGCGCCGCCACGTCGGTGGCGACCAGCGTGTCGATCTTGCCGGCGCGGAACGCGCGCAGCGCCCGCTCCCGGGCGCCCTGGCCGAGGTCACCGTGCACGGCGGCGACCGCGAAGCCACGGAAGTCGAGATCCTCGGCGACCCGGTCGGCGGCCCGCTTGGTACGGGTGAAGATGATCGTCAGCCCGCGTCCCTGCGCCTGCAGGATCCGGGCCAGCATCTCGAGTTTGTTCATCGAGTGCGTGCGGTAGACGATCTGCCGGGTCAGCGGCGACGGGCCGGTGGCGGCGGTGTGGCCGGCGTGGATCGTCATCGGCTGGTGCAGGAACCGTCGCGACAGCGCCACGATCGGATCCGGCATGGTCGCCGAGAAGAGCATCGTCTGCCGCTCCGACGGCAGCATCGCCAGGATCTTCTCGACGTCGTCGAGGAAGCCCAGGTCCAGCATCCGGTCGGCCTCGTCGAGGACGAGGGCGTGCACGCCGTCCAGTCGCAGGTGCTTCTGCTTGGCCAGGTCCATCAGCCGGCCGGGGGTGCCGACCAGGATCTCGACGCCGTTGCGCAGCGCCTCGATCTGCGGCTCGTACGCCACGCCACCGTAGATCGGCAGCACACGTACGCCTCGGGTCGCGCCTGCGGCGGCGATGTCCTTGGCGACCTGGATGCCCAGCTCACGGGTGGGGACGACGACCAGTGCCTGCGGTACGCCGTCGCTGCCCTCGCCCGGGGCGAGGACCCGCTCGAGCAGCGGCACGCCGAAGCCCAGGGTCTTGCCGGTGCCGGTGGGCGCCTGGCCGATCAGGTCCGTGCCGCGCATCGCGATCGGCAGGGTGTACTCCTGGATGGCGAAGGCGCGGGTGATGCCGACGGCGGCGAGCGCCTCGACGGTCTCGCGACGGGCACCGAGCTCGGTGAAGGTCGGTGCCAGCGGCTCGACGGGAATGATGGCGTCCGTGTCCGGCTCGATGATGGCGGCCGTGTCCGGTTCTGCCAGAGAGTTCTCGATCTGATCGCTCATGTGATTGTGGGGGTGCCCTCTCGTGGTGCGCCCCAGCTGTCCGAAGGGCGCGATCTGTATGGCGCGGGCCACACGGTCGGAAGGCGATCGCCTGACTCGACCGGGCCGCACGCGCGTCGCGGGAAGGGCCTTCGATGAGTCCGCCACCCACGGCAACTGCGCACATACTACCCGAGCCGGAATCGGCGCCGGAGTTGTCGGGCGCGCGAGGCGGACAGCGGGGTGCGCGAGTGTGGCTCAGAACACTTCACGGACCGGTGAAGGGCGCGACAGAGCGCCGCCGCCGGCAGACCCCGGGACCGGCCCGGGTGACTGCCGCGCGAACGGATGGATCAGCGGACGGTGAAACCGACCGCCCGGGGTGCGGCCTCGGCGATCTCCACGTAGGCGAGCTTGCTGACCGGCAGGATGATGCGCCGGCCCTTCTCGTCGGTCAGCGAGAGGGTGCCCTCGCTCTTGATCGCCTCGGTCACGGTCTGCTCGATCTCGGCCGGCGACTGCGCGCTCTCCAGGACCAGCTCGCGCGGCGCGAACTGCACGCCGATCTTGACCTCCACGTGGCCTCCTCATCCAGGGCGAAAAGTCCCGCCGCTGGGAAGGCTAGCCGATCCGGTGGTGAATGGTCAGGCTGACTCACCTTGCAGCGGAAAGCTGGCGATGCCGCGCCAGGACAGTGCCGAGAGCAGCGCCTCGGCCTCGGCCTTGGGCACCTGGCGCCCACCGGCCAGCCAGAACTGCGCCGCGGTCTCCGCCGCGCCGACCAGACCGGAGGCGAGCAGTTCGGCCTTGGCCCGGCTCACGCCGGTGTCGGAGATGATCGCGTCGGTGATCGCCGCGATGCAGCCCTGCTCCACCAGAGCCACCCGCTGACGTACGGCCGGCTCGTTGCGCAGATCGGACTCGAAGACCAGCCGGAACGCCTGGCTCTCGTGGTCGATGAAGTCGAAGTACGCGTGCACCGCCCCGGTGATGCGGTCCTTGTTCTCGTCGGTGGCGCTCATCGCGTCGCGGACCTTGCCGACGATCGACTCGCAGTGGGTGTCCAGCAGGGCGAGGTAGAGGTCGAGCTTGCCCGGGAAGTGCTGGTAGAGCACGGGCTTGGAGACCCCCGCCCGCTCGGCGATGTCGTCCATGGCCGCGGCGTGGTAGCCCTGCGCGACAAAGACATCCTGCGCTGCCGCCAGCAACTGCTTGCGCCGTGCCGACCGTGGCAGGCGCACGGGGCGGTTGGCCGTCTGTGCGCCGTTCCCCGCAGCTGTCATTGGTGCCTCCGCTGTATCTCATTTCGCGCATGTCGTCCCAGGTCGGGACCGTTGGCTCCGGTCCGCGGGCGGAATTGGCCCGCGGCTGAAACTTATCGTCGCCTGCCACACACGGTAGCCTCAGCGAGGGCTACCAAGGAGCGCGCGGTGCACGAAGCAGAGCAACCCGATGGCAGTACCCCGGGCCGGCGCGGCAACGGGGATGGACACCAGGACCGTCCCCACCCCGCGGGCGGTGACTGGGCGCCTCGGGAGGCCGACTGGGCCCGGATGACCCCGCCGCCCCACACCGAACGCCCGCCGGCCGGCTGGAACCAGGGCGGCTGGAACGCCGGTGAGGCCGCCGGCTGGTCCGTCGCCTCGCCGCGGCACGGCGATCTGCCGGCCCCGCCCGGCGTCCCGCACAGCCTCTCGCACGGCGCCCCGGTCACCGCCCACAACGGCCATCACGCACGCAACGGCGTCACCCCGGCCGAGCCGGATACCGTCCGTCCGCCGATGCAGTGGCAGGATCCGGAGCCGGCCCCGCCCGCGCGTCCGTCCGGGGAGGGACCGGCCGCGGAGCGGCTGATGGTGCCCGCGCAGCGGCCCGCGCCGGCCGGCGACCAGAGTGGTCCCGGAACCGAGCCGCCACGCGCCGCGCCCGAGGATGAGTCTGCGCGCCGTACCGGAGAAGCGGGCCCGCCGCCCGCCGTCCGGCCGCCGAACCGCTGGCGCGACGGACTCCGTGCCGACTCCGGGCCGTCGGCGGGCGAGCAGCCGGGCGACCGGGGACCGGCCGAACCCGGCGCCGCGCTACCCGAGCAGTCGCGGGCGGAGCCTGGTGAGCCGCCACGCTGGGCCGGTCCGCCCGCCCAGCGGCCACAGCCCGGCATCGCCGCGCAGCCTGGCGGGTTCGACGCGTCCCGTCCCCCGCAGTCGTACGCGCCGGGGTATCCGGCACCGGCCGATCCTGGCGTCGCGGCCGCGCCGCCCTCGCCGGCCGGTCACGCCGCCGGCGCCGAGCACGGCCCGGTGGATCCACCGGAGGTCTCGGGCGAGCCGACGCACGCCGGTCACAGCGGCCAGTGGGGACCCTCGTGGTCCGGCGGCGCCGAAGAACCCGCCTGGCGTGGGGAGGGGCGGCGACAGCGACACGAGGACGACCGGCCGCAGTGGCATGAGGATGCCCAGTCGCAGGCTTATGTGGATGCCCAGTCGCAGGGGTACGAGAACGACCAGTCGCAGTGGCGCGACAACGACCAGTCGCAGTGGCGTGAGAACGACCAGCAGCAATGGCACGACAACGATCAGTCGCAGTGGCCCGAGGACGGTCAGCCCCGGTGGCAGGAGAACGATCTTCCCCGGTGGGCCGCACAGTCGCAGCCCGAGCAGGACGAGCAGGTCTCGCAGCAGTGGCGTGACGAGGAACAGCCGCAGTGGCGGCCGGAACCGCACGCCCCGGAACGGCACGCCCCGGAACCGCGCGCCCCGGAACCGCGCGCCCCGGAACCGCGCGCCCCGGAACCGCACGTTCCGGAACGGCACGCCTCGGAGCAGCCGGCTCCGGCCGTGGAACCGGAGCCGCTCCGGGAGTCCGCGCCGGTCCGGGAGTCCGCGCCGCTCCGGCGGGAGTCCGAGCCGGCCGTGGAGTCTGTCTCCGCCGTGCCCGCTCCGGAGCAGCCACGACCGCCGTACAGCGGCCGGCGCTCCGCCCAGGAGGCAACGGCCGAGGTGACGCCGCCGGAGCAGCCGCCGGCCGGCGAGGCCCGGAACGGGCCGGCCTGGGCGAGTCTGCCGCAGCGCGTACCGGCGGAGCCGGACGTGCCGACCGTGCCGGAACCGGCGGCGGTGGAGCCGCCCGCCGAGACGCCGGAGCTGGCCCGGATCGCCACCCACCTGCGGCGTGAGGGTGAGGCGGCGCAGGTGGGCGGCGATCAGGACGGCTTCGATGTCCAGGAGATCCTCGCGGCGGTGCGGGAGGTGCCCGGCGTCCGGGACGCCGAGCTGCGCACGACGCCGGCCGGCGCCCACAGCCTCCGGCTGGACCTGGCCGACGGCGCCGACCCGGCCGACATCAGCCGACAGGTCGCCCGCCTGCTCCAGGACCGGATGGGCCTCACCGGCGCCCCACAGCACCTCAATGCCCCGCAGCACCTCGCCGCGGCGCAGCACGCCGCAGGTGGGCCTGCGGTGCCGGCGCCCCGCCCCGGCCCGCCCGCCATCACGCAGCCGATCTCCGCGGTCCCGGCGGGCGCATCCGGACCCGAACCGGCCGGCCTCGAGGAGTCGCCGCACCGTCGCGGACTGCACCGGGGCCGGGCGGTCGTCGACGGGCCGTCCCGGATGGACGCCGCCACTGAGCTCCACACCGAGCAGGGTGCCTCCGGTGGGCGGACTTCGTACTCCGGAACACAGGCCACCGCGGCCGAGACCGCGCCGTCGCGGCCGCTCAATTCGGAAGGGCCGCCCGGACCCCGGGTGGTCATCGACCACGTGCAGATCAGCACCTTCGGGCTCGACGCCACCGTCGAGGTCCGGCTGCTCGCCGGCGGCGAGAAGGCCGTCGGTGTCACCACCGGACCGGCCGTCGACGGGTACGTCCTGCGGCTCTGCGCCGGCGCTGCGGCCGCTGCGATCGACGAGCTGCTGCGTACGCGCGAGCGGACCGCCGGCCGGGGACGGTGCTTCGTGGAACACGCCGCCGTGGTCCCCTTCGGCAACTGCGAGGTGGCCACGGCGATCGTGCTGCTGGTCTGTGACGGCTGGGTGGAGCAGCTGGCCGGTTCGGCGCTGGTCGCGGGAGATCCCCGGCAGGCCATCGTCCGGGCGACGATGGCGGCAGTGAACCGGCGGCTCGAGGCGCTGCTCGCCTGAGGGAGCGCCGCGGGTGGGCGACCGTCCGGGCGGGTGCGCGTGCCGGGTCGGCGCGGTAGGGCACACTGGACCGATGGGTGGCGCGGAGATCGACATGCCGGTGCGCGGCGGACGGCGGCGCCGTCGACGCCGGTGGCCGGCGTCGCTCACCGCGGTGCTGGTGCCGGTGCTGGTCGCGACCGGTGTGGTGCTGGTGCTGGAGGTCGCCTCGGCCGGTGACGACGCGGTCGCCCCGCAGTCCGGCAACGCCGGCGCACGGCCGATCACCGCCGCGCCATCGCCATCGCCATCGACGTCCTGGTCAGGGTCGCAGGCCTCCGCCGCGCCGAGCCGGAGCGCAACGGCACAGACGAGCGGGACAGCCGGACTGCTGCAGCTGCCCGGGCCGGTGCCGAGCGAGGGAACGGGGCGCTTCGCGTACGCCGATGCCGGCGCGGAGCAGTTCGGCACCGCCGGGCCGCTGCGCCGCTACCGGGTTGCGGTCGAGCGGGGTGCGCAGGAGCACGTCGAGGATTTCGCCGCGGCGGTGGACCGTGCCCTCGGTGACGAGCAGAGCTGGACCGCCGGGGGCGCGCTGCGGCTGCGGCGGGTGGGCGGCGACGACCGGCACGATTTCACCGTCCACCTGGCGACGGCGGCCACCGCCGGCCGGATGTGTGCGCGCGGCGGCATCGACATCTCCGTCTCCGGCCGGCCGTACACCTCCTGCCGCCTGCCGGGGCAGGTCGTGATCAACCTGGACCGGTGGCGGCTCTCCGTTTCGGACTACATCGCCTGGGGAACGCCGCTGGACACCTACCGCACGTACGTCGTCAACCACGAGGTCGGCCATGAACTCGGGTACGGCCATGAGGCGTGCCCGGGCAAGGGCAGGGCGGCGCCGGTGATGATGCAGCAGACGCTCTTCCTGGACGGCTGCGTGCCGAGCCCCTGGTCCCACCTGGACGGGAAGCGGTACGCCGGCCCGGCGCTCTGATCCCCGGCACACCGGGAATTACCCCTGATTTCGGGCGTGGCAAAAGGGGGAAATCCGACACAAGACTGGCACCCTGGGCGGATGAGTGTCCGCAGTGAGCAGGCGCGGCGCCGGCGCCTTCGGCGGCCACGTTGGATTGTCGTGCTCGCCGTGCTGCTGGTGGCGACGGTCCTGATCCGTGCCGACCTGCGCCGCGGTGAGGAGGTCGTCCGGGCCGCCGCGCTGCGTTCCGCCGAGACCCCGGCGAGCGAGGCGGCGGCGCCGCCCGGCCCGGCGCCCGTGGCGACGACCGATCCGGTCTGTCCCGGCGCGCCTGGCTGTCCCGATCCCACCGCCGGCCCGTACCCGGACCAGGCCGCCCACCCCGACCAGGCCGTCCACCCCGACCAGCCCGGCAGCGGCGGCGCGGGGCAGCCAGGGAACCCGCAGGCCGCGGTGCCGATCGTCGAGAACGGCTACCCGCAGGCCGGACCGGCCACCTTCCGCTACGCCGACGGCAAAAGCGACGTCTTCGGCGCCGTCGGCAAGGTGCTCACCTACCGGGTGGGGGTCGAGGACGGCGCCGGCGTCACCGAGGACGACTTCGCCGCCGCGGTGGACCTGGTACTCGGCGACGAGCAGAGCTGGCCCGCCTCCGGCAAGCTCCGGTTGCAGCGGGTCCCCGGCGACGACAAGCGGGCCGGCTTCACCGTGTACCTCGCCACCGCCGCGACCTCCGAGCAGATGTGCGCCGAGGGCGGGCTGAAGACCGAGGGCTTCACCTCCTGCCGCCTCCCCGGCAAGGTGATCATCAACCTCTCCCGCTGGCAGGAGGCGGTGCCGGACTACGGCGCGCCGCTCTGGGTCTACCGGACATACGTGATCAACCACGAGGTCGGGCATGAACTCGGGCAGGGCCATCAGGGCTGCCCGGGCCGGGGGAAGCCGGCGCCGGTGATGCAGCAGCAGACGTACGGACTGCAGGGGTGTCTGCCGAACGCCTACCCCTACCCGCAGGGGAAGCGGTACGAGGGACCGCCCGTGGCAGGGTGAGCCGGACGTTATTCCCGCTCCCGGATATCGGACGAGTGTCACTCATCATGGCCGATCACGGTGACGGCGCGTAAGAATGGCCGGACTGTCACCAGCCGATTCCGGGGAGATCACCGTGTCGTTGCCCCCGCTCGTCGAACCCGCCGCCGAGCTCACCGTTGACGAGATCCGTCGCTACTCGCGCCACCTGATCATCCCGGACGTCGGGGTGGAGGGGCAGAAGCGGCTGAAGAACGCCAAGGTGCTCTGTGTCGGCGCCGGCGGCCTCGGCTCGCCCGGCCTGATGTACCTCGCCGCCGCCGGGGTCGGGACCCTCGGCATCATCGACTTCGACACCGTCGACGAGTCGAACCTCCAGCGCCAGATCATCCACGGCGTCTCCGACATCGGCCGCCCCAAGGCCGAGTCGGCGGCGGCGACCGTGCGGGAGATCAACCCGCTGGTCAACGTGCAGATCCACAACATCGCGCTGGACCGGGAGAACGTACGGGAGATCTTCTCCCAGTACGACCTGATCGTCGACGGCACCGACAACTTCGCCACCCGGTACATGGTCAACGACGCGGCGGTGCTGCTCGGCAAGCCGTACGTCTGGGGTTCGATCTACCGATTCGACGGTCAGGCGTCGGTCTTCTGGGCCGAGCACGGCCCCTGCTACCGCTGCCTCTACCCGGAGCCGCCGCCACCGGGCATGGTCCCCTCCTGCGCCGAGGGCGGCGTGCTCGGCGTGCTCTGCGCCTCGGTCGGGTCTATCCAGGTCACCGAGGCGATCAAGCTGCTGACCGGCATCGGTGAGCCGCTGGTCGGCCGGCTGATGGTCTACGACGCCCTGGACATGGAGTACCGCAAGATCAAGGTCCGCAAGGACCCGAACTGCGTGCTCTGTGGCGAGAACCCGACCGTGACCGACCTGCTCGAGGATTACGAGGACTTCTGCGGCGCGGTCTCGCCCGAGGCGCAGGAGGCGACGGTCGACGCGACCATCACCGCCCGCGAGCTGAAGGAGTGGCAGGACGCCGGCAAGGACATCTTCCTGGTCGACGTCCGCGAGCCCGCCGAGTACGAGATCGTGCGGATCCCCGGCGCCACCCTGATCCCCAAGGGCGACATCGTCTCCGGGGCTGCGCTGGCGCAGTTCCCGCAGGACAAGCAGGTCGTGCTGCACTGCAAGTCCGGCATCCGCTCCGCCGAGGCGCTCGCCGCGCTGAAGGCGGCCGGTTTCCGCGACGCCGTGCACGTCCAGGGCGGCATCATCTCCTGGATCAAGCAGATCGACCCGTCGCTGCCCGAGTACTGACCGCCCCCGCCCGAAGGCCCTCGCCCGCGTACGCGCGCCGGGGGCCTTCGGCGTGTTGCGCGTACGTGCAGCTCAGACCGGCATTTCGGTGGAGGTCTTTTGATCGCCGCGCCGGTAGCCTCTCCTGCGTGGTGGACATTGAGGCCGCGATCGGATTCGTGGTGGCACGCGGTGACCGGGTGGACCGTGCGCGGCTGTCGTGGCTGCGCAACGGCACCGCGCCGCATCCGGGGCTGCTCGACGCGGTCGAGGCAGGACAGACCTCCGACGGCGGCTGGCCGGCGATCCTCGACGACGCGGTGCCGTCGGTGGACGCCACCTGCTTCCGCCTGGGTGAGCTCGACGACCTGGGTGCGATCGGCCGCAGCGCCGGCCGCAAGGCGATGGACTGGCTGGCGGCACGGCAGCGCGCCGACGGCACGTGGGAGGAGGACTCCGCCCTCGCCGACGTGGCCCCGGAGTGGGCCCGCCCCGGTGACCCGGAGGCGCAGCTCTACCTGACCGCCAACGCCGCGTACTGGATCGCCGTGGCCGGGCTTGGCGCCCGTTCCTCCGGGCCGCTGGACGACCGCGTCGGCGGGGCGTACGCCGGGGTGGTGCAGGGCGCGGCCCAGGCGCTCGCCGCGGCGATCGAACCGGACGGCAGCTGGCCGTCGTACCTGGCCACCGGCTGGCTGAGCGCAGCGGTGCTGCACGGTCAGGGCATGTACCTGGAGTCGGCCCGCATCCAGGGGGTGCTCGGCGACCGGCTGCCCGAGATGGCGGCCGCCGACGCCGCCTGGCTGGCGGCGACCTTCTCCCGGGTGTCGATGGCTCCCGGCAACCGGGTGCTGCAGGCGGCACTGGACCGGCTCGGTGAGACCCAGCGCAGCGACGGCGGCTGGGACAGCGCCGACGGCGAACAGTTCGACGTGCACACCACCCTCGCCGCGATCCGGGCCTGCCTGCCGGCGCGCACGCCGGCAGGCTGACCGGTCCTGCTTCCGGCGGGCCCGCGGGCCGGGACGGGCGGTCAGCCGCGCAGGTGGCCGTCCCCGGTGACGACGTACTTGGTGCTGGTCAGCTCCGGCAGCCCCATCGGGCCACGGGCGTGCAGCTTCTGGGTGGAGATGCCGATCTCCGCACCGAAGCCGAACTCGCCGCCGTCGGTGAAGCGGGTCGAGGCGTTGACCATGACCGCGGCGGAGTCCACCCGGGCGACGAACTCGCGGGCCGCGCGCTGCGAGTCGGTGACGATCGCCTCGGTGTGCCCGGTGCCGTAGCGGCGGATGTGGGCGACCGCCTCGTCGAGGGAGGAGACCACCGCCACCGAGATGTCCGCCGAGAGGTACTCGGTGTCGAAGTCCGCCTCGGTGGCCGGGACGACCCGGTCGGAGAGGGCCGCCACCTCGGGCGTGCCGTGCACGGTCACGCCGGCGTCGTCGAAGGCGGCCAGCATCGCCGGCAGGAACGCCGCGGCGATGTCGGCGTGCACCAGCAGCGACTCGGCGGTGTTGCAGGTCGACAGGCGCTGGGTCTTGGAGTTCAGCGTCACCGCGAGCGCCTTCTCCACATCCGCGGCGGCGTCGACATAGACGTGGCAGTTGCCGGTGCCGGTCTCGATCACCGGCACCGTCGACTCCTCGACGACAGTACGGATCAGCGACGCCCCGCCGCGCGGGATGAGCACGTCCACCAGGCCGCGGGCCCGCATCAGCTCCTTGGCCGATTCGCGGCTGCTCGCGTCGAGCAGCTGCACCGCGTCGGCGGGCAGCCCGGCGCCGGTCAGCGCGTCGCGCAGCACCGCCACCAGCGCGGTGTTGGAGTGCAGCGCCGACGACGAGCCGCGCAGCAGCGCCGCGTTGCCGGACTTCAGGCAGATGCCGGCCGCGTCGACGGTCACGTTCGGGCGGGCCTCGTAGATGATGCCGACCACCCCGAACGGCACCCGGATCTGGCGCAGCTCCAGCCCGTTGGGCAGGGTCGAACCGCGGACCACCTCACCGACCGGGTCGGGCAGGGCCGCCATCTCGCGCAGCGCCTCGGCGATCGCGGCGATCCGCGCGTCGGTCAGCGCCAGCCGGTCCAGGATCGCCTCGCTCAGGCCGCTGGCCCGCCCGGCCGTCAGGTCCTCGGCGTTGGCGGCGACGATCTCCGGCGTACGGGCCACCAGCGCGTCGGCCATCGCGTGCAGCGCGGCGTCCTTGGTCGTACGCGTCGCCGTCGCGAGGCTCGTTGCCGCGTCCCGGGCCCGCCGGGCCTGCTCGGTGACGTTCATTCGTTGGCTCCTTGGTGATCCGGTTCGGGGGGTCAGAGCAGCACCAGGTCGTCGCGGTGGACGACCTCGCGCTCGTAGGCCGGTCCGAGGGTGGCGGCGAGTTCACCGGTGGTGTGGCCGAGCAGGTCGGGCAGCTCCACCGCGTCATAGTTCACCAGACCGCGCGCCACCGGCAGACCGGCCTCGTCGACCAGGTCGACCGGGTCGCCGGCGGAGAAGTTGCCGTCGACGGCGGTGATCCCGGCCGGCAGCAGCGACTTGCGCCGCCCGACGACGGCCTGCACCGCGCCGGGGTCCAGGTGCAGCCGGCCGCGGGCGGTGGTGGCGTGCGCCAGCCAGAACAGCCGTGCCCGGGGACGTTTGCGCGACGGGTGGAAGAGGGTGCCGACGTCCTTGCCGGCGAGCGCGTCGGCGGCGAGCGGCGCGGCGGTCAGCACCACCGGAATGCCGGACTCGGTGGCGATCCGGGCCGCCTCGACCTTGGTGACCATCCCGCCGGTGCCCAGCCCGGCCCGGCCCGCGCCGCCGACAGCGATGCCGGCCAGGTCCTGTGGGCCGTGCACCTCGTCGACCCGGCGGCTGTCGGGCAGCCGGGGGTCGCCGGTGTAGAGGGCGTCGACGTCGGAGAGGAGCACCAGCAGATCGGCCCGGACCAGGGCCGCCACCAGCGCCGCGAGGCGGTCGTTGTCGCCGAAGCGGATCTCCTCGGTGGCGACCGTGTCGTTCTCGTTGACGATCGGCACCGCGCCCAGGTCGAGCAGCTTGCGCAACGTCCGGTACGCGTTGCGGTAGTGGGTACGCCGGATCACGTCGTCGACGGTGAGCAGCACCTGGCCGATGGTGCGCCCCTGCCGGGCGAAGGCGGCCTCGTAGTGGCCGATCAGCAGCCCCTGGCCGACACTCGCCGCCGCCTGCTGGGTCGCCAGGTCACGGGGACGGCGGGCGAGCCCGAGCGGCGCCAGTCCGGCCGCGATCGCGCCGGAGGAGACCAGGACGACCTCCCGGCCCTCGCCGGCCAGCGCGCCGAGCGTGCCCACCAGGCTCTCGACCCGGGCCGTGTCCAGGCCACCTTTCGCCGTGGTGAGGGAGGACGAGCCCACCTTCACCACGATCCGCCGCGCTGTTGTCACCGCTTCCCGCACGTGCCCCATTCTGCGCTGCGGGCAGACCACGACCTGCGCGGGTTCCCATATCCTGGCCCGTGATGAGCCCTGAGGAGTACGTCGAGGCGGTGCTCGCCCTCGTCGAACGGATCCCGCCCGGGCGGGTGATGTCGTACGGGGCGGTTGCCGACGCGCTCGCGGAACGCTCCGGCCGCAACTCCGCCCGGCAGATCGGATCGATCATGGCTCGGAACGGCGGCGGGGTGCCGTGGTACCGGGTGGTGAACTCCGCGGGCCGGCTGCCACCGGGCAGCGAGGTCCGGGCCCGGGCGCTGCTGGCCGCCGAGGGGACGCCGCTGCGCGGCGACCGTGTCGACATGCGCCGCGCCGCCTGGTACCCGTCCGACTCCTGACCGCCGCAGGCCGGGGAAGTGCCGGGAGCTTCCGTACGGGCGGTGGGAACGATCGTGCCCGCCCGGTGCGGTCGCCGGGCGGGCACGATCGGGGTGGAGGTGACGGATCAGCCGAGGGTGAACTTTTCCCAGCCGCCGATGCTGGTGCGGTTGGCGATCAGCGGCTTCGCCCCGGCCTCATCGGCGCTGACGTAGCGGTTGTTGGCGGCGGCCTTGAAGCTCACGGTGCCGTCGCTGTTGCGCACCAGGGTGAACTTCTCCCAGCCACCGATGCCGGTGCGTTTGGCGATCAGCGGCTTCTCGCCGGCGTTCTCGGCGGTGACGAACTGGCGGTTGGCGTGTGAGAAGAGCGCCACCTGCCCGTTACCAAGGTCGATCAGGTCGAATCGCTCCCACCCGCCGGTGCTTGTGCGGTTGGCGATCAGCGGCTTCTCGCCGCCGTCCTCCGCCGTGACGAACCGGCCGTTCGCGCCGGCCTTCATCGTCTGTGCGGCACTGCTGACCATGACCTGATGCAGCTTCTCCCGGATACCGATGCCGGTGCTGCGGGCGATCAGAACGGGCCTCCAGTCTTCGTCGACACTGACGTAGAGGCCGTTCGCCACCGACTTGAGGCTGATGCTGCCGTCTGCGTCGCGGGTCATCGTGAACCGGGCCGGGTCATCGACCTTGATCGTCTGCCCGACGGTGAGGCTGCCGTCCAGGGGATCGACGGAGACGTACGCCCCGTGGGTCGGAACGTAGATCGCGACCTGACCGGAGCCCGCATCGACAAGGTCGAGCTTGCCGGCTTCGGTCAGCCCGACCTGGCTGGCTCGCAGGGTGCCGCCCTCGGCAGCCACGTAGATGTTGTTGTGCTTGGCTAGCAGCCCCAGGGATGAGGTCCGGCGGAGAACGCTGACCTGCTGCCGCATCGTGCTGCTCTGGCCGTCGTTGGCGATCGCGGTGATCTGGACGGTGTACTCGCCGGTCTCCTGGTAACGGTGGGAGGCGACCGGGGAGGTCTCCGACACGAGGGTCCCGTCGCCGAAGTCGAACTCGTACGAGGCGATCGGGGCGGTACGCGGCCTGGAGGCTGACGCGTCCACGGTGACAGAGTTGTTGGGGAGGTCCAGACCGACGCTGCCCCTGACGGTGGGGGCGATGTGCTGTTCGGTGGCACCGCGGTCCGCGTAGGTGATGGGTCCGGTGCCGGTGTCGGCGAGCTGCAGGTCGTCGACCCGCGCCTTGCCGTACCGGTCGGTCTGCTGGAAGCCGGGCGCAGCCGAGTTGGCCGAGTCCCACGTCCCCGGGTCGCCTTCGGCCGCTTGCCGGTCGTGCGTGGCCTGCCCGGTCTCTGCGCGGAAGGTGGCGAGGCTCATCGCGGTGCCGTTCCAGGAGTACAGGTGCGATGACCCTCGAGTGCCGTTGTAGACGTTGTTGTAGTCGATGACGGCGTCGGTCACGCCCTCGGCGAGATTGAGCGCCATGTGCGGACCGGGCGCGCTGCTGTTGTCGCAGCGGGAAGAGGTCAGACCCGAGCTGTCCAGGACGTTGTTCTGAATCGACACGCCGGAGGCGTTCTCGTCGGCCCGGATGCCGTCCTTGCAGACCGAGAGGACGGTGTTGTTGGTGACCGCGGTGCCGGTGGCGCCGGAGATCTGGATGCCGTTGCCGCCGCCGCTCTGGATGCGGTTGTTCGCGATGACGGTGTCGGTGGCGCTCGGCCCCACCTGGATGCCGGTGCCGTACTGATTCTGCACGAAGGTGTTGAGGACGGCGTTTCTGCTGCCCTCGACCCGGATTCCGGCGGCGGCGGCCGGCACGATCCCGGTGCCGAGTCGCCGGACGTGTATCGAGTCGACCGTGACCCGTTCGGTGCCGGAGTCCATCAGCAGGCTGCCAACGATGTGCGTGCCGTCGATGGTGAAGTTGCTCAGCCGGCTGTCCGTCACGTCGGTGAGGCGTACGACCGGAATGGCCACCGGCTCGTCCCAGTACCTTGCGAGCAACCCGCGGTGCACGGTGACGGCCGAGGCGTCGCGCAGTTCCAGGAGCGGTTGCGTGGGCGCGAGTTCCGTGTCCGAATGCCGGTGCACGCGGACGTTCTCGAGCCGGATGTCGTGGACGCCGTCGATGACGAATCCGGCGCTGTCACCTGCCAGCCCGGTGGCCCCGACGAAGCGGATCGTGATCGGCTGCTCGGGGGTGCCGGAGCCGGTGACGGCGACGCGCTCGTCGTAGTGGTCGCCGCGGATTTCGACGGTTTGCCCGGCGGTGGCCCCGGCCACGGCGGCGCCAACGGTGCAGAACGGCGCCGACGCAGCGCCCGCGCCGGTGTCGGTGCAGGTTTCGGCCGTGTTGTCGACGTGGCGAATGCCGTCGTCGGCGGCGGCGGGGTGGGCGATGGCCAGGACTCCGGCGGCGAGTGCCGCTGCCGTGGCCGAGGTAAGGAGAGATTTGCGCATGTGCGTCCTATCGCTGGTGGCGATGAGCGACCACGAAGCATCGAGATCGAAACGATAGATGATCTTACAATCTGGTTCGACGGGTGTCTGTCCTCTTCCGACAGTCGGGCCGAGCGAAGCGTCACGTATTTGCCCCATGGAGGGGATGTGCCGGCGTCGATGCGGCACTAACATCCCGCCATGACCGTTGCGGTGTCACCTGTGTTCCCGCACCGCCTGCCGCGCCGGGTGCACGCCGGATACGCGCTCGGGTCGCTCGCCACCGGCGCATTCGGGACCGTACCGGGGCTGCTGCTGTTGCCGTATCTGACAAACACCCTCGGCGTCGCCGCCGGCGTCGCGGCGCTGCTGGTGCTGTTGCCGAAAGCCTGGGACGTGCTGGTCAACCCGGTCGCCGGGCGGATCTCCGACCGGACCCGGTCGCGGTGGGGCGCTCGCCGGCCGTACCTGCTCGGCGGTGGGCTGGCGCTGGCGCTGCTCTTCGGCTCGATCTTCGCCGCGCCTTTCGGCGCCGGGCCCACCGCCGGGCTCTACGTGGCGCTGGCCTTCCTCGCCACGGCCACCGCGTTCGCCTTCTTCCAGGTCCCGTACGTGGCGATGCCGGCCGAACTGACCGGTGACTACGCCGAGCGCACCCGGTTGATGACGTGGCGCATCGCCATCCTGGCGGTGGCGATCCTGGTCTCCGGGGCGATCGCGCCGATGGTGGTGACCGCCGGCGGCGGGGGCATCCCCGGTCACCGCTGGATGGGGCTCTTCATCGCCGCCCTGATCGCCCTCGGCGCGGTCGGGGCGTTCCTCGGCACCCGCGCCGCCCCGATCGGCCAGGTCACCGAGAGCGAGCCGTCGCTGCGGGCGCAACTCGCCGTCGCCGGGCGCAACCGGCCGTTCCGGGTGCTGCTGATCTGCTTCGTCATCCAGTCCGTCGGGGTGGCCGTCGTGCTGGCCGGGGTCGACTACTTCGCCGGGCAGATCCTGCGGGATCCGGTCAACGGCACCACCGTCCTCTTCGCCTGCTTCATCGGCCCGGCGCTGCTGGTGATGCCGCTCTGGAGCCGCATCGGCGCCCGGCTCGGCAAGCGCGACGGGCTGATCGGGGCCTCGCTGCTGCTCGCGCTCCCCGCGCTGGCCCTGGCCGCCGCGCCGGTCCTGCCGGCCGCCGCGGTCTACCTGCTGGTCGCCCTGATGGGCTGCGGGTACGCCGGCCAGCAGGTCTTCGCGCTGGCGATGCTGCCGGACTGCATCTCCTACGACACCGCGCGCACCGGCCGGCGGCAGGCCGGGGTCTTCACCGGACTCTGGACGGCGGGGGAGACCTTCGGACTGGCGCTCGGGCCGGGGATCTTCGGTCTGGTGCTGCAGCTGACCGGCTATGTCTCCTCCTCAACAGGGTCGGCGGCCGTACAGTCCGACACGGCGCGGCTCGGCGTGCTGATCGGCTTCACCGTCATCCCGGCGCTGCTGGTCGGGGTGGCCGTGCTGCTGCTGCGCGGCTATGACCTGACCGCCGAACGCCTCGCCGCCGCCGAAGACGAGGCCGTCGCGAGGTCGTCGACCGAAACGGAGAGCACCCATGGTTGAGGCGTTGCCCGCGCAGGGCGTACCCGCCGATCAGGTCCTGGCCGAGCTTCGTGGGCTGCGCGCCGCGGACCGGCCCACCCACGGCGGTCGGCTCTTCGCCTACGTCTACGACCCGGCGGTGCCCGGCCTGGACGAGCTGGCGCGCAGCGCCCACGCGCTCTCCGCGCACGTCAACGGGCTCGACCCGACGGCTTTTCCGTCCCTGCTGGCGATGGAGAACGCGCTGGTGGGAGCGGCGTCGGCGCTGCTGGGTGGCGGGCCGGGGACGACCGCGCCGGAGGTCGTCGGCAGCGTCACCAGCGGCGGGACCGAGTCGCTGATCCTGGCGGTGAAGACCGCCCGGGATGCCCGTCCGGAGATCACCGCGCCGCGCCTGGTCGCCCCGGCCAGCGCCCACGCCGCCTTCGCCAAGGCCGCCCACTACCTGGGGCTCGTCCTGGACCTGGTGCCGGTCTCGCCGGTCACCCTGCGCCCCGACCCGGTCGACATCGCCGCCGCGATCACCGCCGACACCGTGCTGGTCGCCTGCTCCGCCCCGTCGTACGCGCACGGCGTGATCGACCCGGTCGCCGAGATCGCGCAGGTCGCGGCGGACGCCGGGGTGCGCTGCCATGTGGACGCCTGCTTCGGTGGCTGGGTGCTGCCGTTCCTGCGCCGCCTCGGCGAACCGGTGCCGCCCTTCGACTTCACCCTGGCCGGGGTCACCTCGATCTCGGTGGACCTGCACAAGTACGCCTACGCCCCCAAGGGCGTCTCGGTCCTGCTGCACCGCGACCCGACCCTGCGTGCCCCGCAGTACTTCTCCTACGCCGACTGGCCCGGCTACACGATGATCAACCCGGTCATCTCCTCCACCCGCTCCGGCGGCCCGATCGCCGCCGCCTACGCCACCCTGCGCCACCTCGGCCAGGCCGGTTACCTGGAGCTGACCCGCACCACGCTGACGGCCGTACGGGAACTCGCCGACGCCGTGCGCGCCGTCGACGGGCTGCGGCTGATGAGCGAACCGCAGGCGACGGTCGTCTGCTTCACCAGCGACGACTCCGGCCTGGACCTCTTCGTCCTCGCCGACGAGCTCACCGTCCGCGGCTGGCACACCCAACCCCAGATGGCGTACGCCGACCTGCCCGCCTCGATCCACCTGACAGTCACCCCGTCGGTGGCGGCGTCGGTTGCCGAGTTCGGCCCGGACCTCGTCGCCGCGGTCGCCGCCGCCCGTGCCCTCGGCCCGGTGCGGCTGCCCGAGGAGCTGCTGGTCGCCGCCGCCACCCTCACCCCGGAGCAGCTCACCGCCGACCTGGTCGCCGCCCTCGCCGTCGACCTGGGAATGGGCGGCAAACCGGGCGCCGACGACGCCCCGCCGGTCCCGGACCGGATGGCCGAGGTCAACACCCTCCTCAACACCGCCCCGCCCCCACTGCGGGAAAAGCTCCTCCTGGAATTCCTCAGCCTCCTCCAACAACCCACCTACTAACCACCCCCCCACCCCCCCACCCCCCCACCCACCTCCCACCCCCCCGCTCGCGATCATGGCGTTATGACCACGACACGCCGAGCGAAGTGGTCATAACGCCATGATCGACGGATGGGTGAGCCGGGAGGGGGTGGGGAGACGGCGCCTGTGGTGGGGGAGGGACTGTGGTTAGCTTGGAGCCGGTGCTCGGTTAAGGGGGCGGGGCGTGGAGTTGCCGCAGGTGATCGGCGAGCCGATCCGGTTCGTGCTCAACTGGGGGCGGCGCTACTCGCTCTGGGTGTTCAACTTCGGACTGGCCTGCTGCGCGATCGAGTTCATCGCCGCCAGCATGGGCCGGCACGACTTCATCCGCCTGGGCGTGATCCCCTTCGCGCACGGTCCGCGCCAGGCCGACCTGATGGTCGTCTCCGGCACCGTCACCGACAAGATGGCCCCGGCGATCAAGCGCCTCTACGACCAGATGCCCGAGCCGAAGTACGTCATCTCCTTCGGCTCCTGCGCGAACTGCGGCGGGCCGTACTGGGACTCGTACTCGGTCACCAAGGGCGTCGACCAGCTCATCCCGGTCGACGTCTACGTGCCGGGCTGCCCGCCCCGGCCGGAGGCGCTGCTGCACGGCATCCTGCGTCTGCAGGAAAAGATCGCAGCCGAGCAGTCCGGCGTCGGTGGGGTCTCCCGTCCCGACCCGCTCGTCTCGCGGGGCGGCGAGGGCGTGGCGCGCTCGGTGGAGTCGCTCACCGCCGCCCCGGTCCGCCCGCCCGCGGAGTGAGCAACCCCCGCGTCAGCGGGCGAAGTCCAGGACGACCTTGATCTCCTCGGCCGCGGGCCGGTACGCCTGGGCGTAGTCGGTCACCGGCAGCCGGCGGGTGATCAGCCGGTTCAGCCAGTCCCCGTCGGCCTTCGCCAGCCCCGTCGCGGCCTGTTCCCAGTGCCGCCGGTTGGCGTTGACCGAACCGAAGACGACGTTGTTCTCCAGCACCAGGTCGCGGCTGAGCAGGCCCGCGTCGAGCCGCAGGCGGTACGGGCCGGTGGAGACCCCCGCGAGGCAGACGATCCCACTGGGCCCGGCCTTGAACATCACGTCAACCACGACCGCCGGTGCGCCTGTGCACTCGATCACCACGTCCGGCACCAGGTCCAGTTCGCCGATGTCGCCGGCGTGGTAGGTGGCGCCGAGGGCGCGTACCAGCTCGGGTTTCGGTCCGTGGTCGACGCGGTCGAGCACGTGCACGTCCAGGCCGCGCTGGGTCGCCAGCATGGCGGCGAGCAGACCGACCGGGCCGGCGCCGGTGATCAGCGCGATCCGCGGTTGCCACACGCTGCGGCTGCCGATGCGTTCGACGTGGTCCCAGGCCTTCGCGACCACGCTGGTCGGCTCCAGCAGCACCCCGGTCTCGCCGAGGGCCGGTTCGAGCCGGACGGTGTACTCGGGGCGCAGCCGCCAGCGGTCCCGGGCGAACCCGTGGAGCTCCTTGATGCCGTGCTCGGTGTAGCGGCCGTTGCGGCACATGTCCCACTCGTCGACCGCGCAGCTCGGGCAGGGCTCCGGGTCCGGTTCGCGCACGATCCCGGCGACCAGGTCGCCGGGCTTGAAGGTCCCACTGCTGTCGGTCACCACCCGGCCCAGGGACTCGTGCCCCAGGACCAGCCGCGGCGCGTCCGGCGGGGCGGTGCCGTAGTCGCCGTCGACGATCTCCTGGTCGGTGCCGCAGATGCCGACCGACACGGCCTCGACGAGGACCGGCCCCTCCTGCTCGGCGGGTTCGGGCCAGTCGTCTTCCAGGCGCAGCGAGTTCGGGGTACCGGGGATCACGGTGACGGCGCGCACGCTGGCCATTGTCGTCCGGCCGTTGGCCGCCTGCAGCGGAAACGGCCCATCGCCGCCGGGGTGTCGCACCGCAGCGGGCCGGGTGGTGCCGCCGGCTCCGGCCCGGGATGCGCCGCCGCCCGCGATCCGGCGGCGGGGCGGCTCGGGCGCACGATGCTGTCCGGGCGCAACCCGCTGGTCATAGGATCGCGGCATGACTCCCGAAGAGGTCGGCAACCGGCTGGCCACGCTGCTCGCCGATCCCGACGCCGATGCCGGGCCGGTGGCCGAGGCCCCGGCCGGGCCGGTTGCCGGGGTCTCGGGTGGGCAGGAGCACGCCCGGGCCACTGTCGACGTACCGCCGGCGCGGTGGCGGGACGCGCTGCTGGCGGCCCGGGACGACACCGAGCTGGCCTGCGACTTCTTCGACTGGCTCTCCGCCGTCGACGAGCTCGCCGACGGCTTCGACGTGATCGCCCACCTCTGGTCGACCACGAAACGCCACGGCGTGCTGATCCGGACCCGGGTGCCGCGCGACCAGCCGCGGGTCGCCTCGGTGGTCGACGTCTACGCGGGCGCCGCCTGGCACGAGCGGGAGACGTACGAGATGTTCGGCATCTCCTTCGCCGGCCACGACGACCTGCGGCCGCTGCTGCTGCCGCCCGGTTTCGAGGGGCATCCGCTGCGCAAGGACTTCGTCCTCGCCTCCCGGGTGGCCAAGCCGTGGCCGGGCGCCAAGGAACCGGGCGAGTCCGAAGCGGGCGGCGGACGCCGGCCGATCAGGCCGCCGGGTGTGCCCGCGCCGGGGGAGTGGGGAACCGCGCCGACCCCGGCGGGTGCCGGCGGCGTCGGCGAAGGACCGCGCGGCGGCGCCCCGGCCCGGCCGGCCCGTCCTCCCCGGACCCCCGGCGCGGCCCGTCCCGCCCGCCCCGAGCGGGCCGTGGGTGAGGCGCCGCCTCCCGGCCCCGACGGGCCCTCCGGGGCCCCCGACGGCGGGGGCGCCTGATGCCGCTCTGGCTGGAACTCGCCCTCCGCGTCGGCGCCGTGCTCGTCGCCTTCCTGGTGCTGCCGCTGCTCGTCGGTCAGACCGAGCACAAGGTGATGGCGCACATGCAGGGCCGGCTCGGCCCGATGTACGCCGGCGGGTACCACGGCTGGGCGCAGCTCGTCGCCGACGGAATCAAGTTCGTGCAGAAGGAGGACGTCGTCCCGCGCGACGCCGACCGTACGGTCTTCCGGCTCGCCCCGGTGGTCGCCCTGGTGCCCTACCTGCTGGCGCTGCTGGTGATTCCGCTCGGCCCCGGTGACCTGGTCGGGCAGCCGCTGGACGTGGGGCTCTTCTTCGTGCTGGCCGTGGTCGGCGTCGGGGTGCTCGCGGTGCTGATGTCGGCCTGGGCCTCGGCCAACAAGTACAGCCTCCTCGGCGGCCTGCGCGGCGCGGCCCAGCTGCTCGGCTACGAACTGCCGCTGGTGCTGGCGGCGGCGAGCGTGGCGATGGCCGCCGGGACGCTGAGCCTGCCCGGGATCGTGCAGGCCTGGCAGCCGTGGTGGCTGATCTGGCAGGCGCCCGCGCTGGTGATCTTCTTCATCGCCGGGGTGGCCGAGATCCGCCGGCCTCCCTTCGACATGCCGGTGGCCGACTCGGAGCTGGTCGCCGGCTACATGACCGAGTACACCGGCCTGCGCTTCGCCTTCCTGCTGCTCGCCGAGTACGTCGGGATCGTGGTGATCGCCGCGTTGACGACAGTGCTCTTCCTCGGTGGCTGGCAGGGGCCCTTCGGCGACGAGTACCTGGGCTGGCTCTGGACGCTGCTGAAGGTCTTCGCCGTCGCCTTCGTGATCATCTGGATGCGGGTGACATTCCCGCGGCTGCGCGAGGACCAGCTCCAGCGGCTCTGCTGGCTGGTGCTGGTGCCGGTGGCCCTCGGGCAGCTGGTGCTCACCGCCGGCGTCAAGGTCGCACTCGGCTAGATCCGGTCTCGAAACAGGGGGTGGTCGCGTGCGGCAGGCGCACAGGGCAGGATGGACGCCATGAGCATGCCCGGAGAGGGTCTGGCGAAGGGGTTGGCGGTCACCCTCAAGACGTTGACCAAGCGGACCACCACGCAGCAGTACCCGGACGTCGAGCCGGAGCTGCCGCCGCGCTCCCGCGGCGTGATCGCGCTGCGGGAGGAGAACTGCACGGTCTGCATGCTCTGCGCCCGCGAGTGTCCCGACTGGTGCATCTACATCGACTCCCACAAGGAGGAGATGCAGGTCCCCGGCGCCGCCCGCGCCCGGCAGCGCAACGTGCTGGACAAGTTCGACATCGACTTTTCGCTCTGCATGTACTGCGGCATCTGCGTCGAGGTCTGCCCCTTCGACGCCCTCTACTGGTCGCCGGAGTTCGAGTACGCCGAGTACGACCTCAAGGACCTGCTGCACGACAAGGAACACCTCGGCGAGTGGATGGCCACCGTCCCGCCGCCGCCCGCGCACGACCGGCACGGTGAGCCCTCCAAGGAGGAGAACACCGCCGCCCGCAAGGCCGCCCAGCCGCCGGCGCCGAAGACGCCGCCGGTGGCCGGGGAGCCCCGGTGACCGCTGCGGACGTACTGCTGCTGGCCCTGGGGGCGGTGGCGGTCGGCGCCGCGACGCTGGTGGTGACCACCCGGCATCTGGTGCGGGCCGGGCTCTACCTGGTGCTCTGCCTGGGGGCGGTGGCCGGGCTCTTCCTGGTGCTCACCGCCGAACTCGTCGCCTGGGTGCAGGTGCTGATCTACGTCGGTGCGGTGGTGGTGCTGCTGCTCTTCGCGGTGATGCTGACCCGCGCCCCGATCGGCGCCTCCGACGACCTCGACCGTCCCGGCTGGCCCGCCGCCGTTATCGGCGGTGGCGTGGGCCTCGGGCTGGCCGCCCTGCTCATCGACGCGTTCCGCTGGACCAAGGTCGAGCTCCCCGAGCCCGGTACGGCCGAGGCGCTCGGCACCGAGATCTTCCGCTCCTGGGTGCTCCCCTTCGAACTCCTCTCGGTGCTGCTGCTGGCCGCGCTAGTCGGCGCGATCGTGCTGGCCCGGCCCGAGATCGGCCGCCGCCGATGAGACCCGTCATTCCGTACGTCGTCGCGGCGCTCCTGTTCGGCCTCGGCGTCTACGGCGTCCTGCGCCGGCGCAACGCGGTGCTGGTGCTGATGTCGGTGGAGCTGATGCTCAACGCGGTCAACCTGATCCTGGTCACCGCCGACACCACGGCCCGCGCCGCGCTGCCGCACGGCGGGCAGGTCTTCGCCCTCTTCGTGATCGTGCTCGCCGCCGCCGAGATCGGCGTCGGGCTGGCGATCGTGCTGCAGCTCTACCGGTTGCGGGCCACCGTCGACACCGACGACGTACCGCTCGACGGCGGGCAGGAACGGCCACAGGGGGGTGTCGCGTGAGCGGGGTGGCTGCGCTCGGCTGGCTGCTGCCGGGGATTCCCTTCGCCGCCGCGCTGCTCGGGCTGGCGCTGACCCTGCTGTCGGAGAACGCCGGCCGGACCGCACGCCGGGTGGCGATCGGTCTGGGTGTGACCGGGGCGGCCGGTGCGCTCGCCGCGGCGGTGGCGCTGCTGGTCACGCTCGACGCGCCCGCCGAGTCCTCCCGGCCCTGGATCGACTTCGGTGGGCTGGCAGTCAGCCTGACCGTCCGGCTCGACGGCACGGTGGCCCTGGTCGCGGTGGCGGTCGCGGCGGTGGCGCTCGCCGTGCAGGTCTACTCGACCGCGTACCTCGGCCCGGGCTCCGACGACGACCCGGACGCCGACCGGCGCTACCTGCCGTACGCGGCGCAGATCAGCCTCTTCACCGCGGCGATGCTGCTGGTGGTGGTCTCGGGTGACCTGATCCTGCTGCTGATCGGGTGGGAGGTGATGGGCATCTGCTCGTACCTGCTCATCGCCCACGACCGGCGGCTGCCGGGCGCGCCCGCGGCGGCGATGAAGGCGTTCCTGGTGACCCGGGCCGGTGACATCGGCTTCATCCTCGGGGTGGCGCTGCTCGGTCTGGGCGCGGGGAGCTTCCGCATCGCCGACGTGCTCGCCCACGACTACTCCGCGGGCACGCTCACCGCGGCGACGCTGCTGCTGCTGGCCGGGGTGGCGGGCAAGAGCGCCCAGTTCCCGCTGCATTCATGGCTGCCGGATGCGATGGCCGGCCCGACGCCCATCTCGGCGCTGATCCACGCCGCGACGATGGTGGCGGCCGGGGTCTACGTGGTGGCCCGGCTCTACCCGCTCTTCGCCGCCGCGCCGGTGACGCTGACGGTGCTCGGCCTGCTGGCGGTGATCACCCTCCTCGGTGGTGCGCTCGCCGCCACCGCCCAGGATGACATCAAACGGGTACTTGCCTGGTCGACGGTCTCCCAGGTCGGGTTCATGGCCGGGGCGCTGGCGGTCGGCTCGCCGCCGGCGGCGCTGTTCCACCTGCTCAGCCACGCCGCCTTCAAGGCGCTGCTCTTCCTGGCCGCCGGCGCGGTCATCCACGCGGTCGGCACGGCCTCGATGTCGGCGATGGGTGGCCTGCGCCGGGGCATGCCGGTGACCTTCTGGTGCACCACGATCGGCCTGGCGGCGCTCGCGGGGCTGCCGCCGCTTTCGGGGTTCTGGAGCAAGGACGGCATCCTCGCCGCCGCCTGGGACACCGCCCGCCACGGCGGCGGCGAAACCCCGGCCTGGCTGGCCTGGCTGGTCTGGCTCGCCGGCCTGGTCACGGTCGCGATCACCGCCTGGTACGCCACCCGGCTGCTGTTGCGCGCCTTCGCCGGCGACTCCCGGACCGCAGACCTGCACCCGCACGACCCGCCGGCGGCGATGCGGGTGCCGCTGCTGGTGCTGGCGGTCCCGGCGGCGCTGCTGGGCCTGCTCGGCTTCTGGCCGGCCTTCGCCGACCGGCTCGGCGGCTCGACGGCGGCGCTGGCCGGCGACGGGACGGTCGGCGAGAACACCGAGGTCATCCACCTCGGACCGGAGCTGGCCCTGCCGGTGCTGCTGCTGGTGCTCGGCGCCGGACTTGCCTGGTGGCGCTGGCGGCGGCAGCCCGCCGCCGACCCGGCGGCGGCGCTCGGCCCGCTGCGTCCCGCCTTCGCCAACGCCTTCTGGTTCGACACGCTGCAGAACGCCCTCGTGGTCCGCCCGGTCCGGGCGCTGGCCCGCCTCGCCCGCCGCGGCGACGAAGGCATCGTCGACGGCGCGGTCGAGGGGACAGGCCGGGCGACCCTGGCGCTCGGCGGCGGGCTGGCCGCCCTGCACCGCGCGGCGCTGCCCCGGGCCCTGGCGACCGCCCTGGCCGGGGTGCTGCTGATCGGTCTCGCCACCGTGCTGATCCTGGGAGGCGCACGATGACGGCAGGCACGATCACCGCCGGCGGCTGGCTGCTGATCGCCGTGCTGGCCGTCCCCGCGCTCGGCGCGGCGGCGGTGGCGCTGCTCCCGGCCCACCTCGACCGGGCCGCCCGTGCACTCGGCACCGGCGTCGCCGCGCTCACCCTGGTGCTCGCCGCCGCGCTCTACCGCAGCGGCGGCGACTGGAGCGCGTACGCGCCGCACGACGCCGGACCGCCGGCCATCCTGCCCTGGCACGAGCTGGACCTGCCCTGGGTGCCGAGCGTCGGGTTGAGCTTCCACCTCGGCGTGGACGGGATCTCGTACCCGCTGGTGGTGCTCACCGCGCTGCTGACGCTGCTCTGCTGCGCGTACACGCTCTGGCGCACGCCCGACGGGCGGCCGGGGCGGACGCTGGTGGCGCTGCTGCTGGTGGTGGAGGTCGGCATCCTCGGGGTCTTCCTCGCCCTGGACCTGGTCCTCTTCTTCGTCTTCTTCGAGGTCGTCCTCCTGCCGATGTACGCGATCATCGTCGGCTGGGGCGGCGAGCGACGGCGGCACGCGGCCGCGAAGTTCGCCCTCTACACGCTGGCCGGCTCGGTGCTGCTGCTGGTCGGGGTCTTCGTGGTGGTCGCCGCCGCCGGCACCGCGGACCTCGTCGCCCTCACCGGTGGTGCGGGTCTGAGCCGCGGCACCCAGCTGTTCGCCTTCACCCTGCTGGCGCTCGCCTTCGCGGTGAAGAGCCCACTCTGGCCGCTGCACTCCTGGCTGCCCGACGCCCACACCCAGGCCCCCACCGTCGGCAGCGTCATCCTCGCCGGAGTGCTGCTCAAGATGGGCACGTACGGCCTGATCCGGGTCGGGCTCGGGGTGGCGCCGGAGGGGGCGCGCTGGGCGGCGCCGGTGCTCGGCGCCCTCGCCGTCGCGGCGATTGGAGTCGGGGCGCTGGTCTGCCTGGCCCAGTCGGAGCTGAAACGGCTGATCGCCTACTCCAGCGTCAGCCACATGGGATTCGTGCTGCTCGGCATCGCCACCCTCACCGCCACCGGCGTGCAGGCCGCGCTGATCGGCAACATCGCCCACGGGGTGGTGACCGGACTGCTCTTCTTCCTCGCCGGGGCCATCAAGGACCGCGAGCACACGGGCCTCCTCGCCGAGCTGGGCGGACTGCGGGACACCGCGCCCCGGCTCGCCGGGCTGCTCGGTTTCGCCGCCATCGCCTCGCTGGGGCTGCCGGGGCTGGCCGGGTTCTGGGGCGAGATCTTCGCCGTCGTCGCCGCGCTGCGCGTCGGCGGCCCCTTCTGGACCGTCCTGGCCGTCCTCGCCGCGATCGGCGGGGCGCTGACCGCGGCGTACCTGCTCCGGCTGCTGCGGCAGGTGACCCACGGCAGCCCGGCGCCGGCCCGGCCCGATCCGGCGGCGCAACCTCGGCCCGGGACGCCGGCGGCGTTGCTGCGGCCGGCCGGTCCGTCCCTCGCCGGGGTCGAGCTGATCACCTGGGCGCCGCTGGTGCTGCTGGCGCTGGCGATCGGCCTGGTGCCGACCCTGGTGCTCGGCATGGCCCAGGATCCGGTCGCGGCCCTGATCGAGGTGATCCGGTGAGCCTGGTCCAGGTGATCGACCACGCGGCGATGCTGCCGGCGTACGTGGCGGTGGTGACCGCCGTGGCGGTGCTGCTGGCGGATCTGCTCGTCGCCCGCTGGGGCGCCACCGCCGCCACCGCCGCCGTCGGGGCCCTCGCCACCGCCGGTACGGCGATCTGGGTGGGCCGCGGCGGCGACCGCGCCACCTTCTGCGTCGAGACCGGCTGCTCGTACGTCTTCGGCGACCGCGCCGCCCTGGTGGCGCTCCTCTTCGGCCTGCTCACCTGCGGGGTGCTGGCGCTGTCGGTGCCGTTGCTGCGGGACGCGGCCGTGCCGGCGGGGGAGTACTGCTTCCTGCTCGCCTGCTCGATGACCGGCGGGGTGCTCCTCGGCGCGGCCGGTGACCTGATCACCCTGATCGTGGCGCTGGAGACGCTGACCCTGCCGATCTACGTGCTGGTCGCCTCCCGGCGGGAGAGCCGCGCCGGGGCAGAGGCGGCGCTGACCTTCTTCGTGGTGAGCGTGGTCGCCACCGCCGTCACCCTCCTCGGGGCGGCGCTGCTCTACGCCGCCACCGGCGCGCTGCACCTGACCCGGCTCGCCGAGGTCTTCGCCGCCGACGGCGACGATCTGACGGCAGTGCCGCTGGTGCCGGCCGCCGTGGCGCTGGTGCTGCTCGGACTCGCGTTCAAGGTCGCGGCGGTGCCGATGCACGCCTGGGCGCCCAAGACGTACGACGGGGCGCCGGTCCCGGTGGCGGCGTACCTGTCGACCGCCTCCAAGCTCGGCGGGGTCGTGGCGCTCCTCGCGGTCGCCGGTCCGGCGCTGGCGTCCGTGGCGGATTCCGGCGTGTCGGCCGGTTCCGTGCTGCCGGCCGAGGTGACCGGGCCGGTGCTGGCGATCGTGGCCGTGCTCACCATGACCGTCGGCAACCTGGTCGCGCTGCGGCAGCGCCGCATGATCCGGCTGCTTGCCTGGTCGTCGGTGGCCCAGGCCGGGTACGTCCTCGCCCCCCTCGGGGCGCTGGCGCTCGCGGCCGGGCGCACCCCGTCGGCGCAGGCCGCCGCGGTCGGGGCCGCGCTGGCGTACGTGGTCTTCTTCGTGCTGCTGGAACTGGTCGTCTACGCCTCGGTGGTGGCGCTGCGCCCGGCTGGCGCCGACGGCGGCGCACTCGACGCGTACCGGGGTGCGGGACGGCGGCAGCCGCTGATCGGCGCGGCCCTGGTGCTGGGGCTGGTCGGGCTGGCCGGACTGCCGCCCGGGCTGGCGGGACTCTTCGCCAAGGTCGGCGTGGTGCGGTCGCTGCTGGCCGGGGAAGCGGCCTGGCTGGCGCTGGTGGTGGCGGTGAACGCGGTGATCGGCCTCGCCTACTACCTGCGGGTCGCCGCCCTCCTCTACGCCCCCGCCGAGCCGGGGTTGGACCGGGCCGACGCGGATCGGGCCGGGCTCGCGGCGGGTCCGGCCGAGGTGGCCGGGGTGCGGCCCTCGCGGGTGGTGCTGGTGGCGCTGGTGGTGGCCGTGGCGGTGGCGGTGGTCGCGGGCTTCGCCCCGCAGCTCGTCTTCGACGCCACCGCCCTGCACTGAGCCGCGCCGCACTCCGCCCGGCACCGCAGGTGTCCCGGGTCGCGTCCGCGTGGCCGTTTCGCTGCGCCTGCCACACCTGCACTGCGCCTGCACTGCGCTGACCTGCGGGAACTCTCAGTGATTTCTCAGCGGTGAAGCGGATGGTTGTGGGGTACCCGGGTGTTGTACGGGTCAGCGGGCCGTGCCGGCCCGTGCATCGAAGGAGTGATCGTGCACAGCCACCGAAACGGTCTCAAGACCGCCGCGCTGCTGGGGCTGCTCACCGCGTTGATCCTCGCCGTGGGCTACTGGTTCGGCGGCAGCAGCGGTCTCGTCATCGCCGTTGTCATCTCGCTGGTGATGAACGGCGTCACCTACTTCTACTCCGACAAGATCGCGCTGCGCTCGATGAAGGCGCAGCCTGTCACCGAGGCGCAGTTCCCCGAGCTGTACCGGATGGTGCGGGAGCTGGCGACGCAGGCCGGGCAGCCGATGCCGCGGCTCTACGTCAGCCCCACCATGCAGCCGAACGCCTTCGCGACGGGCCGCAACCCGGCCAACGCGGCGGTCTGCGTCACCCAGGGCATCACGCAGATCCTGGACTACCGGGAGCTGCGAGGCGTGATCGGCCACGAGCTCTCGCACGTCTACAACCGCGACATCCTGATCTCCAGCGTCGCTGCGGGGCTGGCCGGCATCATCACGATGCTGGCGAACCTGCTCTGGTTCATCCCGATGGGTGGCGGTGACCGCGACCGCAACCCGCTGGTCGTCATCCTGACGATGATCCTCGGCCCGATCGCGGCGAGCGTGATCCAGCTCGCGATCAGCCGCAACCGGGAGTACCAGGCGGACGCCTCCGGCGCCGGGCTCACCGGCGACCCGCTCGCCCTGGCGAGCGCCCTGCGCAAGATCCAGGCCGGCGCGCAGCGGCTGCCACTGCCGGCCGAGGGGCAGCTCACCACGACCGCCCACCTGATGATCGCCAACCCGTTCCGCGGCGGTGGCGCGGCGAAACTCTTCGCCACCCACCCGCCGATGGAGGACCGGGTGCGCCGCCTCGAGGAGATGGCCCGCAACAGCGGCCCGATCCAGTACCGCCGCTGACACCCGTACGCCCGCACCGTCCCGCAGCCCGTGGCCCGACGCCGCGGGCTGCGGCCGTGTGCCCGGTACGCCGGCCCGGGGCGCCGCGGAGGGCGGCGGGTGGTGATGTTGCTGACCACGCCCCCGTTATCCGGTTGCCGTCGGTGACGGCGGCGCTAACGTCACAGGGTTCGGTCGAGTAGTCGTGAGGGAGAGTCTGTGACGGGCCTGCGTCAGTACCTGGGGTTGTGGCATCTGCCGGGGGCGCCCGCGCTGCTGATCGCCAGCATCGTCGGCCGCCTCGGGATGGGTATGACCTCCCTGGCGTTGCTGCTGGTGATCGAGGCGATGACCGGCCGCTACTCGGTGGCCGCGACCGCCGGCGCCGTCTACGCCGTCGCCGGCGCCGCGATCAGTCCGGTCGTGGGGCGGCTCGCCGACCGGGTCGGCCCGGTGAAGGTGCTGATGGTGACGGCCGTGACGCATCCGATCGCGCTGATCTGGCTGCTGCTGGCCAGCCGCGGCGGCGCCGACAACCTGCCGATGGTCTTCGTTGCCTGCGCGGTGGCGGGCGCGTCGTTCCCGCCGTTGACGGCCGCCGTCCGCAACGCCTGGAACGAGCTCACCAGCCCCGCCTCCGGCCGGTACAACCTGCGCAACACCGCTCTGGCCGCCGAGACCACCCTCTTCGAGGTGGTTTTCGTGGTCGGCCCGCTGGTGGTGGCCGGTTTCATCGTCTTCGCCGACGCCGCGGCGGCCCTGATCGGCGTGGCGCTGGCGACGCTGGTCGGCACCATCGCCGTGGCGCTCAGCCCGGCGATGCGCGGCTGGCGTCCGCACCCGAAGGACTCGCGTACCCGAGGGCTCGGGCCGCTGCGGCTGACCGGCTTCCCGGCGCTGCTGCTCTGCGTGGCAGGGCTCGGCATCGCCTTCGGGGTCTCCGGCGTGGCGGTGCCGGCGTTCAGCGGCGACCACGCCACCGGCAAGGAAGCCGAGACCCTGGCGGGGATCCTGCTGGCCGTCTGGGGTGTGGGTAGCGCGACCGGCGGGCTCTGGTTCGGCACCCGCCGCCCGGCGGAGAACCTCAGCCGCCAGTTCGGGCTGCTGCTCGCGGGTGTGGGGGCCAGCTTCCTGGTCTTCGCGCTGCTGCCGAACCCGGTGGCGCTCGGGATCGCGCTGGTCATCGGCGGCGCGCTGATCGCCCCCGCGCTGACGCTGGAGAACATGATGGTCGGCCGGATCGCACCGCCGAGCATGATGAACGAGGCGTACACCTGGGTGGTGACCATGGCGATCGGCTCGGCGGCGGCCGGCGGCGCGCTCGCCGGGCTGATCGTCGACCACTTCGGGGTGGGCTGGGCGTTCGTCTTCGCGGCGCTTGCGGTCGGGGTCGCGGCGGTCACCGCCGGCCGCCCCGGCGGCTCGATCGCCCGCGCCGACACCGAGTCGCGGGTACGCGCCGAAACCGGCGCCACCCTCGCCGCCGCCGGCCACTGACGCCTGGCGCCCGCCGCGTGACGGTGGTGCCTGCGGTCCGGTGATCGCCTGCGGTGGGGACCGGGGCGATCACCGGTGCGGTCTCGGTCAGTTCGTGACCAGGTCGGCGAGGCCGATCATCTCGGCGGCGGTGGGCGGGCTCTTCACCGCGCCGCCGACGAGGACGAAGTTGATCTGGTAGTACGCCGAGACGTACGACATCGTGTTCGTGATCCCGCCGTCGAGCTTGAACATGTACGCCTCGCGTCCATCGAGCAGCGCGTCCTCGACGTAGTTCGCGCCGTGCATCCGCTGTGCGATATCCCGCTGCATGGGGAAGTCGTCCGGGGCGTCGAACTGCCTGCTGTACGAGACGTTGACGCCGTCAACGAGCTCGGTGCTGTGGTACCAGGCGCACTCGGTCTGGTCGGGCTCGGTGACGGTTTCCTTCTCCTCCAGCGCGTAGCCCTGGAGCCGTCCGCCGATCAGGGCGGCGATCTGGTCGCAGTTGGGGAAGGTGGCGGGGCCGGCGGTGGGCGCGGCGGTCTCCTCCGGTGCCGCGGCGGCCGGGGAGTCAACGCCGACGGGCGTTTCGGCCTCGGCCGTGGAGCAGGCGGTGAGCAGGGCGATCGCCGCGGCGATCGGGAGGACGCGCGTTGCCAATTTGATCATGAAGTGGATTGTGGCCGAGCCGCGCAACCACTGTGGACGCGCGGGCGGCCGGTACCACGGGCTGTTCAGACGGTCGGCAGTGCCGCCCGCTGGGTCTCATCCGTCGCGGCGCGCTGCTTGAGCCGGGGCTTGATCACGCGCTGGACGGTGAACGTGGCGAGAAGCGCGGCGGCGGTGGAGGCGGCGGCGAGCTTCCAGTTGATTCGGCGCATGCCGTCATTCTGCGCCGTCCCGCCGCCGCGCCCAAACATCCCATGCGGGCGTTTCCCCTGGTGAACGCGCCCGTACGTCTCCTCGGCCGGCCTGCCGGCCGTGCGGGAACTACCGGTAGTTGGTGAACTGCAGCGCGACGTCGAGGTCGGCGCCCTTGAGGAGGGTGATGACGGCCTGCAGGTCGTCCTTCTTCTTGCCGGTGACGCGGAGCTGGTCGCCCTGGATCTGCGCCTGCACGCCCTTGGGGCCCTCGTCGCGGATCTTCTTGCTGATCGCCTTGGCCTTCTCCTGGTCGATCCCCTGGACGATCTTGCAGTCGATCTTGAAAATCTTGCCGGAGGCCTTCGGATCGCCGGCGTCCAGCGACTTCAACGAGATGTTCCGCTTGATCAGCTTCTCCTTGAAGACGTCCAGCGCGGCACGAACCCGCTCCTCGGTCTCGGCCTTCAGGCTGATCGCCTCCTCGCCGGCCCACGAGATCTCCGCACCCGTGCCCCGGAAGTCGAAGCGCGTGCCGAGTTCCTTCTCCGTCTGATGCAGCGCGTTGTCGACCTCCTGACGGTCGACCTTGCTGACGATGTCGAACGACGGATTCGCGGCCATACGGGTTTCCTCCTGCTGTCTGACCTGCTGGGTGATGTGTCCCCACCGCCCGGATCCGGGCGGCTCGACCAACCGACCGTACCCGGTTGCGCCGGTGGCGGGTGCAACCGCTATCCTTGCTTCCGCTGCCACGTACGACGTGGTGGCACGCCCTGGCGGGTTGCCCGAGCGGCCAATGGGAGCGGACTGTAAATCCGTCGCGAAAGCTACAGAGGTTCGAATCCTCTACCCGCCACCAGGCAACAGTAAGGCCCCTGAACTGCGGAAACGTAGATCGGGGGCCTTTTTGTCGTGGTGTGGAGACCTCGCCTGTCCGAGCCGGTGGGCGCTGGCGAGGTCAGGAGCGACGGAGGCGTCGTTTGCGCCGCCGCCGGCGGGCTCGCCTACGTCCGGTCTCGGAAGTTTCACGAGGTTGGCGAGGACGGCGTACCCGGGGCTTCGCTGCCACTGGTCGCCCAGCGAACATGCAGGCCACGGCGGTCATGGTGAAGGCCAGAAGCCAGATGAACGCGGCCGACCCGGCGTTGACGTCGGCGGGCAGGCGCGGATCGACCAGGCCTTCCGGGTCCCGTATCACCGTGACCCGTGCGCCGACCTGGCCTTCGGGGTTGTCGCTCGCACCGATTTCCGCGCCCGGCCACATGCCCAGCTCGCCGGCGATGGGTGTCCCCTCCGGATCGGCCAGCCTGTAGTAGAGGTGGCGCCCGTCCTCAGTGCCCTCGCGTACCTGCGTCACGGTGGCCTCGATCCGCTCGCCGCGCGTCTCGAGGACGGCGGTGTAGAAGGCCATGGCGCTGGCGAAGATGAGCAGCGCGGAGAAGAGCCATGCCAGGGACAGCAGGCCCATGCGGGGAGGTTCTTCGGGTGTGGTCAGGAGCCCCGCCGCTATCAAGGCGAGGCACCACAGGGCCGTGCCCGGTATGGCCGCGATATCGGCCCGGATCCAGGTGGTCGCGACCAGCGCGCCGGCGAGCGCCGACACGATGGTCAAGGCGACCAGATACTCCGTACCGAGCTGGTTCGCCAGCCGGAAACCACGAATCGACACGAGTCGAAGGCTAGAGTGCTGGTGCAATTCTGCGCGGTGGGCGAGATCCGGCTCGTGTGCCGCTCGGCTGGCGCGATGATCTGAGGTCGGCGGCGACCTCTACCCCTCTCGGCCTGACTCGGCGGCGACGCGGTCCAGCCACTCCAGCGTCAGCGCGTCGAAGAGTGCCGGCTGTTCGATCTGGAGGTTGTGCCCGGCCACGTCGAGCACGGCGTAGGTCGCCCGCGGATAGTGCGGCAGCAGCGCGAACTGCTCGACATAGCCGGCGCTGTCGTCCTGCCGGCCGGTGAGGATGAGGCTGGGCCGGTCGAACTGCCCGTCGCCCTCCGGCGGATGCTCGGCGAGCTCCCAGCGTTCCTTGATACGGGCCATCGCGGCGGTGTCGGCAAGGTCGAGACCGGCCAGGATCTCGTCGCGGAACCGCCGCAAGGTGTCGAGGGTCTGCACGACCGCGCCGTCCGCGAATTCCTGGGCGAGGCGGTCGTCGTCGAGGGAGTCGAGCAGTTCCGGGTCGGGACGCAGCACCTGGCGCTCGGGGACGGTCCGCTCGGCCTTCTCCAGGTTGTTGCCGGCCGGGCAGATCAAGGCCAGACCGAGCACCTGCTGGGCGCGGGCACGGACGAGCCCGCGGGAAAGGTAACCACCGTAGGACTCGCCGATGAGCAGGAACGGCTCGTCGCCGATCGTGTCGTCGACGAAGTCCTGGAGTGCGTCGAGCACGTCGTCGGAGCTCGCGATGGAGGAGGGAGCCGGCGACTTGCCCATGCCGGGCAGGTCCGGGTACAGCCGCCGGTAGCCGGGGCGCTTGGCGAAGACCGGCTCCAGGCAGCCGAGCATCAGGCGGTGGTCGGGCGTCCAGCCGTGCAACGCCAGCACCGGAGTGCCTGAACCCAGTTCGACGAAGTTCAGCGTCACGGACGTGCGTTCGGGCATCGTTGGTCCTCACTGGTCTCGGGGCGCGGCAGCGCCTCGGCATCCTGCCGTCGGGCACCGACATGTTTCAATCCCGGTCGGCCGCGCCGACGGCGGCCGCGTGCACCGGTCAGGGCGCCGCGAGTTCGCGCAGGGCCCGGACATAACGATCAGTGAGCAGCTTCTGGACCCGGCGGGCCACCGGGGCGCCGAGCCGGGCCATCGCCGAAGCGGGACGCGAGAACGCCGTGATGGCGAAGCGGACATCTCCGTCGGGTTCGAGCCGCACGACAAAGGACTCCTCGCCTCGTACGGGGTGACCGGGAAGCGTCCCGTAGGCGAAGCCCCGGCGGTCCGGCTCATCGACGGTGTACACGACGCAGCAGGGAACCGGGGATGTGACCGGGCCGAGTCCCCACCGAAGGACCGCGACCGCGTCACGGGACTGCGGTCGGCTGGGACGCCGTCACCGACATCCCCGAATCGCGGTGCATCCGCCAGCCGAGCAGACCCTCGGCGGCTCTTTCGAAGACGACCCGGCCTTTGCCGAGCAGCACGTCACGGTGAACGTGGTGGTAGCCGGCCGGCAGGACCGCTCGGGTGGCGCCCTGCTCGGCGTAGGTGACCTTCGCCGTCACCAGCGAACGCAGCCGCTGTTCGTCACTGCCCGATGTCATCATGCTCGAACTCTAGGTGTAGGGGATTGACGACGTATGTCGATCTAGTGGATGCTACGTCCGACGTAGTAGAGGAGGTGCTGTGGTCGGCCTGTCCAGTCTCGGGCGGTTCTCCGAGCCGGCGGTCCTCGTGATGATCAGCCTGGCGGACGGCCCCGCGCACGGGTACGCAATCCAGAACGACATCGCCGCGCTCACCGACGATCGCCCAGGGCCGGGCACCCTCTACGGCGCGATCCGCCGCCTGGAGGAGCACGGCCTCATCGAGGCGCTGCCCGCCGAGGAGCGCCGCAAGCCGTACCGGCTGACCCCGAGTGGCCATGAGGCCCTCGGTGTGGAGCTGCGGCGGATGCGCGCGCTGGCGCACCGCGGCCTGACGCGACTGGGGATGGCCTGATGACCACGCCGGGACGCGTAGCGCGAGTGTTGCTGGCGATGTATCCGCCGGCGATCCGGGACCGCTACGGCGACGAGATCGCCGACCTGCTGGCCCGGTCGTCCCGTCCCGTACGCGATCTCGCCGACGTGGCCTGGTGCGCGCTCATCGAACAGGGGTCTCTGATGTCGCTGCCACAGATGCGGGCCCGGTTGCCGCAGGTCGCGAAGCTGCTGGCCGTCGCACCGCTGCTCACAATGGCGCTGCTCGGGGCCACCATGGCCGGCATGTTCACGGCGGCCGCGATCGATCACAGCCTCGTCGAGGCGGGGATGGCCATCGCGGTCGTACCGGTCGCGGTCGCGGCGGTCTGGCTCGGCCGGCGGGTGAGCGGCACGGCGGCGACGGGCGGCCGGCGCCTCTGTGTCCCCGCGCTGCTCGCGGTCAGCATCCTCGCCATGTCGTCGGTGCCGGGGCCCGGCGAGACGTTCGGTGAGAACCGCTCCGGCGTCGCGCTCACCCTCGCGATCTGGTGGCTGCTGCTGACCGGGCTTGTCTTCGGCGTCCGGCGGCTCGCCGCGACGGCGACCGCGCCCGTGACGGTCCTGGTCGCGGTCCTGGCCGGGTTCGCTCTTCTCGGGCTCGCCTTCACCGCGTACGGCAGTGCCGTGACCCACGCCAACACCGACCTCGCCGCCCACCTCTGGTACGCGGGCGCGCTCACCACGTACGACTTCGGTCTGCCCGGGGCGGCGATGGAGCTGTCGGAGGAGACGAAGCTCCTGCCCGCGCTCCTGACCGCCTGCACCGCCTTCAGCCTGGCCGTGGCCGGCGCCACCGGGCAGACCAGCCGGATCCCCGTGACCACCCCGCGGGGGAGCGTCGTCACGGCGTGAGCCGGCACCGACCGACGCGAGTCCACAGAGCCGGAGCGCAGCCGCGTAACGCGCCGGCGCCGGCCCACGCGGCCCGGCTCAGTCGAGACAGAACTCGTTGCCCTCGACGTCCTGCATCACCAGGCACGACTCGTTTTCCTCGTCGGCGGGTAGCAGCCGTACGCGTGTCGCGCCGAGCGGGACAAGCCGGGCACACTCGGCCTCCAGCGCCGCCAACCGCTCCTCACCCACCAGCCCGGTGCCGGCCCGTACATCGAGATGCAGCCGGTTCTTGACGACCTTCCCCTCCGGCACCCGCTGGAAGTAGAACCGTGGGCTCCTGCCGGTGGGGTCTGTGCAGGCGAACCACGAGCCGCGCTCCTCCGGCGGCAGCGAGCGCTGATAGTCGTCCCAGGTGGCGAACCCCTCCGGCGTCGGCGGGGGGACGTACCCCAGCGCCGCACACCAGAAGCGGCCCACGCGCTCGGGATCCGCGCAGTCGAAGGTCACCTGAAACTCTTTGACAGCAGTCATCCGTCCACCTTAGAGATCAGAGCCCTCGGCCGATGACTCGTTTTCCTCCGCTCGGCACGGCCGAAGCCCGGGCGAGGTTGTCAGCGCCGGCGCGGCGTGGTCGCGGACCGCGGAGAGCCGGCGTCCGTACGGATTCGGCGCTTGATGCGCAGCGTCAGCCCGGACTCGCGCTGCGGCGGTGGGCTCGGGTCGGCCACCTCCAGCCGGATCTCCTGGAGCAGCAGCTCGATCCGCCCGATGCACTCGGCGCTGAGCGCCTCCAGCTTCTCCGCCCGGGCGGCGATGTCGGCGTTGTCGGTCACGGTCCTCGGATCCCAGGTCAGCGTCGGCTTCTCCGGGTTCTGCTCCGGGATGTCGGGGTTCTTCACCACCTGCCAGCGCAGATCCTTGGCGGTACGCCGCACCGAGGTCGTCTTCTTCTCGATGAGCCCGATCAGCCGGTCCATCCGCCGGGTGCCGGTCATCGCGATCTTCGCCCGGAGGGCGGCGTCGAAGCTGCTGATCTGCTCCAGCGCCAGCAGGTCGTTGAGGTTGAGGGCCGTCACCGCGGCCGAGCGCTGCTCGTACGGGTCGCCGTGGTTCTCCAGGCAGAGCCGCACCTCGGTGGCCCAGTGGGCCAGATCGGTCATCCACTCGACCCGGTGATTTCCGATCTTGTCCATCCGGGCCTGGCGCTTCTTCCACCGCTCCATACCGGTCGTCGCCGTGACGTTCACGGCCGCGACGAACCCGGTGACGCCCACCGACGCCATAGCCACCCAGTGTTCCGGTTTCACCATCGTCCATTCGCCTGACCGATCCGGGTCGCGCCGGATGCGCCTGCCTGCGCAGCGCCACGTGATCTTCCACCTCGCGGGGCGGAAAGGCTAGATTGACGACTGTGCGCGACCCGCTCACCCTCGCCGTGGCCCAGCCGCCCACCGCTCCGTACGACGTGGGCCGCAACGCGCTGGCCCACGCCGCCGCGGTCCGGGCCGCCGCCGCCCGCGTCGTGGTCTTTCCGGAGCTCTCCCTGACCGGGTACGAACTGGACGCCTCCGCCATCACCCCCGGCGACCCGCGGTTGGCCCCGATCCTCGACGCCTGCGCCGAGACCGGTACGACCGCACTGGTCGGCGCACCGGTGCAGGGGGAGCGGGGTCGGCCGTACATCGCGATGCTCGCCGTCGACGACGGCGGGGCGAGGGTCGCGTACCGGAAGATGCATCTCGGCGGCGACGAACCGGACCGGTACGCCCCCGGGGCGGCCCCCGCAGTGCTGGAGGTGGCCGGCTGGCGGCTCGGCCTGGCCATCTGCAGGGATACCGGCATCGGCGAGCACGCGGCCGAGACGGTGGCGCTCGGCGTCGACGCCTATGTCGCCGGCACGGTGAAGCTGCCGCAAGAAAGCGCGCTGCAGGACAGCCGGGCCGAGCGGGTCGCCGTCGAGCAGCGGATCTGGGTGGCGGTGGCGAGCTTCGCCGGTGCCACCGGTGGCGGCTTCGCCCCGGCGGCGGGGTGCTCCGGGATCTGGGCGCCCGGTGGCCGGCTGGTGGCCCGGGCCGGCACCGAGCCCGGCGACCTCGTCCGCGCTGAGCTGCGCTGACCAGCCGACCAGCCGAAACGCGGGAACGGCCGCCCCGGTCACGAGGCGGCCGTTCGCGAGCAGCAGGTCAGCGGCCGGTGTCGCCCTGGCCGGTGCGCTGCTGCGCCATGTCGACACCCTTGTCGATCTGGCTGCCGTACTTGTTCTGCGTGCGTCGGTCGGCCTGGTCGCCGGCCTTCTCGATGCCCTGGTCGACCTGCTTGTCGTGCTTGTCGACGAGGTCCTTCGCCTTCTTCATGAAGTCACCCATGGCACACCTCCCTCTTCACCACCTGGGGTTCCCGGCAGGGCCGAGGGCAAACAGCGACCACCCGTTCGGCGATGGCTGCTCGGCTGAACGCCGGTCGACGAAAGAATGACGCGCATGCGCCGTATTGCGTCGATTAAGAACTAAGCGTCTTTTCTCGCCTGGCGGCACGGCCCTGCGCGGCCCGCGTCGTCGGTCCACTGCCGCGACCAGCACAATTGGCGGATGAACGCCGAGCCAAGGTCATGTCAGGACCGGCCCGTCCTCTTCCGACAGTAGTCGGAGATCGGACCCGGGATCCTTTTGCCACTTCTTGTGGTGTGGCACGATCGGCCCATCTCTCGTCGCGATCCCGCCCACCCATCAATAGGAGCAGACATGTCTCGTCTCACCCGGATCCTCACCTCCGTCTCCCTGGCGGCCGTGGCGCTCGCGGTCGTCGGCGGCGCCGTCCTCGGCGACGTCTCCCTGCTCGACTGGTCCTGGCAGTAGCAGGCGCCCGCGGCCCTGCCGCGGGTGAAGGATGGCCTGTTCCCCGCTTCAGCCGGTACCGTCGGTTGCCGGCTGTCAGGTGAACCAAGAGGGGGCGGGATGGCCACTGGTCAACCTCCGTCGCGCGTGACAAACGAGTACGCGTGGATGGTGACTGGGCCTCTCGCCCTCATCGCTGCCATCTGCGCGACCGCGCTCGCCCTGACCACCCGGCCCGCTGTCGGCGCCTGGTATCCGACGACTCTGCTGTTCGTGCTGATGGTTCTGGCGACGACGCCGATGTTCAACATCGTGGTGCGGCGCCAGACGCTCGTGCTGACGCTGGCAGAGGTGCCGCTGGTCCTCGCGCTCTTCTATCTGCCGCCGCTGTCGGTCGTGATCGCGCACACCGCGGCGGCGCTGGTGATGCAGTTGCGGCTGCGGGCGAGACCGGCCAAGTTCTGGTTCAACGTCGTCAAGGCCGCAGCAGCCTCGTCGATAGCCGTCCTCGCCGTGGTCGCCCTGCCGGAGATCCGCGGAATCGGCCCCGGCACCTGGGGCATCCTCTTCGCCGGCGTCAGCATCCACCTGCTGACCACTCTGGCCGCGGTGGCCACCGTGGTCACCGCCGTGCAGGGCTGGCCCGCCGGCCGGGAGCTGCTGCGGACCTCGCTGCCCACGTCCCTGGCGGGTGGGATCAGCACCACGATCGGGCTGCTGATTCTCATCGCCTTCGAGACGACCCCCTGGTCGATCCTGCTCTTCTCCGGATTCCTGGTGATCCTGGTTCCGGTCTACCGGGCCTACGCACAGTTCTTCCGGCAGCACCGCACCCTCGCCGACATGTACGAGCTGACCCGGGCGATGACCGAGAGCGGCCAGGACGGGACCCTGGTCGACGCTCTGCTCGGCCGGGTCCGCACCCTGATGCAGGCCGAGTACGCCACTCTCTGGCTCCCCGCCCAGGGGCGGCACCCGGAGGTGCTGCTCACCGCGCAGGAAGGACAGCGGGGGCTGCTCGACACCACCGCCGCGCCGCCGGAGATCCGCGAGGCCGCCATGCAGGAGAAGCGCACCATCGCGCTCGGCAGCCGGCTCGACGACGACCCGGCTCTGCGCGGGCTGCTGCGTGCCCGCGGGATCAAGGACATCATCGTGGTGCCGCTCCGCTCCGGCCAGGCCACCATCGGCACCATCGAGGTCACCAACCGGCTCGGCGACACCAACCACTTCACCACCGGCGACGTGCCGATCTTCCAGACCGTCGCCGCGCACGCGGCCGTCGCCGTGGAGAACTCCCGCCTCGTCGACCGCCTCCGGCACGACGCCTACCACGACACGCTGACCAAACTGCCCAACCGCCGGCGGGTCACCCAGGCGCTGCGGGAGGCCGTCGGCATCCGCGCTCCGGGCGAGGTGGTGGCCGTACTCCTCTTCGACGTCGACGGGCTGCGTCAGGTCAACGAGTCGCTGGGGCACGCCGCCGGCGACAAGGTCCTCGCCGAGGTCGCCAGCCGGCTGCGGCGCAGTGCCCCCTCTTCGGCGCTGGTCGGCCGCGTCGGCGGTGACGAGTTCGCCGTCACGCTGCGGCTGGAGACCGCCGACGAGGCCGAGCAGCTCGCCGCCGAGCTGCGCGAGCAGATCCGGGCAGAGATGGTCTTCGGCAACCTCACCCTCGACGTGGACACCGCGGTGGGGGTGGCCGTGCACCCGGAGCACGGTGCCGACCCGGAAACCCTGCTGCAGCGGGTCGACCTCGCCGCCGCGGCGGCCAAGTCCGCCCCCGGCAGCATCCAGTTCTTCCATCCGGCTCTGGAGTCCGGCTCGACCCGGCGACTCGGCCTCGCCCCCGACCTGCGCCAGGCGCTCGACGACAACGCCATCGAGGTCCACTTCCAGCCGAAGGTCACCCTCGGTGCGCGCCGCCTCGTCGGCGTCGAGTGCCTGGCCCGCTGGGAGCACCCGGCCGAAGGGCCGGTGGCGCCGGAGGACTTCGTCGCGGTCGCCGAGCACACCGGGCAGCTGGGGCGGCTGACCGAGCTGGTGCTGCGGGAGGGACTGCGGCGCAGCCGGGACTGGAGCCACGACGGCGGGCCGCTGGCGATCGCGGTGAACATCTCCGCCCGTACCCTCACCGACCAGCACTTCCCGGCCCGCGTCCAGGAGCTGCTGACCGAGTACGGCGTGCCGGCCGAGCGGGTCACCTTCGAGATCAAGGAAGCCGGCCTGCTGGACGGCACCGACCGCCCGATTCCCACCCTGCTGCGCCTGCGCGACCTCGGCGTACGGCTGTCGGTCGACGACTTCGGCACCGGCAACTCGTCGCTGGCGTACCTGCGGCGGCTGCCGGTGCACGAGGTGAAGGTCGACAACTCCTTCGTCCAGGGAATGGCGACCGACCCCGGCGACCTGGCGATCGTCAACGCCATCGTCACCCTCTCCCAGCAGTTCGGCCTGACCGTGGTGGCCGAGGGCGTGGAGAGCGAGCTGACCCTGGAGCTCCTCCAGGACATCGGCTGCGAGATCGCGCAGGGTTTCCTCTTCAGCCGGCCGCTGCCCTATGACCGGCTGGAGGGGTGGTTCGCCGCCCAGACCGAGACCGAATCGCCGGTGCATGCGGCCGTCCGGCGCCTGCGGGCACTGCCCTGAGCCGGCTCCCCGCCACGCTGCACGGACCCGGGCGGCCTGCTTAATCACTGCCTTGACCAGGGCTTTCGTGCCCCGCCTGGCGGGTGGTTGCGGGGCCGGGGGGATCCGATTTCACCTCGGGGGCGAGGCCGTGTACTCTTACCCCTGCGCGGCCTCAGGGAGATCGCGCAAGGCCCCCTTAGCTCAGTCGGCAGAGCGTCTCCATGGTAAGGAGAAGGTCTACGGTTCGATTCCGTAAGGGGGCTCAGCGGGTCCGGCCGGACCCACCTGCAGCGGTGTAGCTCAGATGGTAGAGCAAGCGGCTCATAATCGCTGTGTCGCCGGTTCAAGTCCGGCCACCGCTACTCTCGTCCACCGAGCCGATCTCGGCGGACGATACAGAGGGCGCCCAGTGCGCCCGCTTTGCGTGTCCGCGTAGCCACCCGCTACGCTGGGCCGTTGTAGTTGATCCGTTCCCGAGGAAGGCACCCCGCCGTGGCTAAGGCGACCGACGTCCGTCCAAAGATCACTTTGGCGTGTGTGGAGTGCAAGGAGCGCAACTACATCACGCGTAAGAACCGCCGTAACGACCCGGACCGCATCGAGCTGAAGAAGTTCTGCCCCCGGGACGGCAAGCACACCCTGCACCGCGAGACCCGCTGAGCAGGGGGCCGCTGCGGCCCTGACAGACCATTACAGATCGCCGGTCCGGCGTATCGTCCGCGTGCTTTCGCCGTGGGACGTGCCGGATCGGCGATCTGCTTTGCGTGTAGGTTCTCGGCATGGCCCTGGACCATTCCTACGTCGGCCGGAAGTATCCGCCGACCGCCCCCTATCAGGTGGGGCGCGAAAAGATCCGTGAGTTCGCCACCGCGATCGGCGCGACCGATCCGGCCTACCACGATCCCGGCGCCGCCCGTGCGCTCGGCCATCCCGATGTGGTCGCCCCGCCGACCTTTCCGGTGGTCCTGAGCATGGCGGCCGGCGAGCAGCTCTTCGTCGACCCGGCGCTCGGCATCGACTACAGCCGCGTGGTCCACGGCGATCAGCGCTTCGTCTATCTGCGCCCGGTCGTGGCCGGTGACGAGCTGGTGTCGGTCATCACCATCGACGAGATCAGCTCCCGTGGCGGGCACGACTTCCTGACCAGCCGCACCGAGATCTCCACCACCGCCGGCGAGCTGGTGGTCACCGTCTGGACCAAGATCGTCGTACGCGGGGAGGGCTGAGCGATGGAGCTGCCGGTCAAGCGGTACCGGATCACCCGTGCGGACCTGGTCCGGTACGCGGGCGCCTCGGGCGACTTCAACCCCATTCACTGGAACGAGCGGGTGGCGACCGGTGTCGGCCTGCCCGGCGTCATCGCCCACGGCATGTTCACCATGGCCCTGGTCGGTCGCGCAGTCACCGAGTGGGCCGGCGCGCCGGACGCGGTGGTGGACCTCTCGGTGCGCTTCACCCGTCCCGTTGTCGTCCCCGACGACGAGGACGGCACCGAGATCGAGGTGAGCGCGAAGGTGCGCGAGGTCCTTCCGGGCGGCCTGACGTGGCTGGACCTGACCGCCACGTGTGCGGGGGTGAAGGTGCTGGCCCAGGCGAAGGCGGGCATCCGGCCGGCGCCGGGCAGTGCTGTCACCGAGGTCTGAGAACGCCCACTGTCCCCACTCGCGGGCGCGGGTGGGGGAGCGGGGCGAGGGCCGTCGGTGGAAACGGGCGGGGGTGCCGGTTGGGAAACTGGCCCCGCTACCCGTACACTGATCGGCCGTGGGGCAAGTGACCCCTGCTCCGGCTGCGCAAGGCGTTTCGCGTGGCAGAGTGGGGTGAGATTGCCGCATAGGGGTGTAGCTCAATTGGCAGAGCAGCGGTCTCCAAAACCGCAGGCTGCAGGTTCAAGTCCTGTCACCCCTGCGCCTCAGGCCCGTCCGTTTCGGGGACGTCGCCGCCGGGTGTGCGGCGGGCGTCCCGTGGTGGTGGCATCGGCAGAGCCGCCCCGAGGTCAGGGGTTCGCCCGCCGGATACCGCCGGCCGCGGCCCCTTCCCGGGACGGCTGGTCCGGCCGGCGCGACCAAGCGCCGCGCACACCCCCCCGGTGTGCGTGAACCCAACCACCCGGGACGGAGGGCGAAGTGGCCGAGAGCAAGCGTCGCCGCGACGACGACGACGCCGCAGACGAGCGCCGCGACGACGAGATCGTCGACGACGCGGCCGACAAGCACGCCGACGAACCGGGTACCCGGGATGGCGTCGCGACACGGTCGAACGACAAGACCAAGGTGGATTCGGGCCGGGTCGGCTTTTTCGGCCGCATCGCCCGGTTCTTCCGCGAGGTTGTTGGTGAACTGCGTAAGGTCATCTGGCCGACCCGCAACGAGCTGCTGACCTACACGACCGTGGTCATCGTCTTCGTCGCCGTGGTGCTGACGATCGTGGCCGCGCTGGACTTCGCCTTCGCGAAGGGCGTGCTGTACGTCTTCGGCAACTCCAGCTGACCAAGCGATAGTGACGGAAGTGAGCGAGCGTGCCTGAGTACGACGAGACCGCCGAAACCGTGGACGAGCAGTCCGCGGTGGCGACGGCGGCTGATGACAAGTCGGTCGAGGCCGCCAGCGAGCCGGGTTCCGCGAGTGTCGAAGCCGACGAGGAGTACGACCCGGTCGCCGAGCTGCGCCAGAAGCTGCGCTACGCCCCGGGCGACTGGTACGTGGTGCACTCGTACGCCGGCTACGAGAACAAGGTGAAGACGAACCTCGAGACCCGGATCACGAGCCTCGACATGGAAGAGTTCATCTACCAGGTCGAGGTGCCGACCCGCGAAGAGGTCGAGATCAAGAACGGTAAGCGTTCGCAGATCCAGGCGAAGGTCTTCCCGGGTTACATCCTGGTCCGCATGGACCTCACGCCGGAGTCCTACTCCTGCGTGCGCAACACGCCGGGCGTGACCGGCTTCGTTGGCGCGACCGACCGGGCCGACCGACCGGCGCCGCTCTCGCTCGACGAGGTCGTCAAGTGGCTGGTGCCGGCTGTGGAGTCGGCCGAGCAGAAGGCCGCCAAGCCCGAGGTTCGCGTCCTGGACTTCGAGGTGGGCGACTCGGTCAGCGTGACCGACGGCGCGTTCGCCACGCTGCCCGCGACGATCAGCGAGATCAACGCCGACCAGCAGAAGCTCAAGGTGCTGGTTTCGATCTTCGGCCGGGAAACGCCGGTCGAGCTCAACTTCAATCAGGTCGCCAAGATCTGATCGGCTTCGGGTCCGGGCGGGCGCCTCACGCGTACGTCCGGATCCGGCGTTGACGGGTCCGGAGCCGACCTCGAGGAAACCGCCTGGCCTCGCCTGCGGTACCCTGGAATGTCGCTCCCGGATGCGCGCTTGACCGTGCGTGCCTCACCGGCGGCGGCAAAGGTCGACCTTTCCAGTTCCAAGCCCCAGGAAGTGACATGCCTCCCAAGAAGAAGCTCGTCAAGACCTTCACGCTTCAGCTGCCGGCGGGCCAGGCCACTCCGGCTCCGCCGGTCGGCCCCGCGCTGGGCGCGCACGGCGTGAACATCATGGAGTTCTGCAAGTCCTACAACTCGCAGACCGAGTCGCAGCGTGGAGACATCGTCCCCGCGCAGATCAGCGTCTACGAGGACCGGACCTTCACCTTCGTGCTGAAGACCCCGCCCGCCGCCCGGCTGCTGATCAAGGCCGCCGGCGTGCAGAAGGGCTCCGGCGTGCCGCAGGCGGAGAAGGTCGGCTCGGTGAGCCGCGCGCAGCTGCGCGAGATCGCCGAGAAGAAGATGGCCGACCTCAACGCCAACAGCGTCGAGCAGGCGGAGAAGATCATCGCCGGCACCGCCCGGTCGATGGGCATCACCGTCAACGACTGAGCACCGACCGACAGATCGTTTCGATCGTGGGAGGGTCCGCGCTCGCGGCCCGCCAGAGACCACAGGAGTAACAGGAAATGCAGCGCAGCAAGAGCTACCGCAAGGCCTTCGAGGCCATCGACCGCTCGAAGCTCTACACGCCCGCCGAGGCCGTCAAGCTGGCCAAGGAGAACAGCGGCACCAAGTTCGACGCGACCGTCGAGGTCGCCATGCGGCTGGGCATCGACCCCCGCAAGGCCGACCAGATGGTCCGCGGTGTGGTCAACCTGCCGCACGGCACCGGTAAGACCGCCCGCGTGATCGTGTTCGCCGCCGGCGCGAAGGCCGAAGAGGCCGTCGCCGCGGGCGCCGACGAGGTCGGCACCGACGAGCTGGTCGCTCGTATCCAGGAGGGCTGGCTGGACTTCGACGCGGCTATCGCCACGCCGGACCAGATGGCCAAGATCGGCCGGATCGCGCGGATCCTGGGCCCGCGCGGTCTCATGCCGAACCCGAAGACCGGCACCGTCACCATGGACGTGACCAAGGCCGTCTCGGACATCAAGGGTGGAAAGATCACCTTCCGGGTGGACAAGCACTCCAACCTGCACCTGATCATCGGCAAGGCGTCCTTCTCGGAGTCGCAGCTGGTGGAGAACTACGCCGCGGCGCTGGAGGAGATCCTCCGGGCCAAGCCGTCGTCGGCCAAGGGCAAGTACCTCAAGAAGGTCACCCTCACCACCACGATGGGTCCGGGTGTTCCGGTCGACCCGAACATCGTGAAGAACCTGACCGGCGAAGCCGCCGCGGCCTAGGTTCACTCAGCAACGCCTGAACGGGGCGCCGTCCACCAAGGTGGACGGCGCCCCGTTCGTTTCCGCCGGTGCCGGCCGCGACCGTGCGTACCGGGTGAGCCGGCGCACCGGGGGGGCGGTTTGCCGTGCGGGCCGGGCGTCGCGTAGGCTGAGCAGGAAGTTCCACCCAGAGACCGCTGGTCACCGTGCTTCACGGCACGGTCGAAGGTCCCGGCTACGGGCGACCCGCGCAGGGCAGCAAAGCGAAGTGCAGTTCTCTCCGCTCCTCCGGGATCGTCAGAGCCTGAATCTCGCCCCGTGCGCCTTGCGCCGGGGCGTTTCTCGTTGTCGGGCCCGTCGTACCGCCCACCGGGGCTTTTCGCCCGGAGGCCCGGTAGCCAGCCTGGCGCAACGAGAGAGGAGGGACATGGCGGACAAGCCGGTTCGGGCCGACAAGAGCACGGCCGTTGCCGAACTCACCGAGCAGTTCAAGAACTCCGGTGCCACGGTGCTCACCGAGTACCGCGGACTGACGGTTTCCCAGCTGACCCAGCTGCGGCGCGCGCTCGGTCGCGAGACCACCTACACGGTGACCAAGAACACGCTGGCGAAGCGTGCGGCGACGGATGCGGGCATCAACGGACTCGACGAGCTGTTCACCGGTCCTACCGCGCTGACTTTCGTTTCGGGCGACGTCGTCGAGGCGGCGAAGGGGCTTCGCGATTTCGCGAAGGCCAACCCGAAGCTCGTCATCAAGGGCGGCGTCTTCGAGGGCCGGGCCATTTCGGCCGCCGAGGTCACGAAGCTCGCCGACCTTGAGTCCCGCGAGGTGCTGCTGGCCAAGCTGGCCGGCGCGATGAAGGGCAACCTGAGCAAGGCTGCGGCCCTGTTCCAGGCTCCGCTGTCCAAGACTGCACGTCTGGCGGCTGCCCTGCAGGACAAGCGCGAAAAGGATGGCGCCGAGGCAGCCTGACGGCTCCCCGACGCACCAGTTCATACGTTTTTCTTAGGAAAGGACGCCAGATATGGCGAAGCTCAGCACTGAAGAGCTGCTCGACGCGTTCAAGGAAATGACGCTGATCGAGCTGTCCGAGTTCGTCAAGCAGTTCGAGGAGACCTTCGAGGTCACCGCCGCTGCTCCGGTCGCGATCGCGGGCGGCGCTGTCGCCGGCGGCGGCGCCGCTGCCGAGGCCGAGCCGGAGAAGGACGAGTTCGACGTCGTCCTCGAGGCTGACGGTGGCAAGAAGATCCAGGTCATCAAGGTCGTGCGTGAGCTGACCGGCCTGGGCCTCAAGGAGGCCAAGGACCTCGTCGAGAGCGCCCCCAAGGCGATCCTCGAGAAGGCCAACAAGGAGACCGCCGACAAGGCCAAGGCCAAGCTCGAGGCCGAGGGCGCGAAGGTCACCGTCAAGTAAGGTGCGCGCAGCTCATGGCTCGGGTGACTGAGCCGATCGCTGTGTGAACGGGTGGGGGTCCGGCGCCGGGTCTCCACCCGTTTTGCCGTCCGGCGCGGGTCCCTGCTTAACTGATCATCGCGGCCTCCGCCGGCGGGCGGTGGCCGCACTTCCGGGTGCCGCAGCGCCGAACTCCGGGAGAACCCGTTCAACGTGTAGGCCAGGCCTTGACGCGGTCGGACCCGGCAGGCACGCTGAACATCAGCAAGAGCTTCCGCGCTTGCAACGGCCAGAGTCCGGGTAAGGACAGGGCGACGCCATCCTGGTGGAGACACCAGGCCGGCGGGGTGAGTCCGACACCGAGACCGAACGGCCTCGACAGTTACGCCGCGTTCCGAGCGGCCCGGTTCGACCCCGGCAAGGGGCGCCGAGGCCAGTTCCGCAGCAAACTGGCGGGGTGGGCTGGACAGCGGTTAGCCTTACGGCTACACTGCTAGTTTGCGCTGCCTTCCGACTTGACCCCTGCTCGGAATGTCCGATTATGGATGATTCTGGTGGGGTCATTGGAGTGCACGCGTAACAGCCGTTCTGCAGCACCGGTCCTCGGAAGGACGCATCTTGGCAGCTTCCCGCCCTGCGAAGACCAGCCGTACGTCGAGCGCTTTCGCTCCCCGCCGAGTCTCTTTCGGCAGGATCACCGAACACCTCGAGGTCCCCAACCTCCTCGCCATCCAGACCGAGTCGTTCGACTGGCTGGTTGGCAACGAGGCTTGGCAGGGCCGGTCGGCCGACGACCCGCACGCTCGCTCCGGTCTCGCGGAGATCCTCGACGAGATCAGTCCCATTGAGGACTTCTCCGGCACCATGTCGCTCTCCTTCTCCGCACCACGCTTCGACGAGGTCAAGGCCTCGATCGAGGAGTGCAAGGAGAAGGACCTGACCTACTGCGCCCCGCTCTTCGTCACCGCGGAGTTCACCAACAACACCACTGGCGAGATCAAGAGCCAGACGGTGTTCATGGGCGACTTCCCGATGATGACGCCCAAGGGCACGTTCGTGATCAACGGCACCGAGCGGGTTGTTGTCAGCCAGCTCGTCCGTTCTCCGGGCGTCTACTTCGACAAGCAGCCGGACAAGACCTCCGACCGCGACCTGTCCAGCGTCAAGGTGATCCCGAGCCGGGGCGCCTGGCTGGAGTTCGACATCGACAAGCGCGACACCGTGGGTGTCCGCATCGACCGCAAGCGCCGGCAGGCCGTCACCGTCCTGCTCAAGGCCGTCGGCTGGTCCGCGGAGCGCATCCGCGAGCGGTTCGGCTGGTCCGAGCTGCTGATGACCACCCTGGAGAAGGACCACATCGCCGGGGCGGACGAGGCGCTGCTCGACATCTACCGCAAGCTGCGCCCTGGCGAGCCGCCGACGCGCGAGAACGCCCAGACCCTGCTGGACAACCTCTTCTTCAACCCGAAGCGGTATGACCTGGCGAAGGTCGGGCGCTACAAGTTCAACAAGAAGCTCGAGATCGACGTGCCGATGAACACCGGCACGCTGACCGAGGAGGACATTGTCGCCACGGTCGAGTACCTCTGCCGGCTGCACGCCGGTGAAGAGGGCTACGAGGCCGACGACATCGACCACTTCGGCAACCGGCGGCTGCGTACCGTCGGCGAGCTGATCCAGAACCAGGTCCGCGTCGGCCTGTCCCGCATGGAGCGCGTCGTCCGCGAGCGGATGACGACCCAGGACGTCGAGGCGATCACGCCGCAGACCCTGATCAACATCCGCCCGGTGGTGGCGGCGATCAAGGAGTTCTTCGGTACGTCGCAGCTGTCGCAGTTCATGGACCAGACCAACCCGCTGGCGGGCCTGACCCACCGGCGCCGGCTGAGCGCGCTCGGCCCGGGTGGTCTCTCCCGTGAGCGGGCCGGCTTCGAGGTCCGGGACGTGCACCCGTCGCACTACGGCCGGATGTGCCCGATCGAGACGCCCGAAGGCCCGAACATCGGCCTTATCGGCGCCCTCTCGACGTTCGCCCGGGTGAACCCGTTCGGGTTCATCGAGACCCCGTACCGCAAGGTCATCGAGGGTCGGGTCACCGACCAGATCGACTACCTCACCGCGGACGAGGAGGACCGGTTCGTCAAGGCGCAGGCCAACGCGCCGCTGCTGGCCGACGGCACCTTCGCCGAGGACCGCGTCCTGGTTCGCCGTAAGGGCGGTGAGACGGAGGACGTCACGCCGGGCGCCGTCGACTACATGGACGTCTCGCCGCGGCAGATGACCTCGGTCGCGACGGCGATGATCCCGTTCCTCGAGCACGACGACGCCAACCGGGCCCTGATGGGCGCGAACATGCAGCGTCAGGCGGTGCCGCTGGTCAAGGCCGAGGCGCCGCTGGTCGGCACCGGCATGGAGTACCGGGCCGCCGTCGACGCCGGTGACGTTGTCGTCGCCGAGGTCGGTGGCGTGGTCGAGGACCTCTGCGCCGACTACGTGACCGTGCACCAGGACGACGGCCACCGCCGCACCTACCTGCTGCACAAGTTCCGCCGTTCCAACTCCGGCTCCTGCGTCAACCAGAAGCCGGTGGTCTTCGAGGGCGACCGCGTCGAGGCCGGCCAGGTCATCGCCGACGGCCCCTGCACCGACGAGGGCGAGATGGCTCTCGGGCGCAACCTGCTGGTCGCGTTCATGACCTGGGAGGGTCACAACTACGAGGACGCGATCATCCTGTCGCAGCGCCTCGTACAGCAGGACGTCCTCACCTCGATCCACATCGAGGAGCACGAGGTCGACGCCCGGGACACCAAGCTGGGCCCGGAGGAGATCACCCGCGACATCCCGAACGTCAGCGAGGAGATGCTCGCCGATCTCGACGAGCGCGGCATCATCCGCATCGGCGCCGAGGTCGTACCCGGTGACATCCTGGTCGGCAAGGTCACGCCGAAGGGCGAGACCGAGCTGACTCCCGAGGAGCGCCTGCTCCGCGCGATCTTCGGTGAGAAGGCGCGTGAGGTCCGGGACACCTCGCTGAAGGTGCCGCACGGCGAGACCGGCACGGTCATCGGTGTGCGTACCTTCTCCCGCGAGGACGGCGACGAGCTGCCGCCGGGCGTCAACGAGCTGGTACGGGTCTACGTCGCCCAGAAGCGCAAGATCCAGGACGGCGACAAGCTCGCCGGCCGGCACGGCAACAAGGGTGTCATCTCCAAGATCCTGCCGGTCGAGGACATGCCGTTCCTGGAGGACGGCACCCCGGTCGACATCGTGCTCAACCCGCTCGGTGTGCCGAGCCGGATGAACATCGGTCAGGTGCTGGAGACCCACCTCGGCTGGGTCGCCAAGACCGGTTGGAAGGTCGAGGGCGACGACGCCGAGTGGAAGAAGGCGCTCCGCTCGATCGACGCGCACGAGTCGGTGCCGGACTCCAACGTGGCCACGCCGGTCTTCGACGGCGCCCGCGAGGAGGAGATCCGCGGTCTGCTCGCCTCGACCCTGGCCAACCGGGACGGCAAGCAGCTCATCGGAGCCAGCGGCAAGGCGCAGCTTCTCGACGGTCGTTCCGGTGAACCGCTGCCGGACCCGATCGCGGTGGGGTACATCTACATCCTCAAGCTGAACCACCTGGTCGACGACAAGATCCACGCTCGGTCGACCGGTCCGTACTCGATGATCACGCAGCAGCCGCTGGGTGGTAAGGCGCAGTTCGGCGGCCAGCGCTTCGGTGAGATGGAGTGCTGGGCGATGCAGGCCTACGGTGCGGCGTACGCGCTGCAGGAGCTGTTGACCATCAAGTCCGACGATGTCGTGGGCCGGGTCAAGGTCTACGAGGCGATCGTCAAGGGGGAGAACATCCCCGAACCGGGCATCCCGGAGTCGTTCAAGGTGCTGCTCAAGGAGCTGCAGTCGCTCTGCCTCAACGTTGAGGTGCTCTCCAGCGACGGCGTGGCCCTCGAGATGCGCGAGACCGACGACGAGGTGTTCCGCGCGGCGGAGGAACTGGGCATCGACCTCTCGCGGCGACCCAACGAAGGCGTGAGCAGCGTCGACGAGGTGTGAGTTGGTGGGGCCGGGGCGGGCCCTGCCCGCTCGACGACCGGTTTCGTACCGGTCGCCGGGCGGCCCGCCCCGGTGCCCATAGCCAGTGAGTCAGCAACAGTGACGAACACGAGGGATATCTAACGTGCTCGACGTCAACTTCTTCGACGAGCTGCGCATTGGGCTCGCCACCGCAGACGACATCCGTCAGTGGTCGCACGGCGAGGTCAAGAAGCCTGAGACGATCAACTACCGCACCCTCAAGCCGGAAAAGGACGGGCTCTTCTGCGAGAAGATCTTCGGTCCTCAGCGGGACTGGGAGTGCTACTGCGGCAAGTACAAGCGGGTCCGGTTCAAGGGCATCATCTGTGAGCGCTGCGGCGTCGAGGTGACCCGGTCCAAGGTCCGCCGTGAGCGCATGGGCCACATCGAGCTCGCCGCTCCGGTCACGCACATCTGGTACTTCAAGGGTGTGCCGAGCCGGCTCGGCTACCTGCTGGACCTGGCCCCCAAGGACCTCGAAAAGATCATCTACTTCGCCTCGTACGTGGTCACGAGCGTTGACGCCGAAGCGCGTCACCGCGACCTGTCCACTCTCGAGAACGAGATCCTCGCCGAGAAGCGCCAGGCCGAGAACAGCCGGGACTCCGCGATCGAGGGTCGCGCCGCCAAGCTCGAGGCCGACCTGGCCGAGCTGGAGGCCGAGGGCGCCAAGGCCGACGTGCGCCGCAAGGTCAAGGAGGGCGGAGAGCGCGAGATGCGCCAGATCCGCGACCGGGCCCAGCGCGAGATCGACCGCCTCGACGAGGTGCTGGACACCTTCCGCAAGCTGGAGCCGAAGCAGCTGGTCACCGACGAGCTGCTCTACCGCGAGCTGCGTGACCGCTTCGGTGAGTACTTCACCGGCGGCATGGGCGCCGAGGCGATCAAGGCGCTGGTGCAGAACATGGACCTCGACGCCGAGGCCGAGCACCTGCGCGAGGTGATCCGTTCCGGCAAGGGCCAGCGCAAGATCCGTGCGCTCAAGCGGCTCAAGGTCGTCGCGGCGTTCCTGAACACCAGCAACTCCCCGCTGGGCATGGTCCTCGACTGCGTCCCGGTCATCCCGCCGGACCTGCGTCCGATGGTGCAGCTCGACGGCGGCCGCTTCGCGACCTCCGACCTCAACGACCTGTACCGCCGGGTGATCAACCGGAACAACCGTCTCAAGCGACTGATCGACCTCGGTGCTCCCGAGATCATCGTCAACAACGAGAAGCGGATGCTCCAGGAGGCCGTCGACGCGCTCTTCGACAACGGCCGTCGTGGCCGGCCGGTCACCGGTCCGGGCAACCGCCCGCTGAAGTCGCTCTCGGACATGCTCAAGGGCAAGCAGGGCCGGTTCCGTCAGAACCTGCTCGGCAAGCGCGTCGACTACTCCGGCCGTTCGGTCATCGTCGTCGGCCCGCAGCTCAAGCTGCACCAGTGTGGTCTGCCCAAGCAGATGGCGCTGGAGCTGTTCAAGCCGTTCGTGATGAAGCGGCTGGTCGACCTCAACCACGCGCAGAACATCAAGTCCGCCAAGCGGATGGTCGAGCGGCACCGTCCGGTCGTCTGGGACGTGCTCGAAGAGGTCATCGCCGAGCACCCGGTGCTGCTCAACCGCGCACCGACCCTGCACCGTCTGGGCATCCAGGCCTTCGAGCCGCAGCTGGTCGAGGGCAAGGCCATCCAGATCCACCCGCTGGTCTGCACCGCGTTCAACGCGGACTTCGACGGTGACCAGATGGCGGTGCACGTGCCGCTGTCGGCCGAGGCGCAGGCCGAGGCCCGGATCCTGATGCTCTCGTCGAACAACATCCTGAAGCCGGCCGACGGCAAGCCGGTCACCATGCCCACCCAGGACATGGTCATCGGTCTGTACCACCTCACCCACCTCACCCCCGGTGAGAAGGGCGAGGGTCGGGCATTCAGCTCCGACGCCGAGGCGCGGATGGCGTTCGACGCCGGCGAGCTGCACCTGCAGACGCCCGTCAAGATCCGTCTCCGGAACGTGATCGGGGTCGACAACGGCAAGGGCGCCGAGCCGTGGACCGAGCCGGAGGGCTGGACCCCGGGCGAGCCGCTGATCGTCGAGACGACGCTGGGCCGGGTGCTGTTCAACGAGACGCTGCCGCAGGGCTACCGCTTCGTGAACTACGAGATCCGCAAGGGTCAGCTCTCGACGATCGTCAACGACCTCGCCGAGCGTTTCCCGAAGGTGGCGCTCGCCGCCACGCTGGACGGGCTCAAGGAGGCCGGTTTCCACTGGGCCACCTGGTCCGGTGTCACCATCGGCATCGAGGACGTCATCGCGCCCCCGAACAAGCCCGAGATCCTGGCCCGGCACGAGAAGGAAGCCGACCGGATCGACAAGCAGTACCAGCGTGGTCTGATGACCGCCGAGGAGCGTCGCGGCGAACTCATCGAGATCTGGAACAAGGCGACCGGCGAGGTCACCAAGGACCTGGAGGCGCACCTTCCGCAGGAGAACCCGCTGTGGAAGATGATCAACTCCGGCGCCCGCGGTAACCTGCTCCAGCTCCGGCAGATCGCCGCCATCCGTGGTCTGGTCGCCAACCCCAAGGGCGAGATCATCCCGCGTCCGATCAAGGCGAGCTACCGCGAGGGCCTCTCCGTACTGGAGTACTTCATCTCCACGCACGGTGCCCGTAAGGGTCTGGCGGACACGGCGCTGCGGACCGCCGACTCGGGTTACCTGACCCGTCGTCTGGTCGACGTCTCGCAGGACGTGATCATCCGCGAGGAGGACTGCGGCACCGACCGGGCGATCCCGATGCAGATCGGCGAGTACCTCGACGGCAAGCTCGTGGTGCACGAGCACGCCGAGACCGGGGTGCACGCCCGGACGCTGGCCGACGACATCAAGGGCGCCGACGGCACCCTCGTGGCCGAGCGGGGCATGGACCTCAACTCCATCCTCGTCGACCGGATCGTCGCCGCAGGGGTGGAGACGGTGCGGGTACGCAGCGTGCTCACCTGTGAGTCCAAGCTCGGTGTCTGCGGTGCCTGCTACGGCCGTTCGCTGCCGACCGGTAAGACCGTGGACGTCGGCGAGGCGGTCGGCATCATCGCGGCCCAGTCGATCGGTGAGCCGGGCACGCAGCTGACGATGCGTACCTTCCACACCGGTGGTGTGGCGGGTGAGGACATCACCCAGGGTCTGCCGCGTGTGCAGGAGATCTTCGAGGCCCGAATCCCCAAGGGCAAGGCGCCGATCGCCGACACCCCGGGACGGGTCCGGATCGAGGACGGCGAGCGGTCGCGGAAGATCATCGTGGTGCCGGACGACGGCAGCGAGGAGATCGTCTACGACAAGATCTCCAAGCGGGTCCGGCTGCGGGCGCACGACGGCTCGCACGTCGAGGTCGGCGAGAAGCTCACCGAGGGCACCATCGACCCGCACGAGCTGCTGCGGATCCTCGGCCCGCGCGCGGTCCAGGTCCACCTGACCCAGGAGGTCCAGGAGGTCTACCGCTCGCAGGGTGTGCTCATCCACGACAAGCACATCGAGATCATCATCCGCCAGATGCTGAAGCGGGTCACGGTCATCGACTCCGGCGCGAGCGAGTTCCTGCCGGGTGTGCTGGTGGACCGGGCGCTCTTCGAGTCGGAGAACCGCCGCCTGGTCTCCGAGGGCGCCGAGCCGGCCGCCGGCCGTCCGGTGCTGATGGGTATCACCAAGGCGTCGCTGGCCACGGACTCGTGGCTGTCGGCGGCCTCCTTCCAGGAGACCACGCGGGTGCTGACCGACGCGGCGATCAACGCGCGCAGCGACTCGCTGATCGGCCTGAAGGAGAACGTCATCATCGGAAAGCTCATCCCGGCGGGTACCGGCATCAGCAAGTACCGCAACGTCCGGGTCGAGCCGACCGAGGAGGCGAAGGCCAAGGTGTACTCGATGACGGGGTACCCGGAGAACGACTACGGCTTCGGGCCGGCCAGCGGACAGGCTGTTCCGCTGGACGACTTCGACTTCGGGTCGTACCGCTGACAGTGCAGTGACGAGGAAGCCCCCGGCCGCGTGCCGGGGGCTTCCTCGTATCCGCGCCGGGTGGCGCCGCCGCGGTGGATGTTCGGCATGATGGACAGATGAGCACATCACCGCCGGCGGCGGTGCAGGGCCGCCCGACGCTGCGCCACCCGCTCGATCCCGATCCGGTCCGGTCGACCAAGGCCGGGGCCGTCTTCGCGTGCGGGCTGATGGCGGCGCTGACCGGACTCCTGCTGGGCGGGGTGGTGCCGGCCACGGTGGCGCTGCTGCTCGCCCGCCAGGCCCGGCGGCAGGCGTACGCCTCCGGGGGTTTCCTGACCGGGGCGGTCTGGGTGGCCCGGGGGGAGCGGTTGGCCTGGGCGGGGCTGGCGCTCGCGGCCCTCGCCCTGGCGGTTGTGCTGGTGGCCGGCCTGCTCCAGGCCACCGGTGGGTCCGCGGGGCACGACTTCGGGCCGGAATTCGACTGAACGCCACTGGGAGGGCCTGCGGGGCACGACTTGGGGCCGGAATTCGACTCAACGCCACTGCGGCGGCGCCGGGGTGCGGTCCGGCGGTAGTTTGATCGGCGAGGCGTCCGGCCGGCAGCGGTCCGGCAGGGCACGGCCGCGGGATTCGCCCTCGGCAGGGGGGAGAAGGCAGTGACCGACGAGGCTCCGGCGGGCGGGGCGGTGCCGGGTTCCCCGGGGCCGAATCCCCACCTGCGGCCCGGTGTGCCCGCGCGGTACCCGGCTGGGCCGGGCGGGCCCTACCCGCTGGCGGCTCCTGCCGCGTTCCCCGCCGCGGTCCGACCGCCGCGTGATGCCGGGCACCCGCCGCGCCGGGTCGACCCGCTGCCCGGTACGCCCTTCGGCCTGGTGCACCTGCAGGTCGCACCGGTCTTCTCCGGGCCGGCGGTCGGCTCGCTGGTGGCCGGGATCGCGTCGATCCTCCTCTCCGTCCTGGTGTTCTGTTTCGGGGCGGCGGGTGCGAATGAGGGCTGGGGGGTCTGGGCGGCGGTCGCATTTGCGATCCTCACCACCCTCGTCGGCGCCGGCGGCGTCGTGGTGGGTCTGTTCGCCCGGCGTCAGATCGCCCGGGTGCCGCCGCCACCGGCGGTGCGCTTCACCGGGCGGGGCGTGGCCCTGAGCGGGGTTGTCTGCGGCGCGACAGGGATGGTGCTGGCGCTGGCGGCACTCGGGCTGGCACTGCTGCTCGCCCTCGTCTGAGCGGGTCCGGCGGCGCAGCTGCCAGGGGCAGGGCGGCGGGGGGCGGCCACGGGCAGCCGCTACACTGGGGCACTGGAGTTGCTCGCCGTGGATTCGTGAGTCGACCGGCGGGAGCGGGGTGCGCCAACATCGTTCCCGGCCCCCGTTTTGACGTGCGTGCCCGTGGTGGGTAATCTTTCCACCTGCGCTCTGGCTTGCCAGGGCAATGTTCGCGTGCGTTCAACCGGCTGTGCCCTCAAGCGGCTCTGACCGGGCGACCGGCGGCGTGACGGGGGTCAGCCCCCGGGTTCCGCCGGGTCGCGAGCAGCGCGGCCACAAAGCCAAACAGACGGTACGTACGAACCTGTGCGGACCACGGAACAGATTCCGGTGAACGTCCAATGTTCCGCCGGGACCGTGACTCGGGCGACACGCCCGACCGCGGGTGCCGGGACCTTCGCGGGTCCTGGCCGGAGTGTAGGAGAACCGTCCCGTCCGGGACGGTTACGGCAGACGGCGCGGTCGCAGTGACGGCCGAAGGGAGCGGAGAAACCCGGTGCCCACGATCCAGCAGCTGGTCCGAAAGGGCCGCCAAGCGAAGACGAGCAAGACCAAGACGCCGGCGCTGAAGGGTTCTCCTCAGCGGCGCGGCGTGTGCACGCGTGTGTACACCACCACCCCGAAGAAGCCGAACTCGGCGCTGCGCAAGGTCGCTCGTGTCAAGCTCAGCAGCCAGATCGAGGTGACGGCCTACATCCCGGGCGTCGGCCACAACCTGCAGGAGCACTCGATCGTGCTCGTCCGCGGCGGCCGTGTTAAGGACCTTCCGGGCGTGCGTTACAAGATCGTCCGCGGTTCGCTGGACACCCAGGGTGTCCGCAACCGCAAGCAGGCGCGCAGCCGTTACGGCGCCAAGAAGGAGAAGAGCTGACATGCCGCGTAAGGGACCCGCTCCGCGGAAGCCGCTGGTCGCTGACCCGGTGTACAACTCGCCCCTGGTCACCCAGCTGGTGAACAAGATCCTCATGCGCGGCAAGCGTGCGCTCGCCGAGCGGATCGTCTACGGCGCCCTCGAGGGCTGCCGTGAGAAGACCGGCACCGACCCCGTCGTCACCCTCAAGCGGGCGATGGACAACGTCAAGCCGACCCTCGAGGTCCGCAGCCGCCGTGTTGGTGGCGCCACCTACCAGGTCCCCGTCGAGGTTCGCCCCTCCCGGGCCACCACCCTCGGTCTGCGCTGGCTCGTCCAGTACTCGAAGGCGCGTCGCGAGAAGACCATGGTCGAGCGCCTGATGAACGAGCTGCTCGACGCGAGCAACGGTCTGGGTGCCGCCGTCAAGCGGCGCGAGGACACGCACAAGATGGCGGAGTCGAACAAGGCCTTCGCGCACTACCGCTGGTAATTCAGCTCGGTTCCGGCGCCGTCCGCGGCGCCGGAACCACCACCAGGTGTGAGTCGAGACGACGATAAGTAGGGAATGAAGTGGCCGCCGCAGACGCGCTCGCCAAGGTACGCAACATCGGCATCATGGCGCACATCGATGCTGGTAAGACCACCACCACTGAGCGGATCCTGTTCTACACCGGCATCACGTACAAGATCGGTGAGGTCCATGAGGGCGGCGCCGTCATGGACTGGATGGAGCAGGAGCAGGAGCGGGGTATCACCATTACCTCCGCCGCCACCAAGTGTGAGTGGAAGGGCCACACGATCCAGATCATCGACACGCCCGGCCACGTCGACTTCACGGTCGAGGTCGAGCGCTCGCTGCGTGTTCTGGACGGTGCGGTCGCGGTCTACGACGGCGTTGCCGGTGTCGAGCCGCAGACGGAGAACGTCTGGCGGCAGGCCGACAAGTACAACGTCCCGCGGATGTGCTTCGTCAACAAGCTGGACCGTACCGGTGCCGACTTCTTCCGCTGCGTGCAGATGATGATCGACCGGCTCAACGCCACCCCGCTGGTGCTGCAGATCCCGATCGGCGCAGAGGCCGACTTCATCGGCGTCGTCGACCTGATCGACATGCACGCGCTCACCTGGCGCGGCGAGACCCAGAAGGGCGAGGACTACGAGATCGAGCCGATCCCGGCCGACCTCGCCGACTCGGCCGCCGAGTGGCGCGACAAGCTGATCGAGACCCTGGCCGACGTCGATGACGCGATCATGGAGAAGTACCTCGAGGGTGAGGAGCTCTCCGTCGACGAGATCCGCGCCGCGATCCGTCGCGCCACGATCGCCGGCAAGGCCAACCCGGTGCTGACCGGCACGGCCTTCAAGAACAAGGGCATCCAGCCGATGCTCGACGCCGTTGTCGCGTACCTCCCCTCGCCGCTGGACATCCCGGCGATCGAGGGCACGGCCACCGACGGCGAGACCCCGGTGCAGCGGCAGCCCTCGCTCAAGGAGCCCTTCGCGGGTCTGGCCTTCAAGATCCAGACCGACAAGCACCTGGGCAAGCTGACCTACGTGCGCGTCTACTCCGGATCGGTCGAGACCGGGTCCCAGGTGATCAACTCCACCAAGGACCGCAAGGAGCGCGTCGGCAAGATCTACCAGATGCACGCCAACAAGCGTGAAGAGCGCGGCACCGCCTACGCCGGCGACATCATCGCCGTGCAGGGTCTGAAGCAGACCACCACCGGTGACACCCTCTGCGACCCGGCGAAGCCGGTGATCCTGGAGTCGATGACCTTCCCCGAGCCGGTCATCGAGGTGGCGATCGAGCCCAAGACCAAGGCCGACCAGGAGAAGCTGAGCACCGCGATCCAGCGCCTGGCCGAGGAGGACCCGACCTTCCGCGTCAAGCTGGACGAGGAGACCGGTCAGACGGTCATCTCCGGCATGGGCGAGCTGCACCTGGACATCCTGGTCGACCGGATGCGCCGCGAGTTCAACGTCGAGGCGAACATCGGTAAGCCGCAGGTGGCGTACCGCGAGACCATCCGCCGCAAGGTGGATAAGCTCGAGTTCACCCACAAGAAGCAGACCGGTGGCTCCGGCCAGTACGCCCGAGTGATCATCGCGCTCGAGCCGCTGCCGCTGGACAACGACGCCCCGACGTACGAGTTCGCCAACGCCGTCACCGGTGGCCGCATCCCGCGGGAGTTCATCCCGTCGGTGGACGCCGGTGCCCAGGACGCCATGCAGTACGGCATCCTGGCCGGCTTCCCGCTGGTCGGTGTGAAGCTCACGCTGCTCGACGGTCAGTACCACGAGGTCGACTCGTCGGAAATGGCATTCAAGATCGCCGGCTCGATGGCGATGAAGGAGGCGGCCCGCAAGGCCGACCCCGCGCTGCTCGAGCCGATGATGGCAGTCGAGGTCACGACGCCCGAGGAGAACATGGGCGACGTCATCGGCGACATCAACTCCCGCCGTGGCATCATCCAGGCGATGGAGGAGCGCGGCGGTGCCCGCGTCGTCCGCGCCCTGGTGCCGCTGTCGGAAATGTTCGGCTACGTCGGCGACCTGCGGTCGAAGACCCAGGGCCGGGCTAGCTTCAGCATGCAGTTCGACTCCTACGCCGAGGTTCCGCAGAGCGTGGCGAAGGAGATCATCGCCAAGGCGACGGGCGAGTGAGCTCCGCAGACATCTGCGGTGCACGCAACACCCTGAACCACGGTTGATCGACCTGGTCGGCGGCGGGCGGGAAACCGCCCACCGCCTACCAGGTGGGAACCGCGTGAGACCGGGCCTGTAGGCTTCACTGCCGCAAGACCCACATAGCTCTCCGGCCGCCGGCCGGAAAGGCTGTCGACAGCGTCCCGAGCGCCGACCCGGCGCGCCGGACGGAACGTACCAAGAAGTCCACAGGAGGACACCAGTGGCGAAGGCGAAGTTCGAGCGGACTAAGCCGCACGTCAACATCGGCACCATTGGTCACATCGACCACGGTAAGACGACGCTGACGGCGGCCATCACCAAGGTTCTGCACGACAAGTACCCCGACCTGAACCCCTACACGCCGTTCGACGAGATCGACAAGGCGCCGGAGGAGAAGGCCCGCGGTATCACGATCTCGATCGCGCACGTCGAGTACCAGACCGAGTCGCGGCACTACGCGCACGTCGACTGCCCCGGTCACGCGGACTACATCAAGAACATGATCACCGGTGCCGCCCAGATGGACGGCGCGATCCTGGTGGTCGCCGCGACCGACGGTCCGATGCCGCAGACCCGCGAGCACGTGCTGCTGGCCCGTCAGGTCGGTGTGCCGTACATCGTCGTGGCGCTCAACAAGAGCGACATGGTCGACGACGAGGAGCTCCTGGAGCTCGTCGAGCTCGAGGTCCGTGAGCTGCTCTCGGCACAGGACTACCCGGGTGACGACCTGCCGGTCGTTCAGGTCTCGGCGCTGAAGGCGCTCGAGGGCGACCCGGCCTGGACCGAGAAGCTGCTCGAGCTGATGAACGCGGTCGACACCGCGATCCCGCAGCCGGAGCGCGAGACCGAGAAGCCGTTCCTCATGCCCGTCGAGGACGTGTTCACGATCACCGGTCGTGGCACCGTTGTCACCGGTCGTGTCGAGCGTGGCGTTCTGCTCCCGAACGAGGACGTCGAGGTTGTCGGCATCCGCGAGAAGGGCTTCAAGACCAAGGTCACCGCGATCGAGATGTTCCGGAAGACCCTGGACGACGCCCGCGCAGGTGAGAACGTCGGCCTGCTGCTGCGCGGTACCAAGCGCGAGGACGTCGAGCGCGGCATGGTTGTCATCAAGCCGGGCACGACCACCCCGCACACCGAGTTCGAGGCGACCGTCTACATCCTCGGCAAGGAGGAGGGCGGCCGGCACACGCCGTTCTTCCAGAACTACCGTCCGCAGTTCTACTTCCGGACCACGGACGTCACCGGCGTCGTCACGCTGCCCGAGGGCACCGAGATGGTTATGCCGGGCGACAACACCACGATGACCGTGAAGCTCATCCAGCCCATCGCGATGGAGGAAAACCTCAAGTTCGCGATTCGCGAGGGTGGCCGCACGGTTGGCGCTGGTCGCGTCACCAAGATCATCAAGTAATCAGGTACCCCGATTAGCGTTGCCGGAAGTCGTACGGCATACTAGTCAGGTTGCGTAACGGCAGTTCGACGGTGTGGGCCCGGTCCGCCGGGTTTCACCGAAGAGCAGTCGCGCGGGGTGGTTGGCCCCCAGTGGCCAACCACCCTCGCACGGCGCCTCCCTCGTGATTCTGCGATGGGGCGCCTGAGACCTACCGCACGCCAGTGCCGCTTCGGGCTTCCGGGGCGGAGTCTGGCCCCAGGGCGCGACACGCCCGACCGCGGGGGTCGGCGAATGTGGGACCGCGCCGTTCGGGGCGGAGGCCCGCGACATAGCGGCATCGAGAGAAGGAACAGAAGCCACCATGGCGGGACAGAAGATCCGCATCCGGCTCAAGGCCTACGACCACGAGGTCGTCGACTCCTCGGCGCGGAAGATCGTCGAGACGGTGACGCGGACCGGGGCGCAGGTCGCAGGCCCGGTGCCGCTGCCCACGGAGATCAACCGTTTCTGCGTGATCCGTTCGCCGCACAAGTACAAGGACTCGCGCGAGCACTTCGAGATGCGCACGCACAAGCGTCTGATCGACATCATCGACCCGACTCCGAAGACGGTCGACTCGCTTATGCGCCTCGACCTGCCGGCTGGCGTCGACATCGAGATCAAGCTGTAGGGACCGGACTAATGGACAGGCAAGTTAAGGGGATCCTGGGCGCCAAGCTCGGCATGACCCAGGTCTGGGACAACAACCGCGTTGTCCCGGTGACTGTGGTTCAGGCCGGCCCTTGTGTCGTGAGCCAGGTTCGTAGCGCCGACAAGGACGGTTACTCGGCGGTCCAGCTGGCGTACGGTGCGATCGACCCGCGCAAGGTGAAGAAGCCGCTGGCCGGGCACTACGCCAAGGCCGACGTGGCACCGCGGCGACACATCGTCGAGCTGCGCACCAGCGACGCGACCGAGTACGAGCTCGGCCAGGAAGTCACCGTAGAGGCGTTCCCGGTGGGAACCCCGATCGACGTGACGGGCAAGACCAAGGGCAAGGGTTACGCCGGTGTCATGAAGCGGCACGGCTTCCACGGCCTGCGCGCCAGCCACGGTGTGCAGCGCAAGCACCGCTCGCCCGGCTCGATCGGCGCCTGCGCGACCCCGGGTCGCGTATTCAAGGGCGTCCGGATGGCCGGTCGCATGGGTGGTGTTCGCTACACCGTGCAGAACCTGACCGTTCAGGCGGTCGACACCGAGAACAACCTCCTGCTGGTCCGGGGCGCGATCCCTGGTCCGAAGGGCGCGCTGGTCCTGGTCCGCTCCGCGGCCAAGACGCAGTTGAAGAAGGGCGGTGCGGCGAAGTGACCACGGTTGACGTCCGCAACGTCGAGGGTGCCAAGGCTGGCTCTGTCGAGCTGCCGGACGACATCTTCGACGTCCAGGCGAACATCGCACTGATGCACCAGGTGGTGGTGGCCCAGCTCGCGGCCGCCCGCCAGGGCACGCACAAGGTCAAGACTCGCGGCGAGGTCGCCGGCGGCGGCAAGAAGCCGTACAAGCAGAAGGGCACCGGACGCGCCCGCCAGGGCTCGATCCGCGCCCCGCAGTTCGCCGGTGGTGGCGTCGTGCACGGTCCCGTGCCGCGTGACTACAGCCAGCGGACCCCGAAGAAGATGAAGGCCGCCGCTCTGCGTGGCGCCCTGTCGGACCGGGCACGTGCGGGTCAGGTGCACGTCGTGGAGGGCTTCATCTCCGACGACAAGCCGTCGACCAAGGCCGCGCTGGCCGCGCTGGCGAAGGTCACCGAGGCCAACCGGGTCCTCGTGGTCGTGAGCAGCGAGGATGTTCTCAACATCCTCTCGCTGCGCAACGAGCCGCGGGTGCACCTGATCGAGGCCGGCCAGCTCAACACGTACGACGTGCTGGTGGCCGACGACGTGGTCTTCACCAAGGACGCCCTGGACGAGTTCCTGGGTGTGCCGGCCGAGACCACCGAGGAGGGTGGCAAGTGAGCACGATTGCTGACCCGCGCGACATCATCGTCGCGCCGGTCGTCTCGGAGAAGAGCTACAGCGAGCTGAACCGGAACTGGTACACCTTCCTGGTGCACCCGGACGCGAACAAGACCGAGATCAAGATCGCTATCCAGCAGATCTTCGAGGTCCGCGTCCTGACGGTCAACACGCTCAACCGCCAGGGTAAGCGCAAGCGCACCAAGACCGGCTTCGGTCAGCGCAAGGCGACCAAGCGGGCGATCGTGAAGCTGGCTGACGGTGACCGTATCGAGGCCTTCGGCGGCCCGGTCAGCTGAGGGGTGTAGACAATGGCTATCCGTAAGTACAAGCCGACGACGCCGGGCCGACGAGGCTCCAGCGTTGCGGACTTCGCCGAGATCACCCGGTCCACGCCGGAGAAGTCGCTGCTGGCGCCGCTGCCCAAGAAGGGCGGCCGCAACGTCCATGGCCGGATCACCACCCGGCACCAGGGCGGCGGTCACAAGCGCCAGTACCGTCTGATCGACTTCAAGCGGGTCGACAAGGACGGTGTGCCGGCGAAGGTCGCGCACATCGAGTACGACCCGAACCGCACCGCGCGCATCGCGCTGCTGCACTACGCCGACGGCGAGAAGCGCTACATCCTCGCGCCGAAGGACCTGAAGCAGGGCGACCGCGTCGAGTCCGGTCCGGGCGCCGACATCAAGCCGGGCAACAACCTGCCGCTGCGCAACATCCCCGTCGGTAGCCAGATCCACGGTGTGGAGCTGCGCCCGGGCGGCGGTGCCAAGCTGGCGCGTTCGGCCGGCGTCGGCATCCAGCTGCTCGGCCGGGAAGGTGCCTACGCCACGCTGCGTATGCCCTCCGGCGAGATCCGTCGGGTCGACGTCCGCTGCCGCGCCACCGTTGGTGAGATCGGCAACGCCGACCAGTCGAACATCAACTGGGGCAAGGCGGGCCGTATGCGGTGGAAGGGCAAGCGCCCGACCGTCCGTGGTGTCGCCATGAACCCGGTCGACCACCCGCACGGTGGTGGTGAGGGTAAGACCTCCGGCGGTCGCCACCCGGTCAACCCGCAGGGTAAGCCCGAGGGCCGGACCCGTCGTAAGGGCCAGCCGAGCGACCGGCTGATCGTCCGCCGCCGCTACGCCACCCGCAAGCGCGGCTAAGGGAGATTAGGTAGACATGCCTCGCAGCCTGAAGAAGGGCCCGTTCATCGACGACCACCTGCTCAAGAAGGTGGAAGTTCAGAACGAAAAGGGTTCGAAGAACGTCATCAAGACCTGGTCGCGGCGCTCGACGATCATCCCTGAGATGCTCGGTCACACGATCGCCGTGCACGACGGGCGTAAGCACGTCCCGGTGTTCATCACCGAGGCGATGGTCGGGCACAAGCTCGGCGAGTTCGCGCTGACCCGCACGTTCAAGGGTCACGAGAAGGACGACCGGAAGAGCCGCCGGCGCTGAGCGCCGACCACGGGATAAAGGGATCAAGGGGTTACAGCGATGCCAGTTAAGGGCGACGCTCCGGTGCTTCCGGGCGCGCGGGCAGTTGCGCGTCACGTGCGCATCTCGCCGATGAAGGCGCGCCGGGTGGTCAACCTCGTCCGCGGTCTGCCCGCGAAGGAGGCGCTCACGGTGCTGCAGTTCGCGCCGCAGGCTGCGAGCGAGCAGGTATACAAGGTCGTCGCGAGCGCGATCGCCAACGCGGAGAACAACGAGCGGCTGGACCCCGACGCGCTGCTCGTCAGCGAGGCGTTCGTCGACGAGGGCCCGACGATGAAGCGGTTCCGGCCGCGGGCCCAGGGTCGGGCCTTCCGGATCCGTAAGCGCACCTGCCACATCACGATCGTGGTCGAGGCTGTCGCGCCGGCCGCACCGAAGAAGGCCGCTGCGAAGAAGGCGGCTCCGGCCAAGGCCGAACCGGCCACCGAGGCCGCCGAAACGCAGAGCAAGACGGAGGGCGCCGAGTAATGGGTCAGAAGGTTCACCCGCACGGGTTCCGGCTCGGCATCTCGACCGACTGGAAGTCCCGCTGGTTCGCGGACAAGCTCTACAAGGACTACGTCGGCGAGGATGTAAAGATCCGCCGAATGATGTCCAAGGGCCTCGAGCGTGCCGGCATTTCCAAGGTCGACATCGAGCGCACCCGCGACCGGGTCCGCGTTGACATCCACACCGCCCGGCCGGGCATCGTCATCGGCCGTAAGGGTGCGGAGGCCGACCGGATCCGCGGCGAGCTGGAGAAGCTCACCGGCAAGCAGGTGCAGCTCAACATCATCGAGGTGAAGAACCCCGAGTCGGATGCGCAGCTCGTCGCCCAGGGCGTTGCCGAGCAGCTCTCCAGCCGGGTCAGCTTCCGTCGGGCGATGCGCAAGGCGATGCAGTCGGCGATGAAGAACCCGATTTGCAAGGGCATCCGGGTTCAGGTCTCCGGCCGTCTCGGCGGCGCCGAGATGAGCCGTACCGAGTTCTACCGCGAGGGTCGGGTGCCGTTGCACACGCTCCGCGCGAACATCGAGTACGGCTTCTTCGAGGCCCGGACCACCTTCGGCCGTATCGGCGTGAAGGTCTGGATCTACAAGGGCGATGCGGTGCCCGGCCGGGAGACCCCGACCGAGACCGCGCCGTCGCGTCCGCGCCGTGACCGGGGTGACCGGCCCGACCGTCCGCGCCGCGGACGTTCCGGATCGTCCGGCACTACCCCCGGTGGCACCGACGCCGGCCGGGCCGCCCAGACCGCGCTGGCTCAGGGTGGCGACACCCCGACCGGCGAGTCGATCGACAGCGCCGCCGTTGCCGCCGCGCCGGCTCCGGCGGAAACGCAGCAGGAGGGCTGACAGATGCTGATGCCGCGCAAGCCCCCGAAGGGCTTCCGCAAGCCGCACCACCCGGACCGCAGTGGCGCGTCCAAGGGTGGTAACCGCGTGGTGTTCGGCGAGTTCGGGATCCAGGCTCTCGAGCCTGCGTACGTGACCAACCGCCAGATCGAGTCGGCGCGTATCGCGATGACCCGTCACATCAAGCGTGGCGGCAAGGTCTGGATCACGATCTTCCCGGACCAGGCCCTCACCAAGAAGCCGGCCGAAACCCGCATGGGTTCCGGTAAGGGTTCGCCCGAGTGGTGGGTTGCCAACGTGAAGCCGGGGCGGGTCATCTTCGAGATGTCCTTCCCCAACGAGCAGATCGCGCGAGAAGCGATGCGTCGCGCGATCCACAAGCTCCCGATGAAGTGCCGCATTGTTACGCGCGAAGTGGGTGAGTCCTGATGGCAGCGGGCGTTAAGGTCGCCGAGCTGCGTGAGCTCTCCGAAGAGGAGCTGGTCACGAAGCTGCGGGAGGCCAAGGCGGAGCTGTTCAACCTCCGCGTGCAGGCAGCTACCGGTCAGCTGGACAACAACCGGCGGCTGCAGGTGATCCGTCGGGACATTGCCCGGATCTACACGATCATGCGCGAGCGCGAGCTGGGGCTCTCGGCCGCGCCGACTGAGGTGACTGCATGATGACCGAGAACACCACCACCGCGGAGACGCGGGCCCAGCGCAAGATGCGTGAGGGTCTCGTGGTCAGCGACAAGATGGACAAGACCATCGTGGTCGAGGTCGAGGACCGGGTGAAGCACCCGCTGTACGGCAAGGTCATTCGCCGTACCAGCAAGCTGAAGGTGCACGATGAGCAGAACGCCGCCGGCATCGGCGACCGCGTCCTGATCATGGAGACCCGGCCGCTCTCCGCCACCAAGCGCTGGCGGCTCGTGGAAATCCAGGAAAAGGCCAAGTAGCGAAGGCTTCGAGCTCGCCCGGCGGTAGTCGGGTGCAGGTTCCGCCAGGCTCCGGCCGCTTTTGGCGGCCGGAGAACCGGCAGACATAGGAGATAGACGTGATTCAGCAGGAGTCGCGACTGCGCGTCGCCGACAACACGGGTGCCCGGGAGATCCTGTGCATCCGGGTTCTCGGTGGTTCGGGTCGCCGCTACGCGAGCATCGGCGACGTCATCGTGGCCACGGTCAAGGACGCGATCCCGGGTGCCGGTGTCAAGAAGGGCGACGTCGTCAAGGCGGTAGTCGTCCGCACCGCGAAGGAACGGCGTCGGCCGGACGGTTCGTACATCCGCTTCGACGAGAACGCAGCCGTCATCATCAAGGACGGCGGAGACCCGCGTGGCACTCGTATCTTCGGGCCGGTCGGCCGGGAGCTGCGGGACAAGCGGTTCATGAAGATTATTTCTCTCGCGCCGGAGGTGTTGTGACCGTGAAGATCAAGAAGGGCGACACGGTCCGGGTCATCGCCGGCAAGGACAAGGGCAAGGAAGGGAAGGTCATCGCGGCCTACCCTCGCCTTGACAAGGTCCTGGTCGAGGGCGTGAACCGGGTCAAGAAGCACACCCGCATCAGCACCACCCAGCGTGGCGCCAAGACCGGCGGCATCGTCACTCAGGAAGCCCCGGTCCACATCTCGAACGTGCAGATCGTGGACTCCGAGGGCAAGCCGACCCGCGTCGGCTACCGGATCGACGACAACGGCCAGAAGGTCCGCATCGCGCGTAGCACCGGTAAGGACCTGTGATGACCACGGCTACCGAAACCAAGACGATGCCGCGCCTCAAGGAGCGGTACCGCAACGAGATCGTGGCGAAGCTGCGCGAGCAGCAGAACTACGCCAACCCGATGCAGGTGCCCGGCCTGGTCAAGATCGTCGTCAACATGGGTGTCGGCGAGGCTGCTCGGGACGCCAAGCTGATCGACGGCGCCGTGCGCGACCTGGCCACCATCACCGGCCAGAAGCCGCAGATCCGGCGGGCGACCAAGTCGATCGCGCAGTTCAAGCTGCGCGAGGGCATGCCGATCGGCGCGAAGGTCACCCTCCGGGGCGACCGGATGTGGGAGTTCCTTGACCGGCTGCTCTCCATCGCGCTGCCGCGTATCCGCGACTTCCGCGGTCTGGACGGGCGCAAGCTCGACGGGCACGGCAACTACACGTTCGGTCTGACCGAGCAGTCGGTGTTCCACGAGATCGATCAGGACAGGATCGATCGGCAGCGGGGCATGGACATCACGGTGGTTACGACCGCCACGACCGACGACGAGGGCCGGGCGCTGCTCAAGCTCCTGGGCTTCCCGTTCAAGGAGAACTGAGATGGCCAAGAAGGCGCTGATCATCAAGGCGGCCGCGAAGCCGAAGTTCTCGGTTCGCGCGTACACCCGCTGCCAGCGGTGCGGTCGTCCGAAGGCGGTCTACCGCAAGTTCGGCCTCTGCCGGGTCTGCATCCGGGAGATGGCCCACCGCGGTGAACTGCCGGGTGTGTCCAAGGCTTCCTGGTAGGGCAACCCCGCGTCCCGGCCAAGGCCGGGGCAAGCATCGCAACGTGGCAACTAGGTATTGCTCTTCGCCGTAGGCCCGGGGCTCACCGCCCCGGGAACCCCGGCGAGAAAGGCTGACGAAATCCATGACGATGACCGACCCGATCGCAGACATGCTCACGCGTCTGCGTAACGCCAACCAGGCGTACCACGACCAGGTGTCGATGCCCTACTCCAAGATCAAGGCGAACATCGCCGAGGTTCTGAAGTCCGAGGGCTACATCGCTACCTGGTCGGTCGAGGAGCCCGAGGAGGGCGCCGTCGGCAAGCGACTGGTCGTCGAGCTGAAGTACGGCCAGAACCGCGAGCGGAGCCTGGCCGGCATCAAGCGCGTGTCCAAGCCCGGCCTGCGGGTTTACGCCAAGTCCGACGAGCTCCCCCGGGTGCTCGGTGGCCTCGGCGTGGCGATCATTTCGACGTCCCAGGGACTGCTGACCGACCGGCAGGCCCGCAAGCGGAGCGTTGGCGGGGAAGTCCTCGCCTTCGTCTGGTAACGGGAGACAGGTAGAAATGTCGCGTATTGGACGTAAGTCGATCCCGGTACCCGCCGGCGTCGACATCAACATCGACGGCCAGACCGTTAAGGTCAAGGGCCCCAAGGGCGAGCTGAGCCACACCCTGGCCGAGCCGATCACGGTGGAGCGGGGCGATGACGGCGAGCTGCACGTCAACCGGCCCAACGACGAGCGCAAGGCCAAGGAACTGCACGGCCTGAGCCGGACGCTGATCGCCAACATGATCGTCGGCGTGACCGACGGTTACCGCAAGAGCCTCGAGATCGCCGGTACCGGTTACCGCGTGACCGCCAAGGGCAGCGACCTCGAGTTCGCACTCGGGTTCTCGCACCCGGTCGTGGTCACCGCGCCGCAGGGCATCACGTTCACGGTGGAGAAGCCGACCGTGTTCCACGTGGCCGGCATCGACAAGCAGCTGGTCGGCGAGGTTGCCGCCAACATCCGGAAGATCCGCCCGCCGGAGCCCTATAAGGGCAAGGGCGTCAAGTACCAGGGCGAGGTCATCCGCCGCAAGGCTGGAAAGGCAGGTAAGAAGTGACCGCCACGCTGCTCAAGCGCCGTCGCGGCGTCGCCGCCAAGCGCGCCATCGGGCGGGCACGCCGGCACTTCCGGGTCCGCAAGAACGTTTCCGGTACGGCCGAGCGTCCGCGCCTGGTTGTCACCCGTTCGCTGCGGCACATCACGGCCCAGGTCGTGGACGACACCCAGGGTCACACCCTGGCGTCGGCCTCTACCCTGGACCCGTCGCTGCGCGGTACCGAGGGCAACAAGAGCGCCCTGGCCGGCAAGGTCGGCGCGCTCGTGGCCGAGCGCGCCAAGGCCGCCGGCATCTCCAAGGTCGTCTTCGACCGCGGTGGCAACAAGTACGCCGGGCGGCTCGCTGCCCTGGCGGACGCCGCCCGCGAAGCCGGGCTCGAGTTCTAGAAACCCCGTCACGAGAGAGAAGGAAGGCTGCTGATGCCAGGTCAACAGCGCCGTGGCGGCGGGTCCGGTGGCAACGAGGGTGGTCGCCGCGACAACCGCCGTGAGGGCGGCCGCGGAAACGCGCCCGTCGAGAAGACCCCGCACATCGAGCGGGTCGTCGCGATCAACCGTGTCGCCAAGGTCGTGAAGGGTGGTCGTCGCTTCAGCTTCACCGCCCTCGTGATCGTCGGCGACGGCGACGGCTCCGTCGGCGTGGGCTACGGAAAGGCCAAGGAGGTGCCCGCGGCGATCGCCAAGGGTGTCGAGGAGGCCAAGAAGCACTTCTTCAAGGTTCCGAAGATCGGCTCCTCGATCCCGCACCCGGTGCTGGGCGAGGCCGCTGCCGGTGTGGTGCTGCTCAAGCCGGCTTCCGCCGGTACGGGTGTCATCGCCGGTGGACCGGTGCGTGCCGTGCTGGAGTGCGCCGGTATCCACGATGTGCTCTCCAAGAGCCTCGGCTCGTCCAACCCGATCAACATCGTGCACGCCACGGTCGCGGCCCTGAAGGGTCTCGAGTCGCCGGAGCAGGTTGCGGCGCGTCGTGGTCTGCCGGTCGAGGACGTGGCGCCGGCTGCGATGCTGGCGTCCCGGGCGGGGGTGAAGTCCTGATGGCACGCCTGAAGGTCACCCAGCTCCGATCCAACATCGGAACCAAGCACAAGCAGCGCGAGTCGCTGCGGTCGCTCGGTCTCAAGCGGATCAATGACGTGGTGGTCAAGGAGGACCGCCCCGAAATTCGGGGCATGATCTTCGCCGTGAACCACCTCGTGAAGGTCGAGGAGGTCGACTAATGACGATCAAGGTTCACCACCTGCGTCCGGCGCCGGGCTCCAAGACCGCCAAGACCCGTGTGGGTCGTGGTGAGGCGTCCAAGGGCAAGACCGCCGGTCGCGGCACCAAGGGCTCCAAGGCCCGCAAGAACATCTCGGCCGCCTTCGAGGGTGGTCAGATGCCGCTGCACATGCGGCTGCCGAAGCTCAAGGGCTTCAAGAACCGCTTCCGTGTCGAGTACCAGGTCGTGAACCTGGACCGGCTCGCCGAGCTGTTCCCCAACGGCGGCCAGGTTGGCCCGGACGAGCTGGTCGAGGTCGGCGCTGTCCGCAAGGGCAAGCCGGTCAAGGTCCTCGGCACCGGCGACCTCGGTGGCGTGGTTCTCCAGATCTCGGCGCAGGCGTTCAGCGCGTCGGCCAAGGAGAAGATCACTGCTGCCGGCGGTTCGGTCACCGAACTGTAAGGCGATAGGACGTGGCGTCCGCTCAGTTGCCCCCAACTGGCGGACGCCATGTTCGTCCCCGGGCCGAGATCCGTTCCAACCCCGCCGATCGGAAGTGGCGGGAATGGCAGCGGGCACATCGGACCGGGCCGGATCTGCCCTGGGACCCGTCGGACTGTTAGAGTCCCTTCCCAGCATCGGTTAATCGGGCGTCTGCCCGGACCCAACCCCCTACCCGCCACAGCTAACGGCGGCCGCCTCGCGCAGGAGGAAGAAGTTGCTCTCCGCGTTTCTCAGTGCGTTCCGTACGCCTGACCTGCGCAAGAAGCTGCTGTTCACAGTAGGCATCATTGCGGTCTACCGGCTTGGCGCCACGATCCCGAGCCCCGGCGTCTCTTACACCAACGTCCAGCGTTGTCTGGAAGCGACAGCCGAGGGTGGGACCAACGGGGTCTTCAACCTGCTCAACCTCTTCTCCGGCGGAGCGCTGCTGTCGCTGTCGGTCTTCGCGCTGGGCATCATGCCCTACATCACCGCGTCGATCATCATGCAGCTGCTCGCGGTGGTCATTCCCCGGCTGGAGCAGCTCCGCAAGGAGGGCCAGGCCGGCCAGGCGAAGATCACCCAGTACACCCGGTACCTCACCCTGGGTCTGGGCGTTCTGCAGGCCTCCGCGTACGTGGCGCTGGCCCGCTCTGGCCAGCTCTTCAACGGCATGTGCGACCAGTACCCGATCATCCCCGAGGGAACGGGTCTGCCGAACTGGCTGACGCTGCTGACGTTGGTCATCACGATGACCGCCGGCACCGGTGTGGTGATGTGGCTCGGCGAGCTGATCACCGACCGCGGCGTCGGCAACGGCATGTCCGTGCTGATCTTCACCTCGATCGCCGCCCGCCTCCCCAGCGAGGGCTGGTCCATCAAGGTCAGCAAGGGCTGGGGCATGTTCGCCCTGGTGCTGGCGTTGGTCATGGTGGTCATCGCCCTGGTGGTCTTCATCGAGCAGGCGCAGCGCCGGATCCCGGTGCAGTACGCCAAGCGGATGATCGGCCGGCGCATGTACGGCGGCACCTCGACCTACATCCCGTTGAAGGTCAACCAGGCGGGTGTCATCCCGGTCATCTTCGGCTCCTCGCTGCTCTACCTCCCGCAGTTGGGACTCCAGTTCTTCGACCAGGAGAACCCTGGCGACGTGCAGGCATGGGTCACGAACAACCTCGCGAACCCGAGCAGTCCGATCTACATCGCGGTCTACTTCCTGCTGATCATCTTCTTCACGTACTTCTACGTGTCGATCACGTTCAACCCGACCGATGTAGCGGACAACATGAAGAAGTACGGCGGCTTCGTACCGGGTATCCGTCCGGGCAAGCCGACCGCGCAGTACCTCGACTTCATCCTCAGCCGGATCACCCTGCCGGGCTCGATCTACCTGGGTATCGTCGCCACGCTGCCGAACTTCTTCTTCATCTGGCTGGACAACAACCAGTACCAGAACTTCCCATTCGGCGGCACCGCTGTGCTGATCATGGTCGGCGTCGGTCTCGAGACCGTGAAGCAGATCGAGAGCCAGCTGATGCAGCGGAACTATGAAGGGTTCCTGCGGTAGATGCGAATCGTTCTGGTCGGCCCGCCCGGGGCAGGTAAAGGCACACAGGCCGAGTTCATCGCGGCTCACCTCTCCGTGCCGAAGATCTCCACCGGGGACATCTTCCGCGCCAACGTCTCCCAGGGCACGCCCCTGGGGGTCGAGGCCAAGCGGTACATGGACGCCGGCAAGCTCGTTCCCGACGAGGTGACCATCAACATGGTCCGCGGCCGGCTCGCCGAGCCGGACGCGGCCGAGGGTTTCCTGCTGGACGGATTCCCGCGTACGACGCCCCAGGCGGCGGCGCTGGACAAGCTCCTGGCTGACCTCGGCACCGCGCTGGACGTGGTCCTCGAACTCGTCGTCGACGACGACGAGGTGATCCGTCGCCTCTCCGGCCGGCGTACCTGCCGGGGCTGCGGAAAGATCTGGCACGTCGAGTTCGACGCGCCGTCGCGGCCGGACGTCTGCGACCGCTGCGGGGCCGAGCTCTTCCAGCGTGACGACGACAAGGCCGAGACGATCGCCGAGCGGCTGCGGGAGTACGCGGACAAGACCGCGCCCCTGGTCGACTACTACGGCGCCCAGGGCAAGCTGGTGGGCATCGACGCCACCGGTCCGGTCGAGGACGTCACCGTCCGCGCTATCGACGCTCTGCGGTCGTACGGCGGATAGAGTTGCCGAGAGCGACCGCACGCCACCGCGTGCGGCACTCTCTGGCTAGGGAAAGGTAACCGTCCGATGCGTCGCCCCCAGCTGGACATCCAGCTGAAGACTCCGGAACAGATCGAAAAGATGCGCGCCGCAGGCCTGGTGGTCGCGGCCGCCCTGAGCCGGATGAAAGCAGCCGTCGTCCCGGGCGTCAGTACCGCCGACCTGGATGCCATCGCCGAGTCGACGATCCGCGAGGCGGGTGCGGTCCCGTCGTTCCTGGGCTACCACGGCTTCCCGGCGAGCATCTGCTCGTCGGTCAACGAGCAGGTAGTGCATGCCATCCCCGCCGCCGATCAGGTGCTGCGCGAAGGTGACCTGATCTCGATCGACTGCGGCGCGGTGCTGGACGGCTGGCACGGCGACGCGGCGATCACGGTCGGGGTCGGCGAGACCCGGCCGCAGCTGCTGCGGATGGCCGCGGTCGCCGAGGACGCCATGTGGGCGGGAATCGCCGCCGCGGCGCGGGGAGCGGCGAGCGGCAAGGGCCGGCTGACCGACATCTCGCACGCGGTCGAGTCCGCCGTACGCAAGGGCGGGCGCTACGGCATCGTCGACGGCTACGGCGGGCACGGTATCGGCACCGAGATGCACCAGGACCCACATGTGCTCAACCACGGCCGGCCCGGGCGGGGCCCGGCGCTGGTGCCGGGGATGGCCCTGGCGATCGAGCCGATGATCACCATGGGCTCGCCGCGGACGGTCGAGCTCGACGACGGCTGGACCGTCGTCACCCGCGACCGGTCGGTGGCGGCACACGTCGAGCACTCGATCGCGTTGCTGCCCGACGGGGTCTGGGTGCTCACGGCACCCGACGGTGGCCGGGCCCGGCTCGGTGACCTGGTCACCCCCCGGCAGCCGGCCGGCGATTCCATCGGCTGAACCGGGGTTCCGGCAGCCGGCGCGCCGCAGGGCCCCTGGCCGCTGCCGTCGGAGTGTGGTTTCGGCGATTGGCCTCGCAGTGCCCCTGAGCACCGCCGTCGCAGTGGGTTTCGGCGGCTGGCGCCGCAGTGGCATCCTTGACAGCTATGGAACAGCGGGACGATATGCGGGCGGCCGATTCCGACCGCACGCGAGTGGCCGAGCGGCTGCAGGCGGCGCTCGACGAGGGCCGGCTGGACCTGCACGAGTACGACGACCGCCTGCGACGCGCCTTCTCCGCGCGCACCTACGGCGACCTCAAGGGTCTGCTCGACGACCTGCCCGCCCCGCGTCCGGCGGACCGGTCGCAGCTGGCGCCGACCGCCTCGGCGTGGCCGGCGGCGGTAGGTGAGACTCCCACGGTCCCGGCCAACGTCACCCGGCAGTGGCTGGGGGAGATGTGGGGCACGTACTTCAGCGTGGCGGCCATCACGGTCGGCATCTGGGCGGTCATCTGCCTGATGAGCACGGAGCTGCTCTACTTCTGGCCCGGCTGGGTGATCGGGCCCTACGGCGCGGTGCTGGTGGTGCAGACCGTCGGCGGACTCGTCACGGGGGCGCCGGCCAAGGAGGCCGCGGAGCGGGCGCGCAAGGAGCAGGCCCGCCTGCAGCGGCGTAGGGCCGCAGGCCTCGAGGACTGATTTCTCGGGCGCGATGTCCGGTTCGCCGCTCCGAACCGCCCTCGGTTGGCTTCGCCGAGTTCATCCGCGTACACTGTCAGATCGGCGCACAGCGTCCACTCCGTCATGCCCACCCTGCGCTTCGGTGGGGACGGAGCCGCGGCTGGCGCGGGTGGTGTTTTCGATCATCACCCGTGTAAGGCGTTGTGAGCCGATCCGGAGTAACCGACGTCAGGACAGCGGAGGACATGCCGAAAAAAGACGGAGCCATCGAGATCGAGGGTCGTGTGATCGAGCCCCTGCCGAACGCCATGTTCCGGGTGGAGCTCGCGAACGGCCACAAGGTGCTGGCTCACATCAGTGGCAAGATGCGGCAGCACTACATCCGCATCCTGCCGGAGGACCGGGTCGTCGTCGAACTCTCGCCGTACGACCTGACCCGCGGGCGCATCGTCTACCGCTACAAGTAACACGCCTGACGGCGGCCGGGATGTTTCCGTGTCCGTCCTCGACGTCCGGTGGGACGCCAGTGTCGTGCCATTGGGCCAGATGGGAAGTAAGGCAACCGTGAAGGTCAAGCCGAGCGTCAAGAGGATCTGCAACAAGTGCCGGGTCATCCGCCGGCACGGCCGGGTCATGGTGATCTGCACCGACCCGCGCCACAAGCAGCGCCAGGGCTGAGCCACGGTGCGGCCTCGGCCGCGACCGGGGTCTTCGTCCGCGGATCCACACAATCACATACAAGCTCGTCCCAGCCACGGGTGAAGTGCGCAGCGCGTACTGGCGTCGTGGCCAACCCCCGGTCGGAGGCCGGGGCCCGATCGGGCAACGACCACAGGCACGCGGCAGCGTGCCGGGTCGGCACGGCGCCACAGCGGCGTCGGGCCGGACACGGTCGGATCGGGGTGGGTCGGGCACAGACCTCCGCGACACACCTACGAGGAGTACGCCCGCACATGGCTCGTCTAGTTGGCGTCGATCTCCCCCGCGAGAAGCGGCTGGAAATCGCGCTCACCTACATCTTCGGGGTCGGCCGGACCCGCGCAGTCGAGACTCTCGCTGCCACCGGTATCTCCCCGGACAAGCGCGTCAAGGACCTCACGGACGAGGAGCTGGTCCAGCTCCGCGACCACATCGAGGGCAACTTCAAGGTAGAAGGCGACCTGCGCCGCGAGGTCGCCGCTGACATCCGCCGCAAGGTCGAGATCGGCTGCTACGCCGGTATCCGGCACCGCCGCGGTCTCCCGGTCCGCGGTCAGCGGACCCGGACCAACGCGCGTACCCGTAAGGGCCCGAAGCGGACCGTCGCCGGCAAGAAGAAGCCCGGCAAGAAGTAATTAGGAGCGCAGAGACTTATGCCACCGAAGGCTCGTGCCGGGGCCCCTGTAAAGAAGGTCCGGCGCAAGGAACGCAAGAACGTCGCCCACGGGCAGGCGCACATCAAGAGCACCTTCAACAACACCATCGTGTCGATCACCGACCCGACTGGTGCGGTCATCTCCTGGGCCTCCGCCGGCCAGGTTGGCTTCAAGGGCTCCCGCAAGTCGACTCCGTTCGCCGCGCAGCTGGCCGCCGAGGCTGCCGCGCGCCGGGCCATGGAGCACGGCATGCGCAAGGTCGACGTGTTCGTCAAGGGCCCCGGCTCCGGCCGGGAGACCGCTATCCGTTCGCTGCAGGCCGTCGGGCTTGAGGTCGGCCAGATCGCCGACGTCACGCCGCAGCCGCACAACGGATGCCGTCCGCCGAAGCGTCGTCGGGTCTGAGAGGTAGAGAGAGATGGCTCGTTACACCGGTGCAGACTGCCGCCGTTGCCGGCGGGAGAAAATGAAGCTGTTCCTCAAGGGCAGCAAGTGCGATGGACCGAAGTGCCCGTTCGAGTCCCGGCCTTTCCCGCCTGGACAGCACGGCCGTGGTCGTACCAAGGAGACCGAGTACCTGCTGCAGCTTCGTGAGAAGCAGAAGGCCCGCCGCGTCTACGGCGTGCTGGAGAAGCAGTTCCGCGGTTACTACGAGGAGGCCGTTTCCAAGCAGGCCAAGACCGGCGAGGTCCTCCTGCAGATCCTCGAGTCGCGGCTCGACAACGTGGTCTACCGGGCCGGCTACGCCAAGTCCCGGGACATGGCCCGCCAGCTGGTCAAGCACGGCCACTTCCTGGTCAACGGCAAGAAGGTCGACATCCCGTCCTTCCGCGTCAAGGAGCACGACATCGTCGAGGTTCGGGCGAAGTCGAAGGAAATGACGCCGTTCCAGGTCGCGCAGGCCGAGGCCGGTTCCAAGACCGTTCCGGCGTGGCTCGAGGCCATTCCGAGCGAGATGAAGATCCTGGTGCACTCGCTTCCGGCCCGCGGTGTCATCGACACCCAGGTCCAGGAGCAGCTCATCGTCGAGCTCTACTCGAAGTAAGCACCGGTTCCCCTCCCTCGGGAGGGGGCCGGCCCGCTTCGGGCAGGCACCACGCGCTCGTCGGCCACGAGGTCGCCGGGTCTGCCGCGTCACGGCAGTCGGCGACCTCGTGGCTCGAGGACGGCTTACATTGTTTCTGGGCGTCAAATAGCGGGCGCCCCGGAAGAGAAGAGAAGAAATGCTGATCAGCCAGCGACCGACCCTCTCCGAGGAGTCGATCAACGAGACCCGTTCCCGGTTCACCATCGAACCGCTGGAGCCGGGCTTCGGCTACACCCTGGGCAACTCGCTGCGGCGTACGTTGCTGTCGTCGATCCCGGGGGCCGCGGTCACCAGCATCAAGATCGACGGTGTCCTGCACGAGTTCACCACCATCCCCGGCGTCAAGGAGGATGTGGTCGAGCTCGTCATGAACATCAAGGAGCTCTGCGTCAGCTCCGAGCACGACGAGCCGGTGAGCATGTACCTGCGCTCGCAGGGCCCCGGCGAGGTCACCGCCGGTGACATCCAGCCGCCGGCCGGCGTCTCCGTGCACAACCCGGACCTCAAGCTCGCCACCCTGAGCCCCAAGGGCCGGCTCGACATGGAGCTCACCGTCGAGCGGGGCCGTGGCTACGTCACCGCCGCGCAGAACAAGCAGGCCGGCGCCGAGATCGGCCGTATCCCGGTCGACTCGATCTACTCGCCGGTGCTGAAGGTGACCTACCGCGTCGAAGCGACCCGCGTCGAGCAGCGCACCGACTTCGACCGGCTGATCATCGACGTCGAGACCAAGCCGTCGATGAACCCGCGTACCGCGCTGGCCTCGGCCGGCTCCACCCTGGTCGAGCTCTTCGGCCTGGCCCGGGAGCTCGACGAGACCGCCGAGGGCATCGACATCGGCCCGTCGCCGCAGGACGCGCAGCTCGCTGCCGACCTGGCGCTGCCGATCGAGGAGCTCGACCTGACCGTCCGCTCCTACAACTGCCTCAAGCGCGAGGGCATCAACTCCGTGGGAGAGCTCATCGGGCGCACCGAGGCCGACCTCCTCGACATAAGGAATTTCGGTCAGAAGTCGATCGACGAGGTCAAGATGAAGCTCGCCGGGATGGGCCTGGGGCTGAAGGACTCGGCTCCCAACTTCGACCCGGCGCACGTCGTGGACACCTTTGGCGAGGCGGACTACGACACCGACGACTACCGCGAGACCGAGCAGCTCTAGTTCTGCTGCCGCCACAACTGAGGAGCACCAAGAATGCCCACGCCCACCAAGGGCCCCCGCCTCGGCGGCAGCCCCGCGCACGAGCGGCTGATGCTGGCCAACCTGGCCGCTGCGCTGTTCCAGCACGGCAAGATCCAGACCACCGAGACCAAGGCTCGGCGGCTGCGCCCGTTCGCGGAGCAGCTCATCACCAAGGCCAAGCGTGGTGACCTGTCCTCCCGTCGGCGGGTCGCCGGCGTCATCCGGGACAAGGACGTGGTCTTTTCCCTCTTCGACCAGATCGCTCCGCGATACGCCAACCGCAACGGCGGTTACACCCGTATCGTGAAGACCGGCCCCCGCAAGGGTGACGCCGCTCCGATGGCGATCATCGAGCTGGTAGAGGAGTTGGTCGTGGCTGAGCCGAGCAAGAAGTCCGCTGGGCGCAACCAGGCGCAGCAGGACAAGGTCGAGGCGCTCGCGCCGGAGGAGAACCTGCCCTCGTCGAAGTCTGGCGACCAGGACTCCGACGCTCCCGTGTCGGCCTCTGGTGACACCGCCGAGGCGCGCGAGGACAGCGACCTCGCCACCGAGGAGAAGCAGGCCTGATTTTCAGGTTGGAGTGGGCCCGGCACCCCGATGGGGTTCCGGGCCCGTTCCGTCTCCGGCGCCGGTCACCGCCACGGCAACCGCCCCGCCCGGGCCAGAGCGCGCCACGGCAAGCGCATGCCTGGGCCGGCACCCGGCACGTCAACCGCACCCCCCGCGCCAGGACCCGCTATGGGCAGCACGCAGAAGGAAGGCAGCAGATGGAGCAGGCGTCGACCCGGGTCCGCCTCGATGTCGCCTACGACGGCACCGACTTCTCCGGCTGGGCGGCGCAGCCGCAGCGCCGTACGGTCGCCGGGGTGCTGATGGCCACCCTTGACCGGATGCTCGGCGCGGGCACCGTCACGGGGCTGACCGTGGCCGGGCGTACCGACGCGGGGGTACACGCGACGGGGCAGGTCTGCCACGTCGACCTTCCCGGGCCCGTCTGGGACGAGGTGGGCGGTTCGCTGGTACGGCGGCTGGCCGGACTGCTCCCCGGCGACGTGCGGGTACGTGCGGCTGTCGAGGTGCCCGGCGACTTCGATGCCCGTTTCTCGGCCACCTTCCGCCGCTACGAGTACCGGGTGACCGACGCCGCGTACGGGGTGGAGCCGCTGCGCCGGCACGAGATCCTCGCCTGGCGGTGGCCGCTGGACCTGGACCGGCTCAACGCCGCCGCGGCCGGGCTGGTCGGTGAGCACGACTTCGCCGCGTACTGCCGCCGCAAGGAGAACGCGACCACGCTGCGCGAGGTGACCCGGCTGCAGTGGCGCCGAGACCCCGACGGCATCCTCGTCGCGACCGTCCAGGCGGACGCCTTCTGCCAGGCGATGGTGCGCAGCCTGGTCGGTGCGATGCTCGTCGCCGGCGACGGCCGCAAGCCGGTCGAATGGCCGGCCGGGTTGCTCGAACGCCGGGAGCGGTCAAGCGAGGTGACGGTGGCCCCGGCCCACGGGTTGACGCTGGTCGCGGTCGGCTACCCCCGGGACCCGGCCGAGTACGCCCGCCGCGCCGACCAGACCCGCCGGCTGCGCCTGCCCGGCCTGGCAGTGCCGGCACCCGAGCCCGCGGCCTGACCTCCGCGCGGACCCGCCCGGTACGCCCGAGCCCGCTGCCTGACCTCCGCGCGACCGACCCGGTACGCCCGAACTCGGTGGCCTGACCTCCGCGCGTGGCCTGACGCTCCTCGGCCTGGCCATCGTGGCCTCGGCCTGGCCCCCGTGGCCTCGGCCTGGCCATCGTGGCCTCGGCCTGGCCCCCGTGGCACGACCTTGCCGGCTCGGGCGTCAGTCGGTGCGGGCCGGGCCCGGGGCGCCGCCCGCCCGTTCGGCCAGCACTCCCTGGCGCAGATGCCCGTCGAGCAGGTCGGCGAGGAGTGCTCGTACGTGCGGGTCGTCGACGGCGGCGGCCTGCCCGTCCACCCGGACCACCACGCAGTAGATCAGGTAGTGCCCGGCGGCCTGCCAGCTCACCTGGCTCTCGGCCTCCGTCAGCGCCTCGGTCCGGCTGCCCGCCGGCAATCCCGGGAACCGGCCGCGGCCCTCGCCCAGCAGCACCTTGATGCGCTCGTCGGCGCGGACGGCGCCCGCGGTGTCGGTGAGGTTGAACAGCCCCGCGGTGGCGAGCCGCTCGCCGTCCGCCGAGCGCAGTGTCGCCCGGACGACCTGGGTGCAGCCGAAGCGGTTGAGCAGGTCGCCGATCTCTCCGGTGGCCGCGGCCGCGCAGTCGCGCCGCTGCTGAGTGCGCAGCACCTCGTACCCCGTCCCGGAGTCGGCCCCGACGGCGGGGGCGCCGAAGACCTCCGCGACGGTCAACGGCGCCGGGTCGGCGTCGCGGGAGGCGAGCCGGGCGGCCAGCGGGTCGGCCAGGGCGGACCGGGCCGACGGCGTCGGGCTCGGGCTCGGGCTTGGGCTCGGTGCGGCGACCGGCGCCGTCAGCTCGTCCGCGCTGCCGGGCCCCGCACCGCGGCTGAGCAGCACGGTGGTGGCCACGGCGGAGACCACCAGCAGCAGGACGACGGCGAGTCCGCCGACGAGCAGGCGCCCCTGCCCGCCGGTGCCGGGCCGGCGGGCGCCACGGCGGTGCCCGAAGGGGTGCGGCGGCGGCAGGTCTGCCGGCGGGTTGCCCGGCTGCGCGGTACGCGTGTGGTGCCCGGGCTGCGCGCGGTGCAGCTCCGGGGTGGGGAAGCGGGCGGGCGAAGGGCCCGGAGGCGGCTGCGGTGACGAAGCGGTTGCCTCCCCGGCCGTCCCGGACGCGTTCCGCGGGTCCCGACCGGACCGGTGCCCGTACATGTCGCACAGGGTAGTTGATTCGTGTGAATGAGTCACTGACCTGCGGAATTGTCGTGCCGGGTGGTGCGCGGGGGAGAATGTGGCAGTGACCGGGGACCACTACTTCAGCACCGAGCCCAGCACCGCCGAGCAGCGACGTGAGATCGAGTTCTCCGTGGCCGGGCGCGACTACCGTTTCAGCTCCGCCGGCGGGGTCTTCTCCGCCGCCCGGCTGGACGCGGGAACGGCGGTGCTGCTGCGCAAGGCCGACCTGCCCGACGCCGCCGAGCCCGGGCCGCTGCTCGACATCGGCTGCGGCTACGGCCCGATTGCCTGCGTGCTCGCCACCGAGGCGCCGGCGGCCACCGTCTGGGCCGTCGACGTCAACGCCCGCGCGCGGCAGCTCACCGTCGTCAACGCCGAGCGCAGCGGGGTGGCCGAGCGGGTCCGGGTCAGCGCGCCCGACGACGTACCGGGGGAGGTGAGCTTCACCCAGATCTGGTCCAACCCGCCGATCCGCATCGGCAAGGACGAGCTGCACGAACTGCTCGCCCGCTGGTTGCCCCGGCTCGCCCCCGGTGGCACGGCCTGGCTGGTCGTCGCCCGGCACCTCGGCGGCGACTCGCTGGCGCGTTGGCTGGTCGAGCAGGGCTGGCAGGTCGACCGGCACGCCAGCCAGAAGGGCTACCGGGTGCTGCGGGTCACCCACCCGTAAAGCCGTGGCGTCGGCACAGCCGACTCGGGCACCATTGCCGCTGTGGGATATGTGGACGTGGCAGGGGTCGGGCACGTCCTGCCCGATGGCCGGGAACTCTTCGCCGATGTGTCGTTCCGAGTCGGTGAGGGGGCGAAGGTGGCGCTGGTCGGCCCGAACGGGGCCGGCAAGACGACCCTGCTGAAGATGGTCGCCGGTGACCTGCCGGTCGCCACGGGCGCGATCGCACGGGCCGGTGGCCTCGGTGTGATGCGCCAGTTCATCGGCATGATCGGCGACGACACCACCCTCGGGGACCTGGCGCTGACGCTCGCCGCCCCGGCCCTGGCCGCGGCCGGCGCGCGCCTGGCCGGCGCCGAGGCCGCGCTGCACGCCGCCGAGCTGCGCGGCAGGTACAGCACCGCCGCCGGCAGATCACAGCTGGCGTACGCCGACGCGCTCGCCGCCTGGGGAGAGGCCGGCGGCTACGAGGCCGAGGTGCTATTCGACACCGTCTCCACCATCGTGCTGGAGCTGCCCTGGGAGGCGACCCGCGACCGGCCGGTGCGCACCCTCTCCGGTGGTCAGCAGAAGCGTTTCGCGCTGGAGTTGCTGCTGCGCGGTGGCGACGAGGTGCTGCTGCTCGACGAGCCGGACAACTTCCTCGACGTGCCGGGCAAGCGCTGGCTGGAGCAGCGGCTGCGGGAATCGGCCAAGTCGGTCCTCTATGTCTCGCACGACCGGGAACTGCTCGCCCAGACGGCCGACCGGGTGGTCGCGGTGGAGGGTGGCAGCGCCTGGGTGCACCCGGGTGGCTTCGCCGACTGGCACGCCGCGCGGGTGGCCCGCCACGACCGGCTCGAGGAGCAGCGCCGGCGCTGGGACGAGGAGCACCAGAAGCTGCGCGACCTGATGCTGATGTACAAGCAGAAGGCGGCGTACAACGACGGGCTGGCGTCGCGGTACCAGGCCGCCAAGACCCGGCTGCGCAAGTTCGAGGAGGCCGGGCCGCCGCCGCTGCCGCCGAAGGAGCAGGACATCCGGATGCGGCTCGCCGGCGGCCGGACCGGCAAGCGGGCGGTGATCTGCGAACAGCTCGCCCTGGACGACCTGACCTTCCCCTTCGACCTGGAGATCTGGTACGGCGACCGGGTCGCCGTCCTCGGCGCCAACGGCACCGGCAAGTCGCACTTCCTGCGACTGCTGGCGCGCGGTGGCACCGATCCCGACCCGGCGAACGGCCCGGTCGACGCCGGTGCGGCGCTCGCCCCGGTCGCGCACGAGGGGGTGGCGCGGCTGGGTGCCCGGGTACGCCCCGGCCACTTCTCCCAGACCCATGACCGGCCGGAACTTGCGGACCGGACACTGGTGGAGATCCTCTGGCGGGGCGACGAGCACCGCGCGGGCATGGACCGGCACGCGGCGATGGGCGTGCTGAGCCGCTACGAGCTGGCCCGGCAGGGCGATCAGCGCTTCGGCAGCCTCTCCGGCGGCCAGCAGGCACGCTTCCTGGTGCTGCTGCTGGAGCTGTCGGGGGCCACCCTGCTGCTGCTCGACGAGCCGACCGACAACCTCGACCTGGCCTCGGCGGAGGCGCTGGAGGCGGGGCTGGCAGCGTTCGCCGGCACCGTCGTGGCGGTCACCCACGACCGCTGGTTCACCCGCTCCTTCGACCGTTTCCTGCTCTTCCGCGGCGACAACGAGGTGGTGGAGACGCCCGAGCCGGTCTGGGACGTCGGCTGAGCATCTGCGGCGCTCGACCGCCGGGCGGCCTAAGGTTGATCTCGTGACTGAGATGACGTACCGAAGGTTGGGCGACTCGGGGCTGATGGTCTCCGTGGTCGGTATCGGCTGCAACAACTTCGGCCGCAAGCTGGACGCCGACGGCACCCGCGTGGTGGTCGACGCCGCGCTGGAGGCCGGCATCAACTTCTTCGACACCGCCGACATCTACGGCGAGCCGCACGGCGGCTCCGAGGAGCTGCTCGGCGCCGCCCTCAAGGGGCGTCGCGACGACGTGGTGGTGGCGACGAAGTTCGGCATGAACATGTCCGGGATGAACGGACCGGACCACGGCGCGCGGGGCGCGCGGCGCTACATCGTGCGCGCCGTCGAGGCGTCCCTGCGGCGGCTCGACACCGACTTCATCGACCTGTACCAGATGCACGAGCCGGACCCGGGCACCCCGATCGACGAGACGCTCGCCGCCCTGCACGACCTGGTCCAGGCCGGCAAGGTCCGCTACCTGGGCAACTCGAACTTCGCCGGCTGGGAGATCGCCGACGCCGACTGGACGGCACGCGCCGGTGGGCTCACCCCGTTCATCAGCGCCCAGAACCGCTACAGCCTGCTGGAGCGCGCGGTCGAGGAGGAGGTGGTGCCGGCCTGCGAGCGCTTCGGGCTCGGGCTGCTGCCGTTCTTCCCGCTCGCCAACGGGCTGCTCACCGGCAAGTACCAGCGCGACCAGGCGCCGCCCGCGGGCAGCCGGCTCGCCGGTGGCGGACGGTACGCCGAACGGCTCGCCGCCGCGCCGTGGGACACCATCGAGGCGATCGAGGCGTACGCCGCCGAGCGGGGACTGAGCATGCTTCAGGTCGCCATCGGCGGCCTGGCGGCACAGCCCGCGGTTGCCTCGGTGATCGCCGGCGCCACCAGCGCCGAACAGGTCCAGGAGAACGCCGCCGCCGGCACCTGGGAACCGTCGGCCGAGGACCTGGCCGCGCTCGACGACCTCCTCTGAGGCGCTGTCGCCGCCTGATTCGTCGGGCTCGGGTCCTTGGCGGATCGGGCGGCGGCACGTACGGTGACAGGCAACTGAACCACGGGAGTCCGGCGTACCGGGCTGAGAGGGGGGCTGCGGCCCCCGACCGTCGAACCTGATCCGGGTAATGCCGGCGCAGGGAGGAGTTCCGCCGTGCCCGTACTGGGACGTCTGCACCTCATCACCGACACCCGTGGCGGGCGCGACCCGCTGCCGGTGCTGCGGGCCGCCCTCGACGCGGGCGGTCCGGAGCTTGTCGTGCAGGTCCGGGCGACGAGTGGGCTGGGTGACGCCGAGGCGTACCGGCTGGCCTGTGCCGCTGCCGCGCTCTGCGCCGACGCCGGGGCGACCTGCCTGGTCAACGACCGGCTGCACGTCGCGCTCGCCGCCGGGATCCGCGGCGGCCACGTCGGCGCCGACGACCTGCCGGTGGCGGCGGCGCGCCGGGTGCTCGGGCCCGCTGCCCTGCTCGGCGCCACCGCCCGCGACCCCCGGACCGCGCTGTCGGCCGTCGCCGCCGGCGCCGATTACCTCGGGGTCGGGCCCTGCCACGCCACCACCACCAAACCGGGCCTTCCACCGCCGATCGGCGCGGACGGGATCCGCGCGGTCGCCGCCGCTGTCGACGTCCCCGTGATCGCCATCGGTGGGGTCACCGTGGCGCGGGTGGCCGCGTTGCGGGCGGCCGGCGCGTACGGGGTGGCCGTCGTCGCGGCTCTTGCCGACGCCGACGACCCAGGGCGGGAGACGACCCGGCTGCTGGCGGCGCTGCGATGAACGGCGCCGGAGTAGACGGCGCTGCGGTCGACGGCGCTGCGGTGAACGGCGCTGCGGTGAACGGCGCTGCGGTGAACGGCGTGGAGCCGGTGACGGTGATCGGGGGCGGGCCGATCGGGCTGGCGATCGCCTGGCGTTGCGCCGCCGCGGGGCTGGCCGTGACTCTGCACGATCCGCAGCCCGGTTCGGGAGCCGGGGCGGTCGCCGCCGGGATGCTCTCCCCGGTCGCCGAGGCGTACTTCGGCGAGGAGGAGCTGACCGGGCTGCTGGTGGCCTCGGCAGCCCGCTGGCCCGCGTTCGCCGCCGAACTGACCGCCGCCAGCGGCATCGACCTCGGACATCGCGGGGAGGGGACCCTCGTCGTCGGGCTCACCCGTGACGACGCCGCCGCGGCCCGCCGGCTCTGGACGTACCAGCGTCAGCTGGGGCTGGCCCTCACCCCGCTCGACGCGGCAGCGCTGCGCGCCGCCGAGCCGTCGCTGACCCCGCGCATCGGCGCCAGCGCGCTGCTCCCCGACGACCACCAGGTCGACCCGCGCCGGCTGGTGACGGCGCTGCGCGAGGCCGCCGTCCGGGCCGGGGTGCGTCTCGTCCCCTCCGCCGTGACCGACCTCGACACGATTGGTGCGGGCACCACGGTGGTCGCCGCCGGCTGGGCGAGCGGGGCGCTGACCGGCCTGCCGGTGCGCCCGGTCAAGGGGGAGATCCTGCGGCTGCGCGCACCCGCCGGTGCGGCGCCCGCGCTGCGGCACGTGATCCGGGGGCAGGCCGACGGTGAACCGGTCTACCTGGTGCCCCGCGCCGACGGCGAGGTGGTCGTCGGCGCGACGGTCGAGGAGCACGCCGACACCCGGGTCAGCGCCGGGGCGGTGCTGCGGCTGCTGCGCGCCGCCACCGCCCTGGTGCCGGAGCTGGCCGAGTACGACCTGGTCGAGACCGCGGCGGGGCTGCGTCCCGGCACACCGGACAACCGCCCGCTCATCGGCGAGCTGCCCGGCCGCCCCGGGGTGCTGGTCGCCACCGGCCACTACCGGCACGGCATCGTGCTGACCCCGCTCACCGCCGAGCTGATCCGGGACCGGATCACCGTCGGCGCCGCTCTGCCCGACAGCGTGACGCCCGGCCGGTTCGCGGTGTCGCAGACCCGAAAGGTGCAGTCATGGACGTGACGGTCAACGGCGACCCGCGGGAGGTCACCGGCGGGAGCACCGTCGCCGACCTGGTCGAGGAGCTCTCCGCCGGCCACCGGGGGGTGGCGGTGGCGGTCAACGGCGAGGTGGTGCCCCGTACCGGCTGGCCGGCGGCCACCCTGCGGGCCGGTGACCGCGTCGAGGTGCTCAGCGCCGCGCAGGGCGGGTGAGCGGGATGCCCTTGGTCATCGGCGGTGAGAAGCTCACCTCCCGGCTGATCCTCGGCACCGGTGGCACGACGAACCTCCAGCTGCTGGAGGAGGCGATCCGGGCCAGCGGCACCGAACTCGTCACCGTGGCGCTGCGCCGGGTCGGCGCCACCCCCGGCGGGCTGCTCGACCTGCTCGACCGCTGCGGTGTGCGGGTGCTGCCGAACACGGCCGGCTGCTACACCGCCGCCGACGCGGTCCGGACCGCCCGGATGGCCCGGGAGGCGTTCGGCACCGACTGGATCAAGCTCGAGGTGATCGGCGACGAGCGGACACTGCTGCCCGACGGCGCCGAACTCCTGATCGCCGCCGGTGAACTCGTCGCCGCCGGGTTCACGGTGCTGCCGTACACCAGCGACGACCCGGTGCTGGCCCGCCGCCTGGCCGATCTGGGCTGCGCCGCGGTGATGCCGGCCGGCGCGCCGATCGGCTCCGGCCTCGGCATCGGCAACCCGCACCACATCCGGCTGATCCGCGACGCCGTCGACGTCCCGGTGATCCTCGACGCGGGCATCGGCACCGCCTCCGACGCCGCGCTGGCGATGGAGCTCGGCTGCGACGCGGTGCTGCTCGCCAGTGCCGTCACCCGGGCCGCCGACCCGGTGCGGATGGCCACCGCCATGCGGTACGCCGTGGAGGCGGGCCGGCTCGCCGCCGGCGCCGGCCGGATCGCCCGCCGCCACCACGCCCTCGCCTCCACCGGCGACGAAGGGCTGGCGCAGTGGTGACGCCGGCGCCGCTGCTGGTGCTCACCGATCGGCACCAGGCCCGGCGGCCGCTGCCGGCGGTGATCGCCGCCGCGGTGGCGGGCGGTGTGCGGTGGGTGCTGCTGCGGGAACGGGACCTGCCGGCGGCGGCCCGCGCGCGGCTCGCCGCCGAACTGCGTGAGCTGCTCGCCGGGGTCGGCGGCACCCTCAGCGTCGCCGGGGCGGACCCGCTCGGCGGTGCGGCCGTGCACCTGCCCGCCGCCGCCGCTGCACCGCCGCCGGGGCTCGCCCTGGTCGGGCGCTCCTGTCACGACCGGACCGAACTCGCCGGGATCACCGGCGAGGACTACGTCACCGTCTCGCCGGTCTGGCCCAGCGCGAGCAAACCCGGGTACGGCCCGCCGCTTCGCCTGCGCGGACTGCGTGACCTTGTCCGGTTCAGCCCGGTGCCGGTGCTCGCCCTCGGCGGCGTCGAGTCGGCGGCCCAGGTACGGGCCGTCCGGGCCGCCGGCGCCGTGGGGGTCGCCGTGCTCGGCGCGGTGATGCGCGCACCCGACCCGGCCGCTGTCGTGGCCGACCTGCTCGCCGCTGCCACCGCACCGCCCCAGCCCCAGGAGGAGCCGGTATGACCCCGCCCGTCGTGCTGACCGTGGCCGGCTCCGACTCCGGCTGCGGCGCCGGGATCCAGGCCGACCTGAAGACCTTCGCCGCGCTCGGCGCGTACGGCACCTGCGCGATCACGGCGGTGACGGCGCAGAACACCCTCGGCGTGGACGATGTCCACCCGCTGCCGCCGGAGATCGTCACGGCGCAGGTGGTGTCGGTGACCGCCGACTTCGGGGTGCGGGCGGTCAAGACCGGCATGCTCGGTTCACCGAAGATCGCCGACTCGATCGCCGGGGCGGCCGCCGCCGGACTGCTGCCGAACCTCGTCGTCGACCCCGTGCTGGTCGCCACCAGCGGGCACCGGCTCGGGGTGGTCGAGGCGGTGACCCGGCTGCTGCCGTACGCCCTCGTCGCCACCCCGAACGTCGCCGAGGCCGCCGAGATCCTCGGCAGCCCGGTCGGCACCGTCGAGGAGATGGCACAGGCGGCGGCGCAGCTGGCGGCGGCCGGACCGGCGTACGTGGTCGTCACCGGCGGGGATCTGCCCGGCGAACCGGACGCGGTGGACGTGCTGCACGGGCCGCACGGGACGACCGTCCTGCGGGGAGCGCGGGTGCCGACCCGGCACACGCACGGCACCGGGTGTTCGTTCTCGGCGGCGATCGCGGTACGCCTGGCGCGGGGCGACTCCGTACCCGAGGCAGTCGCGCTGGCCAAGCGGTACGTCGCCGCCGGTCTGACCGCCGGGCGGGACTGGGCACTCGGTGCCGGCAGGGGGCCGCTGAACCACTTCGTCCGGGTGTCCTGACGGCGCTGCTGCGTCCTCGCACGGTGCTCGCCCGCGGCGCGGCGGTCCCGTACAGTCACCCGTCATGATCGACTCTGAGGATTCCGCGCCCGGCTGGGATGCCATCGCCGCGCAGCTCGACGCGCTCTATCCGGGCGTCGAACCGCACCACTACGGCACGCTGGTCAAGTGGCGGCTGGGCGGCAACGACCCGCTCGACGGCATCAGCGCCTATCCGCGCGCCGGCCACTGGCACATCGTCACGTTCGGCCTGTCGGAGCTGTACTCCAAGGAGTCGGAGGACCTGGAGGAGTCGGGCTGGGGGTTCGAGCTGACGTTCCGGCTGGCCCGTGCCGACGACGAGGACGAGCCGCCGATGTGGGCGATGGGGTTCCTGCAGAACATCGCCCGGTACGTCTTCACCACCGGAAACGCCTTCGCCCCCGGCCATCACCTGGACATCAACGGCCCGATCTGCCAGGAAGCGCCCGGCACCGCGATCCGCGCCATCGCCTTCGTCGACGATCCCGAACTCGACCCGATCGACACCCCCCACGGCCGGCTGCGGTTCCTGCAGGTGGTCGGGCTGACAACCGACGAGTACGCCGTGGTGGAGCGCTGGAACAGCCAGCGGCTGCTCGCCGCCATGACCCCGTACCTGCCGTTGCTCGTCACCGACCTCGACCGGGACGGACTGACGCGGCACCCGCAGGTCGCGGCGGCGATCGAGGAGGGGATCCGGCGGGACGGCTCCTCCACCGGCTTCCTCTTCGTCGAGCAGGCGCGCTGGCGCGTCGAGCGGGACACGGCCGGGCAGCCGCGGACGACGCTGACGCTCGACGCGATCCCGGCGCCGCGGATCGGGCGGGTCCTCGCCGCCCGGCTGCCCTTCGGCCGCGGGCTGCTGCTGCGCTCCCAGGAGAGCGGGATCGGTCTGCGCTGCGGCGAACGGTTCACGGTCACCGAGGAGGGCAACGCCATCCTCGCGGTCGAGCTCCCGCCCGCGGCGCTCGCCGAACTGACCGAGGCGCTGGAGTCGGCCGCCGGGACCTACCCGCTGGCCGCCGCGCCGGGCCTGACCGTGGAGATCGTCGGCGAGCAGCCGCGTGATCAGGCGGGCGAGGTGGTATCCGAGGTGGGCTGAAGGTCCGCGATGTGCGGGAGGACCTCGGTGGCGATCAGTTCCAGCTGGTCGAGGTCGGTGAGGTCGCTCAGGCGCAGGTGCACCCGCGCGGCGCCGATCCCGGCGAACTCGGCGATGCGATCCACCAGCAGGCCGGGGGAGCCCACCACCGGCTCCTCCGGCGGCAGGGCGCTCTTGGCGTGCAGGGGCGCTGCCCGCCGTGCCGCCTCGGCGTCGGTGCGGCCGATGGCCACCACGATGCCGGCCGACAGGACCAGCGGGGCCCGTCCGGAAGCGGCCCGCCCGGACTGGGCGCTGACGGCGCGGACCCGCTCGAACGCCCGGGCCGTCTCGGTCACGCTCCGGAAGGGCATGTTGAACTCGGTCGCGTAGCGGGCGGCCAGCTCCGGCGTACGCCGGGCGCCCTTGCCGCCGACGATGAGCGGTGGCCCGGGCTGCTGGAGCGGCTTGGGCAGTGCCGGCGCGCCGGTCAGGGTCCAGTACCGGCCCTGGTGGTCGAAGGTCTGCCCGACCGGGGTGGACCAGAGGCCGGTGAGGATGGCGAGCTGCTCCTCGAGCCGGTCGAAACGCTCGGCGGTCGGGGGGAACGGCAGGCCGTAGGAGAGGTGCTCGCGCTCGTACCAGCCGGCGCCGATGCCCAGGTCCAGCCGTCCGCCGCTCATCTGGTCGACCTGGGCGGCCATGATGGCCAGCGGGCCGGGAGGCCGGAAGGTGGCCGAGGTGACCAGGGTGCCGAGGCGGATCCGGGAGGTCTCCCGGGACAGCGCGGCCAGGGTCAGCCAGGCGTCCGTCGGGCCGGGCAGGCCGTCGACGTCCCCCATGGACTGGTAGTGGTCGGCGCGCAGCAGCCCTTCGAAGCCCAGCGCCTCGACGGCGTGAGCGAGGCGGAGCTGGTCGTCGTAGCTGGCACCGCGGTGCGGCTCGACGAAGATGGATGTACGCACGTTCGCCTCCTGGCGGTCAGGCCGTCGCCACCGGGTCCGGCGATTCCTTGGTCATCAGCAGCTCGTGCAGGTCGGCGCTGACCTGGGCCACCTGCGCCAGGTGGTCGTTGCGGCCCAGGGTGCGGGGCCGCGGGATGTCGATCGAGCGCATTTCGCGGATGCGGCCGGGGCGGGGGCTGAGCACCACCACCCGGTCGGCCAGCAGCACCGCCTCGTCGATCGAGTGGGTCACGAAGACGACGGTCGCGCCGTTGTCCATGTGGATGCGCTGCAGCTCGCCGGCGAGCTCGGAGCGGGTCAGCGCGTCGAGGGCGGAGAAGGGCTCGTCCATCAGCATCACCCGCGGGTTGCCGATCAGCGACCGGCAGAGCGAGACCCGCTGCTGCATGCCGCCGGAGAGTTCGTGCGGGCGCCGGTTCTCGAAGCCGGCCAGCCCGGCCATCTCCAGCAGCTGCCGGGCGCGTACGCGCTGCTCCTTGCGCTTCCAGCCGAAGATCTCGGTCGGCAGGAGGACGTTGTCCAGCACCGACCGCCAGGGCAGCAGCGCGGGACGCTGGAAGAGCATGGCGATGTCGCGCCGGGCTCCGGTGACCGGGGTGTCGTCGACGGTGATCTGACCGGCGCTGACCGGCAGCAACCCGGCGATCAGCCGCAGCAGCGTGGACTTGCCGCAGCCGGAGCGGCCGAGGATGGCGACGAACTCGCCCTCGGCCACATCGAGGTTGATGTCGCGTAGCGCTTCGAGGGTGCCGTGGCGGCCGGTGAAGGTCCGGGAGACGCCGGAGAGCCTGATCATGTGCTTGGTCCGCTCAGAGAAAGATCATTCGCATTTCCCAGGCTATCCGTATCGTGCCCCACAATGCCAGTCCAGGCGAAGAGTCCCCTTCCTGCCCGGATGTGAATCCCCACAGGCCGGGCTCGCCGGGCTTCCCCTACTCTGTCGCCGACGACCGATCAACCCCCCGGGGGGCCGTGCCTGTTCCGAAACGCAGCACCCCCCTGCTGAAAGGAAAGCGTTGATGAAGAGGATCACGCGCACACTGACGGTGGCGCTGCTGGCCACCGCAATGGGCCTCGCGAGCGCCTGCACCAGCAGCGACTCGAAGACCGGCGGCGATGGCGAGGGCCTGCGCAAGGTCACGTACCTGACCTCCTTCGGCAACTTCGGGCGCGACGCCTACGCCTGGTTGGCCAAGGAGAAGGGTTACTTCGCCGAGGCCGGCCTCGATGTGGAGATCAAGCAGGGCCAGGGCACCGGCGGGGTCATCCAGACCGTCGTGGGCGGACAGGCCGACTTCGGCCCGATCGACCTCACCGGCGGCCTGCTGCAGATGGGTGGCGGCCAGGCCAAGGACTTCACCGTGGTCGCCGCGATCCAGCAGCGCACCATGGCCGCCATCTTCACCACCGAGGACAAGGGCATCACCCGCCCGCAGGACCTGGAGGGCAAGAAGCTCGCCGACACCCCCGGGTCGGTCGTGCGCAACCTCTTCCCGACGTACGCCAAGATGGCCGGCATCGACGCGACGAAGGTCACCTGGGTAAACGGCGAGGCCCAGACCCTGATGGGCACCCTCGCCAACGGCTCGGTGGACGGCATCGGCCAGTTCGTCGTCGGCAAGCCCACCGTCGAGGCGGTGACCGAGAAGAAGGCCGTCATGTTCCCGTACGGCGACGTGATGACCGACCTCTACGGCAACGTGCTGATCACCTCCACCAAGATCGCCAAGGAAGACCCGGAGATGGTCAAGGCGTTCAGCGGCGCGCTGCTCAAGGGGCTGGAGTACAGCCTGGAGAACCCGCGCGAGGCCGCCGAGATCCTGGCCGAGAACGGCGAGGCGGTCAACGTCGACTCGGCCACCGCCGAACTCGAGCTGATGGCCTCGTACGTACGGGCCAGCAACGCCGGCGTCACGCTCGGCTCGCTGGACGCGCAGCGGGTGGCGCGCAGCATCGCCATCCTGCAGGGCTCCGGGGCGATCCCGGACGGCATGACGCCCGAGCAGATCATCAGCTTCGATCTGGCTCCGAAGTCCTGACCTGATTCACCAGCGGCGGGTGCGCGGACCGGTTGCCGGTCTGCGCACCCGCCGTCGTCTCGCGCCTGTTCTCGAGGAGGACGCCATGACTCAGATCCGGTCCGCACCGCCGGCCGAGGCCGCGCGGCGGCGGCTCGTACCGCCCCTGCTCGCCGCACTGCGCGCGGCCGGCCTGCCGATCCTCGGTGTGCTGATCGCGCTGGGCGCCTGGTGGCTGGCCACCAGCCTGCAACTGATCCATCCGCTGGTGCTGCCGCCGCCGGGTGATGTCTGGACCGAGTTCGGAAAGTCGGCCGACCGGCTGCTGGAGCACGCCGCGGTCACCACCCAGGAGGTGGTGCTCGGCTTCCTGCTCTCCGCCGCGTTCGGCACCCTGATCGGGCTCGGACTCGCCGCCTCCCACGTGCTGGAGCGCATGTTCATGCCGCTGCTGGTGGCGGTGAACGCCGTTCCGAAGATCACCATCGGGCCGCTGCTCGTGGTCGCCATGGGGTGGGGGCAGGCCCCGATCCTGACGATGGTCTTCCTGCTCTGCTTCTTTCCGATCGTCCTGGCCACCGCGACCGGCCTCGCCGGCACCCCCGCCGACCTCGCCGAGCTGGCCCGCTCGCTGGATGCGTCCCGCTGGCAGACCTTCCGCAAGGTGCGCCTGCCGGCGGCCGTGCCGCAGATCTTCGTGGGCCTGAAGGTGGGGATGCCGCTCGCCGCGATCGGCGCGGTGATCGGCGAGTTCCAGGCCGGTGAGGGTGGCCTCGGCTATCTCATCCAGGCGGCGGCCGGCGTGGGGCAGAGCACCCTCGTCTGGGCCGCGATCCTGCTGATCGGCATCATCAGCATCGTGCTCTATTTCCTGCTGGTGGTCGTCGAGCGGCTGGCCCTGCCCTGGGTGCGGGAGACGACCTCCGCCCGCTGATCCTCGCCCGGATTCGGGTGCGGCCGCAGCTCAGAGCCGCACCGGGCGTGGGGGGGGGGGGGGGGGGGGGGGCCCCGCCCCCCCCCCCCCCCCCCCCCCCCCCCCCCCCCCCCCCCCCCCCCCCCCCCCCCCCCCCCCCCCCCCCCCCCCCCCC
>NZ_JBLLDT010000005.1:0-147189 GCF_049523535.1 Melissospora conviva
CCAGGCCCGGGTATAAATCATAATTGGCACTGGCTTATCTAGCACCCTGTTGAGTTCTCAAAGAACAACCACACACCCGACACAACCAGCCATTTCAGCCGGCCCCACCAGGGGTAATTCGTTCGCATCCCCGCCGCGTTCCCGCGCCGGGCACTCTTACTACGTTACCTTCCCGTTTTCCGCCCGTCAAATCGGTGTTTTCCGACTTTCAGCGCTTCCTACCGGTCCAGCCCCGCAATCTCGTGCAGCAGGTTACCACTGCATCCGATCTTGGGATTCGGCAGGCCGGCCGCCGCGGTCTCCCGCAAGCTCGCCCGGTTCCCTGTCCGGCGTTCCACGTTACCCGGTCGGCTTCGCCGCACCAAATCGACCGCTTTCGCAGCCCATCCGGCAGGCACCACCCAGGTCCATCACCCACCCGATGACAACTCACCAAGCAAGCTCCGGTAGTCCAGCGTTCCGGCCTCAGGACTTTCGCCCCGTTTTCGTCCGTTCCGCGCTGGCAGAGAGAAAGTTACGCGCCCGGCGGAGGCATCGTCAAATCCGCCGGGCGCGTCCCCCGTCACATCATCGACCTGCAGTTATTTTGCCAGCTCAACGCCGGCGAAGGAGCGCTTCCCGCGGCGCAGCACGAGGAACCGGCCGTGCAGCAGCTGCGCCGGGTCGACCAGGGCGTCGACGTCGGAGACCCGCTCGTTGTTCACGTAGGCGCCGCCCTCGGTGATCGTGCGACGGGCCTCCTTCATGCTCGCCACCAGCCCGGACTCCTTCAGCAGCCCGGCGACACCGGGCAGCTCACCGGTGACCTGGAGCAGGCCGGCTTCGGCGAGCGCGGCCCGCAGCGTCGACGAGGAGAGCTCCTCGAGCGAGCCGCGACCGAAGAGCGCCTGGCTGGCCGCGATCGCCTGCCGGGTCTCCTCCGCGCCGTGCACCAACGTGGTCAGCTCCTCGGCGAGCGCCCGCTGCGCGAGCCGGGCCGCCGGCTGCTCGGCGGTTGCCTTCTCCAACTCCTCGATCTCGGCCCGGGGGCGGAAGCTGAAGTACCGCAGGTACCGGGTGACGTCCCGGTCGTCGGCGTTGACCCAGAACTGGTAGAAGGCGTACGGGCTGGTCATCGCGGGGTCGAGCCAGACGGCGCCGCCCTCGGTTTTGCCGATCTTGGCGCCGTCGGCCTTGGTCACCAGCGGGGTGGTGAAGGCCTGGACCGGTCCCGCGCCCCGGCGCCGGACGTAGTCGACACCGGCGGTGATGTTGCCCCACTGGTCCGAGCCGCCGAACTGCAGCCGGCAGCCGTAGCGGCGGTGCAGCTCGAAGAAGTCGTTGGCCTGCAGCAGCTGGTAGCTGAACTCGGTGAAGCTGATGCCGCTCTCCAGCCGGGCGCGGACCACCTCCCGGGCCAGCATCTTGTTGACCGGGAAGTGCTTGCCGACGTCGCGCAGGAACTCGACGACCGACATCTCGCCGGCCCACTCCAGGTTGTTGACCAACCGGGCGGCGCTGTCACCCTCGTACGAGACGAAGGGCGCGAGCTGCTCGCGGATGCGCTCCACCCAGCCGGCGACGACCTCCGGCGGGTTGAGGCTGCGTTCGGCGCTCTCCTTCGGGTCCCCGATCTGCCCGGTGGCGCCCCCGACCAGCAGCAGCGGCCGGTGACCGGCCAGTTGCAGCCGCCGGGCGGTGGTCACCTGCATCAGGTGACCGACGTGCAGGCTCGGGGCGGTCGGATCGAACCCGACGTAGAAGGTCGCCGGCTCCGGGCCGAGCAGCGCCCGCAGCTCGTCGAGTCCGGTCGCGTCCTGGATCAGTCCCCGCCAGAGCAGGTCGTCGATGAGTGAATCTCCGCCAGCGGGCGTACGGTTGCTCTCGGTCACCCCGCCATTCTCCCCCATTCACCAGGACGGGCCACAACCGGTTGAGCGGCGATCACGCCGTTAAGCTGGCCCGCACCCGCGCGCCGGAGCGGCCGCGGTGAACGAGGAGGAGCCGACGGTGGAGATGTCGAACATGAGCGGCGGACTGGTCGAGCTGCTGGGGCTGCGGCTGGAAGAGGTCGGACCGGACCGGGTCGTCATCCGCTGGGACTGCGAGCCGAAGCACCACCAGCCCTTCGGCATCCAGCACGGCGGCGTCTACTGCGCGGTGGTGGAGACGGCCGCGAGCATCGGTGCCGGCCTCTGGTTCGCCGACCGCGGCACCTGCGTCGGAGTCTCCAACCAGACCGACTTCCTGCGGGCCGTACGCGAGGGCGAGCTGACCGCTGTCGGCACGCCGATCCACCGCGGCCGCAGCCAGCAGCTCTGGCTCGTCGAGATCACCGACGCCGAGCAGCGGCCCGTGGCCCGCGGTCAGGTGCGGCTGCAGAACCTCACGAGGTAGGCAGCAGAACCTCACGGGGTGAACAGCCCCGCGCCCCGGCCGCCGCTCAGCGGTGGACGGCGTCCAGGGCCGCCTCGTCGGGCGTCTCCTGCGCGTCGGACTCCGCTGCGGTGGTCTCCGCCTCGGCGCGGCGCAGCCGGACCTTGGAGATCGCCGCGCCGTCGACCGCCGCGACCGCGAACTCCCAGCCGTCGATGACGACGCTCTCGCCGGCGTCGTCCGGGATGTGCCCGAGGCAGGCCAGCAGCAGACCGGCGACGGTGGTGTAGTCGCCCTCTGGACGCTGCACCACCTCGACGCCGAGGGTGGTCAGGCTGTGCACCGCGAAAGTGCCGGGCAGCAGCCGCGAGCCGTCGGGCTCTTCGCGTACGCGGTGCACGTCCCGGTCGGCCTCGTCGTAGATCTCGCCGACGATCTCCTCCAGCACGTCCTCGAGAGTGACGATCCCGACCACCGCGCCGCGCTCGTCGACGACCAGGGCGATGTGCTGGCGCTCGGCCTTGAACTGGCGCAGCGCGTCCACCACCGAACAGGAGTCGGGCAGCAGCAGCGCCGGATGGGTGCACTCGTCGACCGGCCGCTGCGGCGGCACCCCCACCAGGTCGCGCAGGTGGATGACGCCGACCGCCTCGTCGAGGCCGCCGTGGCGCACCACCGGGGCCCGGGAGTGCCCGGAGGCGGCGAGTACCAGCCGGGCGTCCTCCGCGGTGGTCCCGCTGTCCAGGGTGAAGACCTCCAGCCGGGGCACCAGGACCGCCCGCAGCCGCCGTTCGGCGATCTCCACCGCACCCGAGATGATCATTTGTTGTTCGGCGGTGAGACCGCCGTGGCCGGTGACGATGTCGCGCAGCTCGTCGGGGCTGATCTCCTCGCGCTGCGGCCGGGGGTCGACCCCGAAGAGGCGGACGACCAGGTCGCTGGTGGCGCTCAATGCCCAGACCACCGGGCGCGACAGGCTCGCCAGCAGGTCCAGTGGGCGGGCCACCAGCAGCGCCCAGCGCTCCGGGTGCTGCATCGCGATGCGCTTGGGGGCGAGCTCGCCGAAGACCAGCGTCACGAAGGTCAGCACCGCCGTCACGGCGACCACGGCCAGCGGCTCGGCGGCGCCGCCGAGGAAGCCGAGCAGCGGCACGAGCGGCCGGGCCAGGGAGACCGCGGCCGCCGCGGAGGCGAGGAAACCGGCGAGGGTGATGCCGATCTGAATGGTCGCCAGGAAGCGGTTCGGGTCGGTGGCGAGCCGGGCCAGCACCCGGCCGGAGCGTCCACCACGGGCCAGCTGGGTTATCTGGCTCTGCCGCAGCGAGACCAGCGCCATCTCGCTGCCGGCGAATACCGCGTTGAGAACCACCAGCAGCCCGACCAGTGCCAGCTGGGACCAGTAACTCTGCACGCCGTGGTCTCCCTCACCGATGCTCGTGTGGCCTTCAGCGGGCGACCCGAGCGCGTCATCGCCCCGCAGGGCGTCATTGCCCCGCGGGGAGCACGGTGAATCACCCGCAGCGCCACGAACCGGCGCACGACCACCTGTCGGCCGGGGTGCGGACGACGATCAGGCGTGCAGTTCCAGGACGTACTCGCCCACCTCGGCGCCGCGCGCGGCGGCGTACCCGCTGTCCTCGCCGCAGACGACGAAGCCGCACTTGGCCAGCACCCGCAGCGAGCCGAGGTTGTCCTTGACGGCGCGCGCCCGCAGCGGGCGCACGGTCACCTCCCGCAGCAGCTCGCTCAGGGCTGCGGTGGCGTACCCGCGGCCCCAGTACGGCCGGCCGATCCAGTAGCTGACCTCGAGCATCCCGTCGTACGGGAAGACGGAGACGTTGCCGACCACCGTGTCCTGTGCCACGACGGCCCGGACGAGGTTCTCGGTGTTGCCGAGCACCCGTGCCCAGTGCTGGGCGAAAGCCGTGCTGTCGGTGGGGTCCGGCGCCGTGAAGGCTGCCATCCAGTTCGCCTCGGGGTCGAGCTGGTGCGCGAAGAAGGCGCGCAGATCCACTGCCTGCACGGGTCTGATCTGCACCTCACTCGACATGGCGGACACCGTATCGCCCGCCGGTGACAAAAGGCGGCACCCGAGGCGCAAGCCACGGGTCCGGACACCCTGATTCCGGCCGGCTGCGCCGAAACAGGCCCATGGTCCCGTTCGGTTCGGCGCAAACGCCCCTGTCCGTACCGTCACGACAGCGCAGACTGTGGGTACGGGCGGCGGGGCAGCCGTCCCCGGCGGCCGGACGGAGGCGACGGGTGAGCGGGAACGGCGGGCGGGACGGAGCCGGGGATGTCTGCTGAGAGCCGCACGGCGCCGGCCCCGCTCGGGCTGACCGGGAGCGAGGCCGCCGACCGGCTGCGCCTGGAGGGCCCGAACACTGTCGCCGCACCCGCCCAACGCGGGCTCGCCGGCCGGGTCCTGCGTCAGCTGGCCGACCCGCTGATCGCGCTGCTGCTGGCGGCGGCGGTGGTGACGGCGCTGCTGCGCGACTACCCCGACACCGTGGTCATCCTGCTGGTCGTCGCGGTGAACACCGTCATCGGCGTGGTCCAGGAGGTACGCGCCGACCGGGCCATCGCCGCACTGGACCAGCTCGCCGCCCCCACCGCGCGGGTGGTCCGCGACGGCGCCGACCAGGTGGTGCCCGCCGCCGACCTGGTCCGCGACGACGTGGTGAAACTGGAAGCCGGCGACGTCGTCCCGGCCGATCTGCGGCTGGAGCACGCCAGCCGGTTCCAGCTCGACGAGTCCGCCCTGACCGGCGAATCGGTGCCGGTCGGGCACGGTAGCGGCGACGAGATCCCGGCCGGCACGGTCGTCACCACGGGCCGGGCCAGTGGCACCGTCATCCGTACGGGTGCGGCGAGCGCCCTGGGCCAGATCACCGAACTCGTCCGGGCCACCCGGCCGAGCGCCACCCCGCTGCAACGCCGCCTGGCCGGGCTGGGGCGGGTGCTCGGGTTGACCGCCGTGGCGCTCTCCGCGGTGGTGTTCGTGCTCGGGCTGGCCGCCGGCCGGCCCGTCGTCCAGATGGCGATCACCGCGGTGAGCCTGGTGGTGGCGGCCGTACCGGAGTCGCTGCCGGCGGTGGTGACCCTGGCGCTGGCGCTGGGCGCCCGGCGGATGGCGGCGTCCCGGGCGATCCCGCGGCGCCTGCACGCCGTGGAGACCCTCGGCTCGGTCAGCGTCATCGCCTCGGACAAGACCGGCACCCTCACCGAGGGGCGGATGGCCGTGCAGGAGGCGGTGCTGCCCGACGCCGTCACCTTCACCGTCACCGGCACCGGCTACGAGCCGGCGGGCACCGTGCACCGGGACGGCCAGGTCCTGGCCGAGACGCCCGGACAACTGCGGGACCTCGCCCTGGCCGGGCTGCTCTGCAACGACGCCGCGCTGCTGCCGCCGACGCCCGAGCGGCCCGACTGGATGGGGGCCGGCGACCCGCTGGAGGCGGCCCTGGTCGCGTTCGCCGCCCGCTGTGGTCTCGACCCGCAGCCGGTACGCGCGCAGTGGCCCCGCGTCGACGAGCAGCCCTTCGACCAGGACACCCGGCGGATGGTGACCGTGCACCGCACACCCGAGGACCGCTATCTGGTGGTCTGCAAGGGTGCGCCGGAGAGCATCCTGGCTGCGCCTCTGGTGCAGGCCACACCGCAGGAGCTCGAGCAGCTGCTCGCCGCCGCGCACCGGCTCGCCGGTGAGGGGTTGCGGCTGCTGGCGGTGGCGAGCGCCGTGGTGGACTCCCCTCCCGATCCGGCGCATCCGAGCGGGTTGCGCCCGGTGGGACTGGTCGGCATCGGCGACCCGCTGCGCGGCGGCGCCCGGCAGACCGCCGAGGGATTCGAGACCGCGGGAGTGCGGTTCATGCTCATCACCGGCGACCATCCCGCCACCGCGGCGGCCATCGGCGGACGGCTCGGCATCTGGACCGAGGGTGACCACGTCGCGCGGGGCGACAACGGCGGCCTGACGGCGGAGGAGATCACCGGATCGCACGTCTTCGCCCGCACCCAGCCCGCCCAGAAGCTGGACATCATCGCCGCGCTGCAGGAGCGCGGACACGTGGTGGCGATGACCGGCGACGGGGTCAACGACGCACCGGCGTTGCGCAAGGCCGACATCGGGGTGGCGATGGGCGGCGGCACGGAGGTCGCCCGGCAGGCCGCCGATCTGGTCCTGGTCGACGACAACCTCGCCACCGTGGCGGTCGCCATCGGCGAGGGCCGGCGCATCTACGAGAACATCCGCCGGTTCCTGCGCTACGCCCTCTCCGGCGGCCTCGCGGAGATCGCCGTGATGCTGCTCGGTCCGCTCTTCGGCATGGCGGTGCCGCTGCTGCCGGCCCAGATCCTCTGGATCAACCTGCTCACCCACGGCCTGCCCGGGGTGGCGCTCGGCGCCGAACCGGCCGAGCCGCACACCATGCAGCTGCCGCCGCGCTCCTCCCAGGAGTCGGTCCTCGGGGCCGGTCTCTGGCGCCGGATCCTGATCACCGGTGCGCTGATCGCCGCCACCGCGCTCGGGGCGGGCGTGCTCGCCCAGTACTTCGACCGGCCCTGGCAGTCGGTGGTCTTCGTGGTGCTGGGCCTGGCGCAGCTCGGGGTGGCCCTGGCCGTCCGGGCGCCCAAGCCCCCTGGCGTACGGATCAGCAACCCCGGTCTGCTCGTGGCGGTGGCGCTCTCCGCGCTGCTGCAGATCGCCGGGGTGCTGGTGGAGCCGCTGCGCGAACTACTCGGCACCGACGCGCTCAGCTGGCTGGACCTGCTCGGCTGCGCGGTGATCAGCCTGGTCCCCGGCGTGGCGCTGCGACTCGCCGCACGCGTCCGCACGGGTGATCACAATGAAGGGGCCTCTGCGAGGATGAGGCCGAGAGAAGGAGCAGGACGATGAGGAACACCAGTGCCCCGGTCGTGGTCGGCGTCGACGGTTCGGCGTGCAGCTTGGAGGCGGTCCGGCTGGCCGCCCGGGAGGCCACCGTGCGGCGGCGGCCGCTGCGGGTCGTACACGCCTTCATCTGGCCGATGATGCGCACGCCGCTGGGCCCCAGCTCGGCCGGGCCGCCCGAGGGCGGGCTGCGCAACCAGGCCGAACGGGTGGTCGCCGAGGCTGTCGAGGAGGCCCGCAAGGTCGCCGGCGACATCGAGGTCACCGGCGCTGTCGTCGATGGCGCGCCCACGCCGGTGATGCTGCAGGAGGCGCACGAGGCGGGCCTGATCGTCCTCGGCAACCGGGGGCTCGGCGGCTTCGCCGGCCTGCTGCTGGGCTCCACCTCGGCCCAGGTCGCCGCCCACGCCACCTGCCCGGTGCTGGTGGTCCGCGGCGAGCTGCGCACCGAGGGTCCGATCGTTGTCGGCGTCGACGGCTCCGAACTGTCGAATCTGGCCATCGGCTTCGCGATGGCCGAGGCCGACCACCGCGACGCCGAGGTCATCGCCGTGCACGCCTGGCTCAACCCGACCCCCGTCGGCCCCGGCGACATGCTCCCCCTGGTCTACGACGTCGACGCGCTGCGCGCCGAGGAGGAGCGGGTGCTGGCCGAGGCCATGGCCGGCTGGCGCGAGCGCTACCCGGACGTACGCGTCACCCAGCAGCTCGCGCGCGCGGCCGCGCCCCGCGCGCTGATCGAGGCCTCCAAGCAGGCCCAGCTGCTCGTGGTCGGCGCCCGGGGCCGCGGCGGCCTCACCGGCATGCTGCTCGGCTCGGTGAGCAACACCGTGCTGCACAAGGCGCACTGCCCGGTAGCGATCCTGCGCCACCACCAGAGCGAGCAGCCGCAGTAGCTCTCCCCCTGCCCCCTGTCGGCCACCAACGTGGAGGAACAACCATGAACAGCCCCGTCGTCGTCGGCGTGGACGGCTCCCCGACCAGCTACGCCGCCGCCGGGTACGCCGCACGGATCGCCGACCAGCGGGGTCGCCCGCTGCACCTGGTGCACGGTTACCTGCACCCACTCGGCTACGGGGTGGGCATCAACCCGTACGACCTGGGGGTGCCGGCGCCGACCAGGGCGGCGGTGGAGATGCTGGAGTCCGCCGCAGAGCAGCTGCGGTCCCGGTGGCCCGGTCTGGAGGTCGAGACCCGGCAGGTGGCGGGAGGGCCCGCCGCGAGCCTGATCGACGAGTCCCGCCGGGCCGGGCTGCTGGTGGTCGGCACCCGGGGAGTCGGCGGGTTCAAGGGGCTGCTGCTGGGCTCGGTGAGCACCCAGGTCGCCGGGCACAGCCGCTGCCCGGTGTTCGTGGTCCGGCCGGCCGAGGGCGAGGAACTGCCCTACGACGGCCCGGTGCTCGTCGGCGTCGACGGTTCCACTCACTCGCGGCTGGCGGTGGCCCACGGCGCACAGGAGGCGATGCGCCGGGGTGGGGTGCTGCGGCTGGTCAACGCGTACGCCATCAACACCTCGCCGATGCTGAGCTTCCCGCCGGAGGGACTCCAGGAGTACGAGGTGGCGCTGCGCGACAACGCGACCGGGGTGCTGCGGGAGGCGGCCGCGGTGGTGCGGCACGACCACCCGGAGCTGACCATCGAGGAGCATGTCGTGGCCGGCGCCAACCCGGCGCAGGATCTGGTCGAAGCCACCCGCGGCGCCGCCCTGGCCGTGGTGGGCTCACGCGGTCACGGCGGGTTCGTGGGGATGCTGCTCGGCTCGATCAGCCAGGCGCTGGTGCAGCACGCCCACTGCCCGGTGCTGGTCGCGCACGGCACGCTCCCCGACCAGGAGTAGGGCCCGCCGGGTGTGGGCCCACCGGTCCACACCCGGCGCCGGCGGGGGTCAGCTCCGGCGGCGTGGAGTGTGGCGGCGGTAGTCGCTGACCGTCGGATCGCCGGCGATCCAGAAGCGCCATGCCACGTCGTGCGCCGCCGTCACGCCCACCCTCGGCCCGGCCGAGATCGCCTGCTCCGGCACCGGGCGTACCGGCGGCCGCAGCCGCACCGGGCCGTCCCCGAGCAGGTAGCGGCCGTAGACGGTGCGGTCCAGGCCCAGCGCCGCGCAGAGGCGGGCCGGACCGCGGGCCAGGTCCACGTCGCGGCGAACCGCCGTACGCCGGGCGCGCGCGGTCTCGACGCCGGCGACCACCTCGCCGGCGCGCAGCAGCACCGCCGAGGCCTCGCCGTCCGGGCCGGTGACGACGTTCATGCACCAGTGCATGCCATACGTGAAGTAGACGTAGGCGTGGCCTGCCGGGCCGAACATCACGCTGTTGCGAGGGGTGCGGCCACGGTGGGCGTGCGAGGCCGGATCGCCGGCGGTGCCCGCGTACGCCTCGACCTCGGTCAGGCGCACGGTGACACCGTTGGCGGTCAGTTCGCAGCCGAGCAGCGCGCGGGCGGCCGGCAGCACCGGGCCGGCGAGCGTACGGGCCAACTGCGCCCGGTATGCGTCATTGCTCTCGGTGTCGCCGGTTTCCACCGTCTCCCGCCCGTTGTTCGTCACGATGCCCCCTGGCGGAAGGTAGCCGAATGGTCTGACCAGCGCTCCAGTAGGTCGGCGGAGGTCGTGCATTCGACGGGCCGCGCAGTGGACTGCCCCTGTTAGCGTCTGCCACGGTTGGTCTGGCAGACCGGCTGCTGAACAGGGAAAGGGATGCCCCCCATGGGATTCATGGACAAACTTCGCGGCGAGCTGATCGACATCATCGAGTTCCTCGACGACAGTCGGGACACGATCGTGTGGCGCTTCCCGCGGCACGGCAACGAGATCAAGATGGGGGCGAAACTGATCGTCCGCGAGTCGCAGACGGCGGTCTTCGTCAACGAGGGGCAGATCGCGGACGTCTTCCCCCCGGGGACGTACGAGCTGCAGACGAAGAACATGCCGATCCTCTCGACGCTGAAGGGCTGGAAGTACGGCTTCCAGTCGCCCTTCAAGGCCGAGGTGTACTTCGTCAACACCCGCCGCTTCACGGACATGAAGTGGGGCACCCAGAACCCGATCACGCTGCGGGACGCGGAGTTCGGCATGGTCCGGGTGCGCGCCTTCGGCGCGTTCGCCGTGCAGGTGACCGACCCGGTGAAGCTGCTGCGCGAACTCGTCGGCACCGACCCGCAGTTCCGCACCGAGGAGGTGCAGGACTACCTGCGCCAGGTGGTCGTCGGCCGGCTCGGGCCGGTGCTCGCCGGCGCCGGGGTGCCGATGCTGGACCTGGCGATGCACCAGCACGACCTGAGCATCAAGCTCGCCGGGCTGCTCACCACCGAACTGGCCGAGGTCGGCATCGCCATCCCCCGGTTCGTGATCGAGAACATCTCGCTGCCGCCGGAGGTCGAGAAGGCGCTCGACAAGCGCAGCTCGATGGGGATCCTGGGCAACATGAACCAGTACACCCAGTTCCAGGCGGCGAACGCCCTGGAGCAGGCCGCCGCCAACCCCGGCGGTGCGAGCGAGGGCATGTCGCTGGGTCTCGGGCTGGCCGCCGGGCAGCAGATGGCCGCGACCCTGGCCGGCAACGCCGCGCAGCCGACGCCGGTCGCGCCGGCCGCCGCGCCGACCCCGGCCGCCGCTGCCGCCGCGCCGCCGCCGCTGCCGACGGCCGCCGAGTGGTTCATCGGCGTCAACGGGCAGCAGCAGGGCCCGTTCGACGCCGCGGCGCTGGCCGCCCAGGTCTCCGGCGGCGGGCTGACCGCCGAGACGCTGGTCTGGAAGACGGGCATGGCCGGCTGGGTGCCGGCCGCCCAGGTCCCGGAGATCGCGGCGCTGCTCGCCGCGGCCCCGCCGCCGCTGCCCCCGCAGTGACCGTCTTCCCCGCCCCATTTCTTCGATCCGTACAGATTCGATCCGTACAAAGGAGCCCGGGTTGACCGACCCGATCGGGACCACCGAACCCACGGCGTCCCGCCCATTCCCCTGCGGCGGCTGCGGCGCCCGCCTGGAGTTCACCCCCGGCACGACCGCGCTGACCTGCCCGTACTGCGGCTTCCAGCAGCAGACCGAAGCCCCGCAGCGGGCGGTGCGCGAGCACTCGTACGACCAGCTGGTCGCGCTGCCCCGCAAGCCGGTGGCGACGCTCGCCGCGCACGTCTACGTCTGTCACCGCTGCGGCGCGCAGACTCAGAGCAACGCGATCTCGGAGAGCTGCCAGTTCTGTGCCGCGCCGATGGTGGTCGACACCGCGGCGCTGGAGCAGATCATCCCCGAGGCGGTGCTCCCCTTCCAGGTTGACCGCAACGGTGTGCGCACCTCGCTGAAGAGCTGGGTGAACTCCCGCTGGTTCGCCCCGTCGGGCCTGAAGAAGGTCAGCGAGGCCGAATCGGTCAAGGGGACGTACCTGCCGCACTGGACGTATGACAGCCGGACCCGGTCGGACTACGTCGGCCAGCGGGGCGAGTACTACTGGGAGACCGAGACGTACACCGTCGAGGTGGACGGAAAGAGCGAGACCCGTACCCGTCAGGTCCGCAAGACCCGCTGGTATCCGGCCAGCGGCCGGGTGCAGCGCGACTTCGACGACGTGCTGGTCCCGGGTACGCATCAGGTGAGCCCGGCCAACCTGGACGCGCTCGCCCCCTGGCCGTTGGAGCGGGCCGCGCCGTACCAGCAGGACTTCCTCGCCGGCTACCAGACGCTGCGCTATGACGTCGAGCCGGAGGCCGGGCTGACCGATGCCAAGGCCCGGATGGCGAAGGTGATCGAGAAGGACTGCGAGGCCGACATCGGCGGCGACGAGCAGCGGGTGCTGTCGGTGCAGACGCAGTACGCCGACATCATGTTCAAGCTGATGCTGCTGCCGGTCTGGATCGCCTGCTACATCTACGCGGGCAAGACGTACCAGATCATGGTGAACGGGCGGACCGGCAAGGTTGTCGGCGAGCGGCCGTACAGCAAGATCAAGATCGCTCTGGCGATCCTGGCCGGCCTGGTGGCGCTCGGGCTCGTGGCGGTGCTCTACCTCAAGTCCCAGGGCGGCTGAGGGCCATCCCCGGGCGACGGGGGCCGCGGCCGGGTCACGGCTGCGGCCCCCGTGCGTTTCCCGGGCCGGATCAGAGCGCGGCGACCCAGTACGGCTGGACCGTCATCCAGGCGTTGCCGGCCGCGCCGTTGAGCCGTCCGGTGCTCTTGGTCGACAGGGTGTACCAGGAGTCGACGTAGTCCGGGTCGTCGGTCCACCACTTGTTCGGCATCGCGTCGATGATCGCGGTGACCAGCGGGGTGAAGGCGGCGCCGCCGTCGATAACGGTCAGCAGCGCGGTGACCAGCGCGATGGCCAGCGACTTGTAGTTGGTGTCCCCGTCGTCCTCCATCATCACCACGTCGGCGAGGTTCCACTTGTACGCCTTGAAGTGGACCAGGAGCTGGTTCGGGTAGTACGTGGTGGCGGCCTTGTCCAGGTACGGCATCTCGACGATGTCGACCTTGGGGTCACCGTTGAGGTCGTAGCCGCCGACGATGTTGAAGATCTCGGCGTTGCCCTTGAAGAAGGGCTCCTTGATGTCCGCGACCTGCACCGAGGTGACCTTGGTGGCCCAGTACCCGGTCGAGGCGACCTGCATCTGGTCGCCCGCGGCGGCCACGGCGGGCGCTCCGTCGGCGGTGGTCGCCGAGGTGACGCCGGCGGCGGCGAGTTCGCTGCGCAGCACCTCCGCGCCGAGCGTGAGCGCCTGCGCGGTGTCCACCTCGATCATCAGCACCGGCCGCGCCGGCACGGTCGCGACGTCGAGCACGACGCGAGCGCCGGCGCGGTCGTAGGCGACCAGGTCGGCGGCGGTGTCGTCGGTGGGAGTCGCGGCGATCAGCGGCGCCTTCCCGGCGCGCAACGCCGGCAGCATGTCCGGGTGGGCCAGCCGCACCTGCAGCAGCGCGGAGTCGGCGTCCTCGAGCCCCTTGGCCCGCAGCACCGCCTCGTCGGCCTGCGCCACCCGCTTGCCGAGCCCCTTGCCGGCGACGGCGGCGCTCAGGTCGAGGGTCTGGTCGGCGTCGGCGGCGACCCGGGCGGCCAGGGGCGTGACCGTGGCCGCCAGGTCCCGGGCGAGGGTGTCGGTGATGTCGTACACCGTCGGGCCGGCGGCGAAGGGCTGGCCGGCCTCGGCCGCCGCGAAGGGCTGTCCTCCCACCGGAGCGGCGAAGGGCTGGCCGCCGGCGGGCGCGGCCTGGGCGGGAACCGCCGTCAGAGCGAGCAGGGCGGCCGTGACCGCCGCTGTGCTCAGCAGGGCGGTCCGGGGGACACGGTGTGACACAGGGTTCTCCTCGCGGATACGGCGAGGGCCGGCCTGGTTGCCGGCCCTGGCGTTCGGGGGTGACGAGGGAACTTCTACCGCCCCAAAGTTGATGTTGTCAATCATTCGATATCTATCTCATGAATTCCTGAAGTTGTTGTGCGACAAGGGATTGCGCTCTGCTAGCGCCTCCGAAACGATGCCGATCGCCCGCCCGTACGGCCACAGCAGAACGCCGCCGGCGCGAACTCCCGAGGTGATCGGGAGCCGCGCCGGCGGCGGGTGAAGCAGGTGTCGCGGTCAGCGGGGTACGACGACCTCCGCCGCCCACTGCCGCCAGTCGGCGAGCTGCTCGTTCACCGAGACAAGCTGGTCGGCGACCGGGCCGGGCCCGGTGGAGCCCGGCGTGGTCCGCCCGGCCAGCGCCGAGCGCACCGACAGCACGTCGCGCACGCTCGGGTCGAGGTGCGGGCTGACCAGGGTCAGGTCCTCGTCGGAGACCTCGTCGAGCTCACATTCGCGAACCGCGCAGAGGGCGACCAGCTTGCCGGTCACCTCGTGCGCCTCCCGGAACGGCACGCCCTTGCGGACCAGCCAGTCGGCGACCTCGGTGGCGAGGGAGTAGCCGACCGGGGTGGCCGCCGCGAGGCGCTCCACCCGGACCGTCATGGTGGCGATCATCCCGGCCAGCGCGGGCAGCAGCAGCTCCAGGGTGTCGACCGCGTCGAAGGCCGGCTCCTTGTCCTCCTGCATGTCCCGGTCGTAGGCCATCGGAAGGCCCTTGAGCATGGTGAGCACCGCCATCAGCCCGCCGACTAGCCGGCCGGACTTGCCCCGGGCAAGCTCGGCGATGTCCGCGTTCTTCTTCTGCGGCATGATCGACGAGCCGGTGGCGAAGGCGTCGTCGAGCTCCACCCAGCCGAACTCCTGCGAGGTCCAGAGCACGACCTCCTCGCCGAGGCGGGACAGGTGCACCCCGATCAGCGCGGTGATGAAGAGGAACTCGGCGACGAAGTCACGGTCGGCGACGGCGTCCATCGAGTTCGCCGCCGGCCGGGCGAAGCCCAGCTCCTTGGCGACACCGGCCGGGTCCAGCGGCAGCGACGAACCCGCCAGCGCACCGGAACCGAGCGGGCTGACCGACGTACGGGCGTCCCAGTCGCGCAGCCGGTCGAGGTCGCGCAGCAGCGGGTGCACGTGCGCGAGCAGCCAGTGCCCGAAAGTGACCGGCTGGGCGTGCTGCAGGTGCGTCATTCCCGGCGCCGGGGTGTCCACGTGCGCGCCGGCCTGGTCGGCGAGCGCGTCGGCCAGCTCGATCAGCCGGGCGGCCACGCCGCGGGCGTGATCGCGCAGATAGAGCCGCAGGTCGGTGGCGACCTGGTCGTTGCGCGAGCGGCCGGCGCGAAGCTTGCCGCCGAGGGTGCCGAGGCGCTCCAGCAGACCGCGCTCCAGCGCGGTGTGCACGTCCTCGTCCTCCACGGTGGGGCGGAACTCGCCGGAGGCGCAGGCGGCCTCCAGGTCGTCCAGCGCCGCGAGCATCCGGCCGAGCTCGTCGGGGGTGAGCAGGCCCGCACCGGCCAGCACCCGGGCGTGGGCCCGGGAACCGGCGATGTCGTACGGGGCCAGTCGCCAGTCGAACTGCACGCTGACCGAGAGCCGGGCCAGCGCCTCGGAGGGGCCGCCGGCGAAGCGGCCGCCCCAGAGGCTGGTGCGGTTGGTCGCTGCGCTGTTCTCGGTAAGGCTCTTGTCGTCCACGCCACCCATTGTCGGACTCAAGACCCGTCGCCGCTCAGCCGGGCGTCCCGCGCCGCGGCCATCTTGCTCGGCAGACCCCAGAGCTGCACGAAGCCCTTGGCCAGCGACTGGTCGAAGGTGTCACCGGTGTCGTAGGTGGCCATCCCGAAGTCGTAGAGGCTGGCCTCGGAGCGGCGTCCGGTGACGACGGCCTTGCCGCCGTGCAGGGTCAGGCGCACCTCGCCGGTGACGTGCAGCTGGCTGTCGTCGATGAAGGCGTCGAGGGCGTACTTCAGCGGTGAGAACCAGAGCCCGTCGTAGACCAGTTCGGTCCAGCGCTGGTCGACGCCCTTCTTGAAGCGGGCCAGGTCGCGCTCGACGGTGACGTTCTCCAGCTCCTGGTGGGCGGTGATCAGCGCGATCGCGCCCGGCGCCTCGTAGACCTCACGGCTCTTGATGCCGACGAGCCGGTCCTCGACCATGTCCAGCCGGCCGACGCCCTGCGCGCCCGCGCGCCGGTTGAGCTCCTGGATCGCCTGGTACGGGGTGACGGTCTCGCCGTCGATGGCGACCGGCACGCCGGAGTCGAAGGTGATCACGACCTCGTCGGCGTCGCGCGGCTCGGCCGGGTCGGCGGTGTAGGAGTAGAGGTCCTCGATCGGGGCGTTCCAGATGTCCTCGAGGAAGCCGGTCTCCACGGCGCGCCCGAAGAGGTTCTGGTCGATCGAGTACGGCGACTTGCGGCTGACGTCGATCGGCAGGCCCCGCTCCTCGGCGTAGGCGATGGCCTTGTCGCGGGTCCAGGCGTAGTCCCGGGCCGGCGCGATGATCTTCAGCTCCGGGGCGAGGGCGGCCAGGCCGACCTCGAAACGGACCTGGTCGTTGCCCTTGCCGGTGCAGCCGTGCGACACGATGGTGCCGCCGTACTTGCGGGCCGCGGTGACCAGGTGCTTGACGATCAGCGGCCGGCTCAGCGCGGAGACCAGCGGGTAGCGGTCCATGTAGAGGGCGTTGGCCCGCATGGCGGGGATGCAGTAGTCGGCGGCGAACTCGTCGCGCGCGTCGATCACCTCGGACTCGACTGCGCCGCAGTCCAGCGCCCGCTGCCGGATGACGTTCATGTCCTCGCCGCCCTGACCCAGGTCGACCGCGACCGCGATCACCTCGGCGCCGGTCTTCTCGGCCAGGTACGGGATGGCCACTGAGGTGTCCAGCCCGCCGGAATATGCAAGTACGACCCGCTCGGTCATGACGCGGTACTCCCTTCAACGTTGTCCTGGTGTCCCGCCCAGGCGGAGAGCTTCTCCCCCAGGGCGGCACCCCCGACGGCCTCGCGGGCCAATACAAGGATGGTGTCGTCGCCGGCGATGGTGCCAACGATTTCGGATAAGCCTGCGCGATCCAGGGCACTTGCCAAGTAGTGGGCAGCGCCCGGCGGGGTGCGGAGCACGGCGATGTTGCCGCTTGAGTCCACCCCGTTGAGCAGTTCACGCAGCAGTCGGATCAGCCGGGCGGGCGCCGCCTCGGCCTCCCGCAGCGCCCGGTGGCCGTCCTCCGGGATGACGTAGACCGCGGGCCCGTCGCCGCCGCGGACCTTGACCGCACCCAGCTCCTCCAGGTCCCTGGAGAGGGTGGCCTGGGTGACCTGCGCGCCGTTCGCGGCGAGCAGCTCGGCCAGCTCGGTCTGGGAGCGGATCGCCCGGCCGCGGATCAGCTCGACGATCCGCGCGTGCCGCGCCGCCCTGGTCAGCGGACCGGTCATGGCTGCGATCCGGCGGCCAGGCCCGATGACTCCAGCAGGAACGCCAGTACCGCCTTCTGCGCGTGCAGCCGGTTCTCGGCCTGGTCGAAGACGACGCTCTGCGGGCCGTCGAAGACCTCGTCGGTGATCTCCTCGCCGCGGTGCGCCGGCAGGCAGTGCAGCACGATCGCCCCCGGCGCGGCCTGCGCCAGCAGCGCGGCGTTGACCTGGTACGGCCAGAACGGCGTGAGCCGGTCCTTGCCGTCGTTCTCCTGCCCCATCGACGTCCAGGTGTCGGTGGCGACCACATCGGCGCCGGCGACCGCCTCGGCCGGGTCCCGGTGCACCCGCACCGAACCGCCGGTCTGATCCGCGATCGCCTCGGCCTGCTTGACGATCTCCGGGTCCGGGTCGTAGCCCTGCGGACCGGCGATGCGCACGTGCATACCGGCGGTCGCGCCGGCCAGCAGGTACGAGTTGGCCATGTTGTTCGCCGCGTCCCCGACGTACGCCAGGGTCCGGCCGGCGGCGCCCCCGAGGTGCTCGCGGACGGTGAGCAGGTCGGCCAGGAGCTGGCAGGGGTGGAAGCCGTCGGTCAGGGCGTTGACCACCGGCACGCTCGACCCCGCGGCCAGCTCCTGCAGCCGTTCGTCGCCGTGGGTGCGCAGCACGATCGCGCTCGCGTAGCGGGAGAGCACCTGCGCGGCGTCGGCGAGGGTCTCACCCCGGCCGAAGTGCGTCACCTGGGTGTCGGTGACCACCGGGTGCCCGCCGAGCTCGGCGATGCCGACGTCGAACGAGAAGCGGGTACGCAGGCTGGGCTTGTCGAAGAGCACCGCCACCGAACGCGGGCCGGCGAGCGGACGGAACCCGAAGCGGTCGGCCTTCATCCGCGCCGCCAGGTCCAGCACCGCGGCCTGCTCGGCCGGGGTGAAGTCGTCGTCGCGCAGCAGGTGGCGGATCACGAGGTCAGCTCCGTGGTGGTCGGCTCCGCCGCGGTGGCGGAGGTCTGCGGTTCGGCGGCGGCGTCCAGCGCGGCCGGCAGGGCCGCGACGAAGGCGTCGGCCTGTTCGGGGGTGAGGATCAGCGGTGGGGCCAGGCGCAGCGCGTCCGGCTGCACCGGGTTGACCAGGAAGCCCGCCTCGCGCAGGCTCGCGGCGACGGCGGCCGAGACCTCGGCGGTCAGCCCGATGCCGAGCAGCAGGCCGGCGCCGCGGACCTCGCCCAGCAGCGGATGGCCCAGCGCCTCGACCCCGGCGCGGATGCGCTCCCCGACCCGCTTGACGTTGTCCAGCAGCCCTTCGCTGGCGATCGTGGAGATGACCGCGAGCGCGGCGGCGCAGGCGATCGGGTTGCCGCCGAAGGTGGTGCCGTGCGCGCCGGGACGGAACAGCTGCGCGGCGGGGCCGAAGGCCAGACAGGCACCGATGGGCAGGCCGCCGCCGAGCCCCTTGGCGAGGGTGACCAGGTCCGGTTCGATGCCCTCGGACTGGTGGGCGAACCAGTGCCCGGTACGGCCGATGCCGGTCTGCACCTCGTCCAGCGCCAGCAGCGCGCCGTGCGCGGCGGTGATCTGCCGGGCGGCGGCCAGATAACCGGCCGGCGCGACGATGACGCCGTTCTCACCCTGGATCGGCTCCAGGATCACCATCGCGGTCTCGTTGGTGACCGCCGCGGCCAGCGCCGCGGTGTCCCCGAAGGGCACGTGGGTGACCTCGCCGGGCAGCGGCCGGAACGGGTCGGCCTTGGCCGGCTGCCCGGTCAGCGCCAGCGCCCCCATGGTCCGGCCGTGGAAACCGCCGTGCGCGGCCACCACGTGGGTGCGCCCGGTGAGCCGGGAGAGCTTGAACGCCGCCTCGTTGGCCTCGGCGCCGGAGTTGGTGAACAGCACCCGCCCCTGGCGGCCGATGAGGGCCAGGAGCAGCTCCGCCAGGGCCACCGGCGGTTCGGCGACGAAGAGGTTGGAGACGTGCCCGAGGGTGGCGACCTGACGGCTGACCGCCTCGACCACGGCCGGATGGGCGTGGCCGAGCGCGTTGACGGCGATGCCGCCGAGCAGGTCGAGGTATTCGGCTCCGGTGTCGTCGGTGACGACAGCACCGCTGCCTGAGACCAGCGCCAGCGGCGGGGTCCCGTAGTTGTCCATCATCGACTGCGACCAGCGGTCGCGCAGCGAGGTCATGCCCGCACCGCCGTGTCGACCGGGATGATCCGGGCCTGGGGAGCCCGGGGGGCGCCGACCACCATCGTGCCGAATCCTTCCGAGGTGAAGATCTCCAGCAGGGTCGAGTGGGCGACCCGGCCGTCGACGACGTGGGCGGCGGGAACCCCGCCCCGTACGGCGCGCAGGCAGGCCTCCATCTTCGGCACCATGCCCGACTCCAGCGTCGGCAGCAGCTCGGCGAGCTGGTCATCGGTCAGCTCGGAGATCAAGCTGTCGGTGTCGGGCCAGTTGGCGTAGAGGCCGGGCACGTCGGTGAGCACGACCAGCTTGCGGGCCTGCAGCGCGATCGCCAGCGCGGCGGCGGCGGTGTCGGCGTTGAGGTTGTGCAGCACGCCGTCGACGTCCGGGGCGACGGTGGAGATGACAGGGATCCGGCCGGCGTCGATCAGGTCGGTCACCGCCGAGGCGTTCACCGACTCCACGTCGCCGACCTGCCCGACGTCGACCGCCTCACCGTCGACGTACGCGGGGCGGCGCACGGCGGTGAAGAGGCGGGCGTCCTCGCCGGAGAGACCCACGGCGTGCGGGCCGTGCTCGTTGATCAGGCCGACCAGCTCGCGGCCGACCTGGCCGACCAGCACCATCCGCACCACGTCCATCGCCTCGGGAGTGGTGACCCGCAGCCCGCCCTTGAACTCGCTGGCGATACCGAGGCGGGTGAGCATCCGGGAGATCTGCGGGCCGCCGCCGTGCACGACGACGGGCTTGAGCCCCACCGACCGCAGGAAGACCATGTCGGCGGCGAAGGCCTGCTGCAGCTGCGGGTCGATCATCGCGTTGCCGCCGTACTTGACCACGACGGTCGACCCGGCGAAGCGGGTCACCCAGGGCAGCGCCTCGATCAGGGTCCCGGCCTTGGCCTGGGCGCGGGTGAGGTCACCGGAGAGTTTCATGTGGAGTAGGCCGAATTCTCGTGGACGTAGGCGTGCGAGAGGTCGTTGGTCCAGACCGTCGCCGTCTCGGAACCGGCGTGCAGGTCGATGCGGATGGTGACGTCCCGGCCGCTGAGGTCGACCTTGGCGCGGTCCTCGGCGGCGGCGCCGCCGCGGCAGACCCAGATGCCGTTGACTGCCACGTCGATCTCGTCCGGCTCGAAGGCGGCGGCGGTGGTGCCGACCGCGGCGAGGATCCGGCCCCAGTTCGGGTCGTTGCCGAAGAGCGCGGTCTTGACCAGGTTGTTGCGGGCGACCGACCGCCCGACCTCGACCGCATCGTCGACGGTGGCGGCGCCGGCGACGTCGATGGCGATCTGCTTGGTGGCGCCCTCGGCGTCGGAGATGAGCTGCTGGGCCAGGTCGTGGCAGACCTCGGTCACCGCCGCGGTCAGCGCCTGCTCGTCGGCCTCGACCCCGCTCGCGCCGCTGGCCAGCAGCAGCACTGTGTCGTTGGTGGACATGCAGCCGTCGGAGTCGATCCGGTCGAAGGTGACGCGGCAGGCTGCCCGCAGTGCCCGGTCCAGCACCTCCGGGTCGGCAACCGCGTCGGTGGTGACGACGCAGAGCATGGTCGCCATCGCGGGGGCGAGCATGCCGGCGCCCTTGGCCATGCCGCCGACGGTGAAGCCGGCGCCGGTGACCACGGCGGTCTTGGGCCGGGTGTCGGTGGTCATGATCGCCTCGGCCGCGGCGGCTCCGCCGTCGGCGCTCAGCCCGGCGACCGCGTCCCGCATGCCGCTCAGCAGCTTGCCCATCGGCAGCCGCTCGCCGATCAGCCCCGTGGAGCAGACCGCGACCTCACCGGGTCCGAGGTCGACGCCGGAGTCGGCGAGGGCCGCCGAGGTCTCCTCGGCGGTGCGGTGGGTGTCCTGGAAGCCGGCCGGGCCGGTGCAGGCGTTGGCGCCGCCGGAGTTGAGGATGACGGCGCGGACCCGGCCACCGGTGAGGACCTGACGGCTCCAGAGCACGGGCGCGGCCTGGACCCGGTTGGCGGTGAAGACGCCCGCGGCGGCGGCGAGCGGACCGTCGTTGACCACCAGCGCCACGTCCCGGCCGGCGCTCTTGAGACCGGCGGCCACACCTGCGGCGCGGAAGCCCGCTGCGGCGGTGACGCTCACTCGCTCCACTCCCCGTCCGGGGCGTCGGCCGCCTCCGCGGTGGTCAGGGCCGCGGCGCTGATCCGCTTCGCGTTCGCCAGCGACCTGCTGTACGAGGTGACGGGACGCTTGGAGATCACGGTGCGGCGTACGTTCGCCAGCGACTGCGCGGGCTGGGACTCACTCATGGGGCTACTCCGTACAGGGAAAGGCCGGTTGTCTCCGGCAGGCCGAGCATGATGTTGGCGCACTGGACCGCCTGGCCCGCGGCGCCCTTGCCGAGATTGTCGATCGCGCTGGAGACGATGAGCCGGCCCGAGTCGATGTCCCGCGTGGCCTGCAGATGGCAGGCGTTGGAGCCGACGGTGGCACCGGTGTGCGGCCAGCTCCCCTCGGGCAGCACGTGCACGAAGGGGGCGTCGGCGTACGCCGCGGCGAGCACCTCGCGGGGGTCGGCGTCGCCGGTGGGGCGGGCGGTGACGGTGGCGAGGATGCCGCGCGGCATCGGCGCGAGCACCGGCGTGAAGGAGAGCCCGGTGGCCCCGGTCGCCTGCTTGATCTCCGGCACGTGCTGGTGGCGGCCGACCTTGTAGGGCGACATGTCCCCCATCACCTCGCTGCCGAGCAGGTGCGCCTTCGGCGCCTTGCCGGCCCCGGAGGTGCCGGAGGCGGCGACCACCACGACATCCTCGGGTGCGGCGGCGCCGGCTGCCAGCAGCGGCGCGAGCGCGAGGATGGTGGCCGCGGCGTAGCAGCCGGTGGCGGCGACCCGGTCGGCGGCGGCGATGAGGGGCCGCTGGCCGGGCAGTTCGGGCAGACCGTAGGTCCAGGTGCCGCTGTGGGTGCTGCCGTAGTAGTCCTGCCAGGCCTGCGCGTCGCGCAGCCGGTGGTCGGCGCCGAGGTCGACGACCTTGACCCCGGCCGGGAGCCGGGCGGCGATCGCGCCGGACTGCCCGTGCGGCAGCGCCAGGAAGACCAGGTCGGCGTCGGCCAGCAGCGCCGGGTCGGTTTCGGCGAAGACGAGGTCGAGGCCGGTGAGCTGCGGGTGCACGGCGGCGACGGGCTGCCCGGCCTGTGAGTGCGCGGTCGCGGCCACGAGCTCCAGCTCGGGGTGCCCGGCGATCAGGCGCAGCAGCTCTCCACCGGCGTACCCGCTCGCTCCGGCCACCGCAACTCGAATGCCCATACCCACCTCCGCATGACTATGCAGCAGCATAGCCCGCGCTCGGTGTTGCTGCAACTTTATGCACACGGCCGTATGTTCATGTGAGCGGGCCCGGCCGGGACCATCCCCGGCCGGGCCCGCGACTGTTGCTGTCCGCGTTGCCGGCCCTGCCTCCGGGCCCGCCGGGACTACGGCAGGAACGACTCCACGGCCGCCACCGCCCGCTCCACGCCACCGGCGGCTCGCACCTCGGCGGAGAGCGCCCGCAGCCGCGCGCGCACCTCCGGATCGGCGGCGACCTCGGTCACGCTGCGCCGCAGCAGCTCGGCGGTGACCTCCTCGGCCGGCAGGTGCCGCCCGACCCCCAGCTCGGCAAGGAGCGCGGCGTTGCCGAACTGGTCCACCGCCTGCGGGATCGCCACCGTCGGCACCCCGAACCAGAGCGCCTCCATGCAGCTGCCCATGCCGGCGTGGGTGACGAACGCCGCCGCCTCGGCGAGCACCGCCGGCTGCGGCACCCGCCGGTGCAGCTCGACGTTGGCCGGCAGCGGCCCCAGCTCGGCCGGATCCACCCGGTCACCGATCACCAGCACCACGTGCCACCGCGAGTCACCGAACCCGGCCAGCACCGCCCGGTAGACCGGCACCTGCGCGGTGTACGCGGTCCCGAAGGAAACCAGCAGCACCGGTCCGGCGCCGGCCGGCGGCGTCCAGGTCTCGGCCAGCCGCGCCGGGTCCAGGCACGGGCCCACGAAACGCACGGAGGCGGGCACCCGGTCGGCGTACGGCTGCAGGGCCCGGGGGATCAGCGACAGCACCTGCTCCGGGTGGGTCTGCCACTGCCACGGGTCGGCGTCGATGCCGTTGCCGGCCAGCCAGCCCCGGAAGGCCGCGTGGTAGCTGCGCCCGGTCTCCGAGTTGCGGACGGCCTCGATCATCTCGGCCATGTCCCGCTCGTAGCCGTCCCAGGCCACCAGCGTCGGCGACAACTGCACCGCAGGTACGCCGTAGCGGGCGGCCAGCACGGGGCCGGCCAGCCCGCCGATGTCGTAGAGCACCAGGTCCGGGCGGTCGGCGTCGAGCCGGTCGATCAGCGCGGGCAGCGCCGCCATCTGGTCGTCGAGGAAGACCCGCATCGCGCTCGCAGGGTCCTCGGGCCACTCGCTGTCGGAGGCCGGCAGCAGCGACGGGTGGGTGATCGGCTCGGCGCCGGCGGCAGCGACCAGGTCGGCCAGCGACCGGCCCACCGAGTAGCTGACCCGGTGGCCCCGGTCGGCCAGCTCGCGGATCAGGGCCAGCGAGGGATAGATGTGGCTCGGCGCGGTGGCGCCGGCCATGAAGATGTGCGATCGCGCACGCATGAAGAATTCCTGTCGGTCGAAGAGACAATGCCTCGTATCGACGACGACAGCTGACACCGTGCGACCTCGGTCGTCACGGAGCGGTCCGGCAAGGGACCGCCAGGGCTGCGCCGCCTAGGAGGCGGGCCGCAGCCGGCAGTACGCGATGCAGGTCATGGCCTCACCATAACCGGCACACCCTGGTGACGCTGCCCCGTTCACCGCCGGCGTGCGGCAGCCACGGGCCCTGACGACAAAGGGCCCCGGCGAGTGCGCCGGGGCCCTTCGTACCACTACCGCGTTACGCGCCGCGCAGCGTCGCGCCGAAGCGGGAAAGCGCCTCGGCGACCGCCGCGTCCCGCGCCGCCACCGCTTCCTCGCCGGTCAGCGTCCGGTCCGGCGCCCGGAAGGTCAGCTTGAACGCCAGCGACTTGCGGCCGGCGCCGAGCTGCTCGGAGAGGTAGACGTCGAAGAGCCGCACCGACTCCACCAGCTCCCCCGCGCCGTCGATGAGCGCCTGCCGCACCTCGGCCGCCGGCACCTCCTCGTCGACGACGAGCGCCACGTCGATCAGCGCCGGCGGGAAGCCCGACACCCGGGGGGCGGGCACCAGCGGCGCGGCGGGCACCGCGTCCAGGTTCAGCTCCATGGCGCTGGTGCGCTTCGGCAGCTCCAGGGCGGCCACCACGGCGGGGTGCAGCTCGCCGGCGTAGCCGACCGGGAGGTCGTCGACGAGCACCTCGGCGCAGCGTCCGGGGTGCCACGGTGCCAGCTCGGCGGCCCGGACCGTGACCCGGTCGGCGTCGATGCCGGCGGCGGCCACCACCAGGCGGGCCGCCTCCACCGCGTCGGCCCAGCCCGCGGGGCGTCCGCCGCCCCACCAGCCGGCCGGTTCGATGTCACCGGCGAGCACCGCGGCGACGTGCCGCGGCTGCTCCGGCACCACCGCGTCGGCCGCGGCGAACTCCTCGGCCGTCGGCGCCCGGTCCACTCCCATCACCGGCGGCGCGCCGGCTGCGGACTGCGGGTGGAAGACGTTGCCCATCTCGTAGATGGCCACGTCCCGGTGCCCGCGGCCGAGGTTGCGGCGCAGGATCGCCAGCAGCGGGCCGAGCAGCGACGTGCGCAGCAGCGGCTCCTCGTCGGAGAGCGGGTTGGCCAGCCGTACCGCCTCGCGGCGCGGATCGTCGGCGGGCAGCCCGAGCTGGTCGGCGAGCTCCGCGGAGACGAACGGGTAGGCGAGCACCTCGACGTAGCCGTGCTCGGCCAGCGCCCGGGCGACGGCCCGGTGCCGCCGCTGGGTCGGGGTCAGCCCCCGGCCGGGCGGGGCGACCGGCAGCACGCTCGGCACGTCCTGGTAGCCGGCCAGCCGCACGACCTCCTCGACCAGGTCCGCCGGGTCGGTCAGGTCGGGACGCCAGGTGGGCGGTACGACGCTGAGCAGCCCGCCGTCGACGGCCGGCACCTGCGTCGGCTCCCCGGCGGGCGCCTCAGCCGGCGTGACGGTGCAGCCGAGCCGCTCCAGCAGACCGGTGACCTGCGCCGGCGGGTACGCCACACCGATGCGCCGGCTCGGCAGCTCCACCGGCAGCAGGATCGGCTGCGGGGCGGCGGTGTGGTCGATGTCGAGGATCTGCGGCGCGGCCTCGCCACCGCCGTACCGGACCAGCAGCTCGACGGCCCGGTCCAGCGCCACCAGGGCCAGCGCCGGGTCGACGCCGCGTTCCCAGCGCTTGGCCGCCTCGCTGAACAGCTTGTGCCGGCGGGCGGTGCGTCCCACCATCACCGGATCCCAGTGCGCCGCCTCGAAGAGCACGTTGGTGGTGCTGGGCAGCACCTCGCTGGTCTCGCCACCCATCACCGCGGCCAGCGACACCGGCGTGCCGCCGGCGCCCGCGGCGGTGCTCGGCAGCCCGGCGTCGCAGATCACCATGTCCTCGACGGCCAGGTCGCGCACGACACCGTCGAGGGTGGTCAGCTTCTCCCCCGGCACCGCCCGGCGCACGATCAGCTCACCGTGCAGCCGGTCCAGGTCGAAGGCGTGCATCGGCTGGCCGAGCTCGAGCATCACGTAGTTGGTGATGTCCACCGGCAGCGAGATGCTGCGGATGTTGGCGACCGTCAGGCGGCGGCGCATCCAGTCCGGCGTCGCCGCGGCCGGGTCGACCCCGCGCACCACCCGCGCGGCGAACCGGTCGCAGCCGACGGTGTCGCGCACCTCCACCGGGTACGGCGGCTGCGGGGTGGCCGTGGGCACCGGCACCAGACCGGGGTCGCGGAACGGCACCCCGAAGGAGTGCGCCAGTTCCCGGGCCAGGCCGCGCAGGCTCATCGCGTACCCGCGGTCGGGGGTGATCTCCAGCTCGAAGACGACGTCGTCGAGGCCGACGACCGGCCGGGCGTCGTCACCGGGCTTGGCGGCGCTCTCGGCGGGCAGCACGATGATGCCGGAGTGGTCGTCGCCGACCCCCAGCTCGCGCGCCGAGCAGATCATGCCGTGGGAGTTGCGCCCGTACGTCTTGCGGGCGCCGATGGCGAAGCCGCCGGGCAGCACGCCACCGGGGAGGATCACCACGACCCGGTCGCCCGGGGCGAAGTTGCGCGCCCCGCAGACGATCTCCTGAAGCTCGCCGGTGCCGTTGGCCTCGCCGACGTCGACCCGGCAGAACCGGATGGGCTTCTTGAAGCCGGTCAGCTCCTCGACCTCGGCGACCCGGCCCACCACCAGCGCGCCTTCGACCGCCGCGCGCAGGTCCTGCACCTCGTCGACCTCGATGCCGAGGTTGACCAGCGCGGTCTCGACGTCGGCGGGCGTGACGTCGACCGGCAGGTCGACGTACTCGCGCAGCCAGGAAAGGGACACTCGCATGACTCAGACCACCGCTTCCAGAACTCGTTGCCGCATGCCGCTCATGCCCCCACGCCGAACGCGCGGGTGAACCGCACGTCCCCTTCGAACATCTCCCGCATGTCGCTGACGCCGTGGCGCACCATCAGCGTCCGTTCGATGCCGATGCCGAAGGCGAAGCCGGAGTAGACCTCCGGGTCCACGCCGCAGGCGCGCAGCACCCGTGGGTTGACCATGCCGCAGCCGCCCCACTCGACCCACTGCGGACCGTCGCGGTGCTCGGCGAACCAGACATCGAACTCGGCCGACGGCTCGGTGAAGGGGAAGTAGTGCGGGCGCCAGCGCAGCCGGGCCTGCGGCCCGAACATCGCCTGCGCGAAGTGCTCGAGGGTGCCGCGCAGGTTCGCCATCGTGATGCCCTTGTCGACGACGAGCCCTTCGACCTGGTGGAAGACCGGCGAGTGCGTGGCGTCCAGCTCGTCGGTGCGGTAGACCCGGCCGGGGCAGACCACGTAGATCGGGGGCTTGCGGGTCAGCATCGTGCGGGCCTGCACCGGTGAGGTGTGGGTGCGCAGCACCAGCCCGGAGGACTCGCCACCGGCGGCCGGTGCGATGTGGAAGGTGTCCATCAGGCCGCGCGCCGGATGGTCGGCGGGGATGTTGAGGGCGTCGAAGTTGGTCCACTCAAGCTCGACCTCGGGGCCCTCGGCGATCTCGTAGCCCATCCCGACGAAGAGATCTCCGATCTCCTCCATCAGGGTGGTCAGCGGGTGCCGGGCGCCGCGCGGACGGCGGTCGTAGGGCAGGGTCACGTCGACCCGCTCCTCGACCAGCACCCGCTGGGCCCGCTCGCGTTCCAGCTCCTCGTGGCGGGCGGTGTAGTCGCTCTCGACGGTGCGGCGGGCCTCGTTGACCCGCTTGCCGGCGTCGGACTTCGCGGCCGGGGGCAGCGCGCCGATCTCGCGGCGGGCCAGCGAGATCGGGGACCGGTCGCCGAGGTGCTGGTGGCGCAGCGCGGTCAGCGCATCCAGGTCGCCGGCCTCGGCGAAAGCTGCCCGGGCGGCGGCGACGGCTTCGGCGAGCGCGGTCGGATCGAGCAGGGCGACCTGTTTGGGGTCGTACGGATCGTTGCGGTAGGTCATGGCGTACGGGCACTCCTCACGGCGGCGACGCCCTCGCGGGCAGCGGAAGGCAGTTTACGGACGCGCGGCTCGGCCGCAGCCCGCCGGTGGGAGGCGCAGGGAGTACAGGTCAGTCCTGCCGCCCGCCGCGACCGGCGGGCTGGCTAAACGAGTGCCCTCTGGCGCTCATGACTGGACCTTCTTCTCCCGGGCGATGGAACGCAGTCCTCTGGCCGAAGAGTACAGGCAAACGGCGGCGGCAGCAGCCAGGTTGAGGCTCTCCGCCTGCCCGTGCAGCGGCACCCGGACGCGGGCGTCGGCGGCGGCGGTCAGGTCGTCGGGCAGGCCGTGCGCCTCGGAGCCGAAGAGCCAGGCGGTGGGTACGGCCAGGCCACCCGCGTCGGCGATGTCGTCCAGATCGGTCTCGCCGTAGCCGGTGGCGGCGAAGACGGTCAGCCCGGCTCCGCGCAGCGCGGCGAGCACGGCGTGCGGGTCGCCGGCGCGCACCACATCGGTGTGGAAGAGGCTGCCGGCCGAGGAGCGCACACACTTGCCGTTGTACGGGTCGACAGTCTCCCCCGCGAAGATCACCGCACCGGCGCCGGCGGCGTCGGCGGTACGCAGGACGGTGCCGGCGTTTCCGGGGTCGCGGATGCCGGCGAGGACGGCGACCAGGTGCGGCCGGGCGGCCAGCGCCTGCGCCAGCGGCACATCGAGCTGCCGGCAGAGCGCCACAACGCCCTGCGGGGCGACGGTCTCGGCCAGCGCCGCCAGGGCCTCATCGGTGACCGGGGAGACGGGCACGCCTTCGGCGTGCGCCGCGGCTGCCAGCTCGCCGTGGCGGCCGAGCGCGGCGGGGGTGCCGAAGAGTTCGAGCACGGTGCCGGTGCGGGCCAGCGCCTCACGGACGGCCTGTGGGCCTTCGGCGAGGAAGCGGCCGGCGTTGTCGCGGTCGCGGCGCCGGTGCAGCCGCCGGGCGGCGACGATGCGCGGCGTACGGGGGGTGAACAGGGCCGGGTCCGCGACATGGTCGAGGCGTCCCCCGCGCGCTGGTGACGGCATGGGAGACGCCTCGATCAGATTCGGCGGATCAGGCGGCCTGAGCCGGCGCGCCACCGATGCCCTCGGCCGCGACGGCGGCCTTGGCGACCTCGACGATCGCCGCGAAGGCGGCGGCGTCGTTGACGGCCAGGTCGGCCAGGATCTTGCGGTCGACCTCGACACCGGCGAGCTTCAGGCCCTGGATCATCCGGTTGTAGGTCATCCCGTTGGCGCGGGCACCCGCGTTGATCCGGGTGATCCACAGCTGCCGGAAGTCGCCCTTGCGGTCGCGACGGTCCCGGTAGGCGTACTGCATCGAGTGCAGCACCTGCTCCTTGGCCTTGCGGTACAGGCGCGAACGCTGACCGCGATAGCCACTGGCGGACTCCAGCAGGGTACGACGCTTCTTCTGGGCGTTTACTGCCCGCTTGACGCGTGCCATCTCAACTACTCCTTCAGATCAAGTTCTGGGCGCGCGTCAGCGGCCGAGCAGCTTCTTGATTCGCTTGACGTCGGCCTTGGCGACCTCGACCGTCCCGGTGAGCCGGCGGGTGCGGGTGGAGGACTTGCCCTCCAGCAGGTGGCGCTTGCCGGCCTGCTCCGCGACGATCTTCCCCCGTCCGGTGACCTTGACGCGCTTGGCCATTCCGCTGTGGGGCTTCATCTTCGGCATGTGAAACGTCTCTCCCTGTTACTCGCCGCTGTTGGCGACGGGTTCGGCCGGTGCGGCCGACGGGGCCTCTTCGGCCTCGTCCTCCCGCTCACGCGGAGCGCCGGTCTTGGCTGCCGTGGCGGCGGCCTTGGTGGCGCGGTGCGGAGCGATGACCATGATCATGTTTCGGCCGTCCTGCTTCGGCGCGGCCTCGACGTAGCCCAGATCCGAGATCTCCGTCTCGAGCCGGCGCAGGAGCCGGTAACCCAGCTCCGGGCGGCTCTGCTCGCGACCGCGGAACATGATCGTCACCTTGACCTTGTCTCCGCCCTTGAGGAAGCGCATGACGTGACCCTTTTTGGTCTCGTAGTCGTGCGCGTCGATCTTGGGTCGGAGCTTCATTTCCTTGATGACGGTCTGCTGCTGGTTCCGCCGGGCTTCGCGCGCCTTGAGTGCGCTCTCGTACTTGAACTTGCCGAAGTCCATGAGCTTGCAGACAGGCGGGCGCGCCATGGGCGCAACCTCGACCAGGTCCAGGTCGACATCCGCGGCCAGCTGAAGGGCGCGCTCCAGCGGGACGATGCCCACCTGCTCACCCTCAGGGCCGACCAGTCGGACCTCACGCGCCCGGATCTGATCGTTCACACGTGGCTCGACGCTGATGGGGCCTCCTCGGGTCGGTAATGAACACATGACGCCGACTCCAAGGAGCCTCCCGGGGTCGGGAGGACCAGGAAAGCAGTAAGGCCCCGGCGCATGCCAGGGCCTACTCGACCGGTCGGGATGCGCTCCGCGAGGGATCGCATCTGCCCGGAACAGGACGGATCCCGTACCGGGTGACCGGACCCGGCCGCTCTGGGCGACTCGGGTGGGAGTAGGCACTCCGCTTCGTCGTCGCCGTGCGGCACCTGCTCTTGCGGGCAGGATGGGCGGTGGCGACATGGTCGACCCGCAAAGACTAGCAGGTGGCACGCGGCGCCGCCCACCGGAGGCTCATCCGCCACGCCGCCCCGGCCGGAGCCGGGCCAGCGCGTCACCGGCAGCCGCCGAGGCCATCGGCAGCAGCCGGGTGGAGCTCATCACCGCCAGCTCCTCGGCCGGGGTGGTGGCGCCGTCGAGGAAGCGCAGCACCCGCTCGGTGGGATTGCGGTCGAAGAGCCGGTCGAAGAAGTCCGGGCCGGCCACCAGACCCCGGTCCAGGGCGCGCAGCGCGACGGCGTCCATCCAGAGGTGCCGGCGCGGATAGGCCGGCCCGGGCACCGGCGCCCGGCCGGCCGCGAGCGCCGCCGCCACCTGCGTGGCCTGGCGCCGCATCGCCGAGAAGGTGAAACCCGTTGACGGGCGGGTCGCGCCGCCGGCGGTGCCGAGCCGCACCACCCGCGGCGACGGGTGGGTGGTGAACGGCCCGTCGGTCATCGGGATCACGCCGTTCTCCACCTCGCGCACCGTCAACCGGTCCGGCGCCAGACCGAGGATCGCCAGGTAGCCGCGGAGAGCGGAGTCGTAACCGGCGCCGTCGAGCAGCGCCGGGGAGAACTCGGTGTACTCGATCAGCGCGTACCGGTCGCTGACCGGCAGCACGTAGCCGAAGGAGACACCCCGCCGCGGCTGCGGCGTACGGAAGTCCATCAGCACCGCCCGCGCCGGGTCGAAGACCGGCACGTCGCTCTCCGCCCACCAGCCGCGGAAATGCTGCAGCCAGGTCGTCCGGCCGGGGCGCTCCGGGCGGCGCGGCCGGGAGTCGAGCACCCACCCCGCCCGCACCTCAGCCCCGCCCTCGGCCTGGATCAGCACCGCGTCGCCGTCGTCGTGCAGGGTCCGCACCGGCGCCGTCAGACGGGTCACCGCAAGCCGCCGTTCGGCCTCGGCGGCGCGCTCGTAGAGCGGGGCGGAGCGGAGCATGGCGTACCGCAGCGGGGCGAGCTCCAGGGGCCGCCGGCCGGCCGCGGTGACGACCTCCACCTGGTCCCAGCTCGCGTGCAGCAGCGGCTCCAGGTCACCGTCGGGCTCACCCCAGAAGGCCCAGGTCCGATCCTGGCCACGCCGGTGCACGGGATCCAGCACCGCGATCCGCAGGCCGCGTACCCCCTGCCGGTCGAGCGCGGCCAGCAGCAGCGAGGCGGCGCCCCCGCCCCCCACCAGCGCCACGTCGACCTCCACCGCTTCCCGCATGCCGCCAACGGTGCCACAGCCGCCCGGCCCGCCGAACCGGACCGGCGGCTCCGGTGGGACGCGGGACCGGCGGGCGGCGGTCCCGGGCATCCACGTAGGGTGGGGCAGGACGGACGAACCGGGCTTACGCGCCCGGCAACACCGCTGAAGTCGCGGTGGAACCTCCACTTTTCGAGCCCGGGTCAACGGCGGGCGTCGACCCGGTCGACGACACTCCCGCTCCCGGCTCGATCCGGCCGCCACGGCCCCCGCGCCACGGGTCGCCGTGCCGGCCCTCTCAAGGAGCAGAAGATGCAGAAGATGACGATCCCCAAGCAGGTCATCCTGGACGCGCTGCGGAACCGGGGTCAGCAGGCCCGGGCCGACTGGTTCGACCGGGAACTGCCGGAGCAGGTCGACCTCGCCCGCAACTCGAGCCTGCTCACCACCCTCGACCTCGACGCCGACGTGCTCCGCGAGACCGCCCGGCAGGCTGCCTGAATCCACGTACGGGCGGGCCTGTTCGCCGTACCGCACGCGGTGTGGCGTGCCCGCTCCCACGGACCGGGCCGTTCCCCGCCACCGCGCCCGCGCACCCGCCCTGGCCGACGGGAAGAATGGCGCCATGGCGAAGGACCGACGAGAAGCCACCGGCAAGATCCGCCCCTGCCCGTGCGGCCTGGGGCTGCCGTACGACGAATGCTGCGGCCCGCTGCACGGCGGGCAGGCGGCGGCGAGCGCCGAGGCGCTGATGCGGTCGCGGTTCAGCGCCTTCGCGCTCGGCGACGCGGCGTACCTGCTGCGCAGCTGGCACTCCGCGACCCGGCCGGCGCGGCTGCTGCTGGACCCGCGGCAGCGCTGGACGCGGCTGGAGGTGCTCGACACCGAATCAGGCGGCCTGCTCGACACCGCCGGGGTGGTGGAGTTCCGCGCCCACTACCGGGAGCCGGGCGAGACCGGCAGCGTGCACGAACGCAGCCGCTTCGTACGCGAGCACGGGCACTGGGTCTATCTCGACGGCGAGCTGAGCTGACGGGGGTCCTGCTCCATCCGCTTGCTGTGCACGCCGTCGCGCAGCTCCTGATCGCGCATCACGATCCAGACCAGCGGGCAGTCCTGCGGGCCGGTGACGTCCGAGTCGAGCTGGCAGAGCGTGCAGGGCTCACCCGGCCGGACCGGGCACTTCGCGGTCGGCCGACTTCCGGAGCTGGTACGGGCCATGGATCAAGTCTCCTCCACCGCCGGGCGAAGCGGTCGGTGTCGCTCGCCACTGTGCCGCCGGGCCACCCCACCCGGAGCCGTCACGCCGCGGCGAAGGTCAGGCCAGATCGACAACGCGGTCGAACGGCTACTGGCCTGAACCCGGTCGGCGTCCGATCTTGTCGCGGAGACGGAAGACGCGAGTAGGGCGGCGCGGCACCGGGCGGCTCATGACGACCCGCCGGATCCCGGGAACGGGGCGACGCCGGCGATGAGCGCCAGTACATACACCGCCGCCGAGAGGGCGATACCGGCCAGACCGAGTGCCATTCCGACCCGGGCGGTTTTGTCCTTGGCCTTCATCGGGCGGATCGCCAGCACGACGGCGACGATGCCGAAAACGACACCGATCCCCGAGCAGAACGCCGTGACGAGGGAGATGGATCCGAGAACCGCCGAGGCGATCGCCATGCCGTGCGAAGTCTCTCGGGCCGGATGCGGCGTGACGAACCCGCCCACGGGAGCCGGATACGGTGTGACGACCGCGCCCACGGGAGCCGGATACGGTGTGACGACCGCGCCTACAGGAGCACCGGCGACCGGGCCGCCGACCACGGGCAAGGGCTGCGGCGGCCAGCGGAAGGCGGGTGGAAGGTCGGCGACCTGGCCCATCAGGTCACCGACGGTACGGGCGCTGTGGACCGCGGTGATGCGGGTGTCGTACTCGCCGAGTTCGAGGTATCCCTCTTAAGGCGCGCGGGAAAGCAGGTCGAGGACGGTGCCGCGCTCGACCGTGCCGACTCGCTCCTGCGTCGCGGGGAACGGCGACCGGCGGAACGGCATTCCGTAGTTCACTCCATGGCTCGCTCTCGACGACAAGGCCCGGGCGGATCTGCCGGCATATCGGCCATGGGCCCCCACACCGACGCCGGTACGGGACCGCGGACATCGACCGGATCGTACGCGTACGGCGCAGAGCGAAGCCCGAATCCCCGCCCGCAAACGGTCAGGTGGTCGAGGGCGGATCCACGATAGAGCCGATGAACGCGATCAGCATGACGACCGAGGCAGCGACACCGACGATCCCGAGGACCAGGCCGACGACCGCCGAGGTGTTCGTCGGGTATGCCTTCAAGCCCGGACGGCTCAGGAGGAGCGCGGCCACCGCAGGGATCAGCCCGATACCGAAGCATATCGACAGGGGTAGCGACAGCGCGCCCATCACCAGACTGAGGGTGGACTTGGAGCCGACATCGGCGGCCGGCACCTGCTGGTGGTGCTGTTGCGCCGGCGGTACGACGGGCGCCACCTCGTGGTGCGGGTTCCACTGGAACTGGCGGGGCAGGTCCGACATCGGGCCGACGATGTCGCCGGCAAACGTCGCGGACTGCACGACAACCATCCGGCGCTCGTACTCGACCAGATCGATGTAGCCGCCTTCGAGCGCCCGAGTGAGCAGCTCCACCGCCGCCTGCCGCTGTGCCGTTCCCACCCGCTCGTTCATCTGCACCGGTGCCGCCTTCCAAACGCCTCGCGTGATTCGTCCTTCGCATGCCCCTGAGCGGCGGCCATGCCGGCAGTGGTCTGCGTGAGCCGGCGGGCCACGATTCACCGCAGCAGACTTTAGCTGGGAGGGGCCAATCTCAACCCGATGGCACCGCGCCGGGCGCCGGCACCCCGGGGTCGTTGCGTCAGCGCCACCAACCGGCGCCGATTCCCCACTTTCGGCAACCCGGCGACTACCCAGGGGCACCGTCAATCGACGCTCGCCGCTAACATCCTCTGTGGACGCCGCTCCTGCCTCGGATCGGCGCGGCCTCAGGTGATGCCTGTCCCTTTGCGGCCGGCGTCTCCCGGACGACCAGCGGGCGACAAGAACGGAGAGATTCGGCGGTGCAGCAGCAACCAGACAACACGGCCCACCGGCCGGATCCCGCCACCGCTGTCGGACGCCGCCGGAACCACTGAGCCGTGTCCATTCCTTCCTTCGAGCGGGGCGAAGCCATGTCCGAAGACCCGGCGGAGCGCCTGCGCGGCATCGCCACCCGGATGCGCAACCTCAGCCGCACCATCCGCTCCGCGCAGAATCCCGCCGCACGCCATACGGGTGAGGACGCCACCGGCATGGTGACGGTGACCACCGACGGCTCCGGGCGGGTGTCTTCGGTCGACATCAGCCGAGGGTGGTTCTCCTGCCGCGGCACGACCTCACTGGGCCCGGCCATCCTCGAAGCGCACCAGGCGGCCATCACCAAGATCCTCACCGAGCAGGCTGACCGGCTCGAACAATCCAGCGGTGAGCACTACGACTCCCACTCTGACGAGGCGTCCTGGCGTGCGGAGCCGCCGGCCGCTCGCCGCGCGCCGACCTTCGCCGACCTCGACGATCTGCGGCGATCGCTCGCAGATGCAGAGAATCGGCACAGTGGGCGGGTGCGGCAGACACCGGCCTCCCCCGCGCAACGCCGGGTGCACGGACCGGCGGGGCACATCAGCCTTCTGGTGCGCGACCACGCGGTGCAGAGCGTCTCGGTCGGCGCGCACATCGACCCGGGCCTCCTGGCGGCCCTGTCGCGGGACGCCGTCACCGCCTTCCGCGAAGCCAACTCCCCCGCGACGGGCGAATCTCCCGCAGGAAACTCAGACGAAAGACACCCCGATGCCTGACAACAATGAACTCGCCCTGGTGCGCGACGCCCTCGAGGTCGAAGCACGCAAGTGGGACCAGATGGCGGTCACCATGGCAGCGGCGGAGCGGACAGCAGAAAGTCTCATTCTGAACCCCACCGCCTTCTGGGCGGGTCCGAAATCGCTACTCAAGGACCAACTGTCCGCCGCGTACGACGACGTGCACCAGTTGGTCGTGACTCTGCTGTCGGACGCGTCGATTGAATTCAGTGAAATCGCGGGCGCACTCCGTACCGCCGCCTACCGCTACGACGGCACGGATCAGAACCAGGCGAGCGATCTGATCGCCATCTACGGCCGCTACAACAACCACCCCTGACGGCGGCCGCGCCGAGGCTGCGCGCAGCGCTGTGCTGTGCTGTGCTGCGCGCAGCGCTGTGCTGAGCGCTGTGCTCAATGAATGGTGGCTCAAGGAGTGACATGCAGGGCACACATCCCAGCTCAATCGAAAGCTTGTTCGGCACAGCTGTCGAGCTTTGCGACGGGGAACTCGATGAGGCCGATTCAGAATTCCTGAAACTCGAGGGAAAGATCAACGAAGCGCTGCGACAGGCCAGTCTCTTTTCACCGCTTGCGTCGATCGCCTTGGCTCAGATAGCGGAAGGGCGATGGGACAGCCTGAGGCAGGAATTCGACAAGCTGAAGGCAGAAGTGCGGACCTTCGTCGAGGCAGGCACCCCCGTTCTGTCACTGATCTCCGTCGGCTTGGCGTGGAACAGGGAGGTGCTACCCGCTGTCAGCAGCATGTCGGCAACGGCGGGTGCATACGAGGCCAACGCCTTGCCTGCGTGGTCCGGTGCCGCCTACTACGCCTACCGCGAGAAACGGGATGCGCAAAGCGAGGCCATCGAGGCAACCACCAAGATAATTCAAGAATCAGGCGTCTGGTTGACCGAGATGGCTGTCAGGAACGTCGATTTCTTCTTTGCCCTGATCGAACCGATCGTCGATCTGACCCAAGCGACCATAGAAGCGGCGCTGGAGATCGTCACGGCCGTCGGCATTCTGGAGGCGATCGGCACGGTAGCAGCCGCGATCGCAGACGCGGCCATGGCAATCATGCGCATCTACATGAACTCCCTGCGGCACGCGGCGAAAAGCATCGACGCCATAAACCGGGCAACTGCAATATTGAATGACAACAGCAAGTTCCCCGCCGGCCGCTGGCCGCAGGCGGTCAACAAGAAACTGGCACATTGACTCACTCCGCCAACAACACGTCAAGCGTGGACGATCGGATTCGTGCCCGGCGAAAGCATCAAACGAGGACAGGAAATCACGTGATGAAGAAGAACACGGACAGCAACGGCGGACCGTTCGGCACTGGTGGCGCCACGATGGCTCACCGACTCTCGACGCTGCCGTCGATCCTCCGCTGCCTGATCCTCGTGCCGCTCATGGCCGGTTTGATCGTGTCCAGCGACGTGTCGGCCGTTGCCGCATCGCCGGACTCCCTCAACCAGTGGTACCTGGACCGTATCGGCGTTCCGGAGGCGCACGGCATCTCCCAGGGAGAAGGCGTTCTGATCGGCATGTTCTCGTTAGAGGTCGACACGGATATTCCTGGCCTGCGCGGGCGCGTACGGCCGCACAAGCGTGTGGACCGGCGCGGCCGGGTGGTGGACCCCGTGTTCGGCCAGGCCTCAGGACTCCCCGCCGGGCGACTGGGCTTGATCGTCGCCGGCGGAGAACTCGGCGTACTGGGCATCGCCCCACAGGCAGAGATCCAGACCATGGATAAAGAGCGCGATCCCACCGAGTTTTCGACCGCCCTTCGTTGGCTGGTGGACGAGGGCGCATCCGTGATCGATGTCTCCGGCGTTCTGGAGCGACAGCCTCGCGGAGCGGTCAACGACGGCATCCGCTACGCGCTGGCCAACGACGTGGTGGTCGTGACAGACGCAGAAACCGTTCGTTTGCTCCCGGCCTCGCAAACAGAGGGGATTCTCGTTGTCGGCGCTGTCGACCGAGCTGACCGAGCCCCTCGTGGATGGAGTGGCACCGAGATCGATCTGGTGGCTCCCGCCACGTTCCCCGGCATGGCCGGGTTCTCCTTCACGGACGCCGGAGACGTCACTGACAGCATTATGGAAGAGGCAGGAGTAGCTGCCGCAGCACTCACAGTCGGCGCTGCCGCTCTCATCCGCGCTGCCCATCCCGAACTGAACGCTGCTTCAGTCATCGAGCGCCTCCTCACCACCGCCGAGGATCTCGGTGCAGCTGGGCGGGACAGCACCTACGGGCACGGCATGCTCGACCTGCCCGCGGCGCTCACCGCCGATGTGCCCGCCGTGAATGTCAACCGCCTCGGCGACCCGGGTCCGCCGGACATCAAACGCGAATGGGCCATTTCCAGAATCATGGCCTGGTTCAGCGGCATCGCGATGGGCGTGGGCGCGCTCATGACAGCCGGCTTCGGCAGCATGCTTCTGCTGCACCGCTCCCGCCGAAAGCTTCATGCGCCTGTCCGGCCGTGATGAGGAGACTGCCCCGTCAGGCAGGCGGAGGCACCGGATCGGGCATGAGGACGAGCACTGCGAAGAACAACAAGGAGAGGGCGAGGCCGATAATTCCGAGGATCAGTCCGGCAAGGGCCATTCCGTTCGTCGGGTTCGCCTTCAGACCGGGGCGGCTCAGCACGAGCGCGATCACAGCGGGCACCGCTCCGACCCCGTAACAGATCGCCGTCGGCAGCGAGATGATGCCCAGCACGAGGCTGACGATCGACATCGGGCGCGGGTCCCGTGGCGGCAGCTGCGGGTGCTGCTGTGGCGGTTGCTGCGTCAGGTGGGCAACTGCCTGACCCGGATGCCACTGGAACTGCCGTGGCAGGTCGGCCGTCTGCTGGGTGAGGTCGCCGGCGAACTTGGCCGACTGCACGACGATCATGCACCGCTCGTACTCCGGCAGGTCGATGTACCCCTGCTCCAGCGCGCGCATCAACTGCTCCAGCACAGTCTGCCGCTGGGCTGTCCCGACCCGCTCGTTCATCCGCATCATTGGCCGCCCTCCCCCATTCCCGTCGCGCGACCGGTCGTCCACTCCGTGGCGCTGTCCACCAATGAAGCGACGGGTGTCGACGCGGAAACCCTAGCCTGAACCGGCAAGCGGACGATCACAGGCCGGCGGCCACCGCAAGATCATCTGCCCGCTCGGCCGATGGTGGGCAGCGGGCGCGGATCGGGAGAATGCCGTCATGACACCCGCCCCGTTCAACCCCGCCCAACTGCGGCCCGGCGCCACCTACCCGGTGAACCCGAAGTCGAAGGGCCGCGGGATCGCCCTGGAGATCGTCCCGGGCCTCTTCGGCGTCTTCGGTATCGGCAACATCTATGCCGGACGGCTCGCCCTCGGCGTCGGACTGATGTTCTCGTTCTGGGTGCTCTTCGGGATCAACTTCGCGCTAATCTTCCTCGGCATCGGCTTCGTCACCATGCCGCTGACCTGGATCGCGTATCTGGTGGCAGGGCCGCTGCTCGCCGCCAGGGGCATCGACCAGTACAACGGCGTCCGCCGCTGAGCGACCCCGCATCCTCGTGACGGTACCGGGTCTCGGTGCCGCCACCTATCTTTCGCGGGCGCGGCAAACGGTCAACCACGGCGTACACCTCGGCGGCGGCGAAGCCCGGCACCCTCGATCAGCGCGGCAGAGTACGGCGCATGAAGGCAGTCAGACCCGCCTGGTCAAGGGTGACCATCTCCCAGCCCTGCGTCTCCAACAGCTCCACGGCGGAGAGGATCTTGTCGACCTCGTCCATCGCCTTAATCCCGAACGAGGCGGCGGTTCGCATCCGCCCGCCCATCGGAGGCACCAGACAGATGTAGCGCAGCGGGTAGTGGTCCAACTTCGCCTGTCCGTTGAGGACGTCATCGGAGGAAAACAGGCGGGATGGGCGAGGCGTGACCAGCTCAGTCATGCGCCAGAGGCTACCAAGATCGATTAAAGATCTCGCTTCCGTGCCCTGGACATCCTGAAGCCCCAGCTCTCCTGCCAGCACACTGACACACCCTCAGTGAGCCGGACTAGTCTGGAAGGCATGTCGACTCCATCGAACGTCGGCGACTCGCAAAGAGGAACCCACGGCGTGGAGCGCCTCACCGAGCGCCTCCGCGAGTTTGCCGATGACCGGGAGTGGCATCAGTTTCACACTCCCAAGAACCTCGTCATGGCACTGATGGGCGAGGTGGGGGAACTGGCAGCCGAGTTCCAGTGGCTGACGCCAGAGCAGTCAAGCCGAGTCCTTGACGATCCTGCAGCAGGCGCTCGAGTGCTCGCGGAGATCGGCGACGTCATGATCTACCTGACCCGCCTGGCGGATGTCCTGGGTGTCGACCTTGTCACTGCCGCCACGGACAAACTCGCCGCTTCCGCAAAGCGTTACCCTGCGGACGAGTTTCGCGGATCAGCCATGAAGGCCCCGTCTCAAACTTGACCGGCATTCGACTGTAGGACCGGAGCTGTGGTCGGCAACGCTCAGATTCGCTAGAGTTCTCACGTTCAAAGCGCACAACGACGGGCTTCTCTACTTGGGACATGCCCCACGCGCACGGTGACTTCGTGCTGCCTGGAGGCCCTTGCCCGTGTCGGCCTTTCGTACCTCTGCGTCCGGTCTGCTTCGACTAGCCACCGAAGGCACCCTCGTCGAACGGACAGCGGAACACCTAGCGATGAACGGCCACGGCGTGAGCCCTTCAGAAAAGAGGTCCTGGTCGCGGAGCCTGTCCATCCTCGGCCAAGACCTCGCTGACGCCGGTCTAGGTGCCGTCGAGGTGCTGGTCGAGTATCAGTTGCCGCTCACTAGTAAGCGCGTGGACGCGGTGCTTGCCGGACGCCATCCGCGAACCGGTGAAGACTCTTACGTCGTGATTGAACTGAAGCAGTGGTCCTTCGCGGAGCTCTACGAGGACTCACCGACACTTGTTGCCTTAGAGAACACCAGTGGACCGAGGCTCCACCCTGGAGTCCAGGTTGCCGACTACTGCGAGTACCTGAGTGACTTTCTGGGTGTCCTTGCCGGCGCCTCCCATCGCGTCCGTGGAGCGGCATATCTCCACAACGCGACGGATCGCGATGTCTCTGATCTGTTTCGCAGACCCGGAACGGAACAGAGCCGAATCTTCACTAAGCAAAGGCGGGGCGAGTTCCTTGCTTATCTAAAGCAGCATCTCGCCCCGGATCCCGGCGCGGAAGCGGCGGACCGCTTGTTGAGCAGTGCTGTTCGACCGAGCAAGCACTTGTTGTCGTACGCCGCCAAAGAGATCAAAGAACGATCTCACTTCACCCTTCTTGACGAGCAACGCGTGGCTTACGAACTGGTACTGCACGCCGTCGAGCGTGCCCGCTCGGCGGATCACAAGAACGTCGTCGTCGTCTCGGGGGGCCCCGGAAGCGGAAAGAGCGTAATTGCACTCTCAGTCATGGGTGAGCTGGCTCGCCAGAACCGCTCTGTGATGCACGCGACGGGATCTCGATCCTTCACCCAGACCCTGCGTCGGTACGCAGGCAAGGGTTCAACACGCGTGAAGAGCCTTTTCGCTTACTTCAACAGCTTCATGACAGCCGAACGCAACGGCTTTGACGTTCTCATCTGCGACGAGGCTCATCGCATCCGTAAGACTTCCGTGAACCGATACACGCCGAAGATTAAGCGGGACGTTGCTCGTCCACAAATCGAAGAACTCATGAGCGCTGCGCGGGTGCCGGTCTTCCTGCTCGACGAACACCAGGTCGTGAAACCTGGTGAACTTGGCAACGTTGACGTCATAACCGACTCAGCTCAACGACTCGGGTTCAGTGTTGAAGCGGTCTCCCTCCACGGCCAGTTCCGCTGCGGAGGCAGCGAAGCATACGAAGAGTGGGTGCTCGATCTCCTGGAACTGGACGGAGGGAAGCCTTCGGTATGGGTCGGCGATGGGCGATTCGACCTCAGATTCGCCGAAACACCGGAGCAGATGGAGTCATTCCTTGCTGATAAACAGTCACTCGGAGAGACCGCGCGAATTTCTGCCGGATATTGCTGGCCCTGGAGCGACCCGCATCCAGATGGCAAGCTGGTTCCGGACGTCCGGATCGGCTCATGGGCGCGCCCCTGGAACGTCAGGAGCGATCGCAGTGTAGGCGACGCGCCAGGAAGTGCCTTCTGGGCCACCGATCCCAATGGTTTTGGCCAGGTCGGATGCGTGTACACGGCTCAAGGCTTCGAATACGAGTGGTCTGGCGTCATCATCGGTCCGGACCTGGTAGCCCGAAACGGCCGACTCGTTACGCAACGAAGCGAATCGAAGGACCCCGCATTCCGCTCGAAGAAGGCGCTCAGCGATGAGGAAGCCGACCGCTTGATTCGAAACACGTATAAAGTGCTTCTCACCCGAGGCATGCGTGGCACTGTTCTGCTTTCCACGGACCCTGAAACACAGGAGTACCTCGCGTCACTTGTCCGAGTTCGTCGTGGACTCGAGACGCTGTACGAACCCGTCGCACCCGGCGTGCATCAACTGCGTCAAGCCTGAGCACCTCAGACGCCGCAGGCCAGCAGAAACTCTCCCTTCCTGGGAGATCTCGCTACGTCACAGTTCTTCGCTATTAGCGCCGATTCGGACCTCTGCTGTGCGAGATCACTTGCGCTAAGCCGCTTTCCGGGGACGGCTCGTCTCGGGAAGGACATCCGTTGATCCAGAAGCGGCTGGGTGACGCCGCAGCAGAGCCGGGCGGTGAAACGCTAACGGCTCGGCCCCGACCGGTCATCGCACAGGAGGCCTGGCAGCGGGCGGGAGGGACTGGATCAACGTACGGAGTTCGGCGACCGTCGGGTGGTGGGCGCCCCGCTGGTCGGTCAGGTCCGCCAGCAGGCGCAACAGCGTCTCCCCCGCCGCCTGCGGCTGGCCCGCACCGAGTTGCAGGAGCCCGATCTGCTGGCGTAGCTCGACAGTGCGTGCGTCGCCGTCGCCGAACGCCGTCCGGTAGTCGCCCAGGAGTTCCTGCAACTGCCGCAGCGCTTCCGCTGTCTCGCCGATCAGCGCCCGGCAGGTCGCGCCCTTGAGTCGTGCGCGCAGCGCGGGTTCGGCCTGGGCGCCGCTGCGTTTGGCGACTTCGGCGGCGATCTGCTCGTATGCCGGCGCGGCATCTCGGTAGGCGCCCTCTTCGAACAGGATGTCGGCGAGTTCGAGCCGTGCGTGCACAACTTCCTCGTCACGATCGCCGAGGGAGTCCCCCACCCGTCCGACAACGGACGAGAGCACCTCTGCGGCCTGGCCGTACCGTGACGCGCCGGCCAGACGCCGCGCCTCGGTGCGGGCCCGGCTCACGTCGCCGCCGCTCACCGGGCGCTGCCCCTCCGCTGGAGCAGACCGGCCACTCAGGGGCACCGTCGCCGGCGGGTCCTCGTTCTGGGTGCCGGGCAGAACCCTGCTGAGCACTGCGGCGTACATCCGGTTGGGGCTGATCGCCGAAGGCGGATCAAGCACCCCCGCCCACGGCCCGAGACCGTGGGCGTAGGGACGAAGACGCTCGAAGACGGCTTGCGCATCGGCGGGGCGTTCCTCGGGGTTCTTGCGGAGCAGGTGCAGGATGAGCTCTTCGAGCCCGGCGGGCACGTCCTGCCGCACGCTGCTCACCGGTACGGGGCTGCGGCTCACCTGCTTGCTCATCACGTCGTAGGAGGTCGAGCCGCTGAAGAGCCGTTCACCCGTGAGCATTTCGTGCAGGGTGCAACCGAGGGCGTAGAGGTCGGTGGCGGGACCACTGATGTTGGCCTGGATCTGTTCCGGCGCCATGTAGGCGGGCGTGCCGAGCGGCTGACCCGTCAGGGTGATCTTCGAGAAGTCCGACAGGGTCGGTGCGACCGCCAGGCCGAAGTCCAGCACCTTCACCCCGCCGTCCGGTTCGAGCATCAGGTTGCTGGGCTTCAGATCCCGATGCACCAGGGACGCCTGGTGGGCCACGGCGAGCACGGCGCAGACCTGGGCCCCGATCGCCGCAGCCCAACCGACCGGCAGGGCGCCCTGCTCGGCGATGAGGTCCGAGATGCTGATGCCGCGGATACGTTGCATCACCAGGTAGGGCTTGCCCTCGTGCATGCCGGCGTCGTAGACGGCCGGGACGCCCGGGTGTTCCAGACGGGCGGTGATCCGCGATTCGCGGACGAAGCGACGGATGTAGTCCTGGTCGGAACCGTCGCCCGGCAGGCGGATGAACTTCACGGCAACCTGACGGTCCAGGCGGATGTCGTGCCCCAGCCACACCTCGCCCATACCGCCCCGGCCAATGGGCAGAGCTTCCAGCTCATAACGGCGGTCGATCAGCGTTCCCACTGCGGCTTCACCCTCCGTTCGGCACCTGACATCACCAGAGGCAGGCTAGTCGCACATCGACGGGGGCCGCAGTGTGCCATGAGTCAGTCCCAGAAATCCGGTCCGGATCATCTCCTCCCCATGGCGCAGCGTCTTTCGCAGTGCCGCTTCGAAATCGAGCAGTTCCCGGAAGGACAGACCATAGGTGTGCTGAGCGGTGATCGGCAGCGCGGGAATCCGAATCCGGCGGACATCCGCCCGGTGGACGAAGGAGCTGCCCTGGCCGCGCGAGGGTTCGCGGGCCAGCCGCAGGTACGCGGCCAGGAAGTGCGCGTCGATCCGCCCGGGATCGGGGCGAAGCAGGTACAGGCGGTGTCCCAGGAGCGCGTGCGCCTCTGTGGCGACGCGCACCGCCGGGGTGGCCGGCGCGAGTGGAGTGATGACGTCACCCGGCTGGATGGGGACCGCTCCCGGAGCAGTGGGCGCTGTCTCCGACGGACCGCGGCCGAGCCGCACGTCCTTGGCAGTCAGCACGGGATGCTCACCGCCACCGGTCTTCAGCTCTGCGGGCGCCTGCCGCAGCGCAAGGGCACCGGTCTTGACCAGGTCACCGATCGTGGTCCAGTCGCTCCATCCGCCCTCGGTGTCGTTCTGCAGCCGTGGCGCCGCCGGCAGCACCGCATCCAGTGCGTCCCGGAGGCCGGCGTGCAGCGATTCGTAGCGGGCCCCCGAGTCAGAGATGTCACCATTCGGACGCCTCATCTCAGTTCCTCTTCTCCGATGCCGCACCTTCCCCCGGACGCAGCCCACCGTTGGCCAGGCCGTCGAGGGTCAGCTGCACCAGGTCCGTCCCCAGCTCCCTCACCTGTCGGATCGCGGACTCGAACGCGTACAGCCGCCGGAAGGCCTCCCCGTGTGTCCGCTGCTCGTCCAGCGGTATCCGTCGCACCTGCGCCCGGCGGATGTCGAAGCGCAGGGCGCCGGAGAGACTGCTCGCCTGCTTTTCGTTGGCAGTGGTGCGCAGCTGACCGGCCAGGAACCACGGATCCAGCGCCGCCGGGTTGGGCCGCAGCAGATAGAGGTTGAGGCCGAGCAGGTCTCCCCCGGTCGCCACCACCCGCGCCGTCAGTTTGCGGGCGATCATCGGGACCACCACGTCGCCCGGGGCGAGTTTCACCTGCTGCGCGAGGCGCTGCACGTCCCGGCCGCCGGCAGGGTCTCCGGCCAGTAAGTCCTGCACGGTCAGCACCAGCGGCCCATCGCCGGTCGGTTGTTCCTTGCCGTCGCGCGCAGTACTGCGGATGGGGCCGATCAACTCCAGGGCGCCGGTGCGGGCCAGCTCGGCGACCGTGACGGTGAGCGGAGTACCTGCCTGTCCTTCGGCGGAAACCTGTGGAATCAGGCCGGGAAGGTCACGGAGAACGGCGGTGAACCGGTCGCGCGTACCGAGCAGTTGGGTACCGGTCTCGGCGCTGCTCGCGGCGGGTTGCCGCCGTGCCGGAGTGAGGTCCACCTCCTCGTCCAGCAGCTCGATCACCGGCGCGGCACGGGCGAAGCCAACCTCCTCGGCCTCCTCGTCGGGGGCAGCGACGAAGGCGCGGTAGGTCTCGCGAATCCGGACGTAGGTGCCGGCGTGGTCGCGGGGGTCAGCAGTCGCGGCGTCGACGAGCAGCACGCGGGCGGCCACCGGCTCCTCCGGCATCGGTTGACGCAGCACCCAGAGGTGCAACGGGACACTGTGCGGGGCCGCGACGCCGGGCGGCAGGGCGATCACCGCACGGAGCGCCCCGCGGCGCAGCAATGCGGCGCGGATCCGCTTTCCGGCCCGGCGGCTCGCCACCGCAGGCGGCAGCAGCAGCACGGCGCGGCCACCGGGGCGCAGGTGCGCCAGGGCGTGCTCCACCCAGGCGAGCTCCGGTTCCGTCCGGGGCGGCAGCCCGTACGACCAACGGGGTTCGGCCGGGTCCAGGCGCTCCTGCCCCCAGTTGCTGGCGTTGAACGGCGGATGGCAGACCACCGCGTCGAAGAGCCGACCGGCGAAGGCGTCGGCGTGCAGCGCGTCGCCGGTCTCGACCTCACCGGTGGCGTTGCCCAGTTCCAGCCAGAGGCGGGCCAGCCCGGCCAGTGCATTGTCGAGTTCCTGTCCGGATGCCGACGCGCAGCCGGCGCGGACAGCGGCGCGCAGGTTGGCGCCGGCGCCGCAGGCCGGGTCGAGGATCTCGTTGCCCGGCGCCTCGACAAGTTCGGTCATCAGGTCGGCCAGGTCGTCCGGGGTGACCCAGAAGCGACCGGGTGCGGGGCGCGAGAAGCGTCGCCACAGTTCATCGAACGCGGCCTGTGAACCGAGTTCACCGGCAAGACGGTGGAGTTCGGGAAGCAGGTCGGCGATCTGCGGGTCCAACTGCCGGGCGTCGGTCCGCTCTCCACGGCCGTAGTCCAGGAGCACGCTTCCGACTGCGCCGAGGGCGGCCGGCAGATTGTCGCCGGCGGCGCTCAGCCGCTGCCATACCCGCTCCAGGGCCGAGACTTTGGGAAGTTTTCCCTGTTCACGAAGCCAGTTCTCGACCTGATCGAGATCGAACTCGGGGCTGGCGGCACTGCCGCCGACCGGGGCGGGGAAGTCGGCATGGCGTTTTCGCCAGTTGCTGACCGCGGCCCGCCCGACGCCGGCGAGCCGGGCTATCTCCGCCGCCGTAATGCTCGGGTTCTCCTGCACAAAACGAGTGTGTCACGCCTGTCAAGCATTGCGTGCGTTGACAGCGTTCACGGACGCATGCTTTCCTTCTCGTCGTCACACAACCCCCATGGAGGACGCCATGCGCAAGACCAGGACCACCCTCGCCGGACTGTTCATCGCTGCCACCGTCGCGCTCGGGTGCGGCGCCGCCGACACCGAGGACACCGTGTCCAGCGAGACCGGAGCCGATGCCACCACGGAAGAGAAGCCGGCGAAGAAGTCCGCCGGGATCGGCGACAAGGTCCGCGACGGCAAGTTCGAGTTCACGGTGAAGTCGATGAAGTGCGGCGTCGACACGGTCGGCGACCAGTACCTCAACGAGAAGGCCCAGGGCCAGTTCTGCCTCGTCACGGTCAAGGTCAAGAACATCGGCAAGGAGGCGCAGACCTTCAGCGACAGCGAGCAGAAGGCCTACTCCTCCGACGGCGTCGAGTACTCGACCGACACTGCTGCCGGCCTCTACGCCAACAAGGAGGCCTCCACCTTCTTCAACGAGATCAACCCCGGCAACCAGATCACCGGCGTGCTGGTCTACGACATTCCAAAGAAGACGAAGCTCACCAAGATCGAGCTGCACGACTCGCTGTTCTCGGGCGGCGTCACCGTGAGCCTCGGCTGATCCAACGATGACCGAACAGCCGAACGAGGCCGAGCCTCACCCCGAGCAGCCTCAGTCGCCCGCGCCGCACCCCCAGCAGTCCTACGGTCCCGGGCCATACGTCCAGCAGCCGTACGGTCCCGGGCCGTACCCACCGCCACCGCAACGCAGCAGCAAGGACGGCTTGATGCGGGCGGCCGCCTGGGGCATCTGGACCTGGGTGGCGGTGACCGTGATCCCGCTGGTGCTGGTCCTGCTCTGTTGCATCGGGTGCTTCGGCCTCGGTGTCCTGGGCTCGGCCGACACCGAGGGCACCGCCGGCGGCGAGAGCACCCCGGTCACCACCCGACAGAAGCCCTCCCCCGGGACATCGTCCTCACCGTCGCGCACCCCCACCCCCTCGGCATCCGACAAGCCCACCGAGAAGAAGGCGGAGCCGAAGCCGCCGGGCATCGGCGACAAGGTCCGCGACGGCAAGTTCGAGTTCACCGTGACGGCGGTCAAGTGCGGTGTGCCCGAGGTGTACGGGTCGTACGGCAGCGAGAAAGCCCAGGGCCGGTACTGCCTGGTGACACTGACGGTGCGCAACATCGGCAAAGCCGCGCAGTCGTTCAGCTACAGCAACCAGAAGCTGTACGTCGGCGACGTCGAGTACTCCGCGACCTGGGATGCGACCTGGCGTGCCAACAAGGACACCGACCTGCTGCGCGACGAGATCAACCCGGGCAACCGGCTCAAGGGTGTCATCGTCGCCTTCGATGTGCCCAAGGGCGCCAAGCCGACCAGCGTCAAGCTGCACGACTCCCTCTGGTCGGGCGGAGTGACCGTCTCGCTGAAGTGACCCGGTTCCGGGGCAGGTGCTCCCCAACCTGCCCCGGAACTCCCCCGTTGCGGAATTCTCAATCAGCCCTCGCGCGCAGACTCCGCGCCAGGGTGGGGATCACCACCGCCGCGGCAACGAGATGCAGTACGAGGAGCGCGACCGTGGTGGCGGCATCCGCTCCGGCGAGCAAGGGCGGGACCAGGGAGAGCGCGGTCAGTGACCCCGCCGTCCACACGAACCGCTCGGCCGGCCGGCCGCTCCACTTGAGAAAAGCAACGGCGATGACGACACCCACGACCGAGAAGAAGCCGGTCAGCGTGGCGAACCCGCCCACCGGGATCGTCTCGCTGCCACCAGCGATCCTGAAGTCCACACCGACCGCCCGGGCGAGCGCGGCGCCGAGTGTCGCGGCCGCCATCGCCACGATCGTGGCGAGCAGACCGACACCGACGAGCCCGAGAAACCGGTGCCGCCGGCCGCCCACCGCCGGATCGGCCGCGACCTGGTTGTCCTGCATGCTGCTCATCGGGACCACTCCGTTCCGACCGCCGGCAACCGTTCCGGCAGACCGAACCGCGGGAACTGGTCGGCGTGGAAGATGAAGATCTCGTTGACCGCCCCGCCGGTGATGCGCAGGACGTCGATCGTCAACGGCAGGTACGCCCCCTCCCCCTCGTTCCACAGGTAGGCGGCCAGTGCCGGCTGCCGGTTCGCCAAGGTCGGGACGACCCGCAGGCCCGTCATGCTCTCGAAGCCGTCTTCGATCCAGTTGCCGATCACCGCGTCGCGGCCGACGTACAGGCCGGGGGTGGGTGGCATGGCGAAGCGGACGTCGTCGCGCAGCATGGCGGCGAGCGCCTGGACGTCCGCGGCGACGCTGGCCTCGGTGTAGCGGCGTACCAGTTCACGTGTCCCGGCGTCGTCCTCGCTGCCGGTCCAGTCCTGCCGTTCGGCGGGCAGGTGCTCCCGCATGCCGGCGCGGGCCCGTTGCAACGCGCTGTTGACGGAGTTGACGGAGTCGCCGAGGAGCTCCGCGACCTCCCTGGCCGGCCAGCCGAGCACGTCCCGCAGGATCAGCACGGCCCGTGGGCGCGGCGCGAGGTGCTGGACCGCGACGACGTACGCCAGCTCGATCGTCTCCCGCGCGACGGCGAGGGCTTCCGGCTCGTCAGCGTCGCCGGCGGGCAGCTCGTCGAGGAGCCGGTCCGGGTAGGGCTGCAGCCACAGCACCTCGCCGCCGGTCGCCGGCTGCGGGCGTCGCTTGGCGAGCAGGTCCAGGCAGGCGTTGGTGGCGATCCGGTACAGCCATGCCCGCAACGTCGACCGCCCTTCGAAGGTCTCCCGCCGCCGCCAGGCCCGCAGGAACGTCTCCTGCACGGTGTCCTCGGCGTCCTCGAACGAGCCGAGCAGCCGGTAGCAGTGCACGTGCAGCTCCCGCCGGTGGCGTTGCGCCAGCCCCGAGAACGCAGGCTCATCGACCTCACCCACACCGCTCACGCCCAGCTCCTTCAGCCGCGTGTCCGCACCCATCACGTCATCCTTCCGCCCTGTCGTGTTCCGTCCTAGGTATGACGGGCGCGGGCACGACAACTCATCACCCGGTCGCATTTCGGCGCGGGAGCGAGTTGGTTCAGGAGGGGTCTCTGGCGACAGGGGAAACGTGGGCACGCTCGTGCACTACGTCATCGATGTGATGGAGCGGGTGCGGTTCCGCAAGGGGATCTGACGGTGCGGCACCTAGTGCCGGGGACCGTCGGAGCGATCAGTCCTGGGCCGAGGTGGCAAGCTCCGCGTGGCGGGCCTCGTGCAGCCGGCGCAGTGCGCGTACCCCGTCCACGGCGAGTTCCTTGTCGGCGGCCTGCAACGCGACCAGCGACATCAGGTTGTCGTCGTAGAGCTCCAGGCTCGCCCACGGCGTACCCCGGTCGAAGCGCACCCGGCGCACGACCTCCCACGGCAGCTCGTAGGAGCTGAAGACGTTGCGGACCTTGAGACCGCGGCTGTCGGCCTCGATGCGGGGGCGGGTGAAGACCAGGACGCCGAGCGCGAGGAATATCCCTACGCCGATCATCGCGAACTGGTCGCCGCGCTGGTACTGGCCCCGGCCACCGCCGGTGAAGCCCTCCAGCGTGAAGGAGATCAGCACGGCGCCGATGAGCAGCACGGCCGCCAGCGGCCAGCAGATCAGCCGGATCCGGCGGGGCTGCAGGCGTACGACTTGGGATTCGCTCACCCGCCCAGTCTGCCATCCGCGCCCCGAGTGACCGCGGTCACCACACCCGGCGCCGCCCTGGACGGCAGCGAGGCCCTGCGCCGCCGGGAATGCCGATGACACAGGGCCTCGATCAGCGCCGGGACCGGACCAACGATCAGTCCGGTCGACACCGCGTCCGAATCAGCGCCGCCAGGCTCAGAGGCGGCAGGCGTGGATGTTGGTGACCAGGATGGCCCGCGCCCCCAGGTCGTAGAGCTCGTCCATGATCCGGTGCACCTCGCTGCGGAGCACCATCGCCTGCACCGCCACCCACCCTTCGCGGTGCAGCGGGGAGATGGTCGGCGATTCGATGCCGGGGGTCAGCGCGCTGGAGCGTTCCAGCAGGTCGGCGCGGACGTCGTAGGCGAGCATGACGTACTTGCGGGCCACCATCACCCCGTGCAGCCGGCGGACCATCTGCTCGGCCTGGGTGGATTCGGTGGCGCCGGCGCGGCGGATCAGCAGCGCCGAGGAGCGCAGCAGCGGCTCGCCGATGATGACCAGGCCCGCCTGGCGCAGGGTGGCGCCGGTGGAGACCACGTCGGCGACCACGTCGGCCACTCCGAGGCGTACGGCGTTCTCGACGGCGCCGTCGAGGCGGATGACGTCGGCTTCCATCCGGTGCTCGGCGAGGTAGCTGCGCACCACCCCCGGGTACGCCGTGGCGATCTTGTGTCCGCCCAGCTCCTTCGGGGAGGCGATGGTGTCGGGGCGGGCGGCGAAGCGGAAGGTCGCCGCGCCGAACTCGAGGTCCATCACCTCCTCGGCGGGGGCGCCGGAGTCGACGAGCAGGTCCCGGCCGGTGATGCCGAGGTCCAGGTCGCCGGAGCCGACGTAGGTGGCGATGTCCTTGGGGCGCAGGTAGAAGAACTCGACGTCGTTGGCCTCGTCGTGGCAGACGAGGTCACGGCTCTCGCCGCGTTGGCGGTAGCCCGCCTCGCGCAGCATCTGGGCGGCGGGCTCGGAGAGGGTGCCCTTGTTGGGGATGGCGACACGCAGCATGCAAGTGCTCCTTGGTTCGGGGAATCGACCGGGACGGGGCACTCACAGATGTCGGTAGACGTCCTCCAGGGTCAGACCGCTGGCCAGCATCAGCACCTGGGTCTGGTAGAGCAGCTGGGAGATCTCCTCGGCGGTGCGCTCCGGGCCCTCGTGCTCGGCGGCCATCCACGACTCGGCCGCCTCTTCGACGACCTTCTTGCCGATGAAGTGCACGCCCTTGTCGAGGGCGGCGACGGTGCCGGAGGAGGGGTCGCCGGCCGCGGCCTTCGCCTGGAGCTCGGCGAACAACTCTTCGAACGTCTTCACACCGGGGATTCTTTCAGCTCCCCTGGATCGGGGCGTCAATCGGGTTCAAGATCACAGCGCGGCGATCAGGGGGTGGGACGGTCTCCACACCCGCCCCGAGCTGGGCCTAAGCTGTCGGCCATGGTCATCCGCCGCACCCCGGTCGCCGTCGCGGCCGCGTTCACTCTGCTCGCCTCGGCCGCCGCCTGCGCCCCGCAGGAGTCGGAGCCCGCCGCCGGCGGCGCCTCCGCCACCGCGTGCACCAAGGACTCCCTGTCGACCGTGACGGCCGGCAAGCTCACGATCGCCACCGACGAGCCCGCGTACGAGCCGTGGTTCGCCGACAACGACCCGGCCAACGGCAAGGGCTTCGAGTCGGCCGTGGCGTACGCGATCGCCGCGGAGCTCGGCTACGACAACGCCGACGTGGTCTGGACCCGGGTCAAGTTCGACAACGCCATCGCCCCGGGCGAGAAGAGCTTCGACTTCGACATCAACCAGTTCTCCATCACCGATCAGCGCAAGCAGGCGGTTGACTTCTCGTCGCCGTACTACCAGGTGCGCCAGACCGTCATCGCGCTGAAGTCGTCGAAGATCGCCGGCGCCACGTCGCTGGCCGACCTGGCCGGCGCCAAGCTCGGCGCGCAGGTCGGCACCACCAGCTACAAGGCGATCACCGACGTGATCAAGCCGAGCGCGGAGCCGCTGGTCTACAACAGCAACGACGACGCCAAGAAGGCCCTGCAGAACGGCCAGATCGACGGCCTCGTCGTCGACCTGCCGACCGCCTTCTACATCACCGCCGCCGAACTGGAGGACGGCGTGATCGTCGGCCAGGTGCCGCAGGTCGGCGACGACGCCGAGCAGTTCGGCCTGGTGCTCGACAAGGGTTCGGCGCTGACCGGCTGTGTCAGCGGCGCCGTCGACGCCCTGCGCACCGACGGCACCCTGGGCGAGCTGGAGACCGAGTGGCTGGCCGACGTGGCCGGCGCCCGCGAACTGTCCTGACGTGACACTGCTCGACCACACCCCGTCGGAGGTCCAGCGGCGGCGGCAGACGTACCGCCGCCGCCAGACCGTCCGGTCGGTGCTGATCGCCGCCGCCTCCACCGCCGTGCTCGGCACGCTGCTGGTGGTGGCGGTGACCGGCGCCCCGGGCTGGGACCGGGTCCGCGAGTCGTTCCTGGACCCGGGCATCGGCCGCGAGTACCTGCCGGACATCCTCAAAGGGCTCTGGCTCAACCTGCGGCTGCTGGTCTTCTGCGCCGCGGGCGCGCTGCTGCTCGGCCTGATCATCGCGATCCTGCGGACCCTGCGCGGGCCGGTCTTCTTCCCGGTCCGGGCGCTGGCCACCGGCTACACGTACACGTTCCGGGGCCTGCCGCTGATCATCGTGCTCTACCTGCTGACGCTCGGCGTGCCGGGGCTACGGCTGCAGGGCATGCCGAGCGTGCTGGTGCTGGGCGGGCTGGCGCTGGTGCTCACCTACGGCGGATACCTGGCCGAGGTGTTCCGCGCCGGCATCGAGTCGGTGCACCCGAGCCAGTGGGCGGCCGCCCGGTCGCTGGGGCTGACCTACCGGCAGGCGATGCGGCACGTGATCCTGCCGCAGGCGGTGCGCCGGGTCGCCCCGCCGCTGCTCAACGACGTGGTCGCCCTGCAGAAGGACGTCGGCCTGGTCTCCCTGGCCGGCCCCATCGACGCCGTACGCGCCGCGCAGATCGCCACCGCCGAAACGTTCAACTACACGCCGTACATCGTCGCCGGGGCGCTCTTCGTGCTGCTCGCGATCCCGCTGATCGCGGTCACCGACTGGGTGACGCTGCGGGCCGCCCGGCGTCAGTCGGGAGGCTGAGAGATGCCGCTGCTGGAATGCCGGGGACTGCGCAAGCAGTTCGGCGGCAACGTCGTCCTCAACGGCCTGGACCTGGACGTCAGCGAACACGAGGTGGTGGCGCTGATCGGCGCCTCCGGCTCCGGCAAGTCGACGCTGCTGCGCTGCGTGAACCTCCTCGAGGAGATCGACGACGGCACGATCACCCTCGACGGCGAGGAGATCTCCGACCCGCGGGTCGACCCCGACACCGTACGCCGGCGCATCGGGATGGTGTTCCAGTCGTACAACCTCTTCCCGCACCTGAGCGTGCTGGAGAACATCACCCTCGCCCCGCGCCGGGTGCACCGGCGGGAACGGGCCGAGACGCAACGCCAGGCCCGTGAGCTGCTGGACCGGGTGGGGCTGGCCGACAAGGCCGACGCGTACCCGGACCGGCTCTCCGGCGGTCAGCAGCAGCGGGTGGCGATCGTCCGGGCGCTGGCGAACTCGCCGCGGCTGATGCTGCTGGACGAGGTCACCTCGGCGCTCGACCCGGAGCTGGTCGGCGAGGTGCTGACGATGATCCGGGACCTGAAGGCCGACGGGATGACGATGGTGCTCGCCACCCACGAGATGGGCTTCGCCCGTGACGTGGCCGACCGGATCTGCTTCCTCGACGGTGGCCGGGTCATCGAACAGGGCCCGCCCGCGCAGGTGCTCGGCGACCCGATCGAGGCCCGTACCCGCCAGTTCCTGCACCGCATCATCGAAGCCGGCCGACTCTGAGCGGGCTGCGTCCGCTCCTACCCGGCCGGCTCTGAGCGGCGGGGTCAGGCGAGGAGCAGCACGAGCAGGGCGATGCCGATCAGCACGTCCCAGCCGCGGAAGATCTGCCGCAGCAGGTCCACCGGGATCATTCCCATCGGGGTCACCGCGTACGCGCCGCCGTAGCTCATCGACGGACGGCTGCCCGAACGGTAGATCGCCACCACCACCCCGGCCAGCACCGCGCACGCCCAGTCCGCGGAGAGACCGGCGCCGACGGGCACGGTGAGCAGCCAGAACAGCCCGGCCGCCGCGGTCGGCAGCACGAGATGCACCAGGCGCAGCAGCCAGTCCGGGCCACCGAGCATCCGGCGCAGCCCGGGCGACCGGCTGATCTGCGACAGCCCCGCCGTGAACCGGCTGCCCGCCAGATACGCGCCGACGACCTGTGCCACCGCGGCCAGGGACGGAAGCGCGAGCGCCAGCGCGTACTGGGCCAGCACCAGCGCGGCAAAGGCGAGCAGCGTGCCCGGCCGGCGGGTGAGCCGGAGCAGTTCGGCCTGTAGCAGCATCCACCAGCGGCCGGCGGGCCAGAGCCGCCGCGCGCGGATCCGTCCGGTACGGCGGTTGCGGCGGGTCTCGACCATGGCGGCGAGCTGACCGGGGTCGACCGACATCGCCGAGACCAGCAGCGCGTTGGCCAGGCCCGCGCCGCCGCCGAGCGCTACCCGGTCGAGTCGGTGCAGCCGCCGCAGGGCGATCACGACCACCACCGGTGCGACCGGCAACCCCAGCCCGAGCAGGGTGACGGTCAACGGCAGGGCGGGCGGGGTGATCCGTACCCCGGCCAGGTCGGCGACGACCACCCCGAGTGCTACGGCCGCGCCGGCGCCGAGCAGGACCGGCCCGGCCAGCCGGGGCCAGCGATGGCGCGGCTGGGACTGGGCGACCACCGCCAGACCGGCGATCGCCACGCCGCAGACCGCGCCGGTGAGGCCGGCGACGGCCAGTGCGGTGCCGTCGGTACGCCCACCGGCGACCGCGGCGAAGACGGCGAAGACAGCGGCGGACGCGGCGGCGGCACCGATGAGCCCGGCGAAGCGGGGACGGAGCCAGGCCCGGCGGTCGACCGGCGCGCTGAGCACCCAGCTCAGGGCCGCCGGGCCGACCAGCAGCGGACCGAAGGCGCGCAGCGCCTGCCAGAGCAGCCCGGTGCCGGCCAGCAGCCCGGCGAACGCAAGCCAGGAACGGGCGGCCGGGTCACCGGAGTCGCTGATCGCCCGCCACTGCGCGGGGGCGCCGCTGAGGAACATCGCGCCGTAGATGACGGCGCCCAGCAGCAGCATGTAGAGGTCACCGAGGAGCTCGGTGAGGGCTTCGGGGTGGTGACGGCGCCGGCCGGCGCGCAGCCGGCGGCGCAGTTCCCGCACCGGCGCGGGCGTTAGCGCGGCGCCGGGCCCAGGCACAGACCCGGCGGACGGGCCCGACACAGACGAGGCGGACGGTCCGGGCGCAGACCCGGCGGACGGGCCCGACACAAGACCGGCGGACGGGCCGGGCGCGGGCTCGCCGGCAGGGCCGCTCTGCTGCAGCGGAGGGGTGGTCACTCCCCCATCTCGATCCGCTCGTCGGCCACCGCCGCGACCAGGTCGGCGTCGTGCGAGGCCATCAGCACCGCCACCCCGGCCTCCTTCTCCCGCAGCAGCCGGGTGGTGAGCCGGCTCAACCCGACCGTGTCGAGGCGCTGTTCGGGTTCGTCGAGGATCAGCAGCCGGCGAGGGCGTACGAAGCAGGAGGCCAGGGCGAGGCGGCGGCGCTGACCGCTGGAGAGGGTGGCGGGGAGTTGGTCGCGGGCCGGCTGCAGCCCGAACTCGGTGATGACCCTGTCGACACCGTCGCGGTCGCGTCCGCCGTGGGCGAAGCTGAGCAGCTCCAGGTGCTCGGCGACGGAGAGGTCGGCGAAGAAGTCGATGTCGTCGAGCCCGACCGCCACCGCCTCCCGGATGTCGGGGTGGGTCTCGTCCAGGATCCGGCCGTCGAGGCGCACCTCCCCCTCGTCGGCGCGCTCGGCACCGGCCACGCAGCGCAGCAGGGTCGACTTGCCGCTGCCGTTCGGGCCCACCAGCACCGCGATCCGGCCGGGCTCGAGGTCGAAGTCGATGGTGTCCAGCACGATCCGTTCGCCGAAGCGGCGGGTCAGCGCACGTACCTCGAGCAGAGCCATGACGGCAGTCTGTCATTCACCGGCGAGCCGCCGACCGGCCACACCCACCCGGCCCCGCCGCAGAGCCGGGGCGCGAGGCCCGTCACAGGCGTGCGGCCACCGCGGGCGTCCAGGGCAGCCGGTCCGCGGTGCGTACGGCCGTACGCCGCAGCGGTGCGAGCCGGTGCCGCAGCGCGTGCCGCTGGTAGCTCAGGCGCAGCGCGGCCGGCGGTCGTGGCGCACCGGAGAGCTCGTAGCCCTGGGCGCGCAGCCGCTCGCCGAGCACCGACTCGCAGAGCCCCAGCTCCGCCGGGGTCAGGCGGGCCGCCCACCGGCCGACCCGGTCGCTGCCGACCGGGCGGCGGGTCCGCTTGTGCCACGTCTTGCGGGTCGGCACCGACTCCCCGGCGATCCGGTCCGGGGCGGTCATCGCCGGGTCGTACTCCTCCCCCAGGTACCCGCAGAGCGCCCGCAGCTCCGACTCCGGGTCGGCGACCAGCCGTTCGTAGCGCACCTCGTGGTAGGAGTCCGGCCCCAGCGTCCGGGCCGCCCACCGGCCGTGGTCGATCGCCTGCGCCCAGGCCGCGATCGCCTGGTTCACCCCGCCGCGGTGCCACGGCATCTCGGTCAGCGACGTCACGCAGTCCCGGCCGTCGCGGATGATGTGCACGAACTGCGCGTCGGGGAAGAGCCGCGCCAGGATCGGCAGGTTGCGCACGTACGCCGGACGCTTGTCACCCCAGCGCGGCTTGCCGAAGCGGCGCGCGTACGCCCGGAAGACCACGCCCAGGGCGGTGCCGAGGGTGCCCGCCTCGGCGACGATCTCCTCGACCACCCCGTTCGCGTCCAACCCCAGGTCGGCGAAGTAACGGCCGCTGCCGCGGGTGATCCACTCCGCCAGCGCGCGGCGTCGTACGGGATCGGTCAGGTCGCCGAAGTCCCGGCGCCGGCCGTAGGACTCCAGCACGAACCGGGTCTCCGGCGGGATCGCGATCCGCGGATGCGCGTGCAGCATCAACTGCAGCATCGTGGTTCCCGAGCGCGGAGCTCCACAGACAAAGATCGGCCGGTCGTCACCCATGCCCGGTCCAACGACCGCTCACGCCGTCAAGTCACCGCATGCCGACGGCCGGAACCGGCCGACGTCTCAGCCCAGGGCGCGGATCGTCAGCGCGGCGTCGAGCGCGGCCACCGTCGCCGCCCAGCCCTTGTCCTCCGCCGAACCGTCGAACCCGGCCCGGTCGCGGGCCTGGCCGATGGTGTTGACCGTCAGCACCCCGTGCGCCACCGGCTTGCCGGTGTCCAGCGCGATGCGGGTCAGCCCGTCGGTCACCGACCGGCAGACGAAGTCGAAGTGGGCAGTCTCGCCGCGGATGACCACACCGAGCGCCACCACCACGTCGCAGCAGCGGGCAAGCGCCTGCGCCACCACCGGCAGCTCCACCGAGCCGGCCACCCGGGCCACGACCGTTTCCGCCCCGCATGCCTTCGCCGCCGCGACCGCCCGGTCGAGCATGTGGTCGGTCAGCTCACCGTGCCAGCGCGCCGCCACGACCCCGACGGTCATTCCCGCCGCGTCGACCTCGGTGACCCCCGGCTCGCCGAATCCCGCCATCGTCCTTACGCTCCGATCCTGCCGTTGATCTCCGGCCGCTCCGCCGGCTCCTCCGGCACCTGGTCCAGCTCGCCGCCGAGCAGGTGCCCCATCCGGTCCCGCTTGGTACGCAGGTAGCGCACGTTCTCCGGGGTTGCCCGCACCGGCAGCGACTCGCGTCCGGTGATGGTCAACCCGTACCCCTCCAGTCCGGCGCGCTTGGCCGGGTTGTTCGTCAGCAGCCGCATCGAGCGCACACCCAGGTCGTAGAGGATCTGCGCGCCGGTGCCGTAGTCGCGGGCGTCGGCCGGCAGCCCGAGGTCCAGGTTGGCGTCGACGGTGTCCCGCCCCAGGTCCTGCAGCTGGTACGCCTGCAGCTTGTGCAGCAGGCCGATGCCGCGCCCCTCGTGGCCGCGCACGTAGAGCACCACGCCCCGCCCCTCCTTGGCGACCCGGGCCAGGGCGGCGTGCAGCTGCGGGCCGCAGTCGCAGCGCAGCGAACCGAAGACGTCGCCGGTGAGGCACTCCGAATGCACCCGCACCAGCACGTCGTCACCGGCGCCGATGTCGCCGTAGACCAGCGCGATGTGCTCGGCGTTGTCGTGCGCCGCCCGGTAACCCAGGGCGCGGAAGACGCCGTACTCGGTGGGCATGCGCGCCTCGGCCACCTGCTCGACCTGCTTTTCGTGCCGGCGCCGGTAGGCGATCAGGTCGGCGATGGTGATCAGCGTCAGGCCGTGCTCGGCGCAGAACTTCTCCAGGTCCGGCACCCGCATCATCGTGCCGTCGTCGTTGACCAGCTCGCAGAGCACCCCGGCGGAGCGCAGCCCCGCCAGCCGGGTCAGGTCCACGGTCGCCTCGGTGTGGCCGGGGCGGGTCAGCACGCCGCCCTCGCGGGCCCGCAGCGGCACCACGTGCCCGGGGCGCGACAGCATCGCCGCGTCGGTGCCGGGGTCGGCGAGCAGCCGGATGGTGTGCGCGCGGTCGGCGGCGGAGATGCCGGTGCTGATCCCCTCCCGGGCGTCGACGGTCACCGTGTACGCGGTGCCACGCCGGTCCTGGTTGGTGTGGTGCATCGGCGGCAGGTCCAGCCGTACGCAGTCGTCGCCGGTGAGCGCCACGCAGACGTAGCCGGAGCTGTAGCGGACCATGAAGGCGAGCAGCTCCGGCGTCGCCAGCTCGGCGGCGAAGATCAGGTCGCCCTCGTTCTCCCGGTCCGCGTCGTCGACGACCACGACCGGCCGCCCGGCCGCGACGTCGGCCAGCGCCTGCTCGATAGTGCCGAACGTGCTCATGCGATCGCCTCCGCGTATGTGGAACCGCCGGCCGGCAACCGCCGGTACGCCCGCGAGGTGCGGAGCCAGCTGATGAAGCCGGCGGCACAGAAGAACCCGTACAGCAGGTACATGGCCGCCGACGGGTAGAAACCACCCTTGATCAGCAGTGGTACGCCCACGGCGTCCACCGCTATCCAGATCAACCAGAACTCGACGTACCCGCGGGCCATGCCGTAGGTCGCGAGCAGACTGCCGACGAAGATCCAGGCGTCGGGCAGCGGGCCCCAGGAGCCCAGCGCCGACAGCACCGGGTACGCCACCGCCATCCCGGCCACAGCCAGGGCCAGCAGCACCAGCCGTTCGCGGCGCCCGGCCCAGCGCGGCACCACCGCGACGCCCTCGCCGTTGACTCCGGAGCGCCGGCTGCGCGACCAGTTCCACCAGCCGTAGACGCTCACGGCGAAGAAGAAGACCTGCCGCCCGGCCTGCCCGTAGAGGTCGCGGTCCTGCGGGGTGGCGAAGACGCCGCCGAGGAAGACCGTCAGCAGCAGCGCGTTGCCGATCATCCCGACCGGCCAGGCCCAGACCAGCCGGCGCATGCCGAGCAGTGCCGAGCCGAGGCCGAAGACGTTGCCGACGATCTCCCGCCAGAGCACCGCCGAACCGGCGACGACCAGTTCGGCGCCGAGCAGCCAGCGCAGCGCCTCCATCACGCCTCGTCGTCCTTCACCAGGGCGGCCCGGGCCGCGGCCAGCGCGGCGGCGGTGTCGTCGGCGCGCGGGCCCAGCAGCCGCTCGACGTACTTGGCCAGCACGTCGACCTCCAGGTTCACCGGGTCACCGGGCTGCCGCAGGCCCAGCGTCGTCAGCTCCTGCGTGGTGGGGATCAGGCCGACGGAGAACCAGTCCGCGCCGACTGCGGCGACGGTCAGCGACACGCCGTCGACGGTGATCGAGCCCTTCTCCACGACGTACCGGGCCAGCGCGTCGGGCAGCCGGAACGTCACCGTCTCCCACTTCTCGGCGGGCTCCCGGCGCAGCACCTCACCGACGCCGTCGACGTGGCCCTGCACGATGTGGCCGCCGAGGCGCCCGCCGAGCGCCATCGCCCGTTCCAGGTTGACCCGGCTGCCCGGTCGCAACGCCCCGAGCGCCGAACGGCGCAGCGTCTCCCCCATCACGTCGGCGGTGAAGACGCCGGCGTCGACCTCGACGACGGTCAGGCAGACACCGTTGACGGCGATCGAGTCGCCGTGGCCGGCGTCGGCGGTGACAACCGGGCCGCGGATGGCCAGCAGGGCCGAGTCCCGGCCGGTGTCGGTGGCGGCGACGACCTCGCCCAGCTCCTCGACGATTCCGGTGAACATGTTCAGTTCCCCCTCGGGCGTGGCAGCGCGGTGATGCGCAGGTCGGAGCCGATCCGGGTGACCTCGGTGATGTCGAGGTCGATGACGTCGGCGATGGTGGTGATGCCGGCGTCGGCCAGGGCCGGCGCCCCGGCGCCGAGCAGCTTCGGGGCGACGTAGCCGACGACCCGGTCGACCAGGCCGGCGGCGAGGAAGGCCCCGGCCAGCCGCGGTCCCCCCTCCAGCAGCACCGCCCGCACCCCGCGCTGGTGCAGTCCGCGCAGCAGCGCCGTCAGGTCCAGCCGGCCGTCCGGCCCGGCGCCGACATCGGCGGCGGTGGCGATCCAGGTGGGGGCGGCGGCGTCGCGGACCTGCGCGCCGGCGGGCGTACGGCCGTGGGTGTCGGCGACCACCCGCAGCGGCTGGTGGATCGCCAGGCTGCCGTCGCGCAGGTTGCGGGCGGTCAGCCGCGGGTCGTCGGCGAGGACCGTGCCGACGCCGACGATGACCGCGTCGACGGTGGCGCGCAGCGCGTGCACGTCCATCCGCGCTTCCTCGCCGGTGATCCACATGCTGGTGCCGTCGGCGGCGGCCGAGCGGCCGTCGAGGGTGGCGGCGTACTTCCAGATCACGTACGGCCGGCCGCGGCGTACGGCGGTCAGCCAGGCGATGTTGCCGGCCTCCGCCTCGGCCGTGCGCACCCCGGTGACGACCTCGATGCCCGCGGCGCGCAGGGTCGCGGCGCCGCCGGCGGCGATCGGGTTCGGGTCGTCGACGGCGATGACCACCCGGCCCACCCCCGCGGAGATCAGCGCCTGGCTGCAGGGGCCGGTACGGCCGGTGTGGTCGCAGGGTTCGAGGGTGACAACGGCGGTGCCACCGCGGGCCCGGTCGCCGGCCTGGGCCAGCGCCACGATCTCGGCGTGCGGCCCGCCGGCGTAGGCGTGGAAGCCCTCGCCGACGACCTCGCCTGCGGCGTCGAGCAGGACACAGCCAACGACCGGGTTGGGGCTGGTGGTGCCGAGCCCGCGGGCGGCCAGCGCGACAGCGCGGCCCATCGCCTCGTCGACGGAGACGCTCGGCATCGGCCCGTCCGGTCCTCTCGCTCGCCCTGCGGGTGCGCGGCGAAGCGGGGACATGGCACGGCGGCGGAAGGGTTCGGGGAACGGCGGCGCCGACCCCGGACCTGGCGGTCACATGGAAACCGCTGGGCAGCGGCCACGAACCACCCATCCGTCCCGCGCGCTGTCTCCCATCCGGACTGTCTGAGCGCGCAAAGTGCCGCACTCAACCGTCGGCCCCGGATTCTCACCAGGTCCACCGGGCGGACTAGCCGCCTCGGGTCGCGGGCTTACCACGGTCGGACCGTGGATCACCGCCGGTTCGGAATTTCACCGAGCCCCGCCAGCGCGTGGTGGGTATGGAGGAAGTCTTACACGTTCACCCCGGTGATCCGCCAGTGAGGGGCGCCACGGTTCCACCAGGTGAGCGCTAATTCACCGTTCGGTGCGGCGGCGGTCCATCGCCACGTACGAGCCGGGCTGGTGCTTGGCCAGTGATTTCATCCGCGAGGCCACCTCGATCGCCTCGACCGGGTCGGTCAGCCGCCGCTCGGCCACCGAGAGCGCCACCCCGATCGAGAGGGTGACCAGGGCCGCCCTGCGCACGTTGCCGCGCCGGTCGGGCAGTTCCACGTAGCCGCGCCGGGCGTCGTCGGGGTCGTAGAGGGTGTCGGCGGTGCGCTCGAAGTCGGTGACGGCTGCCTCGGTCAGCGGCCGTACCTGCGCCGGGGTGGAGATGATCACGAAGTCGTCGCCGCCGATGTGCCCGAGGAACGCCGGTGGCGCGCCGACGGAGATCACCGCCCGGTGCAGGCTGCCGGCCAGGGCGCTGATGAAGTCGTCGCCGCGGACGAAGCCGTACCGGTCGTTGACGCTCTTGAACCGGTCGATGTCGATGTAGCCGACGGCGAAGTCGACCTCGTGGCGGACCCGCTCGGCGATCTCCCGGCGGACCCGGCTGTTGCCGGGCAGGCCGGTCAGCGGCGAGACCTCCCGGAACTCCTTGTTGCGCCGCAGCGTCGAGCCGACCCGGGCCACCAGTTCGGCGGTGTCGAAGGGTTTGACCAGGTAGTCGTCGGCGCCGGCGTTGAGGCCGTGCACCTTGTCGGAGGTCATCCCCTTCGCGGTCAGCATGATCACCGGCAGGGCGGAGGTCATCGGGTCGGCGCGCAGCCGCCGGGTCAGCTCCAGCCCGTCGACGCGCGGCATCATCAGGTCGACCACCGCCAGGTCGGGGCGGCGGCGCTCGATCATCTCCAGTGCCTCCTGCCCGTCGCGGGCGTGGGCGACCTCGAAACCCTGCAGCCGCAGGTTGACCTCGACGAACCGGGCGATGTCCTCGTCGTCGTCGACGACGAGGATCAGGTCGGGCCGCTCACCGGCCGGTTCGGTGGTCACGGGGTCACGATGGCCCGCTCCGCGAGACCGCGCAGCCGGCGTACCGCCTCGGCCGGGTCGGCCGCGCCGTAGACGGCGGTGCCGGCGACGAACGCGTCCGCGCCCGCCTCGGCTGCCTGCTCGATGGTGTCGGCGGCGATGCCGCCGTCGACCTCGATACGCAGCTCCAGGTGGCCGCTGGCAGCGTGCCGGCGGGCGGCGCGCACCTTCTCCAGCAGCTCGGGGATGAAGCGCTGCCCGCCGAAGCCCGCCTTGATCGTCATGATCAACAGGGTGTCGAAGGCGGGCAGGATGTCCAGGTACGGCTCGATCGGGGTGTCCCGGTCGATCGCCAGGCCGGCCTTGGCACCGGCCGAACGCAGCTCCTTGGCCAGCGCCACCGGGTTGTCACACGCCTCGGCGTGGAAGGTGACGTTGTACGCCCCGGCGTCGGCGTAACCCGGCGCCCAGCGACGCGGGTCTTCGATCATGAGGTGCACGTCGAAGGGCATCTCGGTCACCGCGCGCAGACTCTGCACCACCGGCAGGCCGATGGTCAGGTTGGGCACGAAGTGGTTGTCCATCACGTCGACGTGCAGCCAGTCGGCGGCGCCCTCCACCGCCCGGACCTCTTCGGCGAGGCGGGCGAAGTCGGCGGCGAGGATGCTGGGCGCGATGATCGGGGGAGGTACGGTCACCGCGCCAGTGTACGAACGCGACGCCGTCCCGACACGCCGGGTTCACCCCGTGAGAGGCGCCCCGGCGCGTCGGACTTGCTCAGGTGCGACGTAGCACTGCCGGAGAACGCTCAGGTGCGACGTAGCACTGCCAGGAACATGGCGTCGGTGCCGTGGCGGTGCGGCCAGAGCTGCACCGTCGGCCCGTCACCGAGACCGGGCATGCCGGCCGGCAGCAGCTCGCGGGCGTCGACGAAGTCGACCGGCACCCCGGCGCGGCGCGCCGACTCGGTGACGGTCACGTGCGTCTCGACCCGGTGCGGCGAGCAGGTGACGTAGGCGACCAGCCCGCCCGGGCGCGCCGCGCGCAGCCCGGCGGTGAGCAGCTCCCGCTGCAGCCGGGTCAGCTGCGACAGGTCCGAAGGCTGCCGCCGCCAGCGCGACTCGGGACGGCGGCGCAGCGATCCGAGCCCGGTGCAGGGCGCGTCGACCAGCACCCGGTCGAAGCCGCCCTCGGGCAGCTGCGGATCCTCGCCGACGGTCCGCCCGTCGGCGGTGAGCACGGTGACCGGCAGCCCCTGCACCGCCTGGGAGACCAGCCGGGACCGGTGCTCGCTGACCTCCACCGCGGTCAGCTCCGCACCACGCTGCGCGGCGAGCGCGCCGAGCAGCGCGGACTTGCCGCCCGGGCCGGCGCAGAGATCAAGCCAGCGGGAGTCGCTGCCCGAAAGCTCGCCCTGCGCCAACGCCGCGGCCACCAGCTGCGAACCCTCGTCCTGCACGTGGGCCCGCCCCTGGTGGATCGCGGCCAGGTCGCCGGGCGAACCCTGACCCAGATAGACCGCGTATGGCGAGAAGGCGCCAGGGGCGCCGCCGACCTCGTCGGCGAGCGCCACCGCGTCGGCCAGACCCGGCCGGGCGCAGAGGTGCACCGGCGGGGCCTCGTTGTCCTCGATGAGCAGCCGGATCAGGTCGGAGCGGTCGTCGGTGCCGAGCGCCTCGGCGAAGGCCCGCACGATCCACTCGGGGTGGCTGTGGGCCAGCGCCAGGTAGCCGACCGGGTCGGTCTCCTCGTCCGGCGCGAGCTGCGCGATCCAGTCGTCGAGGCGCTTGCCGGAGATCTCCCGCAGCACCGCGTTGCCGAAGCCGGCGGCGCCGGGGGCGACGGAACGGACCAGGTCGACCGTGGAGGAGACCGCCGCGTGCGCCGGCACCCGGGTGTAGAGCAGCTGGTACGCCCCGAGGCGCAGCGCGTCGCGGGCCGGCGGGTCGATGCGCTCCATGTCCCGGCCGGCCGCCGCGGCGATGATCGCGTCGAGGGTGCCGCGCACCCGCAGCGTGCCGTAGGTCAGTTCGGTGGCGAAGGCGGCGTCGCGGCCGTACAGCTGCGCGTCGCGCAACAGCCGGGGCAGGACCAGGTTCGCGTACGCGTCGTCGCGGTGCACGGCGGCGATGGTGTCGTAGGCGGCCTGCCGGGCCGGGTCGGTGGCCGGACCGCGGGGCCGGGCAGCGCGCTCGTCACGGCCCCGGCCGTCGCGTCCCCGGTCGCCGCCGCGGCGGTCGTTGCCGCGGCGCTCGGGCGGTGCGGGGCTGCGGCGCGGGCCGGCCGGGTGGAAGCCGGCCTGGCGGGGTTCGGGTTGCCGCTCCTCGGGAGCCGTCATGCGAAGGACTCCCCCGTGGCGACGCGGACTCCGCGGGCCCAGTCGGGGGCGGCCATCGCCTTCTTGCCGGCCGCCCGGACCTCGCCCAGGCGCACCGGCGTGGTGGCGGTGCCCACCAGGACGCGGGACTTCTCCGCCAGCAGCTCGCCGGGCTTGAGCTCCGGGCCGTCGGCGACGACGCTGACCGGGCCGAGCTTGACCCGGTCGCCGCGGAAGGTCGTCCATGCTCCCGGCGCCGGCGTGCAGGCGCGGATGCGGCGGTCGACGCCGAAGGCCGGATCGCCCCAGCGGACCTGGCCGTCCTCGACGGTGAGCTTCGGGGCGAGGGTGACGCCGTCGGCCGGCTGCGGGCGGGCTACCGCGGTGCCGGCCTCGAGCGCGTCGAGGACGGCGACCAGCAACTGGGCACCGGAGTGCGCCAGCCGCTCCAGCAGGATGCCCGAGGTGTCAGCCGGGCCGATCTCGTCGGTCAGGGTGCCGAAGACGGGGCCGGTGTCCAGCCCTTCCTCCAGCTGGAAGACGCTGGCGCCGGTGACCTCGTCGCCGTGGAGCACGGCGTGCTGCACGGGGGCCGCACCGCGCCAGGCGGGCAGCAGCGAGAAGTGCAGGTTCACCCAGCCCAGGCGCGGGATCTCCAGCGCCTGGGTGGGCACCAGGGCGCCGTAGGCGACCACCGGTGCGCAGTCCGGTGCGATCTCGCGCAGCCGCTGCTGGAACTCCGGCTCGCGGGGGCGCGCCGGGGTGAGCACCTCGATGCCGCGCTCGTCGGCCCAGGCCCCGACGGGAGAGCGGACCAGGCCCCGGCCGCGCCCGGCGGGGGCGTCGGGCCGGGTCACCACGGCGGCCAGCTCGTGGCCGGAGGCGGCGATCGCGTCCAGGGCGGGTACGGCCACAGCCGGCGTGCCGGCGAAGACAAGACGCATCCCGGTCACCGCCCCAGACCGAAGGGGTTGCTGATCGAGTGCGGGCTCAGCTTCACCACCGGCGGCTTGTCGAGGTCGTACCACTCGGCCTGGCGGATCTCTCTCATTGCTTCCTTACGTCGCTGCGGGTCCAGCCGGTCGACGAAGAGAACCCCGTCGAGGTGATCGGTCTCGTGCTGAATGCACCGCGCCATCAGCCCGGTGCCCACGATCTGCATCGGGTCGCCGTACTCGTTGAAGCCCTTGGCGACCACGTTGAGCCGGCGTTTGGTGTCGAAATAAAGGCCGGGGATCGACAGGCAGCCCTCCGGGCCGTCCTGCTCCTCGACGTCGGGGAATTCCAGCACCGGGTTGACCAGGTGCCCGATCACGTCGTCGACGTCGAAGGTGAAGACCCGCAGCCCCACGCCGAGCTGCGGCGCGGCCAACCCGGCGCCCTGGCTCTCCTGCATGGTCTCGCTCAGGTCGCGTACCAGCTTGCGCAGCTCGACGTCGAAGTCGACGACCGGCTCGGCCGGCGTGCGCAGCACCGGATCTCCGAACAGACGGATGGGCTGGACGGTCACGCGGGGTGGCTCCTCACGAGGATGACGGGCGGATCGGGCCGTACCAGTCTACGGAGTGCCCGGTGGGGGGCCCGGCCGACCGGGAGGTCTCCCGGCGGCGGGTGGAGTGGGGGGCGGCGCGGTGCCCGGCCGACGGCAGATCCCGGCGGCGGGCGGCGGTGCGGGCCGGTCAGGAAGCGCCGGCGTCGGCGGTGAGCACCTCGTCGCGGGCGGGCAGCACGATGCCGTGGGCGGACTCCCAGTCGCCGATGACGGCGGGGCTGACCTGCCGGCGGAAGTAGTCGACGGCGCTGAGGCCACCGACGACCTCCTCGTCGACCTCGGCGACGAGGACCCCGGGGACGACCTTGAGGCCGGCGCGGACGGCGGCGCTGAGCCGGTCGTGGCCGTCGACGACGTAGAAGTGCTCGCCGGTGTAACCGATCTTGAGCGGCTCCAGGTGCGCCACGTCCACGGCCAGTGCCGTCGCGAGGGCGTCGCCGTTCCAGTCCTCGCGCAGCGCCTGGATCTCCTCGGTGGGGAAGATCCGGGCCGGGTCGAGCAGCAGCATCGGCGGGGCGGTGTGCACCAGGTCGTTGCCGGTCGTGTCGTCGACGACGGCGAGGATGTGCTCGATCACCTCGGCGGCGGAGGCGCGGGTGGTGTCGCAGACCAGGTCGTAGTTGCGCAGCTTGGCCTTGTCCACGCCGTAGCGGGTGATGAAGCGGCCGCGCTCGCTGTCGCTGCGCTCGCGCAGCCGCTGCTTGGCCTCTTCCAGCGAGCTGTAGCTCTCGGCCGGGCCGGCCGGTCGTGCGAGCACCCGGCGGGCCGCCTCGGTCGGCTCGGTGATCATGTGGACCTTGATGGCGTCCTTGAAGTAGTGCCATGCCAGCCGGGAGTCGACGACCAGCTGCTCACCGGAGGCGGCGATCTCCTCCTGGAGCTGGTCGACGTAGCCGTCGACGGCCTGGTCCAGCTCGGCGTGCAGGTTGAGCTGCAGCGCGGTCATCTGCCGCTGCTGGGCCATCTCCCGGTAGAGGTCGCCGACGCTGATCCGCCGCAGACCCAGGCGCTTGGCGATCTCGATCGAGACCGTGCTCTTGCCACTGCCGAGGTCACCGTTGAAGACGATGGATTGGCGAACGGTCACGAGCGGCACCCCTGATCAAAGGCTTGACAACATCATCGATTCGCGCGTCCGGAGCATCGGGCTCCCGCCACCTCGACGCCACGTGGGCCGGGGTATGACGGGCGATGCTACCACCGGGTTACTTACCACTTTCCGTGCCGCTCAGAACAACGTGAGCGGGTCCACCTGGATACGGACGGGGTCGGCTGCCTTGCGCACGGAGCGCAGCGCGGCGGCGTCGCGCAGTGCGGTGGCGAGCTCCGGAGCGCGCCGGCGCGGCACGCGTACCAGCATCCGTTCCTTGTCGTCGCCGGCCGGGACCGGGCCGAGCTGCTCGGCCTCGGCGGGCAGCCGGGCCTGCGCCAGCAGCGCCCCGACCGCCTCGGCGGCGCCGGTGACGCTCGCCATCCGCATGGCCGGCGGGAAGCCCAGTTCACGGCGTTCGGCGAGTTCCCGGGCGGCGAACCAGGCCGGGTCCCAGCGCAGCAGCGCCTGCACGGCGGCGAGCGAGCCGTCGGCGACGACCACCACCCGGCCACCGGCGGCGGCCGGCCGGGCGAGGGCGGCCGCGGTGAGCCAGCGGCGCAGCGCCTCCTCCCCCGCGCGCAGGTCGGCCCGGGTCAGCAGCGCCCAGGTGTCGAGCAGCAGCACCGCGCCGTAACCGCCGACGGCGACCGGTTCGGCGCCCGGGGTGGCGACCACCAGGCCCGCCTCCCCCGGCACCTCGGTGAGGACCTCCTCGCGACCGGAGGTGCGCACCGGCACGCCGGTGAAGGCCCGGCCCAGCTCCTCGGCGGTACGGCGGGCCCCGGTGACCGCGGCCCGCAGCCGGCGGCCACCGCAGTGCGGGCAGGTGTGGGCGGTGGCGACGTGCCCGCACCAGCGGCAGGCGGGGGCCGCCTGCGCGGAGCCGAGCGCCAGCGGCCCGGCGCACTGGTCGCAGCGGGCCGGGGTGCGGCAGTCGCCGCAGGAGACGGCGGGCAGGTATCCGCGGCGGGGCACCTGCACCAGCACCGGGGCGTCGGCGGCGAGCGCGGCGCGCGCCGCCTGCCAGGCCAGGCTCGGCAGCCGGGCGGTCTCCGCGCCGGGGTCACGGGCCAGCTGCGGATCGTCGCCGGTCGGGGCCACCGCCGGCGTACGCGCGCGCACCGTCGCCCGGTCGGCGGCGATCTCCTTCGCCCAGCCCGTCTCGACCAGCAGCTGCCCCTCGGCGGTGCGGGTGAAGCCGCCCAGCAGCGCGGCCGCGCCGGCGAGCTGCGCGCGGGTGAGCAGCACCTCCCGGGCGTGCGGGTACGGGGCCCGCGCCTCGGCGTGCAGGTCGTCGCCGTCGTCGAAGATCGCTACCAGGCCGAGGTTGTCGACGGGGGCGAACATCGCCGCCCGGGTGCCGATCACGGCGGCGACCCGGCCGCGCCGGGCGGCCAGGAAGGCGCGGTAGCGCTTGGTGGGACCGGCCGCGGCGGAGAGGCAGACGTGCCGGCCGGCGCCGAGTTCGGCGGTGAGCGCCGCGTCGAGCCGGTCCAGGTCGCGTCCGTCGGCGACCACCACGACCGCGCCCCGGCCGCCGGCGACGGTGGCGGCGATCGCCTCGGCGTACCGGCGGGCCCAGTCCTCGCCGGCGAGGGCGGACCAGACCGCACGGGCGGGCCGCCCTTCGCGCAGCGCCCGCAGGAAAGCCGGCCCGGTCGGGTAGTCACACCAGCCGGCTCCTGGCACGAGGGCAGGGTTGCCCTCGGATTGGCGTTCGTTCGGGCTTGCGGCCCGGTCCGGCAGGGCGCCTTCGGCGGCGTGGTCCGGTGAGGCTCCGGCGGATGCCGGGGACTCCTGCCCGGTCCGGTCGTCTGCCGCGTCGGCGTTCGCGGCGGCCGGGTCCGGTTCGCGTTCGGTGCGGGCGTGCCGGGGCGGGACGGCCAGCCGCAGCACGTCGGCGAGGGTGCCGGCGTAGCGGTCGGCGACCGCCCGGGCCAGCCGGGCGACCTCCGGGGCCAGGACCGGCTCCGGTGAGACCAGCTTCTCGAGGTACGCCAGCTGCTTGTCGTGGGTAGATGACTGCGCGCGTTCCAGCAGCCAGCCGTCGACGAGCTGCCGTCCGAAGCGGACCTTCACCCGGGTGCCGGGCACCGCCTGCTCGGCGAGCTCGGCCGGCACCAGGTAGTCGAAGAGCCGGTCCAGGTGGGGCAGCGGCACGTCCACGCAGACGCGAGCGACCGGCAACTCCGTGGCGGGTTGCCGGTCGCTGCGCCTGGTTCCGGTCAGGCTCCCGCTGCCGACTTCAGGTCGGCGGCACGGTCGGTGCTCTCCCAGGTGAAGTCCGGCAGCTCCCGGCCGAAGTGGCCGTACGCGGCGGTCTGCTGGTAAATGGGGCGCAGCAGGTTCAGGTCCCGGATGATGGCGGCCGGCCGCAGGTCGAAGACCTCGTTGATCGCCGCTTCGATCCGCTCCACCGGCACGGTCTCGGTGCCGAAGGTCTCGACGAAGAGGCTGACCGGGTGGGCCTTGCCGATCGCGTACGCGACCTGGGCCTCGCAGCGCTCGGCGAGGCCGGCGGCGACGACGTTCTTGGCGACCCAGCGCATCGCGTACGCCGCCGAACGGTCCACCTTCGACGGGTCCTTGCCGGAGAAGGCGCCGCCGCCGTGGCGGGCGTACCCGCCGTAGGTGTCAACGATGATCTTGCGGCCGGTGAGGCCGGCGTCGCCCATCGGGCCACCGATCTCGAAACGGCCGGTCGGGTTCACCAGCAGCCGGTAGTCGGCGGTGTCCAGGTCGAGCCCTTCGAGCTCGGGGGCGATCACGTGGTCGCGCACGTCCGGGGTGAGCAGCGACTCCAGCGAGATGTCGGCGGCGTGCTGGCTGGAGACGACAACCGTGTTGAGCCGCACCGGGCGCAGCCCGTCGTACTCGATGGTGACCTGCGTCTTGCCGTCCGGGCGCAGGTACGGGATGGTGCCGTCCTTGCGGGCGGCGGTCAGCCGCCGCGACAGCCGGTGTGCCAGCGCGATCGGCAGCGGCATCAGCTCGGGCGTCTCGGAGCAGGCGAAGCCGAACATCATGCCCTGGTCGCCGGCGCCCTGGGCGTCGAGCGCGCTCTCGGACTCGCCGGTACGCAGCTCGACGGCGTTGTCGACACCCTGGGCGATGTCGGCCGACTGGCTTCCGATGGAGACGCTCACGCCGCAGGAGGCGCCGTCGAACCCCTTCTTGGAGGAGTCGTAACCGATCTCCAGGATGGTCTCCCGCACGATGGTGGGGATGTCCGCGTATGCCTTGGTCGTCACCTCGCCGGCCACGTGCACCTGGCCGGTCGTGATCATCGTCTCGACGGCGACCCGGCTGCGCGGGTCCTCGGTCAGCAGGGCGTCGAGAATCCCATCGCTGATCTGGTCAGCGATCTTGTCCGGGTGGCCCTCCGTGACCGACTCGGACGTGAAAAGGCGGCGTGCCACGGTGCTCCTAGGTGTCGAAGTCGTTTCCGCGGCAGTCTAAGTCATGGCCGCGGCCGGACGAGTGGGATCAGTAGGGAGAAACCATCAGTCAGGACACCGGCCTCAGGCGGCCGACCACGAGATCCCAGACGCCGTCGGCGAGCTGTTCCTTGGGCTGCTCGGCGAAGGTCCACGCGGCACCGTCGGCGGCGAGCACGGTCGCGGCGTTGGTGTCGGCCCCGAAGACCTTGTCCACCCCCACCTCGTTGATCACGATCAGGTCGGCGCCCTTGCGGGCCAGCTTGGCGCGCCCGTTCGCCTCGGCGTCGTGCGTCTCCGCGGCGAAGATCACCAGGAGGCTTCCGGGGCGGCGGCTGTGGCCGAGCTCGACGGCGATGTCCGGGTTGGTGACCAGCTCGATGGTGGGCGCGCTGCCGTCCTCGGACTTCTTGATTTTGGCCGAGGCGTAGTCGGCCGGCCGGAAGTCGGCGGGCGCGGCGGCCATCACCACCACGTCGGCGTCGGCCGCGGCGGCCACGGTCGCGCTGCGCAGCTCCTCGGTGGTGCCGACCCGGATGAGGTCCACCCCGGCCGGATCGGGCAGCGCGGTGTTCGCGGCGATCAGGGTGACCTTGGCACCCCGGGCGGCGGCCGCGCGGGCGAAGGCGTACCCCTGCTTGCCGGAGGAGCGGTTGCCGAGGAACCGGACCGGGTCAAGCGGCTCGCGGGTGCCGCCGGCGGTGACGACGACGTGCCGGCCTGCCAGGTCGGCCTCGGCCCCGCCGCGCGCCAGCGCCCGGCGGGCGAAGGCGAAGATCTCCGCCGGGTCGGGCAGCCGGCCCTTGCCGGTGTCGGCACCGGTGAGGCGTCCGCTCGCCGGCTCGATCACCAGCACACCGCGAGCGCGCAGCGTCGCGACGTTGGCGACCGTCGCCGGGTGCTCCCACATCTCGGTGTGCATGGCCGGAGCCATCACCACCGGACAGCGCGCCGTCAGCAACGTGTTGGTCAGCAGGTCGTCGGCGAGACCGTGCGCCGCCTTGGCCAGCAGATCCGCGGTGGCGGGTGCGACGACCACCAGATCCGCCCGCTGCCCGAGGCGCACATGTGGCACCTCGTGCACGTCGGACCAGACGTCATCGGCCACCGGACGGCCGGAGAGCGCCGACCAGGTCGGCGCTCCCACGAAGCGAAGGGCGGAGGCGGTGGGGACGACGCGTACCCCGTGGCCGGATTCGGTGAAGAGACGGAGAAGCTCGCAGGCCTTGTAGGCGGCGATGCCCCCACCGACACCGAGGACGATCTCGGCGGTCATCGAACGCGCCGCGGTTACGGCTGGTCGGTCGGCTCGGCGGTGAGGAGGTTCTCGTTGATCTCGCGCATGGCGATCGAGAGCGCCTTCTCCTGCGGGGTGGTCTCCACCAGCGGGCCGACGTACTCGAGCAGCCCCTCGCCGAGCTGGCTGTAGTACGCGTTGATCTGACGCGCGCGCTTGGCCGCGAAGATCACCAGGGCGTACTTCGAGGTCGTCTTCTCCAGCAGTTCGTCGATCGGCGGGTTGGTGATGCCCTCGGGGTTGGCGATGGATCCCACGACAGATAAACCTCTGCTAATTCTCAACCGGGTGCGATCCCTCGGGCCGCCGCCCGGGACCGGGTCGTTCGGGGGCGGGGGCGATTCGGGAATCGACGCCGGTTGGCCGGAGTCAGAAAGAAGAACCGAGTAAGCCTAGCAGCTCCGCGGCGACCCGCTCGACGGACTCGCACACCATCACGACGTCGGGGTTCAGGCCGGTCAGCGCCATCTCGTCGCCCGCGCGAGGCACCAGGAGCACCAGCACCGACCGCGGCAACTCGTGGCGCACCTGCCGGGCGCCGGCGGGGTCGAGCGGGATCAGCTGCGGATGCCCGCCGGCCCGGCGCAGCGCAGCGCGGGAGATGGCGTAGCGGTCCGGGCCGATCGTCGCGGGGGCCAGCAGCTCACCCGCGGCCAGCAGCGCGTCGAAACGGGCGGCGGTGACGAACTCGCGTTCGGCGCCGGGGCGCTCCCCGGGTCGCGGGGCGCGGGTGGTGACCGCGACCGGCACCCGCACAGACGACGATCGCGCCCGGATCAGCCCGGCCACAGCGCCCCGGCCGGAACCTGACGGTCCGGTAAGGACGATGGGCCGGGCCGCCGGGCGCGACTCGTCGTTGCGCACTGCTTGTTTCTACACGGCGACGCGCACTAGTTGGACGCGAACTCCGCAAGCAGAGCCTTGCGCTGCTGCTCGCCCAGGCCGCGCAGGCGGCGGCTGTCGGCGATCTTCAGCCTCTCCATGATCTGCGTGGCCCGGATCTTGCCGATGCCCGGCATCGACTGGAGGACGGCCGACACCTTCAGCTTGCCGACGACCTCGTCGGACTCGGCCCGGTCCAACACGGCGGGCAGCGTGGTCTTGCCCTGCTTGAGCTGCTCCTTCAGCGCAGCGCGGGCTTTGCGGATCTCCGCAGCCTTCTCCAGCGCGGCAGCGCGCTGCTCGGGGCTCAGTGACGGGAGCGGCACCAGTTCTCCTCAGGTCCCTATCGCGACGGGGACGTGCCCCGCCGCACGTGAAACGTGGTGTGGCTGTGAACCAAAGGGGTCAGTGGTTCCCAGCGCCGGGAAAACTAGCGTTCCCTGGCGCATTCGGCAACGTGGCAGGTTGTGGCGATACCGCTGCTGACCGAGTCCACAGTCAGCCGAGCGGGCGTACGACGGCCCTGCACTCGGCCAGGATCCGATCGGCTGCGGCCCGCAGCGCCGCCGGATCCGGACCAGCCGACAACACCTCCCGGGAGTAGGAAGGGAGCACGGCCGGCAGGCTGGTACCGAAGACGCGGGCCAGATCCGATGCGCTCGCGCCCTGGGCGCCGAGGCCGGGAGCGAGCAGCGGGCCGTTGACCGCGCTCAGGTCGTGACCGGTGTCACCAATGGTCGCCCCGACCACCAACCCGAAGCTGCCCAGCGGCTCCGCACCCGCGTTGAGCTGGGAAATCTCGTCGATCACGGTCTGCGCGACGGTCCGGCCGTCAGCGGTCACCGCACGCTGCACCTGCGCCCCCTCCGGGTTGGAGGTCAGTGCCAGCACGAAGACGCCGCCGCCGCCCGCGGCCGCGGTCTCGAACATCGGCGCGAGGGCGCCCACGCCGAGGAAGGGGCTCGCCGTCACCGCGTCCACATACAGCGAGCTGGATGGATCCAGATAGGCCGTGGCGTAGGCGGCGACGGTGGAGCCGATGTCGCCGCGCTTGACGTCAAGCAGAACGAGCGCGCCGGCGGCACGCAACTGTCGGATATTTGACTCAAGGACCGCGATTCCGCGGGATCCGAATCGCTCGAAAAACGCCGACTGGGGCTTGACCACCGCAACCCGGTCACCGATGGCTTCCGTGACGATCCGGGTGAACCGCTCCAGACCGGTCACGTCATCGGGAAGGCCCCAGCGCGCCAGCAACGCCGGATGCGGGTCGATGCCGACGCAGAGCGGTCCCCGCTCACGTACCACCCGGTCCAGCCGGGCACCGAAGGTCTCCATCGGGTCTGCTCCCTCTCCCTGGGGACGGCCACGCCGCCCTCTCCGGTCAGCCGGCGGCGACAGCGGCCGCGATGCCGGTGACGATCCGGTCGACGTCGGCGACGTCGGCGACGTACGGCGGCATGGTGTAGATCAGGTCGCGGAACGGGCGCAGCCAGACACCGGCGTCGACCGCGGCGGCCGTGGCGGCGGGCACGTCGACGTCGTGGTCGAGCTGCACCACCCCGATGGCGCCCAGCACCCGCACGTCGGCCACCCCCGGCGCCGTACGCAGCGGCTCGAGACCGGCCCGCAGCCCGGCGCCGATCCGCGCCACCTCGCCGCGCCAGTCCCGCTCGGCCAGCAGCCCCAGCGAGGCGTTCGCCACCGCGCAGGCCAGCGGATTGCCCATGAAGGTCGGCCCGTGCGCCAGCACCCCGGTCGCCGAGATCCCCGCAGCGATCCGCGGCGTGCAGAGCGTGGCCGCCAGGCTCAGATAGCCGCCGGTGAGCGCCTTGCCCAGGCACATCACATCCGGCGTCACCCCGGCGTGCCCGGCGGCGAAGAACTCACCGGTACGCCCGAACCCGGTGGCGATCTCGTCGAAGATCAGCGGGATGTCGTGCGCGGCGGTCACCTCGCGCAGCAGCCGCAGGTACTGCGGATTGTGGAAGCGCATGCCACCGGCCCCCTGCACCACCGGCTCCACGATCACCCCGGCCAGCTCACCGGCGTGCCGTTCGACCGCGTCGACCAGTGCGGCGGCGTACCCGGGGTCGGCCGGCGTGTCGAAGCCGGCCGGGGGCAGGTCGGCGAAGACCTGCCGGGGCAGCACGTCACCCCAGAGCGAGTGCATCCCGCCCACCGGGTCGCAGACGCTCATCGGGTGGAAGGTGTCGCCGTGGTAGCCACCGCGCCAGGTGCCCAGCCGCTGCCGCTGCGGCCGGCCGCGGCCCCGCTGGTACTGCAGGCACATCTTGATCGCGACCTCGACGGAGACCGAACCGGAGTCGCTGAGAAACACGTGCTCCAGCCCGGCCGGAGTCACCTCGACCAGGGACCGGGCCAGCTCGATCGCCGGCGCGTGGGTCAGCCCGCCGAACATCACGTGGCTCATCCGGCCGAGCTGGGCGGTCACCGCCGCGTCGAGCACCGGGTGCCGGTATCCGTGCACCGCCGCCCACCACGACGACATCCCGTCGACCAGTTCGCGCCCGTCGGCCAGCCGCAGCCGTACCCCGGCCGCCTCGGCCACCAGGTACGGGTCGGCGGTGCCGGGCATCGGCGCGTACGGGTGCCAGACGTGCCGCCGGTCGGCGGCGAGCAGCTCCGGCTCAGGCACGGGCGGAACCGGCGGTCGCGGCGGCCCGCGCGGCCTCGGCGGCCGACCGCACCAGGCGCGGGCCGCGGTAGATGAAGCCGGTGTAGAGCTGCACCAGGTCGGCCCCGGCGTCGAACATCCGGGTGGCGTCGTCGGCGTCCATGATCCCGCCGACGCCGATGATCGGCAGCCGGCCGCCGGTCTCCCGGTGCACGAACCGCACCACCTCCCGGGCCCGGACGGTCAACGGCCGGCCCGACAGCCCGCCCGCCTCACCGGCGAGGTGCGCGTCGGCGGCGGCGAGCCCACCCCGTTCCAGGGTGGTGTTGGTGGCGATCACCCCGGCGGCGCCCCGGTCGAGGCAGACCTCCAGCAGCTCGGCGATCGCCGCGTCGGTCAGGTCCGGTGCGATCTTCACCAGCACCGGCTTGCCGCCGGCCAGGACGCTCAGCAGGGCGTCGACGTGCTCCCGGTCCTGCAACTGCCGCAGCCCCGGGGTGTTGGGCGAGGAGACGTTGACGGCGAAGTAGTCGCCGAAGGAGCCCAGCGCCCGGTAGGAGGCGAGGTAGTCGGCGACGGCGTCCTCCAGCGGCGTCACCTTGGACTTGCCCAGCGAGATGCCCAGCGGCACCCCCAGCGGCCGGCGCAGCGCCTTGAGCCGGGCCGCCAGCGCCGCCGCGCCCTCGTTGTTGAAGCCCATCCGGTTGACGATCGCCTCGCTCGCCGGCGCCCGGAACAGCCGCGGCCGCGGGTTGCCCGGCTGGGCCCGGGAGGTGACCGTGCCGACCTCGACGAAGCCGAAGCCGAGCGCCGGCCACGCCGGCAGCGCGACACCGTTCTTGTCCATCCCGGCGGCGAGCCCCACCGGGTTGGGGAAGTCCACCCCGAAGACCGTGCGCGGCGCGGCCACGGCGTACCGGGCCCGCAGCGCCGCCAGCGCCGCCGGCGCCCGGGACAGCCCCGCCAGCCGGCGCAGCGTCCACTCGTGGGCGGCCTCCGGATCACCACCACCGAGGCGGAACAGCGCCGGCCGGACCAGCTTCTCGAACGTCACCGCTTGCGCTCCCGCCTCGCCACAGATTCCGCCTCGCCACAGATCATCGTCATCGCTGCGTCCTTCGGCGCGGCGATGTCGCCACCGCCGCGCCGAAGGGCAGGTTCACCTCGCGGCCCGCAGCGTCGCGTGCAGCTCCTGCAGCGGGCGTACCGCCATGTCGCCCCGGATCAGGGCCTCGATGCCCATCACGGCCGCGGCCGCGCCCGGAACGGTGGTGATGCAGGGGATGTCGACGGTCACCGCCGCGCTGCGGATCTCGTACCCGTCGGAACGGGCGCTGGCGCCCGAGCCCTGCGGGGTGTTGATCACCAGCGCGATCTCCCCGCCGCTGATCAGCGAGACCGCGTCGTCGCCGTCGGTGCCGGCCTCGTAGTGCTTGCGGACCAGTTCGCACTCCACGCCGTAGCGGCGCAGCACCTCGGCGGTGCCGGTGGTGGCGACGATGGTGAAGCCGAGGTCCGCCAGGCGCTTGACCGGGAAGATCATGCCGCGCTTGTCGCGGTTGGCGACCGAGACGAAGATCTTGCCGGAGGTCGGCATCGCCCCGTAGACGGCGGCCTGCGACTTGGCGAAGGCGTGACCGAACGAGATGTCGATGCCCATCACCTCACCGGTGGACTTCATCTCCGGGCCCAGCAGTGAGTCGACGCCCTGACCGGCCGGGGTGCGGAACCGCTTGAACGGCAGCACCGCCTCCTTGACCGCCACCGGCGACCCCGGCGGCATCAGGCCACCGTCGCCGGTGGCCGGCAGCAGCCCCTCGGCGCGCAGCTCGGCGATGGTCGCGCCGACCGCGATGCGGGCCGCCGCCTTGGCCAGCGGCACCGCCGTGGCCTTGGAGACGAACGGCACCGTACGCGAGGCGCGCGGGTTGGCCTCCAGCACGTAGAGGACGTCGTCCTTGAGCGCGTACTGCACGTTGAGCAGACCGCGCACGCCGATGCCGCGGGCCAGCGCCTCGGTGTAGCGGCGCACCTCGGCCAGGTGCTCGCTCACCAGCGTGATCGGCGGCAGCACGCAGGACGAGTCGCCGGAGTGGATACCGGCCTCCTCGATGTGCTCCATCACGCCGCCGAGGTAGACCTCGCCGTCGGCGTCGCAGAGCGCGTCCACGTCGATCTCGATCGCGTCGTCGAGGAAGGAGTCGACCAGGACCGGGTGGTCCGGCGAGATCTGGGTGGCCCGGCTGATGTAGCCGCGCAGGGTCTCGTCGTCGTAGACGATCTCCATGCCCCGGCCGCCCAGCACGTACGAGGGGCGGACCAGCACCGGGTAGCCGATCTCGTCGGCGATCGCCTTCGCCTCGCCGAAGCTGGTGGCGGTGCCGTGCGCCGGAGCACGCAGCTGCGCCTTGGCCAGGACCGCGCCGAAAGCGCCCCGGTCCTCGGCCAGGTCGATCGACTCCGGCGAGGTGCCGATCACCGGCACGCCGGCGTCCTTGAGGCGCTGCGCCAGCCCCAGCGGGGTCTGCCCGCCGAGCTGCACGATCACGCCGACCACGCCGGGACCGCCGGCCGCCCGGCCGGAGGAGTCCTCGGCGTGCCAGACCTCCAGCACGTCCTCGAAGGTCAACGGCTCGAAGTAGAGCCGGTCGGCGGTGTCGTAGTCGGTGGAGACCGTCTCCGGGTTGCAGTTGACCATCACGGTCTCGAAGTCGACCTCACGCAGCGCCATCACCGCGTGCACACAGGAGTAGTCGAACTCGATGCCCTGGCCGATCCGGTTCGGGCCCGAGCCCAGGATCATCACCTTCGGCCGGTCCGAGGGCGTGACCTCGGTCTCCTCGTCGTAGGAGGAGTAGTGGTACGGCGTCGTCGCCGCGAACTCCGCCGCGCAGGTGTCGACGGTCTTGTAGACCGGGCGCAGCCCGAGCCGGTGGCGCAGCGTCCGCACCCCGTCCTCCGCCGCCAGCTCGGGGCGCAGCGCCGCGATCTGGCGGTCCGAGAGCCCGGCCCGCTTGGCGTGACGCAGCAGCTCCTCGTCGACGGTGGCGGCCGCGAGGATCTCGGCGCGCAGCTCGATCAGGGAGACGATCTGGTCCAGGAACCACGGGTCGATCCCGCCGGAGGCCGCCGATACCTGCTCGACGGTGGCGCCCAGGCGCAGTGCCCGCTCCACCGTGTAGAGCCGGCCGTCGTGCGGCATCCGCAGCGCCTCGAGGGTGTTCTCCACGGTGGCGCCGTCGGGGTCCGGCTGGGTCCAGAAGCCGGCCGCCGAGGTCTCCATCGAGCGCATCGCCTTGTTCAGCGCCTCGGTGAAGTTGCGGCCCATGCTCATCGCCTCGCCGACCGACTTCATCGTGGTGGTCAGCTCCCGGTCGGCGCCGGGGAACTTCTCGAAGGCGAAGCGCGGGATCTTCACCACCACGTAGTCGAGCGTCGGCTCGAAGGCCGCCGGGGTCTTGAGGGTGATGTCGTTGGGGATCTCGTCGAGGGTGTAGCCGATCGCCAGCTTCGCTGCGATCTTGGCGATCGGGAAGCCGGTGGCCTTGGAGGCCAGCGCGCTGGAGCGCGACACCCGCGGGTTCATCTCGATCACGACGATCCGGCCGTCGGCCGGGTTGATCGCGAACTGGATGTTGCAACCGCCGGTGTCCACGCCGACCTCGCGCAGCACCGCGATGCCCAGGTCGCGCAGCTGCTGGAACTCCCGGTCGGTCAGCGTCATCGCCGGGGCGACCGTCACGCTGTCGCCGGTGTGCACACCCATCGGGTCGATGTTCTCGATCGAGCAGACGACCACCACGTTGTCGTTGCGGTCGCGCATCAGCTCGAGCTCGTACTCCTTCCAGCCGAGCACGCTCTCCTCGATGAGGACCTCGTGCACCGGGCTGGCCGCCAGGCCCGCGCCGGCGATGCGGTCCAGGTCCTCGTCGGTGTGCGCCATGCCCGAGCCCAGCCCGCCCATGGTGAACGACGGCCGGATCACCACCGGCAGCCCCAGCTCGGCGACGGTGTCGCGGACCTCGTCCATCGAGTGGCAGACCCGCGAACGCGGCACCAGCGGGGTGTCGACGTCGAGGCCGAGCCGCAGCCCGGCCTTGGCGACGATCTCCTTGAAGAGCTGCCGGTCCTCACCGCGGCGGATCGCCTCGATGTCGGCGCCGATCATCTCCACGCCGTACTTCTCCAGCACCCCGGCCTCGTGCAGCGCCACGGCGGTGTTCAGCGCCGTCTGCCCGCCCAGGGTCGGCAGCAGCGCGTCGGGCCGCTCCCGGGCGATGACCTGCTCGACGAACTCCGGCGTGATCGGCTCGACGTACGTGGCGTCGGCGAACTCCGGGTCGGTCATGATCGTGGCCGGGTTGGAGTTGACCAGGCTGACCCGCAGCCCCTCGGCCCGCAGCACCCGGCAGGCCTGGGTGCCGGAGTAGTCGAACTCGCAGGCCTGGCCGATGACGATCGGGCCGGAGCCGATGACCAGTACGTGCTTCAAATCGCTGCGCTTAGGCATGCTGCTCTCCGCTGTCGTCCGCGCCGCGACTGCGGGCACCCTCGATCAATTCCACAAAGCGGTCGAAGAGGTAGTCCGCGTCGCGCGGACCCGCCGCCGCCTCCGGGTGGTACTGCACGGTGAACGCCGGCACGTCCAGGGCCCGCAGCCCCTCGACCACATTGTCGTTGAGGCAGACATGGCTGACCTCGACACCACCGAACTCGGTGTCGATCACCTGGTTCGGCACCACCGCGCCGTCGGCGCCCGCACCCGGCACCTGCACGGCGAAGCCGTGGTTGTGGCTGGTCACCTCGACCTTGCCGGTGGTGCGGTCCAGCACCGGCTGGTTGATGCCGCGGTGGCCGTAGCCGAGCTTGTACGTGCCGAAGCCCAGCGCCCGGCCGAGGATCTGGCTGCCGAAGCAGATACCGAAGAGCGGCACCCGGCGGCGCAGCACCTCCCGGGCCAGGGCCACCGGGTGCTCCGCCGTCGCCGGGTCGCCCGGACCGGGCGAGAAGAAGATCGCGTCGGCGCCGGTGGCGAGCAGCTCCTCGATGGTCGAGGAGGCCGGCAGCACGTGGGTGGTGACACCGCGCGCGGCGAGCCGCCGCGGCACGTTGCGCTTGATGCCCAGGTCGAGCGCGGCGATGACGTAGCGCTGCTCCCCTTCGGCCTGCACCACGTACGGCTTGTCGGTGGTCACCTCGGTTGAGAGGTCCGCGCCGACCATCGCCGGCGCGCTGCGCACCCGCTCCAGCAGCTCCTCGGTGTCGGTGGTGACGCTGGAGATGCCGACCCGCATCGCGCCGCGCTCACGCAGGTGCCGGGTCAGCGCGCGGGTGTCCACTCCGCAGATGCCCACGACGCCCTCGTCGGCCAGCCGCTGCTCCAGCTCGCCGGTGGCGCGCCAGTTGGAGCCGATCCGGGCCGGGTCGCGTACGACGTAGCCGGCCACCCAGATGCGGTCGGACTCGTCGTCCTCGGTGTTGACCCCGGTGTTGCCGATGTGCGGCGCGGTCTGCACCACCACCTGCCGGTGGTAGGAGGGGTCGGTCAGGGTCTCCTGGTAGCCGGTCATGCCGGTGTTGAAGACCGCCTCGCCAAAGGTCTCCCCCACGGCGCCGTACGACTCGCCGCGGAACGTCCGCCCGTCCTCCAGGACCAGGATTGCCGGTCGCCGTTTCACGCAGTCTCCCTCTCGACCCGGAACCCGGGGCATACCAGACTTACCCGACTCATTTCACAGCCTTTCCATCGAGCACCGTCGGCTCGCCCCGCAGGAACGTCGCGACCACCCGGCCGGGCAGGGTCATCCGCGCGTACGGCGTGTTCCGGCTGCGGCTGGCGAGGTCGTCGGGTTCGATCATCCGCCGTGCGGCCGGATCCACCAGGGTGATGTTCGCGACCCGGCCCGGCGCCGGGTCGTGGCCGTGCTCGTCCAGGCCGGCGATCCGCGCCGGAGCGCGCGACATCCGCTCGGCGATCAGGTCCCACTGCGGGCCGAGCACGTCGAGCACGATCGACAGCGCCGTCTCCAGCCCGAGCATCCCGGGGCGGGCGTACGCCCACTCGCACTCCTTGTCCTCCACCGCGTGCGGGGCGTGGTCGGTGGCGACGATGTCGATGACCCCGTCGGCGAGCGCCTGCCGCAGGGCCTGGATGTCGGTGGCCGTACGCAGCGGCGGGTTGACCTTGAAGACCGGGTCGTACGGGCCGTCCGGGCTCCAGCCCTCGGCGACCGCCGGGCTGCCCAGCTCGGGCGTGCCGCCGACGAGCTGGTCGGTCAGGAGCAGGTGGTGCGGGGTGACCTCGGCGGTGACCCGCACTCCGCGTGCCTTGGCGTGGCGCAGCAGCTCGACGCTGCCGGCGGTGGAGAGGTGGCAGATGTGCAGGCGGCTGCCGACGTGCTCGGCCAGCAGCACGTCCCGGGCGATGATCGCCTCCTCGGCGACCGCCGGCCAGCCGGTCATGCCCAGCCGGGTGGAGACCTCGCCCTCGTGCATCTGGGCGCCCTCGGTCAGGCGGGGCTCCTCGGCGTGCTGGGCGATGACCCCGTCGAAGGCCTTGACGTACTCCAGCGCGCGGCGCATCAGCCGCGGGTCGGCCACGCAGTGCCCGTCGTCGGAGAAGATCCGCACGTTCGCGGCGGAGGTCGCCATCGCGCCGAGCTCGGCGAGCTGCTCGCCGGCGAGCCCGACGGTGACCGCGCCGATGGGCTGCACGTCGACCAGCCCGGCTTCGCGGCCGAGCCGCCAGACCTGCTCGACGACGCCGGCGGTGTCGGCCACCGGCGAGGTGTTGGCCATCGCGCAGACGGCGGTGTAGCCGCCGAGCGCCGCGGCGCGGGACCCGGACTCGACGGTCTCGGCGTCCTCGCGGCCCGGCTCGCGCAGGTGGGTGTGCAGGTCGACCAGGCCGGGCAGGGCGACCAGGCCCGCGGCGTCGACGACCACCGCGCCCTCGGCGGCGAGGCCACGACCGGTCTCGGCGATCACGCCGTCGCGGATGAGCAGGTCGGTCGGCTCGGCGCCGAGGATGCTCGCGCCCTTGATGAGGTACGTGGCCACAGCTATTTACCCCCGAGAAGCAGGTAGAGAACGGCCATCCGCACGGAGACCCCGTTGGTGACCTGTTCGACGATGGTGGAGCGGGGCGAGTCGGCCACCGCCGGCATGATCTCCATGCCGCGGTTGATGGGCCCGGGGTGCATGACGATGGCGTGCTCGGGCAGTCGCGCCATCCGCGGGCCGTCCATGCCGTAGCGGCGGGTGTACTCCCGCGCCGAGGGGAAGTAGGAGGCGGCCATCCGCTCGCGCTGCACCCGCAGCATCATCACCACGTCGCTTTCGGGCAGCACCGCGTCCAGGTCGTAGGAGACCTCGATGCCGGGGGCGAGGGCACGGTCGGCCTGGATGGGGATCAGCGTCGGCGGCCCGACCAGGGTCACCTTGGCGCCCAGCGTGGTCAGCAGCAGCATGTTGGAGCGGGCGACCCGGCTGTGCAGCACGTCGCCGACGATCGCGACGTGCAGTCCGTCGATGCGGCCAAGCCGGGCGCGCATCGTGTACGCGTCCAGCAACGCCTGGGTCGGGTGCTCGTGGGTGCCGTCGCCGGCGTTGATCACGCTGCCGTCGACCCAGTTCGCCAGCCGGTGCGGCGCACCCGCTGCGGGGTGGCGGATGACGACGGCGTCGGCGCCCATCGCCTGCAGGGTCAGCGCGGTGTCCTTGAGGCTCTCGCCCTTGGAGACGCTGGAGCCCTTCACCGTAAAGTTGATCACGTCGGCGGAGAGGCGCTTCGCGGCCGCCTCGAAGGAGATCCGGGTCCGGGTGGAGTCCTCGTAGAAGAGGTTCACCACGGTCCGGCCCCGCAGCGCGGGGAGCTTCTTGACCTCACGTCCGGCCACTGTGGCCATCTCGGCGGCGGTGTCCAGGATCAGCGTGGCGGTGGCCGGATCCAGGTCGGCGCCGGAGAGCAGATGCCTGATCACTGCCGTCCCCCGGTGAAGAGCTTTACCTCGTCGGCGTCGTCGAGGCCGGCGAGGGTCACCCGCACGCTCTCCGACAGCGAGGTCGGAATGTTCTTGCCGACGTAGTCGGCGCGGATCGGCAGCTGCCGGTGGCCGCGGTCGACCAGGACCGCGAGCTGCACCGAACTGGGCCGGCCGACGTCGTTGAGGGCGTCCAGCGCCGCGCGGATCGTCCGGCCGGAGAAGAGCACGTCGTCGACGAGGACCACCCGGCGGCCGTCGATGCCGCCCGAGGGCAGCTCGGTCGGTCCGATCGCGCGGGTGGCGTTGCGGCGCAGATCATCGCGGTAGAGGGTGATGTCGAGCACACCGACCGGGACGTCGATGCCTTCGAAGGCGCTCATCCGCTCGGCCAGCCGCCGCGCCAGCGGCACACCGCGGGTGGGCAGGCCCAGCAGCACGGTGTCGGCCGCGCCCTGGGTCTTCTCGAGAATCTGGTGCGCGATGCGGTCGATGACGCGCTGCACGTCGGCGCTGGTCAGAATGACCTTTACGGACGGTTGCAGTGCCGGCTCTGCCGGGGTGCTCTCGGGCACCGGGGGCCGGGCAGCCTGCGGGTAGGCCACGGCGGACCTCCTTCCCCGCCTCACGGGACGGGTCGTTAAAGGATGTCGGATTCCGCCCGGCCGGTAACCGGCGCAGACGGGGCTCGGCACACGTTACCAGTGGTCACACGACCGGCCGAAGCGGGTGGCCGGCGGCCGGACGTTCGGCGGAGGCACCGAATCCCACCTCCGGACGATTTCTCGATCTCCAACACTTGACCAAGTGACCTTCAACTGCGTACCGTCACGCTCCGTAGCGATAGCTGGGAGAACCCCGAGCAGCACTGGGAGTGTCAATGCCCTCTGAATACGCCAAGTCGCTGGGCGCGCGACTGCGTTCCATCCGCCAGCAGCAGGGTCTCTCCCTGCAGGGGGTGGAGGAGAAGTCGAACGGCCGCTGGAAGGCCGTCGTCGTCGGCTCCTACGAGCGCGGCGACCGCGCCGTAACCGTGTCGCGGCTGGCGGAGCTCGCCGACTTCTACCGCGTGCCCGTCTCCGAACTGCTGCCCGACGGCAGCGGGGTGCGGCACGAACCGACCAACAAGATCGTCCTGGACCTGGAGCGGCTCTACGACGAGGCCTCCGAGGACCTGGCGTACGTGGCGCGTTACGCCCGCGCCATCCAGCAGCAGCGGGGTGACTACAACGGCCGGGTGCTCTCGATCCGCGCCGACGACCTGCGGGCGCTGGCGATCGTCTACGACGCCTCCCCCTCCGGTCTGATCGAGCGGCTCAACGAGCACGGTGTGCTGGTGGCCGACCCCCGGGCGTTCTTCGCCTCCTGATCGCCGCGTACCACGACGAAAGGCCCGCGCCGGACGGCGCGGGCCTTTTCGTGTGTGCGGGCCAGTTGTGAGCGGGCCGTGAGGTGCGTTCCCGGTCTGCTCGCCGGCCCATTGCGTGCCGACGAGCAAGGTGCCGGCCGTTGCGTGCCAACGAGCAGGTGCCGGCCCGTTGCGTGCCGACGAGCAGGTGCCAGCCCTTGCGTGCCGACGAGCAGAGGTGCCTGCCCGTTGCGCGGGTCAGCGGGGGCGGGTCAGCGGGTGGCGTACTCGGCCACCCGGCCGAGCAGGCCGTTGAGGAAGCGCGGCGAGTCGTCGGTGGACATCTGCCGGGCCAGCTCGACCGCCTCGGTGATCGCCACCGGGTCGTCGATCTCGTCGACGTAGAGCAGCTCGTAGACGGCGATGCGGGCCAGGTTGCGGTCCACCACCGGCATCCGGTCCAGCGTCCACCCTTCGGCGTAGCTGGCGATCAGCTCGTCGATCCGGTTGAGGTTGGCTGCCACGCCCTCGACGAGGTCGATCGCGTAGTCGACATGTGCCGGCCGGGGCTTCTCGATCCGGTCGAGATACCCGGCGAGCACCTCCACCGGCGGCCGGTCCCGCAGATCGGCCTCGAAGAGCACGTCGAGAGTCCGCTTACGCGCCTTGCGGCGCGCCGGCATCTGCTGTTTGGGACCCTCGGCCATCAGGCCCGGCCGAGGTATCGGCCGTCACGGGTGTCGACCTTGATCTTCTCACCGGTGGTGATGAAGAGCGGCACCTGGACGGTGGCGCCGGTCTCGACGGTCGCCGGCTTGTTGCCGCCGGTCGACCGGTCGCCCTGCAGACCCGGCTCGGTGTAGGTCACCTCGAGGAAGACGCTGGTGGCCAGCTCGATGTAGAGCGGGACACCCTCGTGGGTGGCGACGGTCGCCTCCGCCTCCGGCAGGAGGTAGTTGGCGGCGTCACCGACGGTCACACCGGGGACGTGGATCTGGTCGAAGGTGTCCAGATCCATGAAGACGTAGTCGTCGCCGTCGGCGTAGAGATACTGCATCGTCCGCTTGTCGACGGTCGCGGTCTCGACCTTGGTGCCGGCGTTGAAGGTCTTGTCGACGACCTTGCCCGACAGCACGTTCTTCAGCGTGGTGCGCACGAAGGCACCGCCCTTACCGGGCTTGACGTGCTGGAACTCGACGACAGCCCAGAGCTCGCCGTCGAGGTTGAGCACCGTGCCGTTCTTGAGGTCGTTGGTGGTCGCCATACCCTGCCTTGATCTTCAATTGACGGAAAGACCTGGCAAGTCTACTAGCAGCCACCGCCAGGATTCACACCCTCCGGACCGCTGCGATCGGCGCCGCATCACAGTATCCCGTCCCCGGCGATGATCATTGCTCGAAAACGGGATTCACCCCTCCAGACCGCCGCCGCCTCGTAGCCGCGCCCGGCCCACCGGAGTGATCACGCGCATCCCTGGAGGAACCTTCCCTTCCCGGGAGACACCCCTCCCTTCCCTGGGGTGATCACGCCCATCCGCTCTCACTCTCATCACCGCGGATTGATCGTTAGCCGAGAACCTGTGTCAGACAGGCCGCACCACACCGGTTCTGGGCTAACGATCAAGCTTGGGCCAACTCGTCGCGGCCTGAGGGGAAGCGACCCGAAGCGAGGCCACTCGAAGCGAGGCGGCCCGAGGCTAGATGGCCTGGGGTTCGGTGGTGCGGGCGAGGTGGTGCAGGGCGAGGCGGTAGCCGTCGACCCCGAGTCCGGCGATCACGCCGGTGGCGACCGCGGAGACCACCGAGTGGTGCCGGAACTCCTCCCGGGCGTGGATGTTGGAGATGTGCACCTCGACCAGGGGTGCGCGCAGCATCGCGCAGGCGTCCCGGACGGCGTACGAGTAGTGCGACCAGGCCCCCGGGTTGAGCACCACGGCGGCCTGCTCGTCGGCGGCGGCGTGCAGCCAGGCGAGCATCTCGTGCTCGGCGTCGGTCTGGCGCACCGTCACGTCCAGCCCGAGATCCCGCCCGGTCGACTCGCAGAGCGCCACCAGGTCGGCGTACGTGGTGGCGCCGTAGACCTCGGGCTGGCGGGTGCCGAGCCGGCCGAGGTTCGGCCCGTTGAGCACGTGGACCCGCACGATGTCACCCTCTCTCGTTCGCGGCCGCAGGACCGGCCAGGCGGCTCACCGCGCCGGCGCCGGGCAGGTTTGCCGGTGGCGTCGGGCAGAGTTCCCGGTACGCGGCGGCGAGCAGTTCGTCGTCGGGTCCGGTGAGCGTGCCGGGCGCGGCGAGCCCGTCCAGGACGACGAAGCGCAGGGTGGCGCCGCGGGCCTTCTTGTCGACCCGCATCGCCGCCAGCAGCTGCGGCCAGGCGTCGGGGTGGTAGCCGGTGGGCAGGCCGAGCAGCTCGACGACCCGGCGGTGCCGCCGCGTGGTCGCCTCGTCCAGCCGGCCGGCGAGTCGCCCCAGGATGCCGGCGTAGATCACGCCGACGGCGACGGCGTCACCGTGGCGCCACCGGTACTGCTCGAGCTTCTCGATGGCGTGCGCCAGCGTGTGCCCGTAGTTGAGGATTTCGCGCCGTCCGGATTCGCGCAGGTCGCCGGAGACGACATCGGCCTTGACCCGTACGGCCCGTTCGATCAGCTCCCGCAGCACCGGTGCGGCCGGGTCGACCGCCACGGCCGGATCCGCCTCGATCAGGTCGAGGATCACCGGGTCGGCGATGAAGCCGCACTTGAGCACCTCGGCCATCCCGGCACGGAGGTCGTCGGCCGGCAGGGTCGCCAGCAGATCCAGGTCGCAGAGCACCCCGGCGGGCGGGTGGAAGGCGCCGACCAGGTTCTTGCCCGCGGCGGTGTTGACGCCGGTCTTGCCCCCGACGGCAGCGTCGACCATGCCGAGCAGCGAGGTCGCCACCGGCACCCAGCGCACCCCGCGCAGCCAGCAGGCCGCGACGAAGCCGGCCAGGTCGGTGACGGCGCCACCGCCGACCCCCACCACCGCGTCGGTACGGGTGAAGCCCGCCTCGCCGAGGCGTTCCCAGCACTTCTCGGCCACCTCGATGCGCTTGCCCGCCTCGGCGTCGGGCACCTCGATCGGCAGCGGCGCCAGTCCCGCGTCGCGCAGCGCGCCGGTGATCCGCTCGGCCCGCTGCCGCAGCGGGGCGGCATAGAGCACGGCCACCCGCATCGCGCCGGCGAGCAGGCCGGGAAGCTCACCGGCCAGGTCACGGCCGACCAGCACGTCGTACGGCGTCTCGCCGCCGACCGGAATTCGCGTCAACTCGTCCATCGTGGCCGAGCCTAGCCGCCGCCCCGGCAGCCCCGAGCGCACCTCACGGTGAGTCCGCCCGTTGGACGGCGCCCTGCCCCCGGATGGCCGGCGCCGCAGGCAGCAACAGGACCACCCTGGTGGTGTGCCAAGTCGCTAGCGGCCGAGGAGGGTGCGGATCTCGGCGGTCACCTCGGCGGCGCTGCGACCGTCGGTGATGACGGTGTGGGTGGCGACCTCGGTGTAGAGGGGGCGGCGCTGCTCCAGCAGGTGCCGCAGAGTGGCGCGCGGGTTGAGCGCCAGCAGCGGGCGCCCCGCGCCGAGCCCGACCCGTTTGATGGCGTCGGGCAGCTCCACCGACAGGTAGATCACGGTCTGCCCGGCCAGCGCCGCGCGGGTCTCCTCGGCGAGCACCGCTCCCCCACCCAGGGCGACCACCCCGTCGTACGAGGTGAGCGCAGCGGCGACGGCGTCGCGTTCGAGGGCGCGGAAGTGCTCCTCGCCCTCGTCGACGAAGATCTCCGGGATCGGCTTGCCGGCGATCTGCGCGATGTCGTGGTCGGTGTCGCGGAATCCGACGCCGAGCGCGGCGGCGAGCGCCTGCCCGACGGTGGTCTTGCCCGACCCCGGCGCGCCGACGAGCACGCAGACCGGGCGGGTCACCGGATCACCAGGGCGGCGAGGTAGGCGTCGAGGTTGCGGCGCATCTCGGCGATCGAGTCGCCGCCGAACTTCTCCGTCGCCGCCTCGGCCAGCACCAGTGCCACCATCGCCTCGGCGACGATGGCGGCGGCCGGCACCGCGCAGACGTCGGAGCGCTGGTTGATGGCGGTGGCCGGCTCGCCGGTGGTGATGTCCACGGTGGCCAGCGCGCGGTTCAGCGACGAGATCGGCTTCATCGCTGCGCGTACGCGCAGCGGTTCGCCGGTGGTGATGCCGCCCTCCAGGCCGCCGGCCCGGTCGGTGACCCGCCGTACGCCGTTCGCGCCCGGCACGATCTCGTCGTGGGCGACCGAGCCACGGGAGCGGGCCTGTTCCCAGCCGTCGCCGATCTCCACGCCCTTGATGGCCTGGATCGACATCAGCGCGGTGGCGAGCCGGGCGTCGAGCTTGCGGTCCCACTGCACGTGGCTGCCCAGGCCGGGCGGCACCCCGTACGCCAGCACCTCGACGACGCCGCCGAGGGTGTCGGCGGCCTTCTTCGCGGCGTCGACCTCGGCGACCATCCGGGCACTGGCCTCCGGGTCGAGGCAGCGCAGCGGGTCGGCGTCGATGCGTGCGGTGTCGGCCGGTGTGGGACGCAGTCCCGGCTTGGCGGCGACCGGACCGAGCTCCACCACGTGCGAGACGATCTCGATACCCAGGGCCTGGCGGACCAGGGCCTTCGCCACGGTGCCGGCGGCGACGCGGGCGGCGGTCTCCCGGGCGCTGGCACGTTCCAGGATCGGACGGGCGTCGGTGTGGCCGTACTTCTGCATGCCGGCCAGGTCGGCGTGGCCCGGGCGCGGGCGGGTCAGCGGCGCGTTGCGGGCCTGCCGGGCCAGCTCGTCGGGATCAACCGGGTCGGCGGACATCACGGTCTGCCACTTGGGCCATTCGGAGTTGCCGACCCGGATCGCCACCGGACTGCCCAGGGTGACGCCGTGCCGGAGCCCGCCGATGATCTCGACCTCGTCCTGCTCGAAGGACATCCGGGCGCCGCGGCCGTAGCCGAGCCGGCGGCGGGCCAGCTCACCGGCGATCTCGCCGGTGGTCACCTCGATACCGGCGGGCACGCCCTCCAGCATCGCGACCAGGGCGGGACCGTGCGATTCACCTGCAGTCAGCCAACGCAACACGCCGCCAAGTCTGTCACGAGCGGTTATGCCCCCCGGCCCGGCCCGCCCACGTCCCGCCTTGCGGACTTCGGGCCGGGCGGAACCGCGAATTCTGCGGGCGACCAGTCGGGCTGGTCCACGATTTCGATGGTGCCCCTCGGGTGAAGTGCGGCCCAGCTCTGGGCCGCCTCGCGATCGACGCCGCGCAGGAGCACGACGTACCCCACCAACCTCGGATGGTGCCGGGAGCGCAGCGCCGCCGGAAGCAGGTTCGCCACCACCACGGCGTTGACGAGGACGGCAAGCGCCGGCAGGAGAGCCCGCGGCGGCTCGTACGACGGAAAGCCCACCACGTTCACGATCAGAGCGAGCAGTCCAGACGCCCCGACGGCGAGCACGAACGGACGAGCCCGTAGCCGCCAGGACTCCCAGCGACAGGTACGGTCGAACCGGTGAGCCGTCACCCGATCAACGAAGAGAGTCACCTCTTGCCGACTCACTCCGGAGCCTGGGCGCAGGCAACGGGTGGTCACGACCACGCCGTCAGTTCCACCGTCCACGAGTGACCGGGGCGGCGGCACCAAGGATTCGGCCGCCTTCGCCTCGATCCGGAGGTCGACTCTCGATCTCATCCTGCTCTCACCACGGCCCGGGCATCGGACGGCGAGAACGGCGCTACGACGAGACATGGCGAGGCCCCTGGCGATCTGGATAGCGGTCAGAGCGTGGCTTCGGCCGAGCGCCGAGCACCACTTCCCGACCGCGGGTTTCCAGCGATGGTAGTCGATTACCTGAACGCAGGACCAGTTCAGGCAACGCCACGTCTGCGCCCTGCTCTGTTCGCCAACAGCGAGGGCCACCGGGCCGCGGCGATCCTCCGCCGAAACAACTGTCCCGTCCGGCGGAAAGTGGCACTGGTGTCGGTGCCTGAGCTGCGGTTGTGCCAGGTCCGCGCGGACAAGATCAGGTTAGTCGTCCGGATCTACTTGGCACTGTCGGCGATGAGTGCGTCCAGCAGCTGCGACAGGCTGAGGCGTGGGTGGTGTTCGGGCTCGGGTTGGTAGTCGAGCGGCAGGTCGTGGTTGGTGGACCGGTCGGCGTAGTTCGGTAGCGCCCAGCTCGGAACATGGCGGTGCTTGTTGAACTCCTTGTTGGCTTTCTTGGCGAGGGTCTCGTCGGAGGTGGCGTGGTTGACCGGGACGCCGTCGAAGGTGACCCGGCGGGTCTGCGGGAACGTGCGGTTGGGCACGACGACATCCGGCAGGCCGGCCATCGCCCGCAGCCAACGGTCCGTTTCGTACCCGGTCCACTCCTGGGTGACGGGCCAGTTATGGGGGACGGGCTCAGGTCCGATCTGCCGGCTGATCTCGGCGGTGATGGTGAGCCGGTGCTCCGCGGAGGTCAGCGCCCGGCGGGCAACGGCCCGCCACGTAGGCGAGCAGAACAGCCGCGCAAGGTTGACGATCTCGGGGTAGAACGCGGCGAGGAACACCGAGGTGTTGAACCGGGTGCGGGTAGGGATGAGCAGGTCGATGCGTTCCTGCCAGCTGCGGCGTCCGGGAACGTCGATACGTTGCTGAAACCGCCGGTCGACGCAGACGGCGATGGAGACGTCGAACGCGTTGAAGACGTGCCGCCAGCCTCGGCGGCGCAGCAGCCGGGTGTGCCGTCGCTGCGCGGTGACGAGTTCGGGGACCAGCCGCGCGAGCTGTCGAGGACGCAGGTCCGGGATGGTGGGGACCGGCGGGCCGATCCAGTAGCCGTGGCGGGTGCAGACGAACTCGTGGTGGGCGAAGAACCGGACGACCGGCCCGCCCGGGTGCCGTGCGGTGCAGACGGGGCAGGCCCGTTGGGGAAGGTGACGCAACTCCCGCCAGCGCGGGGCGGGGTCACGCAGTTCGGGCATCGCGTGCGCGAGCGCGGCGAGTTGGTGGCCGGTCGCGGCGACGAGCCGCTGCGCGACGATGAGCTGGCGGCGCTTGCTGGTGCCGCTGTAGGGCACCGAAGCGCTGAGGTGCTGCCAGAGGTCTCGGTAGCCGATGGAGTGCAGTGCGGCGAGGCGCCGGACGTAGGAGGTGACGGTTTCCTGCTGGGCAGGCCGAACCGTGATCGGCAACCTTCGGATCATGCGGTCGTGGCGGCCGGCGCCCGTGGCGCCGGTGCGGGGCTGGGGTGGGTCGCGGCGTATGCCTCGGCGGCGTGGTCGAGGCGGACCCGGTCGAGGTGGGCGCGGGTCAGGTGTTCGGTGCCGTCGAGGATGGCGTCGATGGCGGCGCCGCGGACCAGGTGCGACAGGCTGCCGATCATGCCGGCGGTGCGCCGGTGCAGGTACTCGTCCAGCGCGGCGAGCGTTCCGGGCTGGTGGGCGCGCAGCGGCAGAGTGGCTTCCAGGCTGGCGACCAGGGCGTGCCAGGCGGCGCGTTGGTCGGCGGTGCCGTAGGCGAACGCGGTGGTGGGGATGGTGGTGAACCGGCTGGCGAGCTGCTGACCTCGGGGGCCGGCGAACAGGCCGACGCGTTCGACGTTGACGCCGGCGTAGATGAACGTGGCGGGCAGCCGCTCGGCGAAGTATTTGAGCTGGTCGGACACCTCGGCCCCGGCGCGGGTGGCGAGGTTGAGGTTGTGCACCTCGTCGACCAGGACCAGCTCGACACCGACGTGAGCGGCGGTCGCGCAGACGGCGTTGGTCACGTCGGTGATGTTGGCCCGGCGGCCCAGCGGCAGACCGAAGAAGCGGGCGAACTCGACGGCCAGCATCCGGGGTGTGGCCGCGGGCGGGACGGTGACGTAGACGACCGGCAGCCGGTTCTTCTCGTGCGGGTGCCGGCGACGCACCGCGACTTCGTGGGTGCGGCCCAGCGCGGTGATTGCGGTGGTCTTGCCGGTGCCCGGGACGCCGGTGACGATCAGCCCGCGGCGTGCGGACAGCTGGCGGCGGTTGAGCAGCACCAAGCGCCGTGCCGTCGCCACGACCTCGGCAACGACCGGGGTGTTGACCATGACCAGCTCGGACAGGTAGTCGATGCGCGCGTCGTCGGTGTCGGTCCCGTCGCCGGCGGCCGGCGGGGTGGGCCGACGGTCCACGAACCGCGCCCAGCCCTCCTTGGTGGTCAACGGCTCGTCGGCCAGGACCTGCTTGGCCTGGTCGGGCTGGCTCAGGTGCTCCATCGGGGCGGGGCCTTTGCCTCTCAATCGGAAGGGACGTTTGCGGCGGAGGCGCACCGAGACGGGAGCCGGGACTGTGGCCCTGCGCCGGGTCATAGCCAGCGCTCGGCTTCGGCGTCGACGTCGAACAGCCCGAACGGCTCCACCGGCGCCGGCCCGGCGCCGGGTGCGGGTGCGGGCGTGGGCAGGTCGATGACCTGCGCCTCGGGCAGCACCCGGCGGCGTGCCGCCCGGGTGCGGGCCGCGACGCGGGCCGTGGCCTTGTTCGGCGGCCCGTTGCCGGCGCGGGTGAGCAGCTCGTCGAGGACCCGGGCGACCTCGGTCTCGTTGTCGTCGGGCAGGCCGCGGGCGGCGGCCATCCGGCGGGCGTGGCGCCAAGTGAAGTCGGCGAACGGCGCGCTGACCATCGGCAGGTGCGTCCAGGCCGCGGTAATCCAGCCGGCCGGGGTGCGGACATAGACGTGGGACAGGTCGTAGGGGTCGTAGTGCACTTCCCAGCGCCCGCCCTGCTCAGCGACGGTGGAGCGTTCGCCGTGGGGCAGGGCGTCGTCGTCGTAGGTGCGGTGGTCGATGGTGATGCCGTACTCGTTGACGTGGCGCCAGTGCACCGGCAGCAGCTCCAGGTAGTCGGTCCGAGACAGCGTCAGGGGCAGGTAGCCGGACACGGTGACCATCGCGGCGTAGGCGTCGTTCGGGCTGAACGCCCGGCGCGGCGCGTGCGGGTCGCGGAGCCCGTCATGGGGCCGGTGCTGCCACCCGGCGACGATCCACTCGTCGAGCAGGTCTTGCAGCTCGGGCAGGCTCCAGAGCGGCTCGTCGGTGATCCGGTCGCCGCGGCGGGTGACGTTGCCGCCGGTGTAGCCGGCGACGTGCTGGCAGAACAGGCTGGCGATAGAGGAGAACTGCCGCTCGACCAGCGGCTTGTCGGTCGGGGTGCCCTTGCGGGCCGGCTGGACAGAGATGCCCAGCCGGTCGCAAGCGCGGGTGAACACCTCGGAGACGAACACCCGGCCGTGGTCTATGACGATCGTCTCCGGGACGATCACCGGCTTGGCCGCGGCGGTCTCCAGCCGGGCGTCGATGTCGAGCAGCCGCGTGTGCGGCAGCCGGGAGGCGGACATGCGCAGCGCGGCCGACCAGCCGGGCCGCATCGGCTCAGGGACCAGCGTGCGGGCCAGCAGCAACGCGGCGTCGACGGCCTTGGTGCCGGCCGGGCGCAGCACCGCCGCGGCGATGGTGCGGGTGGCCACGTCGACGACCATCGTCAGCTCGGGGCGGCCGGGGACGCCGGAGTCCAGCAGCACCATCACGTCCAGCGGCGTGGAGTCGATCTGCACCAGCTCACCGGGCCGGGTGGCGAACGTCGGGGTGAACGGCGCAACCGGCCGGTTGGCCAGGGACCGGCGCGTGGTCGCCGCGCCGAACGAGTGCCGCCCGCCGGCCAACACGCCGACCAGCTCGTAGAACGCGCTGCGACCCGGAATCGGCACCACCCCGGGCCCGTGCTCGGCGTCCAGCGCGGTGCGCACCCGTCGCATCAGGCGCCCGCGGGTGCCCGTCGAGGCGTGCGTCTGCGCGTCCAGTTCGGCGCGGATCGCCGTGACCAGCCGCTCGTCGGCCCGGCCGACCGGGTCGCTGCCGCGGGTGTATCGCTGGTCGACCAGCCCCCACAGGCCCTGCTCGGCGTAGCGCAGCCGCATCCGCGTCACCGTCCGCGCCGAGGTCGGCTGCCCGGCGGCGCTCAGCTCGACGGCCTTGGCCGCGTCGCGGTCCTTCAGCGTGCTCGCCGCTGGGTCGTAACCCGGCCGCGGCCCGGCGCCCTCCGGCGCTTCCGGTGCCCGGCCGGTGACCACCTCGACGAGGTGCCGCTCCCAGCGCCGGGCCCGCTCGAGCACCTCGTGCGGCAGGGTCTCCAGCAGCCCCAGCGGTTCCACCGCCGGCACCGCCTGCTGCTCGTCGAGCAGCTCGAAGTCCGCGGCGGCGAGCAGGAACGCCAGCAGCACCACCTTCGCAACCCCATCCCGCGAGCGCAGCCGCACCGACGTGCCGGCCAGCGCCACCACCTGGTGCTCGTCGCCGTCGAAACGCACCCACTCCCCGACACGCAGCACCGGTAACTTGCCCGCGCCCATCAGCAGGCCCCGGCCGTGGTCACGATGGTCGCCTCGTGCAGCCGTACCCCGAGGTCACAGGCCAGCTCACCGCACCACAGCAGGTGGAACAACACCGGCAGGACCGCGATCGGCTCACCCGCCGCGCCAGCACCGTCCATCAACGGCGCGGGCTCGGCGAACACCTCCCGCAACGCCGCGCCCACCGCCGGCAGCCGGTACCGCGGATGCCGGTAACCGGCCAGCCAGCGCACATTGCGCACCATCACCAGCTCCGGCGCGCCGACCAGCCGATACTCCCATCCGACCAGCTCACACGCCCGGCCAGTCACGGCGAACGCCGCGGCGTCACGCGGCTTGATCCGGTCGACTGGTCGGCAGTCCACCACCAGGCCCCGCCCGTCGGCCAGCCGGGCGAAGTAGTCCGGCGCGTGCGAACGGCGCCGGCCGGAAGCCTCGTCGTCCCAGAACAGCCAGAACGGCTGCGACGCGATCCCGGCCACCGCCGGGTCGAAGTCGAGCAGCATCAGGTGATCGCGCTCCAGCCACGACTCGTACCCGACGTGAGCGCCGGTCGTCGACGACCACCACAAGCCCGGGAAGTTGCGCTGCCGCTTGTACGACGGGAAGCCGCGTACCGGCTTGACCAGCTCGAACAGCACCCCCGCCGAGTCGATCAAGGAGGTGCGGACCTCCGATCCCTCGGCGCCGACGTAGCCGACCTCGAACTCAGCCGTCAGCGGCCCACCCAGGCCCGGCACCGCGCGCAGCACCCCGGCACCGTACCGGACGTGCCACCTCAACCCGGACGCGTACTGGGTTCGGGGCGGAACGCGGGCAGACTTTAGAGTGGCGCCGTGAGCAACCAGCCGGTCCGCGACGCCTACTCGCACATGTCCGAGCAGTACATCGCCCTGTTCGATGGTGACTGGCAGGCCCACGTGGATGACACGGCCCTTGTCCGAGACCACCTCGTCGGCTTGGACGGCGCCGTGCTCGATCTCGGTTGCGGCCCCGGGCATTGGAGCGCCTACCTGCATTCGCTCGGCGCCAACGTGACCGGCGTCGACTTGGTACCTGAGTTCATCGGCTACGCCCGGACCCACTTTCCCGGGCCGGCGTTCCAGCTCGGATCAATGACGGACCTGGACCTTCCCGACCACTCGGTGGCCGGCATCCTCTCCTGGTACTCGACCATCCACCTACCGCCATCGGAGCTGGATGCGGTACTCGCCGAGTTCCGCCGGATGCTGCCTCCTTCCGGGAACCTGGTGATCGGCTTCTTCGACAGCGACGACGATGTGGCCGCGTTCGACCACAAGGTCCACACGGCATACCGCTGGCCCGTAGACACATTCTCTGCCCGCCTGGCAAAGGCTGGTTTCACCGAACTTCAGCGCTTGCAGCAGCAGTCCCCGGACCGCCCGGACCGCAAGTACGCGGCCATTGCCGCAACAGTCGCCGCGCCGTAGTGCCCGATCGGCACACAGCTGACTGCCGGTCGAGACCAAGTACACGCACACTCATCGGGAAGCCTGTCAACTCGCCGAGAACCCGCTAACCTCGCTGAGACCGGACAGCACCGTACCGGACGTGCCACCTCAACCCGGACAGTGCCAACCTCGTGCCAAGTCATACCGGACGGTGCCAACTCAACGCGGACGGGACAACGACGCCGAGGCCTTCACCCAGCAGGGGGCGGTAAGGCCTGGAGCGCCTCTTGCTCCTAACATCTACGGCATGTCTGCTGCGCCCGGACCACACCGCCGCACCGAACGCCTGCTGCTCTGCCGCCCCGCCGCCACCGACCTCGACGCCATGTACGCCATCCACGCCGACCCGGCGACCAACCGGTACAACCCGATCGGCCCGGTGGCCGACCGCAGTGCCGCCGCGGGGATGCTCGACGGCTGGATCGCGCACTGGGAGCGGCACGGCTTCGGCTACTGGACCGTACGCGCGGTCACCGACGCCGAGGTGCTCGGCTTCGGCGGGCTGCAACGCACCGACGTGGACGGCGAGCGGGTGCTGAACCTCTACTACCGCTTCGGGCCGCGAGCCTGGGGCAAGGGCCACGCGGCCGAGATGGCCCAGGCCGCACTGGTGCTCGCCGACGAACTGGGCACCGGCGAGCCGGTGGTGGCACTGGTCCGTGACACCAACCTCCCCTCCCAGCGGGTGGCGACACGGGCCGGCCTCACCGCCACCGGCACCATCGACCACGGCGGCGTACCGACCCTCGTCTTCCGACGCATGGATCCCACCGGCCGGATGCCGCAGCAGCGTCCCGCCGGGGCCGATTCCGCCCGGCGCTAGGGTGAGCCGGTCGTACAGCCGCGGGGAGGACACGTGTCGCAGAGCACCGAGATGCCGGTGGCCGCACCGGTAGCGGCGCCCACCGGCCGGGCCGCCGCTGTGCTGCTGGTGCTGCTGGGCTGTCTCACCGCGATCGGCCCGCTCTCGCTGGACATGTACCTGCCGGCCTTTCCGCAGATGGCCGCCGACCTCGACGCCGCCCAGGCGCAGATTCAGCTCTCGTTGACCACCTGCCTGATCGGCATGGCGGCGGGCCAGCTCGTCACCGGCCCGCTCAGTGACCGCTGGGGACGCCGCCGGCCGGTCCTGATCGGCATCAGCGCGTACGTGCTGCTCGCCCTGGCCTGCGCGGCCGCGCCCTCGGCGGAGCTGCTGGCCGCCACCCGCTTCGCACAGGGCTTCGCCGGCGGCACCGGCGTGGTGGTCGCCCGCGCGGTGGTCCGCGACCTCTACGCCGGCCGGGCCGCGGCGAAGTACTTCTCCCGGCTGACCCTCGTCTTCGGAGTCGTGCCCGTGGCCGCGCCGAGCCTGGGCAGCCTGGTGCTCGGCTTCACCTCGTGGCGCGGGGTCTTCCTGGTCATCGCGCTGATCGGCCTGCTGCTCGCCGTCGCCAACGCGCTCTGGCTGCCCGAGACGCTGCCGGCGCACCGGCGCAGCACCGGCGGCCTGCGGGCCTTCGGCCGGACCGCGCGCACCCTCGCCACCGACCGGGTCTATCTCGGCTTCGCGCTCACCCAGGGGCTGGCCTTCGCCGGGCTCTTCGCCTACATCTCCGGGTCGTCCTTCGTCTTCCAGGACGTCTTCGGCCTGAGCAGCACGGCCTTCAGCGTCATCTTCGGGCTCAACGCGGTCGCCTTCGTCGCGCTCGGCCAGCTCAACGGCCGCCTGGTCGACCGCTACGAGCCGCGCCGGCTGCTGGTGACGGCGCTGACGGTCGGTGCGGTCACCGCCGTGGCGCTGCTCGGCGCCAGCCTGACCGGCAGCGTCCTGCTGGTGGCGTTGCTGCTCTTCGTCTTCATGGGATCGCTGGGCATGGTGATGCCCAACGGCACCGCGCTGGCGCTGGACCGCCACCCCCGCACCGCCGGCACGGCGGCGGCGCTGATGGGCGCGATCCAGTCGGTCGTCGGCTCGCTCGCCGCGCCGCTGGTCGGGCTCGGCGGCGAAGGCAGCGCCGTGCCGATGGCGGTCGTTGTCTGCGGCGCCGCGCTGCTCTCCCTCACCGCGGTGCTCACCCTGGCCCGCGAGCGCCGAACCTGAGCGGAGTCAGCGGCCGGCGCGAGCCACCGAGAGGGCTTCGGCCATCGCGGCCACCGGCGCAGCGACCCCGGTGAAGTGTTCGAACTGGCCGACCGCCTGGGCCAGCAGCAGATCCAGACCGGAGACGATCCGGCAGCCTGCGGCCTGTGCGGCGGCGGCCATCGGCGTCGGCCACGGGTCGTAGAGGGCGTCGAAATAGACGGTGGTGGGCCGCCAGGCGATCCGGTCGGCGAGGGGGTCGGCCACCCCCTTGGGCACGGTGGAGACGAGCACGTCGGCGCCGGCGTGCACGGGTGCGGTCTCCCAGCCGGCTCCGGTGAACGGCACGCCGAGACCGGCTGCCACCGGCCGCAACGCCTCGATCGCCGCCGGACGGCGGGCCAGCACGGTCACCGAGGAGGCTCCAAGCCGCGCCGCCGCGGTCAGCGCCGCCCGGGCGGTACCCCCGGCGCCGAGGATGGTGACGCTGCCGCCCGGCACCACTCCCGCCCCGGTCAGCACCGCCACCATGCCGGTTACGTCGGTGTTGTCGGCGTACCAGGAACCGTCGGGGCGCCGGACAAGGGTGTTGGCGGCCCCGGCCGCGGCAGCCGTCGCGGAAACCTCCGCGGCCACGGTCAGCGCCACTTCCTTCAGCGGCATGGTCAGCGACAGACCTGCCCACTCGGGACCGAGGCCGGCCACCAGGTCGGGCAGCTCGGCCTCGGCACACTCGATCGCTGTGTAGGACCAGGCGGTCAGCCCGGCCGCCGCGTACCCGGCGCTGTGGATCACCGGGGAGAGGGAATGGGCGATCGGCTTGCCGAGCACCGCCGCCCGGTGCGAGGTCGTCATTTCAGGACGCCGGCCGCCCGTGCCTTCTCCTGGTTGCGCTCATGTTCGGCATAGTCGTCGGTGAAGGCCGAGTTGCCCTGCTTGTCGATCGCGACGAAGTAGAGCCAGTTGCCCGGGGTCGGCTTCATCGCCGCCTCCAGAGCATGCTTGCCCGGGCTGTTGATCGGGGTGGCGACCAGACCCTTGAGCTTGCGGCTGTAGTCGTGGCTGTCGTCGAGCAGGTCGTCCAGGTTCATGTCACCGGAGGATTTGGTGGACTGGCCGGTCATCTCCAGGTGGTAGTTGACCGTGACGTCCATCTCCAGGCAGCTACAGGGGAAGGTGCCGCTGTAGACGCGGTTGTAGGCGACCCGGGCCACCTTGCCGAGGTCCTCGGCGGTGCCCGCCTCGGCCTGCGCCAGCGACGCCACGATCAGCGCCTCGTACGGGCTGATCCCGCCCCGTTCGCTCTCCACCGTCTTGGTGAAGTCCATCCCCTCGGTGACCTTGAGGAAGTTCGCCACCATCAGCTTGAGCATGCCCTCGGCGGTGACGTCGGTGGGCATCTCGTACGTGTCGGGGTAGAGGAAGCCCTCGATGGAGCGCACCGACTTGCCGCCGTCGTTGCGGGTGAACCACCACTTCGGCACACCGAGCGCCTCGGGGTTCCTCGCCGCCTTGGCGAACTCCTTCTCCGGAATGCCGGTCTTCTCCGAGAGGATCTTGAACGTCTGGAGCATGGTGCGCCCCTCGGGAATGGTGATCCCGTTGACGCTGCGGTTGCTCGGATCGAGCAGGAAGGCGAGGGCGAACTCGGCCTTCATCTCCTTGCGGAGCGTGTAGCTGCCCGGCTGAATGTTCTTGGCCTTGGAGTTCTTGTCCGCCTCGGCGATGAAGGCCTTGGCGCTCTTGACCACACCCGCCTCGTAGAGGACGTCGCCGATGTCGGCCAGGAACGCGCCCTCCGGGATCACGACGGTCACCTCTTCGGTGCCGCCCCCCTCGTAGTCGGGCGTGCTGAAGAAACCCGCCGCCTTGTCGTAGCCGTACCAGGCGCCGCCGCCGAGGCCGCCGAGCAGGACCAGGGTCATCAGCAGCGCGAAGACAGTCTTGCCGCGGCCGGACTTCTTCTTTTTCTGCTTGCGCTTGCGGACGTAGCTGTGCCGGTGGCGGCCCTTCTCGCCGCGCTCCGCGTCACGATCGTCGAACTCGAGGTCCAACTCGTCGATCATCAGGTCCGCCTCCGCCGCCCGTCCAGCCAACTCTGCAGGATCTCGACTGCGGCAGCCTGGTCGACCACCGCGCGCTGACGCTTCCCCCGGACCCCCCGCTCGGCCAGCCTACGAGAAGCAACGACCGTAGACATCCGCTCGTCACTGAGCAGAACGGGGACCGGCGCGATCACGTCGGTCAAACGGGCAGCGTACGCCTTGACGTGCTCCGCCGCAGGACCGTGTTTGCCGGCCAGGTTGACCGGCAGGCCGACCACCACCTCGATCACCTGGTGTTCGGTGATCAGAGCGGCGATCTCGGCCATGTCCGTCGGCAGCTCGTCCGGCTTGGCGTCCAGGTGACGGGCCACCGTGCGCAGCGGTGTGGCCAGAATGCCGTCCGGGTCGGAGATCGCCACCCCGACCCGGACCTGGCCGACGTCCACGCCCAGACGCGGGCCTCGCAGCTGGGCGCTCACGCGTCGGCAACCGCCTTCTCCACCGAGGCCAGCAGGGTCGGCGCCTCCTCGGCGGGCAGGCCGCCTCCCTGGGCGAGGTCGGCGTTGCCGCCGCCCCGGCCGTGCAGGGCCGCCTTGACCAGGTCGGCCGCGCTCAGGCCACGGCTCTTCGCCGCCGCGTTGACCGCCACCACCAGGGATGCCTTGCCGTTGGCGCGGGCCGCCACGGCCACCACCGCCGGACGGGCCGGGTCGATCTTGCCGCGGATCTCCTGGGTCAGCGTCCGCACGTCGTTGCCGGCCGCGCCCTCCGGGGCGAGGGTGCCGACGTACGCGACTCCACGCACGTCCTTGGCCGCGTCCGCCAGCGCACCGGCGGAGCCGAGCACCATCTGGGCGCGCAGCTTCTCCAGCTCCCGCTCGGCGTCACGCAGCTGGGAGACGGTCTGCTCCACCCGGTCGACGACCTGCTCGTTCGGCACCCGGTACAGCTCCGCCAGCCGGGAGACCATCAGGTGTTCCTTGGCCAGGAAGTGGAAGGCGTCCAGGCCGACCAGCGCCTCGACCCGGCGCACCCCGGAGCCGATCGACGACTCCGAGAGGATCTTCACCAGGCCGAGCTGGGCGGAGCGGGAGACGTGCGTGCCGCCGCAGAGCTCGCGGGCGTAGTCGCCCACCTCGACGACGCGGACCTCGTCGCCGTACTTCTCACCGAAGAGCGCCATCGCGCCGAGCCGACGCGCCTCCTCCTGGCTGGTGACGAAGGCGTGCACCTCCAGGTCGGCCAGAAGCACCTCGTTGACCTGCTGCTCGACGTCCTTGAGCACGCTCGGCGAAACGCCCGTGGGAGTGTTGAAGTCGAACCGCAGCCGGCCCGGAGCGTTGAGCGAACCCGCCTGGGTGGCCGACTCTCCGAGGAAGTTGCGCATCGTCTGGTGCACCAGGTGGGTGGCGGTGTGCGAACGGGAGACCGCCCGCCGCCGCGTCACGTCGATCTCGGCGAAGCCGGTCTCGCCGCTGCGCACCTCACCGCGGACCACCCGCGCCCGGTGCACGATCAGCCCCGGTACGGGCTGCTGCACGTCGAGGACCTCGACCTGCCCGCCGCCGACGGTGATCAGGCCAAGGTCGGGCTGCTGGCCACCGCCCTCGGCGTAGAAGGGGGTCGCGTCGAGCACCAGCTCGATCGTGTCGCCCTCGACCGCCGCGGTGACCGCCTCGCCGCCGGCGAGCAGCGCCCGCACGGTCGACTCACGGGAGACCTCGGTGTAACCGGTGAAGAGGACCGGGCCGCCGGCGTCCAGCGCCGACCGGTACGCCGACAGGTCGGTGTGGCCGGTCTTGCGCGCCAGCGCGTCGGCCTTCGCCCGGGACCGCTGGTCGGCCATCAGCCGGCGGAAGCCCTCGGCGTCGACACCGAGCCCCTGCTCGGCGGCGATCTCCAGGGTCAGGTCGATCGGGAAGCCGTACGTGTCGTGCAGCTGGAAGGCCTTCTCACCGGAGAGCGCCGGCGTGCCGGCGGTCTTGGTCTCGGCGATCGCGGTGTCCAGGATCGTGGTCCCGGCCCGCAGCGTGGAGAGGAACGCCTCCTCCTCCGCGTACGCGTACTGCGAGATCCGGTCGAAGTCAGTGGCGAGCTCCGGGTAGGAGGGCGCCATGCAGTCGCGGGCGACCGGCAGCAGCTCCGGCAGCGCGGCGCCCTGCCAGCCGAGCAGGCGCATCGCCCGGATCGAGCGGCGCATGATGCGGCGCAGCACGTAGCCGCGCCCCTCGTTGGTGGGGATCACCCCGTCGCCGATGAGCATCAGCGCGGTCCGCACGTGGTCGGCGACAACCCGCAGCCGTACGTCGTCGGGGTGCGACTCGCTGGCGACCTGGCCGGAGTGCGCGCCGTACCGCTTGCCGGTCAGCTCGGCGGCGCGGGCCAAGATCGGGCGCACCTCGTCGATCTCGTAGAGGTTGTCGACGCCCTGCAGGATGGAGGCCATCCGCTCCAGGCCCATGCCGGTGTCGATGTTCTTCGCCGGCAGCTCCCCGACGATGCGGAACTCCTCTTTGCTCCGGACGTCGGCGATCTCGTACTGCATGAAGACGAGGTTCCAGTACTCCATGTACCGGTCCTCGTCGACCTCCGGGCCGCCCTCGCGGCCGTAGGCGGGGCCGCGGTCGTAGAAGAGCTCGGAGCAGGGCCCGGCCGGGCCGGGGATCCCCATCGACCAGAAGTTGTCCTTCTTGCCGCGGCGCACGATGCGCTCGGCGGGCACGCCGACGGAGCGCCAGATCTCGTACGCCTCGTCGTCGTCGAGGTAGACCGTCGGCCAGATGCGCTCCGGGTCGAGCCCGAATCCGCCCTCGTCGACGCTCTTGGTGGAGAGCTCCCAGGCCAGTGGAATTGCGCCGGCCTTGAAGTAGTCACCGAAGGAGAAGTTGCCGTTCATCTGGAAGAACGTGCCGTGCCGGCTGGTCTTGCCGACCTCGTCGATGTCCGGCGTGCGGATGCACTTCTGCACGCTGGTCGCGCGCGGGTACGGCGCAGTCTGCTGCCCCAGGAAGTAGGGGACGAACTGCACCATGCCGGCGTTGATGAACAGCAGGTTCGGATCGCTGATGGCGGGCAGCGGAGCGGACGGCACCACCGTGTGGCCGTTCGCCTCGAAATGGGCGAGGAACCGCCGCTTGATCTCCGCCGTCTTCATCGCTGATGTTCCTCCGGAAAGATGTTTCGGTCACCGATGCGCGGGTCCTCCCGCAGCTCGGCGAACTGGTCGTCGAACGCCACACCATCGGCGAACGCCTGGTGGATCTCCGCCTCCCGCTCGGCCATGCCGATGCGGACGTCCTCCACGAAGCCGCGCAGCTCCTCCACCAGCGAACCGGCGGACTCGGTCAGCGACGTGGCGATCCCCGCCGGAGTGTATGCCTGTGCGGTACGGGTGAGCTTGCGCACCACCAGTGCACCGACGGCCAGACCCACACCCAGCCACAGCAGACGCCTCATGTCCTATCCTCCCGCTTCGCCGTCGAGCCGGTTCAGCTGACCCCGCGCTTGGCGGCGCGGCGCTGCTGCTTGATGGTGTCGCGGACCTCGCGCTCGCTCTCGGCCCGCCGGCGGGCGGAGGCGGCGCGGCGCACTCCGTAGCCGAACGAGGCGACCTTCACCAGCGGGTTGGCCGCCGCGGCCGAGACAACGGTGGCGAGGTTGGCGACGTTCGCGGTGACGTTCTGCGCGTGGCCGGTCATCGTGTCGATCTTCGCGAGCTGCAGGTTGACGCCGTCGAGCGAGGTCTGCACCTGCGTGAGCGCGACATTGACGTTGTCGACGGTGCTGTTGACGTTGCCGAGCAACGCCGGGAGCTGGTCGTTCAGCTCGGTGACGGAGCGCGTCGCGGCGTCGACGGTGTGCCGCAGCCGCAGAATCGGCACGGCCAGCACCAGTACCAGCATCAGAAACGCCCCGGCCGCGACGAGTGCCGCGATCTCCACGCCATCCACGCCTGTCCTCCTCCAGCAGAAAGTATCCGCGGCACCGTGCCGCCGAACGCGAGCATGATCAAGCCGCGCTGCCGCGCTCACCCACAGTCACAGGGAGCACAGCGGCACGAAAGAGCCCACCAGCCCCAGACCCTACCGGCAGTGACGGAAGTCGGCCTCACGACGGCCCGGGTCGTCAATCCGAGCCTTCCTCCTCCGGATCGGGGTAGAGCTCGGTCGGCGACGGCTGGGGTGCCGGCCGTGGCCGGGTGCGCTCGTCGGCGATCGCGTCGCGGATCTTCATCGAGACCAGCGCACCCTCGCAGTCCTCAGGGTCGGGCGCGGCGGCTTTCGGCTCGACCGGGGCCTCAGGGTTGGCGGCCAGGCAGGCCGGCGGACGTACCCACAGGTCGAGGGTGAGCTCGTCTCGCCGCCAGCAGGTGTACTCCCCCTCGGTCTTCTGCTCGGGGCAGGGCCGGGCATCCCACCGCTGCCAGCCGGAGGCGAGCAGCGCTTCCCGGTAGACCTCGGCGGTCTGCTCGGCGGGCTGCTCGGAGCGGGTGGTGCGCTCGCGCAACCGGCATTCGAGCAGGCACCAGCGGCTGCCGGAGACCTCGTCGACGGCGGCCGTGTTGGCCCAGGCCGGCACCGGCAGCTCGTCCAGCAGGCCGAAGGCGGGGTCCTCCTGCTGGGCCCGGACGGCGAAGAACGCCGGCAGCAGACCGAGCAGCAGGATGCTGAAGCCGATCAGGACCGCGAGGCGCATCTGACGGTCGGCGCGCATCCGCCGCCGCACCTCCGCCCGTACCCCCGAGCCGCCCGCGGACGGCTCGGCGTCCGCATCGGCGAGGTCGGTGTCCGGCTCGTCGTACGGCTCCTCGCGGCCGCCGCCGTGCAGGCCGCCACCGTGGAGAGCGCCGCCGGCGGGGCGGCCGGGTGGCGGTACGGCTGCTGCCCGCACCGGCGCAGCGGCGGCAGCTCGCCCCGGGTGCGCGTCGACGGGGGCGGCGGCCGGCGGTGGCACGGCGGCGCCGGTGGCCCGACCGGGCGCCGTGGGAGCGGCTCGACCGGGCCCAGTGCCTGCCGGTGGAACCGGCCGGCGTTCCCAGCCGCCACTCGGAGTCGGCTCCTCCGCACCGCGGCCAGGTCGCGGCCCCCTGCCGCCGTCCGGGATCGGCTCACGCGGGTCGTGGCCCGGTCCCGCCGCAGGCCGGGGCCAGCCGCCGCTCGGCGTCGGCTCCTCCGGGCGGTGTCCGCCCGCGGGCGGGCGCGCGCGGCCGCCGAGGGGCGGCCGCTGGTCATCGTGATTGCGGCCGCGCCGGGCCGAGGGCTCGCCGCCGCCACCGGGGGCCGGCCACCCGGCCGGGCCGGTCGGGCCGGTCGGGCCGGTCGGTTCGTCACCGGCAGCGCCGCGCACCGGCCGACCGGGCCCCGGGGCACCGGGGAAGGGCGGCTGCTCGTGCTGCGGGCCGGCCGGAGGCGGGACGGCCGCGGCCCCGGTCGGCTCGGCGCCCCGGCGGTGCCCACCGGCAGCCGGCGGTCCCGCCTCGGTCGGCGCGGCGGGACGACCGAGCGGGCTGCGGCCCAACCCGGCGAAGGTCCCGGGCGGTGCGGCCTGGCGCTGCTGCGGCGGGCCGGCCGGCCCGACCGCACCGGGGGGCGTCCGGGCCGGCGATGGCGGCTGGGCCCACTGTCCGGTGGCGGCGGCGTCGTCGGCGGCACGGCGCGGCGGCGGCGGCGGTTCGTCGGCGGGGCGGGGCGGTGCAGGCGGCTCGGGAGCGCGGCGCGGCGCCGGCTGCGGTGGAACGGGACGGCCCGACCCGGCGCCACCGGGGCCGAGGTCGGCCTGCTGGGCCTTGGCGGTCCGCAGGTCGTCGATCCACCCGAGTTCCTCGGGGTTGACCGGCTCCTCGGCGGGCGCCTCGCCTCGGCCGCGCCCCCAGCGGCGCCCCTTCGCGCGAGCAGAATCCTGCTCCTCCGGCCCGTCTTCCGGCCGCTCCGGCTGGCGCCTCACTGGTGGTCCTTCCCGGCGGCGACCGGGCCGCCTTGAGTTGCCGTGCTCTGCCCGGACGGCTCGTCGGCCGGCCGGGGCGCCTCTCCCCGCACGATGCGCCGCAGCAGCGGCAGCCGGGTGGCGACCGCCCGTTCGGCGCCGTGCTCGGTGGGGCGGTAGTAGTCGACCGCCACGAGGTCGTCCGGCGGGTACTGCTGGGTCACGACACCGCGCTGGTCGTCGTGCGGATAGCGGTAGCCGGTGCCGTGTCCGAGCCCCTTGGCGCCGGCGTAGTGGGCGTCGCGCAGCGCGCGGGGCACCCCGCCGCCACGGCCGGCCCGTACGTCGGCGATGGCCGCCCCGATGGCCGCGGTGGCCGAGTTCGACTTCGGCGCGGTGGCGAGGTGGATCACCGCCTGGGCCAGGTTGAGCTGTGCCTCGGGCAGTCCGACGTACTCCACGGCGTGGGCCGCGGCGGTGGCGACGCTCAGCGCGCTCGGGTCGGCCATGCCGACGTCCTCGCTCGCGAAGATCACCAGCCGGCGGGCGATGAAGCGGGCGTCCTCCCCGGCGACCAGCATCCGGGCCAGCCAGTGCAGGGCGGCATCGACGTCGGAGCCGCGCATGCTCTTGATGAAGGCGCTCACCACGTCGTAGTGGGCGTCGCCGTCACGGTCGTAGCGCACCGCGGCGATGTCGACGGCCTGCTCGGCGACGGCGAGGTCGATCTCGTCGGCGCCGCGGGCCCGCGCCGACTCCGCGGCGGCCTCCAGCGCCGTCAGCGCCTTGCGAACGTCACCGCCGGCGAGCCGGACCAGGTGCTCCTCGGCCTCCGATGTCAGGGTGACAGCCCCGCCCAGACCCCGGGCGTCGGTGACGGCCCGGCGGACCAGGGCACGCACCGCGTCCTCGGTGAGGGGTTGCAGGGTGAGCAGCACACAGCGCGACAGCAGCGGCGAGATCACCGAGAAGTACGGGTTCTCCGTGGTGGCCGCCAGCAGCGTGACGGTCCGGTCCTCGACGGCGGCGAGCAGCGAATCCTGCTGGGTCTTGCTGAACCGGTGGACCTCGTCGATGAAGAGCACCGTCGGCGGGCCGCCGACGCGGCGCTGGCGGCGGGCAGTCTCGATCACCGCGCGGACGTCCTTGACCCCGGCGGTCAGCGCGGACATCGCCACGAACCGGCGGTCGGTGGCGGCGGCGACCAGGTGCGCGATCGTGGTCTTGCCGCAGCCCGGCGGTCCCCAGAGGATCACCGACATCGGGCTGGAACCGCTCACCAGCTGGCGCAGCGGCGCACCCGGGGCGAGGAGGTGTTCCTGGCCGACGAGCTCGTCGAGGGCGGCTGGGCGCATCCGGACCGGCAGCGGGGAGCGTTCATCGGGTGCGGTGAAGCCGTCCACGCCGGGGCCGCCGGGCGCGCGCGGCGCCTCGCCCGGACCGGTGAGTGAGAAGAGGGCTTCGGAGTCCATCACGCAAGACAGTACCGGCCCGCCGCGCGCCTTCCGAAACTCGGCGCGGGGCGGGCCGGTGCCCGCGATCGGTGGTGTCAGCCACGACCCGGACGGCGGCCCCGGTACCAGCGGCCACCGTTGCCGCCGCCGGCGCCACGACCGGTGCCGACACCGGCCAGGTAGAGGGAGAGCAGCAGGAAGCCGATGAGCATCATGGTGTGGGCGTTGAAGAGGTCCGGGGCACCGAGGTTGGTGTCCAGCAGGTCGAGCAGGAGCGCGATGCCGAAGACAACGGCGGCGGCGATGGCGAGCATTTTCGTCCTCCTGTGGGGGTCCAGGTGTAGTTGTCCGCGGAGGTACCCCGCCGCCGCCCTCCGCAACCCCATAGATCAATTTCCTGCTTCAACTGATGCATTGGCAACCGGGGATGCCCGCCTCTCGCTGCCGGCTGCGCCCGCCGCTTCGGCCCCGGCGCCGTTCGCGCCGGGCGCCGCTGTCCCGCTGCCCGGTCCGCCGGCGGGCCGGGCGGGCAGATAGAGCGGGGCCGCCAGCGCCAGCACGACGGCGCCGGCCAGCATCGCGGTGGTGACCCCGGCGCTGTCGGCCAGCGCACCGAGCGCGATGCCGCCGAGGCCGGCCGCGGGCATCGCCACCATCGAGTTGAGGCTGATGACGCTGGTGCGGTACGGCCCGTCGACCTGGCGGTGCAGCAGCCCCATGTGCAGCGGATTGGCGGCGCCGTGCACCGCATAGCAGCCGAGGTAGGCCACCAGCACCCCGACCGGGCCGGCGAGCAGCCCCATCCCGACCACGGTGACGCCCTGCACGATCCGCAGCAGGGCGGCGGCGAGGGCGGTGCCGATGCGGCGTGACAGCAGCGGGACGCAGGCGGCGCCGCCGGCGCTGGCCAGCCAGGCCATCGCGCCGGCCGGTCCGAGCAGCGCGGCTGCCCGGTCGGGATCGCCGGCGACCTCGGCGAGCCGGACCGGCAGCAGCCCTTCGAAGGTCATCATCCCGAAGCCCCAGAAGAGTTCCACCGCCAGCAGGGCGAGCAGCACCCGGGAGCGGCGCACCAGCCCGAATGCCTGTCCCACCATGCGGGGGGCCTCGCGCACCGACGAGAGCATCGCCGCGGCGCCGCGGCGGGCGCGGGCTTCGGACAGGAGCGTCAGCAGGGCGACCAGATAGACCAGTTGCAGCGCGGCCGCCGGCAGCAGGGGCAGCGTCAGGGCGCTGACCGGGCCGATCGGGCCGAGGAGCACCAGACCGCCGCTGAGCAGCGCGCCGAAGGCGATCACCAGTCCGAGGACCGCGCCGCCGTGACCCAGGCCGCGTTCGTACTCGGCGTCGGGGTCGGCGGCGAGGGTGGCGTTGACGTACCAGGACTCCAGCGGTCCGCTGTCGAGTGCGCGGAAGACGCCCTGCAACGCGAAGACCGCGGCGAGCAGTGCGAAGGAGTCGGCGACGACGAAGAGCGCCAGCGACGCGAGGTTGACCGCCGAGGCGGCGACCAGGATCGGTTTGCTGCCGAGGGCGTCGGCGAATCCGCCAGTGGGAAGTTCGAGGGCGAGCACGACAAGGCCCTGCACGGAGACCGCCACGCCGATCTGCGCCAGGGTCAGCCCGCGCTCCTGCATCAGCAGGATGCTCACCGGGATCAGCAGGCCGCTGGGGAGCCAGCGCAGGGCGTGCAGGATCAGGTAGCGGTGCCGGATCCGGCGTACGGTCAGGGCGCTCATTGCTCTTGCTCGATGCGGGGGAAGAGGTTCACGAAGGCAATCACCTGCTCGGCATCCGGCTCGTCCGCAGGGGTGTCACGGCGGTAGCGCTCGACCACCTCGAAGAGCTCTCCCGTGAGCTCGCGCAGGCGCTGCGGGCCGATGGTGAGCAGGGCGTCGTTCAGGCTTGCGGCGTCGCGCCACTGCCGCGGGTACCGCTGCTGGGCGGCGAGCCAGCGCGCGGCGTAGTCGGCCTGGAAGCTGACCTGCTCGGCCTCCACCCACTGGGCAGCGGCGGTGGCGTCGGCGTCGCCCTCGAAGTCCGTGCCGCGCCAGCTGCTCACCTCGTGGCACGCGCGCCAGAACCGCTGCCGGCCGGTGCCGAGGTCCGGCGCCTCCTCGACGAGCCCGACCTCGGCGAGCTGCCGCAGGTGGTAGCTGGTGGCGCCGGTGTTGGTCGCCAGCTTCTCGGCGAGCGCGGTGGCGGTGGCGGGGCCGTCGGTGCGCAGCCGCCCGAGCAGCCGCAGCCGCAACGGGTGGGCCATCGCTCGCATCTGCCGGCTGTCGATCCGCACGGTACGGGGTGCCGGGACGGTGGTTCCATCTGCTGCCATGCATGCACAATACCTGTGCATAGTTTCCGTGCACAAGAAGTGTGCATGATTTCGACGCAGGTCAGGCGGCGAAGATCTCGCTCACCGCGCGCAGCCGGGTGGTGAGCAGCCCGACGGCCCGGCGGCTGTCGAGCCGTACGTCGGCGGGGCGGGCCTGTGGCTGGTCCGCGGCCCGGGCGGTCGCCAGCCGCGCGGGATCGATGCCGCGCCACCGCGCCACCAGCACGCCCAGCTCCGCGCGGCTGACCGCCTCGGGGCCGGCGACGTTGAGCACCCCGGCGTGGTCGGCGGCCGCCAGTTCGAGGACCGCCCCCGCCAGGTCCTGCACCGCGATCGGGCACCGGAACTCGTCGGTGAAGAGCCTCGCCCGGCCGTCGAGCGCGTCGAGGCAGAGCTGCACCTGTTTGCTGCGCTCGTCGCCGACGATCAGGGAGGTACGCACCAGCACCGCCCGCGGATCGATGGCGCGGACCGCCGTCTCGGCCGCGGCCTTCGCCGCCCCGTACGGGTAGACCGGCGTGGGCGCCACGTCGTCGCCGTACGGCGCGGGGCGGCCGGCGTGCAGGGCGTCGCTGGAGAGGTGCACCAGCCGCGCCCCGGCCTCGGCGGCGGCGAGCGCGACGTGGGCCGCCCCGTCGGCGGTGACCGCCCAGTCGTCGATCCGGTAGGCGGTGTTGACGACGACGTCCGGCCGCAGCCGGGTGATCAGGTCACGCACGGCGACCCGGTCACGCAGATCGAGCGGATACGACGGCACCCCCGGCAGTCGCACCGGCGTGCGGTGGACGGTGCCGGCCACCTGTTCCCCCGCCGCGACCGCCTGGCGGCACACCTCGCCACCGAGATACCCACCGGCCCCCACCACGAGCAGCATCACCCGCACCCCCTCCCCCGCGAACACGACGTCCCGGCCACGACGAGCGTGGCCGGGACGTCAGGATCGGTGCGACCGGCGGCCGCGGCAAGGCGGCGCGCGGTGGATCAGCTGGTGTGCTCCACCGGCGCCGCGGCGCCGGCGGTGCCGGCGTGCACCGGGGCGACCGGCGGCTTGGGCTTGGCGTCGATACCGGCCTCGGTCCGCTGCTGGGCGGTGATCGGCGTCGGCGCGGCGGTCAGCGGGTCGAAGCCGCCCCGGGTCTTCGGGAAGGCGATCACCTCACGGATGGAGTCCGCGCCGGCGAGCAGCATGCAGACCCGGTCCCAGCCAAAGGCGATGCCGCCGTGCGGCGGGGCGCCGTACTTGAACGCCTCCAGCAGGAAGCCGAACTTGTCCTGCGCCTCCTGCTCGCTGATACCGAGCAGGTCGAAGACGCGGGCCTGCACGTCGCCGCGGTGGATACGGATCGAGCCGCCGCCGATCTCGTTGCCGTTGCAGACAATGTCGTACGCGTACGCCAGCGCCCGGTCCGGCGCCGACTCGAAGTTGTCGACCCACTGCGAATTCGGCGAGGTGAACGGGTGGTGCACCGCCGTCCAGCCGCCCTCGTCGGTCCGCTCGAACATGGGCGCGTCGACGACCCAGCAGAACGCCCAGGCGTCGGCGTCGATCAGGCCGGCGCGCTTGCCGATCTCCAGGCGGGCCGCGCCGAGCAGCTCCTGCGCCTCGCGGGTGTCGGTGGAGGCGGCGAAGAAGATCGCGTCGCCGGGTTTGGCGCCGACGGCGTCGGCCAGGCCGCCCAGGTGCTCGGCGGAGAGGTTCTTGGCGACCGGGCCGCGGGCCTCGCCGGTCTCGGCGTCGAGCACCACGTACGCCAGGCCCTTGGCGCCGCGCGCCTTGGCCCAGTCCTGCCAGCCGTCGAGCTCCTTACGGCTCTGCGACGCGCCGCCGGGCATCACCACGGCGCCGACGTACCCGCCCGCGTCGATCGCCCCGGCGAAGACCCGGAAGCTGGTGCCGCGCAGGTAGTCGGTCAGCTCGGTCAGTTCCAGGCCGAAGCGCAGGTCCGGCTTGTCGGAGCCGTAACGGGCCATCGCGTCGTGCCAGGTGATGCGCGGGATGGGCTGGGAGATCTCGTGACCGGCCAGCTCCTTCCAGAGCGCGGTGACGATGCTCTCGCCGAGGGAGATGACGTCGTCCTCGGTGACGAATGACATCTCGATGTCGAGCTGGGTGAACTCCGGCTGCCGGTCGGCGCGGAAGTCCTCGTCCCGGTAGCAGCGGGCGATCTGGTAGTAGCGCTCCATGCCGCCGACCATCAGCAGCTGCTTGAACAGCTGCGGCGACTGCGGCAGGGCGTACCAGGTGCCGGGCTGGAGCCGGACGGGCACCAGGAAGTCGCGGGCGCCCTCGGGGGTCGACCGGGTCAGGGTCGGGGTCTCGATCTCGACGAAGTCGCGCTCGTGCAGCAGGCTGCGGGCGATGTGGTTGGCCCGCGAACGCAGCCGCAGGGCGCCCGACGGGCCGCTGCGGCGCAGGTCCAGGTAGCGGTACTTGAGGCGGATGTCGTCGCCGGCCTCGATCTGGTCGTCGACGGGCAGCGGCAGTGGGGCGGACTCGGAGAGGACGACCAGCTCGGTGGCGGTCACCTCGATCTCACCGGTCGGCAGCTCCGGGTTCTCGTTGCCCTCGGGGCGGCGGGTCACCTCGCCGGTCACCCGGACGCAGAACTCGTTGCGCAGCGCGTGCGCGTCCTCCTCGCGGAAGACCACCTGGACGACACCGGAGGCGTCCCGCAGGTCGACGAAGATCACACCGCCGTGGTCGCGCCGGCGGGCCACCCATCCGGCGAGCGTCACCGTCGAGCCGGCGTCCGTCGCGCGCAGGCTGCCGGCGTCATGGGTACGGATCACGACAGGAGTCTCCTCATCTGCGGTACTGGTTTCCCCTGGCATTCTGTCAGCCCTCCCCCGCGCCCGGTTGCGGGGTGAGGAGAAGACGGCAGCGGCGGGACCGGACCACACTGTCCGGCCCCGCCGCCCGTACGAGGTCAGCTCAGTTGATGCTCACGACCGTGCCAGCCCCGTTCGGGTACTCGATGTAGCCGGTGTGCACCCCTTCGGGCACCCCCGACCAGGTGGCGGTGAGCGTCAGCGGAACCCCGGGGGTCACCTTGGGCTTGTCCGGGGAGACCATCAGGTCGCCGACGCCGCCCTCTCCGTTGACCAGGTTCGCCTGGACGGTGAACTGCATCTCCGTGGCGCCAGGGTGCTCCAAGGACAGGACGATGAGGGTGTACACGCCGGGTGCGGGGTTCGGGACGAGGAACCGCTGTTCAGCCGCCCGCTGGGAACCCACCTGGAAGTCCGTCTGCCCGTTCCAGAAGAGGATGCCTGCGAGCCACGCCTGCTGGTCGTCCGCGCTGCTGATGATCTCCAGCGCCTTCGTGCCGGCCGGCACCGAGATCTGGAACTCCCTGCCCAAGACGTCCTGGTCCGTGACCGAGCCGAACACCTGTGGCCCTGCGACCGCCTTGTACGCCTTGATCCGGAACTTCTCGACCATCGGGGTCACCTCGAAGGAGAGCGAGCCGGCCGGGCCGCTGCCCTTCACCTGAACCGGCGCGTCCACGACCTGCGGGGTCACCACGATCGGGCTGCGCACCGTGGCGCCGGCACCCTTCCAGATCAGCGAACCGGTCGTCCGTGCGTTGGCGCCCGCGGGAGCCGACTTGATCTCCATGGTGAGGGTGAACGTCCGGCTCTGCCCCGCCTCGGTGAAACGCAGGGTGGAGGGGCTCACCTTGGTCTTGAACCCGGGCAGGTCGACCTTGGCGGTGTACACGCCGGGGGTGACAGCGGTGACCGTACGGGTGATGGTCTTGCCACCAGAAAGCCGGCCGACGCCGATGGACGGGTAGTTCAGGTCACTGCCCTGGATCGGAGCGACCCCGGAACCGGTCTGGTGGCCCAGCCCTTCCAGGTAGCCCAGCCACTCCTGCGGTGACGTGTCGTAGACCAGACCGGGGTTGAGCATCCGGGTCGGGTCGACGTGGCCCGCGCCCTGGGTGAAGACGTCGGTGTTCCGCTCGCCGGTTGCGGTCTTGGTGTCGTACGTGGTGGTCATCATCGCGGACTTGACCGTCGCCGGCGACCAGAGCGGGTGCTTGGCGAGGTAGAGCGCGGCCAGACCGGCGATGTGCGGGGCGGCCATCGACGTGCCGGAGTAGAAGTCGAAGTTCTTCCCGTCGTTGCCCTGCGGGGCGACCGCCGCGAGGATCCCGACGCCGGGAGCGACGATGTCCGGCTTCAGCAGGTCCCTGTGCTGGCGCGAGGGGCCACGTGAGGAGAAGGGCGCCACCTGGGGGTACGGCAGGCTCGGGCCGGTCGGCAGCAGGGTGACCTGCGCGCCTGCGGTGGCCGCGTAGTCCAGCACGGTCTGCGTGTCGGGTGCGTTGATGTGTACGGTCGGCACGCCGTGCAGGTCCGCGCTGAGGTCCTGGTCGGTCGGGTTGCCCAGCACCATACCGACGCCGCCGGCCCGGGCGACCTCGGCAGACTTCTCGGGTCTCGCCACGACGCCACGCAGGCAGACGACCACCTTGCCGGCGACCTTCGTCGGGTCGAGGCTGCCGGCGACGCAGTTACCCGCGTCTTCGACGGTTGCGCTGGCGGCCTTCGCCGCCTCAGCGGTGATCAGTGGGTTGGGCCCGAGCGTCGCCCGGACCGTCGAGCTGGTGCCGGTGAAGCGGGAACCGTTGCCCAGTTCAATGCTCGCCGGGTACGGGGCGATCGTGCTGGCGCCCACCGTCATCTGCCATGGCTGGGTGTTGTCCATCGTCGACGCAGCCGGCCCGGAGTTACCCGCGGCAGCGGCGACGAAGACGCCCGCTGATGCCGCATTGAGGAAGGCCACCTGTGTCGCGTCGAGGGGCCCGGACTCACCGTCACCGCCCACGGAGTAGTTGATCACGTCAACACCGTCGGCAACGGCCTGGTCGATGGCGGCCACGAGGTCCGTGGTGTACCCGCCGGTCACCGCACCCGGCCCCCCCCTGCCAGAGCGCCTTGTAGACGGCGATCGCCGCGCCCGGCGCGACTCCGGAGATCTCCCCGAAGTTGGTCCCCTGCTCGGTGACGGGGACGCCGGTGTTGCCGGCTGCCGTGCCGGCGGTGTGCGCGCCGTGGCCCTGCGCGTCGCGGGGCGAGACGTAGTCGGCGCGCTTCTCCGGCGGAACGGCCGCCAGCCAGCTCTCACCGAAGTACCGGGCACTGATGATCTTCTCGTTGCAGGAGGTCTCGGTGAACTCCTCGCCGGTCTGACAGACACCGGTGAACGTGCCGCCGTCGGACTTGCGCATGACCGTGGTCGTGCCCTGCCGGTACGGCCGGTACGGGTCGGCTGCGGTGGGCGTGGCGGTGCCGAGCGGCGGGGCGGCGAACGAGGGGTTCTCCGGCCAGATCCCGGTGTCGATCACCCCGACCACGACCCCCTTGCCGGCGTTGGCCGTGCCGCCCAGCTTGGACCAGACGCCGTCGCTGCCGGACAGACCGAGGAAGTCGACGGAGTTGCGGTCGTCGACAGGCTTGTGCAGCCTGTTCGGGGTGATGGACAGCACGCCTTCGGCGAGCTGCAACTTCGCCACCTGCGCCGGGGTCAGCTCGGCGACGAAGCTGTTCGAGACGACATAGTTGCTACGCCGCGCCTCGGCGCCAACACTGCCCGCCACCTTGGTGTGCTTGTTCTTCAGGTGGCTGCGGTAGCGCTGGGCGTTGGCGCTGCCCACCTCCACCTTCCTGCCCTTGCCGGGCTTGGTGGCGGCGATCCCGGCGACCCCACCCTCGTAGGTCGCCAACGGCTCGTCGGTCAGGGTGACGATGTAGGTCCCGGTGCTGCTGTCGCCGGCATCGACGGACCGCAGGGTCGACAGCGTCGGGGGCGCCGGCTGGCCGGACGCCGGCAGTGGGTTGAGCGTGATCGCCAGGGCTGCGGCAGCCAGCGCGACCCCGTAGCGGGAAAGTGTTCGGTTCCTAACGGCCATTGTTCCTCTTCATGTCGTTGAAGGACGAATTCCGGTTCGCACCCGGCAACACCACTGGGTGGGCTGGTCAGTAGTGAACGTCTCCGCCCGAAACATGTCGAGATATCTTCGTGGCGTCTTCGGCCACGTGGCGAAACCCGCCAACAGGCCGGGTCGGCGGCGACAGGAGGGTGCGACGTGCGAACCGATGCGGTGCTCGCCGCATTGGGAATCAGCAGTTTCGATGAACGGGTCTACCGTCTCCTGCTGGCTGAACCCAACCAACCCCACTCCGCGCGCGCCGCCGAACTGGGAGTCACGCCGAGCCGCCTCCGCGCCGCCATCACCCGCCTGGTCCATCACGGACTCGTCCGGCGGACAGCACCCGGCAGGTACGAGGCGGCCGGGCCGCACGCGGCCCTGACGACGCTCGTCGCCCAGCGCCGGCTGGCGAACGAGGCGGCGCTGGGCGGCGTACAGGCCGCGATCGGGGACTTCAACCAGATGTTCCGGACGGCACGGCTACGTGACCCGGGACGGTGGGTGGAGGTGGTGTCCGGCCGGGACACGGTCATCGCCCGGATTGACGAACTCATCGAGTCCGTCCGCACCCACCTGTGGGTCCTCGACCGGCCGCCCTACATGACGGAGTTGGCCGGAACCCCCAAGACCAACAAGACGGAGACGGAGCTGACCGAAACCCTGATCGCCAGAGGGGTCGAGCTCCGCTCCGTCTACTGCCCGGAGTCCCTGGAGCGCCCCGGCCGTTTCGAGATGCTGGTCCGCCTCAGTGAACTGGGGGAACAGGCCCGAATGCTGCCCAGCCTGCCGTTCAAACTACGGATCATGGATCTGCGGGTGGCGGCGGTCTCGCTGACCGGCGGGGCCTACGACAACGTCGCGCTGATCCACCCGTCCGGGCTGCTCGACGCGCTGATCGAACTGTTCCAGGTGTACTGGAACCAGGCGAAGCCGCTGATCAGCGACGAACCACCGGTCATGGACAAGCCCAGCGACGAGGATCTGCTGCTGCTCCAGATGCTCAAGGCCGGCCTGAAGGACGAAGCCATCGCCCGTCAGCTCGGGGTCAGCGCCCGTACCGCCACCCGCCGGATCGCTGCGCTGGTCGAGCGTCTGGGCGCCACCACCCGGTTCCAGGCCGGCGCGGAGGCGTCCGCTCGCGGCTGGCTCTGACAACGGCGGCGGTGGGAGGCCTGCTCCGGCCGACCGCGGCACGCGGACGGGCCGCCGGGATCACCCGGCGGCCCGTTGCGGTGCGATGGATCAGAAGACGCTGACGCCGTAGCGGTTGAGCGCCTCGATGACCGGCTGGAAGTAGGTCGTGCCACCGGTGCGGCAGTTGCCGCTGCCGCCGGAGGTCAGACCCAGGGCGACGGTGCCACTGAAGAGCGAGCCGCCGCTGTCGCCCGGCTCGGCGCAGACGTTGGTGCGGATCAGGCCGGAGACGGAGCCCTCGGCGTAGTTCACCGTGGCGTTGAGCGCGGTGACCGAGCCGCTGCGCAGCCCGGTGGTGCTGCCGGATCGCTGCACCGACTGGCCGACGTAGGCGTTGCCGGCGGAGGTGATGTCACGGAAGCTGCCGTTGTAGAGGGAGACGTTGCCGGCGGCGTTGGCGGAGTTGTTGTGCCGCACGATGCCGTAGTCGTTGCCCGGGAAGCTGGTGCCGGTGCGGGTGCCCAGCAGGCTGGTCTGACCGGAGTTGCTGTACCAGCTGGAGGAGATGTTGGTGCAGTGCCCGGCGGTCAGGAAGTAGTAGGTGCTGCCGCTACGGACGTTGAAGCCGAGCGAGCAGCGACCGCCGCCGCCGGCGTAGATGGCCTGGCCACCGGAGATGAGGGTGCTCATCACGCCGGCCTCGGCCTCGATCCGGACCGCGCCGCCGAGGCGGGCGGCGGCAGCTTCGACCCGCGCCAGCTTGGCGCCGGTGACGGTGCTGTCGACCGAGACGACGACCTGGTTGCTGGCCGGGTCGACCCACCAGGCGGTGCCGGGGACACGGGCGGTGCGGTCGAGCAGATCGGTGGCGCGGGCGAGTTCGGCGGCGCCGCGCTCGACGATGCGCGGGGTGGCGCCGGCGGCGCGGACGGCGCTGGCGGCGGCTTCGTCGGTGACGGTGACGACCATCTTGCCGTCGGCGCCGGCGTAGGTGCCGGCGGAGCGGTCGCCGAGACGTTCGGCGATTGCGGCGGCGGCGTCGGGGGTGGCGGGCGAGGGAGCGGCCTGGACGGGGGTGCCGGCGAGCACGCCGACCGCCAGGGTGCCGGCCGCGGCGAGGGTGACGACGCGGCGCAGCGATGACCTCGTGGGTCGCATACAGAGCCTCCTGAAGAGGATGAGGACGCACCGGATTGGCGCGTCCGGTTTGGCGCGAAATTTGGGGGAATCGCGCGCCAACCCGAAGTATTCAGCCATTGAAGATCGTGAGCAAGATGCTACGGCGCAACTTTCTCCGCGCACCCGCCCCCACCAGCACTTTCGCGTGGAAAATCCATTAGCCTCAGGGCGTATACACACCGTGTATACGCGCCGTGTAGTGTCCTTCTCATGTCCATCAGCCAAATCTTCCTGGCGCTGCTCGAAGAGCAACCCCGGCACGGGTACGACCTGAAACGCGCCTACGACGAACACCTCGGCGCCGACCGGCCACTGGCGTACGGGCAGGTCTACTCGACCCTGGCCCGGCTGCTGAAGAACGGGCTGGTCGAGGTCACCGGCGTCGAACCCGGAGAGGGCCCCGACCGCAAGCGCTACGCCATCACCGACGCCGGCGTCACCGACGTCGACCGCTGGCTGCGCAGCCCCGAGAAGCCCGAGCCGTACCTGCAGAGCACCCTCTACAGCAAAGTGGTGCTCGCCCTGCTCACCGGCCGCCCCGCCAACGAGGTACTCGACACCCAGCGCGCCGCACACCTGCGGCTGATGCGGGAGCTCACCCGGCGCAAGGCCGGCGGCGATCTCGCCGACATGCTCATCTGCGACCACGCACTGTTCCACCTCGAGGCCGACCTGCGCTGGCTGGAGCTGACCGCAGCGCGCCTCGACGACCTCGCGAAGGCGGTACGCCCATGACCACCACCGGAGACGGCGCTCTGCTGCACGCCGAGGACCTGCGCAAGGCGTACGGCCCCACCCCCGCCCTCGACGGGGCGTCGTTCACGATCCGCGCCGGCGAGGTGGTCGCCGTGATGGGCCCCTCCGGCTCCGGAAAGTCGACCCTGCTGCACGCCCTGGCCGGGATCATCCGGACCGACTCCGGGCGCATCGTCTACGGCGACCGGGAACTGTCGGCGATGTCCGACAGCGAGCGCAGCGCCCTGCGCCGCAGCGACTTCGGCTTCGTCTTCCAGTTCGGGCAGCTGGTTCCCGAACTCACCTGCCTGGAGAACGTCGCGCTGCCGCTGCGCCTGGGCGGCGTCCCGCGCCGGACGGCGACCGAGCGGGCCGGCCAATGGCTGGACCGGCTCGAAGTGGGCGACGTCGCCGGCAAGCGCCCCGGTCAGGTCTCCGGCGGCCAGGGGCAGCGGATCGCTGTCGCCCGCGCCCTGGTCACCACGCCCCGGATCATCTTCGCCGACGAACCGACCGGGGCGCTGGACTCCCTCAACGGCGAACGGGTGATGCAGCTCTTCACCGACGCGGCCCGCCAGAGCGGCGCCGCCGTCATCCTGGTCACCCACGAGGCGCGGGTGGCCGCGTACTCCGACCGGGAGATCGTGGTGCGCGACGGGCGCACCCGCGACGACCGGCTGGCGGCGCAGCAGTGAGGGCCCGGTTGCGCGATCTGCTCCTGGGAGCACGGCTGGTCTTCGCCGGCGGCCGCGACGGCCTGCTGCGCACCACCTTCATCGCCGTCGGTATCGGACTCGGGGTGGCCGTGATGCTCGGCGCCGCGGCGATCGGCCCGATGATCGAGGCGCGCGCCGACCGCACCGACGGGCGCTCCTACGAGCTGTTCCGCTACCCCGCCCTGGAGCAGGGACCGAACACCCTGCTGATCTCCTCCTACGACACGATCTACCACGACATCGTCGTGCAGGGCTGGCGGCTGCAGCCCGAGGGCGCCGCCGCACCGGTCCCACCCGGCCTGGACGCGCTGCCGAAACCGGGCGAGATGGTCGTCTCCCCGAAACTGCGGGCCCTGCTCGCCGAGGAGGAGCTGCTGCGCGAGCGTCTCGACCACCCGATCGTCGGGACCATCGCCGACAACGGGCTCTCCGGCCCCGGCGAGTACTCCTTCTACCTCGGCGCCGATGGCCTGGACCACCACGGCTTCGCGGGCACCCGAATCGACCACTTCGGCGAGCAGAGCTCCAACGACATCGACCCGGTGCTGATCCTGCTGATGCTGGTCGCCTTCACGGTGCTGCTGCTGCCGATCGGCATCTTCACCGCCACCACGATCCGCTTCGGCGGTGAACAGCGCGACCGGCGGCTGGCCGCGCTGCGGCTCATCGGCGCCGACCAGGCGATGGCCCGTCGCATCGCCGCCGGAGAGGCGTTCGTCGCCGCCCTCTGCGGCCTCGTCATCGGCGCGCTCTTCTTCCTCGCCGGCCGGCAACTGGTCGAGGGAATCACCCTGCAGCGCATCAGCGTCTTCGCCGCGGACATCGTGCCCGTACCGGCGCTGGCCGCCCTGATCGCGATCGCGGTCCCCGCGACCGCGGTCGCCGTCGCCCTCTTCGCGCTGCGGCGCGTCTCGATCGAGCCCCTCGGCGTGGTCCGCAACAGCGGGACGCCGACCCGCCGGCGGCTCTGGTGGCGGCTGCTGCTGCCGGCGCTCGGCGTCGGCGGGCTGCTGACGGCGAACTTCGACCCGGAGAGCAGCCAGATCCGCGACGAACAGCTGGTCGCCTCGGTGCTGCTGCTGCTGATCGGTATGGCGGCGCTGCTGCCCTGGCTGGTCGACGCGGTCGTCGCCCGCCTCGGCGCCGGGCCGGTCGCGTGGCAGCTCGCCGTACGGCGGCTGCAACTGCACTCCGACACGGCCGCGCGCACGGTCAGCGGGGTGACTGTCGCCGTCGCCGGGGGTCTGGCCCTGCAGACCCTCTTCGCCGGCCTCGCCGGGACCTACCAGGCGGAGACCGGCAGCGACCTGCGCCGCGCCGGGATGAGCGTGCAGGTCTGGCACAGCGCGGACGCCCGAATGATCGACACCCTGGTGACCCGGCTGCGCGAGGCACCGGGCGTGACCGCGGCGACCGGGGTGCTGCGCGCCGATCTGGCCCATCAGCCGCGCTCCGGCGAGGAGACCTACGCGACGCTGCTGATCGGCGACTGTGCCGCCCTGGGCCAGTACGCGCAGCTGCCGCGCTGCGCCGACGGCGACGCCTTCGCCGCCCGGACCGAGACCGACGACCCCAGCCAACGGCTGCCGGCGGCGGGCACCCCGGCGCGGATCACCCACAGCGAAGACGGCACGGACTGGCGGGTTCCGGCCGTGCTGACCGACGTGCCGGCCGTCGCCGCCCCGGACGGCACCCGGGCACCCGCTCTGCTCCTCACCCCGCGCGCGGCGGGCCTCGACGGACTCGGCGCGCTGCACGCGCAGGCGTTCGCGAAGCTGGATCCGGCCGACCCGGACGCGATCGAACGGGTCCGCAACATCGCCCTCGACGTCCACCCCGCGTTCGTCGCCGACGAACTCACCGCGTACCGCACCGACCGCACCTTCGATCAGATCCGCCGCGGCATCCTCATCGGCGTGGTCGCCCTGCTCACGCTCCTGGGAGCAGGGCTGCTGGTGACGATGCTGGAGCAGCTGCGGGAACGGCGGCGGCTGCTGGCCGCGCTGGTCGCCTTCGGGACCCGGCGGCGCACCCTGGGCGTCTCACTGCTCTGGCAGACCGCGATCCCGATGCTGCTCGGGCTCGGCCTGGCGGTGCTCACCGGCGGGCTGCTCGGCGCCGTCCTGCTGCGGCTGGTGCAACAGCCGGTACGCCTGGACTGGGGCGCGGTAGCCACGATGACCGGGCTGAGCGCCGGCGTGGTGCTGCTGGTCACCGCACTGAGCCTGCCGCTGCTCTGGCGGCTGCTGCGCCCGGGCGGGCTGCGCACCGAGTAGTCCTGCGCCGGTCGGCGCGGGCAGCGGCCGACTCGGGGCCGGCGACGCTGCGCGCGGCGGCCGGCGCGAGGCCGGGCCGGTCCGGGGGCAACCCCGGACCGGCCCGTCGTCAGCTCTGGCGGGCGTCGATCCGGGCCTGGCGGGCGTCGCGCTTCTCCTCGAATCGCGACGCCGCCTGCTCCAGGTCGTCGAGGTGACGGCCGAGCTGCTCCTGCGCCGCGGCGCCGTCGGCGTCGAGTCCGCTGACGTTGAAGACGTCCCACTGTCGCAGCACCGGGATCAGCACCTCGTCACGGTGCTGGCGCAGGTCGTAGATGCCGGCCAGGGCGATCGCCACCGACTTGCGGGCGAAGCCCTCGATGCCGTTGCCCGGCATCTGGAAGTCCGCCACCACGTCCGCCACCGCGCGCATCGCCTGGCTCGGGGCCAGCTCGAAGGAGGCCGCCAGCAGGTTGCGGTAGAAGAGCATGTGCAGGTTCTCGTCGGCCGCCACCCGGGCCAGCAGCCGCTCGCAGACCTCGTCGCCGGTGGCCCGGCCGGTGTTGCGGTGCGCGATCCGGGTCGCCAGCTCCTGGAACGACACGTACGCCAGCGAGTGCAGCACCTCGTCGCCGTGGACGTTGACGTAGCCGTTCTCCATGTGGGTCATCCGGGCCCGCTCCAGCGCCACCGGATCCACCGCCCGGGTGACCGTCAGGTAGTCACGGATGGCGATGCCGTGCCGGCCCTCCTCCGCCGTCCAGCGGTGCACCCAGGTCCCCCAGGCGCCGTCCCGGCCGAAGGTGGTGGCGATCTCGTGGTGGTACGAGGGCAGGTTGTCCTCGGTGAGCAGGTTGACCACCAGCGCCGTACGGGCCACCTCGGGGATGGTGCTGTCCTGCGGCGACCACGGCTGCCCGTCGAGCACGCCGTCGAAGGTGCGGCCCTCGCTCCACGGGACGTACTCGTGGGGGAACCACTCCTTCGCGGCGGCCAGGTGCCGGTCGAGGTTGGCGGCGACGACGGGTTCGAGCTCGACCAGCAGGGCGGTCTGGCTCAGCGGCGCGGTGGTCATGGAATCTCCCTACGGTGGCGTAACTTACGTCACCGTAGGGGGCGAAATCCGTACGCGCGAGTAATCGTCTCAGCCGATGGTCGGGTGCAGGTCCGCAGACGGCGGCTGCCACGCTGCGGCGTCGCCGACCACCTGATCGCCCGAGCGAATGTCCTTGACCTGGTCGGGGCCCCCGTCGACGCCGGGGAACCAGACGTAGGGAATGCCGCGCCGCTCGGCGTAGCGGATCTGCTTGCCGAACTTCGCCGCGGTCGGGGCCACCTCGCAGGCGATCCCGCGCCCCCGCAGTGACTGCGCGATCCGGTTCGCGACGTTCCGCTCCCCCTCGTTGGGCAGCGCCACCAGCACACAGGTGGGCACGTTCCGGGAGATCGTCAGCGCGTCGGCGCCGAAGAGCAGGCCGAGCAGGCGGGTCACCCCGATGGAGATGCCCACGCCGGGGAAGCGGGTGGCGCCCGAGGTGGCGAGGTTGTCGTACCGGCCGCCGGAGCAGATCGAGCCGAACTTCTCGTACCCGAGCAGCTGGGTCTCGTAGACGGTGCCGGTGTAGTAGTCGAGGCCGCGGGCGATGCGCAGATCCGCCACGCAGAGGCCGGGGGCGTGCTCGGCGGCGGTCTCCACCACCTGGACCAGTTCGTCGACGCCCTCGTCGAGCAGCGGGTTGCTCACGCCGAGGGCCTGGATGGCGTCGGCGAACGAGGCGTTGGCAGCGGAGATCTCCGCCAGCGCCAGGCATGCCTTCGCCTGCGCCGGCGTGGCGCCGGCCGTCTCGGCGAGCAGATCGGCGACCTTCGCCGGGCCGATCTTGTCCAGCTTGTCGATGGCGCGCAGCGCCGCCTCCGGGTCGGTCAGCCCGATGCCGGTGTAGAAGCCCTCGCAGATCTTGCGGTTGTTGACCTGGATGCGCACCGGCGGGATCGGCAGCCCGCGCAGCGCGTCGCCGATCACCAGCGGCATCTCCGCCTCGTAGTGCGCCGGCAGCGTGTCCCGGTCGACGATGTCGATGTCGGCCTGGACGAACTCGCGGTAGCGCCCCTCCTGCGGTCGCTCACCCCGCCAGACCTTCTGGATCTGGTAGCGGCGGAACGGGAACTGCAGCTTGCCCGCGTTCTCCAGCACGTACCGGGCGAACGGCACGGTCAGGTCGAAGTGCAGGCCGAGGGTGTCGTCGCCGGCGGGGGCGTCGCCCTCCTCGTGCAGCCGGCGGATGACGTAGACCTCCTTGGAGGTCTCCCCCTTGCGCAGCAGCTGGTCCAGTGGCTCCACCGCCCGGGTCTCCAGCGGCGAGAAGCCGTAGAGCTCGAAGGTGCGGCGGATGCGGTCCAGCACGTACTGCTCGATCATCCGCTGCGGCGGCGACCACTCGGGAAAACCGGAAATCGGCGTGGGCTTGCTCATGGGGTCTCCTCGACTCCGGCGGATCTAAAGGCCGCGGGTGGGCGCGGGCGGCGTCGGGCCGGCCTGGCTCACCTCGAGCAGGTACGGGTTGCCTGCGCGCTCACGGCCGATGGTGGTGGCCGGGCCGTGCCCGGGCAGCACCACCGTGTCGTCGGCCAGCGGCAGGATCTTGTCACGCAGGCTGGCGAGCATCGCCGGCATGCTGCCGCCGGGCAGGTCTGTGCGGCCGATCGACCCGGCGAAGAGCACATCCCCGCTCAGGCAGATCTCGTCGGCGTCGAACTGCGCGCCGGTGGCGGGCAGCCGGAAGAGCACCGAACCGCGGGTGTGACCGGGGGCGTGGTCGACGGTGATCTCCAGGCCGGCGATCTCGATCGCGCCGCCGTCGGGGAGCGCGGCCACGTCCTCCGGCTCCGAGTACGGAAGCCGTCCGCCGAAGAGGCTCGCCGGGTCGATGGAGAGCGCCTTGCCCGGGTCGGCGAGCAGCTCCCGATCCTGCGGGTGGATGTAGGCGGTGATGCCCCGGGCACCGCAGACCGGCGTCACCGAGAAGGTGTGGTCGAGGTGTCCGTGGGTCAGCAGGACCGCGGCGGGGTGCAGCCGGTGCTCCGCCAGCAGCGCGTCGAGCCGGTCGAGTACGCCGATTCCCGGGTCGACCACCACACACTGCTCCCCCGCCGCCGCGGCCACCACATAGCAATTGGTGCCGAAGACGTCCGAGGGAAAGCCGGCCACCAGCACGTCTATCCCCTTCCCCGCCGGTTGCTGTCGTCACCGGCAGCCTAGCCGGGGCTCGTACAACACTTTTGCAGCCGCTACCCGTACACTCTGGCGGGCATGTGGCATGGTGCGCCGAGGTCCGCCCGGCGCGTGCGCCGGACCACCACGACGACCAGGGTAGAGGAAGGGGTGCGCGGGTGGCTTCCAGCAGGGACCGACAGCGCAAACTGGCGCGGGCGAAGCTCGACCGGCAGATGGCGCGACGGGCTGCCTCACTGCGGCGCCGGCGCCGGATTCAGGCCGGCATCGGCGCGACAGCCGCCCTGGTCCTGGTCCTGGCCGGCGCGCTCTGGGCCGGCGGTGTTTTCGACTCCGAGCCGGCCGACAACCTCGACGCCGCCGACGAGACCTGCCTCTGGGTCTCGCAGGACTCCGGCGCGAACCCCGAGTTCACCGAGGTCGGCAAGCCCGAGGCGACGGGTCTGCCGACCGAGGGCGTCCGGACGATGACCATCGGCACCAACCAGGGCGGTCCGATCACCGCGGAGCTGGACCTGGCCGAGGCGCCCTGCGCGGCGGCCAGCATCAGCTACCTGGCCGGCCAGGGCTTCTACGACAACACCGTCTGCCACGAGATCACCGCCGAGGGCGCGCTGCGCTGCGGCGACCCCAGCGGCAGCGGCTTCGGCGGACCGACCTACACCTTCCCCGACGACAACATCGCCGACACCGGTGACGGCCCGGCCTACCCGGCCGGGACGGTCGCGATGATCGGGGCCCCGAAGGGCGCCAACGGCAGCCAGTTCCTGATCTTCTTCAAGGACTTCGACACCGACGACCCGCAGTACCCGGTGGTCGGCAAGGTCACCGACGGCATGAAGGTGGTCGAGAAGATCGGCAAGCTGCCGACCGTGGAGAACGCCAACGCCGAGAAGGTCAAGCCGGAGACCGACGTGGTGATCGAAAGTCTGACCGTGGGCGCGCCGGTCGCCGCGACCGCTGCGCCGCAGCCGAGCGACGCGACGAGCCCGCAGCCGTCCAGCAGCGCCAGCGCCGGTTGAGCACGTCCGCAACAGCCCGAGTTTCCCAGGAGGCACGACGGTGACGTCCACCAGAGATCGGCAACGCGCGGCGGCCCGCGCGCGGCTGGAGAAGGCGATGGCCGAACGGGCGTCGCAGGCCCGCCGCCGACGCAAGACCCAGGCGGTTCTCGGCGCCGGGCTGGCCCTGCTGCTGGTCGTCGGCGGCACCGTCTGGATGGTCACCGCCCTCGGCGGGGACGACGAGACCGAGACTCCGACGGCCTCCTCCCCGGCGACGAGCACCCAGTGCGCCTGGAGCGAGATGCCCAAGGAGGGCCGCCCCGAGCAGATCAAGGACGTCGGTCTGCCGCCGCAGACGGCCAGCACGGTCGGCACCCAGGACATGACGATCGACACGAACCTCGGTCAGATCGGCGTACGGGTCAACCTGGCCGACACCCCCTGCACCGCGGCGAGCTTCACCCACCTGGCCGCCAACGGCTTCTTCGACGGCAGCAAGTGCCACCGGCTGGTGACCGAAGGCATCAAGGTGCTGCAGTGCGGCGACCCGAGCGTCACCGGCAAGAAGTGGACCGAGCTCGATGGCACCGGCGGCCCCTCCTACCGCTACATGGAGGAGAACCTGCCGGTCGACGAGCGGCCGCCGTACCCGGCGGGTGTGATCGCGATGGCGAACACCGGTCAGCCCGGCAGCACCGGCAGCCAGTTCTTCATCGTCTACGGCGACTCCGAACTCGGCCCGGACTACACGGTCCTCGGCACGATCACCCAGGGCATGGACATCGTCGAGGAGGTCGGCGCGGCCGGCCATGACAACGCATTCGCGGAGCAGGCCGGCGGTGGGCACCCGAAGAAGCAGGTCGTGATCAAGACTCTGACGATGAGCCAGCCCAAGAGCTGACCTCGCTCGTCGAACGCGAAGGCCCGCCACCCCGAACATCCGGGGTGGCGGGCCTTCGCATTGATCCGGAGGGGCAGGCCGGGGCGCGATCGTTCGCGCAGGCCGACGGCGGACCGCGCCGCCATCGGGGGCGGGCACACCCTGCGCGCCGGCCGCCCCGCTCAGGAGCCGGAGGTCACCCGGTACGCGTCGAACACCCCGTCCACCTTGCGCACCGCGGCGAGCAGGTGCCCGAGGTGCTTCGGGTCGGCCATCTCGAAGCTGAACCGGCTCACCGCCACCCGGTCCCGGGTGGTGGTGACCGTGGCGGAGAGGATGCTCACCCGCTCCTCGGAGAGCACCCGGGTGACGTCGGTGAGCAGCTTGTGCCGGTCGAGCGCCTCCACCTGGATGGCGACCAGGAAGGTCGAGGCGCTGGTCAGCTTCCAGCTCACCTCGAGGATCCGCTCGCCCTGCTCGCGCAGGTCCGCGGCGTTGGCGCAGTCGTCACGGTGCACACTCACCCCGCCGGAGCGGGTGACGAAGCCGAAGACCGAGTCCGGGGGCACCGGCGTGCAGCAGCGGGCCAGCTTGATCCAGACATCGCTGACCCCGCGCACGACGACCCCGGGGTCACCGGTGTTGGTACGGGCCCGCTGGGGCCGGGTCGGCACCGCCGTCTCGGCGATGTCCTCGACCACGCCCTCTTCGCCGCCGTAGGTGGCGATGAGCTTGTGCACCACCGACTGCGCCGAGACCTGGCTGTCGCCGACAGCCGCGTAGAGCGAGGCGACGTCGGCAAGGTGCAGATCCCGGGCGATCACCATCAGGTTGTCGTGGGTGAGCATCCGCTGCAGCGGCATGCCCTGCTTGCGCATCGCCTTGACGATCGCTTCCTTGCCGGTTTCGATCGCCTCCTCGCGCCGCTCCTTGTTGAAATACTGGCGGATCTTGGTGCGCGCGCGAGGGCTCTTGACGAAGTGCAGCCAGTCCTGGGTCGGGCCGGCCGTCTCCGACTTCGAGGTGAAGATCTCGATCACGTCGCCGTTGGAGAGCGCCGACTCCAGCGGCACCAGCTTGCCGTTGACCCGGGCGCCGATGCACTTGTGCCCGACCTCGGTGTGTACGGCGTAGGCGAAGTCGACCGGGGTCGAGCCGGTCGGCAGCGGGATGACGTCCCCCTTGGGGGTGAAGACGTACACCTCCTGGCTGGAGAGGTCGAACCGCAGCGCGTCGAGGAACTCGCTCGGGTCGGCGGCCTCCCGCTGCCAGTCCAGCAGCTGCCGCAGCCAGGTCATCTCGTCGATGTGCGCCGGCGGACCGACGACCTGCGTGCCCTTGTGCTCCTTGTACTTCCAGTGCGCCGCGATACCGAACTCCGCCGTGCGGTGCATGGCGTGGGTACGGATCTGCATCTCCACCGGCTTGCCGGTCGGTCCGATCACCGTGGTGTGCAGCGACTGGTACATGTTGAACTTCGGCATCGCGATGTAGTCCTTGAACCGGCCCGGCACCGGCTGCCAGTTCGCGTGGATCACCCCGAGGGCCGCGTAGCAGTCGCGCACCGTGTCGACCAGGATCCGGACCCCGACCAGGTCGTAGATGTCGTTGAAGTCGCGCCCGCGCACAATCATCTTCTGGTAGATCGAGTACAGGTGCTTCGGCCGGCCGGTGGTCTCCGCCTTGATCTTGGCCGCCTTGAGGTCGACCTGGACCTTGCGGGTCACCTCGCGCAGCAGCGCCTCGCGCTGCGGCTGGTGCTCCCCGATCAGCCGGTTGATCTCCTCGTACCGCTTCGGGTAGAGGGTGCCGAAGGCGAGATCCTCCAGCTCCCACTTGACGGTGTTCATACCGAGGCGGTGGGCCAGCGGGGCGAGGATCTCCAGCGTCTCCTTGGCCTTCTGCTCCTGCTTGGGCCGGGGCAGGAAGGTCAGGGTCCGCATGTTGTGCAGCCGGTCGGCGAGCTTGATCACCAGGACGCGCGGGTCCTTGGCCATCGCGACCACCATCTTGCGGATGGTCTCGGCCTTGGCCGCGTCGCCGAGCTTGACCTTGTCCAGCTTGGTGACGCCGTCGACGAGGAGCGTGACCTCGGGGCCGAAGTCCTCCTTCATCTCGTCGAGGGTGTAGCCGGTGTCCTCGATCGTGTCGTGCAGCAGCGCGGCGACCAGCGTGGTGGTGTCCATCCCGAGGTTCGCCAGGATGGTCGCCACCGCCAGCGGGTGGGTGATGTACGGGTCGCCGGACTTGCGGTACTGCCCGGTGTGCCAGCGGGCAGCCATGTCGAAGGCACGCTGCAGCAGCCGCACGTCGGCCTTGGGGTGATGCTCACGGTGACAGGAGATGAGCGGCTCCAGCACCTCGCTGACGTGCGAGGACTGCCAGGGGGCGTTGAACCGGGCGAGGCGCGCCCGTACCCGGCGTCCGGTCGGCGCGCTGGCGAGGTTGAAACTCGCCCCGCCCGTCGCCGGGGACGCGTCGGTGGCGGCGAGTTCGTTCTCGAGGGCCGGCGACGCCTCGGCGGGCGCGGCGGGCGGCTTGCTGCCCGCGGCGGCGCCCTCGGGCGGCGGGGCAGCCTCGCCGGCGCCGCCTGTGGGCACCGTGTCCTCCACCGGAGGAACGACCTCGTGGGACACCGGTCTCCTCACCGTTGCTTCGGGGACGCGCCGGCTCGCCCGGCCGGTCGGTCCCGCCGCGACCGGCCGCCCACGCGACCGGTCAGATCCCACCGGGCCGACGCGACGGTGGTCGCGCCTGCTCGGCGTAGAGAATGCTACTCGCCCCCGGCACCGGTTGCCCCGCCCCGACAGCGGCGTCCGGCGGGCGTGGCGGGATCAAACAGTCAGAAGTGCATGCAGCGGACGCGGTGCGAGCCGCTCGCGCCCACCGAGGAAGCCCAGCTCCAGCAGGACACTGAATCCGGCGATGGTGCCCCCGGCCCGCTCCACCAGGTCCATCGTGGCGTTCGCGGTGCCGCCGGTGGCGAGCACGTCGTCGACGACCAGCACCCGGTGCCCGGCGGTGAAGGCGTCCTGGTGCACCTCCAGCGCGGCCTTGCCGTACTCCAGCTCGTAGGAGGCCGTGTACGCCGCGCGCGGGAGCTTGCCCGCCTTGCGCACCGGCACCACCCCGACCCCGGTGGCGTACGCGAGCGCGGCGGCGATCACGAACCCGCGGGCCTCGATGCCGGCCACCACGTCGAAGGAGTCCCGGCCGTGGTGCTCGACGATCGCGTCGATCACCTGCCGGAAGACCTCCCCGTCGGCGAAGAGCGGCATCAGATCCTTGAAGACCACGCCCGGACTGGGAAAGTCGGGTACGTCCAGCACCCGGCCGGCCACCAGCTGTGCGATGGCCGGGCCGCTGTCGCCCCGTACCCCGCCCTGCGTATGCGTCACACTCTCACCTCTTGAAACGAGGACGTCCCGCACACCGTCTCCACGGCATGCGGGACGTCCGATTACCGGTTCGACCGGATTGTCAACGGTTCTTCGCGCCACTGGGCCGGTTGCCGCCCGGGCGCCCCTTGGCGGCCTGACGCTTGGCCACGGGCCGAGCGCCCGGCCTGGGTGCGGCGGTGGCGAGGGCCGGGTCCGACCCCACACCGGCGCCGACCTTGGGCACCTGGATCTCGCCCCGCTCGATGGCGGAGCGGCGCGCCAGCACCCGCTTGTTGTGGGTGGCGATGCGCGGCTCCCGGTCCTTGAGGGTGACCAGCAGCGGAGTGGCGAAGAAGAGCGACGAATAGACCGCCAGCGCCATACCGACGAAGAGCACCAGACCGAGGTCCTTGAGCGTGTCGGCACCCAGCAGCGGGCCGATGAAGAGCAGGCCACCGACCGGCAGCAGCGCCACCACGCTGGTGTTGATCGACCGCATCAGGGTCTGGTTGACGGCGAGGTTCGCCGCCTCCCCGTAGGTCTGGTTGTTGCGGCCGGTGATGCCCGCGGTGTTCTCCTGGACCTTGTCGAAGACCACCACCACGTCGTAGAGGGCGAAGCCGAGGATGGTCAGGAAGCCGATGACCGTCGAGGGCGTCACCTCCCAGCCGACCAGCGAGTAGACCCCGGCGGTGAGGGTGAGGTTGAGCAGCAGCGAGGAGACCGCTGCCACCGCCATCCGCCACTCGAGTCGGATGATCAGGTAAGCCGAGACCAACACGAGGAAGAAGAGCAGACCACGCAGTGCCGAGTTGCTCACCTGGTCACCCCAGGAGGCGCTCACCCCGTTCTGACCGATCGCCTGCGGGTCGAGGCCGAAGGCGTCGGCGAGCTGCACCTTGACGCTCTCGGCCTCCTCCGGGCTCAGTTCTGCGGTACGAAACTCGTACTGTTCGCCCTCGGCGTTGCCGACCCGCTGCGCCGCGTCGACCTCGCCACCGTTGGTGGCTCCGAGCGTGGTGTTGACCTGCGCCTCGGCCTGCTCCAGCGTGCCGACGGAGGTCGGGACGCTCAGCTTCGTGCCGCCGGTGAAGTCGATTCCGAAGGCGAAACCGCGGAAACCGAAACTGAGCAGCGCCACCAAGGCGACCACAATCGCGATGGAGTACCAGAGTTTGCGCCGGCCGACGATGTCGATGCCGGCCTCACCCTGATAAAGGCGCGTCGCGAGACCACTGCCAGCCATCTCAGGCCTCCTTGACGGGGGTGTTGACGGACGGCCGGGACTCGGGGGTGTGCAGCACCCGGCCAAGGCCACTGACCCGCGGTGAGAGGAATGCCTTGGTACTCGCCAGCATCGTCATCATCGGATGCCGGAAGAGGAAGACCACGACCAGGTCGAGCACGGTCGCCAGACCGAGCGCGAAGGCGAAGCCCTTCACCGTGCCGACCGAGACGACGTAGAGGACCACCGCGGCCAGGATCGTCACCGCGTTGGCAGAGATGATCGTGCGACGGGCGCGCTGCCAGGCGCGGCCCACCGCGCTGCGGGGGTTGCGCCCATCCCGGATCTCGTCCTTGAGTCGTTCGAAGTAGATGACGAACGAGTCCGCTGCCACACCGAGCGAGACGATGAAACCCGCGAAGCCGGCGAGGGTGAGGGTGAAGCCGATCTGCCGGCCGAGCACCACCAGGGCGCCGAAGACCAGCAGCCCCGAGAGGATCAGGCTCAGGAAGATCACCGACCCGAGCAGCCGGTAGTAGAAGAAGGCGTAGATGATGACCAGGAGCATGCCGATGCCCGCGGCGATCAGACCGGCCCGCAGGTGGCTGGCACCCAGGGTCGCGGTGACGTTCTGCTGCTCCTGCGGCTCGAAGGTCAGCGGCAGCGCGCCGTAGCGCAGCTGCCCGGCGAGCTCGTTCGCCGTGGTGGCGTTGAAGTTGCCGCTGATCTGGGAGTCACCGGTCAGCACGCTGAGGATCTGCGGTGCGGAGATCACGTCGTTGTCGAGCACCACCGCCACCAGGCAGCGGCCCTCGTCACCGAGTGCGGCCGGGTCGCAGGCGTTGTCGGGGTTGTTGTACGCCTCGCGCGTCAGCTCGGTCCACTTCTTCTGGCCGTCGCTGGTGAAGTTGAGGCTGACCACCCACTGGCTGGTCTGGTCGATCTGCGCGGTGGCGTTGCTGACGTCGGTCCCCTCGACCTTGGCGACGTCGAGCAGGTACTTGGCGGTGCTCTCACAGGCCACCACCTGCGCGGCCGGGTCCTTCACCGAGGCGGCGGGCCGGTCGCTGAGCTGCTCGCAGCTGATGAAGGGGACGTTGAACTGGATGTTCGCCGGCAGCACCGCGACCTCACGGCCGGTCAGCGTGCCGAAGGGCTCCAGCGCCTCGGCCAGGTCGGGCTGGGTGCTCAGGTCCGCGGGGGCCTGCAGACCGTTGGCCGCGTCCCAGGCCTCCTTTCCGACCTTCTCCCGCACCGCGATGAGCTGCTGCTCGATCGTCGCGTCGCCGCCGGTGGCGGCGCTGGGGCTCGGGTCGGCGCTCGGCGTCGCGCTCGGCGCGGCGCCGCCCTGTCCGCCGGGGTTCTCGGACGCCTGCGGGGAGGCGGACGCCTCCGGGCTCGCCGGGGCCTGCGGGTCCTCGGCGTCGGCGTCGCCGCCGGGCTCCGGTGTCGGCTGCGGCTGCGGCTGCGTCAGGCTCACCCCACTGCCGTCGGCCACCTTGAGCACCTTGCGGAAGCGAAGCTCCGCGGCGGTGCCCACCTCACTCAGGTCACGGTTCTCGCCGGGCAGCGAGATGACGATGTTCCGGTCGCCCTCGGTGACCACCTCGGCCTCGGCGACGCCCAGGGCGTTGACCCGGTTGTCGATGATCCGCCGGGCCTCCTCGAGGTTCTCGGGGGTAGGCGGCTGACCGTCGAGGCTGTTGGTCGCCTGCAAGGTCATTCGCGTGCCGCCGACGAGGTCGAGCCCGAGCCGGGGTTCGAGGCGCTCCTTCCAGCTGCCGCTCGCACCGGCGAAGAACACCAGTGTGTAGAGGACCACGAAGATCACACCGAGAACGGCGAGTTGCCGACCCGGACGCATCTGTCCCTGAGGAGGTGATGCCACGGCTGTCCTGTCTTCCTATGGGGGTAACGCCGCTGGTGGGTCAGTCGGCGAATCTCGGCCGGCCGGGGACCGGTCCGGTGCGCGCACACCGAACCGACCGCCGGCGCGGCCTGTCGATACTGCTGGTTCTACTGGCGCCGCGCCGGCGGCGGTTCACTCCTTGGCGTTGACGTCCTCGATGATCTCCGCCTGCGGAACCGGCTTGTTCACCTTCGCGATCGCGGGCCGGGCGTAGCGGGTGTGCACGCCGGGAGCGACCTCGAGGGTGACGGTCTCGTCATCGAAGGACGTCACGGTACCGTACAGGCCACCGATGGTCACGACCTCGTCGCCGGCGGCCAGCGCCGACTGCATCTGGAGCGCCTCCTTACGGCGCTTCTGCTGCGGACGGATCATCAGAAAGTACATGACACCGAAGAGCAGGACGATCATGAGCAACGGGGTCAGACTGCCGCCCCCGGCGCTTTCTGCTGCGTAGAACACGTCTCAAAACCTTCCCATTGGCCCCCGCCGCACCGGACCGGCGCCGCCGCGAAGGGCTGCATACACATCGCTACAGACCGCGGCGAGTCTAGTCGCTGATGCTGAGATCATCGAATGCGGCACAGATCACGTTCGGATCACGGCCGTTCGTCCTCGCCAGCGGTAAAGAGATCGGGCGCGGAAATCGGATTTGCGCCAAATGTACCAGTCGGTGGAGTGTGCCCCAGATGCCGCCATGCCGCCTCCGTGGCGACCCGACCACGGGGAGTACGCGCGAGCAGGCCGGCCCGCACCAGGAACGGCTCGCAGACCTCCTCCACGGTGTCCGGCTGCTCCCCCACCGCCACCGCGAGGGTGGAGAGCCCCACCGGGCCGCCGCGGAACGCCTCCACCAGGGCGGTCAGCACCGCGCGGTCGAGGCGGTCGAGGCCCAGCGCGTCGACGTCGTACACCTTCAGGGCCGCGCGGGCGATCTCCAGGGTGACGATCCCGTCGGCTCGCACCTCGGCGAAGTCGCGCACCCGGCGCAGCAGCCGGTTGGCGATCCGGGGCGTCCCCCTCGACCGGCCCGCCACCTCCCGGGCCCCCTCCTCGGTGATCCGCACCCCGAGAATCCGGGCGGAGCGCTGCAGCAGCAGCTCCAGCTCCCCCGGGGCGTAGAAGTCCAGGTGCGCCACGAAACCGAAGCGGTCCCGCATCGGGCCGGTCAGCAGCCCCGACCGGGTCGTGGCCCCGACCAGGGTGAAGGGCTCCACGTCCAGCGGAATCGCCGTCGCACCCGGCCCCTTGCCGACCACCACGTCGACCCGGAAGTCCTCCATCGCGCTGTAGAGCAGCTCCTCGGCGGGCTTGGCGATGCGGTGGATCTCGTCGATGAAGAGGACGTCGCCCTCGGCGAGACTGGTCAGGATCGCCGCGAGGTCACCCGAACGCTCGATCGCCGGTCCGCTGGTGACCCGGATGCCGGCGCCCAGCTCGGCCGCGACGATGTTGGCCAACGAGGTCTTGCCCAGTCCCGGCGGGCCGGAGAGCAGGATGTGGTCCGGCGGCGAACCCCGGCGCATCGCCCCCTGCAGGAGCAGGTCGAGCTGGTCGCGGACCCGGTCCTGGGCGATGAACTCCGACAGCCGCTTGGGCCGCACCGTCGCCTCGGCGTCCAACTCGGCGTCGTGCACGTAGGCCGAGACCAGGCCGCCCGGCTCGGTCATCGCGTCCTGCCCAGCAGCCGGATCGCCTGCTTGAGCAGCACCGGCACCGGCGGCGTCGGGCCGTCGACGGTCTCCGCCACCGCGGTCACCGCCTGATCGGCCTGCCCGGCCGACCAGCCGAGCCCGACCAGTGCCTGCCGAACCTGCTCGGGCCAGGCCCCCGCGGTCACCCCGGCCGCCCCATCGGGACCGACCGCGACCGGGCCGATCTTGTCGCGCAGCTCCAGCACGAGCCGCTCCGCGCCCTTCTTGCCGATGCCCGGCACCCGGGTCAGCGCCGCGGTGTCGGCGTTGGCGATCGCCTTGCGCACCGCATCGGGGGTGTGCACGGCCAGCACCGCCTGCGCCAGGCGCGGGCCGACGCCGCTTGCGCTCTGGAGCAGTTCGAAGATCTGCTTCTCGTCGTCGTCGGCGAAGCCGTACAGGGTCAGCGAATCCTCGCGCACCACCAGGCTGGTCGCCAGCCGGGTGGACTCGCCCAGCCGCAGCCCGGCGAGGGTGCCGGGGGCACACTGCACCGCCATGCCGACACCGCCCACCTCGATCACCGCCTGCTGTGATCCCAGGGCGGCGACCACGCCGCGCAGGCTCGCGATCATCTTGCTCCTCCTCGTCGCGCCCGCGCCGCCGCGGTTGCCAGCTTCGACCGTGTGCCACCGCGCCAGATGTGGCAGATCGCCAGCGCCAGCGCATCGGCGGCGTCAGCCGGCTTCGGCGGCTCGGACAGCCGCAGCAACCGGGTCACCATAGCGGTCATCTGCGCCTTGTCCGCCGTCCCGGAACCGGTGACCGCGGCCTTGACCTCGCTGGGCGTGTAGGTCTGCACCGGCAGTCCGGCGCGGGCCCCGGCGAGCACCGCGATGCCGCTGGCCTGCGCGGTGCCCATCACCGTACGGACGTTGTGCTGGCTGAAGACCCGCTCCACCGCGACGCTCTCGGGGCGGTGTTCGGCGACCAGTTCGGTCAGGGACCGGTCGAGGTGCAGCAGCCTCAGCGGCAGGTCGTCATGGGGGTCGGTGTAGATGACGTAGTAGGCGACCAGCGTGCAGGGACGTCCGGGCACCCCCTCGACAACGCCGACCCCGCACCGGGTCAGCCCCGGGTCGACGCCCAGCACGCGCACGCCGCCACCTCCCCCTGCATCAGCAGTACGTGTGTTCGACACACTACTGTGCCGCCTCCGCCCCGCCTTCGCAGGACACGCTCCCGGCGGGCACGCGGCGACCCCGGGGAGAGCGTCGCTCGGGTTGCGGCGTTCCCCGGGGTCGCGTCGTGCCTCAGAGCACCGGCAGATGGGGTACGCAGGGCGGGCGGGGGGCGCCGGGGTCGAGCCCTTGGAGGACGTACCCGATCGCCCGCGGCGAGTAGGTCATCGAGAGGTGGTCGGACTTGTCGAGGAGGCAGCCGTCCTGCAACGTCACGTTGCGCACGGTGGCGCCGGGCCCGGCGGTCAGGAAGGTCGTCCGGTACGGCGTTGTCACCTCGTCGTACCGGGTGGCGATGACCAGGTAGTTCACGCCCGGCACGGTGTCCCCGCCGGCGTTGAGCTCGGCCAGGAACGGCGAACCGACCGCCTGCTGGAGAGCGGCGGTGCCGATGACCAGACCGGCGAGGCCGAGCAGGCCGAGCCGGCCGACGAGGGTGGCGATCCCACTGAGCGTGGTGCCGTGGTGGGTGGCGCCGAGCGTGATCAGGCTGCCGACCTTGCTCGCGCCGCCGCCGAACTTCAGGTACTGCCGGGGCATCATCCCGCCCTGGGAGTGACCGACGATGTCGACTTTGGCCGCGCCGGTGGCGGCGAGCACCCGGTCGACGAAGGCGGCGAGTTCCTCGGCGGAGCGGCGGATGTCACCGGTGCCCTTCACCGCCGGGTGCAGGGAGATGACGTTGTCCGGGTCGTCGCCGTAGTCGAGGGCGAAGACGCAGAAGCCGGCCCGTTTGAGTGCCGGGGACATCCGGGCGAAGTTGTTGTAGCGGTTCTCCCAGGTGCCGTGCACCAGCACCACCGGGCGGGGCCGCACCGACGACGGCCGGCAGCCCCAGTCGTTGGAGCCGGGCGCGTCGCGGTCGAGGTGCACCAGCGAATAGCCGAGCGCCTGGGTGAAGAAGTGCCGCTCCGGACCTTCGCCGGCCGAGGAGGTTCCGGCGGCGGCCGTCCGGGCGGACGTCACGGTGGTGGCATCGGGCGCGGCTGCCGTGCCGGGAACCGCGGCGGCCGGTGCCGCGGATGCGACGGCGTGGGCCGGGGTGGCGGACGACAGCAGCGCGACGGCGGCCACGAGGGCAGCGACGGTGGTGGACAGGGTGCGGGGACGGGTCATCATCTGCACTCTCCGAGGGGGACCGGGTGGGGTGCACGGCGGGGATGAATCACGATGGACCGCCGTGCTGCCGGGCGTCTCTTCGCCACGGCCCCAATCTCGGCGGCCCGGAATTTGTCACGGTCCACAACCCCGACCCGCCACGCTCACGACACAACCGACCACAGTGGGTAGCATGCGAGGGCGGATCGAGCGGTCCGCGCTCTCTCGGCCCGGGAGTCGGATGGATAAGGACTCGCTCACCGGTCCCGCGCTGCGACGGCTGCGCGACCTCAGCGGCGTCATCGTCGGCCGCATCTGCGACGAGGTGCCCGCCCTGCGGGCACTCCCCGACGACATCCTGCAACTGGAGATCCGCTCCGTGGTGGAGCGCAGCCTGCGGCTGGTCCTCGGTGCGATGGGCAGCGGAGCGCAGCTGCGTGACGAAGAACTGATCGCCCCGCTGCGGCAACTGATGTTGCGGGTCCGTGACCGGCCGTCGTTGCCCGACGTGGTGGCGTCGTACCTGGTCGCCGCCCGGGTGACCTGGGCGATGCTGCTGCGCGTCACGCCGCCGCAGCGCCGGCCCGAGCTGCTGGCGCTGGTCGAGCCGGCGACCCGGCACCTGCAGCGCATGCTCGTGGGTGTGAGCCGGGCGTACCTCGACGACCAGCAGCTCGCCCAGAGCGAAGTGGGCGAGCTGCGCCGGGAGCTGGCGGCGGCGCTGCTCGCCGGCGAGCCCGTCGGCGGGTTGCCCGGCCGGGCCGGGATCGCCCACCCGGCGGCCTACCTGGTGCTGGCGTGGGACGCCGCGGCGCCGCAGACAACGACGACGGCGCCGACGCGGCGGTGGCGGATCCGGGCAGCGCTGGACGGCTGCTGCGACGGGATCGTGCTCACCATGGTGCAGGAACGCGCCGGGACCGCGCTGATGCCCGTCGCCGACGGCACCGGCGAGGCACTGCGGGCGCCACTGCGCTCCTTCGTCGAGGAGCTGGCGACCCTGCTCGGCACGCCGGCGCGCGCCGCCACCGCGCTGGCTCCGGACGGTGCGGCAGTGCCGGCCGCCGCCGCCGAGGCCCGCGAGGTGCTCGACGTGGCCCGGCGCCTGGCCCGGCCCGCCGGGCTCTACGAACTGGACGACCTGCTGCTGGAGGTCCAGCTCTCCCGCCCGTCGCCGGCGGCCGACCGGCTCGCCGCACGGGTGCAGCCGCTGCTGCGACGGGCGGACCTGCTGCTGACGGTGCGTACCTTCATCGCGGCCGGGCAGAGCCGGCGGCATGCGGCCCGGCTGCTGCACGTGCACCCGAACACCCTGGACTACCGGTTGCGCCGGGTGGCCGTCCTGACCGCAATGGACCCCGTCGACCCGGACGGCATCCGGCTGCTCAGCGCGGCCCTCACCGTCGCCGACCTCCGCGCCGCGACGTGATCCCAGCCGCTGCGACCAGCGAACCCCGACCTTGAACACGACACCGGGCGGATGAAAGAGTATCGCCGGTGAGCAGCGCAAACGACGACCAGTGGCGCCGGCCGGAACCGACCCCGCGGCAGCAGCGGATCGACATCTGGACCGGCCTGGCCGCGGTGCTGGTCGGGCTGGCCAGCCTCGCGCTGGCCAACAACACCGGCTACTTCCCGTACGGCGCCGCCCCTGCCTGGCCCGAGCAGGTGCTCTGGACCGTCGCCGTCACGCTGCCGCTGGCCTGGCGGCGCAGCCGTCCGGAGCTGAGCGCGCTGATCGTCGCCGCCGCGTTCATCACCGTGCAGGTCCGCGCCGTTCCGGAGCTGCAGCTGAGCACCATCGCGCTGCTCGTGGCCCTGTACACCCTCGGCGCCTGGGGCCGGGACCGGCGCCGCTCCCGCCGGCTGCGCCTGACGGTGATCGTGGCGATGTTCGGCTGGATCTGCGTCTCCTACCTGGGCTTCCTGGCCGAGCTGCCGGCCGACGCGTTCGCCGAGGCCACCGGCCCGCTGCCGCCGCTGCTGGCCAACATCGTCTACACGTTGCTCGCCAACGGCCTCTACTTCGGCTTCGCCTACTTCGCCGGCGAGACCGCCTGGGTCGCCGCCCGGCGCGAGGACCAGCTGCGGACCCAGGCGGAGCTGCTGCGCTCCCAGGCCGAGGAGCTGCAGCGCTCCCAGGCCGAGGCGCGTGAGCGCGCGGTGGTGGGCGAGCGACTGCGTATCGCCCGGGAACTGCACGACGTCGTCGCCCACCACGTCTCGGTGATGGGTGTGCAGGCCGCCGCCTGCCGCCGGGTCCTCGACCGCGATCCGGACAAGGCCCGCACCGCGCTGGCCGCCATCGAGCAGACCGCCCGCACCGCCATCGACGAGCTGCGCCGGATGCTCGGGCTGCTCCGGGCCGTTGGCACCGACGGGGAGCGGCCGGACAGCGCAGGGGTCGCCCACCTCGATCGGCTCGTGGCGCGCGCCCGCGAGGCGGGCCTGACCGCCACCCTCTCGGTCTACGGCGACCCTGTGCCGCTGCCGGAGTCGCTCTCGCAGGCCGTCTACCGGATCGTGCAGGAGGCGGTGACGAACACCCTCAAGCACGCCGGGGCGAGCCTGCTCGACGTACGGATCCGCTATCTGGCAAGCGACGTGGAGGTCGACGTGAAAGACGACGGGCGCGCCCACACCCCCGGCGCGACGGGCGGGTTGGGCCTGATCGGCATCCGGGAACGGGTCGCCGCGCACGACGGCGAACTGGAGGCCGGCCCGCAGCCCACGGGTGGTTTCCGGGTCCGGGCCCGCTTCCCCCGGCCGGCGTTGGTGGAGCAGGCGGCATGACGGGCCCGCGGCCGTTGCGGGTGCTGCTCGCCGACGACCATCACCTGGTCCGGGTCGGCTTCCGCATCATCCTCGAGGTGGAGGAGGACATCGAGGTCGTCGGTGAGGCGGCCGACGGCGAGCGGGCCGTCGGGATGGCGGCGGCGCTGCGGCCGGACGTGGTGCTGATGGACGTCGAGATGCCGGGAATGGACGGCCTGGAGGCGACCCGCCGCATCACCGCCACAGCCGGCACGGCCGACGCTGACGGCTCGCCGTCGGGACCGGCGGTGCTGATCCTCACCACCTTCGACCGCGAGGACTACCTCTTCACGGCGCTGCAGGCCGGCGCGAGCGGTTTCCTGCTCAAGAACGGCACCCCCGAGGAACTCGTCCACGCCGTCCGGATCGTCGCCCGCGGCGACGCCCTCCTCGCGCCGGAGCTGACCCGCAAGGTGATCGCCGCCTTCGCCCGGCCCGGTGCCGCGGTCACCGCCGACCCGGCGGCGGCCGGCGCGCTGGACCGGCTCACCCCCCGCGAGTACGAGGTCCTGGTGTTGATGGCCGGCGGCGCCACCAACGCCGAGATCGCGCAACGGCTGCACCTGGGCGAGACCACCGTGAAGACCCATGTCAGCCGGGTGCTGGCGAAGCTGGGGCTGCGGGACCGGGTGCAGGCCGTCGTCTACGCCTATGAGCGGGGCGTCGTCCAGCCCGGCGCCGCGGCCGGGTCCGCCCGGTGACGGACGCCATGGTCGATCTGGCGAGGGATGGCACGGCCGGCGCGAGCGCCTAACCTCCAGGCCATGACCAGCGTCCTACACGTGGACCGGGTGAATCGCAGCTTCGGCAGCCGCCAGGTACTCACAGATGTCTCGTTCACCGTCACCGCCGGCCGGATGACCGGTTTCGTCGGCGGCAACGGAGCCGGCAAGACGACCTCCATGCGGATCATCCTCGGGGTGCTCGCGGCCGACTCCGGCGAGGTTTCCTGGCAGGGGAAGCGGTTGACCCGGCAGGCCCGCGCCCGTTTCGGCTACATGCCCGAGGAGCGCGGCCTCTACCCGAAGATGGGCGTGCAGGAGCAGCTCGTGCACCTGGGCCGGCTGCACGGTCTCGACATGGCCGCGGCCCGGCGCGCCACCGACGCCCTGCTGGAGCGGGTGGGGCTGGCCGAGCGCGGCAAGGACCTGCTGGAGACGCTCTCGCTCGGCAACCAGCAGCGGGCCCAGATCGCCGCCGCGCTCGTGCACGACCCGGAGGTGCTGGTCCTCGACGAGCCCTTCTCCGGCCTCGACCCGATGGCGGTGGAAACCGTCCTGTCGGTGCTGCGTGAGCGCGCCGCCCAGGGAGTGCCGGTGCTCTTCTCCAGCCATCAGCTGGACGTCGTCGAGCGGCTCTGCGACGACCTGGTCATCATCTCCGAGGGCCGGATCCGGGCGGCGGGCAGCCGCGAGGAGTTGCGTGCCGCGCACGCCCTGCCGCGCTTCCGGCTGCTGGTCGACGACGACGCGGGCTGGCTGCGTGACGTCGAGGGCGTAACCATCGTCGAGCTCGACGGCCCGCGTGCCGTCTTCGACCTCGCTCCCGGTGCCGACGAGCAGCAGGTGCTGGCCGCCGCGCTGGCCCGCGGCCCGGTCCGCGCCTTCGCTCCGGTCACCCCGTCACTGGCCGAAATCTTCCGGGAGGTCACCCGATGAACACCTACCAGGCCACCCGGCTGATCGCGGCCCGCGAGCTGCGGGTCAAGCTGCGCGACCGCACATTCATCTTCAGCACGCTGTTCTTCCTCGTCATCATCGCCGCCTCCGCGGTGGTGCCGGCAATGATCAGCCATGGCCCCACCACCGTGGCGGTCGCCGATGCGACCACCGCCCAGCTGCTGACCGCCTCCACCGAACTGGAGGTGGTCACCGTCGGCGACGACGCCGAGGCCGAGCAGCGGGTACGCGCCGGTGAGGTGGACGCCGCGGTCATCAACGGCCCCGTCGTGGTGGCCATGGATGAGGCGCCCCAGTCGGTTGTCACCGCACTGAGCAGCAGCCCGCCGGTGCAGCTGCTCAACCCCGACGCGGTACACCCGGTGGCGCTCGTTCTGGTGCCGCTGGTCTTCGCGCTCGTCTTCTTCTTCATCTCCACGATGTTCGGCACCCAGATCGCGCAGAGCGTCACCGAGGAGAAGCAGACCCGCATCGCCGAGATCCTGGTGGCGGCCGTACCGGTCCGGGCGCTGATGCTCGGCAAGGTCCTCGCCGGCGGTGCCCTCGCACTCGGGCAGATCGGGCTGATCGCCGTAGTGGCCCTGATCGGGCTGCGGATGAGCGACAGCGGCCCGCTGCTGACGCTGATCGCCCCGGCGCTCGGCTGGTTCGTACCGTTCTTCGTGATCGGCTTCGTCATGCTCGCCGCGCTCTGGGCGGTCGCCGGCGCCCTGGTCAGTCGCCAGGAGGACATCGCCAGCGTCGCCCTGCCGCTGCAGGTGGTCATCATGATCCCGTTCTTCGCGGTGGCGATGTTCAGCAGCAACGACACCTTGATGCGGGTGCTGTCCTATCTGCCCTTCTCCGCCCCCACGGCCATGCCGATCCGGTTGTTCACCGGTGACGCCGCCGGCTGGGAGCCCGTCGTCGCCCTGGTGGTGCTGCTGCTGACCACGGCTGTCAGCCTGCTGGTCGGTGCCCGGCTCTACGAGGGGTCACTGCTGCGGACCAACAGCCGGACCTCGGTGGCGACGGCCTGGCGGGAGCGCGAACAGATCGGCTGAGTCGCTCCGGGGAGCACGGGCAGTGGGCCGTCGGTTCGTCCGACGGCCCACTGCCCCTTTTCGTGGCGGAACGTTGACAACCAATTTTAGTCGTGCACAATCTAGTTGTGCGCAATGAATTTTCTGATGATCAGGTGCACCTGGACGATCAGGTGTGCTTCGCGGTCTACGCCGCGTACCGCACGATCACCGGGGCGTACCGCACCGTGCTCGACGAGATCGGCATCACCTACCCGCAGTACCTCACCCTGATGACTCTCTGGGACCACGACGGCGCCTCCATCGGCGAGCTGGGCCGTCGCCTGCAACTGGACAGCGGCACCCTCTCCCCGCTGGTGCGCCGGCTGGAGACCCAGGGGCTGGTCCGCCGCGCCCCCTGCCCTACCGACGAACGTCGCGTGCTGGTCCACCTCACCGACGCCGGCTGGGCCGTACGCGCCAGAGCCGTGGTCATCCAGCGCGAATTCGCCACCCGGGTCGCGCTGACACCGCAGGAGCTGGTGACCCTGCGTTCCCTGGCCCGCAAGCTCGCCCTGCTCGACCCCGCCGGCGCCGACGACGCCGCCGGCCCCTGCCTGACGGAAGGACCACCCCAGTGAAAACCCTCTACACCGCCCAGGCCCTCGCCACCGGCGCCGGCCGCAACGGCCACGTCACCAGCAGCGATCGGCGCATCGACCTCGATCTGGCAGTTCCCGCCGAGATGGGCGGCTCCGGCCAGGGCGCCAACCCGGAGCAGCTCTTCGCCGCCGGGTACGCCGCCTGCTTCCACTCCGCACTCCAGGCGGTCGCCCGCAGCGCCAAGGTCGACCTCGGCGACTCCACCGTGGGCGCGCAGGTCGAGATCGGCGCCAACGACGCCGGTGGCTTCCAGCTCGCCGTGACCCTCGAGGTCGTCATCCCGCTGCTGCCGCACGACCAGGCCCAGCAGCTCGCCGACCAGGCGCACCAGGTCTGCCCGTACTCCAACGCCACCCGCGGCAACATCGACGTGCGCATCCTCGTCACCGACGACTGACCTCAGGGAGCAGAGATGACCGGACGTGACAGCGCACTCCCCCGGCGACGCGCAGGCGAGCGGGCACGCACGATAGGCCGCTGGGCCCTCGGCGGCATGCTGGCCTTCGCCGGGACCGCGCACCTGACCTTCCAGCGACAGGAGTTCCAGGCCCAGGTCCCGGAGTGGATCCCCCTCGACGCGGATGCGGTGGTGCTCGCCTCCGGAGTCGTGGAGATCGCACTCGGTGTGGCGCTGGTGGCTCTGCCCCGGCACCGTCGTCTCATCGGCGCCGCCACCGCTGCGTTCTTCGTCGGGGTGTTCCCCGGCAACATCGCCCAGTACGTCGAGGGCACCGACGCCTTCGGCCTGGACACCGACCGGGCCCGCCTGATCCGGCTCTTCTTTCAGCCACTGCTCGTCGGCTGGGCGCTCTGGGCCGGCGAGGTCCTCCCCCGCCGTGGCGCCCAGCGGCCCGAACACCCCGGCTCCGGTTCCTGATCCACCGCCCCACCGCCGGCCGTCCGGATCCGGAATCGTCAAGCGCGGACAGCTTTCCGACACCGCACTGACCTGCGGATACATTCGCCAAATGTCCATTGGACAATCTCTGGACGGTGCTCTGCTGTCGCATCGGGGCTCTCGCGTGCCAGCGTCGGGGCCGCATCGCACCGGCAGAGAGGAACCTTCATGAAGCTCGTCAGGACCATCGCCGCCACGTTCGCGGTCAGCGCCACCGCGACCTTCGCCCTCGCCGCTCCCGCACAGGCGGCCACCTACGGCGGCGAGTGCGGCGCCGGCTACGGAGTGGTGAACCAGGCGGCGATCGGCACCAAGGGGACGGTGTTCCTCACCTACAGCGCCTCCACCGGCAAGAACTGCGTCGTGGCCAAGCGGAACAGCGTCGGCTCGGCCGTACTCATCGAGGCCGGCCTGGCGCTCAACCCGGTGGGCTCCCACTGGACCAAATTCGACGGCGGCAACTACACCTCGTACGCCGGCCCGATCTACCTCTCCGCGGCCGGCAAGTGCGTCGACTGGATGGGACGCATCACCGGCACCCAGGGCGGCAAGCGCAAGACCAACTGCGGCTGACCGACAGCAGGGTGAGGCCCTCTCGCCGGGGGTCTCACCCGCTGTTCTGTGAGTGTCCTTCCGCGCGTACGCAAGGATCGGGCGCTTCGCCGGGAAGAACGTGAGCTTCACGCGTCCACCATCTTCCGGGAGACCTCGCAGCCTGCTCGCGGGCGGCGAGCAACACCCCGGCCCCCGCTCCCAGCATGGCCGCCACCGCAGCCACCGCAGCCACCACGACCAGGTTCATCCACCGCCGCGGCTCTGGCTCGCGCGCCGGACCGGAGCCTTCGTCACCCGCTCGTGTAGGCATGACCGGGGCCGGGGACTGCGGGGCCGGGACGGGGGACTGCGGGGCCGGGACGGATGCCGGTTCGCTCACCGGCTCCGGCGCGGGCCGATTGGCGTGGGCCTGCGACCAGAGTTCCCGCCACTGCTTCTCGGTCTCCGAGCGGTCGTGCCCCAGCCGGTCCACGGCGAGCACCCGGACGAACTCCCAGGCGGTCTCCCAACTCGGCAGCGTCCGCCCCCGGGCCGCCGCGGCCAGCGACGACTTCGACGCGGCCGCGCCCAGCCGCGCCGCCATCTCGGCGTAGGAGGGGTCGCCCGCCTCCCGCTTCAACCGCCACAGTCGATCCGCGAACGCGCCCACGGGCCCCGAATCCCGGTCGGGACGCGCCGGCCGACGCCCCCGTCGCGACACCCGGTTCGCGCTTTCCTGATCCACTTGCGACACCTCACCGCAACCGTCCGCGACGTTCGCGAATGCGTCGGTCACTGTATCCGTCGCAGTGACTGCCGGAAGCTCCAGACCTGGCGGGCGGCGCCCGCGGCGCCGGGCGCCCCCCTGCCCGGGGCCCGCCGCGGCGCGCCGGGGGGGGCCCCGGGGGGGGCGGTGGGGGGCCGACGCCGTGAGCCCCCGCCCG
>NZ_JBLLDT010000005.1:147199-169283 GCF_049523535.1 Melissospora conviva
CGGCCGCCGCGGGGGGGGCCCCCCCGCCAGCCCCCCCCACCCGGGAGCCCCGGGGGGCCCCCCGGGGGCGGGGGGGGCGGGCGGCGCCGCCCGCCACCATGCCGCTGACCAGCCTCGACGCGCGGGGCTCGACGCCGGGATGGCAGTTCGCTGTCATCCGCCTTCAGCACCGTCCAGCCACGACAGATGCAAAAGGTCCGGCAGGCTGATGCCTGCCGGACCTTTCGGCGAACGCGAGCCGTCGCTCAGTCGACAGCGGCCATGACCTCGTCGGAGACGTCGAAGTTGGCGAAGACGTTCTGCACGTCGTCGCAGTCCTCCAGGACGTCGATCAGCTTGAAGATCTTGCGCGCGCCCTCCTCGTCGAGGGGGACGTTGACGCTGGGGATCAGCGAGGACTCGGCCGACTCGTAGTCGATCCCCGCGTCCTGCAGGGCGGTGCGGACCGCGACCAGGTCACCGGGCTCGGAGACCACCTCGAACGCCTCACCGAGGTCGTTGACCTCCTCGGCGCCGGCGTCGAGGACCGCCATCATGACGTCCTCCTCGGTGGTGCCGGCCTTGGGGACGATCACCACGCCCTTGCGGGAGAACATGTAGGAGACCGAGCCCGCGTCGGCCAGCGAACCGCCGTTGCGGGTCAGGGCGGTGCGGACCTCGGTCGCGGCACGGTTGCGGTTGTCCGTCAGGCACTCGATGAGCATGGCCACGCCGTTGGGGCCGTACCCCTCGTACATCACCGTCTGCCAGTCGGCGCCGCCGGCTTCCAGGCCGGAGCCGCGCTTGACGGCGCGGTCGATGTTGTCGTTGGGGACCGAGCTCTTCTTCGCCTTCTGGATGGCGTCGTAGAGGGTGGGGTTGCCGGCCGGGTCGCCACCGCCGGTGCGCGCCGCGACCTCGACGTTCTTGATGAGCTTGGCGAACATCTTGCCGCGCTTGGCGTCGATGACGGCCTTCTTGTGCTTGGTCGTCGCCCACTTTGAGTGGCCGGACATCTAGTACCTCCGTTGAGTATCCCGCGCCTTACGTCATCGACCGTCCGCGCCGCACCGTACCCGCCGAACCCGCCGGGGCAACCGCGCCCGCCGGCCCTCACCGGGCCCGCTACCGGAGCGCTACCCTGCCGAACCGCGACAATCCTACCGACGGGGCGTAGCGGCGATGTGCCGCCCACGGCGGCGACGTCGGCGCGACCGGACCGGAAAGCCCGCGGCCGGCCGCCCCGACCGCCTCACACCGGGCCTGAGGCGCAGACGCCGAGGGCCCCGGAAGGAGACGTACGGCCTTCCGGGGCCCTCGGGCGTTGCTTCAGCCGCGATCGCGGACGAGGTCGACGAAGTACCGGTGCAGCCGCAGGTCGCCGGTGAGCTCGGGGTGGAAGGAGGTGGCGAGCAGGTTGCCCTGCCGCACCGCCACCACCCGGTCGGCGGCCGGTCCGGCGCCGACCCGGCCGAGCACCTCGACGCCGTCACCGACCCGCTCCACCCAGGGCGCCCGGATGAAGACGGCGTGGAACGGTTCGCCGGGTACGCCGGCCAGCCGCACCGGCGCCTCGAAGGAGTCGACCTGCCGGCCGAAGGCGTTGCGCCGCACCGTCATGTCGATGCCGTCGAAGCCCCGCTGGTCCGGTCGGCCGTCGAGGACCTCGGTGGCCAGCATGATCATGCCGGCGCAGGAGCCGTAGACCGGCATGCCGGCGGCGATGCGCTCGGTGATCGGCTCCCGCATCTCGAATATGTCGGCGAGCTTGCTCATCGTGGTCGACTCCCCGCCGGGGATGACCAGGGCATCGACGGCCGCCAGCTCCGCCGGACGGCGTACCGGGCGGGCCTGGGCGCCGCAGGCCGTCAGCGAGCGCAGGTGCTCGCGGACGTCACCCTGCAACGCCAGCACGCCGATCACCGGGGCGTCGGCGGCCTGTTCCGCGGCGGCCGGAGCGGAGCCGGCCGTCGCAACGTCGAGCTGTGCCACTTACCAGCCACGCTCCGCCAGCCGGTGCGGCGCCGGGATCTCGTCGACGTTGATGCCGACCATCGCCTCGCCCAGGCCGCGGGAGACCTTCGCCAGCACATCGGGGTCGTCGTGGAAGGTGGTGGCCTTGACGATCGCCGCCGCGCGCTGCGCCGGGTTGCCGGACTTGAAGATGCCGGAGCCGACGAAGACGCCCTCCGCGCCGAGCTGCATCATCATCGCCGCGTCGGCCGGGGTGGCGATACCACCGGCGGTGAAGAGCACCACCGGCAGCTTGCCGGTCTCGGCGACCTCCTTGACCAGCTCGTACGGCGCCTGCAGCTCCTTGGCGGCGACGTAGAGCTCGTCGGCCGGCAGCGAGGAGAGCCGGCGGATCTCGCCGCGGATCTTGCGCATGTGGGTGGTGGCGTTGGAGACGTCACCGGTGCCGGCCTCACCCTTGGAGCGGATCATCGCCGCACCCTCGGTGATGCGGCGCAGCGCCTCGCCCAGGTTGGTGGCGCCGCAGACGAACGGCACGGTGAAGGCCCACTTGTCGATGTGGTTGGCGTAGTCGGCCGGGGTCAGCACCTCGGACTCGTCGACGTAGTCGACGCCGAGCGACTGCAGGATCTGGGCCTCGACGAAGTGACCGATGCGGGCCTTGGCCATCACCGGGATGGAGACCGCCGCGATGATCCCGTCGATCATGTCCGGGTCGCTCATCCGGGAGACGCCGCCCTGGGCGCGGATGTCGGCAGGCACCCGCTCCAGCGCCATGACGGCGACGGCACCGGCGTCCTCGGCGATCTTGGCCTGCTCGGCGTTGACCACGTCCATGATCACGCCGCCCTTGAGCATCTCGGCCATCCCCCGCTTGACGCGGGCGGTGCCGGAAACGGACGTCTCGGTGGAACCGACGGTGGAATCGGACACGGTGTTTTCGCTCCTCAAAGCGGCAGACAACAACTCAGCCACGATGCTACGCCGGGCCGCCGCGGCGGCCGAGAGCCAATCACACCCCCGGTGGACTGGCCTGTGGGGTCCGTCACGAACCGGCCGGTTCCCCCGGCAGATGCAGCCCCGGATCGTCGACGTCGAAGTAGCGCGGCCGCTCGTACCCCCGGTCCATGCGCAACAGCCGCACCAGCCGGCGGCGCCGGGCGGTGAGGGCGTCGCGCACCAGATCGGTGTGCACCTGCCGGGCCAACGTCAGCCGCCGGCTCGCCGCCACGACCGTGCGCACGGCCGGGTCCCGCGGGTCCAGGTCGGCGTCGCGCAGCTGCCGGGTCAGGTCGTTCTCGGCCGCCTCCCGGTCCTGCGGCGCGGCGTCCAGCGCGATGAGGGCCGCCGCGTGCAGTTCGACGCCGTAGCGCTCCTCGTCGAGCACCGCGGCGGCCGCCGCACGGCGGACGAGATGCGCCTCCAGGGCGCGCTCGGCCGACTCCGCCCGGATGTGCAGCCGCTCCACCCGGCCCGCGGTCCAGATCAGGTACGCCGCCACCAGCGCCACGATCAGCGCCGCGGTCACCATCCACCACATGCCCGGCATCCCGTGCAGCTCCATCCCGTCGCGTCTGCGACCGCCGTCGGCGACGGCCACGTACCACCGGTCCGGCGCGCACGCCACGCCCGGACCGCGTCAGCCCAGCCCCGCCCACTCCTGGTCCATCACCCGGCCGTCGGTCGCCTCGATCGCGGCAGCGTAGACCTCCAGCACCCGGCGGGCGACCACGGGCCAGTCGTACGCGGCGACCACCTGGTCGGCACACGCGACGAGCTCCGCGCGGCGTCCCGGGTCGTCCAGCAGCGCACCGAGCACCCGCTGCAGCGCCGCCGCGTCGCCGTTGGGGAACAGCTCCCCCGCCCGGCCGCCGTCGAGCACCCGGCGGAACGCGTCGAGATCGCTGGCGACCACGGCCGCGCCGGCCGCCATCGCCTCGGTGAGGATCATGCCGAAGGACTCGCCACCGGTGTTCGGCGCCACGTAGACGTGCACACTGCGCAGCATCCGGGCCTTGTCCGGCTCGGAGACCAGGCCGAGGAAGGTGACCCGGTCGTGCAGATCGGGCGGGAAGTAGTCGTAGAGCTCGTCGCGCTCCCCCGGCCCGGCGACCAGCAGGCGCAGACCCGGGCGCTGCCGGGCCAGCGCGACGAAGGCGTCCCGCAGGATGGCGAAGCCCTTGCGCGACTCGGTGAAGCGCCCCAGGAAGCCGATCGTGCCGCCGGTACCGGGCCCGCACTCCCCCGGCAGACCGGGAAGCGGCGCGACGCCGGCGAACTTGGCGACCGCGACACCGTTGGGGATCTCCACGGCGCCGCCGTCGAGATGCTCGACCTGCACCTTGCGGGCCAGCGCGCTGACCGCGATCCGGCCGGTGATCCGCTCCAGCACCAGTTGGAGCAGCCCCTGCGCCGCCGTCAGCGCCCGGGAGCGGGTGATGGCGGTGTGGAAGGTGGCCACGACGGGCCCGCGGGCGGAGAGCACCGCCAGCAACGACAGGCTCAGCGTCAACGGCTCGTGCACGTGCAGCACGTCGAAGTCACCGCGGGCGATCCAGCGCCGCACCCGGGCGGTGGAGACCGGCCCGAAGGTCACCCGCGCCACCGAGCCGTTGTACGGCAGCGGCACCGACCGCCCGGCCGCTGTCACGTACGGCGGCAGCGGCGAGTCCTCGTCGGCCGGGGCGAGCACGCTCACCTCGTGCCCGAGCCCGATCAGCGCCTCGGCGAGATCGACGACGTGGTTCTGCACCCCGCCGGGCACGTCGAACGAGTACGGGCACACGATGCCGATGCGCATTGCGCCCCTTCCCTCAGTTCGATTCCGGCGGCGGGTCCAGCCACACCCGCTGCAGCATGTGCCAGTCTTGCGGATGCCGTGCGATGCCCGCGGCAAGACGATCGGCGACCTGCTGGGTCAGCAGCCGCACCCGTACGTCGAGCGGGCCGGTCTCGGGGCCGGGCGGCGCCAGCGGGCCCTCCAGCCGCGCGCAGGCGCAGTCCGGCTCGTACCAGAGCGAGGCGACGTAGAGGGGCGCGCCGGTGCGCAGCGCCAGCATCGCCGGGCCGGCGGGCATCCGGGTGCGTCCGCCGAAGAACTCCACCTCGACCCCGCGGGCGGAGAGGTCCCGGTCGGCCAGCAGCGGCACGACGTACCCCTGGCCGATCCGCTCGGCGAGCACGTCGAAGGCGGGGCGCGACCCGCCGTGGGTGGGCAGGATCTCCATGCCCAGGCCCTCCCGGAAGGCCACGAACCGCTCGAAGAGCGCCTCGGGCTTGAGCCGTTCGGCGACGGTGACCATCGGCCAGCCGTGCGCGGCGACCCAGGCGCCGGCGAGGTCCCAGTTGCCGCTGTGCGGCAGCGCCACGACCACTCCGCGGCCGGCGGCGATGGCGGATTCCAGCTCGGCCTGCCCGTCCAGCCGGAAGTCGGTCAGCAACTGCTCGCGGCTGCGGCCGGGCAACCGGAACGACTCGCGCCAGTAGCGGGCGTAGGAGCGCATGCCGGCGCGGACCAGCTCGTCGAGTTCGGCCTCGCCTGCCGCGCTGCCGCGGACCCGCCGCAGGTTGTCGCGCAGCCGCCGTACGCCGGCGCCGTTCCTGCCGTACGCGCGGTCGGCGCCGGCGCGGAAGAGCGATCCGGCGACCGGCTCGGGCAGGGCCCGGACCAGCCGCCAGCCGGCGACGAAGCCGAGTTCGGAGAGGTTCAACGCGGCTGCCCGTCCCGTTGGCCGCTCACTGCCCCGCCTCGGCGGCGCTCGCCTGACGGTAGACGTGCACCATCCGCTGGCCGATCGTGAAGATCGCCGCCGCGGCGAGAATCCAGAGGGCGATCGGCAGCGCCGGTTCGATGCCGAAGCCGGTGAGCAGCCCGCCGACGCCGACGATCAGCAGCCGTTCGGTCCGCTCGGCAACCCCGACGTTGGCGGTCATCCCGAGCCCTTCGGCGCGGGCCTTCACGTAGGAGACGACACCACCGGCGACCAGGCAGATCAGGGCGGCGGCGACCCCGGCATGGTTGCCCTGGCCGGCCAGCCAGTACGCCACGGCCCCGAAGACCGCGCCGTCGGCGATGCGGTCCATGCTCGAGTCGAGGAAGGCGCCGAATCGGGTGGACCCGCCGCGCATCCGCGCCATGGTGCCGTCGAGCAGGTCGGTCAGAGCGAAGAAGGTGACGATCAGGGCACCGGCGACCAGGTGGCCGCGGGCGCCGAAGGCGAGCGCGCCGACCAGCACGCCGAGGGTGCCGGCCACGGTCACCGCGTTCGGGGTGACGCCGGCACGCAGCAGCCCGCGCGCGACCGGTTCTACGACACGGGTCATCGCGGCTCGAGCCGTCACTTGGAAGATCTTCGCCATGGCGGTCCAACGATAACGGTCGGCGATCCGAGCGGCGACACCGCAGGTGGTACAGATCCGATCGCACCGGGTTGGGCGCAACGCCACGGGGCGCTGCGATCAGGCGGAGAATGTGAGACAGGCCATGCAGTTCGCCGCCGTGTGGCGTCGCGGCGGCGGATCCAGAGGATGATCGCCGTGGAGTCGCTCGGGCCACTCCGCCGTCGTACCGAGGCGGTCGTCCACCCACCGGCTAGGGAGGTGCGCCCCGATGGCGCAGAAGAACCATGAGAAGGCCGGCGCCGCCGGCGTCCCGGCCGTGGCCGATCCGGCCGAGATCCGCAACGTCGTACTGGTCGGGCACTCCGGCGCGGGCAAGACGACGCTGGTCGAGGCGCTGCTTGCGGCGACCGGCACGATCACCCGGGCCGGCAGCGTCGGCGAGGGCACCACGACCACCGACCACGACCCGGCTGCGGTCCGCCAGCAGCGTTCGGTCGCGCTTGCCTGCGCGCCGCTGCTCCACGAGAACGTCAAGATCAATCTGCTGGACACTCCCGGGTACGGCGATTTCGTCGGCGAGCTGCGGGCCGGCCTGCGGGCCGCCGACGCGGCGCTCTTCGTGGTCTCCGCGGTCGACGGGATGGACGCGGCCACCGCGGCCCTGTGGGAGGAGTGCGCCGCGGTCGGCGTGCCGCGCGCGGTGGCGGTCTCCCGCCTCGACCACCCGCGGGCCGACTTCGACGAGGCGGTGGCGCTCTGCCAGCGCGTCTTCGGCGACAACGTCATGCCGCTCTACCTGCCCATGCTCGGCGACGACGGCGTCTCCGTCGCGGGTCTGCTGGGGCTGGTCACCCGCCGGGTCTACGACTACACCGCCGGGCTGCCCGCGGCGGTGCGCGAGCCGGACCCGGAGCACCTGCCGGCGATCACCGAGTCCCGTGACGAGCTCATCGAGGGGATCATCGCCGAGAGCGAGGACGAGACCCTGATGGACCGCTACGTCGCCGGTGAGGAGATCGACGCCGCGGTGCTCATCGCCGACCTGGAGAAGGCGGTCGCCCGGGGGCACTTCTACCCGGTGGTGCCGGTCTGCGCCGAGACCGGCGTCGGGCTGGACGCGCTGCTGGGGGTGCTGACCGCCGGCTTCCCCTCCCCGCTGGAGCACGACCTGCCCCAGGTGACCGGGGTGGACGGCTCGCCCCGCCCGCCACTGAGCTGCGACCCGAACGGCCCGCTGGTCGCCGAGGTCGTCAAGACCACCGTCGACCGGCACGTCGGCCGGGTGTCGCTGGTCCGGGTCTTCTCCGGCACCCTGCGCCCGGACCGGGCGGTGCACATCTCCGGGCACGGGCTGGCCGAACGCGGGCACGACGACCACGACGCCGACGAGCGCCTAGCCCACATCTACAGCCCGCTCGGCGCGACCCTGCGCGAGGTGCCGTACGCGGTCGCGGGTGACATCTGCGCGATCACCAAGTCGGCCAGCGCGGAGACCGGGGACACCATCTCGGCCAAGGAGGAGCCGCTGCTGATGGCCCCCTGGGACATGCCGCAGCCGCAGCTTCCGGTGGCGATCGTGGCGGCGAGCCGGGCCGACGAGGACGCGCTGGCCCGCAACCTGGCGCGGCTGGTCGCCGGGGATCCGACCATGCGGCTGGAGCGCAACCCGGCCACCCATCAGCTGGTGCTCTGGTGCATGGGCGAGGCGCACGCCGACGTGGTCCTGGACCGGCTGCGCGCCGGCGGGGTGGAGCTGACAACCGAACCGGTGCGGGTGCCGCTGCGGGAGACCTTCCGCGCCCCGGCCACCGGGCACGGCCGCCACGTCAAGCAGTCCGGCGGGCACGGCCAGTACGCGGTCGTCGACATCGAGGTGACGCCCCTGGCGCCGGGCGCCGGGTTCGAGTTCGCCGAGCGGGTGGTCGGCGGCGCGGTGCCGCACAACTACATCCCGTCGGTGGAGAAGGGCGCCCGCGCCCAGCTGGAGCGCGGGCTGATCGCCGGGCAGCCGGTGGTCGACATCCGGGTGACCCTGGTCGACGGCAAGGCGCACAGCGTCGACTCCTCCGACGCGGCGTTCCAGACCGCCGCCGGGCTCGCGCTGCGCGACGCCGCGGCGAACGGTGACGTGACGCTCCTGGAGCCGGTGGACGAGATCACCGTACGGGTGCCGGACGCCTCGGTCGGCGCGGTGCTCGGCGATCTCTCCGGCCGCCGCGGCCGGGTGCTCGGCACCGAGCCCGACGAGCACGAGGGCTGGAGCCGGGTACGCGCCGAGGTGCCCGCGCGCGAACTGATCCGCTACGCGGTGGAGCTGCGGGCGATGACCTCCGGCACGGGCAGCTTCCGCCGCGAGTTCGCCCGCTACGAGCCGATGCCGGGGCAGCTCGCCGAGCAGATCCGCACGGAGCACTCCGCGCGGCACTGACGCGCCACCGCCCCGCGCCGGCAGGTTCCGGCGCGGGGCGGGGCGTCGGCGGCTGCGGGCCGGGCGCGAAACGCTCTCAGGGGCGGGGCCAGGCGGCGGCGAGCAGGTCGCGGGTCTGCTGCAGCAGCTGCGGCAGGACCTTGGTCTGACCGATGACGGGCATGAAGTTGGCGTCGCCGCCCCAGCGCGGCACGACGTGCTGGTGCAGGTGCGCGGCGATGCCGGCCCCGGCCACCGTGCCCTGGTTCATGCCCAGGTTGAAGCCGTGGGCATTGCTGACCTTGCGGATCACCCGCATCGCGGTCTGGGTCCACGCGCCCAGTTCGGCCGTCTCGGCCAGATCCAGTTCGGTGTAGTCGGGGACGTGCCGGTAGGGGCAGACCAGCAGGTGGCCGGGGTTGTACGGGTAGAGGTTGAGCACCGCGTAGACGTGCTCGCCGCGCGCCACCACCAGGCTCTCCTCGGCGCTACGGCCCGGGGCGAGACAGAAGGGGCAGCCGGCCGGCTTCTCGTACCCCTCCGCGGGCCGGTCCTCCCCGGTCACGTAGGTCATCCGGTGCGGCGTCCAGAGCCGCTCCAGGCCATCCGCCATGGTCTCGTCCGCGTGCCACTCCACCCCAGTCACGTCCCCGATCCTACGGTTGCTCGCACGCTCCGCGCCCGGGTGGCCGTCGTCACCGGCGACGACGCGGGGACCGGGACACGAACATCGACCGAAGACGTTGACGAAGATCGCTCCAGGCGGGAAGCTCACATTCATCTCTCCCACAACCCCCAGGAGGACGAGATGGTACGGAGAATCGGGCGGACACTTGCCGCCTTCCTGCTGGCGCTGACCGCCGGCGGGCTGACAGTGGTCGCCACCGGCACCCCCGCGCAGGCCGACGGCTGCTACACCTGGAACCGCAACCTGAGCCAGGGCATGAGCGGCGAGGACGTGCGCCAGCTGCAGATCCGCGTCGCCGGCTACCCCGGCTACAACGCCGAGCTCTCCCTCGACGGCTCGTACGGCCCGGCGACGACCGCCGCGGTCAAGCGCTTCCAGCAGGCGTACGGGCTGACCGCCGACGGGCTGGCCGGCGCGCAGACCTTCAACAAGCTCTACGCCCTGCAGGACAACGACTGCACCCCGGTCAACTTCAGCTACGCCGAGCTCAACGGCTGCAACAGCACCTGGTCCGGCGGCGCGGTCTCGGCGGGCACCGCGAAGGCCAACGCCCTGGTGTCGATGTGGAAGCTGCAGGCGCTGCGGCACGCCCTGGGTGACCAGTCGCTCCGGGTCACCAGCGGTTTCCGCAGCTACTCGTGCAACAGCGCGGTCGGTGGGGCGTCCAACAGCCGCCACCTCTACGGCGACGGTGTGGATATCGGTTCCGGTCCGCACAGCCTCTGCACGCTGGCCAAGCAGGCCCGCTACCACGGCTTCACCCAGATCCTCGGCCCCGGCTACGTCGGCCACAACGACCACGTGCACGTGGCCGACTCGCCGAGCCGGTTCTGGTCCGCGCCGACCTGCGGCGTGAGCTGACGACACCACCGCACGACAAGGGGGCCGGGTCGCTTCTGCGACCCGGCCCCCTTCGCTTCAGCCGGTCAGACAGGGTCCGTGCGGCCCTCGTATGCCCGTCGGCGTTCGCCTCTGCTCATGCCTGCCGGTGTCAGGCGGCCGACGGTCCGGCGTTGGTGCGGGATCGGACGACCTCCACCACGTGGGCCACCGCCTCGTCCAGCGGCACCCCGTTGCGCTGCGAGCCGTCCCGGTAGCGGAAGGAGACGGTGCCGGCCGCGACGTCGTCGTCCCCGGCGATCGCCATGAACGGGATCTTCTGCTGCTGCGCGTTGCGGATCTTCTTCTGCATCCGGTCGTCGGAGACGTCCACGTCGGCGCGGATGCCCTGCGCGCGCAGCTTCGCCACGAACTCCGCCAGGTGCGGCGCGTGGTCCTCGCGGATCGGGATGCCGACCACCTGCACCGGCGCCAGCCAGGCCGGGAAGGCGCCGGCGTAGTGCTCGGTGAGCACGCCCAGGAAGCGCTCGATCGAGCCGAACTTCGCCGAGTGGATCATCACCGGCTGCTGCCGGGAACCGTCGGCGGCCTGGTACTCCAGGCCGAAGCGGGCCGGCTGGTTGAAGTCGTACTGGATGGTCGACATCTGCCAGGTGCGGCCGATGGCGTCGCGGGCCTGCACGGAGATCTTCGGCCCGTAGTAGGCCGCGCCGCCCGGGTCCGCGACCAGCTCCAGGCCGGTCTCCAGAGCCGCCTCCTCCAGCACCCGGGTGGCGATCTCCCACTCCTCGTCGGAGCCGATGAACTTGTCCGACTGGTCCCGGGTCGACAGCTCGATGTAGAAGTCGTCCAGGCCGAAGTCGCGCAGCAGCCCGAGGATGAAGTTCAGCAGGTGCCGGATCTCGCCGGGGGCCTGCTCGGCGGTGACGTAGGAGTGCGAGTCATCCTGGGCGAAGCCGCGCACCCGGGTCAGGCCGTGCACCACGCCGGACTTCTCGAAGCGGTAGACCGAGCCGAACTCGAACAGCCGCAGCGGCAGCTCCCGGTACGACCGGCCGCGCGACCGGTAGATCAGGTTGTGCATCGGGCAGTTCATGGCCTTGAGGTAGTAGTCGCTGCCCTCGAGCTCCATCGGCGGGAACATCGTGTCGGCGTAGTACGGCAGGTGCCCGGAGGTCTCGAAGAGCCCCTGCTTGGAGACGTGCGGGGTGCCGACGTACTGGAAGCCCTCCTCGATGTGGCGGGCCCGGACGTAGTCCTCCATCTCCCGCTTGATCACACCGCCCTTGGGGTGGAAGACCGGCAGGCCGGAGCCGAGCTCGTCGGGGAAGCTGAACAGGTCCAGGTCGCGGCCGAGCTTGCGGTGGTCGCGCCGGGCCGCCTCCTCCAGCAGCTTCAGGTACGCCTTCAGCTCGTCGCGGGTCGGCCACGCCGTGCCGTAGACCCGCTGCAGCTGCGGGTTCTTCTCCGACCCGCGCCAGTACGCCGCCGCCGAGCGCATCAGCTTGAAGGCGCCGATCAGCCGGGTGCTGGGCAGGTGCGGGCCGCGGCAGAGGTCCGACCAGCAGACCTTCTCCTCGTTGGCGGCGAGGTTGTCGTAGATGGTCAGCTCGCCACCGCCGACCTCCATCACCTCGGAGGAGTCGAAGCCCTCGCCCTTGACGTCGACGAGTTCGAGCTTGTACGGCTCGTTCGCCAGCTCCGCCTTGGCCTCGTCGAGGCTGTCGAAGCGCCGGCGGCGGAACCGCTGGCCCGACTTGATGATCTCCTGCATCCGCTTCTCGAGCTTGGTGAGATCCTCGGGCTGGAACGGCTTGTCGACGTCGAAGTCGTAGTAGAAGCCGTTCTCGATCGGCGGGCCGATGCCGAGCTTGGCCTCGGGGAAGACGTCCTGCACTGCCTGGGCGAGCACGTGCGCGGTGGAGTGGCGCAGCACGTTGAGCCCGTCCGGCTCGGCGAGGGTCACCGGCGTCACCGTGGTCTCGGCGGCCGGGCTCCAGTCCAGGTCGCGCAGGTTGCCCTCGGCGTCGCGGACGACCACGACGGCCTTCGGCCCGGCGGTGGGCAGCCCGGCCGCGGCCACCGCGTCGGCCGCCGTAGTGCCGGCCAGGACGACGACGGGGTCGGTCGTGGCCTCGGCGGGCGGACGCTGTGCGGACACGGTGGTCTCCTTCATGCCGGATGAGGTGGGCGAAGTGCCCGAGCGGTTGCCACTCGATGCTATCGGTCGGGCAATCCGCTCCGACACGCGATATTGCGGCGCTAGATTGGGACGGTGGCTGCGTCAAATGTCGTTGATGTACTGGAACGCCGGTATGAGACCTACTCGTCCGCCAAACCAGCCGCGCCGTTCGCGGTCCGGCTCAACGGCTCGTCCGCACAGCGGGTGGGGCAGGGCGAACCGGCCTTCACCATCCGGGTGGTCGATCCGCGGGGCATGCGGGCGCTGGCCGAGCTTGACCAGTTCGGCGTCGCGGTGGCGTACCTGCAGGGCTGGCTCGACGTCGACGGCGACCTCGCCGCGGCGCTGCGGATGCGGGACTTCTTCACCGACTTCCACCCGCTGGCCTGGATCGGGCGCTTCACCCCCGCCCTGCTGCGCGGCGGCCGGCTCGCCGACGACAGCCGCACGATCGGGCACCACTACGACGAGGACCCGGACTTCTTCCTGACCTTCCTCGACCGCCGGCACCGCCTCTACAGCGAGGGGATCTTCGTCACCGACGACGAACCGCTGGAGGAGGCCGCGACCCGCAAGCTCCAGACCGCCTTCGACGCGCTCGGCGTCGGCCCGGGCGACCACGTGCTCGACGTCGGCGGCGGCTGGGGCTCCTTCGCCGAGTTCGCCGCCCGGCGCGGCGTCAACGTCACCACCCTGACGCTGTCCCGGCCCGGCGCCCGCTACATGGCCGACCTCGCCAAGCGGGACGGGCTGCCGATGCGGGTGCGCTACCAGCACCTGTTCGACTTCGTCCCCGATCGCCGCTACGACGGGATCGTCAACCTCGGCGCCACCGAGCACCTGCCCGACTACCGCACCACCCTGCGCCGGTACGCCGACGCCCTGCGCCCCGGCGGCCGGATCTACCTGGACGCGCTGGCGATGCGGCGCAAGCACATGGCCTCGACCTTTCTGAAACGCTACGTCTACCCCGGCGCGTCAGCCCCGCTGCTGCTGCACCAGTACCTGCGCGCCGTGGCCCGCTCCCCGTTCGAACTGGTGAGCATCGACGACGACCGGCACAACTACCACCTGACCTGTGCGCACTGGGGACGGCGCCTGGACGACGCGCGGGACGCGATCGTCGCCCGCTGGGGCGAGCCGCTCTACCGGCGGTTCCGGCTCTTCCTCTGGGGTTCGGCGACCGGCTTCGACACCGGGCTCGTGCAGGCGTACCGGTGGGTGCTGCGCATGCCGGAACAGACCGGGGCGGCGCGCCGCAGCGCCGTCTGAACACCCCACTTGCCCCGGGCAGTACCTTCTGGTGGTGGCAACTGTCCTTCTGGTCGAAGACGACCATGTCGTACGCGGTGCGATGCTGCGCTCGCTGACCGAGCGCGGGCACGCCGTACACGGCGTCGGCACCGCCCTGGACGCGCTGCGCCGCGTCGCGGCCGAGACGCCCGACCTGGTCGTGCTCGACCTGGGCCTGCCGGATCTGGACGGCTCGGACGCCCTGCGCATGCTGCGCGGCATCACCGACATCCCGATCATCATCGCCACCGCCCGCGACGACGAACAGGCCATCGTCCGGCTGCTGCGCGCCGGCGCCGACGACTACATGGTCAAGCCCTTCACCGGCGCCCACCTGGACGCCCGGATCACGACCGTGCTGCGCCGGGTCGGCCGGGCGACCCGCTCGGTGCAGCCGGTGGTGCACACCGTCGGCGGCCTGCGCGTCGACGTCGGCGAACGCAGCGCCCATCTCGACGGCGCGGCGCTGCAGCTGACCCGCAAGGAATTCGATCTGCTGGCCTACCTGGCCGCGCGACCGGGGCGGGTGGTTTCCCGCCGGGAACTCTTGGAGGAGGTATGGCGGCAGCCATCGGTCGGCGAGGACCAGACAATCGACGTTCACCTGTACTGGTTGCGTCGCAAGATGGGCGAATCCGCGGCGAAGCCCCGCTACCTGCGCACCGTGCGGGGGGTGGGTTTCCGGCTGGTGGTACCGGACTGAGGCCGGCGCTCGCGGCGCGCGGCGCCGGCATCGCCCTGCTCGTCGCGCTGGTCTTCCTCATCCCGCTGGCCCTCACCCTCTACGCCGACGCCCGGGGAACCGCGATCGAGGAGGCGGCGCGGCGCAGCGCGCTCGTCGCCGGGGCCCTCTCCGCCGGCGCCGACGAGGCGCAGATCCGTACCGCCGTCGCCGCGGCCGCCGGTGACGGCCGTACGGCCCCGTTGGTGCACCCGCCGCGAGCCACCGCCGATTCTGGCCGGGCTCCCGAGCCGGCGATCGAGGAGGCCCGGGCCTCCGGCCACACCGCGGTGGTGGAGGTCGACGGGGGCGCGTCCCGGCTGGAGCCGGTGCTGTTGGCCACCGGCACGGTGGTGATCGAGGTCTTCGTCCCCGACTCCGACCTGCGCCCCGATGGCAACCAGACCTGGTTGCTGCTGGGTGTGGTCGCGCTGGCCCTGGCCACCGCCGCGGCGATCATGCTGGACCGGTTCGCGGTCCGCGTCACCACGGCACTGCGCGGTCTGGTCCAGGCCGCCCGCAGTGTCGGCGAGGGCGAACCGGGCACACCGGTGCAGCCGGGCGGGCCCCGCGAGGTCGCCGAGGTGGGGCACGCCTTCAACCGGATGACCGAGCGGCTCGCCACGGCGCGCACCGACGAACGGGAGCTGGTGGCGGATCTGTCGCACCGGCTCCGTACGCCGCTGACGGTGCTGCGCCTGGACGCCGAAGGGCTGGAGTCCGACGACACCAGTGTCGGCTCTTTCAGCGAGGCGGAGCTGGACCGGCGCCGCACGATCCGCCGGATCCGCCAGGCGATCGTGACGTTGGAGGGCGAGGTCGACGTCCTGATCAACACCACCCGCAAGACGGTGGCGCAGGAGAGCGGGCCGAGCGTCTGCGACGTCAGCGAGGTGGTCCGGGAGCGGATGGTCTTCTGGTCCGCGCTCGCCGGCGACCAGGGCCGGCGGCACCGGGTCGTCGGCGCGCAGCTGCGCATCCCGGTGCCGGTGGCCCGCGCCGACCTGGCGGCCGCGCTGGACGCGGTGCTGGGCAACGTCTTCCGCTACACGCCGCAGGGCACGGCGTTCGAGGTGGCGGTGTCGCGACGCGACGGCTATGTGGCGGTCCGGGTGGACGACGCCGGTCCCGGCATCGCCGATCCGGATCGCGCGCTGCGCCGCGGCGCCAGCGACCAGGGCTCCACCGGGCTCGGGTTGGACATCGCGCGGCGGGTGGCGCTGCAGTCCGGCGGGTCGGTGAGCATCGACCGGGCGGCCCTCGGCGGGGCGAGCGTGGTGATGCTGCTGCGGGACGCCGAGGCGGTGCCCCGTCAGGCGAGCCGGTTCGGCCTGGTGGGCCGGATGGCCCGGGAACGGGATCCGGCGGCCCGGCGCTGGCCGCGGCGGCGCGACAGCGACAGCGACAGCGGCTCGTGACGCAGCCACCGGTAACCGGCGGCCCCGGGGCCGACGGTCGTGACGGCGACGGTCGTGACGGCGGCGGGCGGCGGGCGGCGGGCGGTCGAGGGTCGTGAGAAGGGCTCGTCTTTGCCCTCGGTCAAGTCTTCCTTAGCTCTGACTTAACAACAGCCCCACCGGCACCGGCCGGTGGCAACATCTGCGGTGGAACCAGTTGCCGACTCCGCCGCTTACCCCGTGAGCACCCCATCTGTGCGGAGCAGCAGAGCGCGGCGGGGACCCGGTCCCCCACACCCCGCCCCCGCCGCGCCTGGTTCCTTCGCCGTCCCACGGTGCCCGGCTCGCCCTTTCGGTCCAGGGTGCCCGGCTCGCCCTTGCGGCCACGGCGCCCGGCCGTCCTTCGCGCTATGGCCCGGCCGTGCTTGCCTCGCTACCGTCCGACTGCCGCCGCGTACCGGGTGATCTCGTCGGCCAGGCGGCGCTTCTCCGGCTCCGGCAGGAAGGACGCGGCCACTGCGTTGCCGGCCAGGGTGGTCAGTTCGGCAGCGCCGCCGTCGATGAGCTTCGCGGCGATGGCGTACTCGTCGTTCAGGGTGGTGCCGAACATCGGCGGATCGTCGGAGTTGATGGTGACCAGCAGCCCGGCATCGAGGAAGCGCCGCAGCGGGTGTTCCTCGATCCGTGCGACCGCGCGGGTCCGGACGTTGGAGGTCGGGCAGACCTCCAACGGGATCCGCCGCTCCCCCAGGTACTCCAGCAGCCGCGGGTCGGCCGCGGCGGAGGTACCGTGCCCGATCCGCTCCGCGCCCAGATCCCGCAACGCGTCCCAGATGGTCTGCGGGCCGGTGGTCTCGCCGGCGTGCGGCACCGAGCGCAGCCCGGCGGCGCGGGCCTGATCGAACCAGGGCTTGAACTGCGGCCGGGGCACGCCGATCTCCGGGCCGCCCAGACCGAAGCTGACCAGTCCGTCCGGGCGCTGGTCCAGCGCGATGCGCAGGGTCTGCTCAGCGGCCGGCAACCCGGCCTCGCCGGGGATGTCGAAGCACCAGCGCAGGACGATGCCGAAGTCCGCCTCGGCCCGCCGCCGGGCGTCCTCGATCGCCTCGCAGAAGGCCGGCGCCGGAATGCCCCGGTGCACGTGCGAGTAGGGGGTGACCGTCAGCTCGGCGTAGCGGACCTGCTGCCGCGCCAGGTCCCGGGCCACCTCGTAGGTGAGGATCCAGACGTCGGTGGGGTCCCGGATCAGATCCACCACGCTCAGGTAGATCTCGATGAAGTGCGCGAAGTCGCGGAACTCGAAGTACCCGGCGAGCAGCTCCGGGTCGGCCGGCACCGGAGTATGCCCCTCGTGCCGGGCGGCCAGCTCGGCGACGATACGGGGCGAGGCGGAACCGACGTGGTGCACGTGCAGCTCGGCCTTCGGCAACCCGGCGATGAAGTCCGTCAAATCACTCACTGTCACTCCTTCGTACCGCCGTTGCCCGCGGGGATCCGCCCGACGCCGGCGGCGGCGTACCCAGTCTTTCAGGCGCCCGGGCACACTTCGGCCTGGCCCGGGCGCACCCCTCCCGGACGCCGTCGAGCCCCGCGCCCTGGACGGGGCACGGGGCTCGGCGGTTGGTCGAAGGGGTGGTGGAATCGGCCGGCCCGGCGGGTCGGCAACGGAACTAGAGCGGGCGGACCTGCTCGGCCTGCGGGCCCTTCTGGCCCTGGGCGATCTCGAACTCGACCCGCTGGTTCTCCTCCAGCGACCGGTAGCCGCTGGTCTGGATTGCCGAGAAGTGGACGAACACGTCAGCACCCCCGCCGTCAACGGTGATGAAGCCGAAGCCCTTGTCTGCGTTGAACCACTTCACGGTTCCCTGCGCCATCTGTGTCTCCTTCTAAAAACTGGCGGCCGAGCACCCGGTGCGGCCGATTGGCCGTGGCCAGCGGCGGGGTCCGCGACGACCCGCACAAGCGTCTCGTCCCGTCCGTCGCCTACTCGCAACAGCGGAATCAGCAAATCACGTACCGCCGGAGTTCGCAGCGCCCCATCGATGAAATTCTCCGACATGTGATCTGTCGTGACCGAGCGTGATACCTGCGGCCGGGAGGCCCTGCGGTCCACTGTCGTGACCGGACTCGACCGGCCACCACCGTCGATCCCCGGCCTGCACGCCGGACCACAGAGGACGGCCCCGCGACACCCGCGAGCGCGGGTGTCACGGGGCCGTGGCGAGGCCGTTGTTTCAGCGCGGCCAGTGGCCGGTCATCCTGCGCACGCCGACCGCGCCGCCGCGGTCCACAGCGGCCCGGACCACGGCGAAGATGGCGCCCTGCAGCGCCGCCGCTGCCAGGACCTCACCCCAGCCCCGCTCCTCGTCGACCGGGTCCGGCGCCTCGCCGTCGCCGGAGGCGGTCTCCCAGATCTTCTTGAACAGCGCGCCGGCGAGGACACCGGCGCCCATTCCCAGCAGCAGGCCGACCGGTTTGTAGGCCGCCTTGTTGATTGCCTTGCTCACCCGCGTCTCCTTCGCACCACCAGTAGGACGATCACCGCTGCCAGGGCCCCCGCCGCCAGAACGGCCAACTGCCTGGCCTCCCGGTCGGTGCCGCCACCAGCTTTGTACGCCAGGCTACGGCGGGATTCCTCCGGGCCCGTGCCGGAGCCGCCAGCCGGGCGGACCTGTGAGCGAGCCTGCTCGACACCGGCAGTGACCCGGGAACGGGCGTGCGCGGCGCCGATGCGCATCCGCGCCTTGGCGTACTCGGCCTGCGCCCGCATCCGCGCCTTCGCCTGGTCGGTCGACTCCTTCACCCGGGACTTGACGTCGGCCCGGACGGCGAGCGCCTCGACCGTCTGGGCCAGTTCCCGGCGGGTACGCAGGATCTCCCGCCGCAGGAACTCCGGGTTGGCCTCGGCCTTGCCGTTACCGTTGACCGTCATGGCGCCCCCTGTCCTTGACGGCGGTGGCGACCGTGTTGACGTCGTCGATGAGACTGTTGGCCATCGGCGACATGTCCGGGACCGCCTGGCTGACCTGCCGCTTGCCAAGCAGCGCGAGCGCTCCGGCGGCGAGGAACAGGACCAGCGCCACGATCAGCGCGGCGAGCCAGGCGGGCATGACCAGATCCAGCAGGAGCACCGTCGCGATGACGAGCGCGCCGAGACCGTAGAACCCGAGCACGCCACCGCCACCGAAGAGACCCACACCGAGTCCGGCGTGCTTGCCCTTCTGCGCCAGCTCGATCTTGGCCAGTGCCAGCTCGTCCTTGATCAGGCGGGTCACCTGCTCGGTGGCGCGTTGCACCAGTTCGGCCGTCGACGCTTCCTTGCCGGAAGGGGCGGGGCGGTTGACCACATCAGCCATGCTGTCCTCCTTTCTCCATCACCGCGCTGTATGCCCGTAGTGTGCGCGGGCCAATCCTGTGCGCGCGGGAATCCGCCCCGGAGCCACCCGGGCGTGTGCGTGACGAACCATTGGCTTTCGTCCTACCAGGGTTCACCTGTCCCGCGCGGCGGCTTCGACGGATCAGCCTCGGTTCTCTCCACGGCGTCATCGGGTCCGACGAAGGCGTCACCCCGGGCGTCGCCGTCGTCGCTGCCGCTGAAGACCCGGGCGTCGTCGGAGGCGGTGACAACCTCGGGCTCCGGCGGCACCTGGGGTTGCGCCGGCCAGGGCTCGCGGCGCCGGGCGTCACCCAGCTCCGTACGCAGCCGCGGCAGCGCGTCCGGCATCTGGTGCCGGACCCAGGTGACCAGCGCCTCGCGCACCAGGCAGCGCAGGTCGAAGAGGCTCCCGGCGTCCTCGGCGCTGACCAGGGCCCGTACCCGCACCATCCCGCCGACGGCGTCGGTGATCTGCAGGACGCAGACCCGCCCGTCCCACAGGTCGGTGGCTTCCACGATCCGGCGCAGCTCCTCACGCATCGACTGCATCGGCACGCCCCAGTCCACGTCGAACTCGGCCGTGCCCAGCAGCGCCGCCCGGGTGCGGGTCCAGTTCTGGAACGGGGTGGTGGTGAAGTAGGAGGTCGGCAGGATCAGCCGGCGGTCGTCCCAGATCTGCACCACCACGTGGCTGAGCGTCAGCTCCTCGATCCGGCCCCACTCCCCCTCGACGACCACCACGTCGTCGAGGCGTACGGCGTCGCTGAAGGCCAGTTGCAGCCCGGCGATGACGTTGCCGAGCAGGCTCTGCGCGGCGAGGGCGCCGACGACGCCGATCACACCGGCGGAGGCGAGCAGGCTGGCGCCGATGGTCCGCACGCTGGGGAAGGTCATCAGCATCGCGCCGATGGTGACGATCACGATGAACGCGATCGTCACCCGCCGGATCATGACGATCTGCGTCTTGATCCGCCGGGCCAGCCGGTTGTCCGGGACGTCCACCCGGTACCGGGCCAGTGCGGTGTCCTCGGTGACGACCAGCAGCGAGGCGATCAGCCAGGAGGTGGCGGCGATGACCAGGATCACCAGCGTGTGCAGCAGATGCTTGCGCCACTCCTCGTCGGCGGCGTAGCGGGTCCCCGACCGGACGGCGAGCTGCACCGCCATGGTCACCAGGGCCACCCGGAACGGACGGTGTGAGTGCGCGGCGAGTTCTGCCAGCAGCACGGAGCGCCGGCCGAGGCGCCGGACGACGCGGTGCACGATCGTCGCTGTCAACAAGGCGATCGCCGCGGCGCTGAGCACCGCGGCGACCGCCATCACGTACGTCTGCACGAACTGTTCCCCTTCGCCGCGCCCGCGCGCGGTTTCCCTCTGCTCGGCTCCCTAACCGCGCCGGCGTACGGGTGGGCGAACACGCCCCACCCGTCGGGCCGGGAGCGGCCTCACACCTTGCGGTAACGCGACTGCAGGAAGCAGTAGAGGCCGAAGGCTGCCAGCCCGAGCGCCACGACGATCAGCAGCAGCTGGCCGTACGCCTGCTCCCGGAGGGTGTGCAGGGCGGCGTCCAGGCCGCGGGCCTTCTCCGGGTCGTAGGTGACGGCGGCGGAGACCACCAGCACGCCGGCGACCGCGAGGGCCGCGCCCTTGGCGGTGTAGCCGACCATGCCGAGCCGGCGCGCCAGGGTGCGGGTACGGGCGTCCATCTCGCCGGTCTTGAGGCGCTTCTCGAAGCGCTTGGTGACCCCGTAGAAGATCATGCCGGCGCCGATGCCGACGACGACCACGCCGGCCAGGCCGACGAGCCACTGACCGCCGGTGGACTCCATCAGCTTCGCGCTCAGCGCCTCCTGCTTGTCGGCGCTGCTCTCACTGGCGTTCTGGAAGACCTGCAGGGCGGTCCAGGCGAACCAGAGGTACATCACGGCCCGCCCGCCGGAGAGCACCCGCTCGGCGATGCGGTCCCGGCCCTGCTCGGCCCGGTGCCCGACCGCGGCCTCCAGCACCTGCCAGATGCCCATCGCCAGCAGGCCCACCCCGACAGTGATCACCAGGACCTTGCCCAGCGGCTGTTCGGCGAGGGTGCGCAACGCGCCGGCCTGATCGCCGTCGTCGGAGGCAGTGCCGAAGGCGATCTGCAACGCCAGCCAGGCGAAGAGGAGGTGGAGGATGCCGTAGCCGATGAACCCGGCGCGGGTCAGGGCTTCCAGCGCGGAGCTGTTCGCGGTACGGGAGGCGGCCGCTTCGGTGTTTCGTGTGAGGGACATGGCCGCTGGTATGTCCGGTGACGCGGTTTTCCAAACGCGGCCGTCGTGGACCGGCGGCGGGCGCGCGGTCCACGACGGCCGGTGTGGGTCAGCCTTCGCCGCCGCCGAGGGAGATCCGCACGACGATGTTGTCGGCGTCGACACTCTCGAGGGCGACGGTGAAGCCGGCGACCTCGGTCGCCTGCTGACCGGCGGTGAGCGAGAGCTGCTGACCGGCGACCTCCATGGTCACCACGTCGCCCTCGACGGCGATCAACCGGGCCTCGACGCCGAGGACGGAGACGCCGGCCTCCACCCCCCGGTCGAAGGTGACCGCGCAGGAGTCGAGACGGCAGTCGGTGGCGGTCCCGTCGGAGCCGCAGGCGGTCAGCACGGCAAGGCCGAGCGCGGCGGTGGCAAGCAGGATCCCGGCGCGGCGCAGCGGCGCGGTGAGGGCGGGGGCGGTGCGGTAGGTGAACACGCCCGCAAGGATACGAAGCGGACGCCAACGATCATCGGCGCGACGGCCCGCCGGATTCCGGCGGGCCGTCGCGACGCACAGCGTGTTCGGGCACGCGCGCAGCCGGCCGCGGCAGCCGGACGCGGGGGGCTCGGGGCGCTCAGCCGGCCGGCGCGCGCG
>NZ_JBLLDT010000005.1:169293-361751 GCF_049523535.1 Melissospora conviva
CCCCCCCCCCCCCCCCCGCCGCCCCCCCCCCCCCGCCACGCCCGGCCCCCCCACCTACCTCGGGGGCCCGGCCCCCCGGCTACCGGGGGGCCCCCCGCGACGCACTGCGGGTTCGGTCACTCTCGCAGCCGGCCGCGGCTGCCGGACTCGCTGAGCACGGTCAGATCATCCGGCAGGCTCTCGCGCAACCGGTCCATGATCCCGCCCTGGGTGGCCTCGTCGGTCACCTCCAGCACCGCACGGGCGGCGTAGAGCGCCTGAGGCTGGTCCATCCCCGTACGCGCGGAGACCCGCGAGACGAACTCGGCCATGTCGAACCGCTCACCGGTGCCGACGTCGACCATCGAGACCGTACGGCGCAGCGGCTCCCCGATCTCCCGCGGCAGCTGCGCGGCGATGTTCTCCGCCAGCCCGTCGGGAATCCGCTCGCCGAGCGTCTCCAGCGTGCCACGGATCGCCGCGGCCGACTGACCGGAGTTCGCCAACCGGGCCCTCGCCTGCACCTGGCCCACGAAATCGTCGTACTGCATCGTCGTCCCCCTCCGTACCCTTTGGCGGCGGCCGGCGGACGGGTACGCCCGTGCCCACCGCTCACGCGGGTCTGACGGCTCCCGATGAGCGTTCCCGGCAGCCGCCGCGGTACACGTCGCACCGGGAGTCACAGGGGCGCCCCGCGCGGAGGCCGAAGCGGTGAGAATGAGGCGATGACCAACACCATCGTGCAGGACGATCCAGCCCGGCGGCGCTTCGAGATCCTCATCGACGGCACCCTCGCGGGCGTGGCGGACTATGAGCTGCGGGACGGCACCCTCGTCCTCACCCACACCGAGGTCGGCGCCGACTTTCAGGACAAGGGGGTCGGTTCGGCGCTGGCCCGCGGCGCGCTCGATCAGCTGCGGCAACGCGGCGAGCGGATCGTCGCCGAATGCGCCTTCATCGCCGCTTACGTGCAGCGGCACCCGCAGTACCAGGACCTGATCGCCGGCTGACCGACAGCTGAGCACGGGTGCCGTCGCTGTCCCGCGCGTGCGACAGTGCGCAGATGAACTGGGTGAGCGAGGAAATCCCCTGGACCGAGATCCCCGGTGTCCGCCTGGTCGGCGTGGTCCTCGGCGGGCTGCTGCTGCTCGCCGCGATCCGGTCCATGTTCGGCAAGGGCGGCCGTTGAGCGGGCATGGCGCGCCCGCTGCCGGGTAACGGGTCGTTGTCCCCCGCAACGTGCGCGCTGACGGGTTCGCCCGACGAGGAGGCTGACATGCGCATCGGCTACATGTTGTCCAGCGAGGAGTACCCCCCGCAGCAGCTGCTCGAGCAGGCGCGTGGCGCCGAGCGGGCCGGCTTCGACGCGCTCTGGATCTCCGACCACTACCACCCGTGGGTGGACGCGCAGGGGCAGAGCCCGTTCGTCTGGTCGATGCTCGGGGCACTCAGCCAGGTCTGCCGGCTGCCGGTGACCACCGCGGTCACCTGTCCCACGATCCGCATCCACCCGGCCGTGATCGCCCAGGCCGCGGCGACCACGGCGGTGCTGCACGAGGGGCGTTTCGTGCTCGGCATCGGCAGCGGCGAGGCGCTCAACGAGCACATCTTCGGCGACGCGTGGCCGGCCGCCTCGGTACGGCTGGAAATGCTGGAGGAGTCCGTCGAGGTGATGCGCAAGCTCTGGAAGGGTGAGTTCGTCCACCACCGGGGCACGCACTACACAGTGGAGCAGGCGCGCATCTACACGCTGCCCGAGGCGCCCCCGCCGATCTACGTCTCCGGGTTCGGGCCGAAGGCGATCGACCTGGCCGCCCGCATCGGCGACGGGTACATCAGCACCATGCCCGACGCCGAGATGGTCCGGCGTTTCCGGGACAACGGCGGCGGCGACAAGCCCTGCCAGGGCAGCTTCAAGGCGGCGTACGCCGAGACGGAGGAGGCCGGCGCGCAGATCGCGTACGAGAAGTGGCCCAACGCCGGGGTGCCCGGTGAGCTCTCCCAGGTGCTGCCCTCCCCCCGGCACTTCGAGCAGGCCGCGGAGCTGGTGCGGCCGGAGATGCTCAAGGAGGCGTTCGTCTGCGGCCGGGACGCCGAGGCGCATGTCGAGATGATCGGCCGCTTCGCCGAGGCCGGTTTCGACGAGGTCTACGTCGCCAACACCGGCCCGCACTACGAGGCGCTGTTCGACCTCTACGCCCGCGAGGTGCTCCCGCGCGTGCGGTAGGCCACCGGCAGGGAGACGCTGTTTCGGCGTCGACCGGCGCGGGTACCTCCGGGCTCCGATGAAAACAACCGATCACACCAGCGAGATCCGCCGCGCGGCGCGCGAGCTGTTCGACTGGCGTTCCCTGCGCCCCAATCAGCTCGCCGCCATGCGGGCGGTGATGAAACGGCGCGATGCCCTGGTGGTGCTCCCCACCGGAGCCGGCAAGTCGGCGATCTACCAGATCCCGGCGAGCCTGATCCCCGGCCCGACCGTCGTGATCTCGCCGCTGCTGGCCCTGCAGCAGGACCAGATCGCCTCGCTCAACGAGCGCGACCGGCCCGAGCTGCGGGCGGTGCGGATCAGCTCCGACGAGACCCCGGCGCAGCAGGCCGAGGCGCTGGAGGAGGTCCGCAGCGGACGGGCCGAGTTCCTCTTCATCACCCCCGAGCAGCTGAGCAACCCTGACCGGCAGGCCGAGATCCGCGACCTGTCCCCGGCGCTGATGGCGATCGACGAGGCGCACTGCATCTCCGCCTGGGGGCACGACTTCCGCCCCGACTACCTGGCCCTCGGGCACCTGATCAAGGCGATCGGCCGGCCGCCGGTGGTGGCGCTGACCGCGACGGCCTCCCCGCCGGTCCGCGAGGACATCATCTGCCGGCTCGGCCTGGACGACCCGGAGGTGGTGGTCTCCGGGCTGGACCGGCCCAACCTCTTCCTCGAGGTGGCGCACTGCCCGACCGAGGACTACCGCTGGCGCCGCCTGGTGGCCCTGCTGCGCGAGGACAACCGCCCCGGCATCATCTACGTGCCGACCCGGCGCTCCTGTGAGGAGCTGACCGAGCGCCTCGACGGCGCCGGGTTCGCGGCGCGGTACTACCACGGCGGCATGCCGCGGGGGGCGCGCCACGAGCTGCACGAGGCGTTCCTCGCCGACCAGGTGCCGATCATGGTGGCGACCTCGGCGTTCGGCATGGGCATCGACAAGCCCGGCATCGCGTGGGTGGCCCACATGGCGCTGCCGGACTCCCCGGACAGCTACTTCCAGGAGATCGGGCGCGCCGGCCGCGACGGCAACCCGGCCCGGGTGCTGCTGCTCTGGCAGGCCGAGGACGTCGGGTTGCAGCGCTTCTTCACCGGCGGGCTGCCCGACTTCGGCCAGCTGCGCGACCTTGCCGCGCTGCTTCGCCACGAGCCGGCGACCCGCAAGCAGCTACGCGAGCGCAGCGGGCTCAGCGCACGGCGGCTGGGTCAGCTGCTGGCCCTGCTGGAACAGGTCGGCGCCGCGCAGATGCGCAGCCGCCAGCGCATCGGCAGCCCCCGCTACGCCCCGGAGCCGACCGAGGCGGCGCAGGCCGCGCTGGCCGAGGCGGAGCGCCGCCAGGCGGTGCAGCGCTCCCGTACCGACATGATGCGGGCCTTCGCCGAGACCCAGGGTTGCCGCAGCCAGTCCCTGCTGGCGTACTTCGGTGAGCAGATGACCGGGACCTGCGGGCACTGCGACAACTGCCACGCCGGGCTCGCCGTCCCCGCCGGTGACGGCGACGAACCGTTCCCGGTGCACAGCCAGGTGCAGCACGCCGAGTGGGGCGCCGGGCTGGTGCTGAACTACGAGGAGGACCGGATGACCGTCCTCTTCGACGAGGTCGGGTACAAAACCCTGTCGGTGCCCGTGGTGAACGAGCAGGGGTTGTTGTCGCTCAACTAGCCTGGGCACGGTCCACACCGGTTGGTGGTACGGGCCGGCCTGAGGGCCAGAACGCACGAACGATGGAAGGGGCACGGTCCGTGATCGAACAGCCGGCATACTCCCGGTTCGGTTTCTCCGACGAGGAATGGGGGCTGCTGGTCGGCCTGCCGCAGTCGGTGCTGACCGCGGCCAGCGCCGCCGAGTCCGACGGCACCCGCCGGACGATGGCCGAGAACGCCGCCGGCCTGGAGACCATCTCCGCCGGCCGGGAGGCCGCCAACCCACTCGTGGCCGCCATCGCGACCGAACTGGTCAGCCGCGTCGGCGACCCGGAGGCCGGTGAGGAGCTGCCGGTGATCGAGCCGGCCGACCCGGCGGCGATGATCGAGGATGTGCTCAACCGGGCGTACAAGGCGTCCCGGCTCCTGACCGAGAAGGTCGACGAGGGCGAGGCCGGCGCGTACCGGCACTGGCTGGTGAAGATCGCCGAGAACGTGGTGAACGCGGCGAGCACCGGCGGGATCCTGGGTCTCGGCGGGGACGCCGTCAGCCCGTCGGAGCGGCGCTTCCGCGACCGGCTCTCCGAGGTCCTGACCGGCTGAGCCGCTTCTGTCGAGAACGGGGGCGGGCCGCTTCGGCGACCCGCCCCCGTCGCATGGGACCGGTCAGCAGACCCGGCGGCGCAAGAGCAGGACCGAGGCGAGCACCGAGGCCGCCAGGAGCAACAGGCACCAGGCCACCGCCCACAGTGGCGCAGCGCCGGTGGGGGCGTCGAGCAGCAGGCCGCGCAGTGTCTCGATCACCGGGGTCACCGGTTGGTGCCGCGCGAAACCCTGGATCCAGCCGGGCATCGTCTCCACCGGCACGAAGGCACTGCTGGCGTAGGGCAGGAACATCACCGCGAAGGTGAAGCCACTGGCGGCCTCGGGGCCGGAGGCGAGCAGCCCCACCGCCGCCGACAACCAGCTCATGGCGAGCACGAAGAGCAGCAGGACGCCGGCGGCGGCCACCGCCCGCGCCGGCGAGGCCGCGGGCCGGAAACCGATCGCCACCGCCACCGCCAGCACCAGCAGCGTCGCGACGGCGTTGCGGGCGACGCTGGCCACGACGTGCCCGCCCAGGATCGCCCAGGCGGAGACGTCCATGGAGCGGAAGCGCTCCACCGTTCCCTCGGTCAGGTCGCTGCTGACCGCCACCGCTGTGGTGGCCGCGCCGTACCCGGTGCAGAGCAGCAGCACGCCGGGCACGACGTACGTCACGTAGGCCTCCCGGCTGGAGATCGCCCCGCCGAAGAGGTAGACGAAGATCAGCATCAGCAGCACCGGCAGCATCAGCGCTGTCAGGAGCGCGTCGATGTTGCGCCGGGAGAGGCGTACGCAGCGGCCGGCCATGACGGCGAACTCGGCGCCCCGACCGCGGCGCAGGCCCGGGGAGCCGGCACGGGCGGGAATCGCGAGGTCAGACATCGGCGGTCTCCGTTTCACGGTGGGTGACGCCGGTGAGCGCCAGGAAGACGTCGTCGAGAGTGGCGGCGCGGACCTCGAACCGGCTGATCCCCCGCCCCTGCGGGTCGGCTTCGTCGAGAAGACGCCGCAGCTGCGGGGCGCTGCCGTCGGTGGCGACGGCGAGGGTGAGCCGCTGCGGCTCGTCGGCCGTCACGCGGTCGCCGAGCCGTCGGCGCGCCTCGGCGTGGCTCGCCGGGTCGGTCATCGTCAGCAGGAGCCGCTCGTCGCCGACGCGGCGTTTGAGTTCGGCGGCGGTCCCCTCGGCGACGACCCGGCCGCCGTCGAGCAGCGCGATACGGTCGGCGAGCCGGTCGGCCTCCTCCAGATACTGGGTGGTCAGCAGGACGGTCACCCCGTCGCCGGCGAGGTCGGCGACGACCTGCCAGAGCTCCTGGCGGCTGCGCGGGTCGAGTCCGGTGGTCGGCTCGTCGAGAAAGACCACTTCGGACTCGGCGACCAGCGCCGCGGCCAGGTCGAGCCGTCGGCGCATGCCGCCGGAGTAGGTCACGACGTACCGGTCGGCGGCGCCGGTGAGGTCGAAGCGCGCCAGCAGCCGGTCGGCGCGGCGCCCCGCGTCGGCGCGGGAGAGACCGGCGAGGCGGGCCATCATGCGCAGGTTCTCGGCTCCGGTCTGCCGGTCGTCGAGTGCGGTGTGCTGCCCCGCGAGGCTGATCCGCCGGCGTACGGCGTGGTACTGGGTGGTCACGTCCAGCCCGGCGACCCGGGCGGTGCCGTGATCGGCCCGCAGCAGGGTGCACAGGATCCGCACCGTGGTGGTCTTGCCGGACCCGTTCGGGCCGAGCAGGGCGAAGACCTCGCCGCGCGGCACCCGCAGGTCGACCGCCTTGAGCACCGGCACCCCGCCGTACGACTTGCCGAGCCCGATCGTCTCGATCGCTGGTTGCATGCTCTCCCCCTCAACTGCGTACGCCATACACGCAACTGCGTATGCCATACGCTTAACTGCGTGCAGCGTACGCAGAGACTAGGATGGGGGTCAAGCGGAATTGGGGCGGCGAGACGATGACCGACGTGAACGAGACAGAACTGCCCGACAGCCTGGCGCTGGCCTGGGGACTGCGTACCCGCCCGGGCCGCGGACCCCGGCCCAGCCTGACCCTCGACCGGATCGTCACCGCGGCCATCGCGGTCGCCGACGCCGACGGCCTCGCGGCCGTCTCGATGTCGCGCGTCGCCGGCGAACTCGGCGTGGCGACCATGTCGCTGTACCGGTACGTGCCCGCCAAGTCGGACCTGCTGACCCTGATGATCGACGTCGCCCCCGGGCCACCACCGGCACCCCGGGCCCCCGACGAGCAGTGGCGTCCCGCGCTGGAGCGCTGGGCCCGGGCGCTGCTGGAGGCGCTGCGGCGGCACCCCTGGGTGCGGCAGGTGCCCGTCACCGGCCCACCGATCACCCCGCAGAGCGTCGCCTGGATGGAGACCGGCCTGGCCTCCCTGCGCGACACCGGGCTGCGCGGGCTGGAGCAGCTCTCCACGATCACGCTCCTGAGCAACCACGCCCGCGAGTGGGCCTCGCTCACCGCGGACATGAATGCCGCCGCCGAGGCAGCGGGCGAGACCGGGCAGGAGGCCGAGAACCGCTACTGGCAGCAGCTGGCGATGCTCACCGCCACCGGCCCCTTCCCGGCCCTGCGGGAGCTCATCGGGCACCTCGCCGAGGAGGCGCCGGAGCAGGCCGACGCCGACTTCGCCTTCGGCCTCGACCGTATCCTCGACGGCGTCGCCGTCCTGATCGAGCAGCGCCGCACCGGGTAGCCGTCGCACCCCGGCCGGCGCCGATCGGGCCCGCCCACCTGAGGGCTAATCCTCGGCGAGCAGCTCCCGTACGGCCCGCTCGGTCTCCTCCTGCGGGGTGTCCCGGTCGGCGTCGACCACGATCCCCTCGTGGTAGCGGTCCACCACCCGGGGATCGACGTAGGAGGCCCGGGCCACCGTCGGGGTGTTCCCCAGCAGCTCCGCCACCTCCCGCATCGCCGCGGTCACCACCCGGCGGCGCCCGGTGGGCGAGCGCTGCGGCGGCGCGCACGCCAGCTCGACCGCCGCGAGCACCGTGGCGTGCCAGGTACGGAAGTCCTTCGCGGTCATCTCGCCGCCGCTCGCCTCGCGCAGATAGTCGTTGACGTCGTCGCTGCGCACGTCACGCCACTGCCGGCCGTCCCAGAAGCCGAAGAGCCGCTCGGCGTCGCTGCGCCGCCGGCGCAGCCGGCGGAGCACCTCGCAGAGCCGCGGATCGCTGATCCGGCGAATCTGCTCGATCCCGCCCTTGGCCGGAAAGGCGAAGACCACGCAGCCCCGGCCGGGACGGACATGGTCCGGTCGCAGGGTCGCCACGCCGAAGGTCGGATCGTCGCCGGTGGCGTACTGGTCGCTGCCGACCCGGAACATCCCCAGGTCCAGCAGGCAGGCGACCGTGGCGAGCACCCGCTCCCGGTCCAGGCCCCGGCGCCGCAGGTCCGCCCCGGTGCGTTCACGCAACTCCGGCAGCCGGTGCGCGACCTCGAGCAGATGGTCGAACTTGGCCGCGTCGCGCCGGGCACGCCACTGCGGGTGGTAGAGGTACTGCTTGCGCCCGGCCGCGTCGACGCCGGTGGCCTGGATGTGCCCGGCCGGATGCGGGCAGATCCACACCTGCTGCCAGGCCGGCGGGATCACCAGATCCCGGCAGCGGGCGAGCTCGTCCGGGTCGCGCAGCGGCCGGCCGTCGGTGTCGAGAAAGCTCACCCCACGCCCGCGCCGCCGCCGGCCGTAGCCCGGCTTGTTGACGTCAACCCGTCGCAACCGCACCTCTGACCCGTACCGCCTCTTCGACCTCGTCGACCGCGGCCAGCACCTCGCCCGGGGCCGGACCGCCGAACGGTTCGGCTCCTACCCCGTCCGGCGGCGTTTGATACCGGTCCCCCTCCAGCACACGGTGCTCCCGGCGGTGCGCGGGCGGCCCCCAGTGACGAGCCGGGACCGGGCCGAAGATGACCACCGACGGGGTGCCGTACGCGGTGGCCAGATGGGCCACACCCGTGTCGGGTCCGACCACCAGCCGCGCGTGCGCCACCAGCGCGGCGAGATCGGTCAGGGTGGTACGCCCGGCCAGCACCGCCGTCGGTGGCAGCCCGGCGTCGCGGGCCACCCGCTCCGCCAGGTCCCGCTCCGCCGCCGAGCCGGTCACCACCACGTGATGTCCCCGGCGGTGCAGCTCCGCGGCGACCTCGGCGAAGAGCGACGCGGGCGGGCGCTTCGCCGGCTCCTTGGTGCCGGGGTGCACCACCGTCACCCCGACCGGCACCTGGTCCGGCACCGGCCGGCGCAGCGCGAGATCCTCCGGGTCGGCATCTACGCCGTACCAGCCCAGCAGCCGGCACCAGCGCCGCACCTCGTGCTCCTCGGGGTCCCAGACCGGGCCGTCGAGGTGTTCGGCCTGCGGGCAGTGAAAACCCCAGAGGTGGCCGGGGCCGGTCGCGCGCAGCAGCAGGTGCGACTCGGGTCCCCGCCCGTGCAGGTTCACCGCCAGCGCCGGCGTGCAGGCCGGCGCTGGACCCGTCAGCGCGGCGGTCGGCACCACCTCGTCGATGCCGCCGATCAGCTCGGCCAGCGGCGCCAGCCAGAGCGGAGCGGCCAGCGCCAGCCGCCGCCGCGGAAACGCCAGCCGCAGCCCGCGCAGCGCCGGCGCCGCCGTGACCAGGTCCCCCACCCCGAGCGCCCGCAACACCAGGATCACGGGTAGGAACTCTCCCGCTCGGCGCAGACAACCATCTCCCGGACCGCGCAGCCCGGTGGCTGGTCCAGCGCGAAGAGCACCGCCGACGCCACGGCGGCCGGGTCGTTGAGCACCGCGTCCGGGCCGGGCCGGTAGCGCTCGTCCCGGTCGTCGAAGAAGGCGGTCCGCATCCCGCCCGGGATCAGCAGGGTCACCCCGACCCGGCCGGCCAGCTCGGCCGCCAGCGCCCGGGTGAAGCCCACCACCCCGAACTTGGCCGCGCAGTAGGCGGTGGCGTCGGCGACCGCCTTCACACCGAGGGTGGAGGCGACCGTCACCACACTGCCGCCGCTGCGCTCAAGCTCCGGCAACGCCGCGCGGATCACCGCCGCGGTGGCGAGCAGATCCACCGCGACGATCCGCTCCCAGGTCTGCGCCGGCACGTCGGCGAGCGCGCCCGGCACATCCATCCCGGCGGCGGTCACCACGCCCCGGAGTCCGCCGCTGCGCTGCGCCAGCTCGGCGGTGGCGCGCTCGGCGGCGCGGGTGTCGGCCAGGTCGCACTCGATCCACGGCACCCCGTCGGCCGGCGCCTGCCGGTCCAGCACCACCGGCCGGTCGCCACGCTTGACCAGCGCCGCGACCACCGCCGCGCCGAGACCGCTGGAACCGCCGGTGACCAGCACCGCCGCACCGCTCATCCGGGCACCTCCGTGCTCAGGCGGCGCCCATGCCGGGCCGCCGCGATCATGTCCGTCGTGGAGCGCCCCGCCAGGTACGGCACCACCACCGTCTGACCGCCCCAGCGCTTGAGCAGCTCCGCCTCGGGCAACGAGTCGTGCCCGCCACCGGTGGCGTAGTCGCCGCCCTTGACCCAGACGTCGGGGCGCAGCCAGGTCAGCACCGCGTGCGGCGTGGCCTCGTCGAAGACGACCACCGCGTCGACACAGCCGAGCGCCGCCAGCATCCTGGCCCGGTCGGCCTGGTTGACCACCGGTCGCTGCGGCCCCTTCAGCGCGGCCACACTGCTGTCGGAGTTGAGGCAGACAACCAGGCAGTCACCGAGCCGGCGCGCCGCCTCCAGCGTGCCCAGATGCCCGGCGTGCAGCAGGTCGAAGCAGCCACCGGTCGCCACCACCGTGCCGCCGGCCGCCCGTACCCGCGCCACCACCTCCGCCGCCGCGCTCACCCCGATGGCCGCGCCCCGCCCCTCGTACGGCTGCACGACCGGCGGCGCGGGCGGCGGCAACGCGACGGCGACCCCGCCGGCCGCGACGTACTGCGACGCCTCCTCGACCGCCCGCTCGACCGCCTCGGAGACCAGCGCGCCCTGCCCCAGGGCGAGCGCGGCGGCCACCCCGAAACGGTCCCCCGCCCCGCAGGTGTCACCGTCGGCGCTCAGCGGGGCCGGCACCACCAGCGGAGTGGAGCCGGCGTGGCAGAGCAGCGCGCCGTCACCGCCGAGCGTCACCGCCACCGCCCCGGCCCGCCAGCGCTGCCGCAGCTCCTGGGCGCTGCGGGCCGCCGCTGCCAGACGGGGACGCAGCGACCGGGCCTCGGTCAGGTCCCGCAGCTCCGGCTCGTTCGGGGTGGCCAGGTGCACGCCGTCGACGGCGGCCGGACCCCGCGGATGCGGATCCCAGACCACCGGTGCGGCGGTGGCCGCCAGCGCGGCCCGCAGCGCCGGCTGCGCGGCGACGCCGCGACCGTAGTCGCTGACCAGGATCGCCGACGCCGAGGCGATCAGCTCCAGGACCGCCTCGCCCGGCTCCCCCGGCACCGCCGCCGGCCCGCCCCGGTCGTGGCGCAGCAGCACCCGCCCCCGGGCGCGCAGCCGGATCTTCTCCGGGGTGGCTCCCGGCAGCCCGAGCGCGTGGACCTGCACCCCGGCGGCGGTCAGCAGGGAGCTGAGCCGGGCGGCGGGCGCGTCGTCGGCCAGCGCCGTCACCAGCTGCACCTGGGCGCCCTGCGCCGCGGCGAAGAGCGCCGCCAGGCCCGCGCCGCCGGGACGGTCGACATGACCGATCTCGTCGAGCACCGGCACCGGCGAGTCCGGGCAGAGCCGGTTGACCACCCCCTCGACGTCCCGGTCGAGCAGAGTGTCGCCGAGCACCACCAGCGGTCCGGTCACGGAGCGCTCCTTCCCGTCGGCTCCTGCGGCGCCGGCGCGTCCACGCCGCCGACCATCACCTCGACTCCCGCCTGTACGGGCACCGGCTCGACCGGCTCGCCGGCGGCGGCTCCCGCCGTCGCCGCCCCGGCCCGTCCCCTCGCGGAACGGGCCAGCGCCAGCGCCGCCGGCAGGGCGAGGTCCACGTGCTCACAGACCACGTGCGCCGACACCAGGTGCAGCTCCTGGACCACCTGCGGATCGTCGGCGGCAACCGCCACCACCTCGGCGCAGACCTCCGCCAGCGGGTTCGGCTCCGGCCCGGTCAGCGCCCAGCAGCGCAGCCCCTCCTCCCGCCCGGCGCGCGCCGCGGCGAGCAGGTTGCGGCTGGCGCCACTGGTGGAGAGCAGCAGCAGGATGTCGCCCGGCCGGCCGTGGGCCCGCACCTGACGGGCGAAGACCTCGTCGAAGCCGTAGTCGTTGGCGATCGCCGTCAGCGACGAGGTCTCCGCGCTGAGCGCGATCGCCGACAGCGGCGCGCGGTCGTCGCGCAGCCGGCCGACGAGTTCGGCCGCCAGATGCTGGGCCTCCGCGGCGCTGCCGCCGTTGCCGGCGACCAGCAGCCGCCCGCCGGCGGCGAGATGCCCGGCGATCTCGTCACCCCAGCGGGCCAGCCGGTCGCCGGCGTCACGGAACGGGACCAGCGCGGCGGCCAGGCTGGTCAGGTGCCGGTCCAGCACGGCGATGCGGCCGGTCACGAGACCACCACCCGCGGCGTCGGAGCGTCGACACCCACCCCCCGGTAGACCTCGGCCAGCTGTTCGGCCGCCCCCTGCCAGGAGTAGCGTTCCCGCACCCGCCGCACCGCTGCCGCGGCGTACCGGAAGCGGCGGGCCCGGTCGGCGAGCAGCGCGGCGACGGCGGTGCCGAGCGCGACCGGGTCCCGGGCCGGCACCAGATCGCCGGTGACACCGTCGGCGACGGTGTCGATCATCCCGCCGACCGCGGTGGCGACCACGGGCACGCCGCAGGCCATCGCCTCCAACGGGGTCAGCCCGAACGGCTCGTACCAGGGGGAGGCGACCACCAGGTCCGCCGAGCGGTACCAGCGGGCCATCTGCTGACGGGGCACGGCGCCGACCAGCCGTACCCGGTCGGCGACGCCACAGCGCCGGGCCAGCTCCCGCAGCCTGCGGGCCTGCGGGTCGGAGTCGAGCTCGGCGGCGGACGGGCCACCGACGATCACGCACTCGGCCTGCGGCACCAGGGCCATCGCCCGGACCAGGTCCTGGAAGCCCTTGCGCTCCACCAGCCGTCCCACCGACAGCACCCGGGGGCGTCCGGCGGTGGGCTCGGCCGGCCCGAGCGGCCCGAACGCGGTCAGGTTCACCCCGGAGGGGACAACCGCCAACTGCCGGGCCGGCACCCCCAGCTGCATCAGCTCCCCCACCTCGTCCTGGCACTGCGCCACCACCCGGTCCACCGCCTGGCCCAGGGCCCGCTCATCGCGGATGCGCCCCGCCGGGCTGGTGTCCTGCGCGCCCTGGTGACGCCGCTTGACGGTGCCCAGCGCGTGGTAGGTCTGCACCACCGGCACCCCCGCGAGCCGGGCTGCCGGCAGCCCGGCGAGTCCACTCATCCAGAAGTGCGCGTGCACCACCTGCGGCGCCCAGGACCCGGTACGCCACTGGGTGCTCAACCACCGGCTGAAGGCCGGCATGTGCGGCAGCAGATCGTCCTTGGGCACCGGTTCGGCCGGCCCGGCCGGCACATGGACCACGGTGACCCGGTCCGCGGTGTGCACCACCGTCGGCAGATCCGGGCAGTCCCGGCGGGTGTAGACGCGTACGTCGTGCCCGGCCGCTGCCAGCGCCGCGGAGAGTTCGGCGACGTGGGTGTTCTGACCGCCCGCGTCGGCCCCGCCGAGCACCGCCAGGGGACTTGCGTGCTCCGAGATCATCGCGATACGCATAGCTCCTCCTCAAGCACCCGGTCCCAATCGGCGAGAAACCGGTCCAGGCCGTAACGGTCCGCCGCGGTCCGACGGGCCGCGGCGCCGAGACGGCGGGCGGTCTCCGGCTCCGCGACGAGGCGGCGGGCCCCGTCGCACAGCGTCTCCAGGCGGGTGCCGACAACCCCGGCCTCCGGCGGCACCGCCACCGCCGCCTCGGCTGCGGCGAGCACCACCACCGGCATGCCGATCGCCATCGCCTCGATCAGGCTCAGCCCCAGCGAGGTCCAGCGGCACAGATGCAGGTACGCCCGGCGCCGTGCGATCTCGGCCTGCATCCGCTCCTGCGGCAGGTCCTCGTGGGTGGCGAGCCGCTCCGGCGGCAGCCCCAGTCGCTCGCCGAGCCCGCCCACGCCCATCCCGAACACGTCCAGCGGGGCGATCTCGGCGAAGAGCGGCAGCAGGTCCGTGCCGGTGACCCGCCAGCGGCGTACCGGCTCGTTGATCACCACGGCGAACCGGTCAAGCTCACCTGTCCAGCGCACACCCGGGGCGACGATGCCGTGGTCGATCACGGTGGTGCGGGTGGTGCCGGTGTCCCAGAAGAGCTGGTTGAAGCCGGTGACGTGGGCGACGAGCAGGTCGTCGCGGTCGGCCATCGGGTGCCGGCTGGCCGGCACATCCCCCTTCGGGGTGTTGTGCTCGACGTAGACCGCCGGCAGGTCCCGTCCCGGCCGGCGGCCGAGCCAGCGGCAGGCCAGCTCGTACTCCTCGGGCCGTTGCAGGATCACCAGGTCCACCTCCGCGCCGGACAGCTCCTGCGGCGTGACCTCCTGCACCGCCGCCGGCCAGGGGTAGGTCCGGGCCCGGCCCAGGCCGTACGGCCCGCGGTCGGGCAGCACCGGCACCAGGTAGCGGTGGCGGCCGTGGACGAACGCTGTCGTCCAGGAGCCGTGTACGTGCCAGAGCAGGATGTTCACCCGGCGGCACTCCCCTCTGCGGCCTTCCCGGCGGCCAGCAGTCCGACCGCCTCGACCACCTGCTGCGGGTCGACCGAGGCCAGACAGGGGTGTCCGGGGACCGGGCAGGTGGTCACCCGGGTGTCGCGGCAGGGCGCGGTGGCGTCGCCGAGCCGGACGACCGGCACCCGGTACGGCCCCCACTGCCCGTACCCGACGGTCGGGGCGAAGAGGCTGACCACCGGCACCCCCAGCGCCGCCGCCACGTGGGCCGGGCCGGTGTTGCCGACCACCAGGGCGCCTGCGCGGGCGATGACGCCGGCCAGCCCGGCAAGATCCGTACGGCCGCTGAGGTCCAGCGCGCCCGCCGCGGCCACCTCGGCGCAGAGCGCCTTCTCCTGCGGTCCGCCGGTGACCACGACCCGGTGTCCGGCCTCGGTCAGGGCGGCCACGATCCGGCCGCAGACCGCCGGCGGGCAGGCCCGGGCCGGCACCGACGATCCGGGGTGGACCACCACGTACCCGTCGGCGATCTCGGCTGTCTCCGGTGGTGGGGTGAGGTCACCGCGCAGCCGCAGCACCGGCTCGTCGGTCGCCGGCAGCGGGTATCCGGCGGCGACGGCGAGCGACAGCGCCCGCTCCACCTCGGGGATCCCCCCGGGCGGGCGGTGGCGGACGTCGAGCAGCGAGCCGGGATAGTCGTCGCTGATGGCGCTGATCCGCGGCACCCCGGCCATCCGCAGGGCCAGCGCCAGCGGCAGTGCCGACTGATGGAACGAGGTGAAGAGCACCGCCTCGTCGATCTCGGCCGCGGCCAGCTGATCCACCAGGCGGTCGATCCCCTCCCGGTCCACAGGGAGGGGATCGGGATCGATCCAGGGCAGCGGCGCCTCGATGATCTCGTCCACGCCGGGCAGCAGCTCCGCGGCGCAGCGCCCGCGGGGACCGCAGAGCATCACCACCCGCCGCGCGCCGGCGGCGACCGCTCGGATCGCCGGTCCGGTCACGAACACGTCGCCGGCGGAGTCGGGCCGGGCCACCAGCACCCGGCCGCCGCGCCGCGGCCCGGCGGCCCGGGCGGTGTCGTCCGGGGTTCGGACGCCGAAGAGCCGCTCCCGCTCCAGGATCAGCGCGACCGCGCCGGTCAGGTCGGCGGCGACGGCGGGCGCGGCGGCGATCTCCTCGGCGCGGGTGACCGGGGTCGGGACCAGCACCCCGGCGGCGCCGGCCGCGCCGGCGGCGGCCATGTCCGCGCCGATGTCGCCGACGACAACGCAGCGGGCGGCGACGGTGCCGAGGGCCGCGGCCGCGGCGTGCACGAGGGCCGGCCGGGGCTTGCGGCAGTCACAGCCCGCCTGCTCGTCGTGCGGGCAGATCTGCCAGGTGTCGATCGGGCCGAGCAGTGCGGCAACGCGGGCGTTGACGCGGGCCAGGTCCTCCGGGCCGAAAAGGCCGCGGGCCAGGCCCGACTGATTACTGACCACCCCGACGCGCAGCCCGGCCTGCCGCACCCGGTCCAGCGCCTCCCGGGCCCCCGGCACCGGTCGCACGGCCGCCGGGTCACCGTTGTACGGCACGTCGTGCACCAGGGTGCCGTCGCGGTCGAAGAGGACAGCGTCGAAGAGCCCTCGCGCACGCCCCGACGGCGCCGGGTCGTACCGACCCGTCGCGTGGAGGTCCCGCGCGCTCACCTCGTCCTCGCCCGACACGGCGGGCGCGTTCCCGGGCGAAGGAGAAGTAAACATCATCATCCCGAGGGGCACAGGGCGCGCCTCGGGGCCGTGCTCCGGCATCGGCCGGTCTCACCTCAGCCGTTACCCGCCGGGCCCGAGAAGCTAACCGGTGACGCCCCTCGCTACCGGCTGCGGCTCGTTTGGCCCGGCCGGGCCGGGGTAGCGGGCCCGCCCCGCGGCTCGGGAAGCGCCGCCGGAGCCCGGCCCAGAAGGGGCTGCGCGTCGTGAATGGGCGGATACGGGTAGCGTCACCACCGGAAGGAAGATTCGGCATGGTGGGTGACACCACCGCCCCCCGGGACCCCCGACGGGGTCCGGGAGGGCCGTCTACTCTTTCCACCTAAGCAGTCCGCGATCCAAGGATGTCGTGATGATCGAACCCGTGCAGTTGCCTGCTCCGTGGCGGGATGCGCGCCTGACCGTGGTGGTGCCCACCTACAACGAGGCAGGCAACCTCCCGGTGCTGGTCGAGCGCCTGCTGGCGCTGCCGCTGCCGAACCTGCGGGTGCTCGTCGCCGACGACAACTCCCCCGACGGCACCGGCGACGTCGCCGACAAGCTGGCGCTGGAGCACCCGGGCCGGATCGAGGTGCTGCACCGCCCCGGCAAGCAGGGCCTCGGCCGGGCCTACGTCGACGGGATCACCCACGCCCTGGACGGCGGCGCGGAGTACGTCGCCCAGATGGACGCCGACCTCTCCCACCCCGCCGAGGCGCTGCCGGGCATGCTCGGCGCGCTGCTCTCCACCCAGTCCGGCGTGGTGATCGGTTCCCGGTACGTTCCCGGCGGCGAACTGGACGAGGCGTGGCCGCTCTACCGCCGCGCGCTCAGCGGCTGGGCCAACCTCTACGTGCACACCCTGCTGCGGGTACGCATCCGCGACCTCACCGCCGGTTTCAAGATCTGGTCGGCGCAGGCGCTGCGGGACATCGGGCTGGAGCGGGTCCAGTCCAACGGCTACAGCTTCCAGGTGGAGATGCACTACCTGGCCACGAAGCTCGGCCACACCATCCTCGAGGTGCCGATCCGCTTCGAGGAGCGGCACGAGGGCGCCTCGAAGATGACCACCTCCACCAAGATCGAAAGCGCGCTGATGCCGTTCAAGCTGCGCAGCCGGCACCGCGACATCACCGACGGAAGCTGACGAACCGGCCGATAGGCGTTTGTCCCGGTTGACGCTGGGCACGCCCGGCCCATGTATCAGGTGACGCAACTCATCGCCGGCCGATGGGGCACCGGCGACAGCAACGACGAGCTGGTGGTCCGCGACCCGGTCGACGGCTCACCGGTCAGCACCACGCCCGTGGCGACCCCGACGGAGGTCTCCCGGGCCGTCGCGGCCGCCCGCGAGGCGGCGCCGGGCTGGGCGGCGGTGGTCCCGGCCGAACGGGCCGCCGCCCTGCACCGGGCCGCCGATGCGCTGGCCGCGGCGACCGAGGAGATCGCCCGGGCCCAGACCGCGGAGATGGGCAAACCGCTGACCGGCGCCCGCGACGGCATCGCCGCCGGCATCGGCACCCTGCGGCAGTACGCCGAACTGGGGCCGCTGCGCGGCGGCCGCACCCTGCTCGGCGGAGCCGATGCGATCGACTTCCAGACCCCGCTGCCGCGTGGCGTGGTGGGGGTGCTCACCCCGTGGAACGATCCGGTGGCGGTGGCCTGCGGGCTGCTCGGTGCCGCGCTGGTAACCGGCAACGTCGTGGTGCACAAGCCGAGTGAGCGCACACCCGCGACCGGCTGGCTGCTGGTCCGCGCCTTCCACGAGGTCCTGCCGCCCGGCGTGCTCTCCCTGGTGACCGGCGGGGCCGAGGTGGGAGCTGCGCTGGCCGCGCAGGACCTGGACGTCGTCGCGCATGTCGGCTCGACGGCAACCGGCCGCGCGATCGCTGCGGCCTGCGCCCGTACCGGCGCGAAGGCGGTGCTGGAGAACGGCGGCAACGACGCGCTGATCGTCGACGCCGGAGTCGATCCGGAGTGGGCCGCCGAGCAGGCGGCAGTGGGATCCTTCGCCAACTCGGGTCAGATCTGCGTGTCGGTGGAGCGTCTCTACGTGCACGAGCAGGTTGCCGAGCCCTTCGTCGAGGCGCTCGTACGGCAGGCCGCAGCGCTGCGGGTCGGTGACGGCCGGGACCCCGACACCAATCTCGGGCCGCTGGTCGACCGCCGCCTGCGCGACCAGGTTCGGGAGCAGGTCGACGCCGCGGTGTCGGCCGGCGCGCGGCTGCGGCACGGCGGTCAGGTGCCCGAGGGCCCCGGCGCCTTCTACCCGCCGACCGTGCTCACGGGCTGCACCGACGAGATGGCGGTGATGCGCCAGGAGACCTTCGGCCCGGTGGCGCCGGTGATGACGGTCGCCTCCTTCGACGAGGCGCTGGAGCGGGCCGCCGACTCGGCGTACGGGCTCGCGGGCACCGTACTGACGCCGTCGATGCGCCACGCCCAGCGAGCCTGGCGGGAGCTACCGGTCGGCACGGTCAAGATCAACGCGGTGTTCGGGGGTGCGCCCGGCGGGGCGGCGCAGCCACGCCGCGGCAGCGGGCAGGGGTTCGGCTACGGCCCGGAACTGCTCGACGAGCTGACCACCACCAAGGTCGTGCACATCGGGGCACCGGGAGGCTCCTCCACCGGCTGGTGAGACTCCCTGCCCCGGGTCCCAACGGCCGCCGCTTCGCCCTCATGCCCGGCACCGCGACTGCTCGCGGGCCAGGCTGACCCCCCGCCGTGCGCGGGGCCGAGGCCCCAACGCGCCTGCTCGCGGGCCCCAACGACTGCCCCGCCGGTCCGAGCGCGACCGCTCGCGGGCCTCAGCGCGACCCGCGCCCTCGCTTGGTGCGCGCCCGGGCGGCCTCCCGGGCGTTGGCCTTCTCGATCGCCTTGACCAGCTCCGGCTTGTTCATCTTCGACCGGCCGCGGATGTCGAGCCTGCGGGCCACACTCATCAGGTGGTCCTTGTTCGCGTTGGCGTCCACCCCCTGGGCGGTGGGAGCGCGCCGCCCCGGCCCGCCACCGGCCGCCTGGCGGTCGCTGGGTCCCTTGCGCGACTTCGGCTCCCAGTGATCACCAACCTTCTCGAACGAGTTCTTCACCGCGGCGAAGGCCGTGCGGTGTGCCCGCTCCCCGTCCCCGTAGGTCTCCACGGCGGAATCGTGTGTCTTCTCCCAGGTCCGCCGCGCCTTGTCAGGTGAACGCCGCAGGGTGCTGGGGACATCGTCACGAGCAGGCATGACTCCTCCTTCACTCATCGTCCGAAGTTGATGCTTCCCTGCCCGGCTGTCGGTAAACGCTGAGGTGGACGGCCGCGCCCCGCCTGAGCAGGCCGCGTTTACCGGACCCGCTGCCGGGTAGCGCAGGAGGCATGGAACGTGGCAACAGCAAACACGGACCGCGCCTCGACGACCAGATGACCGCGGAGGTCGATGGCGTCCTGCAGGGCACCGCCGGCTCTCGGGCGCAGGAGTGGCATCAGCCCGAGCCTCCGGCCGATGGAGAACCGGAACCGGGACTGGTCCCGGGCGGAGAGCTGCGTACCGGCTCGCCCCAGGGGATGAGCTCGACGGACGTGGAGCAGCGCAGCCGCCTGGGCCGGTTCATCGATCTGTCCGCGCTGCCGGGTGACCGGGAGTCGCTGCTGCTCAACGCGGCAGCGAACGAGGCGCCGGACGACGTGCTGGCCCAGCTGAACCTGCTCCCGGCCGACGCCGTGTTCCAGACGGTGTCCGAGGTGTGGGCAGCACTCGGTCACCGCAACGAGACCCGACGCTGGTGAAGGACCGCCCACGGCCCGCGACCGGCAGACGAGGAGGATCGGCACATGGGTAGCGTCACCACTCACGTGGACGTCGACGTCCCGATTCGGACCGCCTACGACCAGTGGACCCAGTTCGAGGAGTTCCCCCAGTTCATGGAGGGGGTCCAGCAGGTCCGGCAGATCTCCGACACGATGACGCACTGGATCGTCGAGATCGACGGGATCAAACGCGAGTTCGACGCGAAGATCAGCGAACAGTTGCCCGACGAGCGGGTCGCCTGGCACTCCACCACCGGCAGTGACCAGTCGGGTGTGGTGACCTTCCACCGCATCCACCCGGAGTGCACCCGGGTCACCCTTCAGCTGGAGTTCGATCCGCACGGCGTCGTCGAGACCGCCGGCGACAAGCTGGGCTTCGTCGAGCGGCGCGCCAAGGGCGACCTGGAACGCTTCAAGACGTTCATCGAACGACGCGGTCAGGAGACCGGCGCGTGGCGCGGCAAGGTGGAACGCCCCGTCCCGTGACCGGGCAGCCTTGCCGGATCGCGTCATCGCGTCCCGGTGGTCACGATCACGGCATGGTGGAGGCCGTCGGCAGCAGCCGGCGGCCTCCACCGTCATTGCCCCCAGCGGCCTCCACAATCCGCCCTCGGCGGCGTCCACCATCTGCCCTCGGCGACCGCCACCTTCTGCCCTCGGCGACCGCCACCTTCTGCCCTCGCGCGTCCACCATCTGCCCTCGGCGACGTTTGCCCTCGCCGCGTCCACACCATCTGCCCTCGGCAACCGCCACCGTTTGCCCGCTGGGGCGAGGGGTATCGCGTCGGTATGACTGATCAGGATGACGCCACCTGGCGCGACGAGAAGCGGACTCCCGTGCGGGAACTGGCCGACACTTTGGGCGCCTCCGCCAACGACGGCCAACTCGATGACATGACGGGCAACGATTCCGGCGAGGAATCGGCCTTCGGCCACGCCGCCGAGGTACGCCAGTCCTCGCCGCGGCGTGAACGCCGGGAGATGACCGATCCGGACCGCGCCCACCGGCCCTCGACCACCGGCCGCAACGGCCCGCACTGACGGCGTCGGGGCCCACGCTGCCCGTGGTCTGCGGGTTGGGCGCAGGCCCACGGCCCGCACTGACCACCGCCGGGCACACACCGTGCCCCGACCCGCACGGGCGCCACGGCCCACTGCCACGGCCCACTGCCACGGCGGATACGACCCCTGCACACACCCCGAGGCAAGATCGTTAGTTGATTCTCGGTGCTGGACGTCCTCTGAAGCACCGGAAATCAACTAACGATCTCCGCGTTCCGGCCGACTGGCGATGCGGCGTGAGCCGCCACACAGATCCACATCCCACAGTCGCCACGGCACGGCCTTTTCGCACGCCATTCCCGCTGTTCAGGGCAGCGACGACCACGAAGTGGATCATTAAGATCGAGTCCCGCTCGAACGGGTGAAAAACCGGACAGGTCATTCGGATTGGGCCGATCGGGGGACGGCGGAGCCGTCTACGCGAGTAAAACTTTCGACATGCAACAAGGCTCCAGTTTCCTCTCCGTGCTGCAGCGCCGTCTCGCCTGGGTCGGCTTCCTCCTCGCAGCTGCCCAGGCCCCGCTGGCCGCCAAGCTCATCTCTGACGAGTCGTGGCTGTTCAGCATCTGCGTGGCCCTGATGGTCGCCACCGTCATCCTCGCCGACGACGCGGGGCGGCACCGTCGACCGCAGGGCGCCCGCTCCCACGACTGATCCGCGCCGCAGGCGCAGATCAGACACGGGCGAGCGCAGACACGGGCGAACGCAGACACGGGCGAACGCAGACACGGGCGAACGCAGACACGGGCGAGCGCAGACACGGGCGACGCCAAGGTCACAGATCGACAGGCCCCCGGCCGCCCTTGCGGCCCGGACGACGGTCTTTTTCCGCGTTAACCTGGGTTTTCATGGACCTGCTGTTCAACCGTGACCCCTCCACGCGGCCCCCGCTGCAGGTCCCCGCTCGCGACGTCCTCGCCGAGCTGGGGGCCTGGATCGGCACGACCGGGCTGATCCAGGCACGCCTGCACCCCGGTCTGCAAGCCGAGATCGACCAGCACGCCGCCGCCATCCGCGAGGGGCTCGACGGCGACCTGAAGCCACCATCGCTGGCCGGGTACGCCGAAGGGCTGCACGGTGCCGCCGTCGAAGCCGGCTGGGAACCCCCGGAGGAACGGATCGACTGGTCCGCCGCGGACTGGGTCCTGCTGCGCCTGCTCGCCGTCTACTGGCTGCACCGCGACCGCAACAACCCGGTCCCTGCTCCCCGCTGACCGGTCAGCCGCTCCCCCCTGACAGGGCCCCCGGGCCCCGCCGATCAAGCTTCCCCGTGCGCCTCGCGTGAAGAAGGGCACCCACCGTGACGGTGGATGCCCTCCTGTTTCGCGCCGGTCAGACTCACCGACCCGACTTGTTCTGGTTGCCACCGGAGCGGTACACGCCCTGCCCCTGCTGCTTGCCGCTCATGGCCGACTCCTCGGCGCGCGGCATCTGCTGGGTCTCGGAGGAGCGGTCCGCCATCTGCCGGTTCAGGTCGCTGGCGCCGACGGCCTGCGCCTTCTGCCGCTGACCGCGGATCTGGTCGGCGTCCTGCTCGGCACGCTGGATCCAGTGCTCCCACCGGGCCTGCATCGGCCGGATCAGACCACCGCCGACACCGACGATCAGGATTCCGGCGATCGTGGCGAGAACCGCGACCAGAATCGGCGTGGTGATCGAGGTGGCGATACCGACCGTGTTGAGTGCCGCGATCACACCCAGCGCCAGCACGAACACGGCGGCCACATCGGCCAGGAAACGGCCGTAGGAGAGCCCGCCCAGCGTGCCGGTGACGATGTCGCGTACGGCGTTGGCGATGGCCGCGGCGATCACGACGATCACGATGGCCACGAAGGCCCGCGGGATCCACGCCACGATTCCGGAGATCAGGTCACTGACCGCGTTGGGTCCCCAGACTCCGAACGCGAACTGCAGTGTGAACAGCAGTACGAAGTAGTAACCGATTCGCGCGAGGATGTCGCTCGCGTCGTACTTGGATCTCTCCAGGGCCTTCTTGACGCCACCACGCTCGACGGCCCGGTCGAAACCGACGCGTTCGAGGATGGCGTTGACGCCCTTGAGCACGATCTTCGCGATGATCCAGCCCACCACCAGAATGACGATGAACCCGACCGCGCGCGGCAGGAAGCTCAGAAACGTCCCCCACGCACCAATTACCCAGCCTCCGATATCAACCTGTCTGACCGCGAGGCTATCCATCATGATGCCCTCCTGTCGGCTGTCTTCCGCCCCGCCGCATACCCGATCGAGCCCACGCAATCCCGTCGCATGGTCCGTATTTTCCGGTCATATACCGACAGATCAACCCAGTGGCGACACGGCCGACGGCCTACCGGAGCGGGACTCTTCGTGAAAGCCCTGTGACATTCCGGGTGTCGATGATCCATACCGGCATGCGGCCGGGCGTTAGGCTGCTGGCATGCCAGGCACGTTCGGGCGAATCCCCACCCCACCGGCCCCCGACGTCGGTGACCCAGCCGCCACGGGCACCGCCGCTCTACTCGCCTCGTACCCATGGGAGCAGACGCCGCTCGGTGCGCAGCACAGCTGGGATCCGGCGCTGCGCACGTTGGCCGAACTGGTCGTCGCCTGCCCGATGCCGATGGCGCTCGCCTACGGCGACGACCTGGTGCTGATCTACAACGACGCCTACGCCCCGCTGGTCGGCGCGCAGCACCCGGCGGCGTTCGGCCAGGCTGCGAACGGGGTCCTGACCGAGATCTGGCACCAGTCGGGACTGGGCGACGTCCTCGCCTCCGTCTACCGCGACGGCCGACCGCACCTGGGGCAGGAGACGACCCTGCCGGTCTTCCGCGCCGGCTCCGGTCTGATCGAGCACGGCGTCTTCGCGCACAGCCACTCGCCGGTGCGCGACGGCTCCGGCCGGGTGGTCGGCGTACTCACCGTCGCCGCCGAGACCACCCAGGTGATCCAGCAGCTGAAGAGCCTGAGCGAGCTGACCACCGCCCTCTCCGCCACCCTGACCCTCGATGACGTCGCCCGCGTCGCGCTGCGCTACGCGCTGGACTCCTTCGACGCCGACTGGGCCGCGTTCAGCGTTGACGACGGGCCGGGCTGGCGGTCGGTACGCCGGGTCCGCGGCGAGGTCATCGACGAGGCCGACGAGCGGTTGCCGCCGCTGTGGCGGCGCTGGCCGGCCGAGCACCCCGGCCCGCTGGCCGTCGCCGCCGGCACCGCCCACGCGCGGTTCACCGGCGACGAACACCCGCTGCACGCCAGCGCAATCGACCGGCACGACGAGAAGATCCGGGCGCTGGCGGCGCTGCCGCTGCGGACGACGTCCCTGCGGGGCTCCTTCGGGGTCGGGTACCGCGATCCGCACTCCTGGTCCTCGCCGGAGCGGGCGCTGCTTGCCGCCGGCGCCGAGCTGATCGCGCAGGCCGCCGAGCGGGCCCGCCGCTTCGAGACCCAGCACGGCACCGCCCAACTGCTGCAGCGCAGCATGCTGCCGGAGAACCTGCCGGACCTGCCGCAGCTGCGGGTCGCGGCGCGCTACGAGGCCGGGGTGGACGGCAACGCCGCCGGCGGCGACTTCTACGACGCTTTCGTGCTGCCCGACGGCTGTCTCGGCATCGTGCTGGGCGATGTCGCCGGGCACGACGTGCAGGCAGCGGCGCGGATGGGGCAGGTGCGGGCCGCCCTGCGGGCGCTGGCGCTCAACGACTCCCGGCCGGACCGCGTACTCACCGGGGTGGACCGGCTGGTGGCGAGCCTCGGCGCCGAAGGCGGCACCGACGAGCTCTTCGTCACGGTCGTCTTCGGTGTCCTCGACCCCGACGGGGCGCGGATGACCCTGTCCAGCGCCGGTCACCCGGCGCCGCTGCTGCGCCGCTGCACCCCCGAGGGCGAGCCGACGGCGCGTTATCTCGATCTGCCCACCGGCACCCCGCTCGGACTGGGCGGACACCGCGTCAGCAGCAGTGTCGAATTCGTCCCGGGCGACACCCTGCTGCTCTACAGCGACGGGGTGATCGAACGCCGGCGGTACAGCCTCTCCGCCGGGCTGGCCGCGCTCGCCGGGGCGGTGGCGGCGGCCGGCAGCGGTGACCCCCGGGCGCTCTGCGCCGTGGCCACGGCCGCGGTCGGCGGCACCACCGAGGACGACGTCGCCATCATCGCCGTCGAACACGTGCGCACGCCGAGCCGCTCGGCCCGGATGCAGGTGCCGGCCGAACCGACCGCACCGAGCCGGGTACGGCGCTGGATGAGCCGCCAGCTCACCCAGTGGCAGGTGCCGGAGCAGGTGGTCAGCGCCGCCGTGCTCTGCACCAGCGAGCTGACCACCAACGCCCTGCTGCACGCCGGCACCGCGGCCCGCGTCGAGATCGACCTGAGCACCGAGCGGCTGCTCGTCTCGGTGGCCGACAGCGGCACCCGGGGCACGGTTACCCGGGCGCAGACCGACACCCTGAGCAGCCGGGGCCGCGGCCTGGGCCTGATCGAGCACCTCAGCGATGCCTGGGGCACCGATCCGACCGTACGCGGTTCCACGGTCTGGTTCGAGATGCTCATTCCGGAGCAGTGAGACGCGTCGAAACGGCCGTGGCGGGGTAGGAGAGCCGCCATGCGAACCGACAAGCCCGCCGGCGTGCTCTTCGACGTCGACGGCACCCTGGTGGACACGACGTACCTGCACACCGTGAGCTGGGCCGAGGCGTTGCGGCAGGCGGGGCGGCCGATTTCGATGGCCCGTATCCACCGCGCCATCGGGATGGGCTCGGACAAGCTGCTCGACCATCTGCTCGGCGACGACCGGGACCGCGGCGGCGACGACGCGCTGCGCACCGTCCACGACGAGCTGATGGCCGGTTACGCCTCGCGGCTGCAGCCGCTGCCCGGCGCCGTGGAGTTGTTGCGCGCCTGTGCCCGGCGCGGGCTGCGCGTGGTGCTTGCCAGTTCGGCGGCCGAACACGAGTTGGCGAAGCTGCGCGGGGTGCTCGACGCCGAGGACGTCATCGACGCCGCCACCTCCTCGGCAGACGCGCAGGTGAGCAAACCGGCCCCGGACATCCTGGTGGCCGCGCTGGACCGGGCTGGGCTGGACCGCAGCCGGGTCATCTTCGTCGGCGACTCGGTCTGGGACGTGCAGGCAGCCGGGCGGATCGGGGTGGCGTGCATCGCGCTCACCTGCGGTGGGACCAGCCGGGCCGAGCTCGCCCAGGCGGGGGCCGTCGCCGTCTACGAGGATCCGGCCCAGCTGCTGTCCGACCTGGATCGGACCCCGCTGGCCGCTCTCGCCTAGCCGGCGGTCGTCAGGTCGCCCTCCGGCCACAGCGGCTGCCCGGTGGGCGACGCCACCTGCCGCGGCGCCGGTGCCGCCTGCCTCGGCACTGCCTCCTGCCGCACCGAGGTGGGCCCAGGGCGGTCCATCAGAACCCGCACGGTCGTCGACCGGCCGGTGGTGTGGATCTCCACCAGGTCGCAGAGCTGGTGGACGAGGTAGAGGCCACGGCCCCGCTCGCTTCCCGGTGGGGGCGGGATCCGGCCGGCCAGCGGGTCGGTGAGCACTCCGTCGCCGGCGACCTCGCAGACCACGGCGTCGGGCTCGATCCAGGTACGCAGCAGCGCGTGCCGCTTCGACTGGGTCAGCGCGTTCGTGGCGAGTTCGGTGACGGCGATCCGCAGATCGTCGGCCCGGTCCGGGTCGAGTCCTACCGCTGTCCCGGCAGCGGCTGCCACGGCGCGGACCTCGGCGAGCTCGCTGACGGTGAAGCGCAGCGAATCGACGGGGACCACCGGTTCGGGCAACGGCCGGTCGAACCACCGGGCCACCGCGCGCGGCGCGAGGTAGCCGGGGCTGGGGCGTACCGTGCTCCCCTCCAGCAGCACCGGATGGGTCCGGACCGCGTCGGCGATCACCGCGGCGCCGAGTCTGGCGGTGTCGTACGCACAGAGGATCCGGGCCCGCTGCCCGGCGAAGGCCAGATTGGTCAGCGCCTCGTGCTGGACGCAGCGGGGGTACTCCCGTTCGCCGCGGCCGGCCCAGATCGGTTCGCCGACGATCCGTACGGGCCGGTCGGGGTGCCGCGCCAGGAAGGCGTGCAGGACGCCGGGGATGATCCGGGCGGGATTGCGCCCGGCCACGGCCATGTCGACCAGCGTCACCGCCGCTGCGTCCAGTCGGCCGCGCAGCAGCGGCAACCGCTGCCCTGGTACGGCGACCATCACCGCCTCGCCGGCGGCCAGCCCGGTCTCGACGAATGCGCCGAGCGTGTCGACGTACTCGCCGTCGCTTCCGTACCGGAGTGCGGCATGCCAGAACGGCTCGGCGGGCGCCGGGCCCGGCTCCACCTCGCCGTCCGGACCGCCCGGTCGATTCCCCACCATGCTCACGTCAGGCCACCCCCGACAGCACCCTACGTGCCGGATTCGTTTTCGCCACCCGCCGACTTCGCCGCGCGGGAGTCGGCGGGCATCGAGGACGGCGCGTTATCCGGTCCGGGCGTGGGGAAAGCAGGCGCGACCAAGGAGGAAACATGTCTGAAGCACCGAACCCGAGCAACCGCTGGTCGACCCCGACGTTGGACGGCAACGCGAGCATGCCCCGGGGGCCGGGCGACGCACCGACCGTCGCCGCCGGAGCACAGGACGGTGCCCCCGGCGGCGCGGTCGCGGTGGCCCGCTATCCCGACTACGCCGATGCGCAGCGGGCGGTGGACCGGCTCGCCGACAGCCGCTTCCCGGTCGAGCAGACCGCGATCGTCGGCACCGATCTGACCCTGGTGGAGAACGTTCTCGGCCGGCTGACGACCGGGCGGGCCGCACTGGCCGGCGCCGGTACGGGCGCCTGGTTCGGCCTCTTCATCGGCCTGCTCTTCGGCATCTTCACCGTCGGGAACTGGCTCGCCGTCATCGTGGCGGGTCTGGTGATCGGCGCGGTCTGGGGCGGGATCTTCGGCGCGATCGCACACGCCATGACCGGCGGCCGCCGCGACTACGCCTCGACGAGCATGCTGCGCGCCCAGCAGTACGCGGTGATGGTGCAGGCGCCGCTGGCCGATCAGGCCCGCCAGGTGCTGGGCCTGCGTCCCGGCAGCCAGCCCGCGTAGCCGACCAGCCGCAGTTGTGTGCGGCAGGGCGCCGGGTGTGACGCCGTGTCTGGCGGCGCCACGCCCGGTCAGGCCGTCCGACATTTGCTTCAAATTTGAACCAGCGCTACCGTTGCCCCATGCCCCGCAACCTCGACACCGCCGAACTGGCCGGCTGGCGTGCCTACATCGAAGCGAGCCAGCTGCTGCTGACCCGGCTGGAGGAGGAGTTGCGCCGCAGCAGCAACCTCACCCTCGGCGACTACCACGTGCTGGTGCTGCTCTCCGAAGCGCCAGGGCAACGACTGCGGATGGGCGAACTCGCCGAACGGCTGATCTTCTCCCCCAGCCGGCTGACCTATCAGATATCGACGATGGAACGGCGCGACCTGGTCCGCCGGCAGCCCTGCCCCGCCGACCGTCGCGGCAGCGAGGCAGTGCTGACCCCGACCGGCCTGAGCACGTTGCGCGCGGCCGCGCCACACCACCTCGAGGCGGTGCGCGCGCTCTTCGTCGACGACCTCGACGCCGACGCGCTCGCCTGCCTGACCCGTGTCTTCACCCGCCTCGGCAACCGCCTGCGCTCCGCCCCGGAGTCCGCCGGCGAGCCGCGCAGTTAGGAGCAACGCCATGCCCGCCATCACCGTCGAGAACGAACTCGTCCTCCCCCGACTGCCCCGGCTCGCCGAGCAGACCACCGCCTACCGGCCGGTCCGGCAGATCGTCACCGCCCCGACCGGCTACGAGGGCGAGGGTTTCCCGGTACGCCGCGCCTTCGCCGGCGTCGCGATGCGCGATCTGGACCCCTTCATCCACCTGGACCAGATGGGCGAGGTGGAGTACGCCCCCGGCGAGCCCAAGGGCACCTCGTGGCACCCGCACCGGGGCTTCGAGACAGTCACGTACATCATCGACGGCATCCTCGACCACCAGGACTCGCAGGGCGGGGGCGGCACCATCACCGACGGCGACACTCAGTGGATGACCGCCGGGGCCGGCCTGCTGCACATCGAGGCGCCGCCGGAGCACCTGGTGGTCAGCGGCGGCCTCTTCCACGGTCTGCAGCTGTGGGTGAACCTGCCCCGGGCGCTCAAGCTGAGCCCGCCGCGCTACCAGGACATCCGCGGGCGGGAGTCGGCGCTGCTGACCACTGCCGATGGTGGTGCGCTGCTGCGGATCATCGCCGGCGAGATCGACGGACGGCGGGGCCCCGGCTCGACGCACACCCCGATCACGATCACCCACGTCACCGTGCAGCCCGGCGCCCAGGTCGACCTGCCCTGGAATCCGGCGCACAACGCGCTGCTCTACGTGCTGGGCGGCCGTGGCACGGTCGGCACGGACCGCCGTCCGATCCACACCGGGCAACTCGCGGTGCACGGCCCCGGCGAGGCGCTGCGCTTCGCCGCCGACGAGCGCCAGGACTCCAACGCCCCGGCGCTGGAGGTCTATCTGATGGGCGGCGAGCCGATCCGGGAGCCGGTGGCACACTACGGGCCGTTCGTCATGAACACCCGTGACGAGCTGATCCAGGCCTTCGACGACTACCAGGCCGGCCGCCTCGGCGTGGTCCCCGCGTCCCGCCTGCCGCACACCGACTGAGTTCGGTCCGGTGACCGTCCATCCGCGAGGATCGGGCGGTCACCGGGCTCGGTCACGACACGGCGAAGATCCCTGCCAGCCCGAGCACCACCATGACCAGCACTGCCAGCAGGGCGCCGCCTTCGCTCTCCACCCGCTCCGGAGCGTCGGTCGTGTCCGTCGGCTGAGTCTGCATTCCGGCCTCCCTCGGTCTTCCCTTGGAACGGGCCGACCTCCCCTGCCGTACGCGTCCGCGGCGTGACCCGTCCGCCGGCTCCACCGGGCCCGTCCACACATGCGCGCCGGCCGCATCGGCCCGACATGGGGTTACCCCCCTGCGCCGACGGAAACCCCGACGGTCCGCCGCCCTCGGGCGATCCATGTCACCTCAGTCCCGCCGGAGAGCAGCTGCGTCGAGGGCCACCCGAGCGATGGAGGTAACAAATCCGGCGACTTCTGTCCGGTTCATGCGGTTACCACGTGATAAATAACCTTTATCCATCAGCCGTTCGGGTAGATTTCCGTGAGCCGATCAGGTTAGGGTTTGGCTCTGAACGGCCAGCCTGACCTTGCCGATCATCTGAAGCTTGCTGACGAACGACACCCATCCAACCGAAGCGACACGTCCGTCCCACGGACGAGGTGCAGGGAAGGACCCCCATGAGCGCGCCAACGACCACCGACCGGGCGGCCACGACCGAGCCGGCAACCAAGGCCACCGCACTGGACCCCCGGGCACTGACCGACACCGCTGCCGATCTGCTCAATGCGATGGCCGCTCTCCCCGCCGGTCACCCCTCCCGCCCGCGGTTGCGGGAACGCGCCATCGAGGCCTGGCTCCCCCTGGCCAACCACCTGGCCCACCGCTACAGCGGGCGGGGCGAGCCGACCGACGACCTGGCGCAGACCGCGGCGGTCGGCCTGATCAAGGCGATCGACAAGTTCGACCCGACCCGCGGCGTCGACTTCGCCGGTTACGCCATTCCCACGATCATCGGTGAGCTCAAGCGTCACTTCCGTGACCGCACCTGGGACATCCGGGTGCCCCGGCGCCTGCAGGAGCTGCGGCTGAGCATCTCCGAGGCGAACAGCTCCCTGCTGCAGACTCTCGGCCGTTCGCCGACGGTCGCCGACATCGCCGCCCACCTCAAGCTCACCGAGGAAGAGGTCCTGGAGGGCCTGGAGGGCGCCCGCGCGTACAACGCCGTCTCGCTCTCGACGCCCACCGGCGACGGTGAGCGCGCCACCGAGCTCGGCGACATGCTCGGCGGTGAGGACGGCGAGTTCGAACTCGCCGAGCTGCGCGTGGCCCTCGGCCCGGCGCTGGCCACCCTGGACGAGCGCGAGCAGAAGATCCTCACGCTGCGCTTCTACGGCAACCTCACCCAGTCGCAGATCGCCGAGCAGATCGGTGTCTCCCAGATGCACGTCTCCCGGCTGCTCGCCCGCGCGCTGACCAAGCTGCGCGGACAGCTGAGCGAGACCTACTAGACCCCGACGGGGTGGGTGCGGCGGTGGCCGGGTCGGCGGACCCGGCCACCGCCATGTCCGGCCCCGCCACTGCCGGGCCGTCGACCCCCGCCGCTGCGTCGCACCGGACGCGACCGGGCAGAGCCGACGACCCCCGCCGCTGGGTCGCAGCGGACGCGACGGGGCAGACTGGCAGCGTGCCTGCTGCGCGAACCATCACCGGTCTGCCCGTCGCGGACGTGCTGCCCGCCGTCACCGCCGCCCTCACCGAGGCCGGCACGGCGATCCTGGTCGCGCCGCCGGGCACCGGGAAGACCACGCTCACCCCCCTGGTCCTCGCCGAGGCGTTCGACGGCCGCATCGTGATCGCCCAGCCCCGCCGCATCGCCGCCCGGGCGGCGGCCCGCCGGATGGCGTTCCTGCTCGGCGAAGAGGTCGGCGCGACGGTCGGGTACGCGGTGCGCGGCGAGCGGCGCACCAGCGCGGCGACCCGCATCGAGGTGGTCACCACCGGCCTGCTGCTGCGCCGCCTCCAGCACGACCCGGAGCTGCCCGGCACCGCGGCCGTCCTGCTCGACGAATGCCACGAGCGCCAGCTCGACGCCGACCTGGCGCTCGCCTTCGCGGTCGAAGCCCGGTCGGCGCTCCGTCCCGACCTGCGGCTGCTCGCCATGTCGGCCACCGCCGCCACCGAGCCCCTCGCGGAGCTGCTCGGCGGCCCCGGCCGGCCCGCTCCCGTGATCACCGCCCGCTCCGCACTGCATCCGGTCACGTCGGTCTGGGCGCCGCCACCGGCGTCGGTGCGCCCCGGCGACGGCGTCCGCGTCGCGCCCGGGCTGCTCGACCACATCGCCGCCACCGTCCGGCGGGCGCTGCACGAACAGGAGGGCGACGTGCTCGTCTTCCTGCCGGGCGCCGGCGAGATCGCCGGGGTGCGCTCCCGGCTCTCCGGCCTGCCCGACATCGCCCTGCTCCCGCTGCACGGACGCCAGTCCGGGCGGGAGCAGGACGCCGCGCTGCGCCCGTCGGCGCACCGGCGCGTCGTCCTCGCCACAGCGGTCGCCGAAACCAGCCTCACCGTTCCCGGTGTCCGCGTCGTGGTCGACTCCGGCCTGGCCCGCGTCGCCCGGATGGACCACGGCCGCGGGCTCGGCGGGCTGGTCACCGTGCCGGTGTCCCGGGCCACCGCCGAACAGCGCGCCGGCCGCGCCGGCCGGGAAGCCCCCGGGCACGCCTACCGGTGCTGGCCGGCCGCCCACCACGAACGGCTCGCCGCCCAGCCGGAACCGGAGGTCGCCGCCGCCGACCTCACCGGCTTCGCACTGCACCTGGCCTGCTGGGGCGATCCGGACGGCAGCAACCTGCCCCTGCTCGACGCCCCGCCGCCAACGGCGATGCGACTGGCCCGGGCGAGCCTCACCACGCTCGGCGCGGTCGACGAAACCGGCCGCGCGACCGCCCGCGGCCGGGCGATGGCCGCGACCGGCACCCATCCCCGCCTGGCCCGCGCGCTGCTCGACGGGGCAGCCGAGGTCGGCACCGACCGGGCCGTGGAGATCGTCGCCCTCCTCTCCGAGGAGGTGTCCGGCCGCGGAGACGACCTCGCCGCCGCCTGGCGCGCCCTGCGCGCCGGCAGTGATCCGGCCGCCACCGCGCGGTGGCGCGCCGAGATCCGCCGGCTGCGCGCCACCCTGCCGGCCGCGCCGCGGCCGTCGCCGGCCGGACTGCCCGACGACCTCGCCGCCGCCCTGGTGGTGGCACTGGCGCACCCGGAACGACTCGCCCGGGCCCGCCAACCGGGCGGCGCGACCTACCTGATGGCCGGCGGCACCGCCGCCGATCTCACGCCCGGGTCGGCCCTGACCGGCGCCGGCTGGCTCGCCGTCGCCGTGGCCGACCGCGCCCCCGGGGGACGGTCCGCCCGGATCCGGCTCGCCGCCGCGCTCGACGAGGCGACCGCGCTGACCGTGGCCGGTGCCATGCGGCACACCGTGGCACAGGTCGACTGGGTCGACGGTGACGTCCGGGCGCGGACCAGCACCCGCGTCGGCGCCATCGTCGTCGACGAACACCCGCTGACCCGCCCCGACCGGGCCGCGATCACCGCCGCGCTGCTACGCGGGCTGGAACAGGAAGGGCTCGACCTGCTCGACTGGACCCCGGCCGCCCGGGCGCTGCGCGAACGGTTGGCGTTCTGCCACCGGGTGCTCGGCGACCCCTGGCCTGGCATGGACGACGACGCCCTGCTGGCGGCGGCCCCCCAGTGGCTCGGCCCGGAGCTGTCCCGGGCCCGGCGCCGCGCCGACCTCGGCCGGGTCGACGTCCCCACCGCCCTGCGACGGCTGCTGCCCTGGCAGCTCGCCGCCCGCCTCGACGAGGTGGCGCCGGAGCGCATCGCGGTGCCGAGCGGATCACGGATCCGGTTGGACTACGCCGACCCGGCGGCGCCGGTGCTGGCGGTGAAGCTCCAGGAGACCTTCGGCTGGCAGACCACGCCCCGCGTCGGCGACGGGCGGGTGCCGGTGGTGCTGCACCTGCTCTCCCCCGCCGGCCGGCCGGTGGCCGTCACCGGGGACCTGCCGTCGTTCTGGCGTACCGGATACCCGCAGGTGCGCGGGGAGCTGCGCGGACGCTACCCCCGGCATCCGTGGCCCGCCGACCCGGGCACGGCGGCGCCGACCCGGCGAACCACTCCGCGCCGTTAGACCGCCCCCGGCTGCTCCGGCTCGGCGACCACGTCGGCCACCACCACGCTGATGTTGTCCGGCCCGCCGCCCTGCAGCGCCAGCTCGATCAGCCGCCGCACGCAGGCATCCCGGTCCGGCTGCGAACCGAGCGTCTCGGCCATCGCGTCCGCGCTGACCACGTTCGACAGGCCGTCACTGCAGAGCAGCCAGCGGTCCCCCGCCCGCGGCACCATCGTCGCGTACGACGGGGAGACCTCGGAGCCCTGCAACGCCTGGGTGACCACTGCCCGCCGTGGATGGTGGGCCGCCTCCTCCGGGCTGATCAGCCCCTGGTCGAGCAGCATCTGCACGAAAGTGTCGTCCCGGGTCACCTGCTTGAGCACACCACCGCGCAGCAGGTAGGCCCGGGAATCGCCGACGTGGGCCAGCGCGAGGCAGGTACCGGAGCGGGCCAGCAGCAGCGCGGTGAGGGTTGTGCCCATCCCCTGCCGCTCCGGGTCCTCGGCCACCGCGTCACGGATGCGGGCCTGTGCGGTGGCGATGCCCTGTTGCAGGGCGGCGACCAGCGCCTCCTCCGGAACGGGCACGTCGAGCACGCGTACGGCCTCGATGGTCACCGCGCTCGCCAGGTCACCGGCGGCCATTCCGCCCATGCCGTCGGCCACCCCGACCAGCCACTCGCCGGCGTACACGGCGTCCTGGTTTCCGCTGCGGATCAGGCCGCGGTCGCTGCCGGCCACCGAACGCAACTTCAGGGTCATGGCAGGAAGCCTGCCAGCCCCGGCCCGGCTTGTCTGCATCAGGTCGCCCGGCACGGCAAATCTCACTGCCGCCGAAGGCGGTTCGACGGTACCGGTCATCCGTGCGCACGGAGCTTGGGCAGCACCTGCGATCCGAAGGTGTCGATGAAACCGGCCTGCTCCTGACCGACGTGGTGCAGGTAGAGCCCGTCGAAGCCGCACTCCAGGTAGCTCTCCAGCCAGCCGACGTGCCGGGCCGGATCGGCCGAGATGTTGACGACCTCGGCGAGCTGTTCCATCGAGATCCGTTCACTGGTCACGTCGAAGTGCTCGGTCAGCGGAAGGTCCCAGGAGACCGGCGGGTCGAAGACGTTGCTGCGCCACTGCTCGTACGCGAGCTTGCGCGCCGCCTCGTCGTCCGCCGCCCAGCTCAGGTGGACCTGCAGGTAGAGCGGTCCCCGGCCGCCGGCGTCGCGGTAGCTGGAGATCATGTCACGCAGGTACGGCAGCGGCGCGTTGACGGTGATCAGCCCGTCGGCCCACTCCGCGCACCACTCGGCGGTGGAGGTGCTCACGGCAGCGCCGATGAGGGCCGGGGGCTGCTGCGGGCGGCTCCAGAGCCGGGCCTGGTCGACGGTGACCAGGCCGTCGTGGTTGACCTCCTCACCGGCGAGGAGGTCCCGGATGACGTCGACGCATTCGCGCAGCCGGTCCATCCGCTCCTCCTTGCGCGGCCACGGGTCGCCGGTGATGTGCTCGTTGATCGCCTCCCCGCTGCCCAGCGCCGCCCAGAACCGGCCCGGGTACATCTGCCCGAGGGTGCCGATCGCCTGCGCGATGATCGCCGGGTGGTAGCGCTGGCCGGGCGCGTTGACCACCCCGAAGGGGAGCGTGGTGGCCTGCAGCGCGGCGCCGAGCCAGGACCAGGCGAAGCCCGACTGTCCCTGCCGTTCGCTCCACGGCGAGAAGTGGTCCGAGCACATGGCGGCGTCGAAGCCGGCCTCCTCGGCCCGGATCACCGCTGTCAGCAGCGCCGCCGGGTCGATCTGTTCGTGGGATGCGTGGAATCCGAAGACCGTCATGCCCACGTTCCCTACCCGCCCCGGCAGCGGGCCATGCTCCTGCGAATCCGGCCGGGACCAGATCGGCCCCGGCCGGGCGCGTCACTCGTTGGCGTGGCCGGCGCCGGGACCGGGCGTGGCCTGCTCGCCGCCGACCCAGACCGTCTTGACGTTGCAGAACTCCCGCATCCCCAGCGCCGACAGCTCGCGGCCGTAGCCGGAGTTCTTCACCCCGCCGAAGGGCAGTTGCGGGTACGACGTCGTCATCCCGTTGATGAAGACGTTGCCGGCGTCCAGGTCGGCGATGAAGCGCTGCTGCTCCTGCTCGTCCCGGGTCCAGGCGTTGGCGCCGAGGCCGAAACCGGTGCCGTTGGCCAGGGCGATCGCCTCGTCGTAGTCGGCCGCCCGGTAGAGCCCGGCGACCGGCCCGAAGACCTCTTCCTGCCACATCCGCATCCGCGGTGTCAGGTCGGCCACCACAGTCGGCGGGTACCACCAGCCGGGGCGCTCCGGCGCCACTCCGCCGGTCAGCACGGTGGCGCCCGCCTCGACGGCGTCGCGGATCTGGGCGGCGACATCGTCGCGGCCCTGCTCGGTCGCGAGGGGCCCGACGTCGGTGGTGTCGGCCATCGGGTCGCCGACCCGCAGCGCCGCCATCCGCCGGGTGAACCGCTCGGCGAAGTCGTCGTAGACATCGGTGTGCACGATGAAGCGCTTCGCGGCGATGCAGGACTGGCCGTTGTTCTGGCAGCGGGCCGTGGTCGCCACCTCGGCCGCGGCGTCCAGATCCGCCGAGGGCATCACCACGAACGGGTCACTGCCGCCGAGTTCCAGCACGGTCTTCTTCAACTCCCGGCCGGCGATCTGCGCGACGGACCGGCCCGCCCCCTCGCTGCCGGTCAGGGTGGCCGCCCGGACCCGGGGATCGGTGAGGACCTGCTCCACCGCGGCGGAGCCGATCAGCAGGGTGGCGAAAGCGCCTGCCGGGAAACCGGCACGGGTGAACAGGTCACCGAGGTAGAGAGCGGTCTGGGGCACGTTCGAGGCGTGCTTGAGCAGGCCGGTGTTGCCCGCCATCAGCGCCGGCGCGGCGAAGCGCATCACCTGCCAGAGGGGGAAATTCCAGGGCATGACCGCGAGCACCGGGCCGATCGGGGAGTACCGGACGAACGCCCGCCGGGCCCCCACCGCGGGGGCGTCGGCCGGCTCGTCGGCGAGGAACCCCGCCGCGTTGGCGGCGTAGTAGCGGGCGCCGGCGGCGCACTTGCCGACCTCGGCGCGGGCCGAGGCGTACGTCTTGCCCATCTCGGTGGTCATGGTCCGCGCCACCTCGTCACGCTCGGCGTCGAGCAGGTCCGCGGCGGCGTTGAGCCAGCCGGCGCGCTGCTCGAGCGTCGTGCCGCGAAGGGTGTGGAAGGCGCTTTCGGCGCGGCCGATGGCGGCGTCGATCTCCGCCGGGGTCGCGGCGTCGAAGGTCTTGAGCACCTCGCCGGTGGCGGGATTGGTGGTGGCTATCGACATGGTGGTACTCCTGTCACTCGAAGAGTGAGTGCTTCGTGCCCGGGGGCTCGGCGCGGCGCCGGGCGGCGCGCCGACGCTGAATGATGATCAGATCCACGACCGCCACCGCCGCGAGCACGAAGAGCACGATCGCGAGCACGACCAGGTCGGCCCAGAGTGCCAGCACTCCGAAGACGGTGCAGATGACGAGTCCGAACGTCGCCAGCACCAGCCGTAGATTCAACGCGCTGTAAGGATGCCCTACCGTCCCTTTTGCCCCGCGGGGCTGCTGTCTCGCTGCCATCTGGGCGAACTACCCCAGGTGACTGCCGGTTAACCTGTCCGCTCCTCGGCCACTGAGCATGCCTACTCATCCCCCGATGCGGTGGTCACGGAAAACTGCACACATGATCCAACCGAGCCCGCACCCGCGGCAGGCCCCCCGGGTCGGCATCACCGCCGTCGGATCGAGCCTGCCGGAGACGGTGCTGACCAGCGAGCAACTCCAGCAGCGCCTCGCCGCCGAGAACGACCTGCGGCTGCCACCGGGCATGGTGACCCGGATGACCGGCATCATGCGCCGCCGCGTCGCCGCCGACGACGAGTACGCCTCGACGCTGGCCGTACGGGCCGCCCGGCAGGCGCTGGCCGCGGCGCGGCTGACCCCGGCCGATGTCGACCTGCTGCTCTTCGCCTCGGCCAGCAGGGACATGGTGGAGCCCGCGACCGCCCACATCGTCCAGGCCGAACTGGGCAGCCGGGCACACGCTCTGGACGTCACCAACGCCTGCAACAGCTTCCTCAACGGCATCGACCTGGCCCGTTCGCTGATCCTCGCCGGGCGGGCCCGGCGGGCGCTGGTGGTGACCGGTGAGACACCGACACGCTCCATGCGCCGGCGGGTCGGCAGCCTCGCCGAGGCCCGCGCCGCGTTCGCCGGTTTCACCTTCGGCGACGCGGGCGCAGCGGTCGTGCTGGAGGAGGTCGACACCGGCGGCATCGTCGACGTCGACACCGAGACCTTCTCGGAGCACTGGACGGTCGGCGGCATCCCCGGCGGCGGCTCCCGGCATCCGCGCGGCGACGAGCACACCTACTTCCAGGGCGACGGGCACGCGCTGCGCCGGGTCTTCGAAGAGGTCGGCGCCGACATCCTGTACCGGGTACGCACGCGCACCGGCTTCGGCTGGGACGACTACGCCAAGGTGCTGGTGCACCAGGTGACGCTCCCCTACCTGGAGCGCTTCGTGGAGGTGACCGGCGTACCGAAGGAGAAGCTCGAGGTGACGGTGACGGAGTTCGGCAACCTGGCCAGCGCCACGATCGGCCTGCAACTGGCCCGCATCGCCCCGTCGCTGCGCCGCGGCGACCGGGTGCTGATGGTCGGGCTCGGCGGCGGGATCAGCCTGATGACGATGGTCTGGGAGAAGTCGTGACCGCGCTCTGGGTGGTGGTGCCGGCGTACAACGAGCAGGCCCGGCTCGGTGACACCCTGGCGGCGCTGGCCGCGCAGACCGATCTCGACTTCACCCTGCTGGTGGTCGACAACGGCTCCACCGACGGCACCGCGCAGGTGGTCGGCGACTTCGCCGCCGGCGCGCCGATGCCGGTACGGCTGGTGCACGAACCACAGAAGGGCGTGGGCGCCGCGGTGGACACCGGTTTCCGGCACGCCGCCGCCGCGGGGGCGCGGCTGCTGCTGCGCACCGACGCCGACTGCCTGCCCCAGCCCGGCTGGGTCGCCGCCGGACGAGCCGCCTTCGGCGCGGGCGCCGAGATGGTCTGCGGCCGGCTGGTCGCCCGCCGCGACGAGCACGGTCCGCTCGGGCGCGCCGGTTTCCGGGTGGTGGTGGCGGTGGCGGCCTTCTTCGGTCGCTGGCGCCCGGCGCACCGCCGGCGGGAGTACCTGGTGCCGTACCGGATGCACGCGGGCAACAACATGGGCATCACCGCCGCGCTCTACGCCGCCTGCGGCGGGATGCCCCGGCGCCCCTCCCCCACCGACCGGACGTTCCTCAACCGGGTCCGCCGGGTCAGCGCGGCGATCCACCCGGTACGCGACATGGTGGTGGAGAACTCGACCCGGCGGCTGCGCGCGTACGGGCTGCGCCGCTCCGCCGGCTGGTATCTGGACCGCGGTGCCGGCCGGCTCACCCCGGATCCGCGCTGATGTTCGACGAACTGCACGCCACCCTGCGCCGCGACGCCGACCGTCCGGCCCTGCTCGGCGTCGCCCGCAGCGGCCGTCCCACGGTGATGCTGCGCCGCGGCGAACTCGCCGCCCTCGCCGACGGGTACGCCGTCGCGCTGCACCGGCAGGGGCTGCGCGCCGGTGACACGATCGGGGTCGCGGTGCTGCCCGGCGGACGGGCGCTGGCGCTGATGCTCGCCGCCGACCGGCTCGGTCTGCGCATCGCGGTGCTCGACCCGAGCGCCGGCGCCGACGTGCTGCGGGCCCGGTTGAAGCTGGCCGCCCCGGCGCTGGTCGTCGCCGACGCCGCCGCCCAGGCGGTGGCCGGCTGGGCGCGTCCGCTGGCCCGCCGTGCGCAGCTCGACCTGCCGCGCCTGGCCGAGCTGGGTCCGGTGCGCACGATCGGCCGCCGGCTGCCCGGCTGCGCCCCGGTGCTGGCGCCGGCGACCGGCCCGGTGCCGGCGCGGCACGACGGCGACACCGACGCGGTGGTCATCTTCACCTCCGGCACGACCAGCAGCCCACGGGCGGTGGTGCACCGCCGCAGTGGCCTCGCCGCCGGCATGCGGGCGGTCGCCGATCTGGTGCGGCCGCTGCCGGACCTGCCGGTGCTGGGCGGGATGTTCTTCGTGCTGGTGCCGGCGCTGGCCTGCGGCGCCCCGGTCGCCCGGCCGGCCCGCTCGGCCCGGCTGCTGGCCCGTCAGGCGGCCCGGCTCGTTCCACAGGCGACGTATCTGACCCCGCCGCAGGCCCGGGCGCTGCTGGCCGTATCGCCGCGACTGTCCGGCCGCTTCTACAGCGGCTCCGCGCCGGTCAGCGCGGAGCTGCTGACCCGCCTGCGCGCCGCGGGCGCCGAGCAGGCGTGGGGGGTCTACGCGCTGACCGAGCTCTTTCCCGCCGCGGCCGTGGAGTCCCGGGAGAAGTCGGCGTTCACCGGCGAGGGCGACCTCGTCGGCGCCCCACTGCCGGGGGTGCGGGCGGTGCTCGACGCCGACGGCAAGCTGCTGCTGGACGGCCCGGGCCGCGCCCACCGCTATCTCGGCGGCGACCCTTTCGAGCTGGTCGCCACCGGCGACATCGCCCGGTTCGACGGTACGCGGCTGGTGCTCGCCGGCCGTGCCAAGGACATGATCCTGCGGGCCGCCGAGAACATCTATCCCGGGCTCTACGAGCCGGCGCTGCACGTCCCCGGGGTGAACCTGGCGGTGCTGGTCGGCACACCGGCCGGCGACGGCGACGAGCGGCTGGTGGCCGTGGTGGAGCCGCAGCCGGGCGCCGATCCGGCGCGGTTGCGTGCCCGGCTCGCCCCGGTGCTCGCCGCGATGGGCGCCGGCCGCCCCGACGCGGTGCTCTTCGCCGAGGTGCCGACCGCCGGGCGGTCCCGCAAACCGGACCGGGCGGCCGCCGCCCGGCTCGCGGCCCGCCTGACGACCGGCGCGGCCGGCCTGAGCACGGATGCGGACGCGGCATGAGCGCCCTGGACGCGAGCGGCGTCGATCAGTGCGGGCACCGCGACCGGCCTCGCCGCGGCGGGCCGGCCCGGCGGCGGGACCGGCGCGTCTACCTGCGCAGCCACCCGGTGCTCTTCCCGCTGCTGGCGCTGCTGCGCCGGGCCCCGGTGCTGCGGCTGGGCCGCACGGTCGTCGTCAACGACCGCCAGGCCTGCGCCGACGCGCTGACCCGGGTGCCGCTGGACCGCACCGCCGCCGGCACCACCGGCGGCACGGCGAACCGGCTGGAGATCGACGGCACGCTCTTCGATCAGGCCGGCACGGCGCACCGGCAGACCCGGCGCCGGGTGGCCGACGGGCTCGGCGCCGCGGGGGTGGCCCGGCTCCGTCCGGTCTGGACGTCGCTGCTCGACCGCGAACTCGCACCGCTCGCCGACGGCGGCGAGGTGGAGATGGTGGCACTCGCGGCGCTGCTCGCCGGCGCGACGACCGCGGCGCTGCTGGAACTGGAGACCGATCCGGTCCGGCTGGCCCGTGCCGCGCGCGACGCCGCGGCGGCGACCGCCCACGAGCAGCTGCCCGGCCTGCCCCGCCCCGGCGCGGCCCGGTCGGCCCGCCGCGCCGCCGAGCGGCTCACCGCGCTGACCGCCGCCGGCGCGGACGGCCCGCTGGCGGCGATGCTGGCGGTGGCCGCGGTCAACACCACCGTCGCCGCGCTGCCCCGCGCCGTCGCCTGGTGCGCCGACGACGACCTGTGGTCCGCCGCCGCCGACGCGCGGCTGCGGCCGGCGCTGGTCACCGAGCTGCTGCGGGTCACCGCGCCGAGTCCGCTCTTTCCCCGGGTCGCCGCCGGCTCCGCCGAACTCGGCCGGGTCCGGGTACGCGCCGGCGACAAGCTGATCCTGGTGGCCCGGCACGCCGTGGACGCGCACCGGCGCGATCCCGACGCCACCGATCCGGCGCCGCCGCACGTCTCCCAACTGGTCTTCGGCGCGGGCTCCCACGCCTGCCCCGGCGCCCGGCTGGCCCGGGCCCAGCTCGACGATCTGCTGGCCGCCCTGGCGCCGTACCGGCCGGTGGTGGTGCGGGCCCGGGTCGACCGGCGGGCGGCGCTGCCGGGCTGGGCGACGCTGACCGTACGGGCGGTGCTGTGATGACCCTGGCGGGGCTGCGGGTCGCGGTGACCGGCGCGAGCGGCTTCTGCGGTGCGGAGGTGGCCCGGCGGGCTGCGGCGGCCGGTGCCGACGTGCGCTGCCTGGGGCGGCGCCCGGGTCCGGTGGGGCGGCACGTCCACTGGGACGCGGCAGCCGGGCCACCGGATCTGTCCGGAGTGGACGCGGTGCTGCACCTGGCCGCGGCGGTCGGTGATCCGGTGCCGGGCCACGTCATTGAGCGGGACTTCACCGCGGTCAACGTCGACGGGACCGCGCGGCTGCTCGACGCCCTCGGTGCCCGCCCGCTCGTCTGGGTGAGCAGCGCGAGCGTCTACGACCCCCGGGTCCGGGCACCGCGGCTCACCGAGGAGCACCCGATCGGCGGGCAGCTGACCGCGTACGGCCGGACGAAGGCGGCGGGCGAGGCCCTGGCGCTTCGATCGGGGGCGGTCGTACTGCGGCCCCGGGCGGTTTACGGGCGGGGCGACCCGCATCTGCTGCCCCGGCTGCTGCGGGCGGTCCGGGCCGGGCGGATCCTGCTGCCCGGCCCGGACGGCGAGCTGAGCCTGACGGCGGTGGAGAACCTCGCCGACGCCTGCCTGGCGGCGCTGGGGTGGCGTCCGGGGGCGTACAACATCACCGACGCGCGGCCCTACCGGCGCGACGAGACGATCCGGGCGGCGGCGCAGGCGGCGACCGGACGGGTCATCCGGGTCGGGCACGTGCCGGTGCCGCTGGCGTTCGCGGCCGCGACGGCCGTGACCCGGCTGTCCCGGCTGGCCGGTGCCGCGCCGGGGCTGACCCGCTACGCCGTCGACCAGGTGGCGCATCCGGTGGTGCTCTCGATCGAGCGGGCACTGGCTGCCGGCTACCGGCCGCGCCGCTGCTTCGCCGACTTCCTCACCGAAGGCGGGGCGCGCCCGGCCTGAGCCGACAGCGCCCGGCCACTGCGGCCGGACCGGACGCCGCCGGGCCCACCCGGGGCGACGCCCGGCCACTGCGGCCGGATCGCGGGCCGCCCGGCCACTGCGGCCGTCAGCCGGTGCGTCCGGTCCGGTAGTGGTCGCGGGCCCGCCGGGCAAGGTCGCGGGTGGCCGAGGAGTTGGCCCAGGTGCCGAGGATGACGGCCGCGCCGGGGACGACCTTGGCGAAGACCCGGTGGGCGGCGCGCAGGCCGGCCATCTGGGCGAGCTTGACGCCGAGCCGGGCGACGGAGACGCCGAGCCCGCCACGGCCCGCCATCTCGGCGAGCCGCCGCCGCCCCACCGCCACCCCGAGAGCCAGCCGGGCGCTCTGCGCCGCGCCGTGCACCTTCTGCAGCACCAGCAGGTCGGTGGCGCGGTCGGCGTGGGTGGGGTCGGCGCCGTAGGCGGCGGCGATGTGCAGCACCATGCGGCTCTGGGTCCAGGCGAGCACGCCCACGTCGGCCACCGCGCCGACGATCCCGGCGGCTCCGGAGACCGCGCCCGAGAGTCGGGCCCGGCGCAGGAAGCGGCCGACTGCCAGGTCGGCGAGCGCGTCGGGGGTGATCCCGGGGCGGGCGGCCCGCATGCGCGCCGCCCATTCGGCGGCCTCCGGGCCGAACCGGCGGACGGCCTCCAGCGCCAGGTGCTCCGGCGCGTACGTGGGATCGGCCTTCATCCGCGCCCAGAGGCCGTCGGGCGGGCCGGCGATCTCCAGCGCGTCGCCGGTCTCCGTGGCGTCGCCGGTCGTCACCTCACCGGCGTCGCCGGTGGACGCCGGGACCATGGTGGACGGGGCGGATTCGTCGCTGACGGGTTCGGGCATGGTCGCCTCCGTGCTCGTCGGCCGGCGCGAGGATTCGGCGCCAGGCGTGCCGCGGGAATACCCGCGTGCCGACGATGGCACACCCGTTCCACATCGTCCGGACGAGCCGGAGGCGGGCCGGACAGACGTGCGGCCCGCCTCCGGTTAGGGGACGGGCCGCACGTTGTCGCGGTAGGGGGATCAGTTCCAGCCGGGCACGATCGCGTCCACGACCTGGGTCGCCCGTGCCTCGTGCTTGGCGTAGTGGTCCGGGTAGGCCGAGACCTGGACCGCCTGCGCCGCCGCGGTCAGCCGCATCTGCTGCCAGCCGGGGACGCGCTGGAGCGCGTGCAGGAACTGCTGGGTGGCGTACGCCGGGTCCATCAGCTTGTGCACCGGGCCCCAGCCGGTGCTGGCCCGCTGCTGGAAGAGGCCGACGGAGTCGTGGTCCCAGCCGACGCCCTGGTTCGGGTGGTTGGTCGATTCCGGCACCACGCCGCTGGCCAGGTTGTAGAGGTTGCTCTCCTGCATGGCGGTGGCGACCGCGATGATCAGACCGCGCCGCTCCACGCCCATGTCCCGGCCGGTACGCACGATCGCCTTGGCGTTGTCCATCTGGGCGGCGGTCAGGCCGGCCACCGGGCCCGGGTCCACGACCTGCGGCTCGGGCTCGGGCTCCGGCTCCGGGGCGGGCTCCGTGGCCGGCTCGGAGCCGGCCAGGTCGGGGTCGCCGCCCTCTGCCGCCGGCGCGGTCGACTCGGGCGCCGCCGACTCGGGCGCGAGGGTGTCCGGCAGGCTGCGGTCCAGGCTGCGGTCGACGGCCCGCTCGGCCACCTCCCGCTCGCTGTAGGCCGCGAAGACATCCGGCTGGGCGGTATCGCCCGTCACCTCGGTGGAGGTCTGGGCGAACGAGGCGAGGCCGAGGCAGCAGATCGCGCCGGCGGCGATCGCCACCCGTGCCTTCTCCCCGTCGCCGAGGAGCTTCGGCACGCCGCGCAGGGCGGCGGCCATGCGGTTACCCGCCGTGGTGAGCCGGGTAAGGGCACGTGAAGGGTTCCGGTCGGTCAGGCCCTGCCGCGCTTGCTCCGGGTTGCCGGGGGCAGTTCGGCCAACCTGCTCGGACGAGGGGGCCTCATCCGAACGGCCAGTGGAGGCGGGGGCCAGCTGCTGGTCGTCGAGAGTGTGGTCGTCACGCATTCCACGAGGCTAGGTCCAGCCAGGCTGCGATTACACAGAGTGATCTCGTGCCTCTCGCCACATCTTTGCCTGATTAACCGGTCAGTCGAATCAGCTCGGGGGCGGCCCCGGGCAACCGGGACGGGCCCGGCTTTCCGGTAATTCACCCCGAATCAACACCAGACGGGATGATATCCCCGGGATTATCACTCGGCGCTGCATGATCGTCACCTTCCGCCGATCATCCGAGCCGCCCCGGGCCGATCGGCCGACCGTGTCGTCGGCCCCAGCGGGAGCACGCCATCGCGACCGGCAGGTGGGCGCACCCCTCGGCCCGGGCGCGACCCGCCGAGGCGATGCACCAAGATGTCGGGAGCGAGTCGCTGCCGGGCCCCGCCCGGGGCGACCGCCGCGCCCTGAAGGAGGTGTCGGATGCTCGATCCGCACGCACTGTACGAACTGACCGACGATGTGCCGGACCTGGGACAGCCGGTGCTGATCCACGCGCTCGCCGGCTTCGTCGACGCCGGTGCTGCCGCCCGCACCGCGCGGGAACAGCTGCTGCGCAGCCTCGAGACGAGGCCGATCGCCACCTTCGACCTGGACCAGATGTACGACTACCGGTCCCGCCGGCCGATGATGTCGTTCACCGAGGACCACTGGAGCGGCTATGACGCCCCGCAGCTGCGCCTGGACCTGCTGCACGACGATGCCGAAACCCGCTTCCTGCTGCTCAGCGGGCCCGAGCCGGACCTGCAGTGGGAACGCTTCGTCGCCGCCGTCTCGGCCCTGATCAGCCGCCTGGGCGTACGGCTGACCGTCGGCATCGGCGCCATTCCGATGGCGGTCCCGCACACCCGCCCCGTCGGTGTCACCGCCCACGCGACCCGGCCCGAGCTGATCGTGGGCCACGAGGCGTGGCTGCAGCGGGTACAGGTGCCGGCCAGCGCCGGGCACCTGCTCGAGTTCCGCCTCGGCGAGCAGGGTCGTGACGCGTTGGGGTTCTCCGCGCACGTGCCGCACTACGTGGCGCAGGGCGAGTACCCGGCCGCCGCCGAGAAGCTGCTCACCTCCGTCTCCCGCGCCACCGGGCTGATGCTGCCCACCGAGACACTGCGCGGCGAGGCCGAGGAGATGCGGGTCACCATCGACCAGCAGGTCGCCCAGTCCGACGAGGCCGCCACTCTCGTGCAGACCCTCGAGGAGCAGTACGACGCGTTCCTGCGCGGCCGTTCCAAGCCGAGCCTGCTGGCCGACGATGCCCGGCCGCTGCCCACCGCCGACGAACTCGCCGCCGAACTCGAACGCTTCCTCGCCGAGCAGAGCCCACCGCCGGGCGACACTCCCGCCGGCTGAGCGGCGCCGGCGGCGCCGATGAGGCACGCTGGAGCGATGCGCGTCGCCACCTGGAACGTCAACTCGATCAAGGCCCGGCTGCCCCGGCTGCTCGACTGGCTGGCAGCGACCGCGCCGGACGTGGTCTGCCTGCAGGAGACCAAGTGCGCCGAGGCGGCCTTCCCGCGGGCCGAGGTCGCCGCCCTGGGCTACGAGGTGGCCAGTCACGGCGACGGCCGGTGGAACGGCGTGGCGATCCTGTCCCGGGTCGGGCTGGAGGCCGTCCAGGCGGGCTTCGCCGACGAGCCCGGCTTCCCGGAACCCGAGGCCCGGTCGGTCGCCGCCACCTGCGGCGGGGTGCGGATCTGGTCGGTCTACGTGCCCAACGGCCGGATTCCGGACTCCCCGCACTTCGGCTACAAGCTGGCCTGGCTGGCCGGGCTGCGCGACGCGCTCGCCGCCGAGTGGGACGCCGACCGCCCGCTGGCGGTCTGCGGCGACTACAACGTCGCCCCCACCGACGCCGACGTCTGGGACCCGGCGCTGTTCACCGAGTCCACCCACGTCACCCCGCAGGAGCGGGCCGCCCTCGCGCGGCTGCGCGACCTCGGCCTGGTCGACGTCGTGCCGGTGCCGATGAAGGGGCCACACCCCTTCACCTACTGGGACTACCGGGCCGGGATGTTCCACCAGAACAAGGGCATGCGCATCGACCTGGTGTACGCCAACGCCGCCTTCGCCGACGCCGTACGGGGCGCCTACGTCGACCGCGAGGCCCGCAAGGGCAAGGGGCCCTCCGACCACGCGCCGATCGTGGTGGACCTGGAGCCGGTGTGAGGGCCGGTGCCGCGAGGCTAGGCTGACCACATGGCTGTCGTGAAGATCAACGCTATCGAGGTCCCCGCCGAGGCCGGCGCCGAGCTGGAGCGCCGCTTCGCCGCCCGCCAGGGCGCGGTGCAGAACTCCCCCGGCTTCCTCGGCTTCGAACTGCTGCGCCCCGTCGCCGGCGACACCCGCTACTTCGTCTACACCCGGTGGGAGAGCGAAGAGGCGTACCAGGCGTGGGCGAACGGCCCGGCGCGGGCCGCGCACGCCGGCACCGAGGGCGAGGCACCCCGCAAGCCGGTCGCCACCGGCGCGAGCCTGCTGGAGTTCGAGGTCGTCCAGCAGATCGGGCCGGCCTGATCCGATCGGACGGTCCGGTCACGGATCGCGACGACGGCCAGGCCGACCGGGTCCCGGCGTAGCAGTCGCCGGTCCGGTCACGGGTCGCGGCGGCCGACCAGGGAGGCGAAGGCGACGATGTTGTCGCGGTAGCCGATGCTGCCGCCGATCCACTCACCGCCGCAGGTGATCAGGCGCAGCCCGGGCCGGCTGAAGTCGCTGTAGACACGCTCGGCCGGCAGACCGTCCTTGGGGAAGTGCTCGACCGTCTCGACCTGGAAGACCACCACGCCCCGGTCGCCGCGGACGACCTCGATGCGGTCACCCCGGCGCAGCTGTGGCACTTCGTGAAAGACCGACGGACCCGTCCGGGTGTCGGCGTGACCCACGATGATCGCGGGTCCGTCCTGGCCCGGCGCGGGTCCGCGGTCGTACCAGCCGGTCTCCTCGTGCCGTTCCAGCGGCGGCACGGCGATGGAGTTGTCGGCCGCCAGCCCCACCGGGATCACCGGCGCGTCGACGCCGATGCGGGCGATGCTGATGCGTACCGGAGCACTCGCGCCACGGGCGTCGGCCGCCGTGTCGTCGCCGCCACCGAGCCGCCAGCCGGGCCAGTTCGCCGAGCGGCCGAGACCCGCGCCGGTGGAGAAGATGCCGAGAAAGACCAGGACGATCGCGAGCGGACCGATCCAGGAACGGCCGCGTTCGGGTGCCGCGGCGCGGCCGGGTCGGCTGCGTACGGGGGCCGACGCGCGGGCCATCAGCGCCCGGTCACCGCTGCAGGCCGCGGATCGGCCGGGGTGGGTGGGCGCGCAGCCAGGCGCCACCGAGTACCAGACCGGCGACGGTGCTGAGCAGCCCGACGAGCAGCAGCCAGCGCTGCGCCCCGGAGCCTTCCCCGCCACCGAAGCCGGTCGCCGGGCCCTGGGCGGGCTGCCCGGAGGCGAGCACCTGCAGCATTGTCGCGGCGTCGAGGCTGTCGGGGCAGTCGAGGCGCACCGAGTACATCCCGGGTTCGGTGGTCGCCGGCACCGCGGCCGCCGCGGTGAGCACGCCACCCTGCGGTTGCAGCGTCACCGTCCCGAAGGCGTCGGAGGTGACGGTCGCCGGGGCGGTGTTGGCACGACAACTGCCCTGGATGCCGACGAGTGAACCGGCCTGCACGGTGCCGGGGGTGACCCGTACCGAGATGTCGGCGGCGGCGGCCGGGGCGGCGCCGAACAACAGCAGCGCCACCGGGACGAGCGCGCCGACCAGGGGCCGGGCGTACTGCGCGGCTGCCCCCATGGTGCCTCCCGGCGATCGGCGTGCTGCGGCGTGATCTGCTCCGGTGACGGACCGCCAGGCGCACCTGCCGGCCTGCCGTACGGCTGTCATCCTCTCATCACCGGGCGTAGATCACATCGGTTTACCGGGTGCGGTCGCGTAGGCTCGTGGCGCTGTGAGCACCGTCGACGAACTCCCCTCGCCCGCCGAGCCCCGCCTGCCCGGCCCCATCCGCACCTTCCACCCGCGACGCGGACGGCTGACCGCCCGCCACCACGACGCGCTGGAGCGGCTCTGGCCGCGCTACGGGCTGGTCGTGCCCGCAGCGCCCGCGGCGGAGCTGGACTTCGTCGCGCTCTTCGGCCGACGGGCCCCGGTGGTGCTGGAGATCGGCTCCGGGATGGGCGACGCGACGGCGGCGATGGCGGCCGCCGATCCGGACCGCGACTACCTCGCGGTGGAGGTGCACACCCCCGGCGTGGCGAACCTGCTGGCGATGACCGAGCAGCAGGGGCTGGGCAACGTGCGCATCGCCCAGGGCGACGCGCTGGACCTGCTCCGCTTTGCGGTGGCGCCCGACAGTTTCGACGCCATCCACGTCTTCTTCCCCGACCCGTGGCCGAAGGCCCGCCACCACAAGCGCCGGCTGATCCAGCCCGCGCACGTGGCGCTGCTGCGCTCCCGGCTCACCCCCGGCGGGGTGCTGCACTGCGCGACCGACTGGGCCGAGTACGCCGAGGCGATGCACGAGACGCTCAGCGGTGATCCGGAACTGGTCAACACCGCCGACCGGTACGCGCCGCGCCCGGCGCACCGGCCGCTGACGAAGTTCGAACGGCGCGGCACCACCGCGGGTCACGACATCTTCGACCTGATCTTCCGGCGGCGCTGAGCGGCACACCCGATCCTGTGGCGGCCCCGAGCGGGCACGGGCCGTGGACCCGGCTGGCGCGCGGTGACCTCGGGCGGGCACGATGGAAGCGCTATGACGCTCACTGCTGCGCTGCCGGACAGCGCCGAACCCGATGCCCTCTACGACGCGTTCACCGGCTGGGCCAAGAACCGCGATCTCACCCTCTATCCGCATCAGGAAGAGGCGGTCATCGAGATCGTCTCCGGCGCCAACGTGATCATGAACACGCCGACCGGCTCGGGCAAGAGCCTGGTGGCGACCGCGGCCCACTTCGCCGCCCTGGCCGACAATCGCACCAGTTTCTACACCGCGCCGATCAAGGCACTGGTGTCGGAGAAGTTCTTCGCGCTCTGCGAGATCTTCGGGGCGAACAACGTCGGCATGCTCACCGGCGACGCCAGCGTCAACGAGGACGCGCCGATCATCTGCTGCACCGCCGAGGTGCTGGCGAACATCGCGCTGCGCGAGGGCGCCCGGGCCGACGTCGGCCAGGTGGTCATGGACGAGTTCCACTTCTATGCCGAGCCGGACCGGGGCTGGGCGTGGCAGGTGCCGCTCATCGAGCTGCCGCAGGCGCAGTTCATCCTGATGTCGGCGACGATGGGAGACGTCACCCGCTTCGTCGACGACCTCTCCCGGCGTACCGGGCGCAGCACGGCGGTGGTCCAGTCGGCCGAGCGGCCGGTGCCGCTGATCTTCTCCTACGTGACCACTCCCCTGCACGAGACGCTGGAGGAGCTGCTCACCACCAGGCAGGCCCCGGTCTACGTCGTGCACTTCACCCAGGCCGCCGCCCTGGAACGCGCCCAGGCGCTGATGAGCGTCAACGTCTGCACCCGGGCCGAGAAGGACGCCATCGCCGAGCTGATCGGCGGTTTCCGCTTCACCTCCGGCTTCGGCAAGACGCTGTCGCGGCTGGTCCGGCACGGCATCGGCGTACACCACGCCGGGATGCTGCCGAAGTACCGGCGGCTGGTGGAGACCCTCGCCCAGGCCGGCCTGCTCAAGGTCATCTGTGGCACCGACACCCTCGGCGTCGGCATCAACGTGCCGATCCGCACCGTGCTCTTCACTGCCCTGTCCAAGTACGACGGGGTCAAGACCCGGCTGCTCAAGGCCCGCGAGTTCCACCAGATCGCCGGCCGCGCCGGACGGGCCGGCTACGACACCATCGGCCGGGTCGTGGTGCAGGCCCCGGATCACGTCATCGAGAACGAGAAGGCTCTCGCCAAGGCCGGCGACGACCCGAAGAAGCGGCGCAAGGTGGTCCGCAAGAAGCCCCCGGAGGGTTCGATCGGCTGGGGCCAGCCCACCTTCGAACGCCTGGTGGAAGCCGAACCGGAGCCGCTGACCTCCAGCTTCGGCGTCAGCCACTCGATGCTGCTCAACGTCATCGGCCGCCCCGGCGACGCCTTCGCCGCGATGCGGCACCTGCTGACCGACAACCACGAGGACCGCCCGGCGCAGCGCAAGCACATCCGGCAGGCGATCGCGATCTACCGGGCGCTGCTCGCCGGCGGCGTGGTGGAGCACCTCGACGAACCCGACGAGGAGGGCCGCCGGGTCCGCCTCACCGTCGACCTGCAGCTCGACTTCGCCCTCAACCAGCCGCTGTCGCCGTTCGCGCTGGCCGCCATCGAACTGCTCGACACCGAGTCACCCTCGTACGCCCTGGACGTCCTCTCGGTGATCGAGTCGATCCTGGACAACCCGCGGCAGATCCTGTCGGCGCAGCAGTTCAAGGCCCGCGGCGAGGCGGTCGCGGCGATGAAGGCCGAGGGGATCGAGTACGAGGCCCGCCTCGAACTGCTCGACGAGGTGACCTACCCCAAGCCGCTGGCCGAACTCCTCGACGGCGCGTACGACATGTACCGCCGCGGCCACCCGTGGGTGCTCGACTACGAACTGTCGCCCAAGTCGGTGGTGCGCGACATGTACGAGCGCGCCATGACCTTCACCGAGTACGTCAGCTTCTACGGGCTGTCCCGGTCGGAAGGACTGGTGCTGCGCTACCTCGCCGACGCGTTCAAGACGCTGCGCCAGACCGTCCCCGAGGATGCCAAGACCGAGGAGCTGATCGACCTCATCGAGTGGCTCGGCGAGCTGGTCCGTCAGGTCGACTCCAGCCTCATCGACGAGTGGGAGCGGCTGCGCAACCCCACCGCCGTGCTGGAGCAGCAGGTCATCGACGAGCGGCCGCCGGCTGTCACCGGCAACGTACGCGCCTTCCGGGTGCTGGTGCGCAACGCGCTCTTCCGCCGGGTGGAGCTGGCGGCCCTGCGCCGCTGGGAGACCCTCGGCGAGCTCGACGGCGCGGACGGCTGGACCGCCGACGCCTGGTGGGAGGCGCTCGAGCCCTACTTCACCGAGTACGGCGAGATCGGCATCGGCCCGGACGCGCGCGGTCCGGCGCTGCTGGCGATCGAGCAGGGGCGCCAGACGTGGACCGTACGGCAGACCCTCGACGACCCGGACGGCAACCACGACTGGGCGATCACCGCCGAGGTCGACCTCGCCGCCAGCGACGAGACCGGCGCGGCGGTCGTGCGGATCACGGACGTGGGTCCGATCTGACCGACCTCGCCCGGCTCTGACCAGGCCGTCCGAGACCGCCGGCCGGCGCTGCCGGCGGTCTCCGGTCAGGTCGGAGCGGCGACTGTCCGGTCTGCGGCTGGATTGCCACCGGACGGGGCGGAGAGCAGGGGCGATTTCGATGGCCTAAGTGGCTTCCGTCGATTAGAATGGGTGTACTAAAACAACCCCTGACCTGGTCGTTTGGATCTCTTCGCGCGCCGCGGGACGCCCCGCTGCGCGGCCGGGTCGACAGCTTTGGGAGGACGCCCGTGTCAGCGCCCACCACCCCTGGCCCCACCACCCCTGGACCAATCGCCGCCCCCACGCCGTACGCGACTCTGCTCGCTTTCACCCGATACGTCGACCGGACCGGACCGGCCAAGGCCGGCTTCGTCGGTGGCCTGCGCAAGCAGCGCGCCAGCCGCTCCGGGTTCAACCCGCACGGACAGTTCGTCAAGGCCCTCAAGACCGACATCGCCTTCCACACCGGCGGCACCCACCTGACGCGGATCGCCAACGAGGTCAAGCCCCGCTGGCAGCCGCTCTACACCACACTCGTGCCGGGCGCCCTGGCGTACCTGGAGTCGCTGGGTGACCCGCGTGGTGTCGACCTGGTCCGCACCCGCGACGCCCTGGCCATGCTCGGCGACCTTCCCGTCAAGATCAATCCGCACTTCGGGGTGCGCTACGCCGACGGGCACGCCGAAGCGGTCCGGCTCTACTTCGACGAAGCGCCGCCGAGCGACGAGACGGTGCTGGCCACGCTGCACCTGATGCGGCAGCACATGGACCACGTCCTCCCGCACGCCGAGCCGGTGCTGGTCGACATCCGGCGCGGAGCGACCCACCACTTCCCTGATTCCGTCCGCCCCGAACAGGTGGCGCAGTGGCTCGCCGGCGAGGCAGCCGCCTTCCGCGCCATCTGGTCCACCGCCGCCTGACCCTTCCGCGCGCCGGCCGGGCCCAGGTGGTCCGGCCGGCGACTCTGTCAGCCCGGTGGTCGGCGCAGCAGGGGCGCCCGCTCAGCGTCCCCTCAGTCGGCCGGCGACTCCGTCGGCCCGGTGGCCGGCGCAGCCGGGGCAGCCGGGGCAGCCGGGGCAGCCGCGGCCGCGGCTGGTCCGCCCCATGCGGCCAGGGTCGCGGCCGGTTCGGCCGGAGGCGCCGGGGCGGCCGGAGGCTCGGGAAGCAGGTCGGTGATCGGCACGATCCGGGGGTCGTCGATCGAACCGAGGATGACCCGGATCTGCGGGAACTGGTCCAGCAGCACCTGCCGGCAGCGCCCGCAGGGCGGCACGATCGCCCGGCCCCGGTCGCCGACCGCGACGATCGTCTCCAGCGACGTGATCCCCTGGGTGGCGGCGGTGGCGAGCGCCACGATCTCGGCGCAGGGACCGCCGGTGAAGTGCCGCAGATTCACCCCGCTGATCACCCGGCCCTCGGGCGTCCGGGCCGCGGCGGCAACGGTGTGCCGTTCACTGCGGCAGCGCAGCCGCGCCACCGCGCCCGCCGCCTGCACCAGTGCCCGGTCGGTCTCCTGCACGGTCATCTCTGCACCCTCGTCCGATCGCCCGTCCCGCTGCCCGTCGCCGCCGGAGGGAAGCCCCGGCCAAGATTACGTTCGCGCGCGTGCCGCGGCCCGGCCACCCGGGCGGCAGGAGCGCCCCGGCGGTGAACAGTGGTGGCGGAGATGGCGGCCGACGATGTGACCCGGCCGGGCCGGGCCGGAACTGAGAGGCGACCGGTGAGGCGCTCTGCCTATCCTTGGCGGCGACATGCAGAATTCAGTGACTCCCGCCGCGTCCCCCGCCCTCCGCGAGCTGCGCGAGCGGCTCGACGAGGTGAGCTATCCGGACCAGCGGCGGCTGCGTCGCCGCCTCGACGGCGTACGGCGGGTACGCGACGCCGAAGCGCAGCAGACGGCGCTCGCCGAGATCGCCGCCGAGGTGGCCGCCGCCGAGGCGCGCCTCGCCACCCGGCGCGCCGCCGTCCCGGCGATCACCTATCCGGCGGGGCTACCGGTCAGTGAGCGCGCCGACGACATCGCCGCCGCGATCCGCGAGCACCAGGTCGTGATCGTGGCCGGCGAGACCGGCTCCGGCAAGACCACCCAGCTGCCGAAGATCTGCCTGTCGCTGGGCCGGGGAGTGCGCGGCCAGATCGGGCACACCCAGCCCCGGCGGCTGGCGGCCCGCACTGTCGCCGACCGGATCGCCGCCGAACTCGGCACCGAACTCGGTGACGTGGTCGGCTACAAGGTCCGCTTCACCGACCAGGTCAGCGACCGGACGCTGGTGAAGCTGATGACCGACGGCATCCTCCTGGCCGAACTGCAGCGCGACCGGATGCTGCGCCGCTACGACACGCTGATCATCGACGAGGCGCACGAACGCAGCCTCAACATCGACTTCATCCTCGGGTACCTGAAGCAGCTTCTCCCCCAGCGCCCCGACCTCAAGGTGATCATCACTTCGGCGACGATCGACCCGGAGCGCTTCGCCCGGCACTTCGGCACCGAGAACCCCGACGGCACGGTCACGCCCGCCCCGATCGTGGAGGTCTCCGGGCGGACGTACCCGGTGGAGGTCCGCTACCGGCCGCTGCTGCTGCCCGGCGACGAGACCGCGGAGGGCGACGAGGGCGAGGTAAGCGGGGAGAACGTCCGCGACCAGATCGAGGCGATCGGTGACGCGGTGCTGGAACTGGCCGCCGAAGGACCCGGGGACGTGCTGGTATTCCTCAGCGGCGAACGCGAGATCCGCGACACCGCCGACGCGCTCGGCAAGCTGGTGGAGCGCCATCCGCTGCTGCGCGGCACCGACATCCTGCCGCTCTACGCCCGGCTCTCCACCGCCGAGCAGCACCGGGTATTCCAGTCCCACTCCGGCCGCCGGGTGGTGCTGGCGACCAACGTCGCCGAGACCTCGCTGACGGTGCCCGGCATCAAGTACGTCGTCGACCCCGGCACGGCCCGCATCTCCCGTTACAGCCAGCGCCTCAAGGTGCAGCGGCTGCCGATCGAACCGGTCTCCCAGGCGTCGGCGAACCAGCGCAAGGGACGCTGTGGCCGTACCTCGGACGGCATCTGCATCCGGCTCTACGACGAAGACGACTTCGCCTCGCGGCCCGAGTTCACCGACCCGGAGATCCTGCGGACCAACCTCGCCTCGGTGATCCTGCAGATGACGGCGATCGGCCTCGGCGACATCGACGCCTTCCCGTTCCTGGATCCGCCGGACAAGCGCAACGTCACCGACGGCGTGAACCTGCTGCACGAGCTCGGCGCGCTGGAGACGGCGGCAACCGAGAAGGAGCGGCGGCTGACGGCGCTGGGTCGCCACCTGTCGCAGCTGCCGGTGGACCCGCGGCTGGCCCGGATGGTGATCGAGGGGCACCGCAACGGCTGCGCCACCGAGGTGATGGTGATCGCCGCGGCTCTCTCCCTGCAGGACCCGCGGGAGCGGCCTGCCGACAAGCAGGCCCAGGCCGATCAGGCGCACGCCCGTTTCGCCGACAAGGAGTCCGACCTCGCGGCGCTGCTGAACCTCTGGCGCTATCTGCAGGAACAGCAGCGGGAACTCTCCTCCAGCGCGTTCCGCCGCATGTGCAAGGCGGAGTACCTCAACTACCTGCGGGTCCGCGAGTGGCAGGACATCTTCAGCCAGCTGCGCCAGGTGCTGCGCACCATCGAGGAGGAGCCGTCCCGGGGCCGCGGCGGCCAGCCTGGCAAGGACACCCCGGAAAAGTCCGACCCGGGCAATGGCGCCCAGGGCAAGGGTGGGCAACGCGACGGACAGCAGCGTGATGGGCAGCGTCCCACCCGGCGGGAACGCGGCGCCGACCTGCCCGAGGAGCTGGACATGCCGCGGGTGCACCAGAGCGTGCTCGCCGGCCTGCTCTCCCACGTCGGCCTCAAGGACGCCCAGAAGAACGAGTACCTCGGCGCCCGGGGCGCCAAGTTCGCGCTCTTCCCCGGCTCGGCGCTGTTCCGCAAGCCCCCGCGCTGGGTGATGTCCGCCGAGCTGGTGGAGACCTCCCGGCTCTGGGCGCGGATGAACGCCCGGGTGGAGCCGGAGTGGGTGGAGGCGCTCGCCGGGCACCTGGTCAAGCGCAGCTACAGCGAGCCGCACTGGGAGAAGAAGCCGGCCGCGGTGATGGCGTACGAGAAGGTGACCCTCTACGGGATCCCGCTGGCCACCGCCCGCAAGGTCAACTTCTCGCGGATCGACCCGGCGCTGAGCCGGGAGCTGTTCATCCGGCACGCCCTGGTGGAGGGCGACTGGCAGACCCACCATCAGTTCTTCGCCGCCAACCGGGAGCTGCTCGAGGAGGTCGAGGAGCTGGAGCACCGGGCCCGCCGGCGCGACATCCTCGTCGACGACGAGACGCTCTACGACTTCTACGACCAGCGGATCCCCGCCGATGTGGTCTCCGGCCGGCACTTCGACAGCTGGTGGAAGAAGACCCGCCGCGAGCAGCCGGAGCTGCTGACCTTCACCAGGGACCTGCTCATCAACGCCGAACGCGGCGGGGTCGACGAGGCCGACTACCCCGACGAGTGGCGCCACGACGGGCTGGCGCTGCCGCTGACGTACAAGTTCGAGCCGGGGACCACCACCGACGGCGTGACCATCGACATTCCGCTGCCGATGCTCAACCAGGTGCCCACGGGCAGCTTCGACTGGCACGTCCCGGGGCTGCGCGAGGAGCTGGTGATCGCGCTGATCCGGTCGCTGCCGAAGGCGATCCGGCGCAACTTCGTACCGGTGCCGGACTTCGCGCGGGCGGCGCTCGCGGCGATCACCCCCGGCGAGGAGCCGCTGCTGGACGCGCTGGCCCGGGTGCTGCGCCGGATGACCGGCGTGACCGTGCCGCCCGACGCCTGGGACCTGGAGCGGCTGCCGGCGCACCTGCGGCCGACGTACCGCGTCATCGGCGATGACGACAAACCGGTCGCCGAGGGCAAGGACCTGCCGGCTCTGCAGCGCCGCCTCACCAAGGAGGTGCGCAAGGTGGTGGCCGCCGCCGCCCCCGAGGTGGCCCGGACCGGGCTGCGCGAGTGGAGCATCGGCACCCTGCCGCGCAGCATCGAGCAGAACCGGGCCGGGTACGTGGTGACCGCCTACCCGGCGCTGGTCGACGAGGGCGAGACCGTGGGCGTACGGGTCTTCGACTCGGCGGCCGAACAGGCGGCGGCGATGTGGGCCGGCACCCGGCGGCTGCTGCGGCTGACCGTGGCGAACCCGGCGAAGTTCCTGCAGGGGCGGTTGTCCAACGCGGAGAAGCTGGCGCTGAGCCGCAATCCGCACCGCAGCGTGCTCGACCTGCTCGACGACGCGGCCGGGGCGGCGATCGACAAGCTGATGGCCGACGCGGGCGGCCCGGCGTGGGACGCCGCGGGCTTCGCCGCGCTGCGTGAGCGGGTCCGCGCCGACCTGGTCGACACGGTCGTGGAGGTGGTGGCCCGCACCCGCCGGGTGCTGGAGGCCGCGCACGCGGTCGAGGCGCGCCTCAACCGGACCGGCGCGCTGAACCTGGTGGCGGCGCTGAGCGACATCCGCACGCAGTTCGCCGGGCTGGTGCACCGCGGCTTCGTCACCGAGGCGGGGTACGCGCGCCTGCCGGACCTGGTCCGGTACCTGACCGCGATCGAGCGGCGGCTGGACCGGCTGCCGGCGGATCCGAACCGGGACCGGCAGCAGCAGGACCGCATCACCGCGGTGCAGCAGGAGTACGACGCGATGCTCGCCGCCCTGCCGGTGGCCCGGCGTGGTTCACCCGAGGCCCGGCAGATCCGCTGGATGATCGAGGAGTTGCGGGTGAACGTCTGGGCGCAGGCGCTGGGGACGCCGTACCCGATCTCGGAGCAGCGGATCTACCGGGCGATGGACGTGGCCGAGGGGCGCTGACCGTCCTGCGGCGCTCCCAGCGGTTCGACTCCCGGGGGCAGGCTGTCGGTGGCGGCGGCCGCGTGGACGAAGTCCAGCATGATCCGGCGCAGCTCCCGCCCGGCGTGGGTCGGTTCGGCGTCGCGGCGGCGGGCCAGGGCGATGGTGCGCCGTACCCCCGGCGGGGCGAGCGGGGTGATCCGGATGCCGGGGCGACGGGTGGCGACGATGCCGGGCACCAGCGCGATGCCGAGGCCGGCGGCGACGAAGCTGAGCACGGCGTCGAGTTCGCCGCCCTCGACGGCGAGGGTCGGTTCGAAGCCGGCCTGCCGGCAGGCCTGCAGGGTGGCGTCGCGCAGGTCGTAGCCGGAGCGGAACATCACCAGCGGCTGGTCGCGCAGCCCGGTGATCGGCAGTTCGCCACGGGCGTCGGTGGCGGGTAGCGGCTCCACCGAGGCCACCACGAGGCTCTCCCGCAGGATCGGCTCGACGAAGAGGCCGGGGTCGGCCCCCTGCTCGGGGAGGATGATCATGGCCAGGTCGAGTTCGCCGCGGAGCAGTTCGCGGACCAGGTCCTGGGAGCCGCTCTCCTCCACCCGCAGTTCGACGTTGGGGTGCACGTCGTGGAAGCGGCGCAGCACCGGCGGGGCGAGTGAGGTGACCAGGCTGGGGGTGGCGCCGAACCGTACCCGGCCGCGGCGCAGTCCGGCGAGCTCCTGGACGGCGCGTTCGGCGGTCTCGACGTCGGCGAGGATGCGCTTGGCCAGCGGCAGCAGCACCTCGCCGGCGGGGGTGAGAGTGAGGTCACCGCGGATCCGGTCGAACAAGGGGGTGCCGAGTCCGGTTTCGAGGTTGTGAATTTGCTTACTGAGAGATGGCTGAGTGATCCCTACACGCTCGGCGGCTTGTGTGAAATGTCGTAGTTCGGCAACCGCCACGAAGTATTTGAGCTGATGCAACTGCATCTGGATAGCCTACGGCTATGGCAACTGCGAGTTCCATGCATTAGACGACTGATCAATCAGCTTCTAGGGTCGTCCGCGTGGTAGTCACGACACGGTCGCCCATCCGTTCCAGCGTCGGGCTCAAAGCCCTCATGGCGGTGACGGGCATCCTTCTGGTGCTCTTCCTCACCGTCCACATGATCGGAAACTTGAAGATCTTCACGGGCGAGATCTCTTTCGATCACTATGCACACTGGCTGCGCACCATCGGCGTGCCCCTGATGCCGGAGACCTGGTTTCTCTGGATCCAGCGGGCGGTGCTGACCTTCGCGGCCATCGGGCACATCGCCTCCGCCGCCATCCTGGCGCGGCGCGCCCGTGCGGCGCGGCCGGTGAAGTACGCCCACCGCAAGCCGGTGCAGGGCAGCTACGCGGCCCGGACGATGCGCTGGGGTGGTGTGATCGTCCTGCTCTTCGTGGTCTACCACATCCTGGACTTCACCACCGGCACGCTGAACCCCGTCGGCGACCCGGACCGGCCGTACGCCCAGGTCGTGGCGGGCTTCGCCCTCGACCGCTGGTACGTCACCCTCTTCTACGTCCTCGCCCTGGTGGCGCTCGGTTTCCACCTGTGGCACGGCATCTTCAGTGCGATGCGCACCCTCGGCCAGCAGACCCCGGCCGGTGAGCGCCGGGCCCGCATCGTCGCGATGGTCGTCAGCGTCGCCCTCATCGGTGGCTTCCTGACGGTTCCGTTCGCCGTCATGACCGGATTGGTGAGTTGAGCATGGAGTTCTACACCGAAGGCGACCCGATCGCCGACACCAAGGCGCCGGACGGCCCGATCGAAACCCGCTGGGACCGCCGCCGCTTCTCGGCAAAGCTGGTCAACCCGGCCAACCGCCGCAAGATGACCGTGATCGTGGTCGGCACCGGCCTCGCCGGTGGCGCCGCCGCCGCGACCCTCGGCGAGCAGGGCTACCACGTCAAGTCGTACTGCTTCCAGGACAGCCCGCGCCGCGCGCACTCGATCGCCGCGCAGGGCGGCATCAACGCCGCCAAGAACTACCGCAACGACGGCGACTCGGTCTACCGGCTCTTCTACGACACGGTCAAGGGCGGCGACTTCCGCGCCCGCGAGTCGAACGTGCACCGCCTCGCCCAGATCTCGGTCAACATCATCGACCAGTGCGTGGCCCAGGGTGTCCCCTTCGCCCGCGAGTACGGCGGTCTGCTCGACACCCGTTCCTTCGGCGGCACCCAGGTGCAGCGCACCTTCTACGCCCGGGGCCAGACGGGCCAGCAGCTGCTGCTCGGCGCGTACCAGGCGCTGGAGCGCCAGATCGCGGCCGGCACGGTGGAGATGCACTCCCGCCACGAGATGCTCGAACTGATCGTGGTCGACGGCCGGGCCCGCGGCATCGTGGTGCGCGACCTGATCACCGGTGAGATCACCACCGACTTCGCCGACGCGGTCGTGCTCGCCTCCGGCGGCTACGGCAACGTCTTCTTCCTCTCCACCAACGCGATGGGCTCCAACGTCACCGCGACGTGGAAGGCCCACCGCAAGGGCGCGCTCTTCGCCAACCCCTGCTACACGCAGATCCACCCGACCTGCATCCCGGTCTCCGGCGACCACCAGTCGAAGCTGACCCTGATGAGCGAGTCGCTGCGCAACGACGGCCGGGTCTGGGTGCCCAAGACCGGCGGCGACACCCGCGCCCCGCAGGACATCCCCGAGGACGAGCGCGACTACTACCTGGAGCGCATCTACCCGGCGTTCGGCAACCTTGTCCCCCGCGACATCGCCTCCCGCGCCGCCAAGTACGTCTGCGACGAGGGCCGCGGTGTGGGCCCCGGTGGTCTCGGTGTCTACCTGGACTTCGCCGACGCGATCGCGCGGCTGGGCCGGGCCAGCGTCGAGGCCAAGTACGGCAACCTCTTCGAGATGTACGAGCGGATCACCGGCGAGGACCCGTACCAGGTCCCGATGCGCATCTACCCCGCCGTGCACTACACGATGGGCGGCCTCTGGGTCGACTACGACCTGCAGTCGACGATCCCGGGTCTCTTCGTGGCCGGCGAGGCGAACTTCTCCGACCACGGCGCGAACCGCCTCGGCGCCTCGGCGCTGATGCAGGGCCTGGCCGACGGCTACTTCGTGCTCCCCAACACGATCAACGACTACCTCGCCACGAACTCTCTCGACAAGATCGACGAGAGCCACCCCGAGGCGGTCGCGGCGCTCACCCAGGCTCAGGAGCGGATCGACAAGCTGCTCTCGGTCAACGGTGACCGCACGGTCGACTCGTTCCACCGCGAGCTCGGCAAGATCATGTGGGAATACTGCGGCATGGAGCGCACCGACGAGGGCCTGCGCAAGGCAATCGCCGAGATCCGGGCGCTGCGCGAGCAGTTCTGGCAGCGGGTCAAGGTGCCGGGCACCGCCGACGGGCTGAACCAGTCCCTGGAGCGGGCCGGCCGGGTGGCCGACTTCCTGGAGCTGGGCGAGCTGATGTGCATCGACGCGCTGCACCGCGAGGAGTCCTGCGGCGGCCACTTCCGGGCCGAGAGCCAGAGCCCCGACGGTGAGGCCGAGCGCGACGACGAGCGGTTCAGCTACGTCGCCGCCTGGGAGTACGGCGGTGACTCCGCGCCGGTGCTCCACAAGGAAGACCTGAACTTCGAGTACGTTCACCCGACGCAGCGGAGCTACAAGTGAACCTGACCCTGCGCATCTGGCGCCAGACCGGCCCGAACGACAAGGGCCGGATGGTGTCCTACAAGGTCGAGAACATCTCGCCGGACGCGTCGTTCCTGGAGATGCTCGACGTCCTCAACGAGCAGCTCACCACCGCGGGCGAGGAGCCGGTCGCCTTCGACCACGACTGCCGCGAGGGCATCTGCGGCATGTGCAGCCTGGTGATCAACGGCAACGCCCACGGGCCGGAGCGGGCGACCACCACCTGCCAGCTGCACATGCGGCACTTCTCCGACGGCGAGACGATCGACATCGAGCCGTGGCGGGCCAGCGCCTTCCCCGTGGTCAAGGACCTGGTCGTCGACCGCGAGGCCTTCGACAAGATCATCGCTGCGGGTGGCTACATCAGCGCCAACACCGGTAGCGCCCCGGAGGCGCACTCGGTGCCGGTGCCCAAGGCCGACGCGGACGCCGCCTTCGAGGCCGCCGCCTGCATCGGCTGCGGCGCCTGCGTGGCGGCCTGCCCGAACGGCTCGGCGATGCTCTTCACCGCCGCCAAGGTGACCCAGCTGAGCCTGCTGCCGCAGGGCCAGCCGGAGCGCTACAGCCGCGTGGTCAACATGCTCGACGCCCACGACGAGGCGGGCTTCGGTGGCTGCACCAACACCGGTGAGTGCACCGCGGTCTGCCCCAAGGGCATCCCGCTGACCACCATCGGCCGGCTCAACCGGGACTACCTGACCGCCACCACGCGGAAGAGCTCGGGCGTTCCGGGCAGCACCAAGTAGGGCACGAAAACGGTTCAAGTCCCCCTTCGCCGGGTAGCAGTCCCACGGGCTGCCATCCGGTGGAGGGGGACTTTTCCGTACGCACGATCATCCGGGGTCTGCCGGGCAGCCGAGCGGTCGCCTTGCGCCCCGATTTTATGATCGTTGGCTGAAATCCGGTGTGGGGAAGGTTCGTAGGCACCGGTTCTCGACTAATGATCAAGGGCTGTGGGTGATCAAGGCTGTGGGGCTCCCCCGCGGCTTCCGTCCGCGGGCGGTCGCTCCCCGCGGCCGTCGTCCGGGGGCGGTCCCGGTGAGCGACACCCGAGCGGAAGTGACCGATGGCGACACCGACGAACGCACACCCCTCCCGGCGCACGCTGCGGCGGGTCGCGCTGGCCGCCGGCCTGGCGGGCCTGGCCGGGCTCGCCTGGGCCGCCCGCGACGTGCCGGCCGCCCTCGGCGCCCGGCTCACCGGCGCCGACGCCGAACGCCTGCGGCGCTCACCCCAGTACCGTGACGGCGCTTTCCGCAACCGGCAGAACACCCGCATGATCGAGGTCGAGGAGGACCGCAAGGTCCTCTGGGAGTTCATCTTCGGGATGCAGCGCCGCCGCCCCCGGCTCCCGGTGCCGCTGCTGCGTCCCGGGCAGCCCCCGCCGGTGACCGACCGGGAACTCAACGCCGTCTGGTACGGCCACGCCTCCACCCTGCTGGAGATCGAAGGCCGGCGGGTGCTGCTCGACCCGGTCTGGAGCCGGCGCTGCTCCCCCTCGCACCTGGTCGGGCCCCGGCGCCTGCACCCGGTGCCGGTGGGCATCGACGACCTGCCACTGCTGGACGCGATCCTCATCTCGCACGACCACTACGACCACCTGGACCTGGCCACCGTCCGGGAGCTGACCGCCACCGGGCGCGCACCGTTCCTGGTGCCGCTCGGCGTCGGCGCGCACCTGCGCCGCTGGGGCGTACCCGACGAACGGATCGTCGAGCTCGACTGGTCCCAGCAGCACCAGGTGGCGGGGCTGACGATCACGGCCACCGCCGCCCAGCACTTCTCCGGCCGTGGCCTGCGCCGCGACGACACGCTCTGGGCATCCTGGGTCGTCGCCGGCCTCCACCGGCGGGTCTTCTACACCGGCGACTCCGGCTACTTCGACGGCTACGCCGAAATCGGCGCCGCGCACGGCCCGTTCGACCTGACGCTGATGCAGATCGGGGCGTACAGCCCGGCCTGGTCGGGAATCCACATGTTCCCCGAACAGGCGGTCACCGCCCACCGCGAGCTGCGCGGCGGGCTGCTCGTCCCGGTGCACTGGGCCACGTTCAACCTCTCCACCCACGCCTGGGCCGAACCCGTCGAGCGGCTCTGCGCGGCCGCACGGGAGCAGGACGTACGGGTGGCGGTGCCGATGCCCGGCGAACGGGTGGTGGTCGACGCGCCGCAGCGGCCGGAGCCCTGGTGGCGGGCGGTCACCTGACCCGGCCGCTCAGAGCACGAAGGCGTCGGTCCAGAGCGCGCCCGAGCGGCCCGAGAGCGCGTCGAGCATGGCGACGGTCTGCGCGTCGGTGAGCCCGGCGACGTAGTCGATGATCGCCCGGCCACGCGCCTGGTTCGCCCGGTCCTGGGTACGCGGATGCAGCTCCGCCTCGCAGAGCTCGATCAGGTCGGCCAGCCGGCGGGGCAGCCGGGCCGCCTCCCGCGAGTCCAGCGTCCAGGCCAGCAACGCCTCGACCAGGGTCGCCAGCAGCCGGGCCTGGCCGCGCTGGTGCAGCGCCAGGTCGGGACGTTCCAGCACGAACCGGTGATGGACGAACTTGAGCACCTGCACCTCGTGCCACTGCACGGGGGCGAGCAGCACGTGCCCGGAGCGCACCGGCGGGTCCGCGACGACGGAGATGGCGTCGACCAGCCGCGACGTCCACCGGTCGGAGAAGCGCGCCACGAACTGCTCTGCCTCGACCGAGCCGTCGAAGGGGGTCGCCAGCAGCCCGTCGACCAGCTCGGCCCGGACGTGCTCGACGGCGGCGGCGAACGCCTCGTCGTCGTAGATCCAGCCGTCCTTGCGGCGCAGCTGGCGGCGCAGCCGCTCCAGGGCGGCCCCGGGACGGCGCGTCTCACCGGCCAGCGCCGCGTCGGTGACCGTACCCAGCTGACCGCCCTCGCGCTGCCAGGCGGTCACCTCGGCGGCGACCGCCCCCTGCTGGAGCACCCCGACGCGGTAGACGTCCTCCACGTCGTGGATGGCGTACGCGATGTCGTCGGCGGTGTCCATGATCGAGGCCTCAACGGTCTGCTGCCACGCCGGGATCAGCCCGGCGAAGGGGGCGCGGGCCTGCCGCAGGTCCCCGAGTTCGGTGCGGTACGCCCCGAACTTCACCGAGCCGCTGGCCGGGTTGCCGACGGCGGCGCCGGCGCCGCGGGGCGGCCGGTCGAAGTGCCGCGGGTGCGGGTCCGGATAGTCGAAGCGGGTCCACGGGTACTTCAGCATCGCCGCCCGGACCGCCGCGGTCAGGTTCAGCCCGATCGTCGCGCTGCCGCGGATCTCGGTGCTGGTGACGATCCGGTACGACTGGGCGTTGCCCTCGAAGCCGTCGGGCAGACCGAGACGCTGACGGGCGAGGCGGTCCAGCACCTCCTCCCCCAGATGCCCGAAGGGCGGGTGGCCGAGGTCGTGGGCGAGGGCCGCGGCCTCCACCACGTCCGGGTCGCAGCCGCCGAGGGCGTCCAGGAGCGCTGCCTGCCCGGCGTCGGCACGCAGCCGCTCGGCGACCGCCCGGCCGATCTGGGCAACCTTGAGGCTGTGGGTGAGACGGTTGTGCACCAGCAGTCCGGTGCCGCCGGGGCTGACCACCTGGGTCACCCCGTTGAGACGGGTGAAGAAGGGTGAGCCGACGATCCGGTCCCGGTCGGCCCGGTAAGGGCTGGCGGCGAGGTCCCCCACCGCACGGCCGCCGCCGCCGAAGAGTCGGCGGGAGCGCAGGTCAGCGGGCTGTTCCATGATCAGACGCTAGCCTAACCCGCTTCGGTCCGGCCCGCCGCTCGTGCCGAAGGGTGCACGTCGTGACGCAGACGGCAGAATGCAGGGGCCAGAACCCAGGCGGAAAAGGCGGATCAGGATCGTGACGACCTCTGTTGACCAGCGGATCGCCGAGGAGCTCGGCGTCCGTACCGACCAGGTGCGGGCCGCCGTCGAGCTGCTCGACGGCGGGGCCACCGTGCCGTTCATCGCCCGGTACCGGAAGGAGGCCACCGGGCTGCTCGACGACGCGCAACTGCGCACCCTCGAGGAGCGCCTGCGCTACCTGCGGGAGCTGGACGAGCGGCGCGCGGCGATCCTGGAGTCGATCAGGAACCAGGGCAAGCTCGACGAGGCGCTCGAGGCGCAGATCCTCGCCGCCGACTCCAAGGCCCGGCTGGAGGACATCTACCTGCCGTACAAGCCGAAGCGGCGGACCCGGGCGCAGATCGCCCGCGAGGCGGGGCTGGAGCCGCTGGCCGACGCCCTGCTGGCCGACCCGGGCCTCGACCCGCGCGTCACCGCAGCCGGCTACGCCGACGCCGACAAGGGCATCGCCGACGCCGCCGCCGCGCTGGAGGGGGCGCGGCACATCCTCATCGAACGCTTCGCCGAGGACGCCGACCTGATCGGTGAGCTGCGCGAGCAGATGTGGGGCCGGGGCCGGCTGGTCTCCCGGGTACGCGAGGGGCAGGAGGCCACCGGCGCGAAGTTCGCCGACTACTTCGACTTCGCCGAGCCTTTCACCCGCCTCCCTTCGCACCGGGTGCTGGCGATGTTCCGCGGTGAGAAGGAGGGCGTGCTCGACCTGACCATGGACCCGGAGTCCGAGCCGGCCGACGAGCTCGTCCCCGGCCCGAGCCGCTACGAGCAGCGCATCGCCGCCCGCTTCGGCATCGTCGACCGGCAGCGCCCGGCCGACCGCTGGCTCGCCGACACGGTGCGCTGGGCGTGGCGTACCCGGATCCTGATCCACCTCGGGGCGGACCTGCGGCTGCGGCTGTGGCAGGCGGCCGAGGAGGACGCGGTCGGGGTCTTCGCCACGAACCTGCGCGACCTGCTGCTGGCCGCCCCCGCCGGGGCCCGCCCGACGATGGGGCTGGACCCGGGGCTGCGTACCGGCGTGAAGGTGGCAGTGGTCGACGCCACCGGCAAGGTCGTCGCCACCGACACCATCTATCCGCACGAGCCGCGTCGGCAGTGGGACGCCTCGATCGCCACGATCGCCCGGCTGGCCCGCGCGCACGGCGTGGAGCTGATCGCGATCGGCAACGGCACCGCCTCGCGGGAGACCGACCGGCTCGCCGCCGACCTGATCAAGCTGCACCCGGAGCTGGGGCTGACCAAGGTCGTCGTCTCCGAGGCCGGCGCGTCGGTCTACTCCGCCTCGGCGTACGCCTCACAGGAGCTGCCGCAGCTGGACGTCTCGCTGCGCGGCGCGGTCTCCATCGCCCGCCGGCTGCAGGACCCGCTCGCCGAGCTGGTCAAGATCGAACCGCGTTCCATCGGTGTCGGGCAGTACCAGCACGACCTGTCGGAGACCAAGCTGTCGCGGTCGCTGGACGCCGTCGTCGAGGACTGCGTCAACGCGGTCGGGGTGGACGTCAACACCGCATCGGCTCCGCTGCTGGCCCGGGTCTCCGGCATCGGCGCCGGACTGGCCGAGAACATCGTGCTGCACCGCGACGCCAACGGCCCGTTCCGCACCCGTACCGAGTTGAAGAAGGTCGCCCGGCTGGGGCCGAAGGCGTTCGAGCAGTGCGCGGGCTTCCTGCGCATCCCCGGCGGCGACGACCCGCTGGACTCCTCCAGCGTGCACCCGGAGTCCTACCCGGTGGTGCGGCGCATCCTGGCGAGCGCCGGCAGCGACCTGCGGGGCCTGATCGGCCGCAGCACCATCCTGCGCGGGCTGCGGGCGACCGACTTCGTCGACGACCGTTTCGGCCTGCCGACGGTCACCGACATCCTGCGGGAGCTGGAGAAGCCGGGCCGGGATCCGCGCCCGGAGTTCAAGACCGCCACCTTCGCCGAGGGCGTGGAGAAGATCGGCGACCTGGTGCCGGGGATGCTGCTGGAGGGGGTGGTGACAAACGTCGCCGCCTTCGGCGCCTTCGTCGACGTCGGTGTGCACCAGGACGGCCTGGTGCACGTCTCGGCGATGTCGCACACCTTCGTCAAGGACCCGCGCGACGTGGTCAAGTCCGGTGACGTGGTGCGGGTCAAGGTGCTCGACGTCGACGTGCCCCGCAAGCGGATCTCGCTGACCCTGCGCCTGGACGACGAGACGACCCCGGCCGCCGGCGGTGACAGCCCGGCGCGCGGCGGTGAACGCGGCCGGCGTGGCGGCCCGAGCGGCGGGCAGGGCGACAACCGGCGGGCCGGGAAGAGCGGCACGCAGAGCGGCCAAGGCGACGGGCAGGGCGGCCGCCGCCAGGGTGAGCCCGGCCGGGGCGGCCAGCCCCGCCAGGACCGGCGCCAGCCCGAACCGCAGGGCGCGATCGCCGACGCCCTGCGCCGCGCCGGCCTGGCCTGACCAACGGTGGTGCGGGCCGGCCGGCCCGCACCACCCCGGCAGCCGGCGGCGCCGCTCGCCCGCTTCCCGTCGACGCCGGTCCACACTCTCCTGCCGACGCCCACGGCACCGCCCGGGTGGAACCCTTCGCATATCGCGCAAATGGCCGGGTTCCCCGGGATATGGTGCGGCTGGTGGGCCCGGCACCTCGCCGGCCGTCACGACCGGCCTCAGGAACCCGATGACCCCGTTGGCGCGCTCCCGATCGGCGGTCACCGCGTGGCTCTGGGTGCTCAGCGCCGCCGCGATCGTCACTTCGTTCCTGGTCCGCACCGCGGGCCGCGCCGCCGTTCGCCCCGACTTCGACGACGGTGTCTACTGGCAGACCGCGTGGGCGATCGGCGCCGGCGACCGGCCGTACGCCGAGGTCTTCCACGCCCAGCCCCCGCTCTTCCCGGCCATCATCTCGGTGCCGTTCGCGCTCCTGCCCGGCGCGGAGGCCGGGGCGCCGGCCGAGACCGCCGCCCGGCTGGTGATGGTCGGCTTCACCCTGCTGATCGTGGCGATCGCCGCCGGCATCACCGCGCTGCTCGCCGGCGCTCGGGCCGCAGCCCTGACCGCGCTGGTCATCGCGATACTGCCGCCGGTGCAGCGCTACTGCTACCAGTTCGGCGCCGACCTGCCGGCGACCGCCTGCGCCGGTGGGGCGCTGCTGGCCGCACTGCGCGCCCGGGCCACCGGCAACCGCTGGTGGTGGTCGGCGGCCGGGGCGAGCATGGCCCTCGCCCTCGGCGCGAAGCTCATCGCGATCTTCGTGGGGCCGTCGCTGCTGCTGCTGCTCCTGGCCGGGTCGCTGCGCGGCCGGGGCCCCCGCCGTGCCCTCGCCGACCTGGGCGCGGCCGCCGCCGGGTTCGCCGCCGCCTGCCTGGCCGTCGTGCTGCTGATCCGCCCGCCCCGGGCCGCCCTCGCCCAGATCGTCAACTTCCACCTCCAGGACACCAGCGGCATCCGCACCTCTCCCACCGGCACCCTCACCGACCTGGTGCTCTGGACGACGCCGTTCGTGCTCGCCATCGTGGCCGCAACGATCGCGGCCCTGCGCTGGCGGGTTCCGGCGCAGCGCACGCCGCTGGCGGCCGTGGTGTTGTGGCAGGTGCTGGTGGTGCCCTTCGGTCTGCTCCACAGCCCGATCTCGGAACACCAGCTGATCTTCTTCGCGGTGCCGGGAGCGGTGCTGATCGGCACCGGCGCCACCGCTGCCTGGCGGCGCCTCAGGAGCCGCCACCGGTGGCCGGCCACCGCAGCTCTGGCGGTGCTGGCGCTGCTCTGCGCGGCACAGGCCTGGCTCGTTCCGTTGCAACCGCCGATCGGCGTTCCCGCCGTCCGGGCCTGCCTCGACGGGCTGCCCGACGGTGCGGTACTGGTCAGCGACGACCAGCAACTGCTGGCCCGCGCCGGCCTGCGCACCCCGCCCTGGCTCGCCGACACCTCCCACGTCCGGCTCGCCTCGGGCTACCTGCCGGACTCGCGGATCATCACCGAGATCGAGGCCGCCGACGGGGTGCTGCTGGCCCCGCCCGAGCGGGCCCGGTTCGACTCGCCGCAGGTGCTCGACCGGGTCCGTGCGGACTTCCCCGTGCGGTACGCCGCCGACGGCTACCAGCTCTTCCTCCGTACCCCCGTGGACCGCCCGGACTGCGCCGCGGCCCGGGTCGGCCCGTGACGGGTTCGCGGGCGTACGGGAGGAACCTGCGGGCCGATTCGGCGTTGACCATGAACAAGGGGCCGGGCGCTGGTTTGGCCCGGCATCCAGGTGGGCAGGTGGGCACAGGTGACAGGTGAATCGATGCGACCAGCGGCAGCGGCCGGTGCTCCGGCCCGGGCGCGGGCGACCGACATCCGGTTGCCCGGGATCATTCTCGGTGTCGGTCTCGGCGGGTTCGTCGACGGCATCGTGCTGCACCAGGTACTGCAGTGGCACCATCTGCTCAGCAGCACGGGCTCCGACAACGTGGGCATCACGGCGTACCCGGTGACCACCCTCGACGGGCTGCGGATGAACACCCTCTGGGACGGGCTCTTCCATGTCGTGACCTGGGTGGCGGTCCTGACCGGCCTGGCGCTGCTCTACTCCCGGGTCACCGACTCCCGGGGCCGGCTCTGGCGCTCCCAGGCGCTCTGGGGCTGGGCGCTGGTGGGCTGGGGCCTGTTCAACCTGGTCGAGGGGATCATCGACCACCACCTGCTCGGCATCCACCACGTCCGCAGCGGACCGAACCAGCTCTGGTGGGATCTCGGCTTCCTCGCGCTCGGCGCGCTGCTGGTCGTCGGCGGCTGGCTGCTGGCCCGCAACGCCGGCCAGGTGACACTCCCCGCCGACGGCGAGCGCGACGCGGGCAGCGACCGGCCGCGCTGACGCGGTGCCCACAGTGGAGCCCACGCCGGGCGCGCTCGCCGCGCTGCTGGCCCTGCTGGTCTACCTCGTCGCTGCCGGCCGGGCACGCCGTACCGGTCCCGGCTGGCAGCACGGGCGCACGGTCGCCTTTACGGTCGGGGCGCTGCTGCTGGCGTACGCGCTGGCCGACCCGGCTGTCGGATTCCCGGCGCACATGCGCCAGCACCTGCTGATCGGCATGCTCGCCCCGCTGGGGCTGGTGCTGGGCGCGCCGCTGACCCTGGTGCTGCGGACCGTCGACGTGCACACCGGACGACGGGTGGTGCGGCTGCTGCGCAGCCGGCCCGCCCGCGTGCTGTCGCACCCGGTCACCGGGCTGCTGCTGACCGCCGGCGGGCTCTGGGTGCTCTACCTGACGCCGCTGTACCGGGCGACCGAGGCGTATCCGCTGGCCCACGACCTGGTGCACCTGCACTTCCTGGCCGCCGGCTACCTCTTCACCTGGTCGATCACCGGGCCGGACCCGGGTCCGCACCGTCCCGGGGTGCCGTTCCGGCTGGTGGTGCTCGGCGTCTCAATCGTCGCCCACGCCACCTGCTCCCAGCTGATGTACGCCGGACTGCTCGTCGACGTGCCGGCCCCGCCGGAGCAGCTGCGGGCCGGGGCGACGGTGATGTACTACGGCGGGGATCTCGCCGAGATCCTGCTGGCCCTGGCGATGCTGACGACGTGGCGCCCGGCCCGCCCCCGCGTCACCACCAGCGCCGACACCGATCAGCCAATTGACATGCGTGACTACAGGGCGCAGGGTTTTCCTCGACGGTGGATTCGTTCGAGGGGGCGCGATGCGCACGAAACGGCTGACACTGGTCTGCGTTCTCACTCTGGTCGGCGCGTTGGCGGTACCGCCGCCGGCGACGGCTGACCCGGGTCCGGCGCCGGGCGGCGCCGACCAGCTGGAGGTCTACACCGCCACCCTGGACGGTGTCGGGCTGGAGCGGCTGCGGCAGGCCGGGGTGGACCTTGGACACAGCAGGCGGGACGCCACCGCGCAGGGCACCCGGGTCGAGGTGGTGCTGACCGGCCGGCAGGCACAGCGGCTCGCCGCCGACGGTGTCGAGCTGACCGTGAAAACCGTGCAGGGCCGGCCCGCCTCCGGCGAGCTGCGCCGGCAGTCCGCTGACGGATACACGGTTTTCCGCTCGTACAGCGAGCCGGGCGGCATCCGGGACGAGCTGGAGGCAACCGCGGCCCGCTTCCCGAAGCTGACGAAGGTGCAGACCATCGGGCAGAGCCGGCAGGGCAAGCCGATCCTGGCCATCAAACTGACCCGCGACGCCCGGTCGCTGCCCGACGGCAAACGCCCGGCGGTGCTCTACGCCGGCGCCCAGCACGCCCGCGAGTGGATCACACCGGAGATGAACCGCCGGCTGATGCACCACGTGCTCGACAACTACGGCCGCGACCGGCAGATCACCCGGCTGCTTGACACCACCGAACTCTGGTTCGTGCCGGTGGCCAACCCGGACGGCTACGACCACACCTTCACCCCCGGCAACCGGCTGTGGCGCAAGAACCTGCGCGACAACAACGGCGACGGGCAGGTCGGCGGCGGCGACGGCGTGGACCTGAACCGCAACTTCGACTACCGCTGGGGCTACGACAACGAGGGTTCATCACCGGATCCGGCGAACGAGACCTACCGGGGGCCGGGGCCGAACTCCGAGCCGGAGACGCAGGCGCTGGACCGGCTCTTCCGCCGGGTCGGCTTCGAGTTCTTCGTCAACTACCACTCCGCCGCCGAACTGCTCCTCTACGGCGTCGGCTGGCAGGTCTCCACGCCCACTCCCGACGACGTGATCTACGAGGCGATGGCCGGCGACGACGCGAACCCGGCGATCCCCGGCTATGACCCGGACATCTCGGCGGAGCTGTACACCACCAACGGCGACACCGACAGCCACGCGGTGGTCCGCTACGGCACGCTCGGCTTCACCCCGGAGATGTCGACCTGCGAGGCGGCCGCCGCCTCCGACCCGGACGACGAATGGCACCCGCAGGACTGCGTCAGCGGCTTCATCTTCCCCGACGACGAGCGCCTCGTCGCCGCCGAGGTGGCCAAGAACCTGCCCTTCGCGCTCGCCGTCGCCCGCTCCGCCGCCGACCCGGACGAGCCGGTGTCGGTGGTGGGCCGGCACACCCCGGACTTCGTCGTCGACGCCTTCGACGTCTCCTACGGCCGCGACCAGCAGGTCGCCGTGATCACCCGCCGCGCCCTGAAGAACGTGCGGATGAACTACCGGATCAACAACGGCCGGACCCGGTCCGTCGCCGTCCGCGAGTGGCGTGGCGGCGAGCGGTACGGCGACACCAACGACCGCTACTTCGCCGAGATGCGGGCCGGCGTCACCGGCGCGCGGGCCGGTGACCGGGTGCAGGTCTGGTTCACCGGGGTCAAACCGAAGTCCGGGCCGGTGACCAGCGAGTCGTTCCGTTACCGGGTGCACGACGACATCGGCGGGGACGTGCTGGTGCTGGCCGCCGAGGACGTCACGGGCGTGAGCCCCGCGCAGGAGGGCAGCACGGCGAAGTACGCCGACGAGGTCGCCGCGTCGCTGCGCAAGGCGGGTCGCTCCAGCGACGTCTACGACTTCGACGCGATGGGCCGCACGGCGCCGCACCCGCTCGGCGTACTCTCCCACTACCGGGCGGTCGTCTGGGAGACCGGCGACGACGTGATCCTGCGGGCGCCGGGTCAGGTGCCCGGCACGGCGGCCCGGGCCGCGCAGGAGATCGAACTGGCGGTGCGCGACTACCTCAATGAGGGGGGCAAGCTGCTGGTCAGCGGCAAGTACGCCCTCTACGCCCAGGGCGCGAACGGCGGGTACGCGTACCGGCCGGACGCACCGCCGGAGTGCACCGACGCCGGGGACCCGGCCTGCCTGCCGCTGCTCAACGACTTCCAGCAGTACTACCTCGGTGCCCACACGTACGTCAGTGACGGCGGCACCGCGAGCGACGGCACCCCGTACGCGGTGCGGGGCGACGACGGGGCGTTCGCCGGTTTCGGCGCGCCGCTCAACGCCCCCGGTTCGGCCGGCAACCAGGACCACACGGCGTCGTTCCTGACGACGTCGAGTTTCCTGCCGCCCGACGAGTTCCCGCTCTTCGCCAGCTCCGCTCCGGTGGGCTGGGCCCGGCCGGGCGGCGCGCCGTTCGACCCACGCACCGGCGAGTGGTACCTCTACAGCGGACAGTCCGACGAGGCGTACAAGCGGCTGACCCGTACCGTCGACCTGACCGGCGCCACCAGCGGTGAGCTGCGCTTCTTCAGCTCCTACGACATCGAGGCCGACTGGGACTTCATGATCGTGGAGGCGCACGAGGTGGGCAGCGACCAGTGGACGACGCTGCCGGACGCCAACGGCAAGACCAGCACCGCCACCGGCGACAGCTGCCAGTCGGGCTGGGCCGAGACCGTGCATCCGTTCCTGCGGCACTACGTCGGCGCCGACTGCTCGCCCACCGGCAGCACCGGCGCGTGGCACGCCGCCACCGGCAGCTCCAACGGCTGGCAGGAGTGGTCGGTCGACCTGTCGGCGTACGCCGGCAAGCAGGTCGAGGTCTCCATCTCGTACGTCTCGGACTGGGGCACCCAGGGGCTCGGGGTCTTCCTCGACGACGCGCGGGTGATCGCCGACGGCGTGACGGTCGCCGAGACCTCCTTCGAGACCGAGGATCTGGGCGGCTGGACGGTGGCCGGCCCGCCGGCCGGTTCGATGCCGTCGGAGCAGAACTGGTCGCGCAGCCGACAGGCGTTCGAGGAGGGGGCGGTGGTGGTCACCGCCGACACCGTCTATCTGGGTTTCGGCCTGGAAGGGCTGGCCCCGACCGCCCGTGACGAGCTGGTCGCCCGGTCGCTGCGGCACCTGCTCGGCGGCCGCGGCCGGCGCTGACAGTCGATCGCCGGGGTGGCCGCCGTCGGTGGCCACCCCGGCGTTGACGCGCCGGGTGCGCGGGTCAGGCGGCGTCGAGCGCGGCGGTGACCAGCTCCTGGGCCTCGGCCTGGATGCGGGCCAGGTGTTCGGGCCCCTGCATCGACTCGGCGTAGATCTTGTAGACGTCCTCGGTGCCGGAGGGGCGGGCGGCGAACCAGCCGCTGGCGGTGAGCACCTTGAGGCCGCCGATCGGCGCGTCGTTGCCCGGCGCCCGGGTCAGGGTCGCCGTGATCGGCTCCCCCGCCAGTTCGGTGGCGGTTACCTGCTCGGGCGAGAGCTTCGCCAGGACGGCCTTCTGTTCCCGGCCGGCGGGCGCGTCGGTGCGGGCGTACGCGGGGGCCCCGAAGCGGGCGGTGAGGTCGGCGTAGTGCTCGCTCGGCGTCCGGCCCGTCCGGGCGATGATCTCGGCGGCGAGCAGGCAGAGCAGGATGCCGTCCTTGTCGGTGGTCCAGGTGCTGCCGTCGGTACGCAGGAACGACGCGCCGGCGCTCTCCTCGCCGCCGAAGCCGACGCTGCCGTCGAGCAGGCCGGGGACGAACCATTTGAAGCCCACCGGCACCTCGATGAGACGCCGGCCCAGGTCGGCGGCGACCAGGTCGATCATCGCCGAGGAGACCAGGGTCTTGCCGATTGCGGTGTCCGGACGCCAGCCGGGGCGGTGCCGGTAGAGGTAGGAGATCGCCACCGCCAGGTAGTGGTTGGGGTTCATCAGCCCGCCGTCGGGGGTGACGATGCCGTGCCGGTCGGCGTCGGCGTCGTTGCCGGTGGAGAGCTGGTAGTCGGCGCGGGCGGCGACCAGCGCGGCCATCGCGTTCGGCGAGGAGCAGTCCATCCGGATCTTGCCGTCGCCGTCGAGGGTCATGAAGCGCCAGGTCGGGTCGACCTGCGGGTTGACCACGGTCAGGTCCAGCCCGTGCCGGTCGGCGATCTCACCCCAGTAGGCGACGCTCGCCCCGCCGAGCGGGTCGGCGCCGATGCGCACCCCGGCGTCGCGGATCGCCGCCAGGTCGAGCACGGCGGGCAGGTCGTCGACGTACGTGCCGAGGAAGTCGTACCGGCCGGTGGTGGCGGCCGCCAGCGCCCGGGCGTACGGGACGCGCCGCACGTCGCGGCAGCCCTCGGCGAGCAGGGCGTTGGCGCGGTCCTGGATCCATCCGGTCACGTCGCTGCCGGCCGGGCCGCCGTTGGCGGGGTTGTACTTGAAGCCGCCGTCGGCGGGGGGATTGTGCGACGGCGTGATCACGATGCCGTCGGCGAGGCCGCGCTCACGGCCCCGGTTGTGGTTGAGGATGGCGTGCGAGACGGCCGGGGTGGGGGTGTAGCCGTCGCGGCTGTCGATCAGCACGGTCACGTCGTTGGCGGCCAGCACCTCCAGCGCGGTGGCGGTCGCCGGGGCGGAGAGGGCGTGGGTGTCGCGGCCGAGAAAGAGCGGGCCGTCGACACCGTGCGCCCGCCGGTAGTCGCAGAGCGCCTGGGTGACGGCGAGGATGTGCTCGGCGTTGAAGGCGTTGTTCAGGCTGGAGCCGCGATGGCCGGAGGTGCCGAAGGAGACCTGCTGCGCGCGGTCGGTCGGGTCGGGGCGCCCGGTGTAGTAGGCGGTGATCAATGCCGGCACGTCGACGAGGTCGGCGGGCTGGGCGCTCTGACCGGCACGGGGATGGACCGACACGCGTACCTCCTGGGTGGATCTTGCGGCAATGGCTCATTTTCCCTTCTCAGGGCCGGTTATGCCCGTCGGCGCGTCACGGCTCGACCCGGGTTCCCTTGCCGATGACCACCACGCCGTTGTCGGAGACGGTGTAGCGCTGCCGGTCGCGCTCGGCGTCGACACCGATCTCGGCCCCTTCGGGCACCACGACGAACTTGTCGAGGATCGCGTTGCGCACCACTGCGTGCCGGCCGATCTCCACCCCCTCCATCAGCACCGAGCCGTCGACGTGCGCCCAGGAGTGCACCCGCACCTTCGGGGAGACAACCGAGTTCTCCACCAGCGCCCCGGAGATCACCGAGCCGGGCGAGACCAGCGAGCCGACAGCCCGCCCGACGCGCTCCTGCCGGCCGTGGACGAACTTCGCCGGCGGCCACGGGGGCTGGTCGGTGTAGATGGGCCAGGCGAAGTTGTAGAGGTTGAAGACCGGATGCACCGAGATCAGGTCCATGTGGGCGTCGTAGAAGGAGTCGAGGGTGCCGACGTCGCGCCAGTAGCCACGGTCCCGGTCGGTGCTGCCGGGCACCTCGTTGTCGCTGAAGTCGTAGACGTTCGCCTCGCCCCGCCCCACCAGCATCGGGATGATGCTGCCACCCATGTCATGCTTGCTGATCTTGTCGGCGGCGTCGGTCTCGACCGCCTCGCAGAGCAGTTTGGTGCTGAAGACGTAGTTACCCATCGAGGCGTAGACCTCCGCCGGTGAGCCCGGCAGGCCGACCGCGTCGGTGGGCTTCTCCCGGAAGGCGCGGATCTGGCGGCTGTCGGCGCCCACCTCGATCACCCCGAACTGGTCCGCCAGGTGCAGCGGCTGGCGGATGCCGGCCACTGTGACACCCGCGCCGGAGGCGATGTGCTCGGCCAGCATCTGCCGCGGATCCATCCGGTAGATGTGGTCCGCGCCGAAGACGATCACATAGTCCGGCTGCTCGTCGTGGATCAGGTTGAAACTCTGGTAGATGGCGTCGGCGGAGCCGGCGAACCACCACGGGCCGCGACGCTGCTGTGCCGGCACCGGCGTGACGTAGTTGCCGAGCAGATTGGACATCCGCCAGGTCTTGGTGATGTGCCGGTCCAGGGAGTGCGACTTGTACTGCGTCAGCACCACGATTTTCAGATATCCGGCGTTCGCCAGATTGGAGAGGACGAAATCGATCATCCGGTACATGCCGCCGAACGGCACTGCCGGCTTGGCGCGGTCAGTGGTCAACGGCATCAGCCGCTTCCCCTCGCCGCCGGCCAGGACAATTGCGAGCACCTTGGCAGACATGTATCGACGCTAACCAACCTGTAACGAGACCACCACTCGTGGCGATCGATGATCTGCACTATGGTGCGAAAGGTGCGCCTCACCCCCGGATCCGGCCCGATTCGCGTCGACCTGCTCACCCGCGAATACCCACCCGAGGTGTACGGCGGCGCCGGCGTCCACGTGGAGTACCTGGCCCGCGAGCTGCGACGCCGGGCGGACGTACGGGTGCACTGCTTCGGCGCGCCGCGCGACGAGCCGGCGGTGACGGCCTACCCGCAGCCGGCGGCGCTGGCCGGGGCGAACCCGGCCCTGCAGACAATGGGCGTGGACCTGGCGATGGCCGCCGGCTGCGCCGGCACGGACCTGGTGCACAGCCACACCTGGTACGCCAACCTCGCCGGCCACACCGCCAAGCTGCTGCACGGGGTGCCGCACGTGGTGACCGTGCACAGCCTGGAGCCGCTGCGGCCGTGGAAAGCCGAACAGCTCGGCGGCGGGTACACCCTCTCCTCCTGGTGCGAACGGAGCGCGATCGAGGCCGCCGACGCGGTGATCGCCGTCAGCGCCGGGATGCGCCGCGACGTGCTGACGGCGTACCCGGCGGTGAACCCGGCCCGGGTCCAGGTCGTGCACAACGGCATCGACACCGCCCAGTACGCCCCGGACCACGGCACCGAGGTGCTGACCCGGCTCGGCGTCGACCCCGACCGCCCCAGCGTCGTCTACGTCGGACGGATCACCCGGCAGAAGGGGCTGCCGTACCTGCTCCGGGCGGCGCGGTCCCTGCCCGCGCGCACGCAGCTGGTGCTCCTGGCCGGCGCGCCGGACACCCCGGAGATCGCCGCCGAGGTGCGCGGGCTCGTCGACGAGCTGCGGGCGACCCGTTCCGGGGTGGTCTGGGTCGCCGAGATGCTCCCCAAGCACGAGGTGATCCAGGTGCTCAGCCACGCCACCGTCTTCGTCTGCCCGTCGGTCTACGAGCCGATGGGGATCGTCAACCTGGAGGCGATGGCCTGCGAGACAGCGGTCGTGGCCACCGCCACCGGCGGCATCCCCGAGGTCGTCGACGACGGTGCGACGGGGCTGCTGGTGCCGATCGCGCAGGCGACCGACGGCTCCGGCACGCCGCTGGACCCGGACCGCTTCGTGACCGACCTGGCGGCGGCGATCAACGCCCTGCTCGCCGACCCGGAACGCACCGCGCGGCTGGGGCGTGCCGGGCGCCGCCGGGCCGTCGACCACTTCTCCTGGACGGCCATCGCCGACCGCACGGTGGACGTGTACCGCTCCCTGCTGAAGGAGCAGCGGAGCTGATGCCCGGAAGGCGCGCGTCGAGTCAGTTGTCCGTCTCGCCGCCCGGGCCGTCCGGGGCCGGCGGGCGGCCCAGGCGCTCCCACAGAATCCTGCGGCCCAGGCCGGCTGCATAGAGGTTTCCCGCGATGGCGAGAGCCGCGAAGCTGTATTTGCCCTCCATCAGCAACGCGATCACCGGCAGGCCGGTGGAGAGCACGAGGGCGCACCAGAACATCCACACAGGTAGGTCGAACCATGGTCGCACCACCTGATTCAACAGCGTCAGTCACAGGTTTGGCCAGCGGGCGGACGGTCGAGATCGGTTTCGACGGCAGCGGCCCGCAGTGATCGATCCCGGCGGATATTCATCAAAGCCGCTAGGTTGGTCAGGGTGACGGGGCGATTCTCGATCGAAGCGGTCACCCCCGCGGTCGCTGCCGGCCGCTATCCCGCGAAGGCGGTCGTCGGGGAGCTGCTCCCGGTGACGGCCGTGGCCTACCGGGAGGGGCACCACGCGCTGGGCTGCGCCGTGCGCTGGCAGGGCCCGGCAGACCCCGAGCCCCGCCCCCGGGTACGGATGCGCCCCGGCGCCCCGGGTCTTGACCAGTGGCACGCCACCATCACACCCGACGCTGTCGGCGACTGGAGCTTCGCCGTCGAGGCGTTCGACGACCCGTACCTGACCTGGCGCGGGGCGGTGGCCAAGAAGCTCGCCGCCGGGCAGGGCGTCGGGGAACTCGCCAACGACCTCGCCGAGGGTGCGCAGCTGCTGGCCGAGGCGAGCGCGGTCGTGCCGGCGGCGCAGCGGTCGCGGCTCGCCGCCGCCGCGGCGGCGCTGACCGAGCCGGAGCTGGCGCTCGCCGCGCGGGTCGGCCCGGCCCTGGAGCTGGCGGAGCTGCTCTGGGCACATCCGCTGCGCCGGCTGGTGACAGTCAGCGACACCTACCCCATCTGGGTTGACCGGCCGCGGGCCCTCTTCTCCGCCTGGTACGAGCTCTTCCCCCGCTCCGAGGGTGCGGTGCCGGCGACCGAGGAGCATCCGGCCGTCTCCGGCACCTTCGCCACCGCCGCGCAGCGGCTGCCGCAGGTGGCGGCGATGGGTTTCGACGTGCTCTACCTGCCGCCGATCCACCCGATCGGCCGGGTCAACCGCAAGGGCCGCAACAACAGCCTGCTCGCCGGGCCCGACGACGTCGGCTCCCCCTGGGCCATCGGCACCGCCGAGGGCGGCCACGACGCGATCCACCCCGACCTGGGCACGCCCGCGGACTTCCGCGCCTTCCTCGCCGCCGCCCACGCCAACGGGCTGGAGGTGGCGATGGACCTGGCGCTGCAGTGCGCCCCCGACCATCCGTGGGTCAGCGCCCACCCGGAGTGGTTCACCACCCGGGCCGACGGCAGCATCGCGTACGCGGAGAACCCGCCGAAGCGCTACGAGGACATCTACCCGCTGAACTTCGACAACGACCCGGACGGGTTGCGGGCCGAGATTCTGCGGGTGGTGCGGCACTGGGTCGACGAGGGAGTGCAGATCTTCCGGGTCGACAACCCGCACACCAAGCCGCTGGACTTCTGGCACTGGCTGATCTGGGAGGTCAAGCGGACCGACCCGGACGTGCTCTTCCTCGCCGAGGCGTTCACCCGCCCGGCGGTCATGCACGGCCTGGCAAAGATCGGCTTCAGTCAGTCCTACACCTACTTCACCTGGCGCAACAGTCCCGCCGAACTGCGCGAGTACTGCACCGAACTCGTCGCCGCCGCCGACTACATGCGCCCCAACTTCTGGCCCAACACCCCCGACATCCTGCCGCCGGCCCTGCAGGAAGGCGGCCCGGCGATGTTCCGGATCCGGGCGGTGCTGGCGGCGCTGCTCTCCCCCTCCTGGGGCATCTACGCCGGCTATGAGCTCTTCGAGCATGTGGCCCGCCCCGGCGCCGGGGAGTACCTCGACAACGAGAAGTTCGAGCTGCGGCCCCGCGACTGGGCCGCAGCCGAGGCGCAGGGCCGTTCGCTGGCGCCGTTCCTGGCCCGGCTCAACGCGATCCGGCGCGCCAACCCCGCCCTGCACCGGCTGCGCAACCTCGTCTTCCACGAGATCGACAACCCGGCGCTGCTCTGCTGGTCCAAACGCGACCCGGGCACCGGCAACACGGTCCTGGTGGTCTGCACCACCGACCCGCGAACGGTGCAGTGGGGCAACACCACCCTCGACATGCCGGCGCTGGGCCTGGACTGGCACGAGCACTTCACCGCCTGCGACGAGCTGACCGGGGTCCGCTACGACTGGGGGCAGCGCAACGCCGTACGCCTCGACCCGTACCTCTGGCCGGCGCACATCTTCACGCTCCACCCCGCCGGCCAGGCCCCGGCCGCCACGGACGCGACGACCGCGCAGGTGGCGGACGCGACGACGGCGCAGGTGGCGGATCCGAGCACGGAAGCCGTGGTGTCGCCTGTCGGCCCGGGAGCCGACACCGCAGTGGAACCTGGCGGCAACCCGGCGGCGACGGCTGCCCGGGAGACTGCCGACGGCCCCGGCGACGCCCGCCCGGCCCGGAAGGAGCGGCGATGGAGCAGCTGATCACCGGCGCGGTCGCCGATCCGCACGCGCTGCTCGGCGCCCATCCCGATGGCGACGGCACCGTCCTGCGCACGCTGCGCCGGGGCGCGTCCCAGGTCAGCGCCGTGGTCGACGGGGTACGCCATCCGATGCGCCGCCGGGATTCTGAGGGGATCTTCGAGGTCACCGTGCCCGCGACGGTCACCGACTACCGCGTCGAGGTCGACGGGACGCTGCACGACGACCCGTACCGGTATCCGCCGGAGCTCGGCGAGCTGGACCTGCACCTGATCGCCGAAGGGCGGCACGAGCGGCTCTGGGAGGCGCTCGGCGCCCGGCCGCGCCCCGGCGGCGGGGTGCGCTTCACGCTCTGGGCCCCCAACGCCCGCGGCGTACGGGTGGTCGGCGACTTCACCGGCTGGGGGCCGCACGAGGGCTGGCCGATGCGCTCGCTGGGCGGCAGCGGCGTCTGGGAACTGGTCGTGCCGGACGCGGCGGCCGGCGACCGTTACAAGTTCCGGATCCTCGCCCCGGACGGGCAGTGGCGGGAGAAGGCCGACCCGATGGCGGCGCGCACCGAGATCCCGCCGGCGACGGCCTCGGTGGTCGCGGCGTCCGACACCTACTCCTGGTCGGACGCGCACTGGCTCGACCGGCGCGCGGCGCGGCAGCCGCACCAGGAGCCGATGAGCGTCTACGAGGTGCACCTCGGCTCGTGGCGGCCCGGGCTGGGCTACCGGGAACTGGCCGAGCAGCTGACGGCGTACGTGGTCGAGCTGGGTTTCACACACGTGGAGCTCCTGCCGGTGATGGAGCACCCGTACGGCGGCTCCTGGGGTTACCAGGTCACCGGCTACTACGCGCCGACGGCACGCTTCGGCAGCCCGGACGACTTCCGGCACCTGGTGGACCGGCTGCACGCCGCCGGCGTCGGGGTGATCCTGGACTGGGTGCCGGCGCACTTCCCGCGCGACGAGTGGGCGCTGGCCCGCTTCGACGGCACACCCCTGTACGAACACCCCGACCCGCAGCGCGGCGAGCACCCCGACTGGGGGACGTACGTCTTCGACTTCGGCCGCCCGGAGGTGCGCAACTTCCTGGTCGCCAACGCCCTCTACTGGCTGGCGGAGTTCCACGTCGACGGGCTGCGGGTGGACGCGGTCGCCTCGATGCTCTACCTCGACTACTCCCGAGCCGACGGCCAGTGGAGCCCCAACGTCCACGGCGGGCGGGAAAACCTGGAGGCGCTCGCGTTCCTCCAGGAGGTCAACGCCACCGTCTACAAGCACCACCCGGGCGCGCTGATGATCGCCGAGGAGTCGACGGCCTGGCCGGGGGTGACCCGGCCGACCTCCGACGGCGGGCTGGGCTTCGGCTTCAAATGGAACATGGGCTGGATGCACGACACCCTGCTCTACACCTCCAAGGACCCGATCTACCGCCGCCACCACCACCATCAGCTCACCTTCTCCCTGGTGTACGCGTGGAGCGAGACCTACCTGCTGCCGATCAGCCACGACGAGGTGGTGCACGGCAAGGGCTCACTGGCGGGCAAGATGCCCGGCGACACCTGGCAGCGGCTGGCGACCGTACGGGCGCTGCTTGCGTACATGTGGGCGCATCCCGGCAAGAAGCTGCTCTTCATGGGCTGCGAGCTCGCCGACGACCGGGAGTGGAGCGAGCAGCGCGGCCTGGACTGGGGGCTACTGGACGACCCGGCGCGGGCCGGCGTGCAGCGCCTTGTCGCCGACTTGAACGCGGTCTACGGCCAGACTCCTGCGCTCTGGACGCAGGACACCGACCCGGCCGGCTTTCGCTGGATCGTCGCCGATGACGCCGACAACAACGTGTCGGTTTTCGTTCGGATCGCGGCGGATGGCAACACCCTGGTCTGTGTGGCGGCCTTCTCCGCTACCCCACAGGAGGGTTACCGGATCGGGCTACCGGCCGGGGGGACCTGGCGGGAGGTGCTCAATACCGACTCCGCGCACTACGGCGGGTCGGGGGTGGGCAACCTGGGCGCGGTGCACGCCGAGGACGTGCCGTGGCACGGGCTGCCCGCCTCGGCGGCGCTGCGGATCCCGCCGCTCGGCGTGCTCTGGCTGCGCCAGGAGTAGCCACCGGCAGACGGTGTGGTGCGGTCGCAAAGAACCGCGCGTGGGCAGGGACGGGTCCAGCGGGTCGATCAGCGTCGTGCTCGGCCCCGGAAAACCCCGCGGGTGCGGGGATGGGATGGTCGGCTACCGCCTTCCAACGGCACGTGGGAAGACCCCGCGCGTGCGGGGACGAGCTGCCGCCGACCCGGTGCGTGAACAGCACCGCCGGATGACCTCCGCGCGTGCGGGGACGAGGGGATCGTCCGCTTGCCGGTACCCTTCGGGGCCGGATGACTCCCGCGCGTGCGGGGACGAGAGCGCCTCCAGGTTCTCCCGGCCGCCGTACCGGGGATGACCCCCGCGCGCGCGGGGACGAGCTCATCGGCGACGCGTTCACCGCCAGCAAGGAAGGATGACCCCCGCGCGCGCGGGGACGAGCCGCACCCGGTACCCGGCGCGCTGCACCTGGTCGGATGACCCCCGCGCGTGCGGGGACGAGCGGTACCGGGCGGCGTAGCGGTTGTACTGGTCGGGATGACCCCCGCGCGTGCGGGGACGAGACGTGGTGGTGGAAGAACATCGTCACGCCCGCGGGATGACCCCCGCGCGTGCGGGGACGAGTAACACACCCATCGATGGTTCCTCTCGACGCTAGGATGACCCCCGCGCGTGCGGGGACGAGCCACCCGGTGATGACCACAGCCACCGCAGGCAGGGGATGACCCCCGCGCGTGCGGGGACGAGGCTTGTTGACCTGGGGCTTTACGAGCGAGGGCGGGCCATCAGCATCAGTCCGTCGAGATCGACCGGCAGCCAACGATCCCGGCCGGCAGTCCGTACTGCCCAGCCTTGTTCGTTCCTCGCGGGTTCGATCATGACTACCTGCCCGTCACCACAGCGCGTCGCCAGCACTGCCCACAGACGGTCGCGTACGCGGGTGCTCGGGTTACCCACGAACACACCGGGAGCAATCTCGATCATCCAGCGAGTGAGGTGCCCCCGGAGACCTTCCGCTACCGCTATCAGCACGATGACTGTCACCAGTCCACCTGCGGCTCTCGCAGTTCCGGGCCGCTCACGCCGACGAAGGACGTCTCATCAAAGGCATCGACGTAGTCGTTTGCCCAGTTGATTCCGCCCGGCACCGATCCGGCCTCGTCGTCCCACAGCTCGTTGGCGTCCTGATCCGAGGTTTCGGTCGCGCCGTCAAGCAGGAGAGCCTTGATGTCCCGCACGATCCGGGACATCAGCTTGCCGTCTGCGACGCGGTCTCGGAATGCCGTACGCGCATCACGTTCGCTGGTGAGTCCCATCGCCGCAAGGTCGAACGCCAACGGAATCGTGTACTCGGCCTTGTACAGGTCGGCGATGTCGAGCACGAAGGATGTTGCGCCTCCGGTGTGCACGAACCCGAGGCCAGGGCTGGCGCCCAAGCCGACGATTGCGGCGTGGCAGATGCCGTATAGGCAACTGTGTCCTGCCGACAGCAGCCGGTTCACGTCGTCTCCGGCTTCGAAGGGCTGGCCGGGCTTGTAGAGCCGACCGTCCCAGGGCACACCCGTACGGCGAGAGTGCGCCTGGTAGATCTTCTTTACGCGCGCGCCTTCCCTGCCTCGAAGCTGCTGCATGTTGAGTGACGCGATGTCCTCACCAGGAAACCGCATGGCGTACATGCGTCGGGCCACGCCGAGCCGCTCCTTGGTGCGGCTGACAAGATACGCCTGACGGATGAGGAGTTGCGACCCTCTGCTGGGGCCTGCGCCCGCCGCGTAGAGCCGCACTCCCTTCTCGCCGACCCAGCACAGCGCGGTGCCGGAATCCGCGAGGAGCCGTACGGCTGCGGTAGTGATGCGGGTGCCCGGCCCGAGCAGAAGCGTGGCGACCATCGCCGCCGGGACTCTGACCGTGCGCTCCTTGTTGACCAGGACGACTGCATTGTCAGCCCGGTCGACGTGACAGCGTTCGACGTAGACGCTCGATATCCGATCACTGATCCGGTGCAGGTCCTGTGGGTCCGCCAGCCACCACACGTCACACCGTCTGAGCAGATCGGGGTGGCGCCAAGGTCAGCATTCCGAACCCGTACGCCTTGCTGGGGCCCACCCCGTACAGGAGCGCCTTTCTCGCCTCATCGGGATCGTCGATGCGCAGCAGTCCGTCGAAGACGACGCTCTCCAGCACAACCGGTGGGACGTCGGTTCGGCGTCCGTCCTTGTGGAACCGCAACCGATGACGGTCGCTCGCCCGCACCGCCGGCACGTCGTCGCCGTCCACGCGGTCGGTGGGGATTGTGCAGCCAAGCCGTTGCAAGCGTTCGGTGACCCAGGTGATCTGGTCGGGCAGCGACCGGTGGGCGACGCGCACTCCCCTTGGCCGGTCACCGGCCAGGCGTTGGGCCTGTTCCTTGGAGGGCGCCTTTGGTTTCTTGGTGGCGATGGTGGGATTGGCCTTCAACCGGAAGGCGAACATCCTGCCACGCTGAAGCTGGTTCAGGACAGGTTCGTAGGGCCGCACCATGAACTGCGGCTCTTGGGCGCCGGGCCAACCGGCCTGCTCGACGAGGTGCTCCCACGAGGGAGCGGACTCCGTCAGTACCAGCACGGAGAGACGATGTTGTTGCGGGGTTTCCAGCCGCCACAACACCCGCTCCTGTACTGGCTGCCTGCTGATCCCGTATAGAACCGCGGCGTGCAGGATGTGCGGGTTGCGCAGCATCTGCTGGGTCCGTGCGCGCATGGGGTTGAGATGGATCCTGGACAAGTACGACATCAGCTACCACCCGAGCAATGCAAAGGGGTCATGTTCCTGGGCTCCTGCGCCTTCTCCGCCTGTCGCCACCCGCACCCAGTCCTGGCGGACTCGCCGCATCTCGAACCCCCGCCGGAGCGGGTCGAAGGTGCGCGGCACGTCGGTGCGGACGTCTGGGCCGAGGTTGTCGTCGACGGTGATGGGCAGTTCAACCGTCGCCAAGTTGCCGTGCCGACGCTCAAGCACCTCGCGGTGGTTCTCGCCTGCCTGCCAGGGCACAGCTGACAGGACCTGCGCAGGATCCCCCGGCCAGAGATCGGCTGTCCCCTCCCCTGTCGCGGTGAAAAGCAGCAACGGCTGCGACGGCGGGCACGATCGTCGACCCAACGCCAACGGGAAGGCAGGCTGACGAAGCGCGGCGGCCAGCGCCGAGAGCAGCTCGACCGGGCCTGCCACCGCCGCCACGAAGACCGCGTCCTGGAGGTAGTAGCGCTGGGTGACGTGGGTCCACTTCGCCGGCGAAGTGAACTTCTGCACGCCCTTGGCATTGACGGAGGCGGACAGCAGCGGACGGCCGGTCAGGTCGCTGACGGTGTGATAGTCCCGCAGCAGGGTCCCCGGCTGGTCGGTACGCACCCCGAGGCTGAGGCCGACGAGGTCCTCGATCGGGTCCTGACGGCGTCGGCCCTGCGCGGCGCTGAGCAGCCCGAGCACTCCGCTCTTGGTGGGCTCGTCCATGGTGTCTCGGCGGTTGAACTGGCCACGGCCGCCCCACGATTGCAGCGGCCCTGCCAGACGCAACACCAGACTGAAGTTCGATGCGCTCATCACGCATCGCGCTCCTGGAGCCTGTCACGGATAGCGGCGACGGTGAGGTCGATGCTTTCGTCGAGTCGACGTGGGCTACCGAAAGCCTCGGCGAGCAGCGCGGCGTTCTTCGTTTCGTCGCTGTCGTAGCCGGCATTGGTGGCGACTACGGGGTCGTACACGCTGGTCACCGTGCGTGGCGTGAAGCCCCAGGCGTTGCTTCCGTTCTGGAGTTCGGCCGCCAGGCGCAGGGCGGCCTGGCCGAGGATGCCGTCCTTGCTGCGCACCGGCTTCTCGTAGGCGGACACGAGGTTGATGGGCTGGTCCTCACGGACAACGAAGCTGACCAGGTTCGGCAGGGTGTGGTGCGCGAAGGTGTTCTGGTGTCCGGTGGGCATCGACACGACGAACGCCCGGAGGAAAGCGCGGGCCGCCTCGATGGTGGCGTCGAGGTCGTTGCCGAGGTTGGCCGCGAGCTGGTGCACTCCGAGGGTGGCGTATCGGTAGAGCGTCGCCGAGGTGAACTCGACGGTGCCGATCATCGCGGCGCCGGCGTCCTCCTCCATGGTCTTCTCGTCGTCGACCGCGGTGTAGTAGTCGAACTCGATCTCGGCGGGATGCACCGAGATTGCGTGTGCGACCTGGGTGGCGGCATCGACGTTGAGTGACGGAATGTCGGCGACCATCCGGCCGAAGAGCGCCACGTCGATGGGGTGCCCGCTGGTCAGTTGCTGACGCACCGGCAGATCCGAGACCGCCTTGGCGAGCGCGTCGTCGGCCAGTGCCGCGAGCTCTGCGGCCCGGTCGGAGACCAGATCGACGATGGCGTCGAGCTGGCTGATTCCGAAGAACAGCAGGTACGCGCTCTCCTCTGCCTTCTTGCCGGCTTTGATGTTGAGTTCATGAGCGAGGAGGGCGTTGCCCAGGCGGGTCGCGGCTTCACCATCGAGGCCGGTGCGTTCGGCGATCCGCCCGGCGAGGAGACCAGAGACCCGCTTGGTGCGGGTACCGAGCTGAGCTGCGGTCATGCCGGCCTGCTGCCGGAAAGCCAGTCGGGTGGCCCGCTTCCACGCCTGCGACGACACCCGGGCGCGACGGGCACCGCCGTACACCGCCTGCTTGGGGCTTCCCGCGTCGTCGCGGTTCAGGTTCGACGGCGGAACGGTCTGCAGGATGTGCACGTCGATGTAGGTACGGGGGATATTCACAGATTCTCCTCGGAAGAGCGTCGATATTCAGGTCTCGGCGAGAGCGCCGATCAGCCGCCGGCCGGGTGTGGCGGACTACTTCTGATCGGCGGAAAGGGTGAAGTACTGGCTTCCCCAACGGCGGCGCACCGTGGCAATACGGTCGTTGTCCTGCCAGTCACGCAGGTCACGCATCAGCCGGGTGTAGTCCAAGGGCTGCCGAATGCCACGGAGCTGGGTGACCAGACCGCGCAGGTGCAGGGTGACTTCGGCGAAGCTCGTGGCGGTCGCGGCTGCAGCGAAGCGCCGGTCGACCGCTTCTGCCGTCACCTTGCCGCTGATACGCAGCCTGGCCATCGCGGTGCCGAGACCGATGTCCGCGCCGTGCATCAGGATCGACTGCGACTGCTGGTGCAGCGCGAACAGGACCAGCGCGGCGTGTTCTGCGTGGAGTTCCCGAGTGAGTCGTCCCTCTGGGTGCAGACGTGTGTAGTACGGCCACATTTCCGGGACATCGCCGGCTTCGCGTCCGAGACCTCGACGCAGCGCGGCGAGGTCCCGCCCCTGGGGCATTTCCTTGCTGTAGTCCTTTTCCCAGAAGCACTTTCGATACCTGGGACGGACTTCATCCTGGACTGTCATGCGCGCCTCTCCACATTTGATCCGGTCATGCTCAGATGCCGAGCGTCTTCCGAACGGCCGCCCGGTACCACGCGTGTGCCACGCTCGCAGAGGTCGTGCGCTTGCCGGCCTTGTCGGTACGCCCGAGGAAAGCAGTGGGCGGGATGGCACTCAACGCGCGCTCTGCGGCGGCGTGGGCGAGGGCGAGAGCGCTTTCCTGCCACGCTTCCTCAGCCCGCTCCCAAAGCTCTGGTTGCCGCTGCATTCCGGTGAGCAGTCGCCGCACGACCCGGTTGAAGTCGTGCATGAGGGCGTCGCCCAGCCGAAACCCCTTGTCCCAGGGCAGGGGGTGACCGCCGCCGGCCCGTCTGAGGTCGTCGCCGAAGTTGTTGCCGGCCCGGCGGAGTCCTTCGGCTTGCGTCATCACGGTCTCGATGACCTGGCGCACGTCGCTGTCGGGGTGCAGCGCCGCCATCGGCAACGGGAGCAGGTCGGCGATGACGTCTTCGACGACGGCGGACTGATTCCCGTACGCCACCCCGACGGTCATAACCTGCAGTGGCAGGTCCTCGCCGAGGTGGCCGCTCATCTGAAGTCTGTGGAGCTGACTGAGGAGCAGACTGCTGGAGACCTTCGTACTCGCCTGGGGAACGGTTGCCAGCATCGGTTCGAGCCCACGCCAACTGTCGCGCCCGATAACGTGCCTCACCGGTGTGACAGAGGGCTGACCTGCTCGGGGCTTATCCACTTGCCGCCAGGCCGTGTGTGGTTCTACGTCTTGAGGCAGCGACCGGATTCGGTCGCCTGCCGTCAGCACTACCCGGCGCACCACGATCTCGCCGCCGATGCGCTCCGGGACGAGCCGCACCCGGCGGGACTGCCAGGTGAGGAGATGCAGGAGACCTTTCGGGTCGTCCGGCCGCCAGGCGCCGGTAGGCGCGACACCGCTTCGCCACTGAGGCAGGTCCTCGGGGTCCGACTGCCGCACGATGGGAGTGTTGAGCAGAATCGTCTCGGCCAGGTTCCGTCCCAGCGGGATGATGACCCCGAGGGCCCCGCAGGGCCCGGTCGGGTTTCCGGTGGTCTTGCCTCCGGACACCTTCTCGTCGTCGGCCGCACCGGACTTGATCGCCGCCGTGTCCCAGCACTGGGTCGCCAGCATTGCCCGGGTGGCCTCTGCAGGAGTCAGAGACGGCGGGTCGGCTTCGGTGCGCGCAGCGAACAGCGGGACGTTGTTGCCGGTGGCTGTCGTCGCAATCAGCAGCGACACCGGCTTGGTTTCGTCCTTCGCGGTGCGCAAACCGACCACCTGACCGAACGGGCGAGCGCCGAAAAGATCAAAAACCTGCCGGTGCTCACCGAGGTACTTCTTGATCTCTACCGCTGGCAGAGTGCCCCCATCCCAGCGGGCCTGCCACTCCACCTCGCTGGTGGGGAGGCCGCACGCGTCAAGGTACGCGGGCAGCAACACCTGACGGAGCATCGCAACGGTTTCCAGCGGATTCGCCACGCTGAGCGCGTCGATCTCGTGCGCTTGAAGCAGCGCCTCCATCAGGGAACGGAGCCGCGGCATACCGCGCTCGACGACCGGAATCCACGGTTCGTCCACGAGACTGAACGAGTATTCGCCCACGGGATGCTCCTCAAGCATTCAGCGACTAGCGGTGATAGGTGTCAAGAACCCAGTCGGCAATGAATCGTGCGATGACCGCTCCGCCAACGGAACGCACTAGCCGACCGACGAAACCACGATGCTGGGCTCCTGGATGCGAAGACCCGCCTGTGCGCTGCTCTGGCAGTGGCTGAGGCACCTTCCTAAGGGCTGCCTCGCTGACGTGCGTGACGCACAGAATGTCCTTTGTAGAAGGATCATGAACCGATCTGAAGAGCTCGTCATCAAGCTCCGACAACTCCCGGAGGACGCACTGAAGGGTCCGATAATCAAGAGTGGTTTCACGCACTAAAAGCTCGATAGAGATGAACCCTCCCCGCATCCCGTTGAGGGACACCATCGCACCGAGCACCCACCCTTTAAGGCCCCCATGCATCTGCATGCGTCGAAGCTATCAACCTAGGGCGCAAGATGCAACGAACCACCTATGTGCTCGCGCTTCGCGCGGATCTGCTGAGCTTCGCTTGCGGTAAGGTGCAGGAGCGCCACCATCCTCATGGGCCTGGCAACGCCGGGGTAATCCGCACCTGTGTGCGAGCGGCGCGGTGTCCCCGCCAACGCGGGGGGTAACGGTTCTACAGGTGTCATGCTTGCTCCGTGAGAAGTCCGAGCTGCTTGTCGTAGGTGAGCCGCGTGCCGGCGAGGACTGCGGACGAGGTGTCGTCCAGGACGAGAGCACGGGCGCGCTGCAACCAGGGGTTGCCGTACCAGCCGGGTAGTGGCGTGAGCGTGGCCTTCGCCGCGGCCGTGATCTCGGGTCGGCCGGGAAGCCGAACCGTCGAACCGATCACCTCTTCAGCGAGCTGGTTGTCGCTGGCGTCGCCGTTTGGGCCGAGACTACGGCCGCCGAGGGTCAGGTAGCGGCCGGCGGTTCTCCGGACGACCACCACTTCGAGCGACTCTGGACCGTCGCGAACAACCGCCGCCACCGCGTCGTCATCCTGCAACTCTCCTGTTGCTCGCGCGTGCAGTCCGGCGAGCGTGGGGGTGCCAAGCTGCTCTTCGCCGGAAAGCAGAAAAGCCTTGGCTTTGGCGCGGCGCGCTGCTTCCGCCGAGGTCCAAGCTTGTTCCGCCACCTGGAGGGCGTCGCTCCACTCAATGGGAACGGCGGTCTCAACGCTGTAGCCCTGGCTGACCAGTGCGGGTACATCCAGCGGGACCGACCAACCATCCTTGTCCGCTGCTTCGACGACGAGCGCGGCGGTTCGTAGCAACAGATACCGCCCGTAGACGTACTCGCTGCCACGAGGGAAAGCGGGTGGAGCGTGTGGTTGGCGCTTGATGCCAGTGACGACAACCTGCGCGGACCGAAGCCTCTCTGGGCGTTGAGACACAGGCCGGTCGTGGCGGTGGAGACGTCCCACCCGTTGCAGGAGCAGATCGATGGGTGCGAGGTCAGTCACCAACAAGTCGGCGTCTACGTCGAACGACTGTTCGGCGAGCTGAGTGGCCACGACGATGAGCCGGTGTGGTCTGGCGACAGAGTCCTTGGGCGGGCCAAGAAGGTCGAGGGCGCGCTCTGTCCGGGCGGCTCGTTCCGCGACGGTCAAGCGGGCATGAAGCAGCAGAACCTCATCTGTGCCCCACCGATCGGCGAGTGCCTGGTAGGTCTTTTGCGCTCGGCCCACCGTGTTCCTGATGACCAGCGCACATCCGCCGTCACGCAGCCGTTCGTCGAGTAGATCGATGAGCCGCTCCGGGTCATCGGTTGGCTCCTCATCGAGCACATCAACCGCCACCGGCACCGAGGGCCGCCACGGCTGCGCTGTGCGTGCCTCCCGTCGGGCCGCCCCGTCCGCGACGCTGACCGCGGTAATCAAGGGGTAACGAGCCTCGCTCGCAGATTGCGGCAGTTCCGGCGTCCGGCGACGTGTCGCTCCCTGGACGTACGCCCGGATCAGGCTTTCCCGTTGCTCAGGCGGCAACGTGGCCGACAGGAGGATCACCGGCACCTCGGCATCGCCCAGCCAGCGCAGTGCTTCCAACAGGAACTGCGACATATAGGTGTCGTAGGCGTGGATCTCGTCGAGGATGACGACTCGACCGGCGAGGCCGGCGTGACGCAGCATCACGTGCTTGGTTCGGGTGGCGGCGTGCAGCAGTTGGTCGATGGTCCCGACGACGACCGGCATGAGCATGCCGCGTTTTGCTCCGAGGAACCACTCGGCCGGCGCCTGTTCGGGTCGCTCCCACCGTCCGGCATCCACGAGGCCGTACCCGTCGTCGCAGCCGAACTCGTCTACGCCTGCGAAGTGCACGCGTTGTTGAAGGTCGTTCCACTGCGCGTTGAACATGCGCTTGCCGTGGAGCAACCCGACCGGCACGGCACTGTCGAGCTCACGCGCCCAGTCCAGCACCCGACCGAACATGGGGTCACTGGTGGCTTGGGTCGGCATGCCGACGAAGACTCCATCGCGTCCAAACCGTCGACCGAGCACCTCGGCCGCAGCCAGTGCCAGTTCGGTCTTTCCCTCCCCCATCGGTGCTTCGACGATCGTCAGCCCAGGGCCGGTCATCTGCTCCGCAAGGTGGATACCTGCCGTCTGCAGGGGCCGCGCCGTACGCCCGAAGCGGCTAGCGATCAGGTCGAGAGCCGGCGCGTACGGTGCGTCACCCCAACCGCCTCGTAGCTGCAGCGCCCTCCATGCCTCGTCTGCTCTTTGCCGCGCGCCGTCCATGGAGACTTGCGAAAAGGCATCGATACCGGGGAAGTGGTCGCTGCTGGCTATCCAGTCGGCCATGATGATCAAGCCGGAGAGTTCGAGCTGCCTGCCGCGCGACGGCAAGAGCAAGGACCCGATATCGGTTAGATCCACTCCGAGCGCATCAGCCACGGCCTCAACCAGGTCCCGCTGCGCGGCCACCCATTCCTGACCTCGCCCCTGCGCATTGCCCAAGCGGCGTGCGACGAGCAGCTTTTCAGCTTCGGGGACCAGCCCGTGGTGGCCGGCGATCAACGGCCAGACCCAGTCGACCGACTGAGGTGTCCAGTTGTGCTGCGGTAGGACCGTTCGAAGAATCACCGCTCCGGCACCCGTGTGATGCCAAGCGGCGGAGTCCTTGTCCAGCCTTTTCCAGGACAGCCCTGCATCCTGGACGCGGCGCGCGAGATCTGGAACCTTCGCCTGGAAGGCCGGTGATGCCTTGCCGACGTCGTGAAGGCCCGCCAGCAGAGCGTAGAGGTGCTTGCCTCTCGCAGCGGAGCACGCATCAAGCCACCGTCGAGTGCCCGGCGAAAGGTAGTGCTCCCAGATCAACTCTGCTACCGCAGCGGTGTCGAAGAGGTGCTGAAGCAGCAAATTGGGGCTACCACCGGCGTCCGATTTTCCCCATAGGACGGATAGCGGGGATGGTGGCATCGGGGACATGCGGAGCACTATAGGGAGACCCACCGACATTGAAGGCAGCTCATGTCCGGCAAGTCGGGTGACCGACAGAAGGAGGACCCGGCGAGCATGGCAAGCTATGCAGCTAGGCGATCTTGGGCCTTGGCGAGTGATGCTGCGGAGGCCGAGTAGCCCACAAAAGCCCAGGTGGGAAAGCCTCGTCCCCGCACGCGCGGGGGTCTTCCGCCTTGAGCTGCGCCGAGACGAGCCGATCCGCGCTCGTCCCCGCACGCGCGGGGGTCTTCCTGCCGGCCACCACATACAGGCGCTTCGGACGCACTCGTCCCCGCACGCGCGGGGGTCTTCCCCAGCACGGGGCCCTCGAAGACGGGCCGCTGATCTCGTCCCCGCACGCGCGGGGGTCTTCCGGAGTCCGCGATGGGCTCGATCAACTGGAAGTGCTCGTCCCCGCACGCGCGGGGGTCTTCCGCGTTCTCTGGTGTCGACGTCGACGCCGGCCTACTCGTCCCCGCACGCGCGGGGGTCTTCCCTCCATCGCCAGCAGCTTCAACCCACGAGACACCTCGTCCCCGCACGCGCGGGGGTCTTCCGGGTCTAGGGGGTCCGATGGACCCCCGGATTTGCTCGTCCCCGCACGCGCGGGGGTCTTCCCCAGCTCGACGTAGCGGTCACCCACCCCGCCAACTCGTCCCCGCACGCGCGGGGGTCTTCCGCCCGCCGGACTGGCGTCCTGCGTCCAGAGTGCCTCGTCCCCGCACGCGCGGGGGTCTTCCCTCAACGTCGCGGCCGAGATGGCCCGCGGTGACCTCGTCCCCGCACGCGCGGGGGTCTTCCGCGGTACGAGACCGCGTCGGGCCGGTACCGGCCCTCGTCCCCGCACGCGCGGGGGTCTTCCCCACCACCACCGGTCGCGCCACCGAGCGCCCCGCTCGTCCCCGCACGCGCGGGGGTCTTCCCCACGGGGCATACGCGGGACGCAGCAACGAAACCTCGTCCCCGCACGCGCGGGGGTCTTCCCGGCGTTGGCAGGAGTATCTGGGCAAGGTGCGGCTCGTTCCCGCACGCGCGGGGGTCTTCCGAGGCGCCCGGCGTCGACGAGGCCGAGCGGGCCCTCGTCCCCGCACGCGCGGGGGTCTTCCCCTGAGTTGGCGCCGGCGCTGATCCACACGGTGCTCGTCCCCGCACGCGCGGGGGTCTTCCGGCCACTACCGGCCGGTCGCGAACAGGGCGTTGCTCGTCCCCGCACGCGCGGGGGTCTTCCGGTTGGTATGGGGGTCCATCGGGCCCCCTACACCTCGTCCCCGCACGCGCGGGGGTCTTCCCGGGTCGTCTTCGGCGTACAGCTCCCCCACGGCCTCGTCCCCGCACGCGCGGGGGTCTTCCGCGATCGCCCGCTCAGCGATGCTGCCCTCGTAGCTCGTCCCCGCACGCGCGGGGGTCTTCCCGCCGCCTTCCCGGTCTTGCGCTGCCGGACCTTCTCGTCCCCGCACGCGCGGGGGTCTTCCGGGCATCGGCTGGGTCATCGGCGTTCCGGACGCCTCGTCCCCGCACGCGCGGGGGTCTTCCCCTGCTCTACCCCCTCGCCGGCGCCGCAGCCTGCTCGTCCCCGCACGCGCGGGGGTCTTCCTCACGGGCGCGATGGTGCGGGCGAGCGGCCGGACTCGTCCCCGCACGCGCGGGGGTCTTCCGATGATCAGGACGCGCTGTCCGGGGTCCCAACCCTCGTCCCCGCACGCGCGGGGGTCTTCCTCGTCACCGATCGGGGCCAGATCGCAGCTCGTCCTCGTCCCCGCACGCGCGGGGGTCTTCCGAACCAGGCCTCGTCGCCGGCGGCGCCCGGCCGCTCTCCCCGCACGCGCGGGGGTCTTCCCTTCGGGACGTACGTCGCGCCCACGTAGCCGCCCTCGTCCCCGCACGCGCGGGGGTCTTCCTCTCGCCGGAAGGAACCGTCATGCGTGTTCGTCCTCGTCACCGCACGCGCGGGGGTCTTCCTTCCTTGCTGGTGACGGTCCTGGTGACGGTGTTCTCGTACCCGCACGCGCGGGGGTCTTCCCGGGCCCGTCCTGTACGGGTGGCAGCGCGTGTACTCGTCCCCGCACGCGCGGGGGTCTTCCCCAGCGCAACACAGTCACGATGGGCGCGTCCGGCTCGTCCCCGCACTCGCGGGGGTCTTCCATCCGGGGGTCCATCGAAGTCCCTAGAGTCCTCCTCGTACCCGCACCGCGCGGGGAATCCTCCGCATCAGCCCTTGGTTATCGGGACAGAACACGCTTCACCGGGGCGACCGCCCGAATTCAGACGATGGACGCCTCGCGGAGTTCCTTCCAGAGCTGTGCGCCATCCGGCGCGCAGATCCACCGGCTCCCCTCCGACCCCGACGGCCTCTCGTCGGCGGCGTGCGGCAAGTTTCCGGCGAGGACCGCCTGGGTCGGCGAGAGCCGCCGGATCGCCACGCCGGCGACGTTCTCCGGGTGCCGGTGCAGGAACTCTCGGTAGATCTCCTGGTCGTGCTGGCCGTCGTCGCCGACCAGCAGCCAGCGCATGTCGGGGAACTCCCCCGCCAGCCGCTCCAGGGTCGCCCGCTTGTGCTCGCGTCCGCTGCGGAACCAGCGGTCCTGGGTGGGTCCCCAGTCGGTGAGCAGCAGCGGACCGGCCGGGTAGAGGTTGCGGGACAGGAACCGCGTCAGCGCCGGGGCGACGTTCCAGGCGCCGGTGGAGAGGTAGAGCACCGGTGAGCCGGGCCGGGCGTTGGTGATCCGCTCGTAGAGGACCGCCATCCCGGGTACGGCCGCGCGGGCGTGTTCGTCGAGGACGAAGGTGTTCCAGCCGGCCAGCAGCGGCCGGGGCAGCGCGGTGACCATGACCGTGTCGTCGATGTCGGAGATGATGCCGAAGCGGGCCGCCGGGTCGATCACCCGGATCGGGGCCTCGACCGGCTCGGCGTCGGGTGCGCTGAGCCGGATCCGGCACCAGCCCGGGTTCAAGTCGGCCTTGACCACGGTGTCGATCAGACCGCTGCGGTCGGTCTGCACCTCGGTGCTCACGTCGCCGGCTTCGACGGTGACGGGCACGCCCTTGGCCGGCAGGGTGGCGAAGCTGCGCCAGCCGCGCAGCTTCTGTGGCCGGCGGTCGGCGTCGCCGTCGGCGCGGGTCAGCAGCACCCGTCCCATCACCCGCGCCCAGCCGGGAGCGCCGTACCCGGCGTAGGGGACGATCGCCGGCCGCCGCGGCCGGCGACCGAGCTTGCGCAGAAAGAACTCCTGCGCGGCGTCCTCGATCCGGGCGGCGCGGTGCAGGCGGGGAGCATCCGGGGTGGGCACGAAATCAGCCTGCCACACCCCCTGCGGCGCGGCACCCCGGCGATCATCAGGTTTCGCCGGTGTTCACCGTTTCGCGTCCTGACCTGCGGGTGCCGTGGCACGCTCACCCGGGGAGCAAAAGGACGAGGGGTGCTCGTGTCTGTCTCGCTGGCCGAACCCGTGCAGCGGAGCATGACGAAGATCCGGTCGCACCTGCCCGCGCTGGCAGCCCTGCTGTTCGGCGCCCTGGGGGTGCTGTACCGGCTGGCGCTGATCCTGATGGGGGTGCCCGGCTCCAACAGCGACGAGGCGACCTTCGGGCTGGCGGCCAAGCACATCGCCGAGGGCCGCCACACGCCGATCTTCCTCTACGGCCAGCACTACATGGGGGTGCTGGAGTCGTACCTGGCCGCTCCGCTCTTCGCCGTCTTCGGGCCGAGCTGGGTGGCGCTGCGCATCCCGCTGCTGGTCCTCTACGCGCTCTTCCTCTTCGCGATGTACCACCTGGTCCGTCGCCTCTACTCCCCCGTCTTCGCCGCGATCGTCATCGGGCTCCTCTCGCTCGGCTCCGAGCGGGTGGTGCGTGACCAGATCACCGCCGTCGGCGGCCGCGCCGAGAACAAGGTAGCGGTCGTCCTCGTCCTGCTGCTCACGCTCGCGCTGGCCAGTGGGACCGTCCGGCATCGGCTGCCCGCGTACGGGATGGTCGGGTTGCTGGCCGGCTTGGCGCTCTGGTCGGACTGGCTGGTGCTGCCCTACCTGGCCGCGGCGGCGGTGGTGCTGCTGGTCGCGAGCGGCCGGGAGCTGTGGGGCCGTGCGGGCGCGGCGCTCACCGGCGGTCTCGTCCTCGGCGGTCTACCGGTGATCATCTACAACCTGCGGGCCGGCCCCGGGGAGGACTCCTGGACGGTGCTGTGGGGGCTGGCCGACTCCGGCGGTCTCACGGCGCCGCTGCGACAGCGCTGGGACGGACTGGTGGAGAGCGTCCCGCTGGCCACCGGACTCTGCCCGAGCAGCGGCTGCACCGGTCTGCACCAGTGGTTCACCTACCTCTACCTCGCGTTGCTGGTGGTGGCCGCCGCGCTGGCCGTACACGCGCTGCGCCGGGACCGGCGCGACCGCGACGGGCGCATCCGCGCCGTCACCCAGCTCGCCCTGCTCGCCGCCGCCGCGCTGACCCTCTACGCCTACCTGCGCAACCCCACCACCGCCACCGAGCCGCTCGCCAACGCCCGGTACCTGTCGGTGCTGCAGATCTCGCTGCCCGCCGTCCTCTGGCCCCTCTATGCGGCCGGACGACATTCGTGGGGGATGTTGGACACCAACCACCGGATCGTCGGCAACCTCGCCAACAACGTGGTCGGCGTGATCGTGCTCCTCTCGGTGATCTCCACCGGCATGTTTGTCCGCGACCTCGACAAGCTCCAGCAGGAGGAGACGCAGGCCCGCCTGCTCGGCGAGCGACTCCAGGAGCTGGGCGTACACCACGTCTACAGCGAGTACTGGATCTGCAACCGGCTGGTCTTCAACACCAACGAGAACGTGCTCTGCGCCGTCATCGGCGAGACCGTGGGCCGCGGACTGGACCGCTACCCGCCGTACCGCGAACAGGTCGACCGGGAACCGAGCCCGGCCTTCGTCTTCCAGTCCGGGACGATATTCGAGGAGGGCTTCCGCCGGCTGCTCGACGACGGAGACCTCGACGCCACCGTCACCGAGATCGGCCGGTACCGGCTGTACCAGCCGGAGCAGGAGCTGCGGCCGCGGTGACCGGGCCCTGATCCACCGCAGGACCGGGTGCCCGGGGCCCTGACCGGAGCTGGTGATGCGGGTCCGGGTATGCCGCCCTGAGCAGCGGGGCCGGCCCGGGCGCGACGTACCCTGGCCCCGGGTCGCACCGTCGCGCTCCCCTGGCCACACCGCAAGGAGTACCCCCGCACCATGCTCATCCTGTTGCCACCGTCCGAGGGCAAGACCGCCGGCACCGAAGCGCCACTGGACTGGGAGCAGCTCTCCCTGCCGGCGTTGAACCCGGCGCGCGAACGGGTGCTCGACACCCTCGTGACCCTCTGCGGCGACGACCCCGACCGGGCCCGGCAGGTGCTCGGCCTCACCCCCGGCCAGGGCGGCGAGGTGACCCGCAACGCCGGGCTGCGCACCGCCCCGACCGGTGCCGCGAGCGAGATCTACACCGGGGTGCTCTACGAGGCGCTGGACCTGGCCTCACTCGAGGTCGGCGCCCGCAAGCTCGCGGACGAGTCGGTGCTGGTCGGCTCCGGGCTCTGGGGCATGGTCCGGCTGACCGACCGGATCCCCGCCTACCGCTGCGCGATCGGCGTACGCCTGCCCGGCCTGGGCGGGCTGACCGCGTACTGGCGCAAGGCGCTCGCCGCCGAACTGGCACGCGTCGCCGGCGACGAGCCGGTGCTGGATCTGCGCTCGGCGGCGTACGGGGCGACCTGGCGCCCGACCGGTGAGGTCGCCGGCCGTACGGCGAGCGTGCGGGTGCTGCACGAGCGGATGGTCGACGGCACGGCCACCCGCAGCGTCGTGAGCCACTTCAACAAGGCGACCAAGGGGCGGCTGGTGCGTGACCTGCTCGCCGCCGAGGTCCAGCCGTCGAGCGTCGGCGAGCTGGTGACGGCGCTGCGCGACCTCGGTTACGTGGTGGAGGAGCCGGCACCGGTCGCCGGCCGGCCGTTGCTGCTGGACGTGATCGTCACCGAGATCTGAAGTGCGCGGCACCGGCCGCCGGTCGCGCCGGGTTCAGGCGCCGAAGACGTCATCCTCGGCTGCGTCGCGGACACCGTCGACGAAGCCCCGGAACGCCGGGTCGCTCGCGTCGGCGGTCACCGTCGTCACGACCTCCCCGGTCACCTCCGCGACCGCGTCGGACAGGGGCGCGATGTCGAGTTCGCTGTTGTCGAGGGTGTCCGGGGCGGCGTTGGCCAGCTCGACCATGCGCCGGACCTCCTCCGGGTCGGCGTCGTTGTCGACCGCCCACTGCTGCCCCGCCCGGTAACAGTCGTCGTAGACGCCCTGCTGGTCATCGGACCAGTCCGTGTCGTAGCCCGCCATCGTGTCCCTTCCGCCGTACGCGTCTGCCCTGTCGAGCATGCCCGTACCGCACTGCCGGTGCCGGCGGTACGCGCGAATCACCGTCGGCCCTGCGCGGCGCGAACCGGCCGGGGCGCGCAGGTACGCCGGGCGGCGGCTGCCGGGCGTACCCAGGGGTGGGTCGTATGCTGGCACCGCCCCGGCCCCGCGTGGCGCTGTCAAGCCCGCGCCGATCCTTGCGAGTTGAACAGATGAGTGACGACACCCCCACGCCCCCGGTCTTCGTGCACCCCACCGCCGACGTGGAGGAGGGCGCCCGCATCGGCGACGGCACGAAGGTCTGGCATCTGGCCCACATCCGCTCCAGCGCGCAGCTCGGCGTCGGCTGCGTCATCGGGCGCAACGTCTACGTCGACGCCAACGTCGTCATCGGCGACCGGGTCAAGGTGCAGAACAACGTCTCGGTCTACCAGGGCGTGACGATCGAGGACGAAGTGTTCGTCGGCCCCTGCGCGGTCTTCACCAACGACTTCCGGCCCCGCGCCCAGAACCCCGACTGGGAGATCACCCCGACGCTGGTGCGCAAGGGCGCGTCGATCGGCGCGAACGCCACCCTGGTCTGCGGCATCGAGGTCGGCTCGTACGCGATGATCGCCGCCGGTTCCGTGGTCACCCGGGACGTGGCGCCGTACCAGCTCGTCGCCGGCAACCCGGCCCGGCCCAAGGGCTGGGTGAACGCCAAGGGCGAGGTTGTCTCCCGTGACCCGGAAAACCCGCCGGCGGGCCTGGACCAGGACTGACCCGCGCCGGACACGGCGAAGGCCCCGGACGGTACGAGCCGTCCGGGGCCTTCGCCGTGCAGCTGTCGGTCAGCCGCCGATGACGACGCGGCGTACGCCGGTCCAACGCTGCGGGTCGGTGACCCGGCGGCCGTCGACCAGCACCCGCACGCCGGGCAGGTCGGCCGGGGTCAGGCTCTTGTACTCGCTGTGGTCGGCCTGGACCACAGCGGCGGTGACCGGCTGTCCCTCGTGCGGCGGCAGGCCGTGCGCGGCGAGCTCTTCGGCGGTGTACATCGGGTCCGACACGTACGGCGTGGCACCCCGGGCGCGCAGCGCCTCGACGGTCGGGAAGACCCCGGAGAAGGCGGTCTCCTTGACTCCCCCGCGGTAGGCGGCGCCGAGCACCAGCACGTGCGCGCCGGTCAGGTCGCCGTACGCGGCGGCGAGCAGGTCGACGGCGTAGTCGGGCATGGCCGCGTTCGCCTCGCGGGCGGAGCGGACCACGGTGGCGGCCGGGTCGTTCCAGAGGTACATCCGCGGGTAGATCGGAATGCAGTGCCCGCCGACGGCGATGCCGGGCGAGTGGATGTGGCTGTACGGCTGGGTGTTGCAGGCCTCGATGACCTTGGTGACGTCGACGCCGACGGTGTCGGCGAAGCGGGCGAACTGGTTCGCCAGGCCGATGTTGACGTCCCGGTAGGTGGTCTCGGCGAGCTTGGCGAGTTCGCTGGCCTCGGTGGAGCCGAGGTCCCAGACGCCGTTGGGCCGGTCGAGGTCGGGCCGCTCGTCGAAGTCGAGCACCGCCTCGTAGAACCGCACGCCGTGCGCGGCGGAGGCGTCGTCGACGCCGCCGACCAGCTTGGGGTAGCGGCGCAGGTCGGCGAAGACCCGGCCGGTGAGCACCCGCTCCGGACTGAAGACGAGGGAGAAGTCGGTGCCGACGGTCAGCCCGGAGCCCTGCTCCAGCATCGGCGCCCAGCGGTTGCGGGTGGTGCCGACCGGCAGGGTCGTCTCGTAGCTGACCAGCGTCCCCGGCTTCAGGCCCGCGGCGATGGCCTGGGTGGCCGCATCCATCCAGCCAAAGTCCGGCACGCCCTCGGCGTCGACGAAAAGCGGGACGACCACGACGACCGCCTCGGACTGCGCCACCGCCGCCGCGGTGTCGGTGGTCGCGGTGAGCAGACCGGCGGTGACGGCCTCCTTGAGCTTGACGTCTAGGTCGGCCTCACCGGGGAACGGCACTGCTCCGTCGTTGACGAGCTGCACCACCCGTTCGGAGACGTCGGCACCGATGACCCGGTGGCCCTTCGACGCGAACTGCACAGCCAGGGGCAGCCCGATCTTGCCCAACGCGACGACACAGATGTTCATGGGTCTACTTTCCTCCACTGGGCAGCAGGCGGCGAAGCCGGCCTACCAGTCGACGCGGCGTGATCCCGGTGACGGAGATCACCAGCCGTGCCTTGTTGTTCGTGTACGGGGTGATCAGGTAAATGCGGTTGCCGTGGCGGACGACCCGCCGAGGGGCAGCCAGCCGGCCCTTCAGTTTGAGGAAACCGGCCGATTCTTCGCCGCCGACGATCGTGTGCAACCGGACGGTCAACTGCTTTCGGCCGCTCGGAGCAGCCTCGATGAGCGCGCTGACGGGGAAGTCGGCGAACGCCACCGTGCCTGCCACCTCGTCGAGGACCATCCGCACGGTCGCGGTGGCATCGCCGGCACTGATCCAGACCGCATCGGTTCCGGCGGATGCCAGGTGCCGCCAGGGATTGCGCGCGTTGATCGAGAGGACCAGGTTGCCGTCGTCGGAGGTGCGCCACGTCACCGCGCTGGCGGTGAACTTCCGGATCCAGCCGGCGACCTTGTCGCTGATGTCGTAGCAGCTGTCCGGCAGCCCGAACCGGCTGTCCCGGAAGCCGGGCAGCAGCCGGTACCAGCGGCCGTTGTCGACGATCACCCGCGGGCCGCCGGGCTCGGCGAGCTCGCGCAGCAGCTTGCGCAGGTCGTTCAACTCGCCGTGGCGGGCAACGGCAAGCCGCTGTCGTGTGCCGACCGGCAGCTGTGCTTCCAGCCGGTCACCGAGGTACCGGACGGTTAGCTCCCGCACCGCCGTGTGGATCTGCTTCTGCGCGGCCTCGTCGAGTTCGAGGAAGCCCTTGCGCAGCAGCTTGTCGACCTCGGAGCCGAAGTGCCGCCGCAGAAGCGCGTCGCGCCGCACGCCGGGGTCGAGGCGGGTGACGACGTACTCCACCAGCCGCTGCGCGCAGCGCAGCCGCTCCTGCCAGTTGGTGCGGTAGGTGATGTTCTGCGCGTCGTCACGCTTGACCGCGTAGTAGTAGTCGTAGTCGGCCAGCACCGAAATGCGGCGTGCCTGCAGGCACGCCTCGATGGTGAAGGGCTGGTCGCTGCCCATCCGCATGTCCTCGGGGAAGCGCAGCCGGTGGCGCTCGATCAGCTCCCGGCGGAACAGCTTCGTGTTCGACACCGCCCAGGGCAGGGCGCTGTCGAAGAGATCGACGTCCTGCTGAGTGGTCTGGAAGACCTCCGTAGGTACGTAACGGCCGTTGACCCCGACCATCCGGCCGGCGACGACGTCGGACTTCCACTGGTCGGCGGCGTCCACGAGCCGCTCCAACGCCTCGGTGCCCAGGTAGTCGTCGGAGCCGATGAAGAAGACGTACCGGCCGGTGGCGTGCTCCAGGCCGCGGTTGCTCGGTGCCGCCGGCCCACCGGAGTTGGGCTGGTGCACGACCGTGAAGGTCTGCGGGTAGAGGGCGGCGAACCGGTCAAGCTCGGCGCCGCTGCCGTCGGTGGAGCCGTCGTCGACCGCCACCACCTGCAGCCGGTCCTGCCCGATACTCTGCTTGACCAGGGAGTTCAAGCACTCGGTCAGGTACGGCATCGTGTTGTAGACGGCGACGACGACGCTGACGTCGGGGACGACAGTCACTCCAGAGCTCCGCCGGTTCGCTCCGATGCGACCAGTTCGCGCTGCGCCACCGACACCTCTTCCGGGTTTCGACGGGGTGGCCGGCCGGGCAGCAGCTTGGTGTAGAGGCCGTCCAGAATCTCCGCCTGAGCCTCCCATGTCCAGCTGTCGAGGAGGCCGGGCGTCTCATAGGCCGCGCGGTAGCGCTGCGGGTCGGCGAGGACCGCGGCGACAGCGCGCACCAGGTCCTGCACGTCCTCTGCCTTGAAGATCTCGCCTTGCCCCGTATGACGCACCATCTCCGACATTGTGCGCATGTCACTGACCACGATGGGCAGCCGCGCGTGGGAGTACTCGAAGAACTTCGTGATGAGGGCGATCTCGTGGTTGGGCCAGTGGTGGATGGGGATGATCCCGACATCGGCGGCCGACAGGAAGGACACCACCTGCCAGTGCTCCACGTACGGGAGTACGTGCAGACGGTCCTGTACACCGAGTTCGGCCGCGCGCTTGACAAGGCCCCGGAGGTAGGACCCATCCGGCGCGTTCACGATGAACGCTGCGTGTGCCGTGGGCAGTTGCGGCAAAGCCTCCACGATGGTGGCGAGGCCACGTTGCGGTGCCGCGGCTCCGCTGTAGACCAATAAGGGAGTCGCCGGATCGACAGCACAGAGATCACGGACGTTAGGCAGCGAGACACCCGTCTGCGTGCGACTGTCGAGCTTGCTGGGCGCGTTGAGGATCACCGACGGAATCTCAGGGAGTCGGTGGGTCTCCTGGAGCAGATCCGCCAGCCCGCTGGAAACGGTGATCACCGCGTCAGCGTACCGGGCGTACTCCCGCTCGTGGGCGACGTGTGCGGGCATCCATCGCTCGTCGTCGCGGCGGGGCCGGATCCCGGGCAGGAACTCGTGGGCGTCCCAGATCAGCTTGACGTCGCGGCCCGCGCCCCGGGCCCGTAGCGCCGCCCGGGCGCCCACACCGATCATCCGGAAGTCATGGGCGTGAATCAGGTCCGGCTTGAGCTTGTCGATCGTCTTGCCGAACGCGAGTTCCCAGTCCCACAGCGCCGGCTCGAGGCGGCGCCATGCCCGGTCACCCATCACTTTCGCCCAGAACCAGGTGTAGAACCGGTCCCATGGCCCGTCGAGGCGTTTGCGGGCCTTCTCTGCCCGGCTCGCCTGCTTACGTCGGAACTGCACCCACCGCTGCGCCGTGTTCGACAGCCGTGTCTCGGCGCCGAGGCGCTTGCGGTCAAGGAAGGATGCGGTGCCGGCAAGCATCTCGAGCTTCAGCTCCGCCCTGCGTGCTGCGAGGTCGGCCTGCCACCCCTTCATCTGCTGGGTGCGGACCTCCCCCACTCCGTTCGGGGGATAGCCCAGGGGACCCCGCAGCCAGGCGCGGCGAAACTGGTGCCGCCGGGTGCCGAGGAGCGACGCGAGGGGCAGCAGCCGAACTTGCGCAGCACCGAGCATCCACTCGTGCGAGTGACGATCCGGCGAACGGCCGAGGAGAGTTACGTGCCAACCAGCATCCGCCGCAGAGCGAGCGATCTTCTGCACACGCGAGTCCCCGTTGACCGCGTTGTCGACCAGCATGACGATGCGGCCGCGGTATCCGTCGGTCGAAGGCAAATCGTCAGAGTCCATCATGGGGGTCCTTCAATTCATACACGGAGGGGGAAAGAGGAATACCGGACCGGTCGGGGTCATACCGCCGGCAAAGGCTTCTCAGGAACAGCCGGATGGTTCGACCCGGACACCAGACCACTGTAAATCTCGTCCAGCACCTGAGCCTGGTACTGCCAGGTCTGCTTCTCCAGCAGTCCGGGAACGGTGTAGGCCGCACGGTATCGCCCCGGGTCGGCCAGGACGGTCTGCACGGCACGGACGTAGTCGCCGACATCCTGCGCGCGGAAAACCTCGCCCTGGCCGGTCGCCCGCGCGGCCTCGGCCATGGTCTTCACGTCGCTGACCACGATGGGCAGCCGTGCGTGCGAGTACTCGAAGAACTTCGTGATCAACGAGATCTCGTGGTTCTTCCAGCGGTGAATCGGAATCACTCCGATGTCGGCGGTCCGCAGGAAATCGACGACCTGCCAGTGCGGCACGTAGGAGACCACGTGGACCCGGTCGCTCACGCCGAGCTTGGCGGCCCGCGTCAACTGGGCTTTGAGGTACGCGTTCTCGGCGCTCAGCGCGACGATGGCGACATGGACCCCATCGAGGGCAGGCAGTCCCTCGATCATCGTGGCGATGCCCCGTTGCTCGGCGAGGGCACCGCTGTAGACCAGCAGGGGCACCTCGGGTCCCACACCGCATTCGGTCCGGATGTCGGTCGACGAGCCTTGCGGCAGCCCGGCCGGCGCACGCAGCTCCGGCGCATTGAGCACGACGGCCGGTTCCACCGCGAGACGGTTCTCGGTGCGGAGCAACTCGGCAAGCGTTCCCGACACGGTGACCACCGCGTCGGCGAACCGGGCGTACTCCCGCTCGTGTGCCATGTTCGCCGGCAGCCAGTGCACGTCGCCGGAGCGGGGCTTCAGCCCTGGCAGATACTCCCGGGCCTCCCAGACGAGTTTCATCCGCTGCCCTCGCTTGCGCGCCCGCAGCACAGCCCGCGCACCCACACCGAGCATGCGGAAATCGTTGGCGTGGATAATGTCCGGACGCAACTCGTCGATCTTGCTTCCGAACGCCATCTCGTAGTCGAAGAGAATCGGCTCCAGCCGACGCCAGCAGCGGTCCCCGGCGAGCATCTGCCATAAACGCAGCGACACCTTGTCGAGACGGCCGTCGAGGACCCGCCGGCCCTCTTTCGCCGCATCCGTCTGCTGGCTGCGAATCCTCAGCCAACGCCCTGCGAGCCGTAGCCGCGCCGCCACGACCATTACATGCATCCGGGCGACAGCACTGCCCGAGGCGGCCGCGATCCGGCGAGCTTCCAGGTCCTTGCGGCGGGCCTGCAGCCAGATACGCCGATTGTTCCTGATCGCCACGCTGGAGTAGGCCAACGGCCACCGGATGTGAAACTTTTGCAGGTCGTGATGCGCGCGGTGCAGGGGGGTCGACACCGGCAACAGGCGCACGACCGCGCCCTCGCACTCATCGGTCCGCTCTTCCTTGTCCTTGGAGCGCCCAAGGACAAGGACTTCCCATCCCGCCGCGATCATGGAGCCTACGGTCTTCGCCGTCCGCGAATCGCCCTCAGTGGAGTTGTCCACGAGGAAAACCACCCGGCCACGACGCCGGGTTCCATCGACATCAGCACCACTGGTCACGTTCACAGGCCGTCCTGTCCGAGTCGAGGAGACGAGGCTAGCGCCCACGGGCCATCCGGCGTCAGTCGGACGACGGGAGGGGGATCGCTACAGCTTCGCCACGCGCTGCCGATTCCAGCACGGCTCCCGCCGCCTCGACAGTCCGCAGTCCCTGCCGGAGAGTGACGATGTCGCTCTCCTTGCCCTCGACCGCGTCGCGGAAGCGCTCGTGTTCGACCAGCAGCGGTTCCCGCTTCGGGATCGCGTACCGGATCATGTCGCCCTCGGCCACGCCGCGGAAGTTACGCAGCGCCTCCCACTCGGTGTCGATGGCGGCGTTGGCGTAGAAGGTCAGGTCGGCGGTGAGGGTGTTGGCCACGAAGCAGCCCCGGTCCCCGGTGACCACCGTGGTCCGTTCCTTGAGCGGGCTCAGCCAGTTCACCAGGTGGTTGACCATCGTGCCGTCGGCGAGCTTCCCGACGACGGCGACCATGTCCTCGTGAGGACGCCCGCTGCGGGAGACGGTGTGCGCCGCCACGGAGGTGTACTCCTGGCCGGTGACCCAGGCGGTGAGGTCGATGTCGTGGGTGGCGAGGTCCATCACCACTCCGACGTCGGCGATGCGGTGCGGGAACGGGCCCTGACGGCGGGTTACCACCTGGAAGACCTCGCCCAGTTCGCCGGCGGCCAGCCGGGAGCGCAGGCTCTGCAGCGCGGGGTTGTAGCGCTCGATGTGACCGACGCCGGCGACCAGGCCCCGCGACTCGAAGGCCTCGACCAGTCGGTGCGCCGCCTCCACCGACGGAGCTAGCGGCTTTTCGATCAGGGCGCTGACCCCGTTGGCTGCCAGCTCAAGACCGATCTGCTCATGCAGTCCGGTTGGGCAGGCCACGACGGCGTAGTCGATCCCGAGCGCCAACAGGTCGGTCAGCTCCGGGACGACCGGGGCCCGCAGGGTGCCGGTGGTGTCGCCGGCCGGGTCGACGATTCCGACCAGGTCAACCCCGTCGAGTCCGGCGAGGACGCGTGCGTGGTTACGCCCCATCGCGCCCAGGCCGATCAGGCCGGCACGCAGGTTCCGCGGCGCGCTCATCGGGCGACTCCCGCCAGGTTGGCGCCCTCGACGATGCGGTCCAGGTCGGCCTGGGTCAGCGACGGGTGCACCGGCAGCGAGACCACCTCGGCCGCGGCGCGTTCGGTCTCCGGCAGGTCCCACGGCCCCGGCTTGCCGTCGACGTCCAGATACGGCTTGAGGCGGTGGATCGGCGTCGGGTAGTAGACGGCGTTGCCGATCCCGAGTTCGGTCAGGCGCTGCTGGGCGGCATCGCGGTTGCCCTGGACCCGGACGGTGTACTGGTGGTAGACGTGGTGCGCGGCAGGGGCCACCGGCGGGGTCACCATGGTGTTGATTCCGGCGTCGAGGAACTTCGCGTTGGCGCGGCGCCGCTCCGTCCACTCCGGCAGCTGCCGCAGCTGTACCCGCCCGATGGCGGCGGCGACGTCCGTCATACGCATGTTTGCGCCGACGATCTCGTTGGCGTACCGCTGCTCCATGCCCTGGTTGCGCAGCAGGCGCAGGGTGCGGGCCAGCGCGGCGTCGGCGGTGGTGATCATGCCGCCCTCGAGGGAGTGCATGTTCTTGGTCGGATAGAAGCTGAAGCAGCCGGCCGTGCCGAAGGCGCCGACGGGACGGTCGTTGAGCGCCGCGCCGTGGGCCTGGGCGGCGTCCTCCACGACAGCGAGGCTGTGCCGCTGGGCGATCTCCATGATCCGGTCCATCGCGGCCGGGTGGCCGTACAGGTGCACCGGCATGATCGCGACGGTGCGCGGGGTGATCGCCGCGGCGACCGCCTCCGGGTCGACGCAGAACGTGTCCGGCTCGATGTCGACAAAGACCGGTTCCGCACCGACGAGGCGGATCGCGTTGCCGCTCGCGGCGAAGGAGAACGAGGGGACGATGACCTCGTCACCGGGGCCGAAGCCGAGCGCCATCAGCGTCAGCTGCAGTGCCGAGGTGCCCGAGTTCACCGCGATGCAGTGCCGGCCGTCGACCAGGGAGCCGAAATCCTCCTCGAAGCCCGCGACCTCCGGGCCTTGGACCACCCGGCCGCTGCGCAGCACCCGCACTGCGGCTTCGATCTCCGCCTCGCCGATGATCGGGCGAGCCGGGGGGATGAATTCTGCCTCAAGCCCAGACATGGGCTTCCTCCTGTCAACAACAAGCATTGGCGGTGGCGATGCTAGCCGGTGGTCGTCAAACGGCTTCGTTCGGCGTCAGCGCGAGTGCATCGGCTTCCACTGTCACGCCGGTGACCGGAACCTCTGCCGGCACGCCCTGGCTCAGCGCGAGCACAGCGGTCGCGGCGAGGTGCGAGACATCGTCGGCGTTCAGTGGCACACGGGCGATCATCAACCGCCAGTAGAGGGGGCCCACGATGAGATCGGTGGCGAATTGATGATCTATGCTCTCCGGCACCTCACCGCGCGTCTGCGCGCGGCCGATCAGGAGGTCGCCGATGCTCGCCTGGTACGCCCTCAGGGTCTGCTGCAACATGTCCGCTATGGCGGGGTTGCGGGCCGCCTCGGCGAGCAGGTCCGGGATGATCTGTGACGCCAGCGGATGCTGCAGCGCCGCGGCCATCACCTGCAAGAGCAGCTCCAGGTCACCGCGGAGACTCCCGGTGTCCGGCAGCGGCAGCTTCTTGCGAGCCACCCCGCCCACGACCTCCAGCACCAGCTCCGGCTTGGAGCGCCAGCGCCGGTAGATGGCGGTCTTGCTGACACCGGCCCGGCGCGCCACCGCCTCCAGCGAAAGCCGGCCGTAACCGACCTCGGCGAGCTCCTGCATCAGGGCGCGGCGGATCGACCGGGTGATCTCTCCCCGGAGCACCGCGGCACCGGCCGGCACTCGCCTCTTATCCGTCACATGGGAGAATGTACCGTAACGACGCTACGGTTGCGTTGCGACGTGTTTTACACTACGGTCCAGGCTGCGACGAACGCTGCCGCGGCCCCACAAAACCCCGTGAATCCGTCGCCGCACCCCCGCTCGGCAAAAAGATCGGAGCGCCTGAATCCATGGCCCACACGACGGTGGCCGGCGCCGAATCTGGATCAACCCAGGCTCAGCTCGCCGCTCGGTACGGTCTCGGGGCCGCCGGAGCGCGTCCCTCGCTGGCGACGTACACCCGCACCCTCTGGTCCTACCGTCACTTCATCCTGGCGTACTCCACCGCCCGGGTGACTTCCTCGTTCAGCAAGACCCAGCTCGGCCAGCTCTGGCAGGTGCTGACACCGCTCTCCAACGCGGCGGTCTACTACCTGATCTTCGGCCTGATCCTGCAGCAGACCCGTGGCGTGGAGAACTTCATCCCGTACCTCTGTACCGGGCTGTTCCTGTTCAGCTTCACCTCAGGCTCGGCGCTGGCCGGCACCACCTCGATCACCAGCAACCTGGGGCTGATCCGGGCGATGCACTTCCCCCGCGCCTGCCTGCCCCTGGCGCACACCTTCACCCAGTTGCAGAACGCCCTCACCGCCATGGTGGTGCTCGGCGCCATCGTGCTCATCTCCGGTGAGCCGCTGACCCTCAAGTGGCTGCTGATCGTGCCGATCCTTGCGCTGCTGGCCGTCTTCAACGCCGGGCTGACGATGCTGCTGGCGCGGCTCGGCGCGCGCAGCACCGACCTCAAGCAGGTCATGCCCTTCGTGATGCGGGCCTGGATGTACGCCTCCGGCGTGCTCTACAGCGTCGACCTCTTCCGGGCGCACCTGCCCGGCTGGGCGGCACAGATCCTCGAGTTCAACCCGCTGCTGGTCTACATCGAGCTGGGCCGCTACTCGCTGATGGAATCGGCGCCGCTTGCCTCCTCCCCGGTGGAGCTCTGGCTGCTCGGCGTCGGCTGGGCGCTCGTCATGGGCATCGGCGGCTTCATCTTCTTCTGGCGTGGCGAAAAGGAGTACGGCCGTGGCTGACATGTACTCGGGCCTCAACGGCGCGACCTCGCTGACGGCACCGGCCGGCGCCGGCACGGGCCAAGGCCGCATCCCCACCGTCATCGCCGACCAGGCCCACGTCACCTACCGGATCCACCGCGGGGCCTCCCCCGGCGGCGGCCCGGCCGCGTCGCTGCGGCGCCTGGTCAAGCGCACCTCCTCGCCGAACATCCGGGAGATCCACGCCGTCAAGGGCGTCACCTTCACCGCCTACCGCGGTGAGGCGATCGGGCTCATCGGCACCAACGGCTCCGGCAAGTCGACCCTGCTGCGGGCCATCGCCGGACTCCTCCCGGTCGACCGGGGCGCCATCTACACCCAGGGCCAGCCCTCGCTGCTCGGCGTCAACGCCGCGCTGCTCAAGGACCTCTCCGGCGAGCGCAACGTCGTGCTCGGCTGTCTGGCCATGGGCATGCACCCCGACGAGGTACAGCGGTTGACCCCGGAGATCATCGAGTTCTCCGGCATCAACCGGCGCGGAGACTTCGCCAGCCTGCCGATGCGGACCTACTCCTCCGGCATGTCGGCCCGGCTGCGCTTCTCCATCGCCGCGGCGAAGCGGCACGACGTCCTGCTCATCGACGAGGCGCTCGCTACCGGCGACAAGCCCTTCCGCAAGCGCAGCCAGCGGCGAGTCAAGGAACTGCGCGACGGCGCCGGCACGGTCTTCCTCGTCAGCCACCAGCTCAGCAGCATCCGGGAGACCTGCGAACGGACCATCTGGCTGGAATCCGGCGTGATCCAGATGGACGGGCCGACCGACGAGGTCCTCCCCGCCTACGAGGACTTCGTCGGTCAGTAGCGGCGGCCGGGTCCACCCGAGGGTGGCCCGCGCTACCGTTTCCAGGAGCCAGTCGCCCCCGCTCACCCCACGTGACCCTTGCAAAGGACCGGCAATGACTCAGCAACCCGCCCCTGACGCCGCGACGGAGACCACCCCGTGGCGCCCCAACCGTACGGTCGCCGTGGTGCTGGCCGGCGGGACCGGCACCCGGCTCGGGCTGGGCATCCCCAAGCAGCTGCTGAAGATCGCCGGTAAGCCGATCATCGAACACACCATCGCGGTCTTCGAGGCGGCGCCGGAGATCGACGAGATCATCGTGCTGATGGCCCAGGGGCACGTCCCCGAGGCGCAGGCGATCGTCGACAAGGCCGGCTTCCGCAAGGTCACCAAGGTCGTCGAGGGCGGGGACACCCGCAACGCCACCACCCGCGTCGCCCTGGACGCCATCGGCACCGAGGACTGCAACGTCCTCTTCCACGACGCCGTACGGCCCCTGGTCAACGGCCGCATCGTGCGGGAGTGCGTCAACGCGCTCTGGACGTACGAGGCGGTCGACGTCTGCATCCCCTCGGCCGACACCATCGTCCAGGTCGACGCCGACGACTGCATCACCGACATCCCGGTCCGCGCCCTGCTGCGCCGCGGCCAGACCCCCCAGGCCTTCCGCTCCACCACCATCCGGGCGGCGTACCAGAAGGCCGAGAACGACCCCGACTTCGCCGCCACCGACGACTGCGGCGTGGTGCTCAAGTACCTCCCCGGCGTGTCGATCAAGGTGATCGCCGGCTCGGACGAGAACATCAAGGTCACCCACCCGGTCGACGTGCACCTCGCCGACAAGCTCTTCCAGCTCGCCGCCGCCCAGGCCCCCCGGGTGACCAGCGACAAGGCCTACGCCGAGGAACTCACCGGCCGGACCCTGGTGATCTTCGGCGGCAGCTACGGCATCGGACAGGAGCTGGCCCAGCTCGCCGAGGGCTACGGCGCACGCGTCTTCGCCTTCAGCCGCTCCACCACCGGCACCCACGTCGAGCGCCCGGAGGATGTCGAGGCTGCGCTCAAGGCCGCCTTCGAGGCCACCGGCCGCATCGACCACGTCGTGGTCACCGCCGGCATCCTGGAGAAGGGCGCCCTGGCCGAGATGGACGAGGCGACCATCGACCGGCTCCTGCACGTCAACTTCATGGGACCGGTCACCGCCGCCCGCAAGTCGCTGCCGTACCTGCAGCAGACCAAGGGCCAGCTGCTGCTCTACACCTCCAGCTCGTACACCCGCGGACGGGGCGGCTACGCGCTCTACTCCTCCACCAAGGCGGCGCTGGTCAATCTGACGCAGGCGCTGGCCGACGAGTGGGCCGAGACCGAGGTGCGGGTCAACTGCATCAACCCGGAGCGGACCGCCACGCCGATGCGGACCCAGGCCTTCGGTCAGGAGCCCGAGCACACCCTGCTCGCCGCCGAGGCCGTGGCCCGGGCCTCGCTGGACGTGCTGATCTCGCACCTGACCGGTCAGGTCATCGACGTACGCCGGGCGCCGGGAGCACCCGCGCCCCGGGAATCCACCGACGCGACGGTGACCACCACCGGCGGGTGAGCCGTTGAGCCAGGCGCGATGCACCGCCACCGGCGAGTAGGGTGGCGGTGCATCCTGCCGTGCAGGACTGTGTGCCGGCCGGGACATGCGGGAGCAGATCTAGATGCGTGGTGACCTCGTCAGAAAGCTGACCGCACGGTGCCTGACCGTGGGCTTGGCGGTCCTGGCCTTTCTGCTGCTGGCGCTGACCACCGCCACCTGGCCCGGGCTGCTGCTGAGCCTGGCCGCGGTGGCCGCGGCGGTGCTGGAGCGGCGCGTGCGCCCCGACGCCGAGGTGACGGCCGAGTTCGTGCTCCTGCTCGCCGGCATCCTCGTCGCCTACCACCGGCAGCTCGGCGGCGGCGCCGACCCGGCGCTGCTCGCCACCGCACCGGTCGCGCTGGCGCTGCTGCTGCTCGACGCGCCGCTGCGGCGGGCCCGCTCCTTCGAACTGCGGGCGGTCAACCTCGAACTGCCCACCCGCAACCCGTTCGTCACCTCCCGGTTCAGCCACGCCGTCGCGGTGCTGCTGACCGGAATCGCCCTCTGCGCCCTGGTGCCACTTGCCGCCTGGTGGGCCCTGCTGCTGACGCTGCTGATCGCTGCCGCCGTCGGCCTCAGCGGCCTTGACCTGGTGTTGCGCCGGCTGCGCCCCTCGGCCACGCCGGACCCTGTCGTGGCGGCGCTCAAGCGCCACCAGCCGGAGTTCGTGCTCTACTTCTCCGCCCCGGCCGGCTCGGAGTACCAGGCGACGATGTGGCTGCCGTACCTGGAGCGCATCGGCCGGCCGTTCATGGTCCTGGTCCGGGAAGCGGATCACCTGGCGGCGCTGGCCGCCGCCACCACCGCGCCGGTGGTGCACTCGCCGACGGTCCGCGCGGTGGACCAGGCGATCGTGCCGAGCCTGCGGGTCGCCTTCTACGTCAACCACGGTGCGAAGAACAGCCACTGCCTGCGGTTCTCCCGGCTGACCCACATCCAGCTGCACCACGGCGACAGCGACAAGACCCCCAGCGCCAATCCGCTCACCGCGATCTTCGACAAGGTCTTCGTAGCCGGTGAGGCGGCCGTCGAGCGGTACGCCCGCAACGGCGTGCAGATCCCGCGGGAGAAGTTCGTCGTCGTCGGACGGCCGCAGGTGGAGTCAATCACCGTGGTCCCCGCGCACCGCCGGCCCGGCCGGGTGACCACCGTGCTGTACACGCCGACCTGGACCGGGCACAACGCCGACGCCGACTACTGTTCGCTGCCGATCGCCGAAGAGCTGTTGCGGCGGTTGCTGGCGCGGGAGATCACGGTGATCCTGCGCCCGCACCCGTACACGCTGCAGAACCCGCAGTCGGCGCGGCAGCTGGCGCGGCTTGAGGAACTGCTCGCCGCGGATCGGGACCGCAGCGGCCGGCAGCACGCCTGGGGCGCGACCGCCACCCGGACGTGGAGCCTGGCGGAGTGCGTCAACCGCTCCGAGGCGCTGATCTCCGACGTCTCCGGCGTGGTCTCGGACTACCTCTACTCCGGCAAGCCCTTCGCCGTCACCAACATGTCGGCGCCACCGGAGGACTTCACACAGGAGTTCCCGCTGTCGCGGGCCGGTTACGTGCTGCACCGCGACCTGACCACCCTCGACCGGGTCCTCGACGATCTGCTGGTCACCGACCCCCTCGCCGAGCTGCGTTGGAGCACCCGCAGCCGCTACCTGGGTGATTTCCCCGCCGAAAGCTACGCCGACGTCTTCGTCTCGCAGGCCCGCCGTTTCGTGACCTGGCAGGCGCCGGCTCCGCGGGCCGGAAGCGCCAATGGCGAACCCGGGCAGCAGCCACACGAGATCGCCCGGTAGTCACCTCCGCGGCACCACCCGCTCCACGGTCTTCGCCGTTCACACGCGGCGCCCACCGCAAGGTGGACACACGACAGCGGTGCGCCCACCGGAAGAAGGTGGGCGCACCGCTGCCTTTGTGGCGCTGACCGTCTGATGTCGACGGCGTCCTGGATCAGGCCGAGTATCCCCGGGTGGCGATCCAGTTCGCCATGTCGATGGTGGTCATCCAGTACGAGGAGACACCGGCGTTGGCCGGGTCGGCGATCTGCACCCGGCGGCCCTCGTCGGCGTAACCGACGATGGTCACGTAGTGGCCGCCGTCGTAGGAGTGCCAGCCGCCGTCGACGTCGGTCAGGGTCCCGGCGATGTTGGCGACAACGGCGTACCCGTTGGTGACGGCGTGCACGACGTCGGCCTGCAGCTGGTCCATCTGCGCCGGGGTGGCGCGCGGGCCGGGGATGCTGCGGGTCTGGTAGAAGTCGGTGCCGGCCATCTCGTTGAGCACGCGGGTGGTCTCGTGTGCGGAGTTGGTGCCGAAGACGGTGGTGCCGAGCTTGCTCGCGACGGCATCCTGGCTGGGGTTGGCGCCACGGGCGGTCAGGGCGATCCGCGTCGCGGCCGGCCCGCAGTAGTAGTAGTTGTTCTGGACCTGGTACTGGTAATCGACCGTCATCGCGGCCGGCGGGGCCGGAGCGGGCTCGGGCTCGGCCGGGGCCTCCTCGGCGGGAGCCTCCTCGGCCGGCTGCGGCTCGGTCGGCTGCGGCGCGGCCGGCTCGGATTCGGCCGGCTGGGGCTCGGTCGACGGGTTCAGGTCCGGATCGGCGGGCCCGGAGCCCTCAGGAGCGGCGCCCGCCGCACCTTCGGGGAAGGCCGGCCCGGTCGGGGCGAACTCGACGGACGCGGGGCTCATCTCGGCGCTGCCGCCGGCGGCCCGCTCGGTGACCAGGAAACCGGAGGACGAGGTCAGGGCCAGCAGCAGGGCGGAGACGGCGACGGCATGGTAGGGGCGCTGGGCCACCAGAGCGGCGGCCTTCTTCTTGATGCGGTTCACGACAATCCTTCGCGGGATTCGGGGCGCCGGTCGCCTGTGGGGTCGCAGGCGTGCGGGGGCGCGGCGATTTCTCAGGGGTCGTGTCGTCACTCGGAACCGGCAACGCGTGCGGGGCGGCCACGACGGGCCGGCGCGATCAGGCGTGCGCGGGGTACGCAGTGCGAACCCAGGGGCAGTGAGGACACGGGGGGCGGTCAGTGCTCGCTGGCTCACCGGCGACAGACGCCGGTGTCCGGGCACTACTCCGCCTGGACTACCAACCTGGAGAAGGACGGCCGTGACAGGCCGGGGTATCGATGTGGTTGCTGGTCCAGCACGAACTGCTCCTTCCGAAACCGCCTACCGGGTTAGCTGACGGGTTCGGGCGGGAAGCGGCCCTACCACGGATCGTGGATTCACCCCGGTGTTGCTGTGGGTCCCCGGCTCGTAGGTTCACGATTGAGCGGATCCAACTCGGTGTCACCGTCAGTGACTGCGGACCTCGTCGGATGCATCGACACTACGGGCTGCCAAACCCTCCTGCCAACCCGCTGTGACCTGCCAATACCGTGAGCCCGCTCGCCACATACGGCGCAGTTGCGACCCCGGCGGCAATCGATGGCAGCAGGCACCGCATGCAACGCAGAGTAGCGAAAACCACTCGAACCGACAGTCACGACCCGATTACGGAGCGGATCTTGGTCCGTACATGATGATCGCGACGCCGACCAGGCAGATCAGTGCGCCGACCAGGTCGTAGCGGTCCGGGCGGAAGCGGTCGACCAGCACACCCCAGGCCAGCGAGCCCGCCACGAAGACCCCGCCGTACGCGGCCAGCACCCGGCCGAAGTTCGGGTCGGGCTGCAGCGCCGCCACGAAACCGTACAGACCGAGGGAAAGCACACCGGCGGCGACGAAGAGCAGGCCCCGGTGTTCCCGCCAGCCCTGCCAGACCAGCCAGGCCCCGCCGATCTCGAAGAACGCGGCAAGGCCGAAGAGCGCCAGCGAACGAAGTGCGGCCACCGGGGTTAGGACCGGGCGGCGCGTACGCCTGCGGCGAGCTCCTCGGCGACATCGCGGACCGCCCGCACGGCGGCGTCGGAGTCCGGGGCGTCGAGCAGCGCCCGCACGAAGGCCGTGCCGACGATCACCCCGTCGGCGAAGGCCGCCACCTCGGCGGCCTGGGCGCCGTTGCTGACGCCGAGGCCGACGCAGACCGGCAGGTCCGCCGCGGCGCGTACCCGCTCGACGAGGGCCCGGGCGCCGGACCCGACCGAGCCACGCTCACCGGTGACCCCCATCAGCGAGGCGGCGTAGACGAAGCCGCGGCTGGCGTGTGCGGTCATCGCGAGGCGCTCGTCGGTGGAGCTCGGTGCGACCAGGTAGACCCGGTCCAGGTCGTGCGCCTCGGAGGCGGACTGCCATTCGGCAGCCTCGTCGGGGATGAGGTCGGGGGTGATCAGCCCGGAGCCGCCCGCGGCGGCCAGGTCGGCGGCGAAGCGCGCCACGCCGTAGCGGTCGATGAGGTTCCAGTAGGTCATCACCAGGGCCGGGGCGCCGGCGTCGACCACGGTCCGCACGGCGGCGAAGGCGTCGGCGGTACGGGTGCCGCCGGCCAGCGCCCGCTCGGTGGCGTGCTGGATGACCGGGCCGTCCATCAGCGGATCCGAGTACGGCAGCCCGACCTCGACGATGTCGACGCCACCGGCGACCATGGCCCGCATCGCGGCGAGAGAGGTCTCCAGGTCGGGGAAGCCGACCGGCAGGTAACCGATCAGGGCCGCGCGCCCCTCGGCGCGCGCCTTCTCGATCGTGGCCCGCACGCTCATGCCACCGGCTCCTCTCCCTGAACCGGCGTGTTGCCCGGCTCGTCGTCCAGCAGCCCGAAGTACCGGCTGGCGGTGTCCACGTCCTTGTCGCCACGCCCGGAGAGGCTGACCAGAATCACCGCGTCCGGGCCGCGGCGCTTGCCCTCGCGGATCGCGCCGGCCAGGGCGTGGGCGCTCTCGATGGCCGGGATGATCCCCTCGGTCCGGGTCAGCAGGAGGAAGGCCTCCATCGCCTCGGCGTCGGTGACCGGCTCATAGCGTCCCCGGCCGGTGTCGTGCAGCCAGGCGTGCCCCGGGCCGACGCCCGGGTAGTCCAGCCCGGCGGAGATCGAGTGGCTCTCGACGGTCTGGCCGTCGGCGTCCTGCAGGATGAAGGTCCGGGTGCCGTGCAGCACCCCGGCCGCCCCGCCGGTGATGGAGGCGGCGTGCCGCCCGCTCTCCACGCCCTCGCCGCCGGCTTCGAGACCGAGCAGTTCGACGTCGCGGTCGTCGAGGAAGGCGTCGAAGATCCCCATCGCGTTGGAGCCGCCGCCGACGCAGGCGCAGACGACGTCGGGCAGCCGGCCGGCCTGCTCGAGCATCTGCGCGCGGGCCTCGACGCCGATGATGCGCTGGAAGTCGCGCACCATGGCGGGGAAGGGATGCGGGCCGGCGACGGTGCCGATCAGGTAGTGGGTGTCGTCGACGTTGGTGACCCAGTCGCGCATCGCCTCGTTCATGGCGTCCTTGAGGGTGCGCGAGCCGGTGTGCACCGGGACGACGGTGGCGCCGAGCATCCGCATCCGGGCGACGTTGAGCGCCTGCCGGCGGGTGTCCTCCTCGCCCATGTAGACGACCGCTTCGAGGCCGAGCAGGGCGGCGGCGGTCGCCGTGGCGACACCGTGCTGCCCGGCGCCGGTCTCGGCGATGACCCGGCGCTTGCCCATCCGTACGGTCAGCAGCGCCTGCCCGAGCACATTGTTGATCTTGTGCGAGCCGGTGTGGTTGAGGTCCTCGCGCTTGAGCCAGACCGTCGCCCCGCCCGCGTGGGCCGCGAAACGCGGCGCCTCGGTCAGCAGGCTGGGCCGCCCGGTGTAGGTGCGGTGCAGCCGCTCCAGTTCGCCGGTGAACTCCGGGTCGGCCAGCGCCGACCGGTACGCCGCGTCCAGCTCGTCAAGTGCCGCCACCAGCGCCTCGGGCACGTACCGTCCGCCGAAGCGGCCGAAGTACGGGCCGGCCTGGCCGGCGAGCGACTCGGTTGAGGTGGCGGAGTTGTCGCCGATGCTGCTCACGCGTCCCCGTCCGTTCTGATCGTGCGCGCGGCAGCCGGTGGCCGCCGACGCGGTGTAGGACCCGACCGGGCTCGGACGCCCCGGTCAGGACGAGCCCCGCGCCGGCGATGGGTGTCTCGCCTGCGGGGGATCGTCCCCCGGTGCGCGTGGATGGTGCGCGGTCGAATCCTACCCAGCGCCGAACCCGGCACGGCCGCGGGTGCGACGCCGTCCCACGATCAGCCCACCGGCCGCTTCAGGTGGTAACGGTGGATCTCCGTGGTCCCCTCGAGGTTGTTGACGTCCTCCTCGGCGGAGACGAGTTCCCAGCCTTCGGCGCCGACCCGGTTGAGGTGGATGATGGCCGTCTCGCCGTAGTCGGTGACGTCACGGCGGGAGCCGTCCGGCCCGTACCAGGTGAAGGTGAGACGGAAACTCTGCCCGAACGCCTCGCGGCGGCGGACCAGCAGGGCGTACTGCCAAGCGATCATCGCTCCATTATGGCGTGATCATCGGCCGACCGGAATGCGCCGCCCCGGCCTCGGCGTTGACCGGCGGCGGAGGGCCGGACCGCTGCCGGGGAGTGTCCGGCCGGCCACCGGAGCCGCGGCGGCGCGGGCGCAGCCGGCGCATCATCGGCGTCTCGACGTACCGGAAGAGCAGCTCGGCCAGGGCCAGGTTGAGCAGCAGGAAGCCCAGCACGGCGACCGGGCCCCACCAGCCGGCGAAGCCGGAGACTCCGAGCAGTCTCAGCGCCGTGGCGATGACGAAGACGTGCAGCAGGTAGTAGGCGAAGGAGATCTCGCCCAGCCGGACCATCGTCCGCCCTCGCCACGGCGACCAGGTGCCCCGCACGTCGCTGCGCGCGGCGGCGGCGATCACCACGACGTAGACCGCCGCCATCAGCGCGGCCCAGAGTTCGGCACGGATCCAGAAGCTCGCGGCGAGCCAGGTGACCACGAAGAGCGCGCTCGCCACGCCGAGACCGGGGCCACGCCAGCGGCCACGCAGTGACAGCTCCGCCGCCGCCACCCCCATCCAGAACTCCAGCGACCGCACCACCGGGAAGATCTGGGTGAACCACCACCGCATCTCCTCCGGCAGCAGCTGCTGCGCAGGCCAGAGGCCGACGATCAGCAGCGGCACGGCCACCAGCACGGCGGTCAGCAGCCAGGTCGGCATCCGCTTGATCGTCGGCAGCGCCAGCGGCAGGCAGAGATAGAAGAAGAGCTCACAGCTGAGCGACCAGCTCACGTTGTTGACGGAGTAGAACCAGCCGCCGACCGGGATCCAGGCCTGGACCAGGAAGAGGTTGGCCAGCGCCACCCGCAGGTCGAAGACATTGCCCCAGTAGAGGCCCAGCAACAGCACCACCGCCCAGAGCAGGACGTGGTTGGGGAAGATCTTGGCGACCCGGCGCTGCCAGAAGTCCCGCTTGCGCTCCCCCGGCTTGGCCGACCAGACCAGCACGAAGCCGCTGAGGATGAAGAAGAACTGCACCCCCGACAGGCCGAGGCTGAAGAGCCGGTCGGTGACCTGCCGCAGGAGCGGCTCGGTCATGATCCCCATCGTGCCGGCGTGGAAGGCGAAGACCAGCAGGGCCGCCACCCAGCGCAGGCCGGTCAGGGACGGCAGCCGGCGCAGCTGCGCGTCCGGCGGGGTCGCGGTCACGCTCACCACCGCCGGCCACCTGGGCGTACACCGGTCCGGCCGGCACTGGATCGCGGGATGGGAAGGGAAGGGTCAGCCGTCATCGCGTACATCTCTCCCCCATGACGGATGACCCTAATCCCGTCAATCGGCGGAGGCGAATCCGTATCGCAGGGCGTGTGCCGGGTCGGCCGGATCGATCAGGCGCAGCCCCTCGTCCGCGAGGCGCTTGTTGATCTCCTCGAGGTGCTCGCGGACCAGGCGGGCCTCCTCCTCGGTGACGGCGCCGCGGTGCGGCTTGCCGGCGTGCTCGAGGGTCGCGTAGTCCGGCTTCGGGGCAGACTTGCGCGCCGTCTTCGGCGGGCGGACCCGCTCGGCGGTACGCAGCAGCTGCGCCACCTGCACCTCGCTGGTGACGAGCGCGTCGAACTCGCTGGCGGTCAGCACCACCCGGCGCGGCTCGCCACCGCCGTGCCGGTCGTGGATCTCGACGATCGCCACGTCGAGGGAGGCGTCGTCGATGCTCTCCACCTCTTCGGGGGTGGCGTCCAGGCGTACCGGGCCGGCCACCAGATCCGGATGGTCCACGACGACGACCTGCACGACCTCCTCCTCGGGCGCCAGAATCCGGCCGCTGAAGTCGGAGACGTGAACGGTCTTCTTGCCCATGGTGTGTGGTGCTCCTGTCGGCGGGTCGATGCGCGGTCGAGGGAGAAAACTACCCGACAGGTGTGCGAAAGATCCGATCAGCCCGCGCCGTGTCGCACCGGCCCCCCGCTAGTCCCGCGCCGCGCGGGCGACCGTCCGCTGGTAGCCGCTCAGGAGGGCGAAGTCCCGGCACTGCGCGCCCCCGGAAGCCCCGACCAGAGCCGGTCCGGGACGGCCGCAGGTGATCCGCATGGTCACCGTCCGCCCGGTCGGCACCTCGATCGGGGAGACCAGGTGGTAGTCCAGATCACGGAAGTTGTTCAGCGCGACCGTGAGCACCGTGGCCCCGTCGACGACCAGGTCCAGCCGCCCCTCGTCGCCCTGCGGGTTCTGCAGCACGATGTCGGTGATCACCAGCGTGCGACGGGCCGGCACGGTGTACGCGTCGGTGCGGGTCGTCCCCGACCCGCCGGCGGCGGCCAGCCGCCGGCTGAACGCCGTGGCGCCGGCGGGTGCCCCCGGCAGCCCGGATCCCGGGGCGCTCGCGGTCGGGCTCGGCGCCGGGGCACCGCCCGCGGCCTCCTTCGCCTCGGCGGCCTGCTGCTCGGCCCGGCGGGCGGTGGTGTCGGCGGCGTCGGCCTTACGGGCGATCGGCGCCAGCTCGGTACGGGTGGCCTCCTTCGCCAGTGAGGTCACGGCCGGGCGCAGCAGCGCGTACCAGACTCCGCCGGCGAGCAGCATCAGCACCACCAGGGCGGCGACGAGCCGCCCCAGGTTGCGGGGCAGCAGCGGCTGTTGCACGGTGCCGGCGTCCAGCACGGCCGGGGGCGCGTCCTGCGGCATCACCATGACCCGGAAGGGCAGCGTGACGGGGTGGCCCCGCCACAGCACCCGCCGGGGCCGGGCGTGCACGACGACGAAGGCCGCCTCGCCGGCGCCGAGGGTGAGCTGCTCCGGCCGGAAGGCGAACTCCAGTCGGTCGTCGGGGTCCTCCGCCGCGATCGCCACCGGCAGCGCGACGTTGCCGAGGTTGGTGACGGCCACCTCGTGCCGTCCGCCGCGCCGCCCCTGGGAGGTACGCGGCACGATCTCGGCGGTTGTCTCCACGAAGGGCAGCACCCGCAGCACCCCTTCGGCGACCGCCACCTCCTCCGGGTGCTCGGCGGGTGTCACCCGCACCGCGTACGGCAGCTCGGCGGCCGGCACATTCGCGGCGCGTGGCGGCCGGAAGCGGAGCGCGACCTGCGCGGCGGTGCCGGGGTAGACGGAGAGCGTGGGGGGGTCCACCACGGTCCAGGGCGCGGTCTCCCCCAGCACCTCCAGCGCGTACGACTCGACGATCTGCCCGGTGTTGCTGATCTCCAGCAGGCAGACCGCCTCGTCGCCGGGCGCGGCCTCCAGCACCGGGCGGTCCAGACTCGCATCCGTGGTCATGGCGTGACCGTAGGGAGCGCAACGGTGTCGCGAACCGAGGCGGAGAGGAAGACCTTGGGGCAGTTTCCCTCGCCCGTTGAGCCCACGTTAACTGCACGCATAGTGGCCACGGCAATACTCAGCGGCATCTATCGACTTGATCCTGGGGAGATCAAAGTGCGCATTCCGGTTTCTCTACACGCGACGGACATGATTTCACGCGCCGGACTGGTCAGCCAGCTACGGCCCCGCCCGGAGATCCTGCTGCTGGAACCGGAGGAGTTCGCCAAGGCCCGGGTGTCGGTGGTGGTCGCCGACGGCCTCGACGACGAGACCCTGCGGACCCTGCGCGCGCTGCGCTCCTGCGGGGTCGACGCACTGGTGCTCGTGGTCACCCAGCTCGACGACGCCGGGCTCGTCGCGGCGGTGGAGGTCGGGGTCTGTGGCCTGATCCGCCGCGCCGAGGCCGGCGCGGACCGGCTGGTGCAGGTCATTCAGGCCGCGGCAGCGGGTAACGGCGCCGTCCCACCGGATCTGCTCGGGCGGCTGCTGGCGCAGGTCGGCGCCCTGCAGCGCAATGTTCTCGGCCCGCGCGGCCTGCCCTTCGCCGGGCTCGCCGACCGGGAGGTCGAGGTGCTGCGCCTGGTCGCCGACGGGCTGGACACCGCCGAGATCGCCGCGAAGCTCTCCTACTCGCCGCGGACCATCAAGAACGTGCTGCACGACGTGACGAGCCGACTGCATCTGCGCAACCGCTCGCACGCGGTGGCGTACGCGCTGCGCAACGGGCTCATCTGAGGACGCTGCCCTCCCGGGCAGCCGGTCGTGCCCCATCACCGGAGCCGTCCGGACCTGCCCGGGGGGCAGCGCCGCGACCACGGTGGAGGCAGCCGAAACTGCGGAGGCGCCGTGCGCGGGAAGATACGATGGGTGGCGGTCGTCGTCCCCGGCCTGCTGGCCGGCGCGCTGCTGACGGCCGCCGGGCCACCACCGGCTGCCCCGTCCCGGCCGGTGGCGGCCCCGGCCGACTCCGGCCACCGACTCGGGTACACCGGCACCGCCCGTCCGGCGCTGCGGGTGGCCGTGCCCGGCGCGCCCTCCCGTGACCTGCTCGCGGCCGCCCACCGCGGTTTCGCCGACTCCGACGCCGACGTACGCGACGACGCGATCGTCTGGGTGGGACAGCGCGGCGACGCCGACCCCGGCGGTGACCTGTACCTGCGGCGACGGGACGGCGCGACGGTGCGGCTGACCCGCGACGCCGCCACCGAGCGGCATCCGGTCCTCTCCCCGGACGGGCAGCGGGTCGCGTTCACCTCCGACCGTTCCGGCCAGAACGACATCTGGGTGGTCGGCGCCGACGGCTCGGGGCTACGGCGCCTCACCGATCATCCGGCCGACGACACGCACCCCTCCTGGTCCCCCGACGGCACCCGGATCGTCTTCGCCAGCACCCGCGACGACGAAGCCGGCGACCTGCACGTCCTGCGGGTGGCGAGCGGCCGGACCGTGCGGCTGACCAGCAGTCCCGCCGCGGAGACCGAACCCGCCTGGTCCCCCGACGGCACCCGCATCGCCTTCACCACCGACCGGTACGGCCGCACCGAGGTCGCCACGGTCGCGGCGGCGGGCGGCCCGGTGAGCCGCCCGGTGCCGGCGCCCTGGGACGCCGCCCAGCCGGCCTGGTCACCGGACGGCCGGCGGCTGGCGCTGGTCACCACCCGCTTCGACACCGGCGGGGACGTCTACGTGCTCGACGGGGCCGTGCTGACGCGGGTGGCCGGGACGGCCGCGGCGGAGAGCCGGCCGGCCTGGCGGGGCCGGGAGGTGGTCTACACCGCCGAAACGCCGGCCGGGGACTCCGACATCTGGTCGGCCGACGCCGCCGGGCAGGACCGGCGCAATCTCACTGCCCGGCCGGGCCTCTCCGAGGAGGCGCCCGCCTTCTCGCCGGACGGCACGATGATCGCGTACGCCGCGCAGCAGCCGGAGGGTGGCCGGCGGATCGTCGTCGCCGACAGCGACGGCCGGGGTCCGCGAATCCTCGCACCGCCCGGCACCCGCGGTGGCGACGACGACAGCGACCCGGCCTGGTCTCCGGACGGCACGCAACTCGCCTTCACCCGCAGCGACGCGGACGGATCCGGCCGGGTCCTGCTGCTGCGCGTGGCCGACGCGCACCTGCTCGGCGAGGTGCCGATGCCGCCGCACCTCAACGGCACGGACCGGGAGCCGGCGTGGTCGCCCGACGGCGGCCGGCTGGCGCTGGCCCGCAGCGCGCAGCCCCGGCCGAGCATCCTCGACTGGCCGCTGATCGACGTGCCGGTGCTGCCCGGCCGCAGCGCCGAGCACCCGCAGCGGGTCCAGACCCCGCGGCTGCCGGCCGACCCGGACATCGTCTTCCTGGTCGACAACACCTCCTCGATGGGCCGCCCCGGCGAGGGAGGAAGCAGCGTCATCGAGGAGCTCAAGGCCCGCATCCACGAGGTGATCGACGAGGTACGGGCCGAGCAGCCCACCGCCCACTTCGGGCTGGCGACCTTCGCCGGCCACCTCGACCCGAACGTCTACGACCCGCGCCTGCCGCTCACCGACGACGACGCGGCGATCCAGCGGGCGGTCGACGGCCTCCTGGCCGACAGCGACTACGACGACGAGAACTGGTTCTACGCGCTCTGCCAGATCGCGCAGAACGACCGGATCGGGTTCCGGGAGGGCAGCAACCGCGTCGTCGTCCTGATCGGCGACCAGTACAGCGTGGTGAAGGCCGAGCCGGACAACACGCCGATCCTCGAGGAGACCCTGGTCCGCGAACTCACCAGCAACGAGATCACCTTCATCGGGGTGCCGATCGTCGGCACGGTCATCGAGGACGGGCTGAACAGCGACGGGGTCGCCGGACGGCTGGCCGCGGTGACCGGCGGGCGGCTGACGCAGGAGAGCCGGCCCGACCAGATGATCGACGCGGTCAAGGACGCTCTCTTCATGGTGGACGTCAGCGCCGTCGTGCTCGCCTGCGACGACGGCGTCGACGTGTCCGTCACTCCGGCGGTTGCCAGGACGCGGACAGGGACGAAGGCCGAGTTCCGGGAGCAGATCAACATCGCCGCCGGGGTGGCGCCGGGAACCCTGCTGCGCTGCACGATCCGGTTCACCGTGGACGTACATCCGCCCCCCGGGCGGCAGGAGACCCAGCTGCTGACCGTCCGGGTCGCCGATCCCGCGCTGCCCTACGTCCGGGTGGACGATCCGACCGTCGCCTCCGGCGGCCCGCAGGGCACGGCCGTACGGTTCGAGGCCACTGCGGCGGACGCCGGCGGGGAACCGCTCACCCCCGACTGCAGTCACCGCTCGGGCGCGACCTTCCCGGTCGGCGCGACCCTGGTGACGTGCACGGCGACCGACGCCGCCGGCCGCACCGGGCAGGACGTAGCGACGATCACCGTGGCGGACGGGTCGACGGGCGGCCGCATCTGGACGGTGGGGCTGGCCACGGCGCGCGGGCCGGACGGGATCGCGCAGCGCGTCACGGTGACCGACCAGCACGACCTCAGCGTCCGGGTCGGGGCACCGTGCGCCACCCGGACCGACGACCGGGCACCCGCCTGGTCGCCCGACGGCGCCAGCCTGGCCTTCACCGACGGCTTCGGCCCTGGTGGCGAGAACCCCACCACCCCCACGCCGGTCTCCCCCGGTCCGCCTGGCACACCTGATCCGTCCGCCACACCCAGCGCACCGAGCACGCCCGATCCCCCCACCGACCCGGGTACGCCCAGCCCGACGGCCACACCCGGTGGTCCGATAGTGATCGATGCGGTGCCGGCCCAGGCCGAACGGCCCGGGCTCTGCGTGACCGGGGCCGACGGCTCCCGGCCCCGGGTCCTGCTCCGTGCGGCACTGCGGGTGGCCGATCCGGCGTGGAGCCCGGACGGCCGGCTGATCGCCGTCGGCCTCGGTGACGCCGCAGGCAGCTCGATCGTGACGCTCCCGGCCGGCGGCGGCCCGCTCACCACCCTGGTGGCCGGAGTCGGCGCGCAGCCGACCTTCCAGACCCTGCCCACCCCGGACCTGCGCGTCTCGGTGACCGTGTCCGGGCAGCCCGGCTACGTGGGCGGCGACGCCGTCGAGGTCACCGTGACCGTCCGCAACACCTCGCGGTTGCCGGCCGCCAGCAGCTTCCTGACCCTGGGGATTCCCCCCGAGCTCCGCCCGGGGGCCGACTTCCCGGCCGGCTGCACGGCGACCACCGCGCGCTGCGACCTGGGCACGCTTCAGGTCGGGCAGCGGCGCGCGATCACCGTACGGCTGTCGCCGCGGGCCGCGGTCGAGGCCACGGTGACGGCGCGGCTGGGGGCGACGGTCGGCGGCCGGACGGCGGCCCGGCTGGCCCGCTCGCCCGTGCTGGTCCTCGCACCGGCCGTGCGGGTGACCCCGACGATCGGGCCGCCCGGGTTCGTCACCGAGGCGCGTGGCCGGGACTTCCCACCCGGGGCCCGCGTACGGCTGGCGTGGCAACCGGGTGTGACGGCGACACCGGACACCGTCGTTGTCGCGGCGGACGGCACCTTCCGGGTACAGCTGCTGATCCTGCGCAAGGACCGGCTCGGCCCCCGGGACCTGACGGTCACCCGGGTCTCCGGCCCGCGGTTCGCCGCCGTCGGCACCACCGAGGCGTTCCTGGTCGTACCCCGTTCGTTGACTCCGCCCGACTTCACCGGCCGGAACTAGCGATGATCCACGAGATCGACGAGGCGCTGCGCCGGCTGGTGAAGGAGGAGGCGCTGCCCTCCTCCGGAGTCGAGGTGGTCTTCGAGGCCCCGACGAAGGAGTGGGCGGCCCGGCGCAACGCCCCGACGGTGAACGTCTACCTCTACGACATCCGCGAGGACCTGCGCCGCCGCTCGCGGGGCCTGATCAACGAGTACGACGAGCAGGGGCGGGTGGTGCAGCGCATCGCCCCACCCCGCTACATCAAGCTGTCGTACCTGGTGACGGCGTGGACCCAGCGCCCGGAGGACGAGCATCGGCTGCTCTCGGCGCTGCTGCTCGGCTTCATCCGCTTCGACGCGGTGCCGGCGACGCTGCTGACCGGCTCGGTGGCGGCGATCGGACTGCCGGTGCCGATGACGGTGGCGCTGCCGCCGCCGGAGGACCGGGCGTTCGCCGACGTCTGGTCGGCGCTGGGCGGGGAGCTGAAGCCCTCGCTCGACGTGGTGGTGAGCACGCCGCTGCACAGCGGCCAGGTCGTCGCCGCCGGCCCGCCGGTGCGCGAGGGGCTCCAGGTCGGGCTCAGCGACATCTCCGACGAGGAGGCCGCGACGGACGTGGCCGGTCATCACGTCGAGGACGCCGCCCGGCCGGCGATGCGCCGCCGGGCGGCGGGACGGTGACGATGACCGGCGCGGTGACGGCCGCACTGTTGCGCCGGATCCAGCGGGTGGAGATCGCGGTACGCGATGCGGTCGCACGGCAGCGAGAGAACGACCCGAACCCGGACGACGCGTTCCGCGGGCTCTACCTCTCCGACGAGGCCCTGGACGCCACCCTGGAAGCCGCTCGTGCACCCTTCGCCGGCTGGTCCGAGCCGGCCGACGATCCGGACTCCCCCGATCCGCTGACCGTGCTGGCGGAGCGCGCCGGGCTCACCGCGCTGGACGAGGCGCTGCTGCTGGTCGCGCTCGCCCCCGATGTGGACAGCCGCTTCGAGCAGTTCTACGGCTACCTCAACGACGACGTCACCCGCCGCCGCGCCACCGTCGGGCTGGCGGTGCGGCTCTGCGGGCTGCCGGAGGCCGCCGCCGTGGCCCGGAGCCGGCTCGCCGCCGGCGCCCCGCTGATCGACCTTGGCCTGTTGCGCATCGAGGATCCGGACCGGCCGGTGCTGACCCGGGCGCTGCGGGTGCCGGACCGGGTCGGGGCGTACCTGCTCGGCACCGCCACCGGCGAGCCGCTGCTCGCCGGAATAGCCGAGCCGGCCGACGCGCCGGGTCCGCCACCGCCGGGCAGCGGCGCGCTCGCCGACGCGCTCAGCCGCGGTGGTGCCCGTCTGGTGCACCTGCGCGAGAAGGCCGGCGGCAGCGCCGCCGCGCTCGCGGTCGCCGCGCTGGCCCGCGCCGGTCACCCCGCGCTGGTGGTGGATCTGCCCCGGCTCGCCGACAGCCCGCGCTGCCCCGAGTTGTCGATGCTGCTGCTGCGCGAGTCGGTCCTCACCGGCGCCGGGATCGTGGTGGGCCCGGTCGAGGGGAACGAGCCGTGGGAGATCTGGGACCGGCTGGCCGCCGCCCCCGCGCCCGTGCTGGCCTACGGGTCACGGGCCTGGGATCCGGTGTGGAGCGCGCGGACGCCGCTACAGGTGGAGGTGACGCCGCTGAACGCCGCGGACCGGGCGCTGGTCTGGCGGGACGCCCTGCCGGCCGCGCTCGCGCCGGGTCTGGATCCGGCGGCGGCGACGGCGCAGTTCATCCTCGGCGCCCCGGCGATCCGGCGGGCCGCCACGGTCGCCGCCCAGCTCGCCGCCGCCGCCGGGGAGCCGGTCGGCGAGGCGCATCTGCGTGCCGGCGCCCGTACGCAGAACGCGGCCGGGCTGGAGCGGCTGGCCCGGCGGATCGTGCCGGGCGTGAGCTGGCCGGACCTGGTGCTACCGCCGGCGATCCTGGCGCTGCTGCACGAGCTGGCGGGCCGGGCCCGGCACCGGGACCAGGTGCTGCGGCAGTGGCGGATGCGCCCGGGCGGCGGGCGTGGCCACGGGGTGACGGCGCTCTTCGCCGGCGACTCCGGCACCGGCAAGACCATGTCGGCGGAGGTGGTGGCCGGCAGCCTCGGTCTGGACCTCTACACGGTCAACCTCGCCACGGTGGTGGACAAGTACGTCGGCGAGACCGAGAAGAACCTGGAGCGCATCTTCACCGAGGCGGCCGGGGTGAACGGGGTGCTCCTCTTCGACGAGGCCGACGCGATCTTCGGCAAGCGCTCCGAGGTCCGCGACGCCCACGACCGGTACGCCAACATCGAGAGCGCCTACCTGCTGCAGCGGATGGAGACCTTCGACGGGCTGGCGGTGCTGGCGACAAACCTGCGGGCCAACCTGGACGAGGCGTTCACCCGCCGGCTGGACCTGGTCGTCGACTTCCCGGTGCCGGACGAGGAGGCCCGGCTGGCGCTCTGGGAACGCTGCCTCGGCGACCGGGTGCCGCGCGGCACCGACGTGGACCTCGCGTTCCTGGCGGAGGCGTTCGAGCTGGCGGGCGGGCACATCCGCTCGGCGGCGGTGACGGCGGCGTACCTGGCGGCCGGGGCGGACCGGCCGGTGGGGATGTCGGAGCTGATCGGGGCGGTAGGGCGCGAGTACCGCAAGCTCGGCCGGCTGACGCTGGAGAGCGAGTTCGGCCCGTACCTGGGGCTGGCCGGCTGACCGCCGGCAGTCCGGCTCGTGCGCTCCGGCCGATGGGTGGCGCGTCGCCGCGCGCCGCAGTCGTCGGCATCGCCCGATGGGGCAGTGGCGGTTGCCCGGGTGGCGTCACCGGGGCGTCTCGACCGGGCGGGTGCGCCGTTGCACTGTCGAGGTTCGAGTGCCGTCGACCGGCGAGGAGGAGCGGCATGCGCGGACATCGGGATGTCGAGTCCGGGGAGCTCCGGCCCGCCGGAGACCGGCTACCGGACGCAACCCACGAGCACGACGCGCTGATGGGGCAGGCAGCGTCCCAGGGGCGTACGGACGTGCTCGGGGCTCAGGGGCTGCTGGGCCTGCAGCGGGCGGCGGGCAACGCGGCGGTGACCGGGCTGATGGAGCCGACCGAGGAGCGCTCGCCGGTGCACAACGTCATCAACTCCGGCGGCGGCTCCCCGCTCTCGTCCGCCGTGCGCACCGACATGGAGTCGCGCTTCGGCGGCCAGGACTTCGGTGACGTACGCGTGCACACCGACGGCGCGGCACACGAGTCGGCGAAGGCGGTGCACGCGCAGGCGTACACGGTCGGGTCGAACATCGTCTTCCAGCGCGACACCTACGACCCGGCGAGCCCGGCGGGGCAGCACATGCTCGCCCACGAGCTGACGCACGTGGTGCAGCAGCGCAGCGGCCCGGTCGACGGCACCGACACCGGCGGCGGGGTGAAGGTCAGCGACCCGTCGGACCGCTTCGAACGGGACGCGGTCGCCAACGCCGACCGGCTGATGTCACAGCCTTCCGTCACGCCCGCGCCGCCCGCTCCCGTCGCCGCCACCGCTGCCGCGCCGGTGCAGCGGCACAGCGAGGACGACGGGCACGACCACGTGCAGACGTACGTGCAGCGCAGCGCGGGCGACGAGTACGAGGAGGGCGAGGAGGAGACGGCGCAGACGTACGTGCAGCGCCAGTCCGAGGACGTGGAAGAGGACGAGGAAACGCCAGCGGAGTAGGGGCAGCGGGTGAAGGCAGCGGCGGAGCAGCGGAGTCCGGAGCGCGACTCCGTCCACCGCCGTGCCTCCACTCCGGTCGCCGACGAATCACGCGCCGCCGACGCACCGGGGTCGCGGAGCACGGCGCCCCTAAGCCGGGCGGTGGCCCAGCGCCTCCAGGCCTCCGCCGGCAACCGGGCGGTGTCGGCGCTGGTGGCCCAGCGGCGGAAAGCGGCACGCCCGGCGAAGCCGGTCGCCCAGCGCTCCCCCAGTCCGCGTTCCGGTCCCGGGGTCCCGGCGCAACGCGCCACCACCGCGACCGCCCCTTCCACCACTACCGCTTCCGGCACGATCGCCCCCGACACCTCCGCCGCCATCGTCTCCGCCTCGCCTGCCGCGCCGACCCTCGAACCGACCGCACCGCAGTCGTCGACGGCTGCCGATCTCGCGGTGCAGCGCGCTCCTGTGGAGACGGCTACGCCGGTACGCCGTCCGCCCGCTTCGGCGTCGTCGAAGTTCGCGGCCGTGCGGGCGGATGTGGGGCGTAAGCAGAAGACGGTGGCGGCGCATCCGCCGGCGCGGTCGGAGGCGGCGAGGGCGCAGGGGGCGGCGAAGCCACCGCCGGACGACAAGGAGGCGCAGGGTAAGACCCGTAACGCCGAGAAGATGAACGCGGCGAAGCCGGGCAGTTTCGACAAGGCCGCGTTCATCACCGCGGTGAACGAGGCGATCGCGGCGCAGGCGCCGAAGAACCTCGACGAGGCCGAGAAGTTCGGCGACTCCGGTCGCGCCGACGCGGTCAAGGGCCAGGTGCAGGGACAGGTCGCCGCCGGTACGGACGCCTCGGCGAAGGCGATCGCCACCACCACCAAGGCCGCGCCGGACACGTCGGCGGCCAAGGAGAAACCCGTCACCCCGCTGGTCGCCGACAAACCCCCGGCCACGCCCGCCCGGCCGGACCCGGGCAATGCGGTGCCGGACAAGGCGCCGCCGGCCGCGACGGACTTTTCGGCGGGCCCGGCCCAGGTCGACCGGCAGATGGCCGACGCGAAGGTCACCGACGACCAACTGGCCAAGTCCAACGAGCCGGAGTTCACCGGGGCGCTCAAGCAGAAGAAGGCCGCCGAGAAGCACGCGGCGACCGCTCCGGCTCAGGTCCGCGCCGAGGAGAAAGAGACCCTTGCCGGGGCAAAGGCGCAGGCCGCGACGGCCGGCGCGACGGCGATGACCGCCCTGGCCGGCGACCGCAAACAGGCCGGCAGCCAGGTCGACTCGGGCAAGGAAAAGGCGAAATCCGCCGACGAGACGAAACGCGCCAAGGTCACCGCGGTCCTGCAGAAGGTCTTCGACACCACCAAGAAGGATGTCGAGGGCATCCTGTCCGGGCTGGACAAAAAAGTCGACGCCGCCTTCACCAAGGGCGAAAAAGCAGCCCGCGACGCGTTCACCGCCGACCACAAACGGCGGATGAAAACCTACAAGGACAAGCGGTACTCCGGACCGCTCGGCGGCGCCCGTTGGCTCAAGGACAAGTTCGCCGGCCTGCCCGCCGAAGCCAACCAGATCTTCACCGCCGCCCGGCAGGGCTACGTCACCCGCATGCAGCAGGTCATCTCCGGCGTCGCCGACATCATCAGCACCGAACTCGACCGCGCCAAGAAGCGCATCGCCGCCGGCCGCAACCAACTCCAAGCCGCCGTGCGGAAACTTCCCGCCGACCTGCAGGCCATCGGACGGCAGGCCGCCGGGCAGTTCACCGCCAAGTTCGACCAGCTCGTCGATTCCGTCGACGCCAAAGGCAAGCAGCTGGTGCAGACCCTGGCGTCGAAGTACAACGAGGCCCTCAAAGCCGTCGACGCCGAGATCAACGCCGAGAAGGAGAAGAACCGGGGCCTGGTCGCCAAGGCCGTCGACGCCGTCAAGGGCGCCATCGACACCATCCTCCAGCTCAAAGAGATGCTGATGGGGGTCCTCGCCAAAGCCGCGCAGGCGGTCATGGCAATCCTCAAGGACCCGATCGGTTTCCTGCGCAACCTCGCCTCCGCCGTCGGCTCCGGACTGAAACTCTTCATCGGCAACATCGGCACACACCTCAAAAAAGGGCTGATCGGCTGGCTCCTCGGCGCCATGGCCGGCGCCGGCCTGCAGATGCCCGCCAAGTTCGACCTGCGCGGCATCATCACCATGATCGCCTCCATGCTCGGCCTCACCTGGGCCAGCATCCGCGCCCGCGTCGTTCAACGCGGGGTTCCCGAGCGAGCCATGACCACGGTCGAGCAGACCGTGCCGGTCGCGCAGAAACTCCAGTCCCAGGGCGTCGCCGGGGTGACCGACGAAATCGCCGGACAGGTCGGCGACCTCAAAGGCAACCTCCTGTCAAAGATCAGCGAATACCTGATCCCCACCGTCCTCATCGCCGGCATCACCTGGATCATCTCGCTACTCAACCCCGCCTCGGCGTTCATCCGCGCCTGCAAAATGATCATCGACTTCATGACCTTCGTTGTCACCCAGGGCGCCCAGATCATCCAATTCGTCCACGCCATCCTCGACGCCGTCATCGCCATCGCGGGCGGCGGCGCAGGAGGCGTGCCGGGGCTCATCGAGAACGCCCTGTCGCGGTCGATCCCCGTCCTCATCGGGGCGCTCGCCGCCCTCCTCGGCATCGGCGGCATCGCCGGCAGGATTCAGAGCTTCTTCCGAACCCTGACGAGGCCCGTCAACAGAGTTGTCAACTGGATCACCGACAAGATCGTCAGCCTCGGCAGGAAGATCTGGGCAAGGGCCAGAAACACCATCAGCAACCGGCGCAAGGAGAATCCCGACGGCAGCCGCAAGAGCAAGGAACAGGTTGCGGACGCGGCAGCCCACGACGCGTACCAGGCGATCAGCAGACGAGCCCGGCTCGGCGACATCCCCGGCATCCTGAACACCACCTTGAACAAGTGGCGAGCCAAGGGAGTGAAGAGCCTCTCCCTGAAATTCCTCGGTGGCGCGCGATTCACGGTGATCGCGAAGGTCAACCCGACGAAGCCGAGCCCCGCGGCAGCCTGGCTTCCACCTCCCGCCAGCAACGTCCAGCATCTTCTCTCCTACGAACAGGCGCGCGAAGGCAACAGCGCCACCTGGGCGACCGGTGCATTCGCGGCGAACAGCATGACCGGCGTGCTGTTCGGTCCGTCGAAGAGCCAGCCGTACGCCGCCGCCCGTAAGGAGGCGACAGTGGCTCAGAAGTCACACGCCGAAGAAACGGTGACAGCGAGATTCAGGGAGTACTTCAAGGAATTCGTGAAAGAGGGGGGCGCAGGACCACACCAGATCAACATCGAAATGCATGTGGGCTGCAGTTGCTGTGTGAACTGCGCCAGCTACATCGCCGGGTTCGTCAGGTCCCTGAGGGCGGCCGGACATGAGGTCAACGCGCGGATCAAGTTCGCCTCCCTCTACATGGGAGGGCAGATGAGTGGACCGAGAGCAAATCCCACCACCGTGCCGCAGTCGACCGTCGACAATCATCGCAAGTTGTTCGAAGCATTCATCGGCTCGGGTTTCATGGAGCCCGGCACGGGAGCCCTGCAACCCACGACGCCGGGGCGGTACTGGGGAACGGCCGAGGAGCTCGACGGAGGCAATCCGGCGAACGAGCATTGGTATACGATCCAGCGGAGCAAAAATCAGGGCAAGCTGGCGCTGGCGATTCTGGCCGAATCAGGAGTATCGGTCGAGGTCCTCGAGGAGCAGGACCTGTCCGGGCAGCTCACCCAGCCTCAACAACTCAACCTGCAGTCAGCCGGCGCCGCCCTGCAGAAGGCCATAGCGGCGGTGAACGCGGAACTTCAGAAGATGAAGGCAGAGGCATGAAGGTTTCATGACACCAAATCATGATCAATTGCACGCGGCGTTCGACCACTGGGGCCTGGAAATCACCCGAGCAACCCCGGAGGGAATCGAAGGAAAGGTCTCCTCGGAGGAAGCGAGGAACGTCCTCCTACAGATCGGCCTACCGGAACGCCTTGGCGATTACTATTTCTTCCACGACCTCTCCAAGGGCTGTCTGACCCTGCGAGAGGCCCTGCGCACACCACCGGAGGGTATACAGGATCTGGTTTACCTCGGCTCCGGCCCCGATGAGGACACCCTGCTCCTCGACGGGACGACCGGAGAGGTCTTCTCGTGGCGCGGGGAAGACCTGCTCAAGGTCAATTCTTCCCTCTCCATCCTGGTCCACTTCCTCTACCTGATTCAGCTCGAGCTCAATCGGATGGAGGAAGGAAACGTCATGGCCGAATCGGATCTCCAGCGCACCCTGGAGCAGACCCTTGCCCGTCTCCAGGCCGCCGACCGGGAGTCATCCGCGGAAACGTCGGACTACTGGCGGCAGTTCCTGGCGCATACCGTGTGAAACCGGCGGGTGCCGGAGGTTGTCGGTGCCGCGTTGCCTCAAAGGACATCGAAGGCTTCCCGATCATGCGGCCTGACGGCCGTATCCCCCCGGCGTACGGCGCGCAACGCTCGACTCGACCCACGAGGGACGAGGAGGCGGGATGCCCAACTACCTGGCGCCGGGCGTGTACGTCGAAGAGATGGAGTCCGGCTCCCGGCCGATCGAGGGCGTCGGCACGGCCGTCGCCGCCTTCGTCGGCTTCGCCGCGCAGGGGCCGTTCAACACCCCGACGCTGGTGGCGAACTGGAGCCAGTACTCGCAGATCTTCGGTGAGTTCGCCCCGGACTGCCATCTCGGCCACGCCGTCTACGGGTACTTCCTCAACGGCGGCGGGGCCGCGTACATCGTGCGGGTCGGCGGGGCGCAGGGTGCCGACGACCGCAGCCCGGCCGCGCTGGGGGCCGGACCGAACGCCATCCTCGGCACCTACCGGGTCGTGGCCCGCGAACTGCCCGGCGGGGAGCTGCCGGACGACCTGAGCGTGGAGGTCACCGACCCCCCGGAAGGCGCCGGCGAGGACCGGTTCAACCTGGTCGTCAAGCGCGGCGGCAAGGTCGCCGAGACCTTCGAGTCGGTCACCACCAAACGCGGCAAGGACAACGTCGTCACCGTCGTCCGGGAACGCTCGACACTGATCACCGTCGAGGAGGCAGTGCCGGCCGGGCAGCTCGCCCGCCCCAGCGGCGAGGTCGCGCTCGCCCCCGCACCGCCGGCGACCGCCGCGCCCGCCGAGATCGCCGCCGACGACTACGTCGGGGACGCCGCCGAACGTACCGGGTTCGGCGGGCTGGAGGCGATCGAGGAGATCACCATGGTCGCGGTGCCGGACCTGATGGGGGCCTACCAGCGCGGCGCGATCGACCTGGAGTCGGTCAAGGCCGTGCAGACAGCGATGATCGCCCACTGTGAGCTGATGGGCGACCGGATGGCGATCCTCGACCCGCCACCGGCGCTCAACGCCCAGCAGGTCCGCGAGTGGCGCACCGACCAGTCCGGGTACGACTCGCGCTACGCCGCCCTCTACTACCCGTGGATCAAAGTCTTCGATCCGCTGACTGGCGCCAACCGGTTCGTGCCGCCGTCGGGGCACATCGCCGGGATCTGGGGGCGCAGTGACAACGCCCGTGGCGTGCACAAGGCGCCGGCGAACGAGGTGATCCGCGGCGCGGTGGCGCTGGAGACGCAGCTGACCCGTACGGAACAGGAGTTGCTCAACCCGATCGGGGTCAACTGTGTCCGGGCGTTCCCGGGACGGGGCATTCTCGTCTGGGGCGCGCGGACCCTCTCCTCCGACCCGGCCTGGCGCTACCTCAACGTCCGGCGGCTCTTCAACTACCTCGAGGAGTCGATCCTCGCCGGCACCCAGTGGGTGGTCTTCGAGCCGAACGACGACGCGCTCTGGGCGCGCATCCGCCGCACCATCAGCGCCTTCCTGGTCATGGAGTGGCGGCGCGGGGCGCTCTTCGGGCTCACCCCCGACGAGGCGTTCTTCGTCAAGTGCGACCGGGAGACCAACACCGCCGAGAGCATCGACGCCGGCCAGGTGATCTGCCAGATCGGCATCGCGCCGGTCAAGCCCGCCGAGTTCGTGATCTTCCAGCTGGCGCAGATCTCCGGCGGCACCAGCATCGTCAGCGAATAGCAGCAGTACCGGCCGGACCCCGGCCGGTGAGGTGAGGAGGTAGCCGTGCCGCTCCCCGATTTCGACTCCGCCGTCGGGCACTCCTTCGGGCTGGAGGTCGACAGCGTGGTGATCAAGCAGATCACCGAGGTCTCCGGGCTGAAGATGGAGCAGGACGTCATCGAATACAAGTCCAACACCGCCGACGGCAAGTTCGTCGTCCGCAAGGCCCCCGGCGCACCGAAGGCCGGCGAGGTGACCCTGACCCGCGGTCTGACCAGCGACAACAGCTTCGAACGGTGGATCCAGGACTGCCGCTTCGGCAAGATGGGCCAGGCCCGCAAAGGCGGCTCGATCATCGTCTTCGACTACGAGGGCCTGCCCATCAAGCGGTACAAGCTGACCAACGCCTGGGCGAAGAGCCTGGAGATCGGCTCACTCAAGGCTGGCGACACCAGCGTCCTCACCGAAAAGCTGGTCATCACGTACGAGTCGATGGAAGTCGAGTAGCGCCGTGCGCCGGACATCCGCCCTCGCCCCACCGGCCGAGCAGCCCGCCGCGGAGCCGGTCACCGCGCCGCAGCGGGAGACCCTGCGCACCGAGTTCCCCTTCGAACTGCCCCGCGGGTACGTCGACGCGGCCGGCACCGTGCACCGCGACGGGGTGATGCGCCTGGCGACCGCCCGCGACGAACTCATCCCGCTGCGCGACGACCGGGTCCGGGAGAACCCGCCGTACCTGACGGTGGTGCTGCTCAGCCGGGTGATCACCCGGATCGGCTCGATCGCCGACGTGCACCCCGGCATCGTCGAGGACCTCTTCGCCTCCGACCTGGCATTCCTGCAGGACATGTACCGCCGGATCAACAGTGAAGGGCACACCCGGGCCGCCGTTGTCTGTCCCGAATGCACCCACCGCTTCGCCGTGGACCTCGCCGGCGGTCGCCTGGGGGAATCGTGACGTACGGGGCCGACCGCATCTACCGCGAAGTCTCGTACGTCGCCTACCACTTCCACTGGCCGCTCGAGGCCATCCTCGACCTCGAACATCCCGAACGCCTGCGCTACATCGACCAGATCGCCGACATCAACACCCGGATCAGCCAGGGACGGTGACACATGTGGCCATGGCGTCGCCGCAGCGCACCGGTCCAGCGCACCCCGCAGGAGACTGCCGCGCCGGCTGCGGCCGGCCCGCGCCCCGAGCCGCCGGCCTGGCCGAGGCTGCCGCCGATCCAGCGCGTCCTCGGCACCGACGCCCTGACCATCCGCCCCGACCGGGTCACCGACACGCTGGCCGCCTGGCAGAACCCGTCGTACCTGCAGCCGCTGGGGCACACCGTCGGCGCGGGGGAACCCGCCGGCCTGCTGCGGGGATTCGCCGTACCGGTGTCCGCCGAGCCCAGCCCGGCCGTGCAGCGGTCGACGGAGGAGTCTCCCCTCCCCGTCGGGCCGGTGCGGCCGCAGCCGGCGGCTGTCAGCCGGCTCACCACCGCCCCGCAGCAGGGGCTCGCCGTCGCCCTCCCCGCCGTCGCGTACGCCGCTCCGGCTCCCACCGCGCAGCCGGACTTCGCACCGGGTGAGGGCGGTGCAGGGGCCGAGCCGGTCGCCGGCAGCGAACCGGATCTGCGTGATGCCACGGACAGCCTTCCTGCGGCGGACGATGCGGCGACCACCTCGATTGCGCCACCGATCGGTGAGACGCCACTGATCACGATGCCGGAGCCGCCCGTCGTGCAGCGCAGTGCCGTGCCCGGGCCGGACCCGGGCAGCGCCCCGCTGCCGCGCCGACTCGGGCTGGGCGAGCCGATCGTGGCGCCGTCGTGGCCGCCCAGGCTCCCCGCCACCGCAGCCCCGACACCCGTGGTCTCCCGGCAGGCCGCACCGGACGGAGGCGTCCCCCCGCCGGTCCCGTCGCCACCCGGGCCGTCCTATCCGGAGCCGGCGCCTGCGCCCGGGCTCGCCCGGCCCCTGCCGGAACTGCCCGTGGTCGGCAGCACAGCCGGGAGCGCGGCCGGGACGACGCCGCCCGTGACCGTGGCGCGGCTGATCGGGGATCGCCCCGCCCAACTGCTCTCCCCCGACCAGGACCGGCCGAACAGCTTCACCCCGGCGCCCCTCCCGCTACGCGTGCAACGCATCCAGTGGGACCGTGGTCCCGCGGCCGACCCCGGACCCGCCAGCGGCAGGAACGGACATGCCGCGTCGTGGACCGGATCGACCACGGACTGGACCGGACAACCCGCCGCCGGGAGCGGACAGAGCCCGGCCGGCCGCGGAGACAGCACGGGGAGCGTGCGTACAGCCGTCGCCACGGTGCAGGGCCTACGCGAGACGGCCGCGCCCGGGTCCTGGCCGACGAGAGCGACGCCGGCCGCCGGCGTCGCTCTCGCCGGCGCGGTGGGCACCGAGAGCGGCCCGCTGCTGTTCGGGCCGACACCGGGTGCGGCCCCGGGGGCGGCTCTGGGTGCGGCCCCGGGGGCGGCTCTGGGTGCGGCCCCGGGGGCGGCTCTGCCCCCGGGAGCCTTCGTCCAGCGCACGCCCGGGTCGATGCCACCGGCCGCCGCGCCCGGCACCCCGTCACCCCTGACCGCAGCCGCCGCGACCCCACCCGCACGGCCGTTGACTCTCGCCCGCGCCGTCGTGCCCCCTGCTACGGCCTCCCCGGGAGTCCTGGACAGGTTCTTCACTCTGCAACGGGCCGACGGTGACGGGCAGGGGCCGGCGGCCGTACCCGAACCAGCGCCCCCGCCGCCGTCGAACGGACCGTCGCCGACGGGCGGCGAGCCGGGCGGACCCGGCGGAACAGGCGCGACCGGCGCAGCCCGGCCGGCAGGGGCAGCGGGGACAGCCGGGGCAACAGCAGCCGCGAACAAGGCGATGGAGCCGGAGGAGCTGCTCAAGAAGCTCTTCGACCCGCTGCTGCGCCGGCTCAAGACCGAACTGCGGCTCGACCGGGAGCGGCACGGACTACGCAGCGGCCCCGGATGAACGGGCCCCGCCGCCCACCGGCCGACCAGTCACGACCCACCGGAAGGAGAAGATGAATGGCTTCCGACGAGGTCGCCGTCGCCGTCGCGTTCGTCGTCAAGATCGACGACCAGGACCTCGGCGCGTTCAACACCTGTGACGGGCTCGGCTGCGAGGTCGTCGTCGAACAGCGCGAAGAGGGCGGCAACAACGGTCACATCTGGCAGTTGCCCACCCGGATGAAATTCTCCAACGTCAAACTCTCCCGCCCCATCACCGCCGACAGCGCGAAACTGATGCGCTGGTTCTCCACCATGGCCGGCGGCATCAAACGCAAGACCGCCACCATCGAGGCCCGCACCCTGGAGGGGACCGTCATCGCCCGCTGGGGGCTGCTCGACGTGATCCCGATCCGCTGGACCGGACCACAGCTCAACCCGGACAGCCCCAAGGTCGCCACCGAGACCCTCGAACTGGCCCACCACGGCTTCTTCGGCCCCGGCACGGGCGGCTGAGGAGCCGGCGATGAGCGCCTCCCCCATCACCTTCACCGCCGCCGGTGGCGCCGGCCCCGGCCTCGGCGGCGCCCCGCCGCAGCTCACCCACGCCTACCTGCAACTGCACGAGCCCCCGAAGAACGGGGCCACCGCCAACCCCGGCCCGCCGCTGGGGCGGATCCCGTTCCAGTTCAACCCCAAGGAGCTGTCGCTGGCCAAGACCGCCAAATGGAAACGCGACGCCCAGCGCAACGCCGCCAAGAGCGGCGTACCGGAGTTCACCGGGGCCGACCCGGCCAAGCTGACCCTGGAGATGTTCTTCGACGCCACCGACACGATGGACTCCACCGTCGTCAAACGCGTCGAAGAGCTCTTCGCCTGCTGCGTGCCAACCGCCACCAGCCGCGAACAGAAGAAAGGCTCCCCGCCCTGGGTGGTCTTCCACTGGGGCGGCATGGTCGGCTTCCCGGCCTTCGTCGCCGGCGTCACCGCCAAATACACCCTCTTCACCCCCGGCGGTACGCCGGTACGCGCCCTCTGCACCGTCACCCTGGAGGAGATCTCCGGCGAACAGGCCGGGCAGAACCCGACCTCCGGTGCGCTGGCCGCCCGCGACGTACACGTCGTCGTCGCCGGGGACACCCTGCACTCGGTGGCGTACCGGGCGTACGGCCGGCCCGGGTTGTGGCGGGAGATCGCCGAGGCGAACGAGATCGACGACCCGATGCGGTTGCGCCCCGGCACCCGGCTCCTGGTGCCGGCGCTGGAGGAGATCGAATCCGCCGGAGGCCACCGTGGCCAATGAGCAGTTCGCCAACGCGCTGCTGGTCGAGGTGGGCGGCGGCCCGCTCCCGGCCGACGTCGCCACGCTGCTCGCCTACGCCTACGTCGACGACAGCCGCAACCTGCCCGCCCGCTTCCTGCTGCGCTACCGCGACCCGTCCCGCTCGGTCCTCGCCAAAGGCGGCTTCACCATCGGCGCGCCGGTGAAGCTCACCGTGCAGACCTCCGACCCGGGCGGTCCGCTGCCGCTGATGGAGGGGGAGATCACCGCCGTCGAGTGCGAACTGGACGCCACCGGCACCTTCACCGAGGTACGCGGACTCGACCTGGCCCACCGGCTGCTGCGCGGCCGGCGGGTGGCGGCGTACCCGAACATGACCGTGCCGGACGTGGTGCGCACCGTCGCCGAACGCGCCGGGCTGAAGGTGGGCACCGTCGACGCGGTCAGTGGCTTCGGCGCAGACCCGCAGAGCCAGCTCAGCCAGGACAACGTCAGCGACTGGACATTCCTCAACCGGCTGGCCGAACTGGTCGGCGCGCAGCTGCTCGTCGCCGGCGGCGCACTGCACTTCCGGCTCCCCGAACCGCCCACCGGCGCCCCCGAGCCCACCGCCAAGGCAACCCAGGACCCGCTGGTGCTGGAGGCCAACCGCAACCTGCTCGCCCTGCGCGCCGGGATCACCGCCACCGCCCAGGTCGCCGAGGTGACCGCCCGCGGCTGGGACGTCGCCGCGAAGAAGGAGGTCACCGCTGCGGCCACCCCGAAGGCGGCCGGCACCGAGGTGACCGGAGTCGACCCGGCGAAGCTCGGCAGCACCTTCAACAGCCCGCCGTACGTGGTCGCCACCCCGGCGCTGACCTCCGACGCGGCGGTCCGGGCCGTCGCCGAGGCGGTCGCCGGTGAACTCGGCGGCGCCTTCGCCGAGATCGAGGGGGTGGCGAAGGGCAACGGCCGCCTCCGCGCCGGCGCCGCCGTCACCCTCGCCAACGTCGGCGAACCATTCCAGGGCAAGTACGTCCTCACCACCACCCGCCACCTCTTCAGCGAAGAGGCCGGCTACACCACCGCCTTCACCGTCTCCGGCCGCTCCGACCACTCACTGCTCGGGCTCACCGGTGGAGCGCAGAGCGGCGAGCAGCGCGCACACGGGCTGCTGCCCGCGATCGTCAACGACGTCAAGGACCCGCAAGGGCTCGGCCGGGTCCGGCTCACGCTGCCCTGGCTGGACGGGAAGTACACCACCGGCTGGGCGCGGGTCGTGCAGCCCGGCGCCGGCAAGGGCTGCGGTCAGCTGATCCTGCCCGAGGTCGGCGACGAGGTGCTCGCCGGCTTCACCGACGACAACCTCGACAGCGCGTACGTCCTCGGCGGGCTGCACAACGGCCAGGACCCGCTGCCGAAGCTCGGCGCCGAACCCGTCGACACCTCCGGCGAGGTGGTGGTCCGCGCTCTGGTCTCCCGGACCGGGCACCGGCTGGAGCTGGCCGAGACCGCGACCGGTCCCGACGGGGTGCTGCTGAGTACCGGCGACGACGGCTGCCTGCTGCGGCTCGACGCCAAGGGCCGGCTCGTCGAGGTGATCAGCTCCGGCCAGGTCCGGATCACCGCCAAGGAAGGGCTGACAGTGGACGCCGGCACCGGCCCGCTGGAGCTCGCCGGCCGGCAGGTGCGGGTGCGCTCCGCCGGCGACGTCGCAATCGAGGGCAACGGCACGGTCAGCCTCAAGGGCACCGCCGGCGCCACCGTCGAAGGGGCCGCCGTCAAGGTCGCCGGCACCGGCAGCACCGAAGTGACCGCCGGCGGATCGGTCACGGTCCGCGGCGGCATCGTCCGGATCAACTGAGAGGAGACGCCGATGCCCCCCGCCGCCCGTGTCGGTGACCCGACCGCGCACCCCGGAGCGCTCAGCGGCCCCGGCGTGCCCACCGTCCTCATCGCCGGCATGCCCGCGGCGACCGTCGGCACCCTGCACGCCTGTTCCTTTCCGGGCACCCCGCACCCGCCCTCGGCGGTCGTCCCGCCGGGCTGCCCCACCGTGCTGATCGGCGGCCGGCCCGCTGCCCGGCTGGGCGACCTCACCGGCTGCGGCGCCCCGATCGTCGCCGGTGCCCCGACCGTGCTGATCGGCGGCTGAGATGACCGCTGACTTCATCGGCGCCGGCTGGGCGTTCCCGCTGCGTACCGATGCCACCGGGGCGATCGCGCTGGTCCGCGGCGAGCGGGAGGTGGTGGAGAGCATCCGGCTGATCCTGGGCACCACCCCGGGTGAGCGCCCCGCCCGGCCCGAGTTCGGCTGCGCCCTGCAGGAGCTGGTCTTCGCCCCGGCGGACGCGAGCACCGCCGGGCAGATCGCCTACCAGGTACGGGTGGCGCTGGAGCGCTGGGAGCCGCGCGTGGTCTGTGACGACGTGCGCGTTGACTTCACCGACGCCGACCGCGGCACCCTCTACATCGACATCCGCTACCGGCTGCGCGGTGACAACGACCCCCGCAACCTCGTCTTCCCGTTCTATGTGATCCCGCCGCACCCGCCCGGAGGCGACTGATGCCGCTACCCGTGCCGAACCTCGACGACCGCCGGTTCCAGGACCTGGTCGACGACGCCAAGCGCCTCGTGCAACGCCGATGTCCGGAATGGACCGACCACAACGTCTCCGACCCGGGCGTGACGCTGATCGAGACCTTCGCGTTCATGGTCGATCAGCTGCTGTACCGGCTCAACCGGGTGCCCGACCGGCACTACCTGAAATTCCTCGACCTGATCGGGGTACGCCCGTTCCCGCCCGCCGTGGCGAGCGCCGACCTGACCTTCTGGCTCTCCGCGCCCCGCCGCAACACGGTCGTCGTGCCGGCCGGCACGCACGTGGCGACCGTACGCACCGAGGCCGACGAGCCGGTCACCTTCACCACCGGTGAAGAGCTGCGGATCGTCGCCTGCTCCCTGGACCGGGTGCTGACCGTACCGGCCGGCGGCGAACCGGCCGACCGCACCGGTGACCTCGGCGACGACTGGATCCCCGGCTTCGCCGACCCGCCGGCCGCCGGCGACGTGGTGGCCTTCGGGCTCACCGACGCGGTGCCCGGCTGCGCTGTGCTGCTGCGGATGGAGTGGACCGTCGCCGGCCGGGGCGTCGACCCGACCGACCCGCCGCTGATCTGGGAGGCCTGGACCGAGCAGGGCTGGCGGCCCTGCACGGTGGAGCGGGACACCACCGGCGCGCTCAACCGCGCCGGCGAGGTCGTGCTGCACGTACCGGAGGGGCACATCGCGTCGGTGCTGGCCCGGCGGCGGGCCGGCTGGCTGCGCTGCCGGCTGGTGGCCGCCGCCCCCGGGCAGCCGTTCTTCCACGCTCCCCCACGACTGCGCAGCGCCACCGCCGCCACCATCGGCGGGACGGTCTGTGCCGGCCACGCCGAAACGATCGAGGCGGAGACGCTGGGCCTCTCCGAAGGGGTGCCGGGCCAGCGGTTCGCCGTCGCGCGCCCGCCGATGGTCACCGGGGACACCCCGCTGGAGGTCGAGGTCGCCGGCGGGGACTCCTGGACGCGCTGGCAGGAGGTCGCGAGTTTCGCCGAGTCCGGACCGCAGGACCCGCACTTCACCGTGGACCGCTCGGCCGGCGAGGTGGCGTTCGGCCCGGCCGTACGCCGGCCCGACGGCACGCTGCGGCAGCACGGCGCGGTGCCGCCGAAGGGGGCGCCGATCCGCGTGCCCCGGTACCGCACCGGTGGCGGGCGACGGGGCAACGTGGCCCCGCAGAGCCTGACAGTCCTGCGGGACCCGGTGCCCTTCGTCTCCACGGTCACCAACCGCGCGGCCGCCACCGGCGGCGTGGACGGGGAGTCGGTCGCCGAGGCGTCGGTCCGCGGTCCGCTGGGTCTGCGCACCCGCGACCGGGCGGTCACCGCCGAGGACTACGAGCAGCTCGCCCGGGCGGCGGCGCCGGAGGCGCTGCGGGTGCGTTGCGTGCCGGCCGGCCCGGACTCCACCGCGGTCCGGCTGCTGGTGGTGCCGGCCCTGGGCGAACAGAGCCACGCCGACGACCACTCGGCCCGCTTCGCGGCACTGCTGCCCCGCGAGGAGACCCTGGAGCGAATCCGGGCCGAGCTGGAGAGCCGCCGCTGCGTCGGCGCACAGATCCTGGTCGAGCCTCCCTTCTACCAGGGGGTGACGGTGGTGGCGCAGCTGCGCGGCGGGGTCCGCACCACCGCCGCGACGCTGCGGGAACGGTCGCTGGCGGCGCTCTACCGCTACCTCAACCCCGTCGACGGCGGGCCGGACGGCGGCGGCTGGCCCTTCGGCCGGCCCATCCAGTCCGGTGAGGTGTACGCCGTCCTGCAGCAGGTCGAGGGGGTGGAGCTGGTCGAGGACGTACGGATCTTCGGCGCCGACCCGCGTACCGGTGACCGGGGTGAGCCGGTGCAGCGTCTGGAGCTGGGGCCGAACGCGCTGGCCTTCTCCTACGGGCACCAGGTGCGGATCCTCGGCCGCAGCGGCACCTGAACGACCTCGCCGACCGCCGACTTCAGGAGCAGTGATGCGTACAGCGGTTCCCGGGCTGCCGACACCCCATCCGATCGGGCTGGCGCTGCCCGCGCTCTACCTCGATGACGACTTCACCCAGCGGTTGACCGCCGGCCTGGACGAGGTGCTCGCCCCGGTGCTGCTCACCCTGGACTGTCTCGACGCGTACCTGGATCTGGAGCTGGCACCGGCGGACTTCCTGGACTGGCTCGCCGGCTGGGTGGCGGTGGAGGTCGACGAGAGCTGGCCGGTGGCGCTGCGGCGGGCGGTGGTCCGGCATGCGGTGCAGCTGCACCGGTGGCGCGGCACCGCCCGCGGCGTGGAGCTGGCGGTACGGCTGCTCACCGGCGGCACCGCGGAGGTCACCGACACCGGCGGGGTGAGCTGCTCGGCCGAACCCGGTGCCGCGCCGCCGGCGCAGTCGCCGCGCGCACACGTGCTGATCCGGGTGGCCGATCCGACGGCGGTGGACACCGAGCGGCTGCGGCAACTGGTGTCCGGGATGGTGCCGGCCCACGTGCCGACCGTGGTCGAGGTGACCGGGCAATGATCATCTGCGCCTCGTGCGGCACCGCCAATCCCGCCACCGAACGGTTCTGCGGCGAGTGCGGCGATTTCCTGGAGTGGTCGACGGCGCCCACCGACCCGCCGTCCGACGCGGCCGGCACCGCGGATCCCGTGCCCGCAGCGGAGCCGCCCGCGGCGGTGCAGCCGACGGTTGTCACCACCCCGCACCGGCGGCCTCCCCGGCGGGCGCCTAGTCGTACCCGTCATATCGGCGACGACTGGCACTGCGTCCGGTGCGGGGCCGGGAACGACCAGCAGCGCCGGTTCTGCGGGGCGTGCGGCGAACCGCGCCCGGTGGCCGTCGCCGAGACGGTGAAGCGGCCCTGGTGGCGGCGATGGCTCGACCGGATCACCGCGCCCCGCGTACGCCGCTCCGACCGGCGCCGCCGCGAACACGCACGTCGCCGGCTGCTCCTGGTCATCGCGCTGATCTGCCTGCTGACGATCGCCCTGGTCGGCGGCCCGCTGCTGGGCCGCCGCCTCGTCGACGAGGTACGCGACCGCGTCCAGGACCACGTTCCGCTGAACCCGGACACGGTGACCGCCTCGTCGCAGGAGCGCGACCACCCCGCCGCGCACATCGCCGACGGCGTCACCAACCGATTCTGGTCTCCGTCGACCGCCGCCGACGGCTCGTGGGTGGAGGCGCGCTGGGCCGATCCGGTACGGGTGCTCGACGTCGTGGTCACCTCCGGGGTCAGCACCGAGCAGGAGTTGTTCCTGACCGTCGGCCGCCCGGCGGTGCTCGCCCTCACCGCCACCACCGCCGACGGTCGCACCGTGGAGGGCACCCTGGAGCTGCGGGATCAGCCGGGCCCGCAGCGCTTCACCTTCGAGGCCGCTGACGTGGTACGACTACGGCTGGAGGTCCGCTCGGCCTATGGGCCGCGGTCGAGGCCGAGCCTGGCGATCGGGGAGGTGGAATTCTTCGGCCGCCGGTGACCGGCGCCGGGACCGGGAGACCGGACGCCGCCGGGTCCAGCCCGAGCGAGAGCAGCACCTCCCCGTAGCGGCGGCGGGCCTGCTGCGCGGCAGCGAGGTCGCCCGCGCGTTCGTGCGCGGCGATGAGCAGCCGCCAGCCCAGATCGTGGCACGGGTCGATCTCCACACAGCGGGCCGCCATCGCCACCGCCCGTACCGGTGCGGCGCTCTGCACGGCGTCCGCGGTGAGTTCCGCGCCCGCCAGGGTGGCCGCCGCCTCCGCCGCCTGACGGCGCAGCGCCTCCCGCGTGTTGACGACCCACTCGGCCGGGCCGTCCTCGGGCAGCAGGTCGCCGCGGTAGCTCTCCACCGCCAACCGCAGCGCTGCCAGACCCGTCTCGGTGCCGGCAGCGAGGCGGCTGCGCTCCAGCGCCTCCCGGAAGACTGCCACGTCGCAGTAGCCGCCCTCGGGCAGAGCGAACAGATAGGCGTCGCCGTCGCGGCAGAGCAGCGAGTCCGGACCGGCGCCGGGCAGGTTGGCGTCGAGGAAACGACGTAGCGAGGAGAGCGCCACGTGCAGTCGCTGGGTGGCGTTGCGCCGCTCCGCCTGCGGCCAGAGCGCGTCGACGAGGTGGTCCCGGTGCACCGGCCGCCCGGCGTGCATCGCCAGCAGCCGGGCCAGGGCGCGGGCCTGGGGACGCACCGGTGACCAGTCCAGCGTCCGGCCGTCGACGCTGAGCCGGAAACCGCCGAAGCAGCGCAGCATCACCCCGGCCCCGGCCCCGGCATCCGCGGTCCCGGTCCCCGGTGGCGCGCTACGCCAGGCGGCGACCAGCCGCGATGGCAGCCCGCTCTGCGCCGCGGCGCGGTCGAGCGCGGCCCGGACGTCGGGGCGCTGCGGGTCGGCGCGTACGGCGGCGGCGAGCGCGAGGGTCCGGGCGCCGGGGACGCCGGCTGCGCGGGCGGTGCTCTCCGCCCGGCGTACCTCCAGTTCGGCGTCGGGTCGCTGGTCCTGCACCACGGCGAGCGCCAGCAGCGACTGCGCCCAGGCGGTCAGCACCCCGCTGTCGAGTTCCCGGGCGGCGGTCACCAGTGCGGTCGCCTGATCCACGCCGACCGCACCGGTGCGTGACCGGCCGAGCTCGACGATCAACCGGCTGAGCAGCCCGCCCCACTGATCGCCGAGCCGGTCGCACTCCTCGGCCACGACGAGCGCCTCCTTGGCGCCGGCTGCGGTTCCGTCGACGGCGGTGACGGCGCGGGCGAGGCGCCCCAGCCACGGCAGTCCGGCCCGTTCGGCCCGCAGGGCGACGGAATCGAGCGCAACCGCCGCTGCCCGGCCTGCGGCGAGGGCCCCGGCGGCGACGAGCAGGCACCGGAGGGTGCCGGCCACGGCGTCGTCGTCGGGCAGACCGCGCAGCGCCCGGGCCGCGCCGGCCAGGTCGCCGGCGAGCAGCAGGGCGACGACGCGGACCAGTGCGCGCTCGGGCGGCGGCAGCGACTCGGCCTCACCGGCGACAACCGCGGGGTGGCGCCGGGTTGCCGCACGCAGCCAGCCCGACCAGTGCCCGCGCCAGGCGGGGGCGTCGGGGAGCCAGGCGAGTGCCGCGCTGCGCAGCAGCCGGCAGTGTGACAGCGCGGCGCCGGGTGCGAGCATCGTTTCGGCGCGGGCGAGGCGCTCCACGGCGAGCCCGACCTGCCCCTGGGCGACCCGGTGCCGGCCCTCGGCGAGGATCAGCCAGGGGTCGTCGCCGATGAGCCAGCCCGGCAGGACCTCGGCCCAGGCGTCCAGACCGTGTTCGGCCACCTCGATGCCGAGGCGGCCCAGCAGCCGGCGTACGGCGGGCCAGTCCTCGGCGCGGGCCTGGCAGCGGACCGCTTCGACCAGCGCCCCCTCCGCCTCCAGGATCTCGGCGGCCCGGGCGTGCCAGCTGCGCACTGCGGCCGCCCCCAGCTCCTGCGTCATGGTCGCCACCAGGTGTGCCCGGAGCACCTCGTGGTACCGGAACGTCCGTCCGCCGTCGTAGCTGACGGTGAAGGCCTGTCGCCGCTGCAGCTCGGCGAGGTGCCGCTGGCTGCCGCCGACACCGAGCAGCCGGTCGCAGCGGGCCGCGGTGGGGGCTTCGAAGACCCCGGTACGGCTCAGGAACCGCCGCAGCTCCTCGGGCAGGTCGGCGAGGACCGCACGGGTGAGGTAGCCGCCCGCGAGTGTCGCGCCGCCGGTGAGCGCGGCGACGGCCCGTCGTCGTTCGGCGAGCCCCCGGCCGTGAGTGGAGAGGTGGTAGAGGGTGAGGCCGGCGGCCCAGCCGCCCACGCGCCGCGAGAGGACGGCGACGTCGTCGGCGGGCAAGGGCTCCCGGTAGACCTCGCGCAGCAGCCGCTCCACCTCCCAGGCACGGAACCGCAGCCGCTCGGCGTCGACGAGGTGGTCACCGGGCAGTTCGTGGCGGGACGGGTCCAGCTGCGGCATCCGCCGGCTGGCGATCAGCACCTGTACACCGCCGCGACCGAGCGCGAAGGCGTGGTCCAGCACCGCGAGTTCGATCTCGGCGCCCTCGGTCAGGTGCAGGTCGTCGACGATCAGCAGCGAGGCGGGGCCGCGCGCGACAGCGTCCTCCCCGGCGGCGGTGTCCAGGCCGGCGCGCATCTGGGCCAGGACGCGGTCGGGGCGGGCCTGGGGCGTCTCGATGCGCAGCCAGGCGACCGGCACCCCCGCCGTGTCGGCGTACTGGCTCAGCAGTGTGGTCTTGCCCCAGCCGCCCGGTGCCACCACGAGCGTCGGCAGGCCGGGGTCGGCGCGCAGCGCCGCGGTCAGCCGGGACCGGACGAGGGTCTCCGCCGGAGGGCGTGGCCGGTCCACCCGCACCCTGCCCCCCTTCGCCGGGATGCCGGAACACGCAGTGGCCCGAGCGTCAATAGAACGACAACAGTCACTACGTTGCGCCTTCGCGGGCACTGCCCGCAAGGCCTGCGGGTCCGATGTGGCGCGATCGGAAAGGTCCGGCGATCCTCGCGGCGGGGCGACCCGCAGGCCCGGACGGGGTTGTTTCATGGCGCAGCTCACATCGAGGTGCATCGTATTCCCGTGGGTGGGTATCAGCTCTGAAGCCGACCTGAGGAGGAGACCGTGGCCGCGCTCATGGGTGCCATCTTTTTGATCTTCATCAGCCTGGGCACCGCTTCGCTGGTCGACCCGCCGCTGATCCCGATCGTCGCGGGGGCGGTCCTGGGTGGACTGACGCTCCTGCTGACCCGTGGCCGGCTGGTGCTGGTACGCCGGGGGCGCGACCGCGAGGTGGCACCCCCGCCGGTGCAGGCCGGCGCCGACGCCACGTCGCGCCCGGCCCAGGTCGGCGTGGTGGACAAGGGCGATCTGACTGTCGTCCCGCTGGACAGCCGCACCTCCTCGGCGCTGGCCTGTGCCGTCACCGGGATCTTCATGTTCAACCTGATCTTCGGCACACTCGGGATCGTGCTCGGCCTGATCTCGCTGCGCCGGGGCACGCCGGGCCGCTGGGGTCGCCCGGCGGCGGTCACCGCCGTCGCACTGGGCCTGATCGACCTGATCGTCCTGGCCGCCATCATGATCCCTCAGCTGAGCGACGGCACCCTCCAGCTGGGCTGAGCAGGGCCGATCACCAGGGTCAGTCGAAGCGCTCCCGGACGATCTCCAGCGCCTGCCGCAGCAGCGGGGCGAACGGCCCGTCGGGCTGGTGCAGCCACTGCCGCAGTGTGATCCGCAAGGTGGTCAGGAAAACCCCGGCCATCAACCGCGCGCGCAGCTCGGCGTCGGGGCCGGCGGGCATTCGCCGCTCCAGTTCGGCGGCGAGTTCGCGCTCCATCTCGGCGTGCACGGCCACCTGGCGGGCCAGCGCCGCCGGCTCGCCGCGGATCGGCCGGATCTCCTCGCGCCAGCCCGGATGCTCGACCCCGACCCGGGCTGTGAACTCCCCCACCGCGCCAATCAGCGCGGCCCAGTACGTCTCATCCGCCGGCCGGGCGTGGACGATCTCCACCAGCAGCCGCATCCGCATCTGCTCGCCGTGGAGCAGCGCCTCCTCCTTGCTCGAGAAATAATTGGAGAAGGTGCGGCGGGAGACACCGGCCGCGTCGGCGATCGCCTCCACCGTCACCTGGTCCAGGCCGCGCTCGCGGACGAGACGAAGGGCGGCGCGGTGCAGCGCCTCACGGGTCGCCTGCTTCTTGCGCTCCCGCAGGCCGGCCGGTTGATCCACGACTGCATGGTAGCCGGGTTGTGACACAGCTCCCTCGGCCAAACTTTGCACAGTGGGCAACAAGTATGGATAGTTGTGTGCGGCAACCATATTCTCTGGAGGCTGCATGCCGCACGTCCCGGACGCCGTCCCCGGCGCACTCCGCACCGAGCTACGAGAACTGATCAAGGTCATGCGGATGCTCCGCCAGCAGGAGGCCTACCAGGAATCCGCGGTCCCGGCCGGCCTGGCCGGCCTGCTGGCCGAGATCGCGCAGGCCTCGCAGGCCGATCCGGCCGTGGACGGCTGCCACGTGAAGGACCTGGCCGCGCGCTGCGGCCTGGACCCCTCCACCGTGAGCCGGGCCGTCAGCAGCCTCGTCGGCAGCGGACTGGTCGAACGGCACGCCGACCCGGCCGACCGGCGCGCCAGCGTCCTGACGCTCACCGGCGCGGGCCGGGCCGCCCTCGATGCCAAGCACGAGTGGTACGGCCGGCTCTTCGGCCAGGCGCTGGGCCACTGGAGCACCGAGGACCTGCAGACCCTGGTCGGCTACCTCCGGCGGTTCACCACCGACCTCTCCGACTGCCTGGGCACCGCGGTACCGCAGCCCAGGACCGGCACCACATCCGACTCCACAGCATCAATGGAGGCCGCTCGATGAGCGCAACGACCATCCGGGCGGATCACCCGGAGAACATGACCCACCGACAGACCATGGAGGCCCTCACCGGGCTGCTCCTGGTGCTCTTCGTCGCGATGACCAGCGGCACCATCGTCTCGACGGCGCTGCCGACCATCATCGGGTCACTCAACGGCAGCCAGACCCAGTACACCTGGGTCGTCACCGCGACGCTGCTCGCCGCCACCGCCTCCACCCCGATCTGGGGCAAACTCGCCGACCTGTTCAGCAAGAAGATGCTGATCCAGGTCTCGATCGTCATCTTCGTCGTCGGCTCACTGATCAGCGGCGCGGCCCAGAACACCGAGCAGCTCATCGGCGCCCGCGCCATCCAGGGCCTCGGTGTCGGCGGCCTGCAGGCACTGGTGCAGGTGGCGATCGCGGCGATGATCCCGCCGCGGGAACGGGGCAAGTACAACGGCTACCTCAGCGCCGTGATGGCGGTGGCGACGGTGGGCGGCCCGCTGCTCGGCGGCCTGATCGTCGACACCACCTGGCTCGGCTGGCGCTGGTGCTTCTACATCGGCGTTCCGTTCGCCATCGCCTCTCTCTTCGTGCTCCAGAAGACCCTGCGACTCCCCTTCATCCGTCGCGACAACGTCAAGATCGACTACTTCGGCGCGACCCTCATCGCGGCCGGCGTGAGCATCCTGCTGGTCTGGATCTCCTTCGTCGACAGCTCGTTCGCCTGGCTCTCCTGGCAGACCCTCGCGCTGGCCGGCGGCGGCGTGCTGCTGCTGGCCCTGGCGGTCCTGGTGGAGACGCGAGTCCCCGAACCGGTCATCTCGATGAAGGTCATCCGGCAGCCCACCACCGCCCTGGCCATCATCGCCAGCCTCGCGGTCGGCATGGCGATGTTCGGCGGCGCGGTCTTCCTCGGGCAGTACTTCCAGATCGGCCGCGGCTACACCCCGACCGAGGCCGGCCTGCTCACCATCCCGATGATGCTCGGCGTGATGATCTCCTCGACCGTCTGCGGCCGGCTGATCAGCATCTCCGGAAAGGTCAAGCCGTACATCGTCGCCGGTTCGATCGTGCTGATCGGCGGCTTCCTGATCCTGTCGACCATCGACCACCAGACCTCACTGCTCATCCTGAGCGCCGGCATGCTGCTGGTCGGTCTCGGTGTCGGCGCCACGATGCAGAACCTGGTGCTGATGGTGCAGAACACGGTGGCGCTCAAGGACATCGGTTCGGCCAGCGCCTCGATCGCCTTCTTCCGCTCCATGGGCGGCACGATCGGCATCTCGGTGCTCGGCGCCGTCCTGGCCCGGCGGGTGCAGGAGAACATGACCGCAGGCCTGACGGCGCTCGGCATCGACCCGGCGGCCTCCGGCGGGACCAGCGCACTGAACCTGACAGAGCTGCCGGCGCCGGTCGTGGCCGTCGTACGCGGTGCGTACGGCGACGCCACCGGGCACATCTTCCTCATCTCCGCGGCTATCGCGGTGATCAGCGTCGTCGCCTCGCTGCTGCTCAAGCCGACCGTGCTCCGCAGCAGCCTGGACCTGCCCGCAACAGAGAAGGGTCCGGACGCGGTCGCGGTGCCCGCGGGCGCACCGGCGACGAAGGCCCCGGAATCCGACGGCCGGGGTGCCGGCCCGGACTCCGACGGCCGGGGCGGTCCGCCGAAGGCGGCGGGCCTGAAGTGACCGACGGCGGCGCCGCCACCTGCCGGTGGCGGCACCGCCGCGAGTCGGACGAACGTACCGACCGGCCCGTGGGCGCCTGGCGCCCGCGGGTCGGCGCCGTTCAGGGACGCAGGATCAACCGGATCGGGTTGCCCTGCTTGCGGTGCACCTGCTCGACCGCCTTACCGGCGTCGGCCAGCGCGATCACACCGCTGATCGAGTCGGCCAGATCCAGCCGGCCCTGCCGGGAGAGCGCCACCAACTGCTCCACGTGCTCCGGTTCGGATCCGTAGTGCCCGAGCACCGCCTGCCCCAGGTAGGCGAAGACCGTGTCGGAGGGGATCGTCACCGGCTGCTGCGCCAGCCCCACCAGCACCAGCCGTCCCTTCTTGCCCAGCACCGTCAGCGCCTGCTCACGTACCGCCGGCACCCCGGCGAAGTCGAACGCGACGTCCAGTCCCCGGCCGCCGGTCAACGCGGCGAGCGCCTTTCGCAGCCCCGGATCGGCCGGATCCAAGGCGGCATCCGCGCCGAAGGCCAGCGCCCGCTCCCGGGCCGCCTCGTTCGGCTCCACGGCGATGACCGGCGCCGCCCCGACCAGCCGGAGCAGCTTGATCGCGTGGGCGCCCAGACCACCGACACCCCAGACCGCGACCGCTTCTCCGGGCCGGGTCTGCGCCGTACTGGTGATCGCCGCCCAGGGGGTGGAGACCGCGTCCGGGATGATGCAGGCCTGTTCGAAGGGAAGATCGTCGGGGATCGCCACCAGGGTCGTGGCGGAGGCCAGGGCGTACTCCGCCCAGCCGCCGTCGTAATCCACCCCACGGGTGTAGACGGTGCCCTTGGCGTCCATCTCCCCCGCCTGCAGCAGCACCCGCTGACCCGGCTGCCAGTCGGTGACCCCGTCACCGACGACGTCGACGGTCCCAGCCACCTCGTGGCCCAGAGTCACCACGTCACCGGAGAGGTAGAGCGGCGTGAGCGTGCCGTCGATCAGATGCACGTCGGAGAGGCAGACGCCGGCCGCCTCGACCTTGATCCGGACCTGGCCGTAACCCGGTTCGGGCACCGGGACCGTATCCAGGGCGAAGCGCCGATCCTTCACGTGCAGTCGTCCGGCCAGCATCTGAGCCACAGCTAGTCCTCTCGTCGGGTACGTCTGCCAGTTGCCCCGGCCGCAGCTCAGATGAGCCCGAGCGCGAGCATGGCCTCCGCCACCCGACGGAAACCGGCGATGTTCGCCCCGGCGACGTAGTTCCCGGGCATCCCGTACTCCTCGGCGGTGGTGTGGCAGCTGGCGTGGATCTCCTTCATGATCTCCTGCAACCGCTCCTCGGAATACCCGAAAGACCACGAGTCACGACTGGCGTTCTGCTGCATCTCCAGCGCGCTCGCGGCGACACCACCGGCGTTGGCGGCCTTGCCCGGGGCGAACCGCACGCCCGCGCCCTCGAAGACCCGCAGCGCCTCCGGGGTGGTGGGCATGTTGGCACCCTCCACCACCAGCCGGCATCCGCCCTCCACCAGGTTCGCCGCGTCGGTCGCGCTGATCTCGTTCTGGGTGGCGCAGGGAATGGCGACGTCGCAGGGCACCTCCCAGATCGGACTGCCGGGGACGAACGCGGCATGCGGACGGGCCCGGACGTACTCGTCGATCCGGACCCGCCGCAGCTCCTTGATCTCCTTGAGCAGCTCGAGGTCGAGACCCTTGTCGTCGCGGATGTAGCCGGAGGAGTCCGAGCAGCCGATCACCACGGCGCCGAGCTGCTGGGCCTTCTCCGCGGCGTAGATGGCGACGTTGCCGGAGCCGGAGACCAGCACCCGCTTGCCGTCGAGCCGGTCACTGCTTGTCCGCAGGACCTCGTCGGCGAAGAAGACGGCGCCGTAACCGGTGGCCTCCCGGCGCACCTGCGCGCCGCCGTAGCCGAGGCCCTTGCCGGTGAGCACGCCCGACTCGTACCGGTTGGTGATGCGCTTGTACTGGCCGAAGAGGTAGCCGATCTCGCGGCCGCCGACGCCGATGTCACCGGCCGGCACGTCGGTGTACTCGCCGATGTGCCGGTAGAGCTCGTTCATGAACGACTGGCAGAACCGCATGATCTCGCGGTCCGAGCGGCCCTTCGGGTCGAAGTCCGACCCACCCTTGCCCCCGCCGATCGGCATCCCGGTCAGGCCGTTCTTGAACGTCTGCTCGAAACCGAGGAACTTGACGATGCCCAGGTTCACCGAGGGGTGGAAGCGCAGGCCACCCTTGTACGGGCCCAGCGCGCTGTTGAACTCCACCCGGAATCCGCGGTTGATGTGCACCTCGCCGCGGTCGTCCTCCCACGGCACCCGGAAGATGATCTGACGTTCGGGCTCACAGATCCGCTCGATGATCTTCGCTTCGGTGTACTCGGGGTGCTTGTCCAGGGCCGGGATGATGCTTTCCAGCACCTCCAGCACGGCCTGATGGAACTCGCTCTCTCCCGGATTGCGCCGTACCACGTCCGCGAAGATCACCGCTGACTTGTCGCGTCCCGACATCCGTCCTCCTGCGCGTTCTCTGGGGCCTTGGGCGCCCTGACCGTCACCGGCCCGGCGACGAGTCCCCAGCGGGGCTCGCGGTAGGCCCGTTCAGCCGCGGGATCACGACGCTGTGGTCACGGCTGTTCGACCCGACGGGAGCACCCGTCGTGGCGGCAGACTAACCGCAAACGCGAACTCCGTTACAGACACGTATCGGGAGCGTGAAGATTTGGGACGGAGGCCACAGCTTTTCCGGGGGCGGTCAGGCGGGTGGGGACCGGAGGACACCGTCCCCACCCGCCACGCTCAGGCGCCGAAACCGGCGAAGAGCACCGAGGCCAGCGCGAGCGCCAGCGCCAGGTTGAAGACCGTCGCGCCGGCGAAGACCGCGATCGGCCGCCAGCCGGCCTCCCGCAGTGACGCCGCCCGGAACTCCAGGCCGATGCTGACGAAGGCCAGGATAAGGAACCAGGCACGAAGGTCGTTGACGATGCCGATGGTCGCCTTGCCGTCGGCGCCGGCCGAGCCCAGGTACCAGGTGGCGATCACCGAGGCCGCGACGAAGCCGAGGACGAACTTCGGGAACCGCGCCCAGAGCTCACCGAGGGCGGGCCGCGCCGCACCGGGCTTGCGCTCGACCTTGAAAGCGAAGTACGCGGTCAGCGCGACCGCCACCAGCCCCATCAGCGCGTTCTGGGTGACCTTGACGATGCTTGCGATCTGCAGCGCTTCCTCACCGGCGAGGGCGCCGGCCGCGGTCACCGCGGCGGTGGTGTCGATGTTGCCGCCGATCCAGGCGCCGGCGACGGCATCGGTCAGCCCGAAGACACCCGCCAGCCACGGCAGCAGGAAGATCGAGGGCAACGCGAAGATGATGACCAGGCTGGCGGTGTAGGCAAGCTGCTCCCGGCGGGCCCGCACCGCGCCCGCGGCGGTGATCGCGGCACTGACACCGCAGATCGAGACGGCGGCGGCGAGCAGCGCGCGCAGCTTGTCGTCGAGACCGAACTTGCCCGCCAGCCACCAGGTGAAGAAGAAGACCCCGGTGATCAGCAGGATCGCCTGCACGATCGCCGGACCGGCGGCGCTGGCGATGACCGAGAGGTTGATCGAGGCGCCGAGCAGCACCAGACCGGTCTTGATGAAGAACTCGGTCCGGAAGGCCGCGGCGATGCGGTCCCGGATGCCGGTGAAGGTGACGACGACGTTGCCGAGCAGGCCGAGCAGGATGGCGTAGACCGGGTACTCGATCGCCTTGGCGATCTTTTCGAGGCTGGTGCCCTCGAAATAGCCCGGCACGTTCGCCTCGAGGTAGCGGGTGAGCCAGGCGAGCCCGACGACCACCACCAGGCCGAAGAGGGTCCACGCCCAGAACGCGCCGGAGCGCGGCGACGGGGCGTACGTCTGATCGCCGGACTCCTCGGTCGCCACGGCGACGTCGGTGCTGTGGTCGCTGCTCATCACGGCACCAGCCCGGCGGGAATGGCGCCGATCAGGACCAGGGCGAGCAGGACGAGACCGAGGATGGTCGCGGCCCAGTCCTCGTTGATGTGGAAATGACTCTCCTTCGCCGTCGGCGGTGCCGAGGCGGACGGTTCTGCGCTCATCACGATTCCTTCGCGAGATGGGGGGTGCCCGACAGCGGCGCTGCTGTTGCGGGTGGGATGCCGGCCGCCGGTCAGGCAGCACGATGCGACAGCCGTCGATTCGCGGCTGCGCGGAAGGCGAGGACTGCCGGAGACCCGGCAGCAGGAGCTTCACCGCGCCGATGACGCGGCGCAGTCGCAGGTGAAGCAGGTGGTCGGCGATGCCCGTCGGGAGAAGAACCGACGGTGGCCTCAGGTGGTGCGGCGGTCGCCCGGACAGAGCTCGGACGCCACCCGCATCAGGTCGACGACCCGGCGGGAGGTGAGTCGGAGGCGGGGCAGCATGCGAGCAGTGTCCTATCAACCCGGTGGGTTATCAAGGTTTGCCCACCATGCGAGAGCGAAGGGGCCGTAGCACCCGGGCAGCGACGTGGGGGCCGCTGTCGCGGCCCCCACGTCGACGAAACGTCACCCGTCCACCGGTCGCCCGGCGCACGGCCGCGGTGTCACTTCCTGGACCGGGCGTCCTGCTTGGCCATCATCGGCTTCATGCCCTTGTCCATGTCACGCATGGCCCGCTTGAGCTGCGACTCGGACATTTTCGAACTGCCCTCGACGCCGGCCTTGTGAGCCTGGTTGCGCAGGTCGTGGAGCTGGTTGCGGTCACCCATCACAGGTCTCCCTCCTGACGGCGGAGGATCAACCCTCCGTCGCGAACCCGGCGCATACCCGGCCGGCTCGCAGCGGTAACCGCCATCGACCGGGCGGGTTCCGGGGGCGCAGCCAGACTGCCCACCGCCAGGGTCACGCTCAGGCTGCCCGCAGCCAGTCGGCGAGACGCTCGCCGGGCTTCAGGTCGGTGCGGTGGTAGCGGAACACAGTGCCCTGCCGCACCTCGACCCGCTCCGCGCCGATCAGACAGGGCAGCTTGCCCCGCTCGGCGTCGGCGATGTCGAACGCGACCAGCACCGGAACCTCCCGGCCCACGGACTGCCGCACCAGTTCGTACTCGAAGGCGGTCGGCTGCCGAAAGACCGGTGTGTGGAACAACGATGGGCAGGCGACGTATACGGCCTCCTGGAAGACAAGTTCCAGCCCGTGATCGCGGGACAGGTCAGTGCCCGCGGCCAGCCGCAGCTCACCGTCGGAGCAGGACGTGACGTCCCAGTCCCGCCAACTGCCCTCGGGAAGCTGCAAGTCGTACATGGCCGACATACTGCCAGAGACACGTCCACGATCGATGATCGACACCCGGCGCCGTACGGAGCGCAGATCCTCCTGTGAACCGCGTGACGTGCGTTGACGGTGGCCGCGCCGCAGCCGGGCGGGCATCGTCCCATGACGGTACGCGGTCACCGCCCTCTCTCCTCCGGGCCCACTGCCGTGACCTCCCAGAGATGGCCGTCGGGATCGGCGAACATGCCGGTGTATCCCCAGGGCTGCGCCGAGGGCGCGGTCACCACCTCGGCCCCGGCCGCACCGGCTCGCGCCACCATGGCGTCCACCTCGGCAGGGGTGGCTCCGGTCAGGCCGAGGACCGACTCGGCGTGCGTACGCGGCGCGACCTCGCGCGGGCCGAGCACCCAGCGGAAGCCGTCGGCGGGCACCAGCATGAGGCGCAGGCCGTCGTTGACGGCGAACTGCAGCGGCTCGGGGATGCCGTCCTGCGCGGGCTCGCCGATCGGTTCCAGACCGAGCGCCTCCTGGTAGAAGCGACAGGAGACGGCCCTGTCGGCGATCGGCATACTCACGACAACCTGCGCGTACGTCATTGGAAATCCTTCACAGTGATCGAAGTACGTCGACGACCGGCCTACGGTATCGCCGCACTGGCGACAGGATCTGCAGTACGCGCCCATGCGCGCCGCCGGGAACGGCCGCAGCCACGGGCACCGTCGTCGGCACGCTGCCACGGCACCGCACGTGGCAGCCCGGACCGACCGGCCCGCGTGGACAATGCCGGTGGGAGACCCGTCCGAGGTGGGCCGTAGTCTCCACCCCGGCGGCGGTAACCTTGCGCTCCATCGTTGTCGGCCGGGCGGTCCGCCGTCGGCCGAAGAAAAACGGCCCACGGTACGGAGGTTTGCGGCATGTCCCACGGCGGGGAGTCGTTCGCGATGCGCGGCGAGGCGGCCGGACGGCCGATGTTCGAGCAGGCACGTCGCGGCTACGAAAAGGTGCAGGTCGACCGTTACATCGACGATCTGCACGCCGCCTCGGCACAGCTGCGCTCCGAACGGGACCAGGCACAGCACCAGCTGCGCCGCCACGCCCAGCAGTTCGAACAGTTGCAGGCCGAGCTGGCCTCGCTGCGGGAACGGCCGGCGCAGGTGGACCGCGCCTCCTTCCGTGATCTCGGTCCGCTCGTGGAGCAGATCCTGGCGCTGGCCGAAAAGCAGGCCGGGCTGATCACCGAGGCCGCCGAGCAGCGGGCCGAGGAGCTACGCCACGAGGCGGAACTCATCCGCACCGAGGCACGCGAGCATTCCGCCGCCGTCCTGCAGGACCTGGAGGAGGAGCTGGCCGCGCGCCGCGCCGAGCAGGACAAGCTCTACGAGGAGCGCCGCGCGGCCGCCGAGGCCCAGCTCGCCGACATCCAGGAGCTGGTCGCCCAGCTGCGCGGCGAGGGCGAGGCCGCGTACGCGCACGCCCAGCAGGAGGCGACGCGGATCAGCGAACTGACCGCGCAGCAGGCCGAGGAGGCCCGGGCCGCCGCGGAGGCGTTCACCAAGGCGGCGCGTACGCAGATCCAGCAGGAGATCCAGGCGGCGCGGGCGCAGAGCCAGCAGGAGCTGGCCCAGCTGCGCGTCAATGTGGAGCGGGAAATCAACGAGCGGCGGGCCAACGCCGAGCAGGAACTCGCCGAGCACCGCGCCACCGCCGAGCGGGAGGTCGCCGCGCAGCTGACCGCCGCCGAGGAAAAGATCGGCACGTTGATCGGTGAGGCGCAGCAGTACTCGACCGAGGTACGCAAGCGCGCCGACGAGCAGGCGGCTCTGCACCAGGAGCAGCTGGAGGCCGTGCAGCAGGAGGTCGAGCGGCAGCGGCAGGCCCTGATGCAGCTGAACTCCGAACTGGACGCCGGCCGGCAGCAGCTCGCCGAAATCCAGCAGGAGGGCGCGGCCGCCGAGAACGAGTACACGCGGCTGCAGCGACAGGTCACCGAGATCCGCCGGGACCTCACCGCCGAGACGAACCGACTCGCAGAGGCCCGCCGGGCGGCGGATTCGGTCGAGCAGCACGCCAAGGACGTACGGGCGCGCGTGCAGCGGGAAGCGAAGCGGGTCGCGGACCTGGCGGCGGCTGCGGTGATGGCCGCGGCTGCGGGCGGCGGCTCGGAGACCGCGGAGTACCCGACGGTGCCGCAGCAGCGACCGGAGCCGACGCCGATGCCGGCCGAGCCGGCCGGCGAGCAGCCCACCGGAGAAATGGCAATCGCCTAGTCCACACCGAGGTTGCTCCCCGTCGGCGGCGCGGGCCGGCGTTCTTCCGCCCCGCCGCCAGGACTGCGGCTACTCGCAGTTGTTGCTGGTCAGCCGGACGGTGTACTCGGCGTCGTCGTGGGTGATGCCCGACGGCACCCCGTCGAAGTGGGTTTCGACCTTCTGCCACCTGCGGCGCTGCTCGTAGTGCAGGTGCGGCGCACCGGAGTTACCGGTGCTGCCGACCCGCCCGATCTGCTCGCCCTGGGCGACCCGCTGACCCACCTCGACCATCGGCGGTTCGAGCAGGTGCAGGTACTGCGTCTCCCACCAGCCACCGTGATCGATCTTGACCCAGTAACCACCACCGCGTCCGCGCGGCCCGTCCGGGTCCTCCGGCGTACGCCCACCGAGCGTGCCGTTGATTCCGGCGACGGTCACCGTGCCGGCGTAGGAGGCGAGCACCGGCTGCCCCCACGGCTCCCCCTCGATGGGGAACAGGTCGACGTCGAAATCGCCGTGACCGGGATAGGTGCCGATCTGCCACGTCTCGCCACAGCCGACCGGCATCTGGAAGAGCGGACGCGGACCCGGCTGCATCAACCTCGGCACCACCACCAGCGCGACGCCGACGAGGATCACGAGCACGGCCGCCACGAGGAGCAGGAGGCGCCAGACGCGGCGGCGCGGGCGTGGTCTGGTGGGGCTGCCGGTCGTCACGCCCGGAAGCATCGCAGACGCGAACAAGGCACCGCGACGCTGGCAGACCGCACCGGTACCGATTCCGGTGGCGCACCTCGATCCGTGGTTCCTCCCTACGATCACGGGATGCACAGGTCCAATGTCCGGGCAGCAGGCGACCAGGGTTGGCGTGCCCTCTCCCTCGACGTTGCCCGCCCCCGACGCGCCGGCCTTCAGGTGCAGGTGACCGGCCGGGGACAACTGCTCGTCGTTCAAGACGGGGAGGTCGTGCTCCTGGCCCAGGTTTGTCGCTTCCACACCGGGGCCGACTACCTCCGCACCAACCGGTTTCGCTCTCCCGTCTCGCCGATCCGGGCCGCACACGCCCGCGACCTGGTAGCCGGGGACACCGATTCCACACTGTCGCGTTGGGCGCACCACTTCGCGCGCGAACTGGCCGCGACAAACCTCGGTCCGTTGCAGACAGGACAGTGGGCCATCGGCCGTGACGCGCAGCTGCGAGCAGTTTCCGGCGCCCGAAGCCCGGCGGAGCGCTGGGGGGAGCTTCTGCTGACTGACGATCCCGACGGGTTCATCGACTGGCTCGTGCACAACGGCAGTGGGCAGGTCCTGCCGCTGCGGCGACTCTCGGACGTCGACGACGGACGGGTCAAGGCGTACCGCAAGCAGGCTCGTGAGGGATGCCTGCCGCCGATCCTGCTGTGGTGGATCAGCGGCCTCGACTGCTCCGTCGTTCTCGACGGTCACGATCGTTTCCGTGCCGCTCTCCTCGAGAACCAGGAACCACCAATGCTGACGCTACAGAGCGTCTTGGCAGCCCGGATGCAGCACGAGACGAACGATCACATCGCGAGGTATTCGGCCGCTGTGCCACAGATCGACAGGCAGGTCAGAGCCGGCATCCCCGGGGCCGCGGAGGCTCTCGCTGCCGCGCATCGCGTACTCGGAGAACGCGTGCAGAACGCCGCGATCAACTGTGGCCGTACCTCTGCCTGGCCGCTGCCCGGCGGCGATGCCTCCTGGTGGGCTGCCGTACGTCTCCACTCGTCAGGAGAGTTCGCCGCCACCCTACGGACGCAGCCCTACCGCCCCTAATGTCGGTGCCGAGGTGTTCGGATGCCACCTACGATGGCGCGGTGCAGCGATCCAACATCATGACCGCCGACGGCGAATCATGGCAGGCGCTCGTCCTAGACGTCGGGCGCCCCCGGCGGGCCAGCCTTCAGGTGCAGATCGCGGGCCGGCGACAGCTGCTGCTCCGGCAGGACGCCGAGGCGGTGCTGCTGGCCCGTACCCGGCCCTGCCGCAGGGACGTCGTCGATTACCTGCGCACCGACCGGTACCGCTCCCCGGTTCCGCCGATCCGCGCCGCACACGCCCGCATGGTGGCCACCGGTGACACCGGTTCCACGCTGTCCCGATGGGCCCATCACTTCGCGAGCGAACTGGCTGGCACCGATCTTGGTCCACTGCAGAGCGGCCGTTGGATCATCAGTGGTGACTCCGATCCCCAGTGGGGGCTGCACAAGACGTACTACACCGCGCAGCGCTGGGAACTGCTCTCGGGGGATCCCGAGGGGTTCATCTGCTGGTGGCCGACGTACGGCGGCGGACAGGTCCTGCCGCTGCGACAACTGTCGGACGCCGGGGACAGCCGGGTGAAGGCGTACCGGAAGCAGGCACGTGACGGGAGCCTGCCGCCGATCCTGGTGTGGTGGATCAGCGGTCTTGACTCCTTTGTCCTTCTCGACGGTCACGACCGCTTCCGTGCCGCAATCCTCGAGGGCCGACAACCGCCGATCCTGGCCCTGAGCAGCCTCTCCCCTGAGCAGAATCAGTGGTACGTGGAGGCCTACATCGCCCGGTACGCGCAGGCGATGCCGCATATTCGGAGACAGGCCGAGGCCCGGGTCGCGGGCGCCGAGGCGGCACTCGCCAACGCGCACCGCAAGCTCGGAGAGGACGTGCACGCGTGCGGAATCCACTGCGCCCCCACCCCGGCCTGGCCCTTACGCGGGGGCCTGGCCGCCTGGCGGGATGCCGTCCGCCTGCACACCTCCAGCCCGCCCGCGTGGACCGAAGCCGCGGAGGCTCCGTCGACGAACGGGAAACACCCGGCGGTTATCGCAGCGAGCTGACCTGGCCGTCCGCTGCCCGCCCCGCCCGGGTCACCGCCAGCCGGGCATCCGGTCGAGGGCGAGCGCGAGGCGGCGTCGCCAGTGTGCGGCGGTGCCGGGAATCGCCGGGTACTCGCCGACGAACTCAGCCCAGTCGACGTCCCAGGCGAGCACCGACTCAGCGGTGAAGTCGTCGGCCTCGGCGCCGTGCTCGGGGCGGAGCAGATCGCGGACGAGTTGCCGCTCCACGATTGTCCGCTCGGCCAGCAGCACCGCGTCGTAGAGGTCCTTGCCCTGCGGGTAGAGGTCGGTGGCGAGCCACATCAGCTTCCACGCCAGCGACAGCGCCGGGCCGGCGGCGGAGAGGGGACGGTCGATCCCGTCCAGACGGATCGGGGTGGGCGCGATCGGAAGCTGCTCACCGAAGACGAAGTCCGCCTGCACCGACCCGACCTGTCCGTCGTCGGTGGCGAACGGGACGAGCAGACGCCGACCGTCGGCGCGCTCGTAGGTCCAGATGTCGGAGCTCTCCACCCGGCCGGCGTCGAGCCCTGCTCCCGGCCGTTCCCGCAGAGCTTCCACGATCCCGGCCAGGATGGCATCCGCATCGGCACTGTGAACGGCCATCGACGGCGGGATCACGACGAAGTCGACATCCCCCGGCTCCCGTGCGGCGTCGCCGCACCAGGCCGGCATCGTCACACTGCCCCGCAGAACCAGGTGCTTCGCCCAGTGCGTGTCGGCGACGACGGCGAGCAGATGCCGCATCGCGCCGCGCCGGGCGGCCCGCCAGCGCCCGCCCTCGGCGGGGTCGGCGAAGACCGGCTCGCCCGCCCGGTAGGCGTCCTCGTACTGCTTGAGGGCCGGGTCGAAAACGGCCGGCTGCCAAACGCCCGGCCGGGGCGGCAGCGGACGGTAGGTGGCAGGTAGACCCGTGCCGCCGGGGAGCGGGGCCTTGCGCTCCTTCCGCCTTTCCGCCTCGCGCGCCCGGGATGACTCCAGCCATTCGGCATCCAGACCGATCCGGTCGTCGAAGACGACGTACTCCTCCTCGACGGCGGCGATGTCGTGGCCGTCGGCGGTGAACGCGGCGACGAGGGCGTCGAGCCGGGCACGGGCGGCAGCACGCCCCACGCCGTAACAGCGCTGCGTGACAAACCGCTCCCGGTGGCCGTCCTCCCGGATCCGCCGGGCGTTGCGCGACAAACGCGCGTCGTGCCGCTCGGCCAGTTCGGTGGCGGCCACCAGCGGGGTCACGCCCGGTGGCAGCAGGAGCTTGACGTGGTGCTCGAAGTACCGCCCCGGGGGTTGGGCAGCGGCCTCCTCGTCGGTTGCGGGCACGCCACTGCACCAGGGCGCGGCCTCGATCTTGGTCCGTACGACGTAGAGGCCCGCATGCCGCAGTCGCGCAGCCCACTGCTCGGCCGTACGCCGCTGCCCGTCCAGAAATCCGTTCCCGGTCAGCGTCAGCATCGGCTGCGACGGGGTACGGCCACCGTCCAGGACCACGTGGGTGTACTTCAACCCGTGCGTGTCGGCGAAGAGGGCGAGCCGATCCACATCCGGCGCCGCGACGGTGATGTGGATTTCGAAATGGCCGATGACCTCAGGTGAGGAATTCTCGTCAGGCACCGGCACACCCTACCGAGCCGGGCCGTTCGATGATCGACGCTCGCAGCCACCCGGCTCGGCGTACCGCTCAGAGCTGGACGACGTGCCCCACCCGGGGCGGCGTTCGTCCCGTCAGGACCTCCTGCCACGCCTGCTCCAGGTCGGCGGGTCCACTGCCGACCCGGACGTCGATCCACCCGGTGACGACCTTGGCGAAGCGCTGCCAGGCGTCGGCGAAGCGCTGGTCGAGCCCGTCACGGCCCCAGTCCTGGCGGCGCTTGCGCATCTGCACGGGGGCGAAGAAGACCTCCTCGGCAGCGGCGGCGTTCGGGATCTGGTTGGTGAGGCCGACCGCGACATCGCGTACGAGCTGGTCGCCGAGGTGCCCGCGCAGGGCCGCGCGGGTCGCGGGTGCGCCGGAGAGGTCCAGGTAGGCGGTCGGGACCGCGTCAAGGGTGCCGAGGTCGTCGTAGGAGACGACCTCGTCGTAGCAGCCGAGCGAGCGGGTGAATTCGACGTTGCCGGGCGAGGTGAGGCCGACCAGACGCGGGCCGCGGCCGTGCAGCTCGAACGCGGCGGCGTAGGCGGTCTTGCTGGACGCCGACGACAGCAGCAGCGTCTGAGCGCCGTAGAAGTCGTTGTCCACGACCTGGTCGGCGAGCATGAAGGAGGTGAAGAAGAGCGGCCGGAAGAGGATCAGCAGATCCTCCTGGTCCGCCCGGTAGGCCGGGTCGCCGGTGGTCAGCCGGTACGCGTTGTACGGCGAGGGCAGCTCGGCCCGGTGCACGCTCGCGTCACGGAACCCGGTGGCGTCCACCCGGTCGGGCCGCACCAGCAGGTGACCGGCGGGCGGCAGGTAGCCGTAGACGCGCTGCCCGGCCTCGACTCCCGGCACCTGCGACTCGACGACCTCGGCGAAGCCCCACAGTGGCGGCAGACCCCACTGCTGCTCGAGCCCGCCGGCGGCGGGCGGAAAGAACTCCCAGTAGCGCATCGCGTCGCCGAGCACCGCGTACGTGATGTTGTTGGCGGTGAGGCCGACGCGGTCGACGCGCAGCAGCGCCTCGCCGTCGGCGACGGCGGGCGTCGTGCCTTCGGTGAGGGTGGTGCGGGCGAGGTCGTCACGGGCCACGGCGAAGGTCCAGGTAGCAGCCATGACAGTGACGCTAGGCAGAGCTGAAAGACCAGACAAGTGCACTGAGAGTGCAAAATCCCACTCGCGCACCTCATTGACGGCAGCCGCTCCCCGCCGGAGCATGGCCACAACCGCGAGAACGGAGGTCAGCGATGGCGGTGACAGCGGAGGGCGACTTCCTCGCCGGTTTCCTCGCCGACGACCCGGATCAGCCGGTGGTGATGCTGAACCTGCTCCGTTTCGCCGAGGGCGGCCGGGCCTACTACCAGCAGTATTCGAAAGCCTTCGCCGAGACCGTCGCCCCGCGCTACGGCGTCGAGGTCGTCTACGCCGGCGACGGCGGCGACCCGCTCATCGCTCAGGCGGGCCAGCAGTGGGACGCCGTCCTGCTCGTCCGCTACCTGAGCCGGCACGCGTTCAGCCAGATGGTCGCCGACCCCGCGTACCGGCGCATCACGCACCTGCGCACCAAAGCGCTGAGCGAGGCCGTGCTGCAACCGACCCGCCCGTGGGGGCAACGCCGCCGTTGACTGTCGTCCCCGGATCGGTGGCGGGGTCAGTCCGCGAGTGCGGGGGCCGGAGCGGGGCGCTGCGCCATCCGCAAGTCGAGCCACCCCCCGGTCAACGCCCCAACGGCAGCGGCATCCAGAACGAGGCACCACATCAGCGCCTCGGGGAGCAGTGGCTGCGCGAGGAAGAACACGCCACTGAAAGAAACCGCCACCCAGAAAACGAAGAGCGCTATTTCCACCGCCGCCGCCGCCAGGAGGATCAGCGCCGCGGTCGAGGAATCCCGGTTACGTAGGGGCAAGAGCACGACGGGTACGAGCAGGCAGGCAAGAAGCAGCGACAGCCCGACGTAGGGCAGGTAGACGAGAAAAGCGACGCCGAACCGCCCGCCGCCCTCCATGTCGCCCCATCCGTCCGCGTCGGGTGCCGCGAACAGTCCATAGCCGAGCACTCCCCATGCGAGCGCCATCAGCAGAGCAGCCAGGCACCGCCAGAGACGTCCGGTCAGCGGGATCTGTGCCGGCTCCGGCTCGGGAGGCGGGGGGTTCGGCATTCGCCGACCGTACTGGATGATCAAGGGTTTGGGGGGCTCAGACCGGCCCGGAGTGGGCCGGCCTGAGCGTCCGGCGGCGGTGGCTACCAGGTCACCGGGAGCGCGGCCGGGCCGAGGATGGTGTGCCCGTCCTTCCATCGGACCTCGTCGGCGCCGACGGCCAGGCGCAGACCTGGCAGCTCCTTGATCAGCAGCGCCAGCGCGGTGCGGACCTCCAGCGCACCCAACGGCGCGCCGATGCAGTAGTGCGGCCCGTACCCGAAGGAGAGGTGCGGGTTGGGGTCCCGGTCGAAGTCCATCCGCTCCGGGTCGACGAAGACCTCCGGGTCGCGGTTGGCGGCGTCGTGCGAGGGGATCACGATGTCGCCCTCACGCAGCTTGGCGCCACTGGGCAACTCCACGTCCCGCATCACCCGGCGCGGCATCTCGTCGCCGTTGGAGGTGGAGAAGAGCCGCTCCATCTCGGTGACCGCCGAATCCACCTTCTCCGGGTGGGCGACGAGGTACTCCCACCCGGTCGGGTGCTCGCCGTACGGGCGGGTCTGCAGCAGGTAGACCATGGTGGTGATCGCGCTGGCGGTGGTCTCCCAGCCGCCCACGACCAGCGAGATCGGAAGCTTGATCTGCACGTCCATCGGCTGGTCGGCGGTGCCGTTGGCGATCCGCGTCAGCAGGTCGGTGGCCGGGCAGCCCCGGCGCGCCTCCAGCTGCCCCCAGAGGTAGCCGCCCATCTCGGCGGCCGAGCGGTTGGCCTCCTCGCGGCTGAGGTCACCGGAGCCGAGGAAGGAGTCGCCCCACGCGCGGAACTGCGCGCGGTCGGCGGCGGGCAGGCCGAGCAGGTCGCAGACGACGTCCAGGGTGAAGGGGATCGCGAAGTCCTGGACCAGGTCGCCGGCGCCGGACCTGCCGCGCAGCCCGGCCAGGTGCGTCTCGGCGGTGGCCTGCACGGTGGCGCTCAGTCCGCCGATGGCCGACTTGGTGAAGGCGTCCTTGATGGTGCCCCGCACCTGCCCGTGCTCCGGGTCGTCGAGCGCGAGCATCGTTCCCGACACGTCGACGTGGTCGGCGTGCGCGGCGGCTGCCCGGCTGAAAAGGTCCTGCCGGCGCAGCACCTCCCGCACGTCGGCGTACCTGCAGATCAGCAGCGCCGGCTGCGGTTCGCCGTTGACCTGGCGGACGACCGGCACCACGCCCGTGCCGGAGGCGGCGAAACGCGCGTAGTTCGGGTGCTTGTCCGGACCGGGAAGGCGGATCACGCCGTCGGCGTCGGTGTAGAACGGGTGACGCAGTGCGGTCGCAGCGTCCTGCTCTGTGTTGATCATGGGGCCAACGATCCCACCTCCGACCACATTAGACAACCATCTGGTGACCAGTTGTCACCTCACCGGCACAGCGGGCGTGAAGGGCCGGCGCAGCGCGAAAAACGGTTGCCGTGCAGCGCGGTTGAAGCGAAGGTGATCACCATGACGTTCTGAGGAGAGCACCGGATCGACCAAGGCCCCGCGGCGCACACGCCCCCGCCGGGCCGTCCGCCCGCATTCCTCTTCCAGGAGCGAACGTCCTTGTCTGCGCACCCCTCGCGGCCGGCTCCCCTGCCGCACTCCCCCTCCGCCACCGTCACCGTTTTCGCCTCCCCCAGCAGCTGGATCGAGTCCGACGCCGTCGCCCAGTGCCATCAGGTGGCCGCCCTCGACGGCATGATCCACGTCGCCGCCATGCCGGACCTGCACCCCGGCAAAGGCGCTCCCATCGGCGCCGCCATGACCTCCACCGTGCTCTACCCGCACCTGGTCGGCTCCGACATCGGCTGCGGCATCGCGGTCTTCCCGATCCGGCTCAAGCGCGCCGTACCGGAGAAGCTCGCCGCCCGGTTCCCCGACCTGGACCGCGCGCTGCACCCCGAGCAGGACGCCGACGACCCGGCCTGGGCGGCGCTCGCCGGAGAAATCCCCGCCGGCCACCTCGACGGCCTCGGCACGGTTGGCCGCGGCAACCACTTCGTTGAACTCGCCCGGGTCGACACCGTTCTCGCCGCCGAGCACGCCGAACGTCTGGACCTGGCCGCCGGCGACCTCGTCCTGATCGTGCACAGCGGCTCCCGCGGGCTGGGCGAGCGGATCCTGCGCGCGCACACCGACCTGCACGGGGCCGGTCCCGCCCCGGACCCCGCCGGTTACCTGGCGATGCACGACGCCGCCGTACGGTGGGGGTCGCTCAACCGGCGGCTGATGGCCGCCCGGGTCGCCCACGCGCTCGGAGCCGAGCCGGCCGCGTCGATCGTCGACGAGTGCCACAACCTGGTCGAGCTCCGCGACGGCGTCTACCTGCACCGCAAGGGCGCGGCGCCCGGGGACGGCCGCGACGTGCTGATCGCCGGCACCCGGGGCACCCCCTCCTATCTGGTGGCCGCACACGCCGGCCCGGCCGCCAACCATTCCGTCGCGCACGGCGCGGGCCGCAAGATGTCCCGCGCCGACGCGCTGCGCCGCGGCAAGGCCAAGCACACCGTCGAGGAGCTGCGCCGTACGGCACTGGGGTCGCTGGTGATCTGCGGCGAGCGGCAGCTGCTGTTCGAGGAGGCGCCGACGGCCTACAAGCGCATCGAGCAGGTGATCGCCGACCTCGTCGACCACGATCTGGTAACGCCGGTGGTCAGCACGGTCCCGCTGGTCACCTACAAGACCCCCGACGTCGGCACCCGCGGCGACCGGGACCGCCGCGACAAGCGGGGCCGGCGGTGAGCGTGCATCTGCTGCTGTCGGCCGGGCGCGGCCCGCAGGAGTGCGCCTGGGCGCTGTCGCGTCTGCTGCGCCGGCTGGAGGCCGACGCCACCCGGCACCGCCTGACGACCAACCGGGTCGAGACCATGCCGGGTGAGCGGCCCGGCACCTACCGCTCGGCACTGATCCGCATCGCCGGCGCCGGCGCTGGTTCCAGTGCCGGCGTCGAGGAGTTCGCGGCGGCGTGGACGGGCACGCTCTGCTGGCAGGCGCCGAGCCCGTACCGGACCGGCGTCGGACGTAAGAACTGGTACGTCACCGCCCGGCCGTGCCCGGTCGACACCCCCGTCACCACGTTCACCGAGGCCCAGGTCGAGATCGTCGGCTGCCGCACGGGCGGCCCCGGCGGGCAGCACCGCAACAAGGCCAGCACCGCTGTGCGGGCGACCCACCGACCCTCGGGGATCGTCGTGGTGGTTGACACCGAACGCCAGTTCAGCCAGAACCGTCGCCTGGCGCTGGAGTTGATCCGGCAGCGCCTCGACGAGGGCGACCGGGCCACCGCGCTCGCCGCCCGCACCGACCGCTGGCAGATCCACGACGACCTCGTACGCGGCAACCCGACCCGGATCGAACGGCCCTGACCGTCAGAACCCGAGTACGTCGCGTCCTCCGACCACCGGCAGCCGCAGCTCGCTGCGGTGTGGCGCCACCCGCAGTTCGGTGCCGCCCAGCGGCAGCAACGTGTACTCCTGATCGCTTGAGAAGACGACGACGCCGATGCGGTGGCCCGCCGGGAAGACGTAGTCCTTCGGCTCCAGGGTCCACCGGTAGTCGTAGAGCTTGCCCTGTCGGACCGGGGCGGAGCGGGCGTCGCTCGTGCGGTTCTGCGGGTCGGTCCAGCCGCGGGTCACCACCTTCGGTGCGGTGGTGGAACCGGCCGGGCCGTAGTCGACCAGGTATGCGGTGAGGTTCGCGCCCGGCTTGTTCTCGATCGCCATCCGCAGCCGCATCTCGGGCCGCCCGGAGAACCGCACGTCGCCGGTCAGCTCCGGTGACAGGTACGCCAGCCGGTGCGGGTTCGCCGCGTCCGCCCCGGCGACCAGGGCGCTGGGGTGCAGCGTCCGCCCCTCGTCGACGAATGACTGCTCGACCTTGCCCTTGGGCCGCTTGCCGGAGGTGAGCGTGCCCGGCGCGTCGGCGTCGGTGGCGGCCAGCTTCAGTGCGACCTCCCGTGCGCCCGGGTCGGGCCAGTTCGCGTACGTCGTGTACGCCCGGTCCTCGCGCTGCAGCACCGCCGTCGGCTCGTCCATGATGCCGTTGCGCACGTTCCACAGCCAGAAGTCGAACCAGCGGTTCTCGGTCTGCTTGTAGGTCCAGCTGCGGCCGTCGGGCAGCGTCACCGTCGCGTTGTTGCCCGGCCCGCCGTGCCCACCCTGGTGCAGCCAGATCTTGCGCGGCACCCGGTGCTGGGCCAGCTCGTCCCACCAGCCGGCGAAGTGCTCGGTCTTGACGTTCCAGTCGTTGAGGCCGTGCACCACGAAGACGCTCGCCTTGACCTTGCGGGCGTCGAGATGGTCGCGGTCGCCCCAGAACTTCGAGTAGTCGCCGGTGACCCGGTCCTGCTCGGCGGTGATCTCGGCGAGTTCGTCGGCGCAGGCCCCCTCGGCGCGGGCCTGGCCGGCGGTGAACTGCGCCAGGATGTCGGCGTCCTCGCCCTGGTAGCCGCCGGGTGCGACGACGAGCCCGTTGGCGCGGTAGTAGTCGTACCAGCTGCTGATCGCCGCGACCGGCACGATCGTCTTCAGTCCCTCGACCCCGGTGGTGGCGACCTGATTGGGGAGCGTGCCGTTGTAGGAGACACCGGTCATGCCGACCGCGCCGGTGCTCCAGCCGGCGGTGACGGGCGCGCCGTCGGCGTCGTACCCCTTGGCGCGGCCGTTGAGCCAGTCGATGACGGCCTTGGTGCCGAGCGTCTCGGCCTGATCGCCGCTGGTCGGGCAGCCGTCGGAGTCGCCGGTGCCGACGCTCTGGCCGAGCACCACCGCGTAACCGCGCGGCACGTAGTAGTCGTCCAGCGAGCCGGGCAGGTTGGCCTTCGCCGCCGCGCGCTGCGCCGTCATGTCCGCCCCGCGCCGGTCGGCGCGACCCGTCAGGCCGTTCTGCGGCAGGTCGTCGACGAGCACGCTCGGGTACGGCACGTCACCCCAGACGTCCTTGCGGTAGGGGCTGTGTTCGAAGATGACCGGCACCTTGAAGCCCTCGGTGGCGGTCTCCCGCGGCCGGGAGATGTCGATCGCCACCCGGTCGAAGCGCCCGTCGCGGTCGGTGTCCACGGTGGTCTGCACGTACACCCGCTCCTCGATCGCGTCGGCGAGCGAGAAGACCGGCTGGGTCATCCCGTCGACGACCACGATGCCGGGCGGGGCGGCGACAACGGGTTCGGCCGCGGGTGCCGGGGCGGCACTGACGACCAGTGCGCCGGAGATACCTGCGGTGAGCACTGCCAGGAGGGGGCGTCGGCGCACGAGGTGCGTCCCTTCGCTCGGGCGGGGCCGGGACCGGCCAGAGTGGGCCTCGGCGACCCACCCGCCCACATGCTAGGTGTCAGAACGAAATACGTCGATGGAGCGGGTGCCGCTTACCGGGTGGGTGCAGCTGGGTTTAGTTCGCCTCGGCGCGACCGCGGACGGCACTCATGATGGACGCAGCCACCTCGTCAGCTCGGGCATTCCGGTCCTTCCGCGTCGCCAGGGTGGACTTCGCAACGGCCAATGCCAGCAGTGGGCCCGATCTCGTTGTCGTGATGGCCAACCCCCAGAAGCCGGGTTCGACGTTCACGATCTCCGCGAGCGGCACGCGGACCTGACCGCCGGGATTGCGCACGATCAGCTCGTTGTCGGTGAGGATCACCGCTGGGTAAAAGGCGAAGAACGCCGCGAGCGGAGCCGCAAGGAGCATCACGACGCACGCCCCGAGCAGGTCGGCCCAGCGGAGCCAAGAGATCAGGCCTGCCAGCGGCCCGAAGGCGAGCGTCACCATCCGCGCGCGCGTCGAGACCTGCCAGACCTGATGCATGGGCACGGATCGTACAAGGGACAAGGCGGGAGCTGGTCCCGGTGAGGGGCGGCCGTCATGGCCAGGCCCGTCCGGGCGAATCGCCGGACCCGCATGTGCCGCCGCGCCTAGGGTGAAACCCGGTGACCACCGTTGCGGCGAGCTCTGTGAGAAACCCGCCACTGACGGCGGCGCCCATGACTCCCTGCACTAGCCGGAAGGCCTCCGATGTCCGGGATCAATTCGCCTCAACGCGTACGGATGGACGCGGCGGCCCTCGTCCGACCGACAGAGCCGTCGTCGCGCGCTGACGCGTACGGCTCTGAGCACGGACCGGCGCCGGCCGCCTGGTCCGCCACCGGCGTGAGCTGACATGGACTGGGCCGGCTGGGCGGTGTTCGGGCTGGTCGCCACCGTGGCCCTCACCGCTGCGTTGATCACGGCGCAGCTGGCCGGACTCACCCGTCTCGATCTCCCCCTGGTGCTCGGGACCATGGTCACCGAGGATCCCGACCGGGCCCGCGTTGTCGGCTTCTTCATCCACCTCGCCGCCGGTCAGGGCTTCGCCCTCGGGTACGCGACCGTGTTCGCCCTGCTGTACCGCGCCACCTGGTGGATCGGCGGACTGCTCGGCGCGCTCCACGTCGCGATCGCGCTGACAGTGCTCCTCCCCCTGCTGCCGGGTGTCCATCCGCGCATGGCATCACAACGGGCCGGCCCGGCCAGTACGGCCATGCTGGAGCCGCCCGGCCTCTTCGGCCTCAACTACGGGATACAGACTCCGGCGGTCGCCGCTGTCGTCCACATCATCTACGGGGTGGTCCTCGGACTGCTCCTGGCGCCCCGTTGACCCGCGCCGGCCGTGGTGAGCGGCCGCGGCAGGCAAGAAACGGCCGCCGCCGCACCGGGTTCGTCGCCGGGGGCCCTCCATGACGGGCTCCCCCACGGTCCCTCAGCGACCGCCGGTACCGATCGGGGACTACGGGTTGCTCAGCGACACCCGCAGCGCTGCCCTCGTCGCCCCCGACGGCGGCATCGACTGGTTCTGCGTACCCCGCTTCGACGGTGACCCCCTGTTCGGCCGGCTGGTCGGCGGCGCGGCGGCGGGGACGTTCCGCGTCGGTCCTGCCGGCCCCGGCACGGTCGCCGTACGGCGTTACCGGCAGGAGACCGCCACGCTGGAGACGACCTGGGAGGTGGGCGGCGCTCGGCTCACCCTGACCGAAGGCATGGTGGCCGAGCTCGCCGGACGTCTGCTGCCCACCACGTTGCTCGTGCGGCGCCTGTCGGCGGAGGGCGGTCAGGTCGACGCGGTCGTGGAATTCGATCCGCGGCTCGGCGCCCGGCACCGCCGTCCCCGGGTCCAGCAGCGCGGCCGGGATCTGGTCTGCCAATGGGGGTCGCTCGCGGTGTCGCTGGGTGGCGCACCCGGCGGCGCCATCACACCGGCCACGCCCACCACGATCACCGTGGCGCCCGGTGAACCGGTCACCCTCGTGCTCTCCGTGGCCTACCGCGAACCGCTGATCCACGTCGAACCGGCCACGGCCTGGGAACTCCTCGTCGCCGACGAGGAGCGGTGGCGGTCCTGGGCCGCGGAGATCGACACGTCGCTGCCGTTCCGGGAGAGCGTCGTACGCAGTCTGCTGACCCTGCGGCTGCTGACCTACTCCCCCTCGCAGGCGCCGGTGGCCGCGCCGACGACGTCGCTGCCGGAGGATCCCGGCGGGGTGCGCAACTGGGACTACCGCTACGTCTGGCCCCGCGACGCGAGCATCGGTGTCAGCGCCTTCCTCGGGGTGGGCAAACCCGAGGAAGCCAAGGGGTTCCTCGCGTGGCTGCTGCACGCCAGCCGGCTGCAACGACCCCGCCTGCCCGCGCTGCTCACGTTGGACGGCCGGCACGTCCCACGCGAGCGGGAGCTTCCGGGCTGGGCCGGCTATCTCGGCAGCAGGCCGGTGCGGATCGGAAATGCCGCCGCCGGCCAGCACCAACTCGACGGCTACGGCTGGCTGGTCGACGCGGCGTGGGTGGGCGTGCAGGCCGGGCACCGGCTGAATTCGGAGATGTGGCGTGCGGTGCGCGGCTTCGCCGATCTGGTCGCCCGGCGCTGGCCGGAACCCGATGCCGGTATCTGGGAGGAACGCGCACCCGCCCAGCACGTGCACTCCAAGCTGATGGGCTGGCTCGCCCTCGACCGGGCCCTGCGCATCGCCGCCACCCACCGGCTCTCCGATCGGCAACGCCGCCGGTGGCAGGGCGCCCGGGACGCCATCGCCGCGGATCTCCGGGACCGGGCCTTCGACCCGTCCCAGAGCAGCTACGTCCGCAGCTACGGCTCACCGGACCTGGATGCGGCGCTGCTCGTCCTGCCGCTGCTGGGCATGGACGACATCGACTCCCCCCGCGTACGGGGCACCATCGACGCCATCCGCGACCGGCTCTCCGCCGGTGGCCCCTTCCTCTACCGCTACCCGCCGGGACGTGACGGCCTCCCCGGCGCCGAAGGGGCGTTCCTGCCCTGCTCGTTCTGGCTGGTGCAGGCGCTCGCCCGGACCGGACGACGCGCCGAGGCGGTCGAGCTGTTCCGGGACCTGCTCCGACACGGCGGCACGCTCGGCCTCTACGCCGAAGAGATGGATCCCGCGACCGGTGCCTTCCTCGGCAACTACCCGCAGACGCTGACCCACGCCGCACTCATCCAGGCCGCGCTCGCGATCCGGACAGGACCAGCAGCACCCTGGAGCTCCCTGTCGGTCAACTGATGCCGTCATCCTGCACTACGCAGGTGCCCGGCGGGGTTCACCGGCCCGCGCCAGATCCAGCGCAGCGCGTCGGGGAGGAGGACGCCGCCGTGGTTGGGGTGGTGTCCACCGTCCCCGAGGACGAGCCGGAAGTCGTACCCGGCTTCCGCGAGCGCGGCCGCAACCCGGAGGTTTTCGGCGAGCCAGTTCTGCTCGAATTGATTCCAGTTCAGGTCCCGATGCCCGGCCTGCAGGAAGATCCGCAGCGGTTTGCGGGCCTCCCGGGCGATCAACTCCGGGTACGGGTTGCCGCCGGGCATCTGCGCGAAGCTCGACAGGAACCCGATGACCCGCCGGAACCGGTCCGGCCGCAACCATGCGGCGGTGAACGCGCCGTTGCCGCCGCTGCTCCCGCCGCAGATGCCCCACATTTCCGGGTCCTCGGCCACCGCCCAGCGGGACGTCACCTGCGGAATGATCTCGTCGAGGAGGAAGGTCGCATAGCGATCGTCGAACGCGTCGTACTCGATGTTGCGGTTCTTCGGGGTGGCCGCACCCGCGCGGACGCCCGGCTCGACGAAGAGACCGATGGTGGACGGGATGTCGCCGCGGTGCACGAGGTTGTCCAGGACCGTCGCGGCCCGGACCTCACCGTCAGGGTCCAGGTACCACTGCCCGTCCTGGAAGACCATCAGCCCCGCCGGGCGCGCCGGGTCGTAGCCGGCGGGAACGTGCACCCAGAACCTGCGCGACGTGCCGGGATAGATGGCGCTGTCCCGCCACTCGAACTGCACGGTCTTTCCGGCCGCGACCTGAGGCCATTCGATCGAGTCCGGCCCGTGCAGATACCGCACCTCCGCCCGGTCGTCGGGGAGTTCCCGGTACGGCACGTCGATCCTCATGCCCGGCAATCTACGTCCCGCGTTGCACCCACCAGCGGCACACCAGTCGCGGGGCGACGTTGTCCCGGCGGGGCAACAGTCACCTCAGTCACCGGATGATGTTCCACTCCGCGCCGGCGCTGGAGCGGTCACCGCCCCACCAAGCCGTCACCGTCGAGGAGGGTCGCGAGGAGTCGCTCCAGACGACGCGCCCGCGTCGCCTCGGTCGCGGCGGTCATGAGCCGGTGCAGAATCGCGTAGCGGTCCTGACCGTTCAACGCGTCGAACCGCTCCCAGGCCCCCGGCACGGCGGCGAGCGCGGCCGCCAGATCGTCGGGCACCTGGGCAGTCGCCGCTCCCGCGTAGGCACGATCCCAGCGGCCGTCGGCCTGCGCCCGGTCGATCTCGGCCTGGCCCCGCGCTCGCATCCGCCCTTGCGCGATCAGCCGGGCGACGTGCTCCACGTTGCGCTGGGACCACACTGACCGGGATCGGCGCGGCGTGAACCGCTGACGGAATGTCACCTCGTCGTGGGCCTTGCGCTGCCCGTCGATCCAGCCGCTGCAGAGCGCCTCATCGAGGGCTTCGGCGTACGTCAGCGAGGTCGGCGACCGGATGCCTTTCTTTGCCAGCAGCAACCACACCCCGTCGGAGGTGTGCTCGTGCTGGTCGAGCCAGGCCCGCCAGGCGTGGCAGTCCGCGACGACGACGATGTCGGGCGTCTCCTGTGACTTGGCGTTCATGCCCACGATGATCCTCTCCCTGGCGGCCGCCGCCTCCCGGCTCGCGGTGCCGGTGGTGGCGGCGGAGCAGTCGAACGTGCATGCGCGAAACGTCTACGGCGCTAGACCGAGCGCCTCGTTGATGAAGGCGATCTGGTCGACGGCGACCGTCCGCCGGGTCTGCGCATCGGTGTAGAAGGAGAAGTGCGTGCCCGGATACACCTTGAGCTGCCCGTGCGGGGCGCGCTCGGCGAGCTGGCCGCTCAGCTCCTGGGGCGTTTCGGCGTCGTCGGCGGCGAGGCAGACCAGCAGCGGCACGGTCAGCCGGGCGGCCGACTCCGCCGGCCGGTAACGCATCATCTGCAGGGTGGCGCGCGGCGCGACCTGGTTGCGCCACAGCGACTGCTCGCCGGAGAGCGTACGCACGTGGTCCTTGGCCGCGGCCGCGTTGGTGATCGCCACCTGGCCCGGCTCGCCGACCAGCGGAATGTAGTGCGGCGTCAGGCCGGCCTTGCCGCGCAGCGCGTCCCACAGGATCGCCGACATGAGCCGGAGGGTGTGTGCCGTGGAGCGCCCTTCGACGCGGCGCGGGAAACCGTTGAACGGGATCTGCGCCACCACGGCGGCGATGCGCGGATCGTCGGCTGCCACGGTGATCGCATGGGCTCCGCCGAGGGAGTTGCCCCAGAGGACGATGCGGTCGGCGTCGACGGCTTCGTCGGCCCGGGCGCAGGCCACCGCTGCCCGTACGTCGGCGAGTTGGCCGTTGATGTCGACGACCTGGCGCGGGTCGCCGTCGCTGCGCCCGAAGCCGCCGTAGTCGAAGACCAGGGCCGCCAGCCCGGCATCGGCGAAGGTCTGTGCCCAGGCGAAGAGGCGGTCCATGGTGCTGCCGAACCCGGAGCACATCACCACGCACGGCACCGGATGCGCCACGTCCGGCCGGTAGAGGCGACCGGAGCGCGTGCCACCCTCGCCCGGGAACGAGACATCGATCACTGTAGACGCGGTCATGGCGGAAACATAGCAACAGGGTCGGACATGGTGGCGTGGCGGCGGGTGCCGGCGAGCGGGCCGCGGCGAGCACCAGGTTGGCGACGTGAACCCGGGCGGGGCTGCGAGCCCGTGCCGCGAGGTGGCAGGGTCGGCCGGGTGAAACCGAACTCCACCCTCTCCTTCGTGGCGGGGATCCGCCGCTTCGGCCCGTTGCTCGGCGCGGCCGTACTGCTTGCCGCCTGTAGCTCCGCCCCGGTTCCGCCCACGCCGCCGCCGTCGACGCCGTCCACGCCGCCGCCCGCCTCCTGCCCGGATTCGGGGGTCGCGATCACCGGCGGTGACGTCTCCGCTGCGCTGGGCCTGCGGGCTCTCGGCATCTACCTGACCAACTGCGGCACCAGCGACTACGCCGTGCACGGGTATCCGGTGGTCCGGGTGCTGGACGCCGACCGGCGTCCTCTCGACATCGCGGTCAGCAACGGATCAGCCCCGGTCAGTGCGCCGGACAGCTGGGACACCCCACCGGAGCCGATCACGTTGCGACCCGGCGAGAGGGTGATGGCGCGGATCCTCTGGCGCAACACGGTGACGGACGCGACCGTGGTCGCCACCGAAGGCCACTATCTGGAGATCGCCCCGGCTGCGGGAGAACCCGCCCAGATCGTCGAGCCGGACGGCGTGATCGACCTCGGGAACACCGGCCGGCTCGCGGTGAACGCCTGGGCCGCCCGCCCTTGACCCTCGGGGAGTTGAAGCTACTGTGATCATCCTGGCCCAGCGGCTGGTCGCCCAGAGCACCGCCAATACGGGGAGAGCTGCATTCGCGTCACGACTTTGAGCCTGCGGTGGAGAACACCCCCGAGACTATGCAGAGAGATCCATCATGGATCACCGCAGCACACACCGCCCGTCGGGGCATGAGGAACCATCGACATCCAACACACGCGGTGTTGCGTTGCGGTCCTATGGTCGGTGGACCACCGGAGCGTGCCAGTAACAGGCAATATTCTGCCTGTCAGGCTCATCAGGCGAGTAGGACGGGTTGGGATGCGGTGGCCGATAATCGGGAGTCGTGGTGGATCCCGGCGCTCACCGCGGTGACAGTGGTCGCGTCAGCCGGAACGGCGATGGCGACCAACGAGTTCACCGCGCGCGACACGGGCTGGGGATTCGGCCTCGACATCATCCGCCGCAACCCGCTGCGCTGGCTGACAATACTCGTCGCGATCACCATCTTAGCCGGGTTTGGCATCTGGTGGATCCAGCAACGACGTGCTGTCGCCAGGGCGCAAGCCCATCGGTCTGATGCCTTCACCCATGCTCGCGCTATGGCGACCATTGGAGAGCACGCTGTGCCATGGGTACGCCAGTCCTCGCTGAATGTTGTCGTAGACCACCTAACCACCGGCGGCCCAGTGACGCTGATCGTGGGGCTGCCCGGGAGCGGAAAGACACCCCTCCTAGAGCAGTCGGCGCGTTGCCTTCGCGACCGATTCCCGTACGCCCTTGCAGTGACCTTCAATGGACCGGCAGCGATTGAACCCGGATATCTGCTGTCGCGCCTCAACGAGGCGCTCACCTCACTCGATCGGGGAATCGACAACCAACTCCTGCACCGCACCAGCTACGAACGCGCCCTGGGAGAGCTGGCCGGCGCGGCTAGCGACCTACCGCTCCTCGTCCTCCTCGACGGCTTAGAGCAGCTGAGCGACGACTGGCAACAGAGGGTGCTGCACACCCTGGCGGGCCTGAAGCGCGCCCGGGTCCTGGCGACCAGTTGTCGACGCCCACCCATTGGGTCACCGGCGCTGATCGTGAATGTCGAGGCGCTCACACATGGCGAGACAATCGGCCTAGCTTCCGCCGCCGTGCGTGCGCTCGGGCTCACTGTGGAGCTCGAAACATTGCTCGCCAAGATCCGACCGGCGGTGGCGCAACATCCCCAATCGCTGTTGCTGGCTATCGCGCAGGCCGATCGTCTACCTGCCGCGCTCGCGACGCAGCGATCCGCCGACACACCGCCGGTTTCAGTCGCTGTAGAAGACATCATCCGCGCATTGCCGAGAGAGGATCGGAAGCTCCTATCTCGGCTGCTCATCGTAAACGGCATGCCGGCGGAGACTGTGGTCAACCTAGCCGTATTCACCGCCGGGCGCGGGCTGGCCGATGGCGCTGAACTGCTGCGAAGCTCACTGGTTGAGGCGCTCGATCCAGTGCGGATCCCTGCGATTGTGCAGTCGGCCGCACTCGAGGCGATACCAGAGATGGTCGCCATCGCCGCCTCAGGAGTCGTAGGTGAACTACTGACCATGGAGTCCGATATTTTGGCGGTTGATGCACCGGTGATCGCGTACCGTTTGGCAGAATTGCGGCAGTACCGCGAAATCCTGCGAATCTGCCAGCACCCTCAGCTTCTCGATCACCTAAATCGCGTGGGCCAATGGGATGAGTACCTCGCAATCACCCGTCTCGGTGCACGCGCCGCACAAGAATGCGGGGACGATGAAGAAGCCGCAGAGCTTCTCCTGCGCTTAGCGCGAAAGTTACCGCAACGCGGCGATCTCGCCGGAGCAGATGCGGCATTACAGCAGGTGATCGCCGTAGCTGCCGGTCTTCGCGACGCCGGACTTTACGGCCAGATCGACAGCCACCGGGGAATGCTTCTACTTTACCGTGGCGACGTCGCCGGCGCCCGGCTCTCCCTAGAATCTGCGCTAGAGACCGCCTGCGATCCTGCCCTCCGATGCGTGATTAACAAGCAATTGGGCCACGTTTACGAAATGCTCGGCGACTCCGCGTGCGCTCTGGGGCACTATCGGGCGGCCGCAGACGGTCCGCCAGCTGACCGTCACGCCTTCGAGGCACGCCTTAATATTGGCCTATTGCATTTACGTAACGACGGGAGCACACCAGAAGAACCGGGGCGTCTCTTACTCGAACTCGTCAGGGAGGCACAACAGTTCTCGCCGCCCTACCCAACAGGACTGTCTCGTGCGCTACTTGCCTACGCCATTTTCGCCTGGCAGAACGGTTTCCGGAAGCAGGCAATCCAGACAGCACGGGCGGCACTCGCCATAACCGAGACAGACCCAAGGCTTCGCATTAAGGCCGTCGAGCTACTGAGTCGCTGGTCGCCACCCTGGCGCGTACTCTGGATAAGACCTTGGCGCAAACTCATGCTACGGCTTGAACGTGGACGCGCGGCCCGATTAGGCCGGTCTGCGATCGAGAATGTCGATGAGTATAAACAGAGTTTGCATGAGCTCTATAGCTGGTCGGACGGTTCCACCTATCAGCTCGATGATGTGGTGAGCCAAGCCCGGGACTTGCGTGACCATTTGACGAGCGTCGCCCTAGGTACCGGAATGGACCACAAGCAGCTCGAGTCAATTTTCGACAAGATAGACAGCAGGGATGTGACGATGATTGATGGATGAGCTGACCTTTGAGCTCCATAAGGCCCTGGAGTTAAGCCGGCAAACGCCGTTCTACGCCGATCGCATCCCCCACCCAGGGAAGGAGCCCTGGACAGCACTGGCGAGAACCCCGATAACATCGCGTTCGGACGTGCAGAGTTTCCGAGACCGGATGCTCGCCGACGGCAGTCGCACTAGCTGGACGGTCGCGTCCAGTAGCGGCACCACAGGCGAGCCCGTATCCGTGGTCTTCGACGATACTGCCCGAGAGCTTGAAGCACGCATATTGGGAGAGCTTGTCGCTCGCAATGGCGCAAACTGGACCTGGCTCCATCGGGGCCTCATCCATCTCGTCCTACAACCCAATGCTAGGTCCCGGTCCATGCGCGGAGTTTGGTCGCCCAACGCAATTGTGGCGAAGTGGAATCTGATCCGCGCCTGGCAGATGGACGATGATGATTTCGTTGCTGCCCTACAGCCGCTCGACGGCGCCATCGTCACCGGCAGTCCATCGACACTTGAACTCCTCTCAAGTCGGCTACCCGCGGTCGAAACCGCCGACGCGCCACGGCCCGCGCTGGTGGTACTTTCCGGCGAGACCGTTACCCCGGAACTGCGGCGCATCATCGCAAAAAAGCTCGACTGCGGAGTAGTTTCAGTTTATGCCATGGGTGAGGTTGGAATTCTAGGACCTGAATGCCCGGAGGGCGGCTATCACGTGGATAACCGAGTGGCAATCGTGGAGGTGCTCACCGAGAACGGCCATCTTACCCCCAACGGGGAACCAGGCAAGCTCACCGTCACGACCCTCGCAAACCAGGCCATGCCCTTGGTTCGGTACCAACCCGGCGATCGCGTCCGCGCGGTCGGCCCGTGCACTTGCGGGCACTCGGGACAACGGCTAGAGCTCGAGCACGTGCGCGTAGCCCGCTGGCTCATCACCGACACCGGCTCCTTAGTGAATACCGTCAGGTTCGCAAAGCTTTGGCGTTCGATAGGTGTGCAAAGCGCAACCCTCCTGCAGCAAGCAGACGGTGGGGTACAAGTCTTCTACCGTGCCCCACATCCCTTCAACGCGGGGCAGTTCCTTCTGGTGATTGCCGGGGTTAGGGCTGCGGTGGGCATGCGGACGGCCGTAACCCTGACCTGGCTGGCCGAGGATCAACCAGCCCCACCGAGCGATAGTCCACGGCCTGCAACTGAGGCGCTGCCAGAGTCGCGCCGGGAGCTTTCCGCCGGAATCGCCGCGTGGCTGCGGGATCGGATACCACCTGAGGACGCGAAGGCGGTAGTCATCACCGGGAGCTCGGTCAACTCGGCAACTATGACGCGGTTCAGCGATATCGATGTCACCGTGTTCGTTGATGGGGACGCAGCGCGCGTGGCGTGCCTGTGGATCGACCGCATACGTGCTCTGCGTGAAGAGGTACCAGCTTTACGAGTCATCGTCGAAAGCACCCGCGGCTTGGCCAGTAGGTCACCGATGGTGGCAGCCAGACTTCGGTGCGAGCAGCTGCTCGTCGCCGGCGCTCTGCCACCACAGCTCACCCGTTGGCCGCGTCGGTCACGTCTACTGCGGGATGCCAGGACCTGGGCATCTCAGGCGCTACCGGTCGTATGGCATCTACTCACTGCACCCGATGTCGAATCGCGGGACGTGGTAGAGGTCGCGTATTTCGCGCAGAAGCACATAATCAATGCCTGCCGATATGCGCATTTGATCAATGGCGGGCGCGTCACTCAAGCCGACGAAGTCGTAGCCGCACGTCTGCAGGAGATGTTGAGCGCGCGCCACCACGCCAATGCAGTTGAAGCGATCCGGGTCGCGCGGGAGACAGCGCCGGCGCCGCCCTTGGGCGAAGGAGCTGCCACCCGCTACTTGAGTGCGGCCTCAGCGGCGGTGCGCACACTCGTAGGAACCGTCTGAACTCACTCCGGGCTCTTCGCGGTGGCGCTGGTGCGGGTCGGGGCCAGTTTCGGCTGGCGGGCGTCGTGGCGGGATCTGCTGATCGGGCTGCGCCGGCACGCCGATGCCGACGTGCGCGAGGAGGCGTACGCGATCGACATGAGCTGACTGGTGCCCCGGCGGTGCCGGCGCGGCGCAGGCCCGGCCGCGGGAGGGCTCCGGGGTCCGGGCGTTCACGGGTGTTCACCGGGGCGCAGCGCTGTCGTAGGGTGGTGTCGCTTCATCGGGGGTGACCCAATGTGGACGCAATGCTGGACGTGATGGTCGGAGGAACATGCAGGGCGACAGATCCCACCTACGCCTCACGCTCACCAGTCTCGACGTGCTCGGGACCGATGCCGAGCTGCGGGCGCAGGCCGAGCAGGCCCTGCGGGACCGGGATCCTCAGCCGGTGCCCGGTCTGCACGCCGGCCGGGACGCGACCGGTTCGGTGACGGTTTTCCTCGCGGACGACGGCCAGGTGCAGGACGTGACCGTGGCGCGGGACTGGCTGCGGCGGATCGGTCCGGCCGGTGTCGGCGAGGCGCTCTTCGAGGCGTACGCCGCGGCGACCCGCTCCACCATCGAGGCCGCCGTGCTGGTGGAGCTGCAGCAGAGTCCGGCCACCTCCGCTGCGGACCCCGAAGCAGCTGCCGAGGCCGCACGGCCCGCTGAGGGCAGGCGACCGGGGGCGGAGACGGCAGGCTCGGACGAGGCGGCTGATCATCAGTGGCTGCAGCGGGTGTGGCAGACCCTCCACGACATCGACACCGATCTGGAAGACCTGGCCCGGCAGCGGGATGTTGTGCCCGAGCAGACAGTCACCAGCCCGCACGGGAGCCTGACCGCCCGGCACCGCGCCGGCGGCATCGTGTCCATCACCGGCGACCGCGACCTGCTCGCCGACCTGGACGCCGGACAACTGCAGTACGAGGCCCACGCGCTGCTGAGTGCCTGCGCCGAGATCCGATCCCAGAGCCGAGGTGGCCACAATGGATGAGCTGAACGTCATCACCGACGCGCTGCGCGACGAGCGCGTCAAGTGGCTGGGCCTGTCCGACGACATGGCCACCGTCAAGGGCACGGCGCAGCAGCTGCACCTGGACGCCTCCGCGTTCTTTATCGGAGACGCGAACACGGTGATCCACTGGCAGGCGTACCGGAGTTTCCAAGAATTCATGGTCGGCGTCCTGGACGGCGCTGCGGTCGAGTTCGAGCAGATCGGGGAGGCGCTGCGGCGGATCGCCGACGCCTACGACCGCGCTGATGAAGTCATCTCCCTCGACCTCAACTCGATCTACAAAGCCTGACCCGGAGGGTACGAGCGCATGCAGCCAGCAATTCCCGACATCGAGTTCGGCGAGCCGTTCAACAAGGCGTTCGAGCAGATCAACTCCGGCGCCGAGGCGGCGGTGGAGGCGTTCGACGATCTCGTCAATCGAGTGCGCAAGTGGAGCGTGCTACTCGGCATTCCCGTGGTGCTGTACCTGAAGAACAGGCTCGACAGCGCGCGGGACGGTCTGAACGAAGTGCTCGACCGGGTAAAGCACGCCCTGGATCACCAGACCCCCGTCCTGTCGCTGATCAGCACCAGCTTCCAGTGGGTCACCGACGTGAAGACGCCGGTCTCCGGTCTGTCGTTCGCCACGACCGAGCCCTCGAACCAGAACTTCGCCAAGTGGAGCGGCGACGCGGCGAGCGCCCACTCGGCCAAGATGGCCAAGCAGAAGGCCGCCGTCGACGAGACGGTGGTCAAGTCGGAATTCATCAGCCAGTGGCTGTTCAACATCGCCAAGGCCAACGTCGACTACGCCGTCGAACTGGCCAAGATCGTCACCGGGCTGGCCGGCAAATTCACGCAGGCCGCCGTCGAGGCCGGCAGCGTCATCGACATCCCGTGGGCCGTCTCCACCCTCGCCAAGTCCGTCGGCGACCTGGTCACCGCGGGGCTCAACACCCTGCTGAGCATCGGGCAGCGGTTCGTCGACGCGCTGGGCAACGTCCGCGACATCGCCACCCAGGTCGGGGATCACTCGAAGCTGCCGGGCGGCGCGTGGCCGCACGCCGTACGGGGATAGTCAGTCCGTCGGGACGGCGGCCTGGGTCGCTCTGAGGATGGCCAGGGACTTCTCGGCCAGGGTCGCCGTCGGGGTGAACGAGTCGCCGCCGACGGCGAGCCACACCTTGACCACCAGGTTGCCGGTCCGGGCGTGGACCAGGTATTCGGCGTAGTCGAAGCCGGGCGTCGACTGCTTGGTGAAGGCCTCGGCCTCCTCCCCCACGCCCGGCACCGGCCCCGCCGCCGTCATGGCCGTCACCTGACCGGTGGCCTGGAACAGCCGGCCCGCTTCCTCGACGGTCGCGGGTGTGGAGGCCTCGACCCGCAGGTTCGCCTGCTGCCCGCCCCGGGTGCGCATCTCGAACAGGCACGCCGCGCCGGGCCGGCCGACCGGCGGTGCCGGGTCGGTCCGGGTCACCGTCAGCTCCAGCTCCGCCAGCGGCGCCAGGTCCACCCGGGCGCAGAGGTCCAGTCCCGCGGCCGTGTAGGACGATCCCGTCGGTGAGGGGGCCGCGGGGGCACTTGCCGACGGTCCGGCCGTAGGGGCGGTGACCGTGGGGTTCTCGGCCGCCCCACCGCAGCCGGTCAGCGCGGCCACGGACGCGGCGACGAAGGCGGCAGCGGCAGCGAATCGGCGTGGTGAGGCAGTCACGCCCATGACCGTACCCGCCGACGCGAAACGGCGGCTGTCCGTGCGCGGGCCGGCGGCTCTCGCGCGGGGTGGCGGCCTTTCGTGGGCGGGACGGCGGCCTTTCGGGCGCGGGGCGGTTAAGGTGCGGAGCATGGCTCCCGCAGAGACGCCTGAGCAGATCATGCACACCCGCACGGTGACCGCCGATACGGTCCTGAGCAACCGGGTCGACCTGCGCGGCTACCCGTACCGGCTGCTGACGGTGGTGGCGAACCGGGGCATCGGCGCCCATCAGATGACGCAGGCCGTCGCGGCGGCCGAGGTGCTCGAGGCGCTGGGCTGGGAACTGGTGACGATCTCCGAGATCGGCAACAGCCAGCTCCTGTACGCGGTCATGCGTCGCCGCTGACCGGATCCGGGCCGATCGGGCTTGCCGATCATCGGCTACGGCCGGCCGTCGAGGAACATCCGCAGCCGCGTTGCCGTTCGCTGACGCCCGCCGGGGCGAAGGGAACCTGTCGTTAAATCTTGCGGCCGGGAATCTTCTACCTGGACCGACACACCACTATATTACGAAGATCATGGATGTCTTACCGGTGAGAGGTGCACATGTTCGGTAACTCCGCGATGCGGCGGCGCGCTCTGCTGGCGGGAGTCGTCGGCGCGGCGGTCGCCCCTGTTCTCGGCGGCCGCGCACAGGCGGCGGCACCCAAGGTCTACATCGACCCGGGCCACGGCGGCAGTGACTCCGGGGCGATCGGCAACGGGCTTCAGGAGAAGAACCTGACCCTCGCCATCTCGCTGCAGCTGCGTGACATCCTCAAAGCCAACTGGAACGTTGACGTCCGGATGTCCCGGACGACCGACATCACCCGCAGCCTGACCTGGCGTACGGACGACGCCAACGCCTGGGGCGCGAACATCTTCGTCAGCGTGCACATCAACTCGGGAGGCGGCACCGGCTTCGAGAGTTACCGGTACCCGACGGCGAGCGCCGCCGCCGTCAACCTGCACAAGGCGCTGCACCCGAGGATCCTCACCGGGATGCGGTCCGTCGGCACGGTCACCGACCGGGGCCTGAAGACCGCCAACTTCCACGTGCTGCGCGAGACGCGCATGCCCGCCGTGCTCACCGAGAACCTCTTCATCGACACCCTGGCCGATGCGAACCTGCTCAAGCGGGCCGCTTTCATCACCGCCACCGCCCGGGGGCACGCTCAGGGCATCGCCGCGCATCTGGGGCTGACCGGCGTCGCGCCGCCCGCCTACAGCGTGATCGTGGACAACTCGACCGCGGGACGCTTCACCGCCGGCGGCAACTGGGGCATCTCTGCGTACTCCAGTCAGCGCTACGGCGCCGATTACCACTTCGCCAGCCCCACCCCCGCCAGTGACGCCGCCTGGTTCAAGGTCGACATTCCGGCCGCCGGCAACTACCGCATCGAGGTACGGCACCCCGCCGACCCGGGCTACAACAGCACCACACCGCACGTGATCGTCACCAGCGCGGGCACCCGGACCGTGAACGTCGACCAGCGCGTGAACGGCGGCGTCTGGCGGTCGCTCGGCACCTTCGGTCTCGCCGCCGGGGACCGGGACCTGATCGCGGTGAGCCGCTGGAGCAGCAGCTCCGGCTACGTGGTGGCCGACGCCGTCCGGGTCACCCGGGTGTAGGCGACCCGGGCCCGTCGCAGGCCCACGGCGACCGGCCCAGGTCGCCGGAGAGGTCGACCGGGCCGCACGAGCCGGGGTACGCACAATCTGGCGTACCCCGGCTCGTCGGCGCCGCTAGGAGATCAGGTCGCGCATCTTGTTGGCGATCAGCGGGATCGCCCGGGCCGGCATGAGACGCGAGAGGCGGTCGAGCATCCGCGCGTCCTTGCCGATCGTGACGCGCGGCTTGCCCGTGACGACCGCGTCGATGATCTGACGCGCCGCCTCCGGCGCCGGGGTGAGCTTGGCTGCGGCGGCCGCCTTGTCGGTGCCGCTGTGCCGCATTTCGATCCCGGAGTTGCCGAGGATGTTGGTGGCGATGCCGCCCGGGAAGACGATGGTCACCTTCAGCGGGCCGTCCTGGTGCTCGGCGATGAGTCCTTCGGTGAAGAGCTTCACCGCCGCCTTGCTCGCACCGTAGGCGCCCTGTCCCGGGAACGGCACCAGCGAACCCATCGATCCGACGTTGACCAGCGACGACGCCGGCCGGGCCTCGAGCAGCGGCAGGAACACCTTGGTGGTGTTGACCGTCCCCCAGAAGTTGACCGCCATCACCCGCTCGATGTCGTCAAAGCTCAGCGCGCCGATCGGCGTGAAGGCGTGGATGATGCCGGCGACGTTGATCAAACCGTCGACCTGCCCGTGGGCGTCGGTGACCGCCGCGGGCAGGGCCGCAACGGCCGTACGGTCGGTGATGTCGAGCGGGTGGATGGTCAGCCGGTCGCCGGCTCCGGCCAGTTCGGCGGTCTCGTCGAGGCCGGTCTTGCTGAGGTCCACCGCCGCGACGCGGGCACCGCGAGCGAGCAGGCCCAGGGTCACCTCCCGGCCAATGCCGTTTCCGGCTCCGGTGACGACGAAAACCTTCTCCCTGATCTCCATGGTGCCCTCCTCAGTTGTCGCGGGCCATGTGCCGGGCGGCGCGGAGTCCGAACACGACGGCCGGGCCGATGGTCGAGCCGGGACCCGGGTAGGTCCGGCCCATCACCGAGGCCGAGTTGTTGCCGGCCGAGTAGAGGCCTTCGAGCACCGTCCCGTCCTCGCGCAGCGCCCGGGCTTCGGCGTCGGTGAGCACACCGCCCTTGGTGCCGAGGTCGCCGATGACGACCTTGACCGCGGTGAACGGTCCCCGCTCCAGCGGACCCAGGTTCGGGTTCGGGTGGACCGTCGGGTCGCTGTAGTAGCGGTCGTACGCAGAGTTGCCGCGACCGAAGTCGGCGTCGACGCCCGCACGGGCGAAGCCGTTGAAGCGCTCCACCGTCGTGGTCAGGCGGGCCGGGTCGACATCGATCTTCCTTGCCAGCTCCTCCAGCGTGTCGGCCTTGAAGTAGACGCCTTCGCGCTGCATCGCCTTCTTGGCCCGCGGGTCGAGCAGGTAGTTGCGCAGGTAGCGGCGGGCGTGCCGGCGGTCGGCGATCATCCAGTACGGCCCGGCCTTGTCGTGTTCGAGCATGTGGTGGCCGAGGTCGACGTAGGACTCGGACTCGTTGGCGAACCGGTCGCCCTGGGCGTCAACCATCATCGAGTACGGGAACGAGCGCTCGCCGACGATGAACGACGGCTCGGAGGCGCTCGTCGGCGCGACGGACGCGCCCCACCAGGCGTCGTCGAGCAGCTCGGCGGTGGCACCGTGGGACATCGCGATGTCGATCGGCTTGCCGAGGTTGCCCGGAGCGCCGGACGGCGAGCCGTTGATGCCGTGGAACTTACGGCGCCATTCACGGTTGTGGTCGAATCCGCCGGCCGCGAGCATCACACCGCGGCGCGCGCCGATCGTGACCTGCCGGCCTTCGCGGGTGACGCGGACACCGACGACCCGGCCGTCCTCGACGACAAGGTCCTCCAGCGGTGACTCCAGCCAGAGCTCGGCCTTGTTCTTGATCACCACGGCTTCCAGGAACGAGGAGGTGAGACCGGCCCCGATGCCCGCGAGCTTCGCGCCCCGGACCAGGCCACCGGCGGCCCGGAAGACGAGTTGGGCGCCACGGCGGAAACCACTCGGCGTCGACCAGGCCCGGCCCAGCAGCCACACGTCGTCGGTGAGGACCGGCAGCGCGGCGGGCGCCTGCGTCGACTTCCACCAGTCGCCGATCCTGCGTACGTCGAAGGGCTTGTGCTCCAGGGCACGGCCGATCTTGCCGCCGGGGCGTTCCGGGTAGTAGTCGGCGTACTCGCCGGCGCGGACGAACTCCATGCCGTACTTCTGGGCGGTTTCGACGAAGTCGGCGACCCCGTCGACGAAGGCTTCCTTGCGCTCCCGGCTGGTCGCGCGGCCCTCGTCGCCGACGGTGGCGTCGAGGTAGGTGAGGGCTTCGGCGCGGGAGTCGCTGACGCCGTCGCGTGCCATGAGCGGGTTGGCGGGAAGCCACATGCCGCCGCCGGACATCGCGGTGTTGCCACCCCACTTCGCCGTGCTCTCCAGCAGCAGCACCGACATGCCTTCGTCGATGGCGCCCAGGGCGGTGGCGAAGCCGGCAGCACCGGTGCCGACCACCACCACGTCGTAGCTCTTGTCGAAGGTCATCGTCGGTCCCTTCCTCGAACCGGACAACCTTGTCCGGTTACAGTTCCAGTGTGACTGCTGACGTACGAAGGGGCAACCGGGGCCCGGCCGCCTCGGCCGGCAACCGGCTCGCTATCCTGGCTGCGGCACGTGTGGTCTTCGCCACCCGCGGCTACCACGCCCCCCTGTCGGCGGTGGCGAAGGAGGCCGGCGTCAGCCAGGGGGTCCTCTACCGGCACTTCCCGACCCGGCTCGCACTCGCCCTGGCGGTTTTCGACGAGCACTGGACCGAGTACGAGCGGCTCGCCGCCGACCCGGACCCCGGGGCGTTCGTCCGGCTCTGGTCCCTGGTCATCGAGCGGACGATCAACGAGGCGGCGTTCGTGGAGATGGTCGTCGACGCCCGCCGCCAGGCCGCCGACTACGACGGCGCCGAACGGATGCGGGGGCTGCTCGGCCCGTCGCTGGCCCGGGCCCAGGCAGCGGGACTGGCGGATCCCGCGCTCACCGTCGACGACGTGATGCTCGCCCAGCGCATGGTCTACGGCATCGTCGTCACCGCCGTCGACACCACCGCCCTGCGCGACCACGTACGGCGCGCGCTCGCCACCGCAAGGCTCCTACCTCCCGCCTGAACCGACGGTTGCCGCCGCAGTCGATAGGCGTCGATTTTTCACGGCGATCGCGTACCCGTAGGCGTTTCCGCAGCCTTCATCGCCGCTACCGGTGGTCGTACACGGTTACGGCGATGTCCCGTGCGCAGAGGGTTCGCAGGATGATCGGCTCCATCCGCGTCCAGGTCCCCCCGGCCAGCCCGCAGCCGATGCGGGGCATGTGCACGGAGGCACCCAGCGTGAGCGCGTGCTCGGCAAGCGAATCGAGGCACCGTTCGACAGCCTCATAGCGGATCGGCACACCGGCGCTGCCGGTCTTGATGCCGCGCTGCCCGACCATGTTCGCCACCCACAGGTCCGGAGCAACCTGCACCAACCGGGTGGCACCGAGTGCGAAGTCTGAGGTTCCCCCGGTAGCTCGGAGGCTTTCGATCATGCTCTGATGGAGCTGAAGGGAGTCATTCGTGGCAGCACCGA
>NZ_JBLLDT010000006.1:0-208928 GCF_049523535.1 Melissospora conviva
ACGATCGTGGTGGAAGACCTCAACGTGACCGGGATGCTGGCGAATCGGCGGCTGGCCCGGCACATCGCCGACGCCGGTTTCGCCGAGATCCGCCGGCAGTTGGCCTACAAGACCTCCTGGAACGGCGGCCGGCTGCTTACCGCCGGCCGCTGGTATCCGTCCTCGAAGACCTGCTCAGGATGCGGCGCGGTGAAAACCAAACTCGCCCTGTCCGAGCGCGAATACGAATGCCAGACGTGCGGCCTGACCCTGGACCGGGACCTCAACGCCGCACGCAACCTCGCCGCCCTCGCGGCCGAGATCACCACCGCCGGGAGTGGCCCGGTGGCAGGACGTGGAGCCGACCGTAAGACCCGCATCCGCGGGCAGGTGGCTGTGAAGCGTCTACCCGGCACCGCTGCGGCGGGTCAGACCGGGACCGTCCCATCGCAAGGCGGGACTGCCTCACGTGTGCTCATTAAAGCGCACTGAAAGGTAACGGGAGTCCGCCACCGCGTTCACCCCCTCTGGCGACCTGCTCTTTCTCGCGGCGCGCCCCGATCCCGAACAGGCCGACGGCGACGAGGAGCCGGTGGCCTCGCTCTGGCTGCTCCCCGCCGACGGTGCGGAGGCGCGGCTGGTCGCCACCCGGACGGCCGGGCTCGGCGGCCTGCGGACCGCGGCGGACGCGCCCGTGGTACTGCTCGCCTCGGACGTGCTGCCCCGTGCCACCGACGCCGCCGACGACGAGCGCCGCCGCAAGGAGCGCAAGGAGAAGAAGGTCACCGCGATCCTGCACGCCACCTACCCGATCCGCTACTGGGACCGCGACCTCGGCCCGGCCGCGCCGCACCTGTTCACCGCCCGGCTCGACACCGACCTGGGCGAACCCGTCGCCGGCCGGGCCGAGCCCCGCCTCGACCTGCACGACCTCACCCCCGACGCCCCCGCCACGCTCACGGAGCAATCCGCCGACATCGCGCCCGACGGTCGTACGGTGGTCGCGACCTGGCGGGTGCCGGCCGGGCGTGGCGGGGTCCACGACACGCTTGTCGCCATCGACGTCGCCGGCGGCGAGCGGCGGGTGCTGGTGGACGATCCGCAGGCGGACCTCTCCGCTCCGGTGATCTCGCCCGACGGCCGGCGGGTGGCGTACCTGCGCGAGACCCTCTCCACGCCCCAGCGGGCGCCGCGGTTCGAACTCTGGGTGGCCGAGTTGGCGACAGGGCAGCGGCGGCAGGTCGCCGCGGACTGGGACCGCTGGCCGCGCAGCCCGCTCTGGACGCGGGACGGGGCGGCGCTCTGTGTCATCGCCGATGACGACGGCCGGGCCCCGGTCTTCCGGATCGACCTGGCCACCGACGAGGTCACCCGGATCACCTCCGACGACGCCGCCTTCTCCGACCTTCAGCTCAGCCCCGACGGCGACACCCTCTACGCGCTGCGCACCTCGTACGCCGCCCCGCCGCACCCGGTGCGGATCGACGTTGCCGCCGCGGCCTCCTCGGGCACGCCGGTGCCGGCGACCCCACTGCGCGGCCCGGCGCCGCAGCCCGCGCTCCCCGGCACCCTCACCGAGGTCGAGGCGACCGCCGCCGACGGGCAGCGGGTGCGTTCCTGGCTGGCGCTGCCGGCCGGTGCCGGCGCGCAGAATCCGGCCCCGCTGCTGCTTTGGATCCACGGTGGACCGCTGAGCTCCTGGAACGCCTGGTCCTGGCGGTGGAATCCGTGGCTGATGGTGGCGCGCGGCTACGCGGTGCTGCTGCCCGACCCCGCGCTCTCCACCGGCTACGGCCAGGACTTCATCCAGCGCGGCTGGGGTGCCTGGGGTGGTGCGCCCTACACCGACCTGATGGCGATCACCGATGCGGCCGTCGCCCGCGAGGACATCGACGCCACCCGGACCGCGGCGATGGGCGGTTCCTTCGGTGGCTACATGGCGAACTGGATCGCCGGGCAGACCGACCGGTTCGACGCGATAGTCACCCACGCGAGCATCTGGGCGCTGGACCAGTTCGGCACGACCACCGACGCCGCCTACTACTGGGAACGGGAGATGACCGCGGAGATGGCCCACGACAACTCCCCGCACCGCTTCGCCGAGCGGATCGTCACGCCGATGCTGGTCATCCACGGCGACAAGGACTACCGGGTGCCGATCGGCGAAGGCCTGCGCCTCTGGTACGACCTGCTCTCCCGCTCGAGCCGGCCCGCCGACGAACAGGGCGGCACCCCGCACCGCTTCCTCTACTACCCGGACGAGAACCACTGGGTGCTCAGCCCGCAGCACGCCAGAATCTGGTACGAGGTGGTCCTCGCCTTCCTCGCCGAGCACGTCCTCGGCGAAGCGCCCCCGGCCCTGCCGGAGGTGCTCGGCTGAGCGGCGGGTGGCCGCCGGGACGGTCAGTCCCGGCGGCCACCCGAAGCGGTCGGCCGCACCGGCCGGTGGGAACGATCAGCCGCGGGCGCGGCGGTGGATCGTCTCGGCCGCCTTGCGGGCGGCGATCAGCACCGGGTCCCAGACCGGCGCGAACGGCGGGGCGTAGCCCAAGTCCAGGTAGACCATGTCGTCCACGGTCATGCCGTTCCAGAGCGCCACGGCGAGCGCGTCGATGCGCTTGGCCGCCTCGGCCCGCCCGACGATCTGCGCTCCGAGCAGCCGGCCGTCGAAGCGGTCGGCGATCAGCTTGACCGTCATCGGCTGCGCGTCCGGGTAGTAACCGGCCCGGTTCGTCGACTCGATCCGCTCGGTGATGAACTCGAAACCCGCCTCCACCGCGTCGCGCTCACGCAGCCCGGTGCGGGCAACCTCCAGCTCGCAGACCTTCGTCACCGCGGTGCCGATCACCCCGGGAAAGCCGGCGTAGCCGCCGCCGATGTTGATCCCCGCCACCCGGCCCTGCTTGTTGGCGTGCGTGCCGAGCGGCACGTTGACCGGCATGCCGCTGACCCGGTGCAGCGTCTCCACGCAGTCACCGGCCGCCCAGACCCCCGGTACGCCCCGCACCTGCATCCGCCGGTCCACCCGGATCCCGCCGCTGGGCCCCAGCGGCAACCCGGCCTCGGCGGCGAGCGCCACGTTGGGGCGTACGCCCAGGCCGAGCACCACCACGTCGGCGTCGATTGCGCCGTCGTCCGTGCTGACCTGGCACACCCGCCCGCCGGAGGCGCGCAGGCCGGTCACCTCCACGCCGGTGCGCAGCTCGATGCCGAGGCCGCGGATCGACTCGCTCACCAGCGCCGCCATGTCCGGATCCACCGTGGAGAGCGGCTGGTCGCCGCGTTCGACGACGGTCACCTTCAGGCCACGCTGTTTGAGCGCCTCGGCCATCTCCAGCCCGACGTACCCGCCGCCGACCACCACCGCCCGCCGTGGCCGGGGCTCGCCCTCGAGCCACCCGCGCAACGCCGCCCCGTCGTCGAGGGTCTGGATGCCGAAGACCCCGCCGGCGCGGATGCGCGCCCACTGCGGTGTCGCCGGATGCGCGCCGGCGGCGTACATCAGCGAGTCGAAGGGTTCGCGGAACTCGCTGCCGTCGGCGAGGTTGCGGCCGTGCACCTCACGCCGGTCCAGGTCGATGCCGGTCACCTCGTGCCGCAGCCGCACGTCGATGTCGTACGAGTCGCGGAAGGTCTGCGGGTCACGGGCGACGAGGTCGTCGCGGTCGCCGACCGCGCCGCTGATCCAGTAGGGGATGCCGCAGGCCGAGTAGGAGGTGAAGTTGCCCCGCTCGAAGGCGACGATCTCCAGGTCGGCGCGGTCGCGGCGGCGCCGGGCCTGGGACGCCGCCGACATGCCGGCGGCGTCCGCACCGATGACCACCAGGCGTTCCACGCTCACATCCTGACATTCATCAGGCGTCGCCCCGGGTCTGTCGGGCAACATCGTCGACCACGGCGCGCAGCTCGCCGGTGCGGGCGTACACGGCGCGCTGGCGGGTCGCGCCGGTGCCGTGGGAGCGCAGCGTCGCCAGCAGCTCCCGTACCAGTTCCAGGTCGCCGTGCTGCTTCAACGCCGGGGTGACGTGGCTGACGAGCCGGTCGACCAGCTCCCAGGCCGGCCGCAGCCCGCCCTCGAAGAGGTCCAGTGCCTCACCGTCGAGGCCGTCGTGCGCGGCCCGCCAGTGGGCGCCGACGAGCAGGTGGTGGTCGGCCCGCAGCGCCGGCCGGCCCGCCTCGATGTCGGTCATCGCGGTCGCCACCAGTCCGCGGGTCAGCGCGGCCATCAGGATGGTGTCGTCCAGGCTCGGGCAGACGTCGCCGATCCGCAGCTCCACCGTGGGGTAGTTCGCCGACAGCCGGGCGTACCAGTAGAGCATTCCGGTGTCGAGCATCATGCCGCTGGCGATCAGCTGGTCGATGAGGCGCTCGTAGTGGGCGTGCGACTCCAGCCAGGGTGTCGGCGCCACCGACGGCCACCGTTCCCACTCCACCGAACGCCAGCTGGCGTACCCGGTGTCCTCGCTGCCGGAGATGGGGGAGTTGGTGGTCATCGCGTGCAGCGTCGGCAGCCAGGGCCGGACGTGGTTGAGGACCTGCACGCCGGTCTCCGGGTCGGGGATCCCGACGTGCACGTGCATGCCGTTGTTGCCGGGGCCGGGGACGAGCAGCCGCAGCCGCTCCATGATCCGGTCGAAGCGGGGCTTGTCGACCACCGGCGGGACCGGGCCCTCGACCGGGCCGGTGCCGATGGCGAGCAGCCGTACGCCGGCCCGCTCGGCCGCGTCGGCGACGGCGGTACGCAGCATTGACAGCGAGTGGCGGATCGCCGACAGCTGCACCCCGGGCGGGCTGCCGATCTCGATCTGGCTGGTCTGCAGCTCCCGGTCGACCTGCCCGTGCAGCTCGGCCGGCACCTGCTCCATCACCAGGTCGACGGCGGGCACGGCGACGCCGGTGTGCGGGTCGACCAGCAGGAACTCCTCCTCGACGCCGACGGTGCGCAGCCCGGCCCCGCCCTGGGCCGAGGGCTGCTCCTGCGTTGTCGGGACCTGTCCGTGTGTCAGTGCGTCGGTCATGCCTTCCACCACCCGTTTCCGCGCCGCGACTGCTCCGCGGCGGTCGGGGGAGTCGTTACCCGCCGGCGGGTGGGCGGGAAACCCGGCGCCGGGTCACCGGGCACGGTCGCGCTCGGCGCGGGCCGATCGTGACTCGCGGCGCTTGCGGACGCGTTTGACCACCCACCGCGCCGCCGCCAGGCCGAACGCGGCGACCAGGAAGTAGTCGACCCAGCTGCTGTACCGCTCGACGTCCTCCCAGCGGTCACCGAGGGCATAGCCCAGGCCGATGAAGAGGGCGTTCCAGATGCCGCTGCCGACCGTTGTCAAGAGCAGGAATTCGCCCATCGGCATCCGGTTCGCTCCGGCCGGGATGGAGACGATCGTGCGTACCACAGGCACCATCCGGCCGAAGAAGACCGTGGCGCGGGCGTGTCTCTCGAACCACCGGTCGGCCTTTTCCAGGTCCTCCAGCTCGACCAGGGGGATCCGGTCCAGCCAGCGCTTGAGCCGGTCCTCGCCGATGCCGGCGCCGAGGTAGTAGAGCGCCACCGCGCCGAAGACCGAACCGAGGGTGGCGGCGACCAGCACGGCGAAGAAGTTGCTGCGCCCCTGGCCGGCTAGGTAGCCGGCCATGGCCAGCACGACCTCGCTGGGGATCGGCGGGATCGCGTTCTCCAGCGCCACGAGCAGACCGACACCGGGAGCGCCCAGGGAGTCGATGACGCCGGCGATCCAGCCGGTCAACCCTCCGATCTCGGTCGGGTCGGCGGCAAGCGGCATGGCGGCAGCGCTCCTCACTGGTGTCGATGATCCGGCCGTAACCTCCTACCCAGGCGGGCCGCGCTCATGCCGTGTCGTACGCGTCGGGCCGGTTTGGGCGGCAACCGAACCGGCTACGTCAGAAGGGCATGGACGACAGGTGGTACTCCAAGGCGGTCATCTACTGCCTCGACATCGACACGTTCGCCGACTCCGACGGTGACGGCGTCGGCGACATCCGGGGCCTCATCGGCCGGCTCGACTATCTCGCCCGGTTGGGGGTGGACTGCCTCTGGCTGCATCCGATCCACCCGTCGCCGGGGCGCGACGACGGCTACGACGTCACCGACTACTACAACGTGGATCCGCGCTTCGGCACCCTCGGCGACTTCGCCGACCTGCTGCACCAGGCGGAGAGCCGCGGCATCCGCGTCATCATCGACCTGGTGGTGAACCACACCTCCGACGAGCATCCGTGGTTCGTCGCGGCGCGCTCCGATCCCGGCTCGCCGTACCGGGACTGGTACGTCTGGTCCGACACCGAGCCGGCCGACCGCTTCCAGGGCATGGTCTTCCCCGGCGAGCAGCACGAGACCTGGAGCTACGACCGGAAGGCGAAGGGCTGGTACTACCACCGCTTCTACAAGTTCCAGCCGGACCTGAACTTCGGCAACCCCGCCGTCCGGGCCGAGATCAAAAAGATCATGTCCTTCTGGCTGCAGCTCGGGGTGGCCGGATTCCGCATCGACGCCGCCCCCTTCGTGATCGAGCAGACGGTGCCGGGGCAGCCGGAGGCGGCCAAGGACCTGGAGTTCCTCACCGAGCTCCGCGAGCACGTGCAGTGGCGCCGCGCCGACGCCGTGCTGCTCGCCGAGGCAAACGTCGAGCCCGACGAGCTGCCCGTCTACTTCGGCGACCTCGGCGGTTCGGCGAACCGGCTGCACATGCTCTTCGACTTCATGCTCAACGGGCGGCTGATGCTCGCCCTGGCCCGCCGGCACCCCGAGCCGGTGATCGAGGCGCTGCGGGACACCCCGGCCCTGCCGCGCGGATCCCAGTGGGCGACCTTCCTGCGCAACCACGACGAGATCGACCTCTCCAAGCTCACCGCCGAGCAGCGCGACGAGGTCTTCGCCGCCTTCGGCCCCGAGGAGCGCATGCGCATCTACGGGCGGGGCATCCGACGCCGGCTCGCCCCGATGCTCGGCAACGACCGGCGCCGCATCGAGTTGGCGTACGCGTTGCAGTTCTCGCTGCGGGGCACCCCGGTGCTGCGTTACGGCGAGGAGATCGGAATGGGCGAGGACCTCTCGTTGCCGGGGCGGCAGTCGATCCGTACGCCGATGCAGTGGTCCCACCAGCCCAACGCCGGATTCTCGCCGGCCGATCCGGACAAGCTCGTCCAACCGGTGATCGACTCCGGTGACTTCGGCTACGAGCGGGTCAACGTGACCGCGCAGCGGGCCGATCCGGGTTCGCTGCTGGCCTGGTTCCAGCGGATGATGGCCACCGTCCGCGAGGCGCCGGAGATCGGCCAGGGCAGCTGCACGCACGTCGACGTGAAGCTCCCGTCCGGGGTGCTCGCCCACCGCGCCGACGGGCCCACCGGCAGCATGCTCTTCCTGCACAACCTTGCCACCGACGATGCCGAGGTGGATCTGGGTTCGCTCTTCGCCGACGCGGACCATCCGGTCGACGTCCTCTCCGACCGTCGCTACGAGCCGGCCGGCAAGCTCGACGCGCTGCGGCTGGGCGGCTACGGCTATCGATGGATCCGGCTGCGCCGCAGCTGGTCACCGGAGGCGGTCCAGGCTCCGCCCGCGCTGGGTTAAGCTCCTGCGACCAGCTCGCAGATCATCGTCGGAGGTAAGCATGTCGGAGTCCGCCCGCGTCGCCATCGTCACCGGAGCAGCCAGGGGAATCGGGGCCGCTACCGCGCTCCGGCTCGCCGCCGACGGCATGGCGGTCGCGGTGGTCGACATCGATGCCGCGGCCACCGGCGAGACGGTCGCCACGATCGAGGCCGCCGGCGGCCGGGCGATCGGCGTCGGCGCCGACGTCTCCGACGCCGATCAGGTCGCCGCTGCCGTCGCGCGGGTGGCCGACGAACTGGGCGCGCCCACGGTGCTGGTGAACAACGCGGGCGTACTCCGGGACAACCTGCTGTTCAAGATGAGCCCGACCGACTGGGACACGGTGATGAACGTGCACCTGCGCGGGGCGTTCCTCTTCACGCAGGCGACGCAGAAGCACATGGTCGAGCAGCGCTGGGGGCGCATCGTCAACCTCTCCAGCACCTCGGCGCTGGGCAACCGGGGGCAGGTGAACTACTCGGCGGCGAAGGCGGGCCTGCAGGGCTTCACCAAGACCCTCGCCATCGAGCTGGGCCCGTTCGGGATCACCGCGAACGCGGTCGCACCCGGCTTCATCGTCACCGAGATGACGGCGGCCACCGCCGAGCGAATGAAGATCGACTTCGACGAGCTGCAGAAGCATGCCGCCTCGGAGATCCCGGTCCGCCGGGTCGGGCGCCCGGAGGACATCGCGCACACCATCTCGTTCCTGGCGGGCGAGGGCGCGTCCTTCGTCTCCGGGCAGGTCATCTACGTCGCCGGCGGTCCGAAGGACTGACATCGTCGCCGGGCTGCCGGGACTGCACCGCGGTCCCGGCAGCCAGCGGCGCCGGGCGCGATCAGGCCGTGCGGATCACCGCTCGGCGGGGCGGCTGCGGTAGAGCCAGAGCAGGCCGAGCACCGGCAGCAGCAGCGGGATGTAGCCGTACCCCTCGCCGAAGTGCGACCAGACGGTGGCGTCCGGGAAGAGCTCGGTGCGGACGACGCTGAGCAGCCCGACGCCGAGCACGCCGACGAGTTCGACACCGATGCAGGCCAGCGCCGCGCGCCGGCCTCCGGCGTCGCCACGGGCCAGTCCGACCGTCGCCACCAGGTAGATCAGGGCAGCGGCCAGCGAGAGCAGGTACGCCACCGGCGCCTCGTCGAACTTGGTGGCGATCTGCACGCCGGCCCGGCAGGTCGCGGCGATGGCGAAGAGGATGTAGACGGCGATCAGCAGCCGCCCCGGTCCCTGATTGGTCCGCAGCCTTTCGGCCTGTCGCGTCGGCTCAACCACCGGCCACCTCCCAGGTCTGCTGCAGGCGCACGATCAGCACCGGAATCGTCAGGCAGATGACGCAGACGATCGCCGACCCCCACCGGGTCGGCTCCATCTTCGCCAGCACCGCGGCGAGGGCGGGCAGGCAGACGGCGGTCACCAGATAGCCGGCGAAGGTGGCGGCCTCGCCGGGGCGCTCGCCGCCGCTGATCGCGATCAGCGCGACGGCGGTCAGCACCAGGAGCGAGACCTGCACCACCGCCAGGCCGATCATCTGGACGCGATCCGGCACCCACTGCCGGAACGCGGCGAACCCGCTGTACGCCGCCACCAGGAGTGGAATCACGATCGCCAGGGCCGCCGGTAGACCCGCCACGGGGCTCGCTGCTGCTGCGATGGTCACCGGCCCAGCCTACTAAGCCGTGTAGTACGCGTATTTCGCCGCCTCCGCCGGTGGCGCGTACGTCCCGTCGTCCCTAGGCTTCGGCCTGACCCGGCAACGCTTCGGCCCGGCCGGCAACGATACGAGGAGATTCAGCGCGTGGATGTGGTGATCCTGTTGCTGGTCTCCGTGCAGGTCGGCTGGAGTGTGCTGGGGCTCTCGGTGCTCGCGCTGATCCTGCGCCGCCCCTGGCGGCGGCGTCCCCGCGTCGACCCGAAGCGGGTGCGCGCCGAGGCGGCCGAACTCGCGGCCCACGCCGAGCGCCTCCAGATCCGCGCCGCCGCCGCGGTGGCCGAGGCGGTCGAAGCCGAACAGCGCTTCGCCGCCGCCGAGTGGGAGTGGCGCCAGGCACGGCAGACCCTGGAGGAGGCGGACCGGGCGTACGCCGCGGCGCGGCGGTCGGCTTTCGGCAGCCGCCGGCCGGGCCCGGGCGCGCCGATGCGCAGCGCCCGGGAACGGGCCGTGGAGCGTGCGGCCCTGGACGCCTACCGCCGGGGAGAACTGGACATCGAGCAGTTGCGGCGGGTGTGGCGGCGTACCGCGGAACCGGGCACGGCCCAGGTCCGCCGGGAACGGGCCGTGGAGCCGGCCCGGATGCGTCAACGCTGGGCGCGACGGCGCCACGACGCGGCATTCACGGTTGTCCGGCAGGCGTACGACGAGGTCCAGATCGCCGAGATCTGTGCCCGCGCCCTGGTCGCCGAGGCCGTGATCTCGGTGCTGGAGGCAGATCTGGCCGGGCGGGCGGTGAGTCGCCTGCCGCGGCGGCGCTGGGTGCCGGCTCCGCTGTACCGGCGGGCCGCACTGCGGGCGACGGTGCCGGTCGGCGCGTCAGCTGCGCCGGGAGCGCAGGCCGGTTAGTGTCGAACGCCCGCTCCACCGCTGTACGGGAGGCGTCTTGCTGCGGTTCGGTCTCTTCGGCACCGGCCACTGGGCCACCGTGGCCCACGGCGCCGCCCTGGCGACGCACCCGGGTGCCCGGCTCGCCGGTGTCTGGGGACGCGATCCGGCCAAGGCCGAGGCGCTCGCCCGACGGCACGACGTACCGGCCTTCGCCGACGTCGACGCCCTGATCGACGCGGTCGACGCGGTGGCGGTGGCCCTCCCACCGGATGTCCAGGCCGAGATCGCCGTCCGCGCGGCCCGCGCCGGCCGGCACCTGCTGCTGGACAAGCCGCTGGCGCTGACGGTCGCCGACGCCGACGCCGTGGTGGCCGCGGCCCGCGAGGCCGGCGTCGCCTCGATCGTCTTCTTCACCCGGCGCTTCCTGCCTCCGATCGCGGGCTTCCTCGCCGCCACCGCCGCCACCGGGGGCTGGCACGGGGCGCAGGCCAGCATGCTCGCCTCCATCTACCAGCCGGGGAACCCGTACGAGGGCTCCGGTTGGCGGCGTTCGCACGGCGGGCTCTGGGATGTCGGACCGCACGTGCTCTCGATGCTCGTGCCGGTGCTCGGCCCGGTCCGGCAGGTGGCGGCGATGAACGCCCCGCGGCAGACCACCCACCTGCTGCTCGCCCACGACGGCGGCGCGGCGAGCACGGTGTCGCTGACCCTTGACTCGCCGCCGGCGGCCACCTTCAGCGATGTGGTCTTCCACGGTGAGCAGGGGCGTGCCGCGGTGCCGCAGGGGCGGTGGGACCCGACCGAGGCGCTGGGCCTGGCCTTGGACCAGCTGCTGGAGCAGGTGCACACCGGCAGCCGCGACCACGAGTGCGACGTGCGCTTCGGCCGCGACGTGGTCGCCGTCCTGGCGGCGGCCGAGACCGCGATGGCGCAGGGCCGCACGGTCACCCTCTGACCGCGGACCCCGGCAGGCGGCAGCGGTCCGGGCTGCGCTCGTTGACGCCGGGCGGCACCGGTGGGGGTAGCCCCACCCCTGTCGGGCGGCTGCGGGCACTGTGCCGGGGCGGGCCCGGCGTCCAGACTGGTCACATGCAGCGTGTGGCCGAACATGTGCGAGCCCTGGGGCGCGGGGTGGTGTGGACGGGGGTCGCCGCGCTCGCCTGGCTCGCCGCGGCGGTGCAGTTCGCCGCCTTCGTCCCGGGCTTCGGTCTGGGGCTGGTGCTGCTCTTGCCGCCGGTGCTGCTGCTCGCCCGCCGGGTGCCACGACTGGCACGGCGCCTGGCGGGCGCCGGGGCAGCGCAGCCGGTGCCGGATTCCTACCGGCCCAGGCCCGCACCGCCGGTGCCCGGGCCGGACGGGCGTTACGAGCGTGAGCGCATCCTCTACCGCTCGCCGTGGGTGCCGAGGGCGATCGGCCACCTGGACTGGGTGCTGGGGGACCCGGCGACGTGGCGGGACCTGGGCTGGATGCTGCTGGCCCCGGTCTCCGCGCTCCTCGCCGGGTTGCCGGCGGCGCTGGTCGCCGGCGGCGGGTGGCTGGCGGTCACCGGCGGGCAACCCTGGGCGGTGCCGGCCGGGCTGGTGGCGCTGGCGGCCGGTCCGGCGCTCGCCCCGGCGCTGCTGCGTCTGCACGATCGTTGGAACCGCCGTCTGCTCGGCCCGCCGCGTGCGCCCGCGCGCAGCGGCTGGCGGCACTGGCTGGGTGTGCGGGTGGTGGCGCTGTTCCGGCTGCTCGCGCTCGCCGGGCTGACCCTGCTCGGCATACCGGTGGCGCTGCTGGTGTTGCTGGCGACCGTGCTCTCCTTCGGGGTCGGGCTGGTGCCGCTCTTCCAGCCGGTGGTGCGGGGTCTGCGGGTGCTGACGAACCTGCGGCGGCGGCTGGCCGGACGCTGGTCGGACCGGCCGGTGGCCGAGCCGTACCGGCCCCGCCCGGAGCTGCCGCCGCTCCGGCCGGACGGGCTCTACCCGGTCGGCCGCCATCTCTACCGTTCGCCCCGGGCGGCCCGGTACGCGGCCGGCGACAGCTGGGTACGCCGCGACCCGGCGACCTGGCGGGACATCACTTTCGGAATCGCCGATCCGTTCGTCGGCGTGGTGCTGCTCGCACCGCTGGTTGCGGTCGGCTACGGCATCCGAGGGCTGGTGCTGCCCTGGCTGGTCTCCCTCTTCACCGGCAACGGCGGCAACGACTGGTACGGCGCGCTCGCCGGCTCGTCGGCCGCGGCGCTCCCGGTCGGCGTGGCGCTGACCGTGCTGGGGCTCGCCGCCGCGCCGGCCGCGCTGCGCTGGCACGGGCGCTGGACGGCGCTGCTGCTCGGCCCGACCCGCCGCGCCGAACTCGACCTGCGGGTACGCCGGCTCACCGAGACCCGCGCCGACGCGACCCGGGAGCAGGCCACCGAACTGCGCCGCATCGAGCGCGACCTGCACGACGGCACCCAGGCCCGGTTGATCGCCCTCGGCCTGACGCTGAACCAGATCGACCGGCTGCTGGATCAGGACCCGGCGGCGGCGCGGGCCCTGCTGGCCGAGGCGCGGGCCGCCTCCACCCGGGCGCTGGGGGAACTGCGCGACCTGGTGCGCGGCATCCACCCGCCGGTGCTCGCCGAACGCGGTCTCGGCGACGCGGTGCGTTCCCTGGCGCTGGAGGCGCCGCTGCCGGTGGAGGTGACGGTGTCGCTGCCGCAGCGGCCGGAGGAGGCGGTCGAGTCGGCGGTCTACTTCGCCGTGCAGGAGCTGCTCGGCAATGTCCTCAAGCACGCGCAGGCGCAGCGGGTGCGGATCAGTCTGGCGCAGGACGGGGCAGTGCTGCGGGTCCGGGTCGCCGACGACGGCCGTGGCGGCGCCGACCCGGGCCGGGGCAGCGGACTGCACGGGCTGCGCCGCCGGCTCGGTACATTCGACGCGACCGTCACCGTGGACAGTCCGGTCGGCGGTCCGACCATCGTGGAGCTGGAGGTGCCGTGCGCGTCGTCCTCGCCGAGGATCTCTACCTGCTGAGGGAGGGGCTGGTCCGGCTCCTCGGCGATCACGGCTTCGACGTGGTCGCGGCGGTCGCCACCGGTCCTGACCTGTTGCGGGCGCTGCTGGAGCACCGCCCCGACGTCGCCGTGGTCGACGTCCGGCTGCCGCCGACGCAGACCGACGAGGGGTTGCAGGCCGCGCTCGCCGCCCGCCGCGAGATCCCGGGGCTGCCGGTGCTGGTCCTCTCCCAGCACGTGCAGCAGCTCTATGCCCGGGAACTGCTCGCCGACGGCTCCGGCGGGATCGGGTATCTGCTCAAGGACCGGGTCCTGGACGACGCGCAGTTCGTCGACGCGGTGCGCCGGGTCGCCGCCGGGGGCACCGCGATGGACCCGGAGGTGATCGCGGCGTTGCTGCGGCCGGGCCCGGTGCCCGGTCCGGTGGCGCGGCTGACGCCCCGGGAGCGCGAGGTGCTGGGGCTGATGGCCGAGGGCCGGTCGAACGCGGCGATCGGGCAGCGGCTCTTTCTCAGTGAGAGCGCGGTCGGCAAGCACACCGCCAACATCTTCGCGAAGCTGCAACTGGCCCCCTCCGACGACGACAACCGCCGGGTGCTCGCCGTGCTGGCGTACCTGCAGGGCGGCTCCGCGGGCTGAGCGGGCGACCGGGTGCTTGACAGTCACCCACTCGGGGTGAATTGATATATCACATGCAACTGCCCTCGGTGCCGCGCCGACTGCTCCGCGACCAGGCCTACGACGTGCTGCTCGCCGCGATCGTCGAGGGCGAGCTGCGCCCCGGCCAGGTGCTGCGCGACGGTGACCTCGCCACCGCCGTCGGGCTCTCCCGCACCCCCGTGCGCGAGGCCCTGGCCCGGCTCGCCGACGAAGGGCTGGTCGAGTCCAAACCGAACGCCTACACGCGGGTCGCACCGCTGCACCGGCGCGACTGCGAGGAGGCATTCGTCGTGCTGCGCGCCCTGCACACCCTCGCGGTGCGGGAGGCCGTGCCGCGGATGACCCCGGCCCACGTGGAGCGGATGCGGGCCGCCAACGTCGACTTCGCCGCCGCACTCGACGCCGGTGACGTCCTCGCCGCGCTCGCCGCCGACGACGACGTGCACGACGTCTATCTGGACGCCACCGGAAACCACACCCTGCGCAGCACCATCGAACGGCTCTCGCCGCGGATCCGGCGGCTGGAGCGGCTCCGGTTCGCCTCGCTGCCCGGCCGCGACTCGATCGGCGTCCACGAGCGCATCGCCGACGCCTGCGCCGCAGGCGACGCCGACCTCGCCGCCGACCTGGTCTACGCCAACTGGGACAGCCTCGGCCGGCTCATCGAGACGACCTTCGCCGACGACGACCTCGCGACCACCGGCTGACAGCCGGCACTCCGGGATCGCAACGGGCGCCCCGGTCACACGTCACCCCCACGATCGGAGTCACCCCCATGGCCCTCGCCGACCACCCGCGCGCACAACTGCTCTTCGGCCCCTCCCCGGTGCACCCGCTGGAGCGGCTCACCGCCCACCTCGGCGGCGCCCGGCTCTGGGCCAAGCGCGAGGACTGCAACTCCGGCCTGGCCTTCGGCGGCAACAAGGTCCGCAAACTCGAATACCTCGCCGCCGACGCCCTCGCCAAGGGCTGCGACACACTCGTCACCATCGGCGGGGTGCAGTCCAACCACACCCGCGCCGTCGCCGCCGTCGCCGCCCGCCTCGGCCTCAAGGCCGTGCTGGTGCAGGAGTCCTGGGTGGACTGGCCCGACGCCGTCTACGACAAGGTCGGCAACATCCTGCTCAGCCGCCTGATGGGCGCCGACGTGCGGCTGATCAAGGCGGAGTTCGGCATCGGTGTCAAGGAGAGCTGGGAGGCAGCCCTCGCCGAGGTCACCCGCGACGGCGGCACGCCGTACCCGATTCCGGCCGGGGCCTCCGACCACCCGCTGGGTGGGCTCGGCTTCGCCAACTGGGCACGTGAGGTCGAGCAGCAGGAGCGGGAGCTCGGCGTCTTCTTCGACACCGTGGTGGTCTGCTCGGTCACCGGCAGCACCCAGGCCGGCATGGTCGCCGGCTTCGCCGCCGGGCAGCGGCCGCGCCGCGTCATCGGCATCGACGCCTCCGCCAAGCCCGCCGAGACCCGCGACCAGATCCTGCGCATCGCCCGCCGCACCGCTGACCTGATCGACCTCGGACGCGAGCTGCGCGCCGACGAGGTGGAGCTGGACGAGCGCTACCACGGCGGGATCTACGGCATCGCCGACGAGCGGACGCTGGCGGCGATGCGGCTCGCCGGCCGACTCGAAGGCATGATCACCGATCCGGTCTACGAGGGGAAGTCGATGGCCGGGATGATCGACCTGGTCGCCACCGGCGAGATCGAGGCGGGCTCGAACGTCCTCTACGCGCACCTCGGCGGGCAGCCGGCGCTCAACGGGTACAGCGCGCTCTTCTCCTGAGCGCGACCTCCTGAGCGCGACCTCCTGAGTGCGACCTCCTGAGTGCGACCGGCGTCCGGCGGCGGTTCAGCCGAGGTCGTCGAAGGCGGAGCCGACCTCGCCGGGGGAGGTGAACTGATCAGCGGGGAGGCTGCGCAACCGCTGGATCAGGTTGGTGCCCGCCCCGTTCTCCTGCGCCCAGCGCACCAGATCCTCCCGCGAGATCGGGTAGTCCACGCCGGCGAGGAACTCCTGCAACTGCAACGCTGTCACGCTCATCGTGCCCGCGTACCCGGCCTCGGAGCGCTCACACACCGGGCGTCGGCGGGACAGGGCCGCCGGGCGGGCGCCGCGACGTACGATCCGGACATGAGCCTGCGCCCCGCCGAAGAGGTCCGTACCGCCCCGCTCGCCGCGCTCGGCCTGGTCGGGGGCTTCCTCGTCGCCAGGGAGACCGGAGTCCGCCCGCTCGGCGGCGCCGTGCTCGGGCTGGCCGGCCTCTACGCCGGGCGTACCTGGCTGGCCAAGACCGGCCCGGCCGGCACCGCCGCGCTCTCGGCGATCTACCTCGGCGGCTTCGGCGCCTCGCATCCGCTCGCCAAGAAGATCGGTGCCTGGCCGGCGGTCCTCGGCGTGGCTGGGGTCAGCGCCCTCGCGTCGTACCTGCTCGCCGACCGCCACTGACCGCGCTCTGCTGCGGGGGTCAGCCCCGGTACGGGTCGGCCGAGCCCTTCTCGATGCCGGCGCGGATGCGCCCCTCGACCAGCGCCGCGATCTTGTTGGCGACGAAGGGCACCTTGGTGTCGGTGAACCATTCGGCGTCGAACCAGCCGCGCTCCCGCCAGTACGCCTCGTCGACCGGCCCGTTCTCGGTGGTGTTGCGCACCAGCAGCCGGGCGACCCGGAAACCGATCAGGTCCGCGGTTGTCGGGGTGGGCTCCGTACCGGAGGTCACCGCCTCGACGGCGGTGCCGGCGATCTCGTCGAGCGCCGCGTCGACCTTGGCCCGGTAGGCCGGCTTGCGCAGGCCCGGCCCGTTGACGCCGAGCTGGGCGACGGTGTGGAAGCCCCAGCGGCGTACGGCGGTCTTGAGGTAGCCCAGCGCGGCGTCGTGCCCGGCGCCGGCCGCGGTGGAGAGCAGCACCGCCGGCTTGCCCAGGTGGGCGGGGCGGTGGATCAGGTACGCGAAGTGGTCCACGAAGCGCTTCATCGAGGCGGAGACGTGGAAGGAGTGCACCGGCGTGGCGAAGACGACCAGGTCGGAGTCGTCGAGCAGGCGGCGGGCCGCTGCGGTGCGGTCGTAGTTCGGGCAGGCCTGCTCGCCGGCGGTCATGCACGCCAGACAGGCGGGGCAGCTCGGGCCGAGTCCGAGGTCGTCGGTGCCCACGATCTCGGTCCGGACCTGGACCGCGCGGGCGCCGATCCGGTCGAGCAGCTCGCGGACGAGGCTCCCGGTCGTGCCGTCCATGCCGTGCCCGGTACCGATGACGACGCCGATCCGCATGCCTGCTCCGATCCTCGAATTCGCAAGATCGTATATCCGGAGCCGGCTCGTGTCGCCGCGCTTCCGGTGCGTGAGACCTCCCAGAACCGCACCGGCGGTGGCGCCCGGTCCCACCACCGGTGGCGTTTGTGCCCGCGGCGGGCCGGGTAGCCGCTGCCATGCTGGTTCAGCCGCTCGGCACACCCGGCGATTTCGACCCCGTCCTCGACCGGGCCCGCTCCGCGCGGGTGGTGATGCTCGGCGAGGCAAGTCACGGCACCCACGACTACTACCGGCTGCGGGAGCAGCTCACCCGCCGGCTGATCGCCGAGGCCGGCTTCTCGTTCGTGGCCGTCGAGGGCGACTGGCCGGACTGCGCCCGGGTCGACGACTCGGTGCGCTTCCACCCCGGCGGACCCGCCGACCCGCTCTCGGCACTCGAACGCTTTGAGCGCTGGCCCACCTGGATGTGGTCGAACGCCGAGGTGGTCCGCTTCTGCCGCTGGCTGCGCGCCTGGAACGTCGAGCAGCCCGCACCACTGCGGGCCGGCTTCCACGGGCTGGACGTCTACTCGCTCTGGGAGTCGATGCAGGCGATCTTCGACTACCTCGGCGAGGAGGATCCGCAGGCCCTGGAGGCGGCCCAGGAGGCGTACCGCTGCTTCGAGCCGTACGGCGGCGACCCGCAGGAGTACGGCCGGGCGAGCCGGTTCGTGCCGGGCCGCTGCGAGGACGAGGTGGTGCGGCTGCTGACGCGTACCCGGGAACGGGCGGCACGTGACGGCGCGGGTCGCTTCTCGGCGTGGCAGAACGCCGAGGTGGTGGCGGGCGCGGAGCGCTACTACCGGGCGATGATGGGCGGTGGGCCGCAGTCCTGGAACATCCGCGACACCCACATGGCCGACACCCTCGACCGGCTGATGGCGCAGTACGGGCCGCAGGCCAAGGGGATTGTCTGGGCGCACAACAGCCACATCGGCGACTCCCGCGCCACCGACATGACCGAGTCGGGACTGCTCAACCTCGGCCGGCTGGGACGGGAACGTTACGGCGACACCGACGTGCTGCTGGTCGGCTTCGGCAGCTACCAGGGTGAGGTGGTCGCGGCGAACCACTGGGGGGCGACCCCGCAGGTGCTGCCGGTGCCGCCGGCCCGGCCCGGCTCGGTCGAGCGGCAGCTGCACGAGTCGCTGCCCGACCGGGCGCTGCTGGTCTTCGACGGCATCGACGAGCCGGAGTGGGCTACCGACAGCGTCGACCACCGGGCGATCGGCGTGGTCTACGACCCGGAGTACGAGTCGTGGGGAAACTATGTCCCCACACGACTGTCGCAGCGCTACGACGCCTTCGTCTGGTGTGACCAGACCAGCGCTCTGCATTCACTGCCGGCCCACGAGATGCTGGGCGAGCTGGAGACTTTCCCCGCCGGCACCTGATCGCCGAGGCAGAGTTTTCGCAGGTCAGGAGCTGTGTGCCCGACTGGCCGTTTTATCGATCGGCGCAAATCTGGCCGCCGTTGGCCGACGGTGACAGGCGTAGGCTCGTCGATGTAGCCCACCGCGGCGTACGGCCGGCGTCTTCGGCGGGGCCCCTCTTCATCCGCCCCCATTTCTCCACCACCACTCGACATCCATAGCGGATGGAGCTCCCCCATGAGCTTATTTCGTTCGGTTTTGCGACTTTTCGAGCGGAATGTGCGACCCCTACCGACTCCACCGGAGGTACCGAGGGTGACACTCTTCGGCTGGGACGCCAGCGACTACGACGTGGACCGGGGACTGACCGTCCGCCGGGTCCGGGAAGCCCGGGCCGCCGGGATCGACTTCATGACCTACAAGGGCACGGAGCAGTCCCGGGACGGGACGTTCCACAGCCAGTACTACGGCGTCATGCTCACCGCCGCCAAGGACGCCGGGATCCCCTTCCTCGGCATGTACGTGGTGGTCCACTCCGGGGTCTCCACCGAAACCCAGGCCACCACCGCCATCGAGTACGCCGACCGGAACACCCCCTGGTGGCGCGACTTCAACGGGTTCTTCTGGCAGATCGACCTGGAGCGCTGGCCGACCGACGACGTCCCGCCGTCGGTCGGTGTGGACTTCGGCCGGGAAATCGAGCGCCGCACCGGCAAGGTCGCGATCATGTACGCCTCCCGGGGCGAGTACGGCTCCAGCCGCCTCGGCGATTTTCCCCGCTGGAATGCCGACTACCCCTACACCGTCGCCGAGAACTTCAGGAGGGCCTACGAGCGGGCCGGCGGCGACCGTGGCCCCGGGTGGGTCGAGTACGGCACACCCCGCCGGCTGCCCCGGATCTGGCAGTACACCGACTCGGCCATCATCGGCAGTCAGCGCACCACCGATGCCGACGCCTTCCGGGGCACCCTCGACGACTTCGCGGAAATGATCGGCGCGCGTGCGCCGGAAGGAGATGACGACGTGCTCGCTAGTTTCTTCGGCACCCCCCGCGCCGGCCAGACCATCGACGCCGACGACGAGTTCCACACCATCGAGTGGTCCGACGACGACGAGCGGCTCGGCTACCGGCTGCCTGCCGAGGGCATCATCAGCCAGCAGGCGACCGTGGATCTGCGCGGCCTGGAGGAGGGTGACATCGTCCGGCTGCGGGCGGAGTACCGCCGCCCCGGAAGTTCCGAGTCGGACACTCCGCTGGTCGCGCAGGAGCGGGTCTCGTACAACCCCGACACCACCGGCGGCGTCTTCGTCGTCACCATGCCGAACGTCAACGCCGAACTGCCCCAGGATGCGGAGGTGCGGCTCCAGGTGGCCGTCCGGGCCAACGACAACGACTCCCGGCGGCGCCTGGAGTTCGGGGACCTGACCCGGATGAGCGTGCTGGTCTTCCGCCGGCCGAGCTGACGATTTGCCGACCAAGGCGGCGCCGGTGGTCTCACCGGCGCCGCCGGCGTCTGTCAATGAGCGCCCGGACCGGTCGGCGTTCAGGACGCCTGGCGGACGGGCAGCTCGGCCAGCCAGATGTCGGCTAGGTCGGCCAGGGGGACGCCGAGGGCCCGGCTGAGGCCGACCACGGTGCCGAACGCCGGCGCTGGAAGGCGTCCCGCCTCGATCTTGCGCAGAGTCTCGGGGGAGATGCCGGCCGCCAGGGCGACCTCGACGAGGCTGCGGTCGGCCCGCGCGGCGCGCAGGGCCGCGCCGAGGCGCCGGCCCGCGGCGATCTGTTCGGCGGTGAGCGGCTGGCGGACCATGGGGTCAGGATATCCCTCCGGCGGGCCGGGCCCGGCGTGGTATAAAAATGCCGGTATAAAAATACCGCACAGGGAGGGGTTGTCGTGATCGAGCTGAAGTCCGCCGAGGAGATCGACCGGATGGCGGTGACCGGCCGGTTCGTCGGCGAACTCCTCGCCGAGCTGCGCGAGAACGCCGCGGTCGGGGTCAACCTGATCGAGCTCGAACACCACGCCCGCAGTCGCATCGCCGAACGCGGCGCCGACTCCTGCTACTGGGACTACTCCCCGTCCTTCGGTCGCGGTCCGTTCCGCAACGTGCTCTGCCTGTCGGTCAACGACGCGGTGCTGCACGGCCTGCCGCACGACTACGTCCTGCGTGACGGCGACCTGCTCAGCGTCGACATGGCGGTCGCCATCGACGGCTGGTCCGCCGACTCCGCCCTCTCGGTCATCGTCGGCGACCCCGACCCGGCCGACCAGAAACTCGTCGAGGCCACCGAGGTCGCGCTGGAGGCCGCCATCACCGCGGCCCAGCCCGGCGGCCGACTCGGTGACGTCTCCGCCGCGATCGGCGAGGTAGCCCGCTCCTACGGCTACCGGGTCAACAACGAGTTCGGGGGCCATGGCATCGGCCGCACCATGCACGAGGCCCCGCACGTCGCCAACGACGGCCGCGCCGGGCGCGGCATCCGGCTCATGCCCGGCCTCACCATCGCCATCGAGCCCTGGTTCTGCCGCAGCACCGACAAGATCAGGTACGACGGGGACGGCTGGACGATCCGCTCCGCCGACGGCTCCCGCACCGCCCACTCCGAACACACCGTCGCCATCACCGCCGCCGGCCCCCGCGTCCTGACCCGCCGCCCCGCCGAGGGCGCCTCGGCCGGTTCGGCCGGGATCCCCGCCACGGCCTGACCGTCACCCCGACCGGTCAGGAGTCCGGGCTCTCGGCCATGAGGGCGAAGACGTCCTTCCCGTACGCGGTCAGCACCGCCTGGATCGCCGCGTCGTCGGGGACCGTGGGGGCGTGCACCGTGATGGTCACCATCACGGTCGCCGGGCCCTGGGCGGCCATCAGGCTGTCTATCCGGCTGGTCTGCTCGCGGCCCAGGTGCTCGCTGGTGAACGTGAACGGTTCGCTGAGGCGGATGTACGCCTGATCGCCGACGCCGCCGAGAGGCTTCGCGGGTTCGGGCTGCGGGCTCAGTTCACCGGTTGTCTGCGTGTTGACCTGCACCGAGATCGCGTCCATGTCGGCTGTTGCCGCTCCCGCCGTGCACCGTCGCCGGACGTCGTCGCCGGGAGGCGCTTCGAACGCCCGCACCTTGACCGGTGTGCCGATGAACTCTGTGATCCAGGCGTGGTCGAGGCGCTCGCAGAGGTCTTCGACCACCCGGTACGACGTGGCTTCAGCGGGCGCCGGCGTGGCCTGGCCGGTGCAGCCCGACAGGGCGAGGGTCAGTAGGAGCGCGCCCGCCGGCCAGCGGGGAATCGACTTGATCATCGACGGATCGTGCCATGTTCTCTATCCACATGGGTTCCCGATCGCGACGAGGTGCGACAGGTGCGGAGCTGCCGACATCCGACGTCCTTGGCCATGCTGCGATCACACCGGGTTTCGGTGGGCCGTCGCTCGCAGAAGTGCTCTCCGCCGTTCAGGTGGCGTCGATCCGGGTGCCGATCGCGGCTGGCAGCGGATACGGGGTCTCCGTGGGCAGTAGCGATTCCGCCGTGGCGCGGTCGCCGGCGCGAAGCAGGTCCCGGATGCGGTGCGCGAGGCCGGTGACATCGTCCAGTCCCACGATCCACTGGTCGACGTAGCGGTCCACCGCCTGACCGGAGAGTCCGACCTGCAGCGACCGGTACGGCAGTGGGGCGAGGCGCAGGTCGCGCTCGGGATCCCACTGCACCCGTACCGGGCTCTGTTTCACCTGGTCCGACCAGGTGCGGCGGTCGGGGTGGAAGGCCGGCTGGAAGTGGCTGAGGGCGGAGTGCTCCAGCGCCCATTCGAAGCCGCTGCGGGTGATCCGTACGGCGAGGACCCGTTCCTGTCCGGGCTTTGCGGCCCAGCCGCAGCGGTACATCATCCAGCGGAACGACGGCTTGATCCAGGTCATCCGCTCCCGCCTGAACGGCGGCACGAAGCGTCCCGCCGCGAGCGCCGGCTCGGCGATCTCCGGCGGGTACGCCTGGTACACGGTGATGGTCTCGGCGTCGTGCAGGGCGCGGATCTGGCGCAGCGGAACGGACACCGCAGCATTCTCGAGACCGCGCCGGTGTCGCCTCAAGGGAGTTTCTCGCAGCGGCGTCTGCCGGGTCGGGTCCCGCGTGTGGCCCCCTGCGAGTCGTTGCCCGACGGGTCCTGGGCGACCAACCAAGATCGTTAGTCCAAAACCGGTGTTTCGAGGGCTCCGCGGCACCGGTTTCGGACTAACGATCTTGACGCCTCGCCTCGCCTCGCCTCGCCTCGCCTCGGTCAGGCGATTGCCGCGATGTTGCCGTCGTCGAAGTAGATCGCCTGGTGCAGTCGTCCACCCAGGGCGGCGGCGTAGCGGGCCACCACATCCTGGCCGGAAATCTTGCCCTGCTCGATCTGGGAGATGCGGCCCTTTGTGACGCCCATGCGTTCAGCGACCTGCTGTTGGGTGAGGCCCCGCCCTCGGCGCACCTCGGCGAGCCGGTGTCCGACAACGGTGGCGAGCAGCTCCTCCTTGCCGTTCTCGACGGCTTGCTCGCCGCCGGCCCGAGCCACGTGATCGGCTCGGATCTGGCTCCAGCTGACGTAACTGCTCATCCTCACCCCTCCTCGGTGCGTTCTTTCAGATAGATCTGATAGCGGTGCTCGGCTAAGGGGATGGCGTCGACGTACCACTGGTTCCAGCGCCCCGTTTTGTCTCCGGCGACCAGCAGGATGCTGGATCGCCAGGGGTCGAAGGCGAAGAGAATGCGCACGTTGCCCGGGCGCAATTCCTTGAGGTTGGCGATGGATGAGCCGTGGATGGTGTCGACCAGAGGCCGCCCCAAACCCGGTCAGGCCTCCGCAAGTAGATCGATGGCTTGCGCCACGCGGGCATGGGTAGCGCTGTCAAGCTCGTCCAGCCACCTGCGGACTTCATCGACGAGGTAGATCTCCCACTCCTCAGCCACCTGCCGAGTATAGCGAACGGTATACCTGGTTCGTCAATGGAGAGCGACGGCCCTGCCGGGAGATGGCGGCCTGAGCTGCGGCCCCCCGATCGGGTGAATCGGGGTTGGCGCCGGGTGGTTGAGCAGCGTAAGCGGCAGGGTGTAAACGTGATAGGCATTCGCGGTGAATTGATCCGGTACGTCCGATCCTAGCTGTTATGCTCACTTTGCACGAAGCGGAGACGGCTCCGGAGCCGGGTGGCGAGGTGGCCGCGCCGGCCGGGCGCCGGCGTACGACCACGCCGGCCGACGGCGGTCCCGCGCGATGACGGGGTGCGGCGCCGCTCCGCCGGCCAGGTCCGGCCCACGGGCCGTCAGCAGGACGTACTGACCGTGCGAAACGTAAGGACCGCGTGATGCTCCGATCCTTTGCCCCATCTCCCCGGCCGGGAGCGGCGGCCCACGTCGGCCGTCACCGTCCGCCCGGCCCGCGCACCCCCTCCGGCCTGCGCACCGAGTCGGGCCCGCGCACCGTGTCCGGCCTGCACACCGCGTCCCGCCCACGCACCGTGTCCGGCCGGCAGCCCGCATGACCGGCCCTGATCCACTCCCGACGCCGGCCGAGGGCGACGTCTGCGTCATCGGTGGCGGGCTGGCCGGCATCGCCGCCGCCCTGCGCCTGGCCGACGCCGGCGCCCGCGTTACCCTGCTGGAGAGCCGCCCCGAACTCGGTGGCGCCACCTACTCCTTCCAGCGCGACGACCTCACCGTCGACACCGGGCAGCACGTCTTCCTGCGCTGCTACACCGCGTACCGGGAACTGCTGGCGCGGCTCGGCACCGATGGCGACACCGATGTGCAGAAGCGCTTCTCGGTGCCGGTGCTGCTGCCCGGGCGTTCCGCGCACCTGCTCACCCGGTCCCGGCTCCCCGCCCCGGCCCACCTGCTTCCGGCGTTGGCGCGCTACCGGCTGCTCGACCGCGGCGAGCGGCTCGCCGCGATCCGGGCCGCCGCGGCCCTGCGGCACGTCGACCCCGACCTGCGCCACACCGACGAGGAGAGCTTCGGGGACTGGCTGACCGCACATGGTCAGAGCCCGCGGGCGATCCGCCGGCTCTGGGACCTGATCACCGTCGCCGCGTTGAACGTCCCCGCCGACCGGGCATCGCTGGCACTGGCGGCCCGGGTCTTCCGCACCGGCCTGCTGGAAAGCGCCGACGCCGGTGACATCGGCCGGCCCCTGGTGCCCCTGACCGACCTGCACGCCATCCCGGCCCGGCGGGTGCTGGCCGGGCTCCGCGTGCGGGTGCGTACCCACGCCCGGGTCGGCTGGATCCGGCAGGAGGAGCAGGGCTTCCGGCTCGGCATCAACGGCAGCGAGCTGACCACCCAGGCGGTGGTGCTGGCCGTACCACATCCGGCGGCGGCCCGGCTGGTGCCGGCTTCCGCCGCTCCGGACGCCGGGCGGTGGAGCCTGCTCGGCGCCGCCCCGATCGTCAACGTCCACCTCCGGTACGCCGCCCCGGTCACCGAACTGCGCTTCGCCGCCGCCGTGGAATCGCCCGCACAGTGGATCTTCGACCGCTCCACGCCGGAGATGGGCGGCGAACAGCACCTGGTCGTCTCGCTCTCGGCCGCCGACGCCGAACTCGCCCGCTCCACCGCAGACCTCGTCGCCGCGCAGCGCGCCGCCCTCGCCGAGCTCTTCCCCGCCGCCCGCGCCACCGCCGTACGCGACGCATTCGTCACCCGCGAACCCCGGGCCACCTTCCGGCAGGGGCCCGGCACGCGGGCGTACCGGCCACAGGCGGCGACCCGGATGCCCGGGCTGGCACTCGCCGGCGCGTGGACCGACACCGGCTGGCCGGACACCATGGAGGGCGCGGTGCGCAGCGGTACGGACGCCGCTGACGTCGTCTGCCGCCACCTGGCGTCCCGGCCCCGACACACGGAGGCCGCACGATGACCCTCGCAGGTACCCCCCGCACCGACCGGAGTCAGCAGAGCCTGGTCGAGCCGGCGATCCGGGAGCTGCTTGACCGCCTCGACGCCGGCAACCGGCTCATCTGCGGCTACCAGCTCGGCTACTGGGATGCCGACGGCACCCCGGCGACCGCCCAGGGTAAGGGGATCCGTCCCGCACTGGCGCTGCTCGGCGCCCGCGCCGCCGGTGAGGAGGCGGTCGACGGCGTACCGGCCGCGGCGGCCGTCGAGCTGACCCACAACTTCTCACTGCTCCACGACGACGTGCTCGACGGCGACACCGAACGCCGGCACCGCCCCACCGCCTGGACCGTTTTCGGCGTGGGACCGGCGATCCTCGCCGGTGACGCGCTCATCGGCCTGGCCTACGAGGCGCTCACCGACGCGCCCGGCGGCGGGCCGGCCGTACGGCGGCTCGCCGTCGACGTCCGGCGGCTGATCGCCGGTCAGTCCGCCGACCTGGAGTTCGAAAAGCGCGCCCAGGTCTCGCTCGACGAGTGCCTGCAGATGGCCGGGAACAAGACAGCGGCGCTGCTCAGCGGGGCGTGCGCCCTGGGTGCCCTGGTCGTGTCGGCGCCGGCGCCACTGGTCGACGGGCTCTCCCGCTTCGGCTGGCACGTCGGGGTCGCCTTCCAGCTCGTCGACGACCTGCTCGGCATCTGGGGCGACCCGGCCCGGACCGGCAAACCCGTCGGCGCGGATCTGCGGGCCCGCAAGAAGAGCCTGCCGGTGGTCCGCGCGATGACCCTCGGCGGAGCGGCCGGCCGCTCCCTGGCCGACCTCTACGGGCAGGCCGCCCCGCTCGGCGACGACGAGGTCGCCCGCGCCACCGAACTCGTCGAGGCCGGCGGCGGGCGGGACTGGACCGAGCAGCGGGCCCGGGAAGAGGTCGAACGCGCCTGGGCCGAACTCGACCAGCTGGCGCTCCCGGACGAGGTGCACCGGGAGCTGACCGACATCGCCTCCTTCATCACCGGAAGGGACCACTGATGACCGAGCTGCTGCAACCGAAGCCCGTCGGCGCCCCCGGCGGCACCGCGACCCGCCCCGGGCAGCGCCCGGCACCGGCCGGCGCCCCCCGGCTCACCGACGACCGGCTCCGCGAGGTCGTCGAGCGCGCCCGTGACCACCTCCTCGGCCTCCAGGACCAGGCCGGCTGGTGGAAGGGCGACCTCGAGACCAACGTGACGATGGATGCCGAGGACCTGCTGCTGCGGCAGTTCCTCGGCATCCGTACCGGGGAGCAGACCGCGGCGACCGGCCGCTGGATCCGCTCCCAGCAGCTCGCCGACGGCGCCTGGCCCACCTTTTACGGCGGACCGGGCGACCTCTCCACCACCATCGAGGCGTACATCGGGCTGCGGCTCGCCGGGGACACCCCGGACGCGCCGCACATGGCCGCCGCGGCGGCCTTCGTCCGGGCGGCCGGCGGCATCGAACGCAGCCGGGTCTTCACCCGGTTCTGGCTGGCGCTCTTCGGGCTCTGGCCCTGGCACGACCTGCCCGCGGTCCCGCCGGAGCTGGTGCTGCTGCCGAAGTGGATGCCGGCCAACGTCTACGACTTCGCCTGCTGGGCCCGGCAGACAATCGTGCCGCTCGCGGTGATCCGCGCGCTGCGCCCGGTCCGCGACCTCGGCGTCGACATCGACGAACTGCGCAGCGGCCTCAAGCCGCTACCCGCACCGCGGCTGCGCAGCCGCCGCGGCCTGCTGCACCGCGGCGACCGGCTGGCCGCCGCCTACGAGCGCTTCCCCCTGGAACCCGTACGGATGAACGCGCTGCGCCGTTGCGCGGAGTGGATCGTCGCCCGGCAGGAGGCCGACGGCGGCTGGGGCGGTATCCAGCCGCCCTGGGTCTACTCGCTGATGGCGCTGCACCTGCTCGGCTACCCGATGGATCACCCCGTCATGAAGGCCGGTCTGGACGGCCTGGACGGCTTCACCCTGCACCGCGACGGCCCGGACGGCCCGGTACGCCTGCTGGAGGCCTGCCAGTCACCGGTCTGGGACACCGCGCTCGCCGTCGTCGCCCTCTCCGAGACCGGGCTGCCCGCCGACGACCAGGCGATGACGAAGGCCGGGCAGTGGCTGCTCGGCGAGGAGATCCGGGTCAAGGGGGACTGGGCGGTACGCCGCCCGGCCACTCCGGCCGGGGGCTGGGCGTTCGAGTTCGCCAACGACATCTACCCGGACACCGACGACACCGCCGAGGTGATGATGGCGCTGCGGCGTACGGCAGTCCCGGCGCAGCCGGCGGTGCTGCGCGCCACCCGGTGGATGCTCGGGATGCAGTCGCGCGACGGCGGCTGGGCGGCCTTCGACGCCGACAACACCAGCGAGTTCCTGGCGGACCTGCCCTTCTGCGACTTCGGCGCGGTCATCGACCCGCCGAGCGCCGACGTCACCGCGCACGTGGTGGAGGCGCTGGCGCACGAGGGCTTCTCGCGGACCCCGGCCGTCCGGCGCGGGGTGGGCTGGCTGCTGGCACACCAGGAGCCGGACGGCTCGTGGTTCGGCCGCTGGGGCGCCAACCACGTCTACGGCACCGGCGCGGTGGTGCCGGCTCTGGCGGCGGCCGGGGTGCCGGCGAGCCACCCGGCGCTGCAGCGGGCGGCGCAGTGGCTGCTGACGCACCAGAACAGCGACGGCGGCTGGGGTGAGGACCTGCGCTCCTACCGGGAACCGGAGTGGATCGGCCGGGGCGCCTCCACCGCGTCCCAGACGGCCTGGGCGCTGCTCGCGCTGCACGCCGTCGGGCTGGGCGACGGGCCGGCCGCCAACCGGGGGCTGGCCTGGCTCGCCGCGACCCAGCAGGCCGACGGCGGCTGGGACGAGCCGTACTTCACCGGCACCGGCTTCCCACGGGACTTCTACATCAACTACGGCCTCTACCGGCTGGTCTTCCCGGTGACGGCGCTCGGGCGCATCCTGACCGCCCGGACCGGGGCCGCCGCGGCCGCCGAGACGGCGCCGTGACCCTCTCCGCGGCGCGCGACGCGCCGCAGCCGGCCGGCGCCGCCTCGATCGGCGCCGAGCCGGCTTCCGGCTGGACGATCTGCGCCCCGATGCGGCCCGAGGCGGCCGCGCTGCGCCGGGGCCTGGCCGCGCTCGACCCGCAACGGCGAGGCGCGGTACGGCGTACGGGTATCGGGGCGCGCCGGTCGCGGGCGGCCGGCGCCACGCTGGACGGCGGGCCGCTGGCGATCGCCGGGATCTGCGGGGGCCTGGCCGATGGGCTGCGCCCGGGGGACGTGGTGGTGGCCAGTGAGATCCGCACCGACCCGGAGGTGGACGGCGCGGGCCGGGTGGTGCCGCTGCCGGCGGCGCCGATGCTCGCCGCCGCCCTGCGCCGCCACGGCCTGAGGGTGCACATCGGACCGGTGGTGAGCACCGACCGGCTGGTCGGCGGGGCGGCGAAGGCGCGGCTGGCGGCGACCGGGGCGCTCGCGGTGGACCTGGAGTCGGCCTGGCTGCTGCCGGGCCCGCAGCGCCGTCCGGTCGCCTGCGTACGCGTGGTCGCCGACACCGCCGACGACGGGCTCTGGCGCCCGGCCACCCTGGACCGGGTGCGGGTCGCCCTGCGGGCGCTGCCGGCGGTGGTGCCGGCGCTGGCCGAGTGGGCCGCCGCGACCGGTCTGCGCCGCGTCGTGCTCGCCTCCCCGCGTTCCTTCTGCGCCGGGGTGGAGCGGGCGATCGCGGTGGTGGAGCAGGCGCTGGAACGGCACGGGGCGCCGGTCTACGTCCGCAAGGAGATCGTGCACAACGCCACCGTCGTCGCCGATCTGCGTGGGCGCGGCGCGGTCTTCGTCGACGAACTCGACGAGGTGCCCGAGGGGGCGCTGACAATTTTCTCCGCGCACGGGGTCTCCCCGGCGGTGCGCCGTACCGCGGCCGACCGCGCGCTGCCGGTCATCGACGCGACCTGCCCGCTGGTGACCAAGGTGCACGCCGAGGCCCGCCGCTTCGCCGGCCGGGGCGACACCGTGCTGCTGATCGGGCACGACGGTCACGAGGAGGTCGAGGGGACGCTGGGGGAGGCCCCGGAGCGGACCCGGCTGGTGGCCGACATCGCCGCGGCCGAACGGGTCCAGGTCGACGACCCGCAGCGGGTGTCGTACCTGGTGCAGACCACGCTCGCGGTGGACGAGGCCGACGGGATCGTGCAGGCACTGCGGCGGCGCTTCCCGGCGCTGGCCGCGCCCGCCTCGGACGACATCTGCTACGCCACCACCAACCGGCAGCAGGCCGTGCTGATGGCCGCCGCCGAAGCCGACGTGGTCCTGGTGGTCGGCTCGGCCAACTCTTCCAACTCGGTCCGCCTGGTCGAGGTCGCGCAGCGGGCCGGGGCACGGGCCCACCTGGTCGACGGCGTCGGTGACGTGGACCTGCGCTGGCTGGCCGGGACCCGCACCGTCGGGGTGACCGCCGGGGCGTCCGCGCCGCCCGGGTTGGTCGACGAACTCGTCGCGGCGCTGGGCGCGCTCGGCGCCGACGACGTGAGTGAACGCAGTGCCGCCGTCGAGGACATCCGCTTCACCCTTCCGAAGGAGGTACGCCGGTCGTGAGTATGCCGCTGCGACAAAGTATGCGAATAGGCCGATATCTGGTCGGTCAGAAGCTCCGCAGACGCAAGAAGTTCGCCCTGCTGCTGGAGCTGGAACCGCTCTTCGCCTGCAACCTCAAGTGCGCCGGCTGCGGCAAGATCCAGCAGCCGGCGAACCTGCTCAAGCGGCGGATGCCGGTCGAGGACGCGCTCGCCGCCGTCGAGGAGTGCGGTGCGCCGATGGTCTCCATCGCCGGCGGGGAGCCACTGATGCACCCCGAGATCGACACGATCGTGGCGGAGCTGGTGAAGCGCAAGAAGTACGTCTTCCTCTGCACCAACGCCGTGCTCCTGCCGAAGAAGATCGAGAAGTTCACCCCGTCGCCGTACCTGGCGTTCGCCGTGCACATCGACGGGCTCAAGGACCGCCACGACGCCTCCGTCTGCAAGGACGGAGTCTTCGACCAGGCGGTGGCGGCGGTACGTGACGCGCAATCGCGGGGGTTCCGCGTCACGACCAACACCACCTTCTTCAACACCGACACACCGCAGACCGTCATCGAGGTGCTCGACTACCTCAACGACGAGCTCAAGGTCAGCGAGATGATGCTCTCGCCGGCGTACGCGTACGAGAAGGCGCCCGACCAGGAGCACTTCCTCGGGGTGGCCGAGACCCGGGAGCTGTTCCGCAAGGCGTTCGCCGACGGGCGGCGCAAGCGCTGGCGGCTCAACCACTCGCCGGTCTTCCTGGACTTCCTCGAGGGGAAGGTGGATCTGCCCTGCACCGCGTGGGCGATCCCGTCGTACTCGCTGCTCGGCTGGCAGAAGCCCTGCTATCTGATGGCCGACGGCTACACGAAGACGTACCAGGAGCTGATCGACGAGACCGACTGGGACAGCTACGGCCGGGGCCGGGACGAGCGCTGCGCCAACTGCATGGCGCACTGCGGGCACGAGCCGACGGCGGTGCTGGCGACAATGAAGTCGCTCAAGGACTCGCTGCACGCGCTGCGCAGCACCACCTGACGCGACCCGCGCACCGAAGCGGCCCCCTGCGCGAGAGGGGGCCGCTTCGTTTGCGTGATCGGCGCTGTCGTGCCGGTGCCGTGAGAGAACAGGGCGGTTGGCTGCCGGTCAGCCGGTCTGCGTCGGGGTCAGCCGCTGCTGGTCAGACGCTGCTGGTCAGGTCCGGGCCGCCGGTGACGGAGGGCTCCTGCGCGGGCTCGGCCCGCTTGGCCGGGCGCGGGTTGTAGAAGCACTTCTCGGCCTCGCCGGCCGCCACCTCGCCCGCGAACGTGATCAGGTGGTGCGACACGGTCGCCATGTGGATCAGCTTCTCCACCCGGCCGCTGCGGATCAGCGGCACCGCCGCGGTCCAGAAGACCCGCCGGTAGTGGCTGCGTACCCCGATGCGCCAGAAGGTCCGGGCGATGACCTTCAGGCCGCGCCGCAGCTCGGCCCGGGTCGGCCGGCGCTTGGTGCTGTTGGGCAGCCGATTCGGGTACGTCTGCTCGCGCTGGTGGGCGAAGCGCCGGTACACCGCCTCCGGCGCGAAGGCGGCCGTCACCGTCCGCCGCCAGCTCTCCACCACCTCGTCGTAGGGCAGCAGGAAGTCGACGTTGGACTCGCGTTCGCTGAGGTCACCGCCGACGATGCGGCCGGCGGCGCTGAGACGGTCCCAGAGCGGCGTACGCGGCAGGGCGTGCAGCAGGTTGATGGTGAGCATCGGGATCTGCGACGCCTCGACGAAGGCCAGGATCCGGTCGCCGGTCTGCGCGTCGTCGCTGTCGAGTCCCATGATGATGCCGCCGACGACCTCCATGCCGTAGCTGTTGAGCCGCTCGATGGTGGTCAGCAGGGGAGTGCTCAGGTTCTGGTTCTTGCGCATCGCCTTGAGGGCGGCCGAATCCGGCGACTCGATGCCCATGAAGATCTGCACGAACCGGGCCTGGCGCATCTGTTCCAGGATGTCGGTGCGCTTGGCGATGTTCATCGTCGCCTCGCAGGCGAACGCGATCGGATAGCCGTGCTCGCGCTGCCACCGCACCAGGCCGTCGAGGAGTTCGACCGCGGCGCGCGGATCGCCGATGAAGTTGTCGTCGACGAAGTAGACGGTGCCGGGGTTGCCGCTGGCGAGCATCGCGTCGAGTTCTTCCAGGACCGCGTCGACCCGCTTGCGGCGCGGGCGCTGCCCGTAGAGGGCGGGAATGTCGCAGAACTCGCAGCGGAACGGGCAGCCGCTGGAGAACTGCACGCTGCCGAGCAGGTAGTCGGTCATGTCGAGCAGGTCGTAGCGGGGCAGCGGGAAGTTCTCCATCGGGAGGCGTTCGACGGTGGCGTACACCTCCTGCTCGGCCGGGCGGGCGGCGTCGGCATCGAGGCGGGTGAGCAGCGTGTCGGTGGCGTCGCCGATCTCGCCGACGTGCAGTACGTCGATGTCGGGATAGAGCTCGGGGCTGGCCGAGACCGACGGGCCGCCGAGCACGGTGATCCTGTCGTGGCGCCGGGCCCGTGCGGCGAGCCGGTCGATCTCGTCGCGCTGCACGTGCATGCCGCTGAGCAGGACGATCTCCGCCCAGCGGAAATCGTCATCGGTGGCCGGGCGCAGGTTCTCGTCGACGAAGCGCACCTGCCAGGCCTCGGGCAGGTAGCCGGCGAGGGTGAGCAGGCCCTGCGGTGGCATGAACGCGGCGGCGCCGACCAGCGGGAAGGCGTGGTCCATCGTGCCGAAGGACTTGGCGTACCGGGGCGAGACGGCCAGTACCCGTCGCGGGTTACGGCCGACCGCACGGGTCGGGCCAGAGGAACCTGGCCCGACCGTGGGCATCGGCAGTGAGGTCATCAGATCGACTTGCGGCCCGACTGGTTCAGCTCGCGCAGAACGTAGTCGATCATCACAGCGAACAGCCCGGTCGACGCGAGCAGAAGCAGACTGATCCTCGGTTTCCTACCCATTGCGCTCCTCCTTCGGGGATCTTCCGTTTAGCCGTCGCCCTTCCTCCGGCAGCGGCGCGGACCGGTACTTCCCATGATGATACGAACGAAACCCGCGTAACGCGTATATCCGGATAAGCCGGGTATGCGCCGTCGGTGAACGCATCGCTCGACCTGCCGGTCCGTCCACTTCCGGGCGTTCCCTCCGTCGCGGTCCTGGTCGAACTGGCCGCCGGGCCCTTCGCCGGCGGCCACGTCAAGTGCTGGGAACGCTTCGCCGAGGCGGCCGCCGCCCTCGACCCGCGCGACCTCGGCGTCGACCTGACCATCTACGTGCTCGGCGAGCGCGAGTGGATCCAGCCGCTCTCGCCTGCGGTGCGCTACGTGGCGCTGAAACCGGTGGTCGGCACCCGGTCGGTGGTGCGCCTCGTCGGCGGCGTGGACGCCACCGACTTCGCCCGCTACCACCCCCGGCTCGCCCAGCTGCTGCCCGGCCACGACGTCTGGCACCTGACACACGCCTTCGCCTTCGCCCGCACCGCCGTACGGCTCGCCCGGGACAACCCGCGGGCCCGGCTGGTGGCGTCGGTCCACACCGACGTGCCGGCGCTGACCGCCGCCTACGTACGCCAGACGATGCGGGGCATCCCCGGCCTGGCGTCGCTGGCAGTCCGGCGCGGTGGGCGGGCCGGGCCGGTCGAGTGGGCCGCCGCGCTCGCCCGCCGCCGCCGGGACCGGCTGCTGCGGGCCTGCGAACGGGTGCTGGTCGCCTCCGCCGACGAGCGGGCGGAGATCGCCAAGGTGCTCGGCGCAACAAAGGTGGCGCCGCTGGGTCGCGGCATCGACCGGGAACGGTTCCGCCCCGACCCCGGGGTACGGGCCGCGCTAACCGCCGGGCACGCCGTGCCACCGGACCGGCTGGCGGTGCTCTTCGTCGGCCGGGTCGACGCCTCCAAGCGCATCATCGTGCTCGCCGAGGCCGTCAGGTTGCTGCGCGACCAGGGCTATCCGGTGCACCTCGTCGTCGCCGGCAGCGGTTCCGACGCCGGCCGGCTGCCGGGCCTGCTCGGCGACGCGGTGACCCTGCTCGGCCCGGTGCCCCAGGACCGGCTCGCCCGCATCTACGCCGGCTGCGACGTGCTGGCGTTTCCGTCGCGTACCGAGACGGTCGGCAACGTGGTGGCCGAGGCGATGGCCTGCGGCCTGCCGGTGCTGCTGCCGGCCGGGGCGCGCACCAGCGGCTGGCTGCAGGAGCCGGGCAAGGACGGCGTGCTCGTCGCCGACGACACCCCGGGCGGCTGGGCCGCGGAGCTGGCCCGGCTGGTCGACCGCCCGGACCTGCGCCGCCAACTGGCCGTCAACGCCGCCCAGACCGCGAGTACCTGGCACCGCTCCTGGGAGCAGGTGCTGCGCGAGGAGCTGCTGCCGGTGTGGCGCGACACGGCGGACCGGCACGCGGGCAGCGGCGACCCGCTGCTTACCGTGGAGTGACCGCTGCCTGGCGTGACCCGCTGCCTGCCGGGCAGTGAGCCGCGGTGAAGTCCCGGACGAGACAATGAGGAAGCGGCGGACCCGCACCGGCCCGCCGCTTCGACGCACCCCGCCGACGTGCGGCGGGGAGTCCCTGTCAGCCGCCCTTGGCGCGCAGGTGTCCCGGGCGGGTCTCCTTGGCTCGCTGGTGCACGGCCGCCATCAGCGGCGAGGTGTCCAGCAGCACGATGCCGGCGAGGAGCACCAGGAGGCCGGCGATCGTCACGCCGCCGGCCAGCACGCCGGTGCGGATCGTCTCGCCGAAGAGGACGACACCGATGGTGACCGCCACGGCCGGTTCGGTCGCGTCGATCACCGGGGCGCTGGCCGAGAGCGGGCCGGCCTGGTAGGCGCTCTGGATCAGCAGCAGGCCGGCGATGCTCGCGAAGACCAGCAGGTACGTCTGCCAGGCGGTGAAGACAGCCGCGGCACCCTGCTCCATCTTGGTGACCGTGGCGTCCAGCAGTGCCGACTGGGTGCCCATGATGATGCCCGCCGCGAGCGCGATGAAGGAGGCGCGGACCGAGCCGGCCGTACGGCGGCTCACGGCGAGCGCGCCGAGGCTGATCACGGTCGCCGCGCCGAGCGCCATCAGCCAGTCGTCGGTCGGGATGGTGGTGGTGCCGTGGCGGGGATCCGCGGCGGCGATGGCGGCGACGAGACCGATCGCCACCGCGGCCGAGCCGATCCACTCCCGCCTGCCCAGGCGCAGCCGGCGCATCCGGGCGGAGAGCGGGATCGCGAAGATCAGCTCGCTGATGATCAGTGGCTGCACCAGGCTCAGCGGCCCGTACGCCAGCGCCAGGCTCTGGAAGCCGTAGGAGACCAGTGCCAGCACCATCCCGACCAGCCAGAGGCGGCGCTTGGCCAGCGCGATGAGCAGCTTCCACGACAGCGATTCGCTGCTCGGCCGGCTGGCTGCCTCGTACTGCTGGAAGACCCCGGCCAGCGCGAAGCAGGCGCCGGCCGCGAGGGCCGCCGGGATCGCGATGAGCATGGGGCGTCATTCCCGGGAAACGCCAGGGCAACCCGTAACGACGGGTTTATTGGCTTTCGGCCGGGTAACCGGCGCGGGTGGTATACGTCCTGGCAATTGCGGCCGCCGCCCTCTTCGGACTCGGCGCGGCGGTGCAGCAGCGCGTCGCCGCCCACGCCCCGGACAGGACAGTGCTGCGTCCCGCTCTGCTCTGGCACCTGGCCCGGCAGCCGTTCTGGCTGGTGGGGGTCGGTACCGCCCTGGTCGGCAACGTCTTCGCCGGCATCGCCCTGGGCATCGGCGGGGTGGCCCTGGTGCAGCCGCTGCTGGTAACCCGGCTGATCTTCGCGCTCCCGGTCGCGGCCCGGTGGAACCGGCGCCGGCTGCGGCGGCGGGAGTGGCTGGGGGTGATCGCCGTTGTCGGCGGACTCGCGGGCTTCCTGGTCGCCGGCCGCCCCAGTGCGGGCACCCACACCGCCGGCAACTCGCTGCGCTGGCTGATCACCGCCGCCGCCGTCGGTGTGGTCACGTTCGCGCTGGTCGTTCTCGCCCGGCGGCTGCGGCCCCGCACCGAGGCGCCGGTGCTCGGCGCGGGCGCGGGCATGCTCTTCGCCCTGCAGTCCGGGCTGATGAGCATCGCGGTGGCCACCCTCGCCACCGGGGGAGTGGACGCGATGCTCGCCGCCTGGCCGGTCTACGCGGTCATCGGCACGGCGGTGGTCGGCACGTTGATCGCGCAGAGCGCGTACAAGCTGGCGCCGCTGCCGGCGTCGTACCCGCCGCTGGCGACGACCGAGCCGCTGGCCGGTATCGCGGTGGGGGTGGCGTTGCTGGGCGGCACCTTGCAACTGCAGTCCGGGGCGGTCGCGATACAGGTCGCCGGACTGGTCGTGATGACCGTCGGGGTGTACGTCCTGGCGGCCTCGCCGCTGGTGACCGGGGCGCACCACGAGTCGGGGCGGTGGACCGCCGACGACGCGACCGTCGAGGCCCACGAGGAGGTCCGCGGATCCCGGGGCGGGCGCAACGAGCGGCCCCGCGCCGAGCGCCCGGGGCCGCAGCGGCCGGGCGGCGATCCCCGCCGCGATCTGCTCGGCCGCGCGTCGTCGCGGCGGGAGGTGCTGGGCCGGGGCCCGTCGCGGCGGGAGGTGCTGCGCCGGGTGCCGTCCCGGCAGGAGGTCTTCCGCCGGGCGCTGCCGACTCCGGGCTGGGCGCGGCCGGCCGTCGTCGGCGACCGGCGGGGGCGTCGCCGGCCCTGACCGGGCGGGGCGCGACAGCGGGGTTCAGGCCAGCCGCGGCGGCGAACTCGCCCGGGTCCACTTCAGTCCGAATCGCGGATGTTCGGGCGAAAAGCGCGGTTATGCTCCTCTGGACTAGGGAGGGCCAGTGAACAACCGCCTCGCCAAATCCGGTGCCCCGCCGTCACCGCGCCCGGTGGAGCAGGTACGCGCCGCCGAGAACTATCCGGTCGCACTGCGGGTGCTGCCCGCCCGCCTCCGCGGCCACCTGCACGCCCTGTACGGCTACGCCCGCTACGTCGACGACCTCGGCGACGAACCGGTGGCCCCCGGTGTCGACCGCCTCGCCGCCCTGGACGCCTTCGAGGCCGAGCTGCGCGACCTGTACGCCGGCCGCCTGATCCACCACCCGGTGCTGCGCGGACTTGCCCCCACGGTCGTGGAGTGCCGCCTGCCGATGGAGCCGTTGAGCCGGCTGATCGAGGCCAACCGCGTCGACCAGCGGGTCACCCGGTACGCCACCTTCGCCGAGCTGCTCGACTACTGCAAACTCTCCGCCAACCCCGTCGGCGAGCTGGTGCTGCGCGTCCTCCGGCAGGCCGACGCCCAGTCGATCGCCTGGTCCGACCAGATCTGCACCGCCCTGCAGATCGTCGAGCATCTCCAGGACATCGGCGAGGACCACGAACGCGGCCGGATCTATCTGCCGACCGAGGAGCTGACCCGGTTCGGCGTCGCCGAGGCGGAGCTCGCCGCGGCGACGGCGAGCCCTGGCCTGCGCTCACTCGTACGGATGCAGGCGCAGCGGGCCCGGCTCCAGATCGAGGCGGGCCGGCCGCTGATCGGCGCGCTGCACGGCTGGGCCCGGGTCGCCGTCGCCGGCTATCTCGCGGGCGGCCTGGCGACCCTCGACGCGCTCGCCCGCGCCGATCACGATCCGCTGCGCCGGCCGGTCCGCCCCACCCGCCGCCGGGTGCTCACCCACTGCGCGGCGGCGATCGGCAGGCGCCGGCGATGAGCGTCGAGCTCGATGAGGCGTACGCCACCTGCGAATCCATCACCAGGGTGCAGGCGGCCAACTTCTCGTACGGCATCCGGTTGCTGCCGCCGCCGAAGCGCAAGGCGCTCTCGGCGATCTACGCCACGGCGCGCTGCATCGACGACATCGGTGACGGCCGGCTCGCGGCCGCGGAGAAGATCCGGCGGCTGGAGTCGATCCGTTCCGCGCTGCACGCCCTGCCCCGTGAACCCGGCGAACGACCGGTGACGATCGCGCTCGCCGACGCGGTCCTGCACATGCCGATTCCGCTGGAGGCCTTCGACGAGCTCATCGACGGCTGCGTGGCCGATGTGCAGGAGCGCAGCTACCAGAGCTTCGGCGATCTCCTCTGGTACTGCCGCTGTGTGGCAGGCTCGGTCGGCCGGCTCTCCCTCGGGGTCTTCGGCGCCGACGACCTCGACCGGGCGTCCAATCTGGCCGATGCGCTGGGTGTGGCGCTGCAGCTGACCAACATCCTGCGCGACGTCCGGGAGGACCGGGAGAACGGGCGTATCTATCTGCCGGCCGAGGACCTGGACCGCTTCGGCGTGACCCTGGATCTCGACCCGGACAGTGGCTTCACCGATCCGCCGGACCGGCTGGCGGCCCTGCTGCGGTTCGAGGCCGAACGGGCACTGCGCTGGTACGACGTCGGACTGCGGCTGCTGCCGGTGCTGGACCGGCGCAGCGCCGCCTGCACCGCGGCGATGGCCGGGATCTACCGCCGGCTGCTGACCCGCATCGAGGCTGATCCGCTGGCGGTGACGACGCGCCGGGTGTCGCTGCCGAAGCCGGAGAAGGCGTGGGTGGCGGTCCGGGCCCTGGTCGGGCACTCGCACTGAGCCCCGGTGGCGTTACCGGCTGTTGTGGACCGTGGCCGGTCGGCGGATTCGCTGTGCCGGGGCGTTCAGGACCGGCCGCCGAAGCGACCGTCCATGCTCCGGTAGATGCCGGGCAACGCCCCGCGGACGGCCACCGGCAGGCGTAGCCAGCCGGGTACGTAGACGTCGCAGCGGCCCTGCACGACGGCGGCGGTGAGGGCGGCGGCGACCCGGTCGGCCGGTACCGGTCGTGGCCGCGCCCGGTGGTACGGCCGGCCGCGGCGGGCGAAGAAGGGAGTGTCGACCACTCCCGGCACCACCACGCTGACCCCGATGTCCTGCCCGGCGAGCTCGGCGCGCAGGCTCGCGGCGAAGATGTCCAGCCCGGCCTTGCCGGCGGCGTAGACCGCCTCGCCGGCGACGCCGAGCCGGCCGGCGATCGAGCCGACGTAGACGAGATGTCCGCCGTGGCGGCGCAGCCCCGGCAGGACGGCCCGGGTCAACTCGATCGGCGCCCGCAGGTTCAGCGCGAGCAGTTCGTCGATGTCGGCGGGGGGCATCTGCGCGAAGTCGCCGGCCCAGCCGAGCCCGGCATTGTTGACCACCACGTCGATCCGACCGGTCTCGGCCAGCGCCCGTTCGGCGAGTTCCTGCCCGGCGCCGGGCCGGGCGAGGTCGGCGACGAGCGGCAGCGCGCCGGTGTCGGCGGCGAGTTTCGCCAGTCTCGTCTCGTCGCGACCGGTGGCGAGCACCTGCGCTCCGGCGGCGGCGAAGCGCCGCGTCACGGCGGCGCCGATCCCGGACGAGGCGCCGGTGACCAGGGCGACCGCGCGGTCGAGTCGTACGGGCATCGGTTCTCCTCGCGGCAGCCGGTCGTCCTGATGTGACACCGGTCCGATCGGGACACTTCTCCGACAGGCTATCCACCCTTCGTGGTCGCCGATGGTGAATCCACCGGCTCCGACCTGGGCGAATGTGGGTTGCCGGAGGCGGTTGCGCGCCCCGTCGGCGGTTGCGCGATGATTCTGCCCGGACGCGGCGCCTAAGATCCTTTGTGGACGCGAGGCGCGGCGTACGCGATCGCGGCATCGACCATCATGATGAACGCGGGCCGACCGGCGTCGGCCGGCACCGAGAGAGCACGAGGAATGCCTGCATGCGCTCCCGACTGGTCCGGGCCGGCTGCTCCGGCATCGCCGTGTTGATCGCCCTGCTGTCGGCCGCGGCCGTGGACATGCGGGCCGAGGCGCCGCAGAGCGGCAGCTGGACCGGCACCTGGAGTGCGGCGATGGCGCCGGGGGGAACCACGGCCGCCAGAGGCCTGCGGGACATCACCCTGCGGCAGATCGTGCACGTGTCGCTGGGGGGCGAGCGGGTCCGGCTGCGGATCAGCAACGCGTACGGCACGGCCCCGCTCACCGTCGGCGCGGTCACCGTCGCCCCCGGCGGGTTCTCCCAGCTCACCGCGGCCGGAGCGGAGACGGACCCGGGGCCCGGCTCCTCCCCGCAGGTGGATCCGGTCGCGCTGCGCCCGGTCAGCTTCGGCGGCGCCGCGTCGCTGGTGGTGCCGGCCGGTGCCGAGTGGCTCTCCGACCCGGTCGACCTCTCCGTCGCCCCGAACTCCGATCTGGTCGTCAGCATGTACCTGCCCGGCGTGACCGGCGAGGTCACCTGGCACGCGAGCGGCCGGGCCACCTCCTACCGGGCCGACGGCGACGCCACCGCAGACAGCGGTGCGCAGTTCACCCCGCTGGGCACCGCCCGCTACTTCCTGGCCGGGGTGGACGTCATCTCCCGGGCCCGCGGGTCGGTGGTCTTCTTCGGAGACTCGCTCACCGACGGGGTCGGCACGACTATCGACGCCAACCGGCGCTACCCCGACCACGTCGCCGACCGGCTCCTCGCGCTGCCCGAGGCGCAGCAGTGCGGGGTGCTCAACGCCGGAATCAGCGGCAACATGCTCCTCGCCGACGCGGGTCGCTGGGGTGCGGCCGCGACGGCGCGGTTCCCGCGGGAGGTGCTTGCCCGCTCCGATGTGCGTACCGTCGTGCTGCTGCACGGGATCAACGACATCGGCCGCAGCCGCGGGGCGGTCACGGCCGACGCGCTGATCTCCGGCTACCGGCAGCTGATCGCCGCCGCGCACGACGCGGACATCCGGATCGTCGGGGCCACCCTGCTGCCGTACGAGGGGTCGCGTTACTTCAGCGCCGAGGGTGAGGCGGTGCGGCTGACGGTCAACGCCTGGATCCGTACCTCGGGGGAGTTCGACGCCGTGGTGGACCTGGACGCGACGCTGCGGGATCCGGCGCAGCCGGCGCGGTTGTCGCCGCAGTTCCACGTCGGCGACCACCTGCACCTCAACGACATGGGCAGCCGGACCGCCGCGGGGGTCTTCGAGCTGAGCGCGCTCTGCTGAGTGCTCGCCGCCGGCGCGGGGGCCCGTGCGGTGGTCTGTGACGTGCTCTGGTCACCGGGTGAGCAGCGCCTCGGTGAGGGCGGGCGTTCCTTCCAGCTTGGCGTCGCCGGCGCTGACGGCGTCGGCGAGGTGGGTCTGCCCGGCGGCCAGCGCGGCGGCGGTCTGCGCGCCGGTTGTCAGCACCGCGTCGGGCCGTGGCGCCGGGCCGTCGACGTGCCGCACGTCGTCGGCGGTGAGGACGAGGTGGAAGCAGGCCTCGTTGAGCTGCACCTGAAGGGTGAGCGGGTCGGCGGTGGTCCGCACCGCAGTGGCGACGGGCCGCAGCCGGCGGGCCAGGGGTGCGGCGAACCAGTGTCCGCGGACGGCGTCGCCGGTGGTGCGCGGGCCCAGCCGGTCCAGTCCCCAGTCGCATAGCGCGTCGAGGATCGGGGCGACCGCCGCACCGGCCTCGGTCAGCTGGTAGGTGCGCGCTCCGGCGCGCGCCCGGGTGACGAGTCCGTCGCTCTCCATCTGGCGCAGCCGGGTGGCGAGCACGTCGGTGCTGATGCCCGGCAGGTCGGCGAGCAGGTCGCTGTACCGGCGCGGTCCGGCCAGCAGTTCCCGCACGATCAGCAGCGCCCAGCGTTCGCCGAGGTGGTCCAGCGCGCGGGCGATGCCGCAGTAGTGGTCGTAGCTGCGGCGTGGCATGGGCAGCACCCTATCAGGGCATTGGTTGGACTTTCCAAGTAAAGACTTGGTATAACCAAGTGCATGCAGCTTGATCAGTCCGCGAAGCTCGCCGGCATCCACTACGACATCAGGGGGCCGGTGCTGCGCCAGGCGCAGCAACTGGAGGCGGAGGGGCACCACGTCCTCAAGCTGCACATCGGCAACCCGGCCCCGTTCGGCTTCGAGGCGCCGGCCGCGCTGCTGCAGGAGCTGATCCGCCACGCGCCGCTGGCCCACGGGTACGGCGACGCCAAGGGGCTGCTCTCCGCCCGGCACGCGGTCGCGCGGTACTACGCCGAACGCGGTGTCGCCGACGTGGACGTCGAGGACATCTACCTCGGCAACGGCGTCTCCGAGCTGATCGTGATGGCGCTTCAGGCGCTGCTGAACCCGGGCGACGAGGTGCTGATCCCGGCTCCGGACTACCCGCTCTGGACTGCGGCCACCACGCTCGCGGGCGGGAACCCGGTCCACTACATCTGCGACGAGACGGCCGGCTGGTTCCCCGATCTGGCCGACATCGAGGCCCGAATCACCCCGGCCACCCGCGCGCTGGTGCTGATCAACCCGAACAACCCGACCGGCGCGGTCTACTCCGACGAACTGCTCCAGGGCATCGTCGAGCTGGCCCGCCGCCACCAGCTCGTGCTCCTCTCCGACGAGATCTACGACCGCATCCTGTACGACGGCGCCACCCACACCTCGATCGCCGCGCTCGCCCCCGACGTCTTCTGCCTGACGCTCAGCGGCTTGTCGAAGGTCTACCGGGTGCCCGGCTTCCGGTCGGGCTGGATGGTGGTGTCGGGGCCCAAACAGCACGCCCGCGGATACCTCGACGGCCTGGACACCCTGGCCAACCTGCGCCTCTGCCCGAACATGCCCGCCCAGTATGCGATCGAGGCGGCGCTCGGTGGCCGGCAGGACATCGTCGACCTGGTGATGCCGGGCGGGCGTCTGCTGGAGCAGCGCAACTGCGCCGCGAACCTGCTCAACGAGATCCCGGGGGTCTCCTGCGTGGTTCCCCAGGGCGCGCTCTATGCCTTCCCGCGCATCGACCCGGCCGTCTACCCGATCGTCGACGACGAGCGCTTCGTCATCGACCTGCTGCGGCGGGAGAAGATCCTCGTCATGCACGGCACCGGCTTCAACTGGCCGCGCCCGGACCACTTCCGGGTGGTGACGCTGCAGCCCGTCGACGACCTGGACGCCGCGATCCGGCGCATCGGGCACTTCCTCGCCGGCTACCGGCAGTGACCGCCGCCGGCTGCGGTTTCACTGGTAGTGGTACCGGCAGGAGATGATCGTGATCTCGTTCGGTTCGACCGCGTACACCAGGCGATGCTCGTCATCGATGCGCCGTGACCGTAGGCCGGAGAGGTTGTTGCGCAGTAGCTCTGGCTTTCCGATTCCCGGCCCGTCGGGATCCCGCTTGATGTCGGCGATCAACGCGTTGATCCGCTTGAGCGTCTTGCGATCCTGGTTCTGCCAGTACAGGTAGTCATCCCACGCGTGATCGGTCCAGCCGAGCTTCACTCGCGCGTATCCAGATCCCGCTCCGCGGCGTTGCCGGCACGCCACTGTTCGACGCTTTCCATCAGACGTCGGGCATTGGCCGGAGACCTCAGCAGGTAGTTGGTTTCCATGATCGCGTCCCAGTCTTCCTTGCTGACCAGCACCGCGTTGCCACGCTTGGAGACGATCTCGACCGGCGTGTGATCATCATTCACTCGCTCGATCAGCGGGAACAGGGTCTTGCGCGCCTCGCTGGCGCTGATTGCCGCGGTCACTGTCGCCCCCTTCGGCCGAAAAGACGTACCGGATATGGTACAAGTATTCCAGGTTGTCGTCTACGCGCGGAACGTGGTCGACCAGCGCGCTGTGCTGTCGAGCCGTGCAGATGCCGGCCGGCAGCCGGAGCGGGCAACATCTGATCCCCGTGAACGAAAAAGGACCTGCCTGTCCTGGCGGGTCCCGATTGACCAAAGAGTGTGGTTTTGGTGAGTGCCCCCGGCGGGTCCAGAAGTCGTTCGCTGCCGACCCCGAATTCCTGGCCGAGCTGCGTGAGCGCTACCCGGCCCAACATCACCCACTTGTTCTGACCCACCCGGTTACGAAGGTGCCGGTGCTTTTTTCGAACAAGGTGTCAGGAGAGCGCCTCATCGGCACAACGGAGAGCCGCGGGCGGGAACTGCTCGATCTGGTCCACCGACGTGCCTCGTTGCCCGAATTCCACTGCCGGTTTTCCTGGCAGGTGGGCGACGTCGCCATGTGGGACAACCTCGCCGTACAGCACTACGCGGTGTCAGACTACGCGCCGCACGAGCGCCTGATGGAACGGGTGACGGTGTCGAGCCGAGGTCTCTGGCCGGCATGACGTCGTCCCTAGCTTCCCGTACCGTGGTGCTCATCGGACTTCGCCCGGGTGACCTGAACATCCTGGACACGCGAGGGCTCGACCTTCACACGGTCGTCAGCAGCCGTGCCGAGCGCGCGCTAACCGACCGGCTTCGTCAACGGTTGGCGTCGCTGCTCGTCCTCGACCTGCCCGGTCGCCGCATGGACGAGTACGACGAGCACGCCCCCGCGATCGCGGCGTGGGTCGGGCGACTCGCCGGGGCGGTTCGCGTCGTGAGTCTCTACGAGCACACCCAGCGGGTAGCCGCTCGGATACGGGAGATGACCGGGATACCGGGACTGCTCCCGGACGTTGCTCGTCGCTGTAGGGACAAGGTAGAGATGACCGAGGCCGTCTCCGCCGCAGGAGTGGCGACCGTCCCGACCCTTCCGGTTGACGCCGGCGCGGCGGTGACCGACGCATCCTCCTGGCTACATAAGGAGGGAGCTAATCGGGTCATCCTCAAGCCTCGCGCCGGTGCGGCCAGTGGCGGCGTCATGCAGTTCGCCTCGCCTCGTGAATTTGAGCGCTTCTTCATCGACCATCGCCTACCGCCGGATTACGAGGTCCAGCCGTTCATCGAAGATCCCGTGTGTCACATCGACGGACTGGTGCGTAACGACAAACTCCGGTTCCTCAGCGTCAGCCGGTACGTCGGAACCACACTGCGTTACCAGCGGGACCGCAAGCCGATGGGATCGGTGACGCTTGACCGGCACGCACACGAAGAGGCACGCGTCTTCACCACGGCCGTCCTCGATGCCCTGGACATCCGTGACAGCGTTTTTCATCTCGAGGCGTTCGGCGGCTCCGAGGGCTTCCGGTTCCTGGAGATTGGCGCCCGCTTCGGGGGAATCAACATCCAGCCGCACCTGCGCCGTGTTTACGGCATCGACCTCGTGACCGAGGCGCTGCGGGCCCAGGCCCTGCTGCCTTCGGTCGTCAATGGCCCGACCCTGGCGTGCGACCGGATCGCCCCGGGCAGCTCGGGATGGCTGATCGTGCCGCGTCCGTCCCCGGCGGCGTCGCGGGTCCGCGCCGTTCACCTGCCGCACCTGCCTCCGGCCGTTATTGAGGTCGTACGGCCGCAGGTGGGCGATGAACTGCGGGCGCAGGGCGCCGAACTGGACGCCGTGGTCCGGATGGTGCTGTCCGTGCCTGGTGGGAACGACGCCGAGGTGGAGGCACTGATCACATCGTTCGCAGACGCCGTCGCCGTCAACCTCGAGACGCGACAGGAGACCGTGTCGTGATGCTGATCCATTTCATCCGGCACGCAGAGTCCGCGAGCAACCTCACGGGCACGGTCACTTCAAAGATGCCGGGAACGGGTCTGTCCGCACTAGGACGCGAGCAGGCTGACAAACTCGCCGTGCACCTGAATCTCAGTGAGCAGGACGTCGTCGTCAGCAGCCCACTGCGGCGCGCCGTCGAAACCGCCGAACGTCTGGTCGCCAAGCGGGGATGCCAGCGCATCGTGCTCGAAGAGCTCCGGGAGTTCGAGGTGGGCGAGCTCGAAGGGCATACCGATCAGCAGGCCCGCGAACGACTCTGGGCCGCGTGGCCCACCTGGCTCGACAGTGGCCAGCTCGACCACAGGCCCGCTGAGGGGAGCGAGAGCGGCCGTGAGGCGCTGGCGCGCTTCCGGACTTCGCTGGCCGTCGTTGGCCAGCTGGGATTGGAACGGGCGTACGTGGTGAGTCACGGCACCCTGCTGCAACTGTGTCTGACGCACGACTGCGTGAACGTTCCCACCGCGGACACGGAGGATCGCTGGATCCCCAACACCGCAGTGGTGACCGCCGTCTACGACGGCACCGTGCTGATGTGCCGCCAGTGGGACACCATGACATTCGGAGCGAGTGTATGAACAATGAACTTTCGCAGGTGCTCGTGCTCAACGGCGGGTCCAGTTCCGGGAAGACCACGTTGGCGCGGCACCTACAGGACGTGCTCAACGGTTACTGGTTGCGGCTCGGAGTGGACACCCTCATCGAAGCCGCCCCCCACAAGCTCTTCGGCAACGGCGGTCTGGACCTAGCCGAGGACGGAGGCGTCGCAGTGGGGCCGGCCTTCGTCAAGGTGGAATCTCAATGGATGGCCGGCATCGCCGCGATGGCGGCGGCTGGCGCGCACGTCATCGTGGAGGACAACTTCGTGAGCGGCCCTACCGCACAGGAGCGCTGGCGGAAGGCGTTACACGGCCTCGTCGTCGGTTGGGTGGGCGTCCGCTGCGCCCCCGAGACTGTGGCCGCCCGGGAGGAGTGCCGACCGGACCGCATTGCCGGTATGGCAGCGAGCCAGGCGGAGTCGGTGCATAAGGGCATCACCTACGACCTCGTGGTCGACACTGGCTTGACCGGCCCCGACGAGCTGGCACGCATCGTTCGTGCGCACTTCTTTCATGACTGACTGGAATGCGAGGCCAGCAACGCCGAGGCGTGCCTCGAAGGTCACTCTCCGGGGGCACGATCTGGCAGTGCCGCTCGTCCACACCGCCTACGTCGGGGTTCGTGCGGGGAATGTCTTCCGATCGTCCATCGTGCTGTTGTCACGCGAGGGCAGCTGGGGATGGGGCGAGGCGCCGCACACGGGTGACCGACAGGGCTGGGCGGCCCGGCAGGAGCACCTGGCGCGTGCGGAGGAGGTCGTCGCCGCCGTCCCCGCTGCGACAACCCTGAGTTGGCCGGCTCTTGAAGAACTCGAGGAGCAGCTCTGCGCCGTGGCACCGCCGTGGGTCGCGTCAGGCGTGTCGATGGCCTGGTGCGACTGGGTGGCAAGGCGGTTGAATCGCTCGGTTCCCGACATACTGGGTGTTCCACGGCTCCCGGTCGTCCCCTCCACCCTGACGGTGTCTGCTCCGAACGCGAGGGCTGTGGCGGATCGGCTCAGTGCCGTGGCGCACGGAATCGCGATCAAGCTCAAGATCCGGGGTGTGATCGACCCAGCCTTCCTCGATGCTGCACGTCGGTTCTTTGCCGGCGAGTTGTCGCTGGATGCCAACGCCACCCTGACCGAGGGCGAGTACCGGAACGCGGTCCCTGCCCTCGCCGCTTATGGCGTGGCGCGGGTCGAGCAACCGCTCGCGCGGCTCGACGTCGACCTGCGCACCCCCGGCGGGCCGATGATCGTCGCCGACGAGGAGGTGGTGTCGCCTGAGGCGATCGAGAGACTGTTCCCATACGTCGATGGTGTCGTGCTCAAGGTGGCCAGACTTGGGGGTTTGGCGCGGGCGAGGAGGGCCCTGCTTCTCGCTCGTTCCCTGGGCCTTGAGGTACGTGTCGGCTGCTTCGGTGAAACCGACCTGGGCACTGCAGCCTCCTGCCTGTTGGCTGCGCTGGGGGCCACCTGCGACCTGGACAGTCACCGGTTGACCCGGACCCGGCCGTTCCTGGGCGTGGAAGGCGGGCTGGGAACGGTCGGCGCGCCGGCGGGGATTGGGTGGGGTGTCCGCCAGGCTGAGCACTACGAGGGGGAACTTCCCGATCTTTCGTGCTGAGTCGACGGGTCCGGGTGCCGAGAGTCCGGTCTGCGCTGGCTGATCGGGCCATCGGCTTTCTTGTATTCTCGCAGGAGGCTGCCGAGTCGATCGTGAAAAAGGACGTTCAGGTGTGTCAGCGTGGCGGGTTCCGTTATCGGTCCGGGCGGCGGACGCATAGTTCGCGCGTTGCCCTATGCGCCGATGAGGCCGATTCCTGTTGTGCTGGCGTTCTTGCTAAGGGCTTGCAGAGGATAAACACGCGGATTTCGGGTCCGGCTGAGTGGCTTGCGGTAGCCGTCCGCGACCTGCGGAGATGCCCTTCGGCAGACTGCTCGCACACTCGTGTCAACACCGGCTGAAGTTTGACCCCTCTGTTCCGGGTGGGTTCCAGGGCGGATTCGGGCGGTCGTCGCAACGGTGACGCTTTTCAGGGTGCCAGAGCGGCGTTGAAGACGTCGGCCGGGGTTCGCCAACCGAGGGTCTTGCGGGGCCGGTTGTTGAGCCGTTGCTCGATGGCGCGGAGATCGGCGGCGGTGTGCTGCGATAGGTCGGTGCGCTTGGGAAAGTACTGGCGCAGCAGGCCGTTGGTGTTCTCGTTCGTTCCGCGCTGCCATGGCCGGCCGGGATGGGCGAAGAACACTCCGTCATGCAGCAGCGGTGCAATCTGTTGGTGGTAGGCCATCTCCGCGCCCTGGTCCCAGGTCAGAGTGAGGCGCGCGGCCTCGGGAAGTTCTGCCAGCATGGCGAGGAGCGCGTCGCGGACGGCTTCGGCGGTGCGGTCGGCGGGCAGATGCACCAGCCGCAGGTATCGGCTGGTGCGGTCGACCAGGGTGGCGATGGCGGACTGGTTCTGCCGACCGACGATGAGGTCTCCCTCCCAGTCACCGATTCGGGTGCGGTGCAGAGCCGCGTCTGGCCGATGCTCGATCAACAGTGCGGGAGCGACGAAGCGGCAGCGGCGCTGATCGGCGTCGACGACGCCGCTTCCTCAGCGGCCTGCCGGTGCGAAGTCGGCGCGTGAGCTGGCGGCTGAGTCCACCTGCGCCGCCACGGTAGAGCGCCTGGTAGATCGTCTCGTGGCAGACGTGCCATGACGGCTGGTCGGGATAGGTCTGCCGAAGCCACGCGGCGATTTGCTGCGGGCTCCAATCCTCTTCCAGCTTGGCCTGAACAGCGGCCCGGAGACCGGCGTCGGCGAGTAGCCGGCCGCCCCGCGGGCGCCGAGCCCGCCGCCGGGCCCGTGCGTGCGCCAGGTCGCCGTCATAGACGCCCTGGTCGTGCGGGCGCACGTTGCGGCGCAGCTCCCGGCTCACCGTCGACGGCGCCCGGCCCAGCTGCTCAGCGATCGCCCTCATCGTCAGGCCCTGTCTGCGCAGGGTGGCGATCCGTTGCCGTTCCAACAGCGACAGGTACCTGCCTGATCGGACGTCCTCAGCCACCCGGGCCGGTGGCACGCCACCATTCTCGGCGCGCCACCGGTAGCCAGTTTTGCGACCGATCCCCACGATCCGGCAGGCCTCGAACGTCCCCACGCCCGACTGCAAGAGCCGCCAGTACTCCGTCTCCAGCTCAAGCCGGCGCTTTCGTCCTCGTCGTCCCATGAACACGCCTCACATGATCAGGTGTGTTGCGACAAGTACTGGAACCCACCCGGAACCACAGGGTCAGTTTTCAGGCGGAGCCGACAACTCGATGCTCATTGCCTGTTTGTGCAGGTCCAGCGGGTACGTACCACAACGGCGCCTCCTTGGGCTGGAATCTGCGTGTTGTTGATCTGCGAGCCCTAACGAACTCGTGCACGGTTGCCGGGACAGCCAGTCACCTCATTGGCGGTGAGGTTCGGCGGGTACGGCCTTGAGTGGCTTGTCGCGGTCATCACGGCACCCTTTCACCAGGCATAACGCCCGGCGGTTCATGGCGAAGGTCGTCCTCTGGTGGTCCTGGGGGTATCGGGCCGATCGGCGCAGTGGACAGCGGCCGAACTGCTGACAACCGGCCGATCAGGCTTGGACGCGCCGCCGAGGCTCAGTCGGGTGCGGGCGGCGTCGAGTACGAAGGCAGCGGTTGCCTGGGCCGCGTCACGGGCTGCTTCGGACAGGACGGTGGTGTAGATATCGGCGGTGGTGACGATGCTGGTGTGGCCGAGCATGTGTTGCACGAGCTTGAGATCGACGCCGGCGGGGAGGACGCGGCGGCGACGATAGAAGCGGTGCTCCGCGGTCGTAGCGTGGGTCCGCCGGGTTGCGCGAGCGCTCTCGCTATCTGGTGTCGCCCTCGGGGGCCGTCGTAGGTTCCGGCGCTCGCCCGAACCACTCCAGGACTTCCAGAATGGATTCTGCTTGAGCTGCCGCCGATCGTCGTCCGCGTTCGCCGTCGACGAGGGTGATCTCGTAGTCGAACTCCAGCTCAGGCGGCGTAGTCACGCCTCAGTTCACCATGAATCAGGATATCGAGGGCATAACACGCGCGTCGGGGTGTCGATTTAGAGTGTGCGGTTGCAGCAACCTGCTCCCCTGATCAACTTACCGTTTCCACAGCTCAGGTGAGCGCTAGGCATGTCCCAAAATTCGGACAATCATTACCTTGATAGTAAAAAAAGTGCCCCCGGCAGGATTCGAACCTGCGCCCCCGCCTCCGGAGGGCGGTGCTCTATCCCCTGAGCTACGGGGGCTCAGCGACTGAAGAAGAGTAGCAGGAACCCCCGGCGCGGGCCGAATCGGTATCGGCCTCGCGCCGGGGGGGTGTCGCGTTACAGGCGCCGGCCGCAGCTGGGCAGTGGATGCAGCTCGATGTGCCGGGGCAGGCGGCGGGGCCACTCGCCCTTCGGCCAGGAGCCGTCGATGATCAGGTGCAGGCCGGCGCCGGCGGGGCCGCTGAGCCGCAGTACGAAGTCGCGGGGGAGCGGCGGGTCCACGGTCGGCGTGGTGATCATGAAGCGGATCCGGCCCTGCGCCGAGATGGCGGAGATCGCCTCCGCGGCCGGCAGGGTGCCCTGCAGCCGGACCCGGCCGAGCCAGTGGACCTCCGCGCCGTGGTCCTGGGCCGCCCGCTCGATCGCCGGGTACGCGCTGCGCACCCAGCGTTCGACCACCGGTGCGCAGAGCCCGCAGGCCCGCTCGCGCGGCTCGCGTGGCCCCACCCCCCAGGAATCCAGGTACGTCCCCAGCTCGTCGGCGTCGACAGGCAGGCCGAGCTGGTCGCGGGCGAACTCGGCCAGGCTCTGCCGGCTCCAGAGTTCGTCGTCGAGCCGGAAGGCGTCCGGGTGCTTTCCCCGGATCGCGTCGATCAGCTCGAGCTCCTGTTCGCGACTGAGCGTTCCCGGCTCGCCCGGCCGCTGTCCGCGACGGGCGGCCGCAACCGTCCCGTCACCGCCGATGGTGTGTCGTCGGCACCAGCTGGTGACCGAGTTCCGCGCGTCCTTGAGTGCAACCCCCACGTCTAGGGCAACGAGCGCATATGCCACCGGTCACGATATCTAGGTGGAAAAGCATAGAAACCGTCTAGTTGGCCCATAAGCAGCAATATATGCGAAAGCCCCGATCCGGACTTTTGGTGCAGTCCGGATCGGGGCTCGCTGTCGCTCACCGGCTCAACGGCCGGCCACCCGTCCTACCCCTGGAGGCGCTCCAGTGCCGTCCGGAGGTTGGTCAGGTCCTTCTGCTGGGTGTTCTTCATCCGCTGCGCGGCCTCGGTGACCAGCTCGTGATCGCTCTGGTCCAGCAGCGCGTCGACCATGTGGATGCCGCCGATGTGGTGCTTGATCATCATCTCCAGGAAGAGGATGTCCAGTTCCTTGCCCTGCGCGGTGCGCAGGCGCTCCATCTCCTCGGTCGATGCCATGCCCGGCATCAGCCCGCCGTCGACCATCGACTCGCCGTCGGGCATCCACGCCATCCGGGGCTGCTCACCCGTCGGGTCGAGCTCCCAGGAGCGCAACCAGCCCTGCATCATGCCGTACTCGCCCTGCTGGGAGGCCGCGATGTCGACGCCGATCGAGCGTACGTCGGCGTCGCTGCCCTGCTGGAAGGCGATCAGGCCCATCGCGACGGCCTGCTGGTGGTGGGTGGACATGTCCCGGGCGAAACCGGCCTCGGGGGAGTCGTCGCCGGGGGTGCCCGGCCGGGCGATGAGCGCCCCCGCCGCCACGCCCAGCAGCATGCCGACGACGATCGCCAGCGCAACGGCGCCCAGGCCGTACCGGCGCTGCGCGCCGGTGGGCCCGGTCTGTGCCGGCTCGCCGGTCGTCGTCGGTTCGGTGACAGAGGAGGAGCTCATCGTGGTCCTTACATGCCGGCGAGGTTGCGGGGGGTGGTGCCGGTCGCGGTGACGCCCTGCTCGCAGAGGGCGTTCGGGCCCTCGATCGAGGCGTTGACGCGCAGCGCCCGGATGAAGTCGTCGATCCGGGAGTCGTCGGCGTTGTCGAGCTTGAGCTGGTAGCCCCAGGCCTGCAGCGAGATCGGGGAATCGAGACCATCGAAGGGGCTCATCATCATCTTCTCGGTGCCGACGACCCGCTCCTGGAGCTTGGCGACCTGCTCGGGGGCGAGGTCGGGCCGGTAGGTGATCCAGATCGCGCCGTGCTCCAGGCTGTGCACCGCGTGCTCGTTGGCGATCGGGGCGTCGTAGACGTTGCCCGTGCAGTTCTGCCACGCCGCGTTGTGCTCGCCGGCGACCGGCGGAACGACCGTGTAGTTCACGCTGCCGGTGACGTGGTTACCACCGGCCACCAGTTCCGGGTCGGACTCGCGGAAGTTGCTGATGCCGTCGATGGCGGCGGCCCGCTCCTCCCACGGCTTGGAGCCGTTGAAGGCGAGGAAGGCCGTGTAGCCGACGATCGACACCGCGACCAGGCCGACGACGGCGAAGAGAGCGATGGGGCCCCAGTTGGTGCCCTGGCTCACCTTCACGGGGGTGATCGGCTTGCGGCCCTTCTTGCCGGCGCTGCCGCTGGAGGTGCGGTTCGCGGTGGACTTGCGGGCGCTCGCCGGCGACTGATTGCCGCCGGCCGGCTTGCCGGCGCCCGACTTCTTTCCGCTGCTGACCACGTCGGGACGGCGCTGGTTGCCACCCGGGGTGCTGATGCTCATCGTGCCTCGTCTGGTCGGTCGGGATCGGAGACGGCGCCGTGCTGCCCGGTCGCCGAGCACCGAGTCTACCCGGGGAGACCAGTGCCACCATCGACCGAAAATCGCCGGTTGTCCACCGCCGTCCGGCCCTGTCGGTACGGACCTTGGGCCCGTCCTGAAAGCCCGGGCGCCGGTGGGAATCCGGAGCGGGGTCGCCGACGGGTCGCACCAGGGGCGCGACCGGACCGCCCGGTCACGGTGCCTGCGTCATGCAGGCGGAAAAGCGTTCGGGGCCTGCGGATAACATGATTCGGTGACTCCTGCAAAGCTCGCCGAGGCCGTCCTTGCCGCTGCCCACACCGTCTGCGCCGACCGCGGGCTCGACGCCGCCGTGCTGCCCGTCGCCACGACGGTGGAGCGACCCCGCAACCCCGAGCACGGCGACTACGCCTCCACGATCGCGATGCAGGTGAGCAAGCGGCTCGGGGTGCCGCCGCGGGAGTTCGCCACGGCGCTGGCCGAGACGCTGACGCGTACGCCCGGGATCAAGTCCGTGGAGATCGCCGGACCCGGCTTCCTCAACATCCGGCTCGACCCGGCCGCCGCTGGGCAGCTCGCGCAGCTCATCGTCGCCGCCGGTGGCCAGTACGGCCGCAGCGAGACGCTCGCCGGGCTCACGATCAACCTGGAGTTCGTCTCGGCGAACCCGACCGGCCCGGTGCACATCGGCGGGGCCCGCTGGGCCGCGGTCGGCGACGCGCTGGGCCGGCTGCTGCGCGCCACCGGCGCCGAGGTCGGCACCGAGTACTACCTCAACGACGCCGGCTCCCAGATCGACCGCTTCGCCGAGTCGCTGCTCGCCGCCGCCAAGGGCGAGCCCGCGCCGGAGAACGGCTACGCCGGGGCGTACCTCGGCGAGATCGCGCAGGCGATCATCTCGCGCCGGCCCGAGCTGCCCGGCCTCGACGACGCCGCCGCCCTGCAGGTCCTGCGGACCGAGGGCGTGGCGCAGATGGTCGAGGACATCCGGGCCTCGCTGCGCGCCTTCGACGTGCACTTCGACCTCTTCTTCAGCGAGCTGAGCCTGCACGAGCAGGGCAAGCTCGACCTCGCCGTGCAGCGGCTCGACGCGCAGGGCCGCATCTACGTCTCCGAGGGCGCCACCTGGCTGCGCACCACCGACTTCGGCGACGACAAGGACCGGGTGCTGCGCAAGTCCAACGGCGAGTGGACCTACTTCGCCGCCGACTGCGCCTACTACCTGGACAAGCGCGAGCGCGGCTTCGAGCGGGTGGTGCTGATGCTCGGCGCCGACCACCACGGCTACATCGGCCGGATGAAGGCGATGTCCGCCTGCTTCGGCGACGACCCCGCCCGCAACCTCGAGATCCTGATCGGCCAGATGGTCAACCTGCTCCGCGACGGCCAGCCGGTGCGGATGAGTAAGCGGGCCGGCACGGTCGTCACCCTGGAGGACCTGGTCGACACCATCGGCGTCGACGCCGCCCGGTACGCCCTGGCCCGTTACTCGGTCGACTCGCCCATCGACATCGACATCGAGCTCTGGACCCGGTCGACCCGGGACAACCCGATCTACTACGTGCAGTACGTCGCCGCCCGCACCGCCTCGGTGACGCGCAACGCCGCCGAGGTGGGGCTGCTGCGGGGCGACGAGGAGGCATTCCGCCCCGAGCTGCTCTCCCACGAGAAGGAGAACGAGCTGCTCAAGGCGCTCGGCGAGTTCCCGGCCGTGGTCGCCACCGCCGCCGAGCTGCGCGAGCCGCACCGCATCGCCCGTTACCTCGAGGAGAGCGTCGCGGCGGCGTACCACCGCTTCTACGACAACTGCCGGATCCTGCCGCGCGGCGACGAGGAGATCACCGACCTGCACCGGGCCCGGCTCTGGCTCAACGACGCCACCCGCACCGTGATCGCCAACGGCCTGCACCTGCTCGGCGTCTCGGCGCCCGAGCGGATGTGACCGGTGCCGACCCTGACAGTGGATAACGCTGAGCGACGAGAGGGGAAGCGCTGATGCGTGCCCACGAGGCCGGTGCCCTGCACGGTGACATCGGCGTACGCGGCCCCACCTGGCTGCGGGCGCCGGCGGACGTCAACGCCCTGGTGCCGCAGCTCTGGCCGCGCAACGTGCGCCGCGGTGAGCACGGGGCCCTCACCGTCGCCGGACGCGACGTCCGCGAGCTGGCCGCCGAGTTCGGCACGCCCGCGTACGTCCTCGACGAGGAGGACCTGCGGTCGCGCTGCCGGGACTTCCGGGCGGCCTTCTCCGGTGACGACGTCTACTACGCCGGCAAGGCGTTCATCTGCCGCGCCGTGGTCAAGATGATCGCCGAGGAAGGGCTGCACCTCGACGTCTGCAGCGGCGGCGAACTGGCGGTGGCGCTGGCGGCCGGGTTCCCGCCGGAGCGCATCGGTTTCCACGGCAACAACAAGTCGCTGCGCGAGCTCAGCCGCGCGCTCGACGCGGGCGTGGGGCGAATCATCGTCGACTCCGACCAGGAGGTCGACCGGCTGACCGCGCTGGCCCGCGAGCGGTCCGTACGCCCCCGGGTGCTCCTGCGGGTCACCGTCGGCGTCGAGGCGCACACCCACGAGTTCATCGCCACCGCCCACGACGACCAGAAGTTCGGCTTCTCGCTGGCCGGCGGCGCGGCGGCCGCGGCGGCGCTGCGCATCCTCGACGAGGACGTGCTGGAGCTGCGGGGCCTGCACTCGCACATCGGGTCGCAGATCTTCGACACCAGCGGCTTCGAGGTCTCCGCCCGCCGCGTGCTGGGGCTGCAGGCGCAGATCCGCGACGCCCGGGGCGTGCAGCTGCCGGAGCTGGACCTCGGTGGGGGCTTCGGCATCGCGTACACCACGCAGGACGACCCGGCCGCGCCGCAGGACCTGGCGAAGCGGATGCACAAGATCGTCGACGACGAGTGCAACGCGCTGGCACTGGCCGTCCCGCACCTCTCCATCGAACCGGGCCGCGCCATCGTCGGCCCGGCCGTCTTCACCCTCTACGAGGTCGGCACCGTCAAGGACGTCGAAGGGCTGCGCACCTACGTCAGCGTCGACGGGGGGATGAGCGACAACATCCGCACCGCGCTCTACGACGCCTCCTACTCGGCCACCCTGGCGTCACGCGCGTCACGTGTCACGCCTGTGCTGGCCCGCGTGGTGGGAAAGCATTGTGAGTCCGGGGACATCGTGGTGAAGGATGAATTCCTGCCCGCCGACGTGCAGCCCGGAGATCTTGTTGCGGTACCCGGCACCGGCGCCTACTGCCGGAGCATGGCCAGCAACTACAACCATGTGCCCCGGCCGCCGGTCGTCGCCGTCCGCGACGGTCAGGCCCGGGTGATCGTCCGGCGGGAGACCGAAGACGATCTGCTGGCATTGGATGTGGGATGACGAAACCTGTGCGCTTGGCGATCCTCGGCTGCGGCACCGTCGGCAGCGAGGTCGTACGGCTGATCCAGAGCCAGTCCGCCGACCTGACCGCCCGCATCGGGGCTCCGCTGGAGATCGCCGGCATCGCCGTACGTCGTCCGGGCCGGGACCGGGCCGGCCTGCCGGTCGACCCCGACATCTTCACCACCGACGCGCTCGGGCTGATCAAGCGTGACGACGTCGACCTGGTGGTCGAGGTCGTCGGCGGCATCGAGCCGGCGCGCAGCTGGCTGGTCGAGGCGCTGCGGGCCGGCAAGAGCGTGGTGACGGCGAACAAGGCCCTGCTCGCCGAGGACGGCGGCACGCTGCACGACGCCGCTGCCGCCGGCGGCGCGGACCTCTACTACGAGGCGGCGGTCGCCGGCGCGATCCCGCTGCTGCGCCCGCTGCGCGACTCCCTGCACGGCGACACGATCACGCAGGTCACCGGCATCGTCAACGGCACCACCAACTTCATCCTCTCGGCGATGGACGCCACCGGGGCCGGCTTCACCGAGGCGCTGGAGGAGGCGACCGCCCTCGGGTACGCCGAGGCGGACCCGACCGCCGACATCGAGGGCTTCGACGCGGCGGCGAAGGCCGCCATCCTCGCCTCGCTCGCCTTCCACACCCGGGTCACCGCCGCCGATGTGCACCGCGAGGGCATCACCCGGGTGACCGCCGCCGACGTCGCCAGCGCCAAGGCGATGGGCTGCACCATCAAGCTGCTCTGCATCGCCTCCCGGGGCACCGGCGCCGACGGCGCCGAGTCGGTCAGCGTCCGGGTGCACCCGGCGATGATCCCGCTGACCCATCCGCTGGCGAGCGTCGGCGACGCGTTCAACGCGGTCTTCGTCGAGGCCGAGGCGGCCGGGCAGCTGATGTTCTACGGCCGTGGTGCGGGCGGTGCGCCGACCGCCAGCGCGGTCCTCGGCGACGTGGTGGCGGTTGCCCGCAACCGGATCGCGGGGGTCTGCACCGCCAGCGAGTCGACCTATGCCGCGCTGCCGGTGCGCCCGATGGGCGAGGCGGTCACCCGCTACCACATCAGCCTCGACGTGGCCGACCGTCCGGGTGTGCTCGCCACCGTGGCGAACGTCTTCGCCCGCCAGGGCGTCTCCATCGCCACCGTGCGGCAGGCCTCGGCCGAGCCGGTCGACCCGGCCGCACCGGGTGGCGACGCCATCCTGGTGATCGTCACCCACCGGGCCACCGACGCCGCGCTGGCGGCCACCGTCGAGGAGCTGCGCGGGCTGGACATCGTCCGCTCCGTCGCCGGCGTGCTGCGGGTCGAAGGCGGATCCTGAGCCGCGCCCGCTTCGTGTTCGTCGGCCGGCGCCGGGGGCACGGTGTGGGCCGGGAGCGCGCCGAGGGCGGTGTGAGCCAGGGCGCGGTGAAGGCACGGTGTGGGCCGGGTCGCCCCGGGGGTGTCCCGACAGATGGGTCCGGCCCGGTGCGCGACGATGACGGCGCGAAGGACCGGGCACCCTGAACAGGCAATGGCCGGCACGCCGGCGGCCGACGAGGCGAGGAGACGTGTCATGTGGCGTGGGCTGATCGAGACCTACCGGGACCGCCTGCCGGTCACCGGCTCCACGCCGGTGATCACCCTGCACGAGGGGAACACCCCGCTGGTGCCGGCGCCGGTGCTCTCCAGCCGGCTCGGGGCCGACGTCTACCTCAAGGTGGAGGGCGCCAACCCCACCGGGTCGTTCAAGGACCGCGGCATGACGATGGCCGTCTCCAAGGCGGTCGAGGCCGGCAACAAGGCGATCATCTGTGCCTCCACCGGCAACACCAGCGCCTCCGCCGCCGCCTACGCGGCCCGCGCCGGGATCACCTGCGCCGTCCTGGTCCCGCAGGGCAAGATCGCCCTCGGCAAGCTGGCCCAGGCGCTGGTGCACGGCGCCCGGCTGCTCCAGGTCAGCGGCAACTTCGACGACTGCCTGGCGCTCGCCGCCAAGCTCGCCCAGGACTACCCGGTGGCGCTGGTCAACTCGGTCAACCCCGACCGGTTGCACGGGCAGAAGACCGCCGCCTTCGAGATCGTCGAGGCGCTCGGCGACGCCCCCGACATCCACTGCCTGCCGGTCGGCAACGCCGGCAACATCTCGGCGTACTGGATGGGCTACAACGAGGACTTCGACGCCGGCAACAGCACCCGCCGCCCCAAGATGTACGGCTTCCAGGCCGCCGGCGCCGCTCCGATCGTCAACGGCCAGGCGGTCCGGGAGCCCTCCACCATCGCCACCGCGATCCGCATCGGCAACCCGGCGAGCTGGACCAAGGCGCTCGACGCCCGGGACTCCTCGGGTGGGCTGATCGCCGCGGTCACCGACCGGGAGATCCTGGCCGCGTACCGGCTGCTCGCCCGCGAGGTCGGCGTCTTCGTCGAACTCGGCAGTGCGGCGAGCGTCGCCGGCCTGCTGCAGTCCGCGGCCGCCGGCAAGATCCCGCCCGGCTCCACCGTGGTCTGCACGGTCACCGGGCACGGGCTCAAGGACCCGGAGTGGGCGATCTCCACCGCCCCGGCGCCGAGCACCATCGCCAACGACGTGCTGGCCGCGGCGCGGGCGCTCGACCTGGCCTGATCCGCGCCGGCGGGAACCGGCCACAGGGGAGCGACCACCCACAGACGTACGGCGCGCAGTGCCGGCGCCGTGCGGGGTCGGCTGCTGGCCGCGGCGGTGCCGCCGTGATCCGGAACGTGACATCGACCCGCCGCCACCCCACAGGATCACGTCGGCGACGGTGAGGCAGACTTTGGCCGCCGCCTACGTCTTTCCTCCCAGGAGTGAACCCCGCCGATGTCGCTGCTCGCCAGATTCAGTCTTGCCAATCGAGGGTTGATCGCCCTCATGGCCGTGATGATCACCGGGTTCGGCCTTTTCGCCGTGCCGTCGCTCAAGCAGCAGCTGCTGCCGTCGATGGAGATCCCGGCGGCCTTCGTCATGGCGGCCTATCCCGGCGCCGGCCCCGAGATCGTCGAAGCGCAGGTGACGGTCCCGATCGAGAAGGCCGTCCAGGGCGTACCCGGTCTGGAGTCCGTAACCTCGACGACCCGCGAGGGCCTGGCCTTCGTGCAGGTCGGCTACGAGTTCGGCACCGACATCGACGACGCGGTCAACAAGATGCAGACCGCGCTCAACCGCATCTCCGCCCAGCTCCCGCAGGGGGTGGAGCCGACGGTGCTCTCCGGTGGCACCGACGACCTGCCGAGTCTGATGCTCGCCGCCAGCGGCGGCGCGGACGCGACCGAGCTGGCGGGCAGGCTGCGCGAGACCGTGGTGCCGGAGCTGTCGGCGATCGAAGGGGTCCGCACGGTCGAGGTCACCGGCGACAGCGAGCAGCTCGTCGTGATCACGCCGGACGCCAGGAAGCTGCAGGCCGCGAGGCTGCCCGTCACCGCGATCGGCACCGCGCTCAAGTCCAACGGCATGGTGGTGCCGGCCGGCGCCGTCGCCGATGGCGACAAGAACCTCGTCGTGCAGGCCGGTGGGCGCATCGCCACCCTCGACGACCTGCGCGGCATCTACCTGACCGGCCCCGGGGCCCGCCCCGTGCGGCTCGGCGACGTCGCCGCCGTCGAGCAGCGGGTCGCCCCGCCGACCTCGATCAGCCGTACCAACGGCGAGCAGAGCCTCGGCATCTCCATCACCGCCACCCCCGACGGCAACGCGGTCGCTATCTCACACGCCGTGCAGGAGGTGCTGGCCGATCTGGAGGCCGCCACCGGCGCGGAGCTGACCGTCGTCTTCGACCAGGCCCCGTTCGTGGAGCAGTCGATCGAGACCCTGACCACCGAAGGACTGCTCGGCCTGATCATGGCCGTCCTGGTGATCCTGGTCTTCCTGCTCTCCATCCGTTCGACGATCGTCACCGCCGTCTCCATCCCGCTCTCGGTGGTGGCGGCGCTGCTGGCGCTCTGGCTCGCCGACTACTCGCTCAACCTGCTGACCCTCGGCGCGCTCACCATCGCCGTCGGCCGGGTCGTCGACGACTCGATCGTGGTGCTGGAGAACATCAAACGCCACCTCGGGTACGGCGAGGCCAAGCGTGACGCCATCATGACCGGCGTCCGCGAGGTCGCCGGCGCGGTGACCGCCTCCACCCTCACCACGGTCGCGGTCTTCGCCCCGATCGCCCTGGTCGGCGGCTTCGTCGGGCAGATCTTCATGCCGTTCGCCGTCACCGTGACGGTGGCGCTGCTCGCCTCGCTGCTGGTCTCACTGACCGTCATCCCGGTGCTGTCGCACTGGTTCCTCAAGCCGGCCGACGGATCGGCCGACACCACGGCGATCCGCAAGGCCGCCGAGGAGCGCGAGCTGCGGGGCTGGTTGCAGCGGGCGTACCTGCCGGTGATCCGTTTCGCGACGGTCCGCCGCTGGAGCACGCTGGCGATCGGCGTGCTGGTGCTCGGGTTGACCGTGGGTCTGGCCAGCCGGCTGGAGACCAACCTCTTCGACGACGCCGGGCAGAACACCATCAGCGTCACCCAGAAGATGCCGGCCGGGACCAGCCTCGCCGCCACCGACGCGGCGGCCAGGAAGGCCGAGGCGGTGCTCGCCGGTCTCGACGAGGTCGAGACCTATCAGGTGAGCATCGGCGGCTCGGGCATGGCCTTCATCGGTGGCGGCGGCACCGACCAGGCGAGCTTCTCGATCACCCTCGACCCCGATGCCGACGTGGCGGCCGTCACCGAGACGCTCCGCGGTGAGTTCGACGCCCTCGGCGCCGGTGAGTTCCGCTTCGGTGCCGGCGGCGGCGGGTTCGGTAGCAGCGAGCTGCAGGTGCTCGTGCAGGCCGCCGACGACGAGACGCTGGCCGCCGCCGCGGAAGAGGCTCGGGCCGCGCTCGCCGAGACGCCGGGTCTGACCGACGTGAGCACCAGCCTCGCCGAGCGGGTTCCCCGCGTCGAGGTCACCGTCAAGCGGGCCGAGGCGGCCGCGCGGGGCCTGACCGACGCCGCGGTCGGGCAGCTGGTGGCGCAGGCCTACCAGGGAACGTCGCTGGGGCAGGTGGCCGTCGGCGGGGTGCAGCAGAAGGTGCAGCTCAGCACGGGGGCCGTGCCGCCGATGACGGTGGAGCAGCTGCGGGCCCTGCCCGTGCCCGGCGGAACCCTCGCCGACGTCGCCGACATCACCCAGGTCGACGGGGCGATCGCCCTGACCCGGATCGACGGCGCCCGCACCGTCACCGTCAGCGGCACGCCGAACGGCTCGGACCTGGGCGCGATCACGGCGGACGTCACGGAGCGGATCAACGCGCTCGACGTGCCGGGGGCGACCTTCACCGTCGGCGGCGTCAGCGCCGACCAGGAGGAGGCCTTCGCCGATCTCGGCCTGGCCGTGCTCGCCGCGATCGCGCTGGTCTTCCTGATCATGGTGGTGACCTTCCGGAGCCTGATCCAGCCGCTGATCCTGCTGGTGTCGGTGCCGTTCGCCTTCACCGGCGCGATCGCGTTGCTGCTGATCACCGGCAAGCCGCTCGGAGTGCCGGCACTGATCGGTGTGCTGATGCTCGTGGGCATCGTGGTGACCAACGCGATCGTCCTGCTCGACCTGGTCAACCAGTACCGGGCACAGGGCATGTCGGTCAGTGAAGCGGTTGTCGAGGGCAGCCGGCACCGGCTGCGGCCGATCCTGATGACGGCGATCGCGACGATCTTCGCGCTGACCCCGATGGCGATCGGCATCACCGGTACCGGTGGCTTCATCTCCCAGTCCCTGGCGATCGTGGTGATCGGCGGATTGATCACCTCCACGCTGCTGACGCTGGTGCTGGTGCCGACCCTCTACACGCTGGTCGAGGGCGCCCGGCAGCGCCGGCGGGACCGCCGGGGTGCGGCACGCCCGGTCTCACCCGCTCAGACGGGTGCGGCGCCGGCCGCCCCGGCCGAGGCGGCGAGGACGGAGACGGCTGCACCGGAGGATGCGCCGGAGCCGGCGCGTGCGGCGCCCTCCGGGGCACTCGCCGACGGCACCGACCAGTTCGAGGTGCTGCGACTGCCCAAGAGCCGCCAGTCGCCGCTGCCTCCGCAGGAGTAGCAACGGCGGACCGCGGGGCGTTTCGGCAGGTGGGCGTACCTGTCGGAGCGCCCCGCGCGCTTGCCTGCCGGTGGTAATCTCCGGCGCCACACGGGGGATCGGAGACACAATGATGATCGGTGATGGAACGCGCCGCCGTGCGCTGCTGCGCGGCGGAGGGCTCATCGCGGCGGGGGCCGCAGCCGGCGCGGTCGGCTTCACCGAGTACGACCGCATGTCCGGCCGCCGCCTGCCGCTGGGCCCCAGCCCGGCCGCCGCCACGGTCGGGGTCGGCGAGCAGCGACCCGGCGAGGCCCGCCTGGACGTGGTCTGGGGGGCCGCCCCGACCCGCCGCGCGATCGCGCTGACCTTCGACGACGGCCCGGGTCCGGAGTGGACGCCGCTGGTGCTGGACACCCTGGAGCGTCTCGAGGTGCCGGGGACCTTCTTCATGGTCGGGCGCGACGCCGAGCGGCACGCGGCGCTGGTCCGGGGCCGGATGGAGCGGCACGAGGTCGGCAGCCACACCTGGGCGCACCAGGACCTGGCCCGGATGGGCGCCGACGAGGCGTACGACAACCTGCGGCGCGCGCACGACGCGATCGCCGCGGCCACCGGCAAGGAGCCGCGGCTGCTGCGTCCACCGTGGGGACACCTCGGCGGCAGCACGCTGCACGCCGCCGCGCGAATGCGCTACCGGCTGGTGCTCTGGTCGGCGCAGATGCTGGAGTCCGCCTACCCGGACGACCCCGCCGGCCACGCCCGGTACGTCGTCGAGCAGGTGACGCCCGGAACGATCCTGCTCGCGCATGACATCGGGCGGCCGGAGCGGCTGGTCGGGCTGCTCGGACTGCCGCAGATCATCGGCGAGCTACGGGACCGGGGCTACGAGTTCCGCACCGTCTCCGACCTGCTCAGCGAGGCGCAGGCGTAGGGGCGTACGGGTCGGTGTCGACCTGCCCGCCACCGGGGCCGTACGCCGGGTACGCCCCGGGGTGGGGTGCGGCCGGCGGCGCGGCCGGGCGTCCGACGAACACCGCCGCGATCAACAGCGCCACTCCCACGCCCAGGGTGAGGCTCGAGGCGAGCCCGTAGGCGAAGAGGATGAGGTCCATGCTGGCCACCCGGCGGTCGAAGGTGAATTCGATCAGCAGCGGCCACGTGGCGCTTAGCACGAAGTCGAATAGCAGCAGGAGCAGGCCGGCCAGGAGGAAGCGTCGGGCCCTGCCGGTCAGCCGGCGCCGGCCGGCGGTGGCCATCACCAGGCCGGCCACCAGGGCGACCAGCAGCGGCAGGCCGCTCACCAGTTGTGCGCCGATGATGATGCCCACACTTCTCATGGTCCCTCTTTCCTCGCGGCGTGCCGCACACCTTATCGGCGGCTGTCTAAAGGAGGGTGCCCGCGCGTTGTCCCAGGCAGCGGACGCGGCGTCGAAAGCGCTGGCCAGCCGCCTAGCATGAGCCAATGCCCCTCTCCTTCACCACCGATCCGGTGACCGTCACGGTGCCGGCCACCAGCGCGAACCTCGGCCCGGGCTTCGACTCGCTGGGACTGGCGCTCGCGCTGCATGACGAGGTCACCGCCGAGGTGACCCCGGCCGGGTGCCGGGTACGGGTCGAGGGGGAGGGAGCCGGTGAGCTCCCCACCGACGAGCGGCACCTGGTCGTACGCGCCATGCGGGCCACCTTCGACGTGCTGGGCGCCCAGCCCACCGGCCTGACGGTGCGCTGCCGCAACCGGATTCCGCAGGCGCGGGGGATGGGTTCGTCGTCGGCGGCGATCGTGGCCGGCGTGCACCTGGCCCGGGGGCTGGTGACCGACGGCGCCGAGCGCCTCGACGACGCCGCGGTGCTGCGGCTGGCCGCGCAGATCGAGGGGCACCCGGACAACGTCGCGCCCTGCCTGCTCGGCGGCTTCACAATCGCGTGGACCGGGGCCGAGGGCGCGCACGCCGTTTCGCTGCCGCCCTTGCCGCAGGTGCGGCCAACGCTCTTCGTCCCGGCCGGGCGTGGTCTGACCGCCGTGGCCCGCGCCGCGCTGCCGGCCGCCGTGCCGCACGCCGACGCGGCGTTCAACGCCGGGCGCAGCGCTCTGCTGGTCGCGGCGCTGACCCGTGATCCGGCGCTGCTCTTCGCGGCCACCGAAGACCGGCTGCACCAGGACTATCGCGCCGCCGGGATGCCGGAGACCGCCGCGCTGGTCGCCCGGCTGCGTGCGGACGGTGTGGCGGCGGTCGTCAGCGGCGCCGGGCCGACCGTGCTGGCGCTGACCGAACCGCCCGCCGAATGCGGATCGGATCCGGGATGGTCGAGGCGGAGTTTGGCCGTGGATGTCGACGGAGCACGGGTGAATAGGGGTAGACTGGGAATCGCCGAGCGGGGCCCTGTTGCCGCAGGTCGGAAGAGTTGATTACGCTCTAGACTTAGCACAGCCGCGAAGCATGCGATCTTCCTGTGGGTCGGCGCACCCCGAAGCTTTCGGCGGTTAGCTCGTCTTACCCCTGCCTAGGCCACGCCGGCACCGCAGTTTCCACGGTCGTCGCAGCCGGTTCTACCTGCTCATCTGTGCTGTTGGTGGGCGGAATCCGGCCGGCTGTGCCCAAACTCCCGCGACGCATCACGCGCGGCGGGGTGCACCGAGGCCGCCCGGCCACCCATTTCTCCACCCGGGCAGTCCCGGCCTATCGAGGGAAGGAATCCATTGAGCGACACCACCGACGTGACGTCGGATGTTTCCAACGTCGCTGGCGATGCCACTACCGCCGCCCCTGTCCGGCGCCGTCGGTCTGGCACCGGCTTGGCGGCGATGCTTCTGCCGGAGTTGCAGAGCCTGGCCGCGTCGCTCGGCATCTCGGGTACAGCCCGGATGCGCAAGGGTGAACTGATCAGCGCCATCACCGAGAAGCAGGGCGCCGCCGCAGGCGCGCCCCGCCCCCGGGTCGAGGTGGCGGCGGCAACGGCGCCGGCACGCGAAGAGGTCCGGGCCGAGGTGCGCGCAAGCGACCGTCCGTCGGCGGAGCAGCCGGCCCAGACGGAGGCGGCCGAGGGCCGTACCCGCTCCCGGCGCAACCGGGCGGGTGCGAGCGCCGAGGCGCGCACTACCGAGCCGCGCACTACCGAGGCACGTGCCACCGAGCCGCGTGCCGCCGAGGCGCGTACGGCCGAGCCGGTCGTTGCCGAGGCGCGGACCGCGGAGGCTCCGGCCGAGACCGGCGAGCGCACCGAGGGCCGCGGCGGACGGGACCGTGCCGAGCGCGGTGACCGTGCGGAGCGTGGCGATCGTGCGGAGCGCGGGGACCGTGCGGAGCGTGGTGACCGTGCGGAGCGCGGCGATCGTGCCGAGCGTGGCGATCGTGCCGAGCGTGGCGATCGTGCCGAGCGTGGGGACCGTGCCGAGCGCACCGAGCGTGGGGACCGTGCCGAGCGCACCGAGCGCAACGAGCGGGCCGACCGCAACGACCGTGGTGAGCGGGCCGAGCGGGGCGACCGCAACGACCGTGGGCAGCGTGGCGTGGAGCGCGATCGCGACAGCGACGACGACGAAGAGGGCGGCGGCCGGCGGGGCCGGCGCAGCCGTTACCGCGACCGTCGTCGTGGCCGCGGTGAGCGGGTCGAGGGCGAGAGCACCGGTCGTGAGCCGCAGGTCAGCGAGGACGACGTGCTCGTCCCGGTGGCCGGCATCCTCGACGTGCTGGACAACTACGCCTTCGTGCGGACCACCGGCTACCTGGCCGGCCCGAACGACGTCTACGTCTCCATGTCCCAGGTCAAGAAGTACGGCCTGCGCCGCGGTGACGCGGTTACCGGCGCCGTGCGCGCCGCGCGTGATGGCGACCAGCGGCGGGACAAGTACAACCCGCTGGTGCGGCTGGACACCATCAACGGGATGGAACCGGACGAGGCCAAGCGCCGGCCGGAGTTCTACAAGCTCACCCCCCTCTACCCGCAGGAGCGTCTGCGGCTGGAGACCGAGCCGAACATCCTCACCACCCGGGTCATCGACCTGGTCATGCCGATCGGCAAGGGCCAGCGGGCGCTGATCGTCTCGCCGCCGAAGGCCGGTAAGACGATGGTGCTGCAGGCGATCGCCAACGCGATCACCACCAACAACCCGGAGTGCCACCTGATGGTGGTCCTGGTCGACGAGCGGCCCGAAGAGGTCACCGACATGCAGCGCTCGGTCAAGGGCGAGGTCATCGCGGCCACGTTCGACCGTCCGCCGCAGGACCACACCACGGTCGCCGAGCTCGCCATCGAGCGGGCCAAGCGACTGGTCGAGCTGGGCCACGACGTGGTCGTGCTGCTCGACTCGGTGACCCGGCTCGGCCGGTCGTACAACCTGGCGGCGCCGGCCAGCGGCCGGATCATGTCCGGTGGTATCGACTCGACCGCGCTCTACCCGCCGAAGCGCTTCCTCGGCGCGGCGCGCAACATCGAGAACGGTGGCTCGCTGACCATTCTCGCCACCGCGCTGGTGGAGACCGGATCCATGATGGACACGGTCATCTTCGAGGAGTTCAAGGGCACCGGCAACGCCGAGCTGAAGCTGGACCGGAAGATCGCCGACAAGCGGGTCTTCCCGGCCATCGACATCCACCCGTCGGGCACCCGCAAGGAGGAGATCCTCCTCGCCCCCGACGAGCTGGCGATCACGCACAAGCTCCGTAAGGTGCTGCACTCGCTGGACTCGCAGGCCGCACTGGACCTGCTGCTGGACCGGCTCAAGAAGTCCCGGACCAACATCGAGTTCCTGATGCAGATCGCGAAGTCGACGCCGGGCGAGTAACGCCGGCGAAGCTCACGAAGGGGGGTACGGCCACTGTGGTGGTCGTACCCCCTTCGTCGTCCCCGCCGAGTGCCCGGCGGTGACGCGCTGCGCCGCCCCGCGAAGTGCTCAGAAGTCGCCCTCGGCCACCTGGAAGACGGTCAGTCCCAGCGCCCGCCACATCCGCACCACCTGCATCCGGTCGTCGAAGACGCCGACCACCCGGTACCGGTCGCGGATCTCCCGGTCGAAGATCTCCCGCTTCACCACCGCGTCCTTGCGGGAGTCGCCGACGGCGCGCATGTGCAGCGCCAGGTACGGCACGCCGACGTGCGCGCGCAACCACACCTCGGTGTCGGCCCGCGCCGACTCGTCGCGCCCGGAGCAGAAGACCACGCCGTAGCCGGCGGCGTGCATGGCGCGTACCGCCGAGATGACCGCGCCGTTGGGCAGGTCCCGGCCGACCCGGCTCATGTCGTACGGGCTGCGGTCGTGGGTCAGCGCGACCGTGCCGTCGATGTCGACCAGGACGATCTCCGGCGCCTGCGCGGGCGGGTCGTAGACGGTCGCCGGGGCGCCGGGGGAGACCTGCGGGACCGGCAGCGGCAGGGTGCGCCCGGCCAGGAAACGTTCGTGCATCCGTTCGATCACCTCCGCCCCGACCCGGTCGGGCTCCGGCCGCTCGGCGTCGCGGCGCAGGCACTCCGCCAGCGGTACGTCGGTGAAGTCGTGCACCTCGAAGGCGGCGCCGAACCGGGCCGCCAGTTCCGCCCACTCCCGCAGCACACGGGAGCGCAGGTTCGTGTCGTCAACGCAGACGCTCACCCCGGCCCGCAGCAGCGCCTCGACCTGGGCGCGCTGCGCCACCGTCACCTGCCGCTCGGCCCAGGAGGTGTGCAGCCGCGCGCCGTGCAGCATCAGGCGCAGGTCGTCCCGGTTGACCCGGACCGCCTGCGGCTGCAGGCCGCGGGCGAAGGTGGTCTTGCCGGACGCCGGCAGGCCCCGGGTCGCGATCAGGCGGGTCATGCTCCACTCCAGGTGTGCGGGGTGTCGTCGGCGGCGGGGCGCACCTGCCGCCAGAGCAGCGGCCGGTAGTCCTTGCCGTCCAGCCGCAGGAAGAGCGCCCTGGCCTGCGGATGACGGGCGGCCCGGGCGGCGAAGTCGCGCCGGGTCCAGCCCGCCGGCAGCCCGGCGACGATCTCACCGTACGCCGTAGGGGTGTCGCTGCGCCCGGACCAGGCCGGCGGCGACCGCTTCGGCCAGGGCCGCCGGGTCGACGACGTCGGCGAGGGGGACGCGGGGGACCGCGGTGAGCGTGGACATGCGGGTGCCTTTCGGGACCGAGGGGGAATGCCGTACCCGGGAACGCCGCGTCGCCGCCGACGGCGGACCGTCGCCGGGACGGCGCAGCGCGGCATCGCCGGGAATGCGACGAAGCGCCGGTACGTTAGCCAGAACGGACCGATGTGTGCAGCCCGATTTCGAGGGCGGCGCCGCCCTCTGGCACACTGGTCAATCGGCCACCGGTTCCGGTTCACGCCCAGCTCGTCGCGGCGATGCGCGACCGGCGCAACGGCGACCCGGCGACCACCGACGAAAGGACCGAGGCGAGATGAAGTCCGACATTCACCCGCAGTACGCGACCACCGAGGTCAGCTGCACCTGCGGCAACACCTTCACCACGCGCAGCACCGCGAAGGGCGGCTCGATCAACGTCGAGACCTGCAGCGAGTGCCACCCGTTCTACACCGGTAAGCAGCGGGTCCTCGACACCGCCGGCCGCGTGGCGAAGTTCCAGCAGAAGTACGCCAAGGTTCAGGCCAAGAAGGCCAAGTAGCCGTACCGACGACGCCCGCCTCCCGGTTTCGCACCGGGAGCGGGCGTTGTCCGCGTTAGGCCCCCGTTTCGCCCCCGATCGTCCCCCAGAGTTTCCCGCGCCGAGGAGTCGTCGTCATGAGCAACGAACGGTTGAGCGCACTTCTCGAGGAGTACGCCGAGCTGGAGAAGCGACTGGCGGACCCGGGGATCCACGCCGACCAGAACACGGCTCGCCGGGTGGGGCGGCGCTACGCGGAACTGGTGCCGGTGGCGAAGGCGGCCGGGGAGCTGGAGGAGGCGCGCGCCGACCTCGTCGCCGCGCGCGAGCTGGCGGCCGAGGATCCGGCCTTCGCCGAGGAGGCCGAGGCGATCTCCGCGACGCTGCCGGCCCTGGAGCAGCGCCTCTCCGAGCTGCTGATTCCCCGCGACCCGCACGACGCCAAGGACGTGATCATCGAGATCAAGGCCGGCGAGGGTGGTGAGGAGTCAGCGCTCTTCGCCGCCGATCTGCTGCGGATGTACACCCGCTACGCCGAGCGGCACGGCTGGGTCACCGAGGTGATCGACGCGCAGGACTCCGACCTCGGCGGCGTCAAGGACGTCTCGCTCGCCGTCAAGACCAAGGGCGTGCCCGAGGGGGGCAACGGCGTCTGGTCGCGGCTGAAGTGGGAGGGGGGCGTGCACCGCGTGCAGCGGGTGCCGGTCACCGAGTCGCAGGGGCGTATCCACACCTCCGCCGCCGGCGTGCTGGTGCTGCCGGAGGCCGAGGACGTCGACGTCACCATCGACCCCAACGAGCTGCGCATCGACGTCTTCCGTTCCTCCGGGCCGGGTGGCCAGTCGGTCAACACCACCGACTCGGCGGTGCGGATCACCCACGTGCCGACCGGGATCGTCGTCAGCTGCCAGAACGAGAAGAGCCAGCTGCAGAACCGCGAGCAGGCGATGCGGATCCTGCGCGCCCGGCTGCTCGCCGCCGCCCAGGAGCAGGCCGATGCCGCCGCCTCCGACGCCCGCAAGGCGCAGGTGCGCACCGTCGACCGCTCCGAGCGGATCCGCACCTACAACTTCCCGCAGAACCGGATCACCGACCACCGGATCGGCTACACGGCGTACAACCTGGACCTGGCGCTCGGCGGCGAGCTGGACGCGGTGCTCGACGCGCTCTCCGAGGCCGACCGGGCGGCGCGGCTCGCCGGCGACAGCGAAATCGCCCGGCGCTGACGGCCGCATCATGACCGGCCCGGTACGCCCCTCGGTGGCGATCGCCGCCGCCACCCGCCGCCTCGCCGCGGCGGGGGTCGCCTCGGCCCGCGCCGAGGCGGAGCTGCTGGCCGCGCACGTGCTCGGTGTCGGCCGCGGCCGGCTGGCGCTCGCCGACGACCTCGACGCGGCACAGCTCGCCCGGTACGAGTCGCTGGTGGCCCGCCGGGAACAGCGTGAACCGTTGCAGCACCTGCTCGGCACCGCCCCCTTCCGCCACCTTGAGCTCGCGGTCGGCCCCGGGGTCTTCATCCCGCGCCCGGAGACGGAGCTGCTCGCCGGCTGGGTGATCGAGCAGGCCCGCCGGCTGGCCGGGCCGCGCGGTGACGGGTTGCGCGTCGTCGACCTCTGCAGCGGCTCCGGGGCGATCGCCCTGGCGGTGGCGCAGGAGCTGCCCGGCGCGTCGGTGGTCGCCGTCGAACGATCCCCGGCGGCGCTGGCGTGGCTGCGCCGCAACGCCGCCGACCGCACGGCGGCCGGCGACACCCCGGTGGAGGTGGTGGCCGCCGACGTGACCGCGCCCGACCTGCTCGCCGAGCTCACCGGCGCGGTGGACCTGCTGGCGGTGAACCCGCCGTACGTGCCGGACGCCGTGGAGGTGCCGGCCGAGGTCGCCGGGCACGACCCGGCCGAGGCGGTCTTCGGTGGCCCCGACGGCCTCGCGGTGATCCGTCCGCTGATCGCCGCCGCGGCGCGGCTGCTGCGCCCCGGCGGGCTGCTCGCCATCGAGCACGACGACACGCACGGCGCGCTCGTGCCGGCGCTGCTGGCCGCCGCCGGACGCTTCACCGGGATCACCGGGCACGCCGACCTGACCGGGCGGGCGCGCTTCGCCACCGCACGACTGGCCGAAGTCGGCGATTCGCGGGCCGCCGCGACGTGGCAGACTGACTCCCCGTGATGCTCTATGACTGCCGCTCGCTCGCCGACCGGGACCGCGGCATCGCCGCCGCCATCGAGGCGGTCAAGAACGGTGAGCTGGTCGTGCTCCCGACCGACACCGTCTACGGCATCGGTGCCGACGCCTTCACCCCGTACGCCGTCAAGGCGCTGCTGGAGGCGAAGGGCCGGGGCCGCAACGTCCCGCCGCCGGTGCTGATCGGTTCCCGCCGCACCCTCGACGGCCTGGTGCTGACGTTGCCGCAGGAGGCGCGCGACCTGATCGAGGCGTTCTGGCCCGGCGCCCTGACCATCGTCGTCGCGCACGCCCCGAGCCTGAGCTGGGACCTGGGGGACAAGACCGGCACGGTGGCGGTGCGGATGCCGATGCACCCGGTGGCGCTGGAGGTGCTCAACGAGACCGGCCCGATGGCCGTCTCCTCGGCGAACAAGCACGGCCGGCCGGCGGCGACCACCGCCTCCGAGGCCCGCGACCAGCTCGGTTACTCGGTCCGGGCCTACCTGGAGGCGGGCCCCTGCCCGGATCCGGTGCCGAGCACGATCGTGGATCTGACCGGCGACACCCCGACGGTGCTGCGGGCCGGCGCGATCGACCTGGACCAGCTGCGCGAGGTCGTACCGGACATCGAGAGCCCGGTGAGCTGAGATGCCCCCCTTCACCGTGCTGCACGTCTGCATGGGCAACATCTGCCGCTCGCCGATGGCCGAGCGGCTGCTCGCCCTCGCCGTGCGGGAGCGGCTGGCCCGCAGTGGCGCCGGCGTCGACCCGGAGACCCTGCTGCACAGCCACAGCGCCGGCACCGGCGGCTGGCACGCCGGCGAGCAGATGAACCCGCCGGCGGCCCGTCAGGTGCACGCCCGCGGTGGCCGGACGGAGGGCTTCGCCGCCCGCAAGCTGCTCTCCGAGCACATCGACGGCGCCGACCTGGTCCTCACCGCCACCGCCGACCAGCAGGAGTACGTCGCCGCGCTGCGGCCGGACGCCACGGCGCGGACGTTCGTGCTGGGGGAGTTCGGCCGGCTGCTGCCCGGCGTCGACCTGGCCGCCCTGCCGCCGGCCGCGCCGACCCCGGCCGCGGTGTACGCCCGCGGGGTGGCGCTGGTCGAGGCCGTCGACGAGTCGCGCCGGCTGGTGCCGCCGCTGCCCGGCGACGACCTGGACGATCCGTGGGGCCGGGGCGACCAGTGCTTCAGCCGGGTCGCCGACGAGATCGAGGAGACCGTCCACCCGCTGGCGACAGTCCTGCTGCCCTGACCCGGCGGTGCCGCCGCCCGGGCCGGGTGGTGTGGCCGCCCTGACCGGCGGTGTCGCGGCCCACCGGGCTGTGCCGCCCGCCCTGGCCGGTGGCGGTGAAGGCGCTGGCCCTGGCGGGCCGGGGCTAGACTCTGCGGTCGTGGCCGAGCAGACGCGCACCTTCTGGGGACCGGACTTCGACGAGCTGACCAGGACCGATCCGGAGATCGCCGCCGTCGTAATCGCCGAGCTCGACCGGCAGCGCAGCGGGTTGCAGCTGATCGCCAGCGAGAACTTCACCTCCCCGGCGGTGCTCACCGCCGTCGGCTCCACCCTGACCAACAAGTACGCCGAGGGTTACCCCGGCCGTCGCTACTACGGCGGCTGCGCGGCGGTGGACCGGGCCGAGGAGCTGGCGATCAACCGGGCGAAGGAGCTCTTCGACGCCGAGCACGCCAACGTCCAGCCGCACTCCGGTTCCAGCGCCAATCTCGCCGCGTACGCCGCCCTGGTGCAGCCCGGCGACACCGTGCTCGCGATGGAGCTGCCGCACGGGGGACACCTGACCCACGGCAGCCGGGTCAACTTCTCCGGCAAGTGGTTCGACACCGTCGGCTACCCGGTCCGCTCCGACACCGAGCTGATCGACTACGACGAGGTACGCGCGCTCGCCCTCGCCCACCGGCCGAAGCTGATCATCTGCGGCGCCACGGCGTACTCGCGGCTGATCGACTTCGCGGCGTTCCGTGAGATCGCCGACGAGGTCGACGCGTACCTGATGGTGGACGCGGCGCACTTCATCGGCCTGGTCGCCGGCCGGGCGATCGGCTCGCCGGTGCCGTACGCGGACGTGGTGACCTGCACCACCCACAAGGTCCTGCGCGGTCCGCGGGGCGGGATGATTCTCTGCCGGGAGGGGCTGGCCGAGCGGATCGACAAGGCCGTTTTCCCGTTCACGCAGGGAGGACCGCTGATGAACACGATCGCCGCCAAGGCGGTCGCGCTGCACGAGGCGGCGCAGCCGGACTTCCAGACGTACGCGGGCCAGGTGGTGCGCAACGCGCAGGCGCTCGCCGCCGGGCTGGCCGGCGAGGGGATGCGCCCGGTCTCCGGGGGCACCGACACCCATCTGGCCCTGGTCGACCTGCGGGAGCTGGACGTGACCGGCCGGGACGCCGAGGAGCGCTGTGACGCCGCGATGATCACTTTGAACAAGAACGCCATTCCGTACGACCCGCTCTCGCCGATGGTCGCCTCCGGAATCCGGGTCGGCACCGCCGCCGTCACCACCCAGGGCATGCGGGAGGGGGAGATGCGCCAGATCGCCGGGCTGATCGCCCGCGCGGTACGCGTCGATCCCGGCACCCCCGCCGCGGGTGAGTGCCTGGCCGCGGTCGCCGCCGACGTCACCGACCTGGTGACCGCCTTCCCGGTGTACCCGCGATGAGCGCGCCACCCGCGGGACAGCCCGGTGCCATCCGGGAGCGGCTGCCCTACCTGCGCACCACCCTGCTCGCTTCGCTGGCGCTGCTGCTGGTGGCGATGCCGGTCGCGGCGCTGGTGAGCGGTCCGGTGGCGGCTGCCGGGACGGCAGCCGGCGTGGGGCTGGTCGTCTTCAGCTACCTGGTCTCCGGCGTCTCGGTCGCCTGGGCGGACGCGGTGAACCCCAGGCTGATCATGCCGGTCGGCCTGGTCACCTACGGGATCAAGATCGTGTTTCTGGGGGTGGCGATGACCGCCATCGCCGCGACGGGCTGGGCCGGACTGCGCCCGATGGGGATCAGCGTCATCGTCGCCGTCCTGGTCTGGATCGCGGCGCAGCTGGTCTGGACGCTGCGGGCGCCGCTGCCCTACGTGGACCCCGACGCGCGCTGATTCGCGGCAGATCCCTTGCCGGACGGCAAAAAGGGCGAAAAGAACTGCGGGGCAGGGGCATCCAGGACTGTGTGTCGGGAGTAACGTGACCGACGGCCGCGCCGCCATACCCGCCCCGCCCGCACCGGAACCCTGTGCGGGGGGTGCCTCATATCTCGTGCCCGCTGGGCTGATATCGTTCGCGACGTCATGACCGGCAGCCCGCACCCCCCCAAGCCCGACGAAGAACCGTCGGGCATTGCGGGAGCGGTGCCCGGTTACCTGATCGCCGGAATCGGCGTTTGGGGATTCCTCGGATGGCTGGCGGATCGGTGGCTCGACCTGCCGTCCAACATCGGAATCATGATTGGCATGATGGTCGGTGCCGCCGGTGCTATTTACCTGATCATGAAAAGGCTCAGTGCTTGATTGCCGGCACGTGCCGATCCTGTCGAATGCGGAGGATGACGCGGTGAGCGCAGAGCTGGTCGCAGCCGAGGGACTTCCCTGGCCCCCCAGCGTCGATGACTTCTTCCTGCCCCCGGTTGCCGGGCCGTTTGTGACGAAGTTCTCGATCATGATCTGGATCGCGGTCGCGCTGCTGCTGATCTTCTTCTTGACCACGTACCGCAACCCGAAGATCGTCCCGGGCAAGGGTCAGTGGATGGCCGAGACGCTCTACGGCTTCGTCCGGGACAACATCGCCAAGGAACAGATGGGCACCGCGGGCATCAAGTTCGCGCCCTACCTGACGGTGCTGCTCAGCTTCATCGCGCTGACCAACCTCTTCGGTATCGTGCCGTTCCTGCAGATCTCGCCGAACTCGCACATCGCATTCCCGCTCGTGCTCGCGCTGATCTCCTACGTGCTCTACCTCGGTATCGGCATGCGCAAGCACGGCGCGCTGGGATACATCAAGAAGAGCCTGATCCTGCCGGGCATCCCCTGGCCGATGCACTTCCTGCTGGTGCCGATCGAGTTCCTGCAGGTCTTCATCATCCGGCCGGCGACGCTGGCGATCCGACTCTTCGCGAACATGTTCGCCGGTCACCTGATCCTGCTGGTCTTCACCGTCGGCGGCTTCGTGATGCTCAACTCCGAGAGCCTGTTCATCCAGGTCGCCTCGGTCGGCGCCTTCGCGATGTCGGTGCTGATGACCTTCTTCGAGGCTCTGGTCGCGGTGCTGCAGGCGTACGTCTTCGTCGTGCTGACCGCCAACTACATGGGCGACTCGTTGGCCACGGAACACTGATCCCACCCGGGGCGCCCCCGGTGGTGACCCGAGAGCTTTCTGGCACACCGTCGTACGCGTGAACAGTTCACGCGCCAACTAGGAGGAATCCGCGCAATGAACGTCCTTGCCGCGATCGAGGGCAGCGTCAACACCATCGGCTATGGCCTCGCGGCCATCGGCCCGGCCATCGGTGTGGCCCTGATCTTCGTTGCCTACATCAACTCCAGCGCCCGTCAGCCCGAGTCGGCCGGCTACAACCGGACCTGGCTCGTCCTGGGCTTCGCCCTCGTCGAGGCCCTGGCGCTCTTCGGTCTGGTGCTCGCGTTCGCCGTCGGCGGCTGATCACCCGTACCGTCATCCCGGAGGTCTGACATGTTCCTCGCCGCTGAAGGCGGGCACAGCCCAATCCTGCCGATCTGGCAGGAGATCGTGGTTGGCTCGATCTCCTTCGCCCTGCTCTGCTTCGTCCTGCTGAAGTTCGTCCTGCCGCGCATGGAAGAGATGTACCAGGCGCGCGTCGAGGCGATCGAGGGTGGACTGAAGCGGGCCGAGGCCGCCCAGGCCGAGGCCAACCAGGTACTCGAGCAGTACCGTGCCCAGCTCGCCGAGGTTCGCACCGAAGCGGCGAAGATCCGGGACGACGCGCGGGCGGATGCCGAGGGCATCCGGGCCGATGTGCTGGCCAAGGCGCGCGAGGAATCCGACCGGATCATCGCGGCCGGCAAAGAGGCACTCGCTGTCGAGCGGGCCACCATCTCGCGGGAGCTCCGCGCGGAGGTGGGCACGATCGCCATCGACCTGGCCAGCAAGATCGTCGGCGAGTCCCTCGCTGACGAGGCGCGTCGCAAGGGCACCGTCGACCGGTTCCTGAGCGACCTGGAGAGCGCGGGAGCCCGTTGATGCAGGCTGCCAGTCGAGAGGCGTACGCCGCTGCGGCGGAGCGCCTGGAGGCGTACCTCGGTCAGGCCGGCGACCCGGCCGCGATCGCCGCGGTCGCCGCCGACCTCGCCTCGGTCGCCGATCTGCTCCGGCGGGAGCCCCGGCTGCGCCGGGTGCTCTCCGACCCGGCTCGCGCCGGTGCGGACCGCAGCGAGCTCATCAACGGCGTGCTGACCGGCAAGGTCAGCCCCGCCGCTGCCGAGATCGTCGCCGGTGTGGTGGCCGACCGCTGGTCGGCCCCCTCCGAGCTGCTCAACGCTCTTGAGCGGCTCAGCGTCTCGGCGCTGCTCGCCAGCGCCGACGTCGTCGGTGACCTCGGTGAGGTCGAGGACGAGCTGTTCCGCTTCGGTCAGGTGGTCGACGCCAACCCGGCGCTGAGCACGGTGCTTGCCGACCGCAACGCGCCGATCGCCCAGCGCGCTGAGCTGGTCCGGTCGCTGCTGGCCGGCAAGGCGAAGCCCGCGACGGTCTCCCTGGCGGAGATGGCGCTGGCCGGCTTCGGTGGACGTTCGTTCGCCGGCGCCCTCACCAAGCTGGTCGAGCTCGCCGCCGAGCGGCGGGAGAAGCGGGTGGCCTACGTCACCGTCGCTGCTCCCCTCGACGAGGCGGAAGAGCAGCGGCTGGGCGCAAAGCTCTCCCAGCTATACGGTCGGGATGTCACTGTCAAGCAGACGGTGGATCCGAGCGTGCTCGGAGGCATGAGCGTCCAGGTCGGGGCCGATCTCTACGACGGCACCGTGCTGCGCCGGCTCACCGAGACCCGCAACGCGCTCGCCAAGCGCTAAGAACCGTAGGCGCCACCCCAGCGCCGAGAAGACGACATCCACGCCGTTCCGGTTAACCGGGCCCTGAATAGAGGAAGCAGAGGATGGCCGAGCTGACCATCTCGTCGGAGGAGATCCGCGGCGCCCTTGAGCGCTACATCTCCTCCTATTCGCCCGACGTCTCCCGCGAGGAGGTCGGCACCGTCGCCGACGCCGGTGACGGCATCGCCCACGTCGAGGGTCTCCCCTCGACCATGACGAACGAGCTCCTGGAGTTCGAGGACGGCACGCTCGGCGTTGCCCTCAACCTCGACGTCCGGGAGATCGGTGTCGTCGTCCTCGGCGACTACTCCAAGATCGAGGAAGGCCAGCGGGTCAAGCGGACCGGCCGGGTGCTCTCGGTACCCGTCGGTGACGCTTTCCTCGGCCGTGTCGTCGACGCGCTCGGCGCGCCGATCGACGGCCTCGGTGAAATCGCCAACGAGGGCTACCGCGAGCTCGAGCTCCAGGCCCCGAACGTGATGGCCCGGCAGTCGGTCTTCGAGCCGATGCAGACCGGCCTCAAGGCCGTCGACGCGATGACCCCGGTCGGCCGGGGCCAGCGGCAGCTGATCATCGGCGACCGCAAGACCGGCAAGACCACGGTCGCGCTCGACACCATCCTCAACCAGCGGGACAACTGGCTCTCCGGCGACCCGAAGAAGCAGGTCCGCTGCATCTACGTCGCCGTCGGCCAGAAGGCCTCGACGATCGCCTCGATCAAGGGCATCCTCGAGGAGAAGGGCGCGATGGAGTACACCACCATCGTCGCCTCGCCCGCCTCGGACCCGGCCGGCTTCAAGTACCTCGCGCCGTACACCGGTTCGTCCATCGGACAGCACTGGATGTACGCCGGCAAGCACGTCCTGGTGGTCTTCGACGACCTGAGCAAGCAGGCCGAGGCGTACCGCGCCGTGTCGCTGCTGCTGCGTCGTCCGCCGGGCCGTGAGGCGTACCCGGGTGACGTCTTCTACCTGCACTCGCGTCTGCTGGAGCGCTGCGCCAAGCTCTCCGACGAGCTGGGTGGCGGCTCGATGACCGGTCTGCCGATCATCGAGACCAAGGGCAACGACATCTCGGCGTTCATCCCGACCAACGTCATCTCCATCACCGACGGTCAGATCTTCCTCGAGACCGACCTGTTCAACCAGGGTGTCCGTCCGGCGATCAACGTCGGTACCTCGGTCTCCCGGGTCGGCGGCGCCGCCCAGGTCAAGCCGATGAAGAAGGTCGCCGGTTCGCTGCGGCTCAACCTCGCCCAGTACCGCGAGCTGGAGGCCTTCGCGGCCTTCGCCTCCGACCTGGACAAGGCCTCCCGTCAGCAGCTGGACCGCGGTGCGCGGCTGGTCGAGCTGCTCAAGCAGCCGAACTACGCGCCCTTCCCGGTGCAGGAGCAGGTCGTCTCGGTCTGGGCCGGCACCGAGGGCAAGCTCGACGACGTCCCGGTTGGCGAGATCCGTCGCTTCGAGGCCGAGTTCCTGGAGTTCCTGCGGCACAAGTACGCCACGACGCTCCAGTCGATCGCGGACCACAACTGGAACGACGACATCATCAACGCGCTGGACGAGGCGATCACCCGCTTCAAGCAGATGTTCCTCGGCAAGGAGGACGAGCTGCGGGTGAACGACGCTCCGGTTCAGCCGCTCGAGGGCGAGCAGGACCGGGAAACCGTCACGCGGTACCGGAACGCCCCGGCCGAGAACGCGTAAGGGCTGACTGATGGCGGCCCAGGTTCGTGTTCTTCGTCAACGGATCCGCTCGGCGAAGTCGATGAAGAAGATCACCAAGGCGATGGAGCTCGTTGCGACGAGCCGTATCGCCAAGGCCCAGTCCCGGGTGGCGGCGTCGCTGCCGTACGCCCAGGCCATCACCGGTGTGCTGACGGCGCTCGCGTCCAACGCGGGCACCGACCGGCACCCGCTGCTCAACCCGCGTCCGAAGATCCGTCGGGCCGGTGTCCTGCTCGTCACCAGCGACCGGGGTCTCGCCGGTGGCTACAGCTCCAACGCCATCAAGATGGCGGAGGGGCTGATGGCGCGGCTGCGCGCCGACGGCAAGGAGCCCGTGCTCTACGTCATCGGCCGCAAGGGCGTGACCTACTACAAGTTCCGCAACCGCGAGCTGGCGGGGAGCTGGACCGGCTTCTCCGAGCAGCCCACCTTCGCGGATGCCCGGACGGTCGGCGAAGAGCTGATCAAGGCCTTCGTGGCCGGTGCCGACGACGGCGACGCCGACGCGGGCAAGGACGGGATCCTCGGGGTCGACGAGTTGCACATCGTCTACACCGAGTTCAAGTCCCTGATCACCCAGACGCCGGTCAGCCGGTTCATGGCGCCGATGCAGGTCGAGGAGCGGCCGCGTACCGAGGCGGGCACCCATGCCCTGCCGGAGTACGACTTCGAGCCGAACGCCGACGAGCTGCTCGACGCGCTGCTGCCGAAGTACATCAACACCCGGATCTACGCGGCGTTGATCGAGTCGGCGGCGAGCGAGTCGGCGGCACGGCGGCGGGCGATGAAGAGCGCCACGGACAACGCCGAAGAGATGATCGAGAAGTACACCCGTGAGATGAACTCGGCCCGCCAGGCCGGGATCACCCAGGAGATCAGTGAGATCGTCGGCGGCGCGAACGCGCTGGCCGCGTCGGGAAGTGAAGTGTGATGACTGTATCGACTGCCGCTGGCGGACCAGCGGAGACCAAGACGGCCACGGGTCGCGTGGTCCGGGTCATCGGCCCGGTCGTCGACGCCGAGTTCCCGCGCGACGCCATGCCGTCCCTGTTCAACGCCCTCAATGTCACCGTCTCCCTTGCCCAGGGTGACAAGGTGCTGACCCTGGAGGTCGCCCAGCACCTGGGTGACACCATGATCCGCGCCATCTCGATGCAGCCGACCGATGGTCTGGTCCGCGGCGCCGAGGTACGCGACAGCGGCCTGCCGATCCAGGTGCCGGTCGGTGACGCGGTCAAGGGCCACGTGTTCAACGCGATCGGTGAGTGCCTCAACCTGAAGCCGGGTGAGAAGCTCGACGTCAAGGAGCGGTGGGGCATCCACCGCAAGGCTCCGGCCTTCGCCGACCTGGAGCCGAAGACCGAGATGCTGGAGACCGGCATCAAGGTCCTCGACCTGCTCGCCCCGTACGTCAAGGGCGGCAAGATCGGCCTCTTCGGCGGCGCGGGCGTGGGCAAGACGGTGCTCATCCAGGAGATGATCACCCGTGTCGCCCGCAACTTCGGTGGTACCTCGGTCTTCGCCGGCGTGGGTGAGCGCACCCGTGAGGGCAACGACCTCATCGCCGAGATGACCGAGTCGGGCGTCATCGACAAGACCGCGCTGGTCTACGGCCAGATGGACGAGCCCCCGGGCACGCGTCTGCGGGTCGCGCTCTCCGCGCTGACCATGGCGGAGTACTTCCGTGACGTGCAGAAGCAGGAGGTGCTGCTCTTCATCGACAACATCTTCCGCTTCACCCAGGCCGGCTCCGAGGTCTCCACCCTGCTGGGCCGCATGCCCAGCGCCGTGGGTTACCAGCCGACCCTGGCCGACGAGATGGGCGAGCTCCAGGAGCGGATCACCTCCGTCCGGGGTCAGGCCATCACCTCGATGCAGGCGATCTACGTGCCGGCGGACGACTACACCGACCCCGCTCCGGCCACCACCTTCGCCCACCTCGACGCGACCACCAACCTCGAGCGGTCGATCTCCGACAAGGGCATCTACCCGGCCGTGGACCCGCTGGCGTCCTCGTCCCGGATCCTCGCCCCGGAGTTCGTCGGCATCGAGCACTTCACGGTCGCCACCGAGGTGAAGCGGATCCTGCAGAAGTACAAGGACCTGCAGGACATCATCGCCATCCTCGGTATCGAGGAGCTCTCCGAGGAAGACAAGATCACCGTGCAGCGCGCGCGGCGGATCGAGCGCTTCCTGTCGCAGAACACCTACGCGGCGGAGCAGTTCACCGGCATCCCGGGCTCGACGGTCCCGATCAAGGAGACCATCGAGGCGTTCAAGAAGATCAGCGAGGGCGAGTACGACCACTTCCCCGAGCAGGCGTTCTTCATGTGCGGCGGTCTCGAGGACCTGGAGCGTCAGGCCCACGAGCTGATGAAGGGCTGACCTTCGCGGTCGCACCAGAGTTCACTGTCGAAGGCCGCGCCGGAGCATCCGGCGCGGCCTTCGCCGTCTCCGTCTCCCTTCGACGGGTCCACGTCCCGTCCGCGCTGCCACCGCCGGCGGAGGTGCTGCGGTGGCCTCCCTGGGCGCTGCTCGGGTCCGGAACCGGAGCGCGTGGAACGCGAGTCAGGTCGGACAAGCGATGCTGTCGCCGGTAACCTCCCTGTCATTCCTCCACCATCACCGATGCGTATGGTTCGGTCCGCACCTGCGGCCGGAGCCGTCGGTGGCCCGGCGCGTCCCGTGACCGGCGCGAGGACGAACGGAGGCAGTCGTGAGCAAGGCCGAGACCGTAGCCGTAGCCGAAGCCGCAGATGAGGCCGGCGGGAGCAGCACGGTCACCCCGCGACGGCAGCGCCGGTGGAAGGCACCCCGCTGGGCCTGGGTCTGCACCGTGCTCGGCGCCGTGCTGATACTGCTCAGCTCCGGGGTGCTCGTGGGCTATCGGACGCTGGTGGCCCGTTACGAGGGCGCGATCAACCAGCAGGACCTCTTCGACGACAAGGCGGCCCAGGCCGCCCCGAAGAAGAGCACCATCACCGGTCCCTTGAACATCCTCCTGGTCGGCGTCGACGTCCGTCCCGGCTCGACCAACGCGCCGCTGGCGGACTCCATCATGATCCTCTCGGTCGACGAGGATCTCCAGAGCGCCTTTCTCTTCTCGCTGCCACGGGACCTGCTGGTGGAGATCCCGGCCTTTCCCAAGGCCGATTTCCACGGCGGGACCTACAAGCTCAACTCCGCGATGGCCGAGGGCAGCCTGATACCCGGCGCGGAGCGTCCGGACACCGCCGCCGGCTTCGAGTTGCTGGCCAAGACGGTGAGCGCGGCCACCGGCATCGAACGTTTCGACGCCGGCGCCATCATCAACTTCTCCGGGTTCCGCAAGATCGTCGACGCCATGGGGGGCGTCGAGATGTACATCGAGCGGGACGTCGTCTCCGAGCACCGCAAGCCGGACGGCACCCACCGCGACCCGAACCCGTACGGCGAGGGGTACGTCGGCCCCCAGGCGCAGTACAAGAAGGGCACCCGGCAGCTCAACGGCTGGCAGGCGCTGGACTACGTCCGGCAGCGCTATCCCGCCAACGGCGTGCCCGATGCCGACTACGGCCGGCAACGGCACCAGCAGCAGTTCATCAAGGCGATGGCGGCCAAGGCCACCAGCGCCGATGTGATCGCCGATCCGCTGAAGCTGGACCGGGTGCTGCGGGCCGCGGGCGAGTCGCTGATCTTCAGCGGTCGCGGCAACGGGATCGCCGAGTTCGCGTACGCGCTGCGCGGCATTCGCCCGGAAGCCATCCAGATGATCAAGCTGCCGGCGACCAACGTCGGCGTGGGCGACGCGTACCAGGGGGAGCAGTTCCTGCCGGTGGCCCAGGAGTTCTTCACCGCGCTGGGCAAGGGCCAGGCGGAGGCTTTCGTCGTCGAGCACCCGGGTCTGATCAGCACCACGCAGTAGGACAGTGGTATGCATCTCGCCACCCGCCTGGGAGCGCCCGCCACCTCGGGACTAGAATTTCGCCATCCGTAGCCGCAGCAAGGAGACAGCGTGGCAAAGCAGCTTCACGTCGAGCTCGTAGCCGTCGAGGAAAAGGTCTGGACGGGTGAGGCCGACATGGTCATGGCCCGGACGACCGAGGGCGAGCTCGGTGTGATGCCGGGTCACCTGCCGCTCCTGGGCCAGCTCGCCGAACCCGGCAAGGTACGGATCAAGCGGGCCGGCGGCGAGGAGATCGTCTACGACGTCTCCGGCGGGTTCCTCTCGGTCACCGGCACCGGAGTGACGATCCTCGCCGAGGACGCCAGCCCGGCAACCCCCGAGCCCAGCTCCCACTGAGCCGGTCCGCCGATGGAGATCTTGCAGGGGATCGGAATCGGCGTCGCCGTACTGGTCTGTGCGGCACTCTTCCTCCGTCTTCGGCGGATCCTGGTCTGCCGCTCCGGCGGGATCATCAACATGAGCGTGCGGGTCACCACCATGCTCGACGGGCGTGGCTGGTCGCCGGGCTTCGGCCGGTTCCGCGGCGACCAGCTCTGCTGGTACCGCACGCTCAGCTTTGCCGTACGCCCCAAGCGGGTGCTCTCCCGGCACGCGCTGACAGTGCAGCGCCGCCGCCACCCCCAGGGGCAGGAGACGCTCGCTCTCCCCGGTGACTGGATCATTCTCAGCTGTCACAACGGCGAGGTTCCGGTGGAGATCGCGATGTCGACCGCCACCCTGACCGGATTTCTCTCGTGGCTCGAGGCCGCCCCGCCCGGGGCGGCCTCGCCGCGTCTCGTCGCCACCCCGCAGGATCGCCCAGCGGCCTGAGCCGGCCGCCGGGCCCGCCGCGAGGCAGGAGCTACCACCAGCAGGGCTGCCTGCTGCCGGAAGCCCTCTACCGGCTCAGCGCTTGCCGCCGGGAACCCATAGCACGTCGCCCGCCGGATTTGCCGTCCTTGCCAGGATGAAGAGCAGATCCGAGAGCCGGTTGAGATACTTGGCCGGCAGGGGACTGGTCCGCTCCGGATCGTGCTCGACCAGCGCCCACGCCGCTCGTTCGGCCCGGCGGGCGATCGTCCGCGCCATGTGCAGCAGCGCCGCGCCGGGGGTGCCGCCGGGGAGGATGAAGGAGTCCAGGTTGGCAAGTCGCTCGTTGAACTCGTCGCACCAGCCCTCCAATCGCGTGACGTACTCCTCCAGCACGCGCAGCGGGGGGTACGCCGGCTCCGGCTCGACCGGGGTGGCGAGGTCCGCCCCGGCGTCGAAGAGGTCGTTCTGAATGGTGGTGAGCACCGCGCGTACCTCGTCGTCGAGGCCGCCCATCGCCAGCGCCATGCCGATGGCGGCGTTGCACTCGTCGACGTCGGCGTACGCCACGAGGCGCGGGTCGTTCTTGCCGACCTCCTCGTTGTTGCTCAGCCTGGTCCGGCCGGCGTCGCCGGTGCGGGTGTAGATGCGGGTGAGGTGAACAGCCATGACGCACAGCGTACGGAACGTCGACGCTGCGGCCGGTGGGCCGTCGTCCGCCGCGCACCCGCCCGGTGACGATCCGGACGCCTGCGTCATCCGGGTCGACGGCGCGGCGCGGCTGCGCGGGACCGTGCCGGTGGTGGGGGCGAAGAACTCGGCGCTGAAGCTGATGGCCGCCGCGCTGCTCGCCCCGGGCCGGACGGTCATCACCAATGTTCCCCGGATCACCGATATCGCGATCATGGGCGAGGTGCTGCGCCGGCTCGGCTGCGGGGTCACCTTCGGTCCCGACCCGCAGGCGCCGCCGGCCGCGGCGGACCGCGCCCGGACGGTCACCCTCGACGTCCCGCAGCGCCCCGGTTCGGCGGCCGACTACGACCTGGTACGCCGCCTGCGCGCCTCGATCTGCGTACTCGGTCCGCTGCTGGCCCGCTGCGGGCACGTGCGGGTGGCCCATCCCGGCGGCGACGCCATCGGCTCGCGGGGCCTGGACATGCACATCGCCGGGCTGACCCTGATGGGGGCGCAGATCGGGGGAGAGCACGGCTTTGTGATCGCCTCCGCACCGCAGGGCCTGCGCGGCGCCGAGATCTGTCTCGAGTTCCCCAGTGTCGGGGCCACCGAGAACCTGGTGATGGCGGCGGTGCTGGCCCAGGGGGTGACCACGATCGACAACGCGGCCCGGGAGCCGGAGATCGTCGACATCTGCACGATGCTGACGGCGATGGGCGCCCGGATCGACGGGGTCGGCAGCTCGACCCTGCGCATCGAGGGGGTTTCGGAGCTGCACCCGGTGCGGCACGCCACGGTCGGGGACCGCATCGTCGCCGGCACCTGGGCGTTCGCGGGGGCGATGACCCGCGGGGACGTCACGGTCACCGGGGTGGATCCACGGTTCCTGGAGATCGCGCTGGAAAAGGTGATCCTGGCCGGCGGTCTGGTCGAGACCCGGGCGGACGCCTTCCGGGTCCGGATGGATCAGCGGCCCCGCGCGGTCGACGTGGCGACCCTGCCCTATCCCGGCTTCGCCACGGATCTGCTGCCGATGGCGATCGGGCTCGCCGCGGTCAGCGACGGCGCTTCGCTGATCACTGAGAACATCTTCGACGGGCGGTTCATGTTCGCCAACGAGATGGTCCGGCTCGGCGCGGACATCAAGACCGACGGGCACCACGCGGTGGTCCGCGGCCGGGAGCGGCTCTCCAGTGCCCCGGTACGCGCCACCGACATCCGCGCCGGCGCCGGCCTGATCATCGCCGGGCTCTGCGCGGACGGGGTCACCGAGGTTTCGCACATCCACCACGTCGACCGGGGCTACCCGGACTTCGTGGCGGATCTGCGGGCGCTCGGCGCACGGGTCGAACGGGTGCCGGCGCCGCAGGAGCCGGTCTTCGCCCTCTGAGGGTCGCGGTGGCCGGGCTCCTCCTTACCGATCGTTCAGCGGCGCCGGTTAGGGTGCTGCTGGGAGTACAGCCGTAGCAGTTGAGGGAGTGAGCAGGATGGCGGGTCGACTCGCGGTCATCGGAGCGGGACTGATGGGTTCCGGCATCGCCCAGGTGGCGGCGCAGGCGGGCTGGCAGGTGACCCTGCGGGACCTGGACGAGGCGGCCACCTCGCGGGGCATCGCCGGGATCCGCAAGTCGCTGGAGAAGTTCGCCGCCAAGGGTGCGATCACCACCGAGTCGGTCGAGGAGGCGCTGGGCCGGATCACCCCGACCACCGAGTTCGAGGCGGTCGCCGACGCCGACATCGTCGTCGAGGCGGTCTTCGAGAAGATCGAGGTCAAGCACGAGGTCTTCCGGCAGCTCGACAAGCACTGCGCGCCGCACGCGGTGCTCGCCACCAACACCTCGGCGATCCCGGTGACTCAGATCGCGGCCGTCACGCAGCGGCCGGAGTCGGTCGTCGGCACCCACTTCTTCTCCCCGGTGCCGATGATGAAGCTCTGCGAGCTGGTGCGCGGCTACAAGACCAGCGACGAGACGCTGGCGACCGCCAAGGCCTTCGCCGAGGAGATCGGCAAGACCTGCGTGGTGGTCAACCGCGACATCGCCGGTTTCGTCACCACCCGGCTGATCACCGCGCTGGTGGTGGAGGCGGTCAAGCTGGTGGAGTCCGGCGTGGCCTCCCCGGAGGACGTCGACATCGCCTGCAAGCTCGGCTTCGGCCACGCGATGGGCCCGCTGGCCACCACCGACCTGACCGGCGTGGACGTGCTGCTCAACGCCGCGCGCAACATCTACCAGGACACCCAGGACGAGAAGTTCTTCCCGCCGGAGCTGCTGCAGCGCATGGCCACCGCCGGTGACCTGGGCCGCAAGACCGGCAACGGCTTCTACAGCTACTGACCCGGTCGCGGCCCGCCTGGCGCCGGAGCGGGTAGCAGGGGAGCGGACGTACGAGAAGGGGCACCGGTTGTGACACCGGTGCCCCTTCTCCATGCCATGGCCTGGCCGTGGCTGTGCCGTTGTCTGCGTTCGGTGGCGTCAGCCGTCTCGCTTGGTGGTCCAGCGGAAGGTGCCGAGGCAGAGGACCAGGCCCACCACGCACCAGATGCCGAGGACCAGCGCCACCCGCCCCAGTTCGAAGGAGCCGCCCGGTTCGGTTGCCCCGAAGGACTCCGGCAGGAAGACCGAGCGCAGCCCCTGGCACATCCACTTCAGCGGGAAGATCGCGGCGACCTGCTGCATCCAGCCGGGCAGGCTGGTGAAGACGAAGAAGACGCCGGAGATGAACTGCAGGATCAGCGCCACCGGCGTGATCACCGCCGAGCCGCTGCGGGAGGTCCGGGCCAGCGAGGACATCGCGATGCCGCAGAGCGTGCAGGCGGTGATGCCCAGGACTGCCACCCAGCCGAAGGTCCACCACTTCTGCGCGGTGGCGGGCAGCTCCAGGTCGAAGAGGGCGACCGAGACGGCGAGCAGGATGACGGTCTCGGCGATGCCGATCGCGATCACCATGATGATCTTGCCGACGAAGTAGACCCATTTCGGCATGGGTGTGCCGCGGTAGCGCTTTAGCACGCCGCGGTCGCGCTCGATCGGGATCCAGATGCCCAGGTTCTGGAAGCTGACCGTCATCAGGCCGGTGGCGATCATGCCGGTGATGAAGTACTGCGTGTAGCTGACCCCCGGCGCGATCTCGTCACTGAAGATCGCCGCGAAGATCAGGATCATGATCACCGGGAAGCCCATCGTGAAGACGACGGACTCCCGGCTGCGCAGGAACTGCCGGATCTCCAGGCCGCCCTGGCGCAGCCCCAGCTTCACGAGGTTGCTCCGGACCGCGGTCGCCGGCGCGGTCGCGGGGCGGGTCGTCGTCGTGCTCATCGGTGCCCAATCATCTTCAGGTAGATGTCCTCGAGCGTGGGCCGGGTGACGGTCAGCCCCGGCACCTCGCCGTCGTGCCGTTCGGCGAGTTCCCGCAGCACCGCCGTCGGGGTGGCGGTCTCGATCTGCTCCAGCGCCCCGTCCGGGGTACGCCAGCTCACCGTCGCCAGCGCGCTCTGCCGGCCGCCGAGCAGCGCCGGGGTGGAGACGTCGATGATCGTGCCGCCGCTGATCACACCGACGCGGTCGGCGAGCGACTCGGCCTCGTCCAGGTAGTGGGTGGTCAGCAGGATGGTGGTGCCGGCCGCCGAGAGGTCGCGGATCAGCTCCCAGAACTCGCGCCGGGCCTCCGGGTCGAAGCCGGTGGTCGGCTCGTCGAGGAAGAGCAGCTCCGGGCGGCCGATGATGCCGAGCGCCACGTCGAGCCGGCGCTTCTGACCGCCGGAGAGGCTGTGCGTGCGGGCCTTGCGCTTGGCGTCCAGCCCGACCCGCGCGATGACCTTGTCGGGGTCGTCGGCGTTGGGGTAGAAGGCCGCGAAGTGGTGCACCACCTCGGCCACGGTCAGCTCGTCGAACTCCCCGGTGCCCTGCAGCACGATGCCGACCCGGGAGCGCCAGTCCGCGTCGGCGTGCGCGGGGTCGACGCCGAGCACGCTCACCTCGCCGTCGTCGCGGTTGCGGTACCCCTCCAGGATCTCCACCGTGGTGGTCTTGCCGGCGCCGTTCGGTCCGAGCAGCGCGAAGACCTCACCCCGGTGGACCTCAAGATCGACACCGGCCACGGCGACGTTGCCGCCATAGGATTTGCGCAATCCGCGTACCGAGATCGCGAGTTCGTCACCCATGGGTTCAACTATGTCTCTCGTGCGCACGCCACCTACCGTCGGGGTGGCTGCTGTCACGTTCTGTGATCGCAGGATCCGGGGCGCGTCGCGGTCGGCCTGCTGACACGGGTGGGTTGGGCAGTCGGTGCCCGTTGTGTGGTTTTTCACCATCGGCAGTAACTGGTGAGTAACTTAGACTCCGCGCATGGACGAGAAGGCAGAGTCGAGCCGGTTGCCCGAGCGGGACCGGCCCTGGGTGATGCGTACGTACGCGGGGCACTCCTCCGCCGCCGCCACCAACGCGCTGTTCCGCCGCAACCTGGCGAAGGGCCAGACCGGTCTCTCGGTCGCCTTCGACCTGCCCACCCAGACGGGTTACGACCCCGACCACGAGCTGGCCACCGGCGAGGTGGGCCGGGTCGGCGTCCCCGTCTCCCACATCGGCGACATGCGGGCGCTCTTCGAGGGCATCCCGGTCGGCCAGATGAACACCTCGATGACGATCAACGCACCGGCGATGTGGCTGCTCGGTCTCTACGAGACCGTCGGCGAGGAGCAGGGCGCCGAGAAGGCCCGGCTGGCCGGCACCACGCAGAACGACATCATCAAGGAGTACCTCTCCCGGGGCACCTACATCTTCCCGCCGGCCGCCTCGCTGCGGCTGACCGCGGACGTCGTGGCGCACACGCTGACCCACATGCCGAAGTGGAACCCGGTCAACATCTGCTCGTACCACCTGCAGGAGGCCGGCGCGACGCCCGTGCAGGAGGTCGGCTTCGCGCTCGCCACCGCCGTGGCGGTCCTGGACGCGGTCCGCGACTCCGGCCAGGTGCCCGCCGAGCGGATGGGCGACGTGGTGGCGCGCATCTCCTTCTTCGTCAACGCCGGCGTGCGCTTCGTCGAGGAGATGGCGAAGATGCGCGCCTTCAACCGCCTCTGGGAGGAGATCACCCGCGACCGGTACGGCGTGACCGACCCGAAGCAGCGCCGCCTCCGCTACGGCGTGCAGGTCAACTCTCTCGGGCTGACCGAGGCGCAGCCGGAGAACAACATCCAGCGCATCGTGCTGGAGATGCTCGGTGTGACCCTCTCCCGCAACGCGCGCGCCCGGGCGGTGCAGCTGCCGGCCTGGAACGAGGCGCTCGGCCTGCCCCGGCCGTGGGACCAGCAGTGGTCGCTGCGGATGCAGCAGGTGCTCGCCTTCGAGTCCGACCTGCTGGAGTACCCCGACCTCTTCGACGGTTCGTACGTGGTCGAGGCGCTGGTCGACGAGATCGCCGACGGCGCCCGCCGGGAACTGGACAAGATCCAGGAGCTCGGCGGTGTGGTCGCCGCCGTCGAGACCGGCTACCTCAAGAGCGCCCTGGTGGCGTCGCTGACCGAGCGCCGCCGGCGGCTGGAGGACGGCAGCGACGTCGTCGTCGGGGTCAACAGGTTCACCGAGACCGAGCCGTCGCCGCTGACCGCGGCCGGCGCCGGCGCCGTCGAGCAGGTCGACCCGGCGGTGGAGCAGGCCGCCGCGGACGCCGTACGCGCCTGGCGGGCCGGGCGGGACCAGGCGGCGGTCGACGCGGCGCTGGAGAAGCTGCGCGCCGACGCCGCCGGCACCACCAATCTGATGGCCGCCACCCTCGCCTGCGTCAAGGCCGGCGTCACCACGGGGGAGTGGGCCGGGGCGCTGCGCGAGGTCTTCGGCGAGTACCGCCCGCCGACCGGGCTGGCCGGCGGCGCGGGCCTGGTCGCCGACGAGACGCTGGTTCAGGTGCGCGAGCGGGTCGCCGCCACCGCCCGGGAGCTCGGCAGCGGCCGGTTGCGGCTGCTGGTCGGCAAGCCGGGCCTGGACGGGCACTCCAACGGCGCCGAGCAGATCGCCGTACGCGCCCGCGACGCCGGCTTCGAGGTCATCTACCAGGGCATCCGGCTCACCCCCGCGGAGATCGTCGCCGCGGCGGTGGAGGAGGACGTCGACCTCGTCGGCCTCTCGGTCCTCTCCGGTTCGCACCTGGCCGCGGTGCCCGCGGTGCTCGACGGGCTGCGGGCCGCCGGGCGCGCCGATCTTCCGGTGGTGGTCGGCGGCATCATCCCGGCCGACGACGCGGCCCAGCTGCGGGCTGCCGGAGTGGCGCAGGTCTTCACCCCGAAGGACTTCGGCCTGACCGAGATCATGGGCCAGATGGTCACGGTGATCCGGCGGGCGAACGACCTGACGGACTGAACGCGCCTGGGCGGTTGCGCCCGCGAGAGCGCTGCCAGAATCCTTCGCCCTCGGAACGTGACGCAGCCGCACAGCCGGCCCACTCGGGGCCGCTGTGCGGCTGTCGTTGGTCTCTGCGCGACCGGGCTGTGGTCACGGCGGTTTTCCGCCGCGCCGCGGTGCGGACTACGACTGCGGCTGGTACGTCACGCAGTCGGCCAGGTCGAGGTCGGATCCGACAGAGATCGCCGGCGCGTGGCACTCCAGGTCGGAGTTGTGCACGCAGTCGGACCGCTTGCAGGCCCCGACCTGCGCGAGGGCGTCTGTCACCCCGCCCTGCTGCGGCGAGTCGAAGAAGGTGTCGCAGTGCGCGTGCTCTGCCGTTCCGATGGTGATGGCGAACGCTCGGCACTCTTCCTCGGCGTTGTATGAACAACTGGTCGCGGTGCACTGCTGCACGCGGGGCATCTCCAGAACCGCGGTCATCTTGACCTCCCTTAGCGGAAAAGCTATGTCCCGATTCTGGGGGTTTGCCGAATACGTCACGCGCAAACCTGCGAGGTCCACCCGATCGGGGCAGCCCTCGCTTCTCGCGGGCCGGCCGGACGCTGCCATGGTGCGGCTCAGACGTCGAAGCCGGCTTCCCGGGCGGCGAGCCGTCCGCGCCGCCGGGCCCGCCGGCGGCGCCAGAGCCAGCCGGCGAAGAAGACCAGCGCCACCAGGAAGACCAGCACCAGCGCCGGCAGCAGGATCGCCACCAGGGACATCGCCACGCTGGTGGCGTCCTCGGCGGTGCTCGCCACCGGCGCCCCGAGCCCTCCGGTGGTCGCGTTGATCACCGGCCGGGCGACCGTCTTGAGGCCGTGCACGATCAGGGCGATCACAATGCCGGCCACCACCGGCAGCCACTGGCCCTCCGAGACGAAGGCCCCCGGATCGCTGACGGTCACCGTGTCGGCGCTGGTGCCCGCACCGAAGGCCAGACCGCCGGCGGCCGGCCGGACCGCCGTCTGGAGCACGTCGTTGATGTGGTCGAGCACCGGAACCTTGTCGGCGACGACCTCGACCGCCAGCAGGGCCGCCATGATGACGAGCACCCAGCCGTTGGAGAGCCACTGCCAGGTGTCCGGCAGATCGAACAGATCGGTGAAGCGGGACAGCAGCCCGACGATCAGCAGGGGGATGTAGGCGTTCAAGCCGGCCGATGCGGCCAGCCCCGTTCCGGTGAGGACTTCGAACACCCGTTCAGGATGACACCGCCGCGCCACTGCCGCTGACTGGAGCGCCCACGGGTCTCCGCTACCCTCGTCGGGTGCGGTTGGTGATTGCGAAATGCTCGGTGGACTACGTCGGACGGCTCTCGGCTCATCTGCCGACGGCGACCCGGTTGCTGATGGTCAAGGCGGACGGCTCCGTCTCCATCCATGCCGACGACCGTGCCTACAAGCCCTTGAACTGGATGAGTCCGCCCTGCCGGCTCGAAGAGGCACCGGGCGTCTGGCGGGTGGTGAACAAGGCCGGCGAGGAGCTGCGCATCACCCTGGAGGAGATCTTCCAGGACACCTCCTACGAGCTCGGTGTCGATCCCGGCCTGCGCAAGGACGGCGTCGAGGCGCACCTGCAGGAGCTGCTGGCAGCCAACCCGCAGACCTTCGGCGAGGGCTACACCCTCGTACGGCGGGAGTACATGACAGCGATCGGGCCGGTCGACCTGCTCTGCCGCGACGGCGCGGGCGCCGCGGTGGCGGTGGAGATCAAACGCCGCGGTGAGATCGACGGGGTGGAGCAGCTGACCCGCTACCTGGAGCTGATGAACCGGGACCCGCTGCTCGCGCCGGTCGCCGGGATCTTCGCCGCCCAGGAGATCAAGCCACAGGCCCGGGTGCTCGCCACCGACCGGGGCATCCGCTGCGTGGTGGTCGACTACGACAAGCTGCGCGGCATCGAGCGCGACGAACTGACGCTCTTCTGACGGGCACTCAGCGTCCGCGGTACAGCAGCTTGACGGCGCGCACGATCCGGGCGACCTGCGCCGGGGTCCGCTCGAAGGTCATCGCCGGCATCGGGGAAGGCGCCCGGCGGCGGGTGATCGCCTTGGCGCGGCCGAACTCGCGCAGCCCGTCGTCACCGTGGACGCGGCCGAAACCGGACTCGCCGACCCCGCCGAAGGGGAGGGTGGACATGCCGGCGAAGGAGAGGGTGGAGTTCACCGCCGTCATCCCGGAGCGCAGCCGCCGCGCGGTCGCCATCGCCCGTCGCCGGCCGAAGACCGAACCGCCCAGGCCGTACGGGAGCGCGTTCGCGCGCTCGACCGCCTCGTCGACGTCCCGCACCTTGTTGATCACCAGGGTCGGGCCGAAGGTCTCATGCCGTACGGCGTCGGAGTCCTCCGGCACGTCGACCAGCACCGTCGGCGACACGAACGGGGGCTGCACCGCCTCGGGGCCGCCGAGCAGGGCCTTGCCGCCGCGGGCGAGCGCGTCGTCGATGTGCCGCCGGATCACCTCGACCTGGCTCGGCATGGTGATCGGACCGATCTCGCCGTCCGCGCCGACGGAGAGGCGCTGCGCGCGCTCGACCACCTTGGTGACGAAGGCGTCGTGCACCTCGGCGACGGCGTAGACACGCTCGATGCCGATGCAGGTCTGCCCGGCGTTGGTGAACGCTCCCCAGACGCAGGACTCGGCCGCGGCATCCAGGTCCGCGTCGGAGTCGACGATCATGGCGTCCTTGCCGCCGGCCTCCAGCAGCACCGGCGTCAAGGTCTGCGCGCACTCGGCCATCACCTTGCGGGCGGTGACGGGTGAACCGGTGAAGGCGATCTTGCCGACGCCGGCCAGGCAGAGCGCGGCGCCGGTGTCGCCGAGACCGTGCACGACCTGCAGGACCGGCCGCCCTCCGACGAGCTCGGTGAAGGTGTCGACGAGCCACTGCCCGATCGCGGGGGTGTACTCGCTGGGCTTGAAGACCACCACGTTCCCCGCGGCCAGCGCGTACGCCATCGAGCCGAGCGGGGTGAGCACCGGGTAGTTCCAGGGGCCGATGACGCCGACGACGCCGTACGGCTGGTATTCGAGGTGGGCGGAGAACTCGGCGACGAGCATCCGCGAACGCACCCGGCGCGGTCCGAGCACCCGGCGGGCGTTGCGCGCCGCCCAGTCGACGTGCTCGATGGCCGAGACGATCTCGATCGTCGCGTCCGCCACCGGCTTGCCGCCCTCGGCGTGGCAGAGTCCGGCCAGCTCGTCGATGCGCGTGGCGAGCAGTGAGCGCCACTTCAGCAGGTACTGCCGGCGGCCGGCGTGGCCGAGTGCGGCCCACCAGTCAGCGGTGGCGTGCGCCCGCGTGAGGGCCTGGCCGACCTCTGCGGGGCCGGCGACCGGAAAGCGGCCGACCTCCTGCCCGCCGGCGGGATTTGTCGAGATCAATTCGCCACGCTCGACGACCGGCGTGCCGGGGAGGTGAACGGCAGTCATAACGGGAGTGTAATCCCGCTGTTACTGACGGGTAAGACTCTGCGTGTCCGGAATTTTACGGGCATCGCTGCGTTTCGCGGCAGCGCGCCGACTCGCGGCACAACTACTCTTCGGGTCGGAGTGGTCACCGGACGTCGGTGGCGTGCTCCACACCCGACGGAGGGCTCTGCGGATGGACGACGCGCTGCTGACACCTTCGCTCACCGTGCTCACCGGCGCGATGCGCGGCACGCGATTGCGGCTGCCGCTCGGGACCCACGTGATCGGGCGTGGTCCCGAGGCGACCGTCCTCATCGACGACCACCGGATCAGCCGGCGGCACGCCGCAATCCGGCTCGCCCCGCAGGAGGCATTCCTGGTCGACCTCGGCTCGACCAACGGAACGTGGTGCAACGGGCAGCCGGTCGGCGCCGAGACCCGGCTCGCCGACGGCGACCGCATCCGGCTGGGCCTGGTCGAGGTGCGCTACTGCGACCCCGCCGCCGCGGACACCGTGCCGGTCAACGACTTCCGCAACCTGCCGCTGCTCAGCCGTACGCTGCACCGGCGCGTGCTGGTGCCCGGTGGTGCCGGCATCCCGCAGGTGCGTACCCCCGCTCCCGTGCACACCGACCGCTCGGTCACCGCGCCCATCGACGAACCGGTGCCGGCCGCCGACCACTGAGACGCCGGAGATGGCCGGGTGCTGCGGCAATTGGGCCTTTCGCAGGCGTACCGGCCCGGTTGCCCGTCCTGTCGTGACAAATCCCACGGCATCTCGACAACTCACCGTTACGTGGCAGACTCGCGCGCATAAACCAGATCGTGGGATCGGCCTGTTCGCGAGGGGGAGGGCGTCGTGGCACGCGAATTCACCAGTGTCGCTGTGGTGGGGCTCGGCACCATGGGTGCCGGCATCGTCGAGGTCTTCGCCCGCTACGGGCACAACGTCCTCGCCTCGGACATCTCCGAGGACGCGGTCGAGCGCGGCCGGCAGAAGATCATCGGCTCCACCGACCGGGCCGTCGCCAAGGGCAAGCTGACCGAGGCCGACCGCGACGCCCTGCTGGCGCGGATCAACTTCGTCGTCGGCCTGGAGCGGCTGGACGCCGTCGACCTGGTCATCGAGGCCGTCCCCGAGCAGCTCGAACTCAAGCAGCGGATCTTCGCCGAGCTGGACCGGGTCTGTAAGCCCGAGGCGATCCTGGCCACCAACACCTCCTCGTTGAGCGTCACCGAGATCTCGGTGGCGACCGGCCGCCCCAACCAGGTCGTCGGCCTGCACTTCTTCAACCCCGCCCCGGTGATGAAGCTCGTCGAGGTGGTCCGCACCGTGGTCACCGCCCCCGACGTGATCACCGACGTCGAGGCGCTCTGCGCGCAGCTGGGCAAGACCGACGTGACCATCAGCGACCGGGCCGGCTTCATCGCCAACGCGCTGCTCTTCGGCTACCTCAACCACGCCGTGCAGATGCTCGAGTCCCGCTACGCCACCCGCGAGGACATCGACGCGGCCATGAAGTACGGCTGCGGCCTGCCGATGGGCCCGCTCGCGCTGATGGACCTGATCGGCCTGGACACCGCGTACGAGATCCTCGACACCATGTACCGGCGGGGTGGGCGCGACCGCCGCCACGCGCCGGTGCCCCTGATCAAGCAGATGGTCACCGCCGGTCTGCTCGGCCGCAAGTCCGGCCGCGGCTTCTACACCTACGAGAAGCCCGGCTCCCCGGTGATCGTGGCCGACGAGCAGACCCCGGTCGCCGACAGCGCCTCCGCCGACGCGGCCCGTGGCATCGCCAAGGTCGGCGTGGTCGGCTCCGGCACCATGGCCACCGGCATCGTCGAGGTCTTCGCCAAGGCCGGCTACGAGGTCGTCTCGGTGACCCGGGGCGCCGAGAAGTCCGCCCGCGTGCGCGCGGCGATCGAGAACTCCCTCAACAAGGGCGTTGCCCGGGGCAAGCTCAGCGAGCCCGACCGGGACGCGGCGCTGGCCCGCGTCACCTCCTCGGCGAACCTCGAGGACCTCGCCGACGTGGACCTCGTCGTCGAGGCCGTGGTGGAGGAGCTCAGCGTCAAGAAGGCGCTCTTCGCCAACTTCGACGAGATCTGCAAGCCGGGCGTCGTGCTCGCCACCACCACCAGCTCGCTGCCGGTGGTCGAGGTGGCCATGGCCACCCAGCGTCCGGCCGACGTGGTGGGTCTGCACTTCTTCAACCCGGCGCAGGTGATGCCGCTGGTGGAGATCGTGGAGACGATCCGTACCTCCGCCGAGACCGCCGCCACCGCCCGCGCCGTCACCGCCGCGCTGCGCAAGGTCGGCGTCAGCTGCACCGACCGGTCCGGCTTCATCGTGAACGCGCTGCTCTTCCCGTACCTCAACGACGCGGTGAAGATGCTCGAGGCGAACTACGCCACCGCCGACGACATCGACCACGCGATGAAGCTCGGCTGCGGCTACCCGATGGGCCCCTTCGAGCTGCTGGACGTGGTCGGCCTGGACGTCTCGCTCGCCATCACCCGGGAGCTCTACCTGGAGCTGCGTGAGCCCGGCTTCGCCCCGGCGCCGCTGCTGGAGCACCTGGTCACCGCCGGCTACCTGGGCCGCAAGACCGGCCGGGGCTTCCGCGACTACACCAAGCGCTGAGCGGCCCGGATCACCACCCGAGCGCCCGGTGCCGGTCGGCCACGGCCGGCCGGCACCCGTACGCTTGAACGACCATGAGCCCCCGCCGCAACCGTCCCCGCCGAGACGACGCAGAGCTGGACGAGGGCCGCCTCCGGCAGGGTGTCGGCTCCGTGCAGTCCTGGCGTGACGGTGACTGGCAGGTGCGTGGCATCGCCGGCGGCGCGTCCGCCAAGACGTACCGCTGTCCGGGGTGTGACCAGGAGATCCGGCCCGGCACCGCGCACGTGGTCGCCTGGCCGTCCGACGGGCGGGGCGACCTGAGCGACCGGCGGCACTGGCACTCCGGCTGCTGGCGCGCCCGCGACCGGCGCGGCCCGAACCCGCACCGCGGCCACGGCGCCCCCCGCTACGGCTGACGCGATCTCGGTCACCCTGTCGGCGACCCGCTCTGCGCGGACGCCGCCGCCGGGCGAGACTGTAACGGTGAGCACACCCATCCGCGCCGCGTCGATCCTGCCCGCCCATCGCGAGGAGATCGAGTTGCACACCGCCGACGGCCTGCGGCTGGTCGGCGAGCTGGCCCGCCCCCTCGACCGGGAACCGGCCGGCACCCTCATCTGCCTGCACCCGCTGCCCACCCACGGCGGCATGATGGACAGCCACCTCTTCCGCAAGGCGGCCTGGCGCCTGCCGGCGCTCGCCGACCTCGCGGTGCTGCGCTTCAACACCCGCGGCACCAGCAGCGTGCGCGGCACCAGCGAGGGCAGCTTCGACAACGCCGTCGGGGAGCGGTACGACGTGGCGGCGGCGATCGAGTACGCCGAGTTCCACGACCTGCCCAACCGCTGGCTGGTCGGCTGGTCCTTCGGCACCGACCTGACGCTGCGCTACGGCTGCGACCCGGCGGTGGCCGGGGCGATCCTGCTCTCCCCGCCGCTGCGCTACTCCAGCCCCGAAGATCTGGCGGTCTGGGCCGAAAGCGGTAAGCCGGTCACCGCGCTGGTCCCCGAGTTCGACGACTACCTGCGGCCGGAGGAGGCCCGGCGCCGGTTCGCCGCCATCGGGCAGGCGGAGGTGGTCGGCGTGCCCGGCGCCAAGCACCTCTGGGTCGGCGACGCCGAGACGGCGCTGGACGAGATCGTGCGCCGGGTGAATCCGCAGGCGGCGGTGCCGCTGCCGACGACCTGGGACGGGCCGATGGAGACCGGTGACGCCAGCGCGTACGCCGACCGGACGGTGGCGGCCTTCGCCGACCAGCCGGTGCCGGGCCCGCAGCAGCGTACGGCGGAGTAGCCCGGGGCCGGGCACCCGCGATCAGTCGGGGTGCCCGTCGGCGACCCGGCCGGCCCGCCTTCCGCTCACCGTCTCGGGGTGGCCCGGAGTCCCCGGCCCTGCGCCACTCGCGGTGTCCGGCCCGATCCTGGTCGCGGCGTCGAGCCCGCTGCCGGTGGTGGTCCGCGCGCCGGTCTCATCCGCCGGCGCCGGCCAGCCGGCCAGCCAGTCGTGGCGGCGCTGCCAGGCGGTGCGCCACGGTGCCCGGCTGGACCCCGCCGGCAGCGCCGCCCGCAGGGCGACCCCCGCCAGGAGCAGAGCCCGTCCGGTCCGTGCCCGCCGGGCCGGCCACCGCAGCCGCAGATAGGTGGCCTTGCCGCGCAGCAGCATCAGCAGCTTTCCGGTGCCGGTGGAGGCGGCGCCGCCACGGTGCCGTACCCGGGCGTCGGGGACGAGCGCCGGCGTCGCCCCGAGCCGCGCCGCGCGGGCACAGAAATCCGCGTCCTCGCTGTACATGAAGTAGTCCGGCGTGAAGCCGCCAAGGGCGTCGAAGAGGCGGTGTTCGATCAGCAGCAGGCAGCCCGAGGCGGCGGGCACCACGGCCGGCTCCCGCCGGTTCAGCCGGGGCAGCTCCTCCGGGTTCGACCAGGACCAGCGTCGCGCCACCGTGGAGAGTCCGGTGGCGAAGCAGAGGCTGCCGTGCAGCGACGGCAGCGCGAAGACCGAGCGGCCGTCGTCCCTGCCGTCGGGGCGCAGGGTACGCCCGGCGTAGACGCGGTGCCGGGGATGAGCGCGGGCGTAGCCGACGAGAGCCGAGACGGGGTCACCGACCGGTTCGGTGTCCGGATTGAGCAGCAGCAGCCATTCGCCCCGTGCGACGCCGGCCGCGACGTTCACCGCCCGGCCGAAGCCGATATTGTTCGCCAGTTCGATCATCCGGGCCTGGGGAAAGGCGGCCCGGACCGCCGCCGCCGAGCCGTCCGCGGAGGCGTTGTCGACGACGATCACCTCGTACGGCACGGCGGTCGGGGAATCGTGCAGCAGCCGCAGTGCCCGCAGGGTGAGCGCCCGGGTCCCGTACGACACGACGACGACCGAGACGAGCGGGCGCACGGCGGCCGTCTGCGGGGTTGGGGAGCCGCTCACCGGGCCGGCTCCGGGGCAGCGGGCTGACCGCGCCGCGCCGGGCGGTTACGGTTCACCGGGCAGCCTCCGAGGTCCGGGCCCGGCTGGACTCGTCGCGCGCCCACTGCCGGGCGGCGCCGGGCCGGCGGCCGGCGAGCGCGGCGGCGAGGGTGAAACCCAGGTAGACGAGCGCGGCCGGCCAGAGCCGGGGCGCGGGCGCCACCACGTCCCGCAGCCAGGAGAAGCGCCGGGCCGGCGTGGCCCAGGGGGCGTAGGCGCGCAGCGCAGCGTTCGCCGCCCGGACCCGGGTCAGCCGGCGGAGCAGGTCGATGCTGCGCAGCGGAGTGGCGATCACCACGGACGCCTCGGTGACCTCCCGGCGCTGCTTCGGGTCGAAGATCGAGTTCAGGAAGAGGTCATCGGCGAGCAACTCGGGGAAGTCCGGGAAGCCGGCCCGCCCGGCGCGCGACAGCGCCACCGCGCCCCGGCCGAAGAGGGCACCCCGGAACGCGGGCAGCCGGCTGTTGATCGCGTAGTAGGCGCGGACCAGCGCGGGACGCCCCGCGGTGTCGAGCACCCGGCGCGGAGTGACCGCCCAGACGCTGCGGACGAGCGCGGCGCGCAGCGCCCGGGCGTCCGCGGTGCCGAGCAGGACGTCGGCGTCCAGATAGAGCCGGGGAAAGACCTCGCTGGCCCGGTCGCCGGCGTTGAGGGCGGCGGCCTTGCCCGCCTGGGCAAGCTCGATCACGCGTACGCCGGGGAAGTCGCGGGCGACCTCGGCGGTGCGGTCGGTGCAGCCGTTGGCGACCACCACCACGTCGAACTCGCCCGGTTCGGCGCCGGCGAGCAGCCGGCGCAGGCAGCGGCCGATGACCGCCTCTTCGTTGTGGGCCGCGATCACCACCCCGAGCGGCGGCCGGGGGCCGGTCGCGCTCACCACGGGGCCCGGGCGCCGATGCCCAGCCGGATCCGCCGTCCGATGTTACGGATCCGCCAGCGCCATCCCTCGTACGCCCGCAGGTCCAGCGGCGCACGCTGCACCACGAGCGCGGCGTGGCGCATCTGGTCGGTCCAGTCGGCGACCGTCCGGCAGCCGGTGTTGCGGGCCGAGAGGGGCAGCCGGGCCAGCAGGTCGGCGTCGGTGCGGTAGATGGTGTGCGGGCTGCGGGGGTCGTCCATGTGCTCCTCGTGCAGGAACGGGTGGTACCAGCCGTTGACCCAGCCGGCGCGGGCCGCCCGCAGGCACCAGGCGGTGAACGACTCGTCCGGCCGCAGCGGGCCGAGCTGGTCGAGCACCTCCCGTTTGACCAGGTAGCCGCTGCCTTGTATCCAGTGGTTGCGCATCAGCCGGTGCCCGCCCGGGTAGTCGGCCAGCTTCTTGGCGACCAGGTCCGGGTCCACGTCGGAGTCCGGAAAACGCCAGCAGCCGATCACCCCGAAGCGGGGGTTGTCAGCGTGGGCGGCCGGCAGCACCCGCAGCCACGCCGGGTCCGGCAGACAGTCGTCGTCGACCTTGCCCAGGTACGCGCCGGTCGCCTCCTGCCAGAGCCAGTTGGTGGGCGTACGCAGGCCGGTGTTGACCGGGCTGTGGTGGAACCGGTGCAGCCGGGGATGGTCGCGGTGGGCCAGCACCGCCCGCAGTGTCTCCTCGTCGGTGCCGTTGTGCCAGAGCCAGACCCGTGCCTGCGGCGGGCAGGATTCCAGCAGGTGCGGCAGGGCGAGCCGGACGTACTCCGGCCGATTGTGGGTGATCATCAAAATGTCGATCATGTTTGTCCGCTCTCGTTGATCCGGGCAGCCCGGGTGATCCGCCACAGCGCTCCGACCAGTCCGAGCAGCAGGAAGAGGGCGACCCGGTAGGTGGAGAAGTGCAGCGCGTCGAAGGTGGCGGCGGTGACGCCGGCGACGGCGATCGCCACGGCGAGGGTGACGGCGAGGTCGCGGTCGGCGGCGTCGGAGCTGTACAGCCGTACGCGCACGGCGACGAAGATGCCGGTCAGCAGCAGCAGCGCGAGCGCCGCCGTGCCGACGATGCCGGTGGTGACCAGCGAGAGCAGCCACTGGTTGTCGAGCAGCTGATACCGCTCGATCAGCCAGGTGCCCACGCCGCGCCCGAACCAGGGGCGTCCCTCGAAGTAGGGCCGGACGTAGTCGTAGTCCTCCAGCCGGCCCTGCACGCTCGGGTCCCGGTTGCCGACGAGCACCAGGGCCCGCAGGGTGGCGAGCAGTCCGGGGCGCACGACCTGGATCACCACCGCCAGCACCAGGCCGAGGGCGAGCACGTTGAAGCTGGTCCGCAGCGGCCAGGCCACCAGGAGCAGCAGGATCGCCGCGGCGAGGGCGAGCACGCCGGTGCGGGACAGGGAGATCGGGATGACCGCCGCCTGGACCATCGCCAGCGCCCCGAAGAGCTGCCGGCTGCGGCGGGTCGGGGCGAAGCGGGCCAGGTGGATGGCGATCAGCAGGCCGATCACCATCAGCACGCTGAACTCGATGTAGTGCCCGGCGGTGCCGGCGACCCGGACCAGGCCGCCACCGCCGCGCGCGTCGAAACCGACCGGGTCGCGCTGGAAGACCAGCAGCGGCGGAAGCCGCATGTAGACGGTGAGGTCGACCCGGAGCGCGAACTGCCCCAGCGCGACCAGGGCCATGCCCGACGAAGCCCAGCAGAGCCAGCGCAGGATCCGCTCGATCCGTTCCCGGTTGAGCACTCCGTCGGCGACCGCCAGCATGATGCCGCCGCCGGCCAGGGTCGCGAGGATCGCCCGGTCGGCGCCGTTCTGTTCCAGCGCCGGCAGTCCCCGGAGCTGACCGGCCAGGTAGGAGGCGCCGAGGGCGGCGACGTATCCGAGCAGCGCCCAGCGCATCGGCTGACGGCCGTGGGTTGCCAGCTCCGGATGCAGCCGGGTCACCAGCCACCAGATCAGCAACCCGAGACCGACCACCAGCCCGGGGCGGCCCAGCGAACTCAGTGGCAGGAAGACGAGCTGGGTGGGGAGCAGATAGGCGAGCAGAACCGCTACCACCACGACGCCGGTGGCGTCCCGGAAGGGCCGCAGTGTCGGCACGGTGCTGTCGTAGACGGTGCTGCTGCGGCGGGTGGAGAGGTAGGTGGGCACGTCGGCTCCGTGTCGTCGTCGGCGGCCCGGTCAGGTGACCGGCTGCTCCAGGTCGCCCTGGGCGGGGGTGGTGGACAGCGCGGTCGTGGCCGGACGCGAACGCCCCTTGCCGCTGTGCGCGCCGCGCCGCGCCGGGGTCAGCGTCGCCCGTCCTGTCGCCAGGACCGGCTCCAGCGGCTCCGGCGCGTCCTCGTGCGATCGCGGTGCGATCGGGGCCTGGCCGGCGGTGCGGGCGAGGTGCCGTTCGGTGCTGCGGCGCCGCGTGATCAACCGGCTGATCACGTCCACCAGCGCGGCCAGCACCGCGGCGATCAGGAAGCCCAGCGCGACGGTCACGATCTGGACCCGCAGGATGCTGGAGCGCGAGTTGGTGATGTTCAGGCCGGGGTCGAGCACCTCGGTGGTGATCTGCTCGCCGGGCCGGCCCGGGTAGCCGGCCTGGCGGGCCTCGACCTCGTCGCGGATCAGCTGGTTCACCGCGGTGACCGTGGTGAGGGACTTCGCCTCGCTGTCGCTGGTCACGTCGACGGTCAGGATCGCGCTGCGGTTGAGCACCTTCATCTCGTACGACGGGTCGCCGCCCTGCGCGGCCACCTTCTGCCGGAACTCGTGCGAGGAGAGCGCAATCTGCACGGCCTGTGCCATGGGGGCCTCGCCGACGCGCAGCCACGGGTTGCCCGGCGCCCGGTCGCGGTCACCTCCGGGGACCGGGGCGACGGTCGGCGGCACCATGAGCACGGCCGAGGTCGTCTTGTACTCCGGTGGCATCGCGCCACCGACGACAAGAGCCGCCGCGAGGGCGCCGAGCAGTACGGGCGCGGTGACGTACCACCGCCGAACCATCAGCTTCAGCAGGTCGAGAAGGTCCATCGGTCGCCTTTCAATCCGGACCGGGCCGGCTAGGAGGTTCGTCAGGTGGTGGTGAGCCGGTCGGTCGGGGCCGGCTCCTGTGCGGGGCTTTCCGCCGTCGTCGCGGACGGGGCGCCGGGCAGCAGCCGGCGCCAGAGCGCGAGGTAGGCCTTGACCTGGTGGTCCCAGGCGAGTTCGGTCTCGAACCGGGCCCGCGCCACCCGTTGCATGTCGGTGCGGGTCTCACTGTCGGCGAGGAGCTGGTCGATGGCCTTGGCCAGTTCGTCGGGGTCTCCGGTCGGCACGTAGTGGGCGGCCCCACCCGCGGTACGCCGGGTCTCCAGCATGTCCACCGCGACGACGGGCAGGCCGCGGGCGACGTACTCGACGGTCTTGGCCATGGTGGAGAGCTGCGCCATCCGGGTCGGTGGGTCGGGCTGGACCGCGATCGTCGCCGTACGCAGCAGCGCGCCGACCTCGTCGGCCTCCAGCCAGCCGGTGAAGGTGACCAGGTCGGTCAGGTCGTGCTCGTCGGCGAGCTCGCGCAGCCGTGGCAGGGAGTCGCCGTCGCCGGCCACCACCACCCGCCAGTCGTCACGGCCCCGCAGGTGCACGAGCCGTTCGGCGGTGAGCACCACCGCCTCGACATGGTCCTGCGGGTTGATCACACCGAGGTAGACGACGGTGAAGCGCTCCTTCTCCCCGGCGGCCCGCGGCGTCGGGATGCCGTCATGGCGTACCTCGGCCAGGGTGGGCCCGTTGCGGACCACCACCACCCGCTCCGGCGCGCACCCGCCGCGGTCGACGGCCAGTTCCCGGTACGACTCGTTCGTCGAGATCACCGCGGAGGCGCAACGCCAGGAGAGCTTCTCGAACAGTCGCAGGATCCACAGCACAGTGCGGCGGGGCCGGTCGGTCTTGCACTCGTACAGTTCGGGGCTCAGGTCGTGGTGGTCGAAGACGAACGGGCGCCCGGCGGCCCGCAGGAGCAGCGCCAGCGGCCAGAAGACGTCCGGCGGGTTGCAGACCTGCACCGCGTCGACGCGGTCGCGCACCAGCAGCGCGAGCAGCCGGGCGGTGACCGCGATCAGGGCCCAGGCGAACTCGGCCGCGAAGGAGAGCACCCCGCTGCCGGCGAGCGGCTGGGGGAAGGAATGGATGCGGGTGGCGACGGTGCCCGGCAGCGTGGCGGGGCGCTGGGGCCCGCGGGGACAGATGACGCTCACCCGGTAGCCGGCCGACTCCAGCGCCTGGCACTCCCGGATGACGCGGCGGTCCCGTTCGGCGGGGAGGTTCACCACAGCGATTACGATGTGCGGTCGGCGTTGCGCCATCTCTGCACTCCATCCGGCTGTGCGCGCGAGCCCTCGGGTCGGCCGCCCCGGCGAGCCGAATCTTCTCGGCATCGCGTATCGGGGTGGGCCGGTGCGGGGCGCGTGCGGGTCGACGCTGTCCAATTGGCTTCAACCTCCCGACGCTCGCCGGGGTTATTGTTTCGGACGTTAAGAAACGCGAAATTTCCGTGTACGCGAGCCGCCGCACCACCGGCTTGGCAATTCGTGCGGCACTGCGGTAATAGAGGCCGGGGTGAATTGTGAGAACAATTTTGCGACAATGGTTCGCCAATTTCCGAGATCGGGGACTGTCGCCTTTGGTGGAAAGCGGAAGGAGTCCCCGTGCCCGAGAGCAACGCCCCGGTCAGCGGCGTCCGGCAGGCTGGGGCGCGGCCTGCCCCGGCTCCGACAGCGGGACCCGCTCCGCGCCACGCAGCCGCTCCCGCACCAGCGCCCGCACCCGGCGGTCGGTCACCCAGAGCACAGCGGCCGCGGCGGCGGCCGCGGCGGCGGCCAGCAGCACCAACTGGGCCAACGGCACCAGCCGCTCCACCGACAGCCGGGCGGCCATCGCCGGTACCACCAGCCCGGCGACGAGACCGGCGAGCACCGCAGGAACGGTCGGGGCCAGGAAACCACGCAGCGGTGCGCCCACGGTGCGCCGTACGGTCAGCCAGACGGTGAAGACGCTGACCGTGAACTGGACGGCGATTCCCCCCAGCGCGATCATGCTCGCCTGCCGCACCGGTGCGGCGCCGGTGAACGCCACCCCGAGCGCCACCAGCGTGGCGACCCCGAGCAGCCCTCCGGCCCAGGTCACCGCGGCCAACCGGGCCGGCCGGCCGATCGCCTGCAGGGCCGGCCCCAGCAGCACCCGGTAGACGTTGGCCGCGGCGTACAGACAGAGCAGCCGCATCGGTGTCTGGGTTCCGCTCCACTGCGGACCGAGCACCGCGACCAGCGGGGTCGCGGTGGCCGCGAGGACCCCGAGTGCCGGCAACCCGAGCGCCGCGCCGAAGTGCTGCAGCCGGGCCAGGTGCGCGGCGAATGCTTCGCGATCGCCCTGCAACCGTGACAGCGACGGGAGCGCTACCTGCTGCAACGAGCGGACCGTGGCTTCGACCAGGACGTCCGGCAGGCGGGCGGCGAGCCGGTAGATGCCGGTCGCGGCCGGGCCGAAGAAGAGTCCGGCGACGATGATGTCGGCCCGGTTGCTGAGCAGAGTGCCGATCCCGGCGTTCGCGGAGTGGGCCGAAAATGCCCACAACTGGCGGAGAGCACCCGGGGCCGGCTTTCGGCTGGGTCGCCACGGGCAGACCAGCCAGACCACCACCAGCCCGATGGCCCCGTTGACCAGTTGCTGGGCCACCAGCGCCCAGATCCCCGCCCCGGCGAGCGCCAGTCCGATGCCGACCGCGCCACTGATCAGCGCCGCGGCGAGGGTGCGCAGCGCGATCGACCGGAACTGCAACTCCCGCCGCAGCACCGCCTCCGGCACTACGACCAGCGCCTGGATCGGCACCAGCGGGGCCAGGGCCAGACAGACCGCGGTCAGCTCCGGGGCCCGGTTCATCAGCGCCCAGAGCGGGCTCGCTGCGGCGGTGAGCAGCCCGAAGACCGTGCCGGCCAGTAGCAGCGCCCGGAAGGCGGCGTCCAGATGCCGGGCGTCGAGCTGGTCACGCTGCACGATCGCCGAGACCAGACCCTGCTGGATGAGGGTCTGCACCACCGTGATGAAGACCAGCGCCATCGCGATCAGGCCGAACTCCCGCGGCCCGAGCAGCAGTGCCAGCACGAAGGTGACCACCACGGCCGAGACGAGCCGACCGGTCGTCAGCAGGTACGACCAGCCGATGGCGCTGCGCACCTGGTTGCGCGGGGGAGATGACTGCACGACGGGATCAACGACCGACACGCACGCAGGACAGCCGCCCGCGCCCGACTTTTCACGTTGTACCGCTGTCCACCGAATCCATCTGCGGCGAATTCCGTTTCACCCAGAGGGCGCGTACTCGGGACCTGCGCTCGCGGACCTGGCGAAACTGTCGACCGGTGAGATGGACGGCTGAGGGGCCGCGGCCGCTCGGCCTGGCCTGCTCTCCCTTTCGGAAAGGACGCGACTGGTGGTACGACGAGACGTTCCCGGGCCTGGCCCGGTCATCCGGGACGGAGTGCCGCGAACACTGCGCCGAAGCACACCCCGGCGCGGAAGCGGTGATCGAGCTGCGGCGTTCGGGGACGGCCCCGTTACCCCGACGGTCTGCCTCTTCGGCGTCGCCGCCGGCCACCGCAACCTCGGCGTCGGCGCGCTGCGCGCGGCGGCCGCCGCCGAGCTGATCAAACGGGAACCCGACTGCCGGCTCACCGTCTTCGACGAGGGCTGGGGACAGCGCGCCGGCGAAGTGCTCGTCGCCGGCCGATGGGTGCCGATCGAGCTCTGCGGCGTGCGCAACTCCCGCCGGCTGCACCGCCGCGAGTCGTACCTGAACATGCGCCTGTCGGCGGCGCTGGGCGGGCTCGGCAACCCCGGCCTGGCCCGGATCGACGCCGCCGACGCGGTCTTCGACATCAGCGGCGGGGACAGCTTCAGCGACCTCTACGGGGAGCACAGGTTCCACACCGTGGCCTGGCCGAAACGCCTCGCCGTGCTGCGCCGCCGCCCGCTGGTGCTGCTGCCGCAGACGTACGGGCCGTTCCGCTCGCCGAAGCTGCGGGCGCAGGCGGCAGGGCTGCTCCGGGCCGCCGCCATGGCGTGGGCCCGGGACGCCGACTCGTACCAGGCGATGCTGGAGCTGCTCGGCGACGACGCCGACCCGGCCCGGCACCGGCTCGGCGTGGACGTGGCCTTCGCGCTGGAGCCCCGGGAGCCCGACGAGGCCCTCCGCGACCTGCTCGCGGAGTGGTTCGCGGCCGCGCCCGGGCCGGTCGCGGGAATCAACATCAGCGGGCTGCTGACGCGCCCCGCCCACGCCGCCGGGTTCGGTCTGGCAACCGACGGGGGCCGGGTCCTGCTGCGGCTGGGGGAACGACTGCTCGCCGAGTCCGACGCGCGGCTGCTCATCGTGCCGCACGTACACACCCCGGGCGAGGCCGACGACGACGTCGCGGCGGCCCGCTGGCTCGCCGACACCCTCGCCGCCCGCCACCCCGACCGGGTGCTCCGGCTCCCCGAAGGGCTCGACCAGCATCAGACGAAGTGGGCGATCGCCCGTACGGACTGGTTCTGCGGGGCCCGGATGCACGCCACCATCGCGGCGCTCTCCTCGACGGTGCCCTCGGCGGTCCTCGCCTACAGCGACAAGGCACGGGGTGTCTTCGCCGGGGTGGGGCAGCAGGGGCACGTGGCCGACGCCCGGCGCCTGGGCGACGCCGAGGTCGACGAGCTGCTCTGGAGCTCCTGGACCGGGCGGGCGCGGGCCCGCGCGGAACTCACCGCCCGGGTGCCGGAGATGCTGCGCCGCGCCGGCGAGCAGATGGACGAGATCCTCACCTGTGTCCGAGGCGAGGCAGCCGCGCCGCCGCGGCAGCGGGTGGTCTCCTGATGCCCCGCCCGCACAGCGTCCACGAGGTCGCCGCCCACCGCCTCTGCACCGGCTGCGGGGTCTGCGCCTATCTCGCGCCCCAGGACGTAGGAATGGTCGACGTGCCCGACGAGGGCCGCCGGCCCATCCCGCTGCGCCCGGTCGGGCCCGGCGCCGGCGCCGGGGCGGCACTCGACTGCTGCCCCGGCGCCGGACTGGCACACGACCGGGCCCGTCCGGCGCCCGGCGAGATCGGTGAACTGCACGCCGCCTGGGGACCCGTCCGTGCCCTCTGGGAGGGGTACGCCGCCGATCCGCAGATCCGCTACGCCGGCTCAAGCGGGGGAGTGGCGACCGCGCTCGCGGCCTTCTGCCTGGAGCGGGAGGAGATGGCCGGCACCCTGCACATCGGTCCCCGCGCCGACGTCCCGTACCTCAACGAGCCCCGCTTCTCCCGTAGCCGCGACGAGCTGCTCGCGGCCGCGGGATCCCGCTACGCCCCGGCCAGCCCCTGCGAACGACTCGACCTGATCGAGTCGGAGCCGCGGCCGTCGGTCTTCATCGGCAAGCCCTGCGACGTGGCGGCGGTACGGATGGCCCGGCGGGTCCGCCCCGAGCTGGACCGGCGGGTCGGGCTCACGATCGCGGTCTTCTGCGCCGGTACGCCGAGCACCGCAGGCACCCTGGAGATGCTGCGCCGGATGGGGGTCACCGACCCGCAGCGGCTGGAGTCGGTGCACTACCGGGGGCAGGGCTGGCCGGGAGACGCCCGCGCGCGGACCCGCGAGGACCGGGCCGGCTGGCACCGGCGGCTGAGCTACGAGCAGTCCTGGGGCGAGGTGCTCCAGCGGCACCGGCAGTGGCGGTGTCACCTCTGCGCCGACCACACCGGAGAGTTCGCCGACGTCTCGGTGGGAGATCCCTGGTACCGGCCGACCGGGGACGACCCGGGCCGGTCCCTGGTGCTGGCCCGTACCGAACGGGGGGCCCGCCTGGTGCAGGCCGCCATCGCCGCCGGGTACCTCGTGCTGGAGCCCGCCGCGCCGGGGGTGCTGCCGGCCTCCCAGCCGAATCTGCTGCGGGCCCGCGGGGCGGTCTGGGGCCGTATCGGCACGCTGCGGCTCGCCGGGCTGATGGCGCCGCGGCTGCGCCGCATGCCGATGGCGGCGATCTGGTGGCGGCGCCTGTCCGTCCGGGAGAAGGCCCGCTCCACCGTCGGTACCCTGCGCCGGGTACGGCAGCGCGGCCTGCGCCGCCCATTGGAGCTCACGGCGCCGGACCATCCGCGGCAGCGTGCGGCCGATCCGGCCGTCGGGCCGCAGCAGCGTGCAACTGATCCGGTGGGCGGACGCGAGGGCTAGCAGACGTGCCGGGGTCCGGCGGCGCCCGACGCCGGACCCGGCCGACCCCCCCGCTCGTCGCCGAACACCGGGAAAACGGCGGCGTGGACGGGATCCCGCTCCGACGCGGTCGGCGCGAATTCGGCGCCGGGCCGGCGTGGCTCAGCCCAGCACCGGTTGGACGTTGTCGAACCAGACGTTGCTGTGCTGCTCGAAGACGATGCCGGCCTGGTCCGGATCGGAGACGACACCGTAGCGCTGGTTGCGGCCGTACCGGTTGTCGCGGATCAGGATGTTGGCGCCGTTCAGGTCGGCGCGGGTGTGGACCGAGTAGTTGCCGCCGTCGCAGTAGTTGCCCACGAAACGCACGTCGCGCACCACCCCGGTGGTGGAGCCGATCATGATGCAGGCGTTCATCGGGTCGTCGGTGTCGTCGCGGTAGGCGTCCAGCCGGTTGCCCCGTACCAGCACGTTGCGCCCGCCGGTGATCTGCAGGGTGTCGTTGTGCGAGCCCGGCTGTCGGCTGAGGCTGTGGATCCAGGAGTCCTCGACGACGGTGTTGTCGCTGAGCCGGGGCCCGTCCAGGGCGTGGTGGATGTTCACCCGCCGGGCGGTGTAGTTCGCGCAGCAGATGGCGGTGGAGTTGCGGCCCGTGCCGTCGATCTCGACGTCGGAGATGAGCAGGTTCGCCGCGCTGTCGTGGGTGCGGATGCTGAACGTGGAGCTGTCGCAGGTTATCCGGGACTTCTCGATCGTCACGTTCTTCGCGCGCACCTCGACGCAGCCGGTCAGGTCGATGCCGCTGACCACCTCGCCGTCGGTGTTCAGACGCAACTTGCCGCTGACCTTGCGCAGCTCGGTGCCGGGCGGCACTCCGGTACTGGTGGGACCGGGCCACTGCTCCAGGGGCAGCCGGGCGGGCGCGGCGGCCCGGGACATGTCGGTCTCGGTGACCGCCGGGAGCCGGTAGGCGACGCCGTCGCTGCGGGAGCGGATGACGGCGGCGGGCGCGTCCCGCCGTTGCGCGAAGGGCTTCCCGCAGCCGTACGCCTCGACCTGCACCGCCACGTACCCGCCGGAGACGATGCCGTCGGTCTGCGGGCCGGCGCAGTGCAGTTCGGTCTCCTCGATGCGGGCGCCGGTGATGCCGGGGCGGACCGTCACCAGCGCCGCGGCGTCGGAGCTGATCCGCAGGCCGCGCAGGGTGACGTCGGCTGCCGCGATCTCCACCGGCCGGTCCAGATGCTCTCCCTGGAGGAGCTGTCCGGGCCGGTCCAGCACCAGGGGGCCGCTCTCTGTGTCCTGATCGGGCACCGTGGATTCGCTCTCGGCGGCACCGTCGAGCGCGAGGTACGCGCCACCGGCGGCGAGCGCCAGGGCGAGCAGGAGGACGGGGGGCAGGCGGAGCCGCCTGCCCCAGCGGGGAACCGGCTGCCAGATAGGTCCGGCGCCGGTCCGGGGCCGGTCCGGCGCGCGGGAAGTACCGAGATTCATGCGGGATGGCCTCCGCCGGTCGCGGTCGTCGTGGGACGAGCGGGCGGTGATGGGCGAACCGCCGCCGGAAGGATGTTACCGGCGGTGACTGTCAGGTCACGGCATCTCGCGGGCGTCGGCGCGGTCGGCGCCCCACGGGCGCTCGAGGTCAGGAGCGGGTGGCGCGCAGCGCCGGTGCCACCACAGGGGCGGCACCGGCGCGCTCTCACTCCGAATCGACGGCGACCTTCTTGGACTTCTTGCCGTTCGGCTTGGTCCCGCGCAGCGGGGCGGTGTCGGCGATCTGTTCGGGCCCGCCGGGCTTGTGACCGTCACCGGCGGCGACGATCGTCATCGTCGTCTCGCTCTCGTCCGCCGCGGTGACCCCGTCGGAGGTCGGGTCGTCCAGATCCGTGGCCTGCTGCTCGTCCGGCTCGGCGGTCGCCCGCCGTACGTCGGCCTCGGCGGCGGCCACCGACTCGCCGGCCGCCTCCACCACCTCGTGGGTGTCGGCCAGCCGGTCCCGTTCGCCGGCGAGGTGGTCGTGCACCTCGCCGAGGCGGCTCTGGATCTGGTCGTACTCCTGACGCGACGTCCAGGTCTCCTGCCGCAGGTCGGCGAGCTGCTGCTGCGCCTGGGCCAGCTCCAGCATCACCGAGGCGAGCTGCTGCCGGCCGGCGACCGTCTCCTGCTGGGTGGCGGCGAGGTGCTGCTGCGTCGTCGCCAGGTGCTGCGTCGCCGCGGCGGCGTACTCCTCGAACTGCCGCTTCGACGCCAGCACGTGCTGGTCGGCCTCGCGGCGCTTCGCCTCGGCCTCCTGCCGGGCCCGGGTCAGCTGCGCCTCACGCTCGGCTTCGGCCTCGCTGCGGATCCGCTGGGCCTCCTGCTCCGCCTCCCGGCGCAACCCGGCGCGCTCGGCCTCGGCCTCGGCCTGCTTGGCGGCGATCTCCTGCTCCATCGCCTGCCGCTGCTCGTCGATCTCCTGTTCGGCCCGCTGACGCAGGGCCACGAGCTCCCGCTGGGTCTGCTCCCGCGTCTGCCGCACATGCGCCTCGGTCTCGGCGCGCATCCGCTGCACGTACGCCTCGGTCTCGGCGCGGCTGCGGTTGCCTGCCTCGGTGGCCTGGTCGGTGATGAGCTTCGCCTGCTCGACGGCCTTGGCGTGGATCGTCTCGGCCTCGGCGCGCAGCCGGTTGCCCTCCTCGACGGCGGCGACCCGGATCGCCTCGGCCTCGCGGCGGATCCGCTCGGCCTCCTGCGCAGTCTCCTGCTTGAGCCGGGCGACCTCCGCCTGGGTCTGCTGCCGCAGGCCGGTGACCTCCTGCTCGACCTGCGCGCGCAGCCGGTCGGCCTCTTCGACGGACTTGGCGTGCACCGACTCGGCGGCCGTGCGCAGCCGCTCGGACTCGGCGTTGGCGGCCTGCACGGTCGCTTCGGCCTGCTGCCGGGCCGCGGTCGTGGTCGCCTGCGCCTCCCGCTTGGCGTCGGCCAGCGCGGCCTCGGCCTCGCTGCGTCTGGCGCTGCTGAAACGGTCCTCTTCCGCTCGCCGCGAGGAGAGCGCGATCTCGAAGTCGCGCAGCGTCTCGTCGGCCGTTTCCCGGGCCTCGGTGAGGATCCGTTCGGCCTCGGCGCGACGCTGCTGGATCTCCTCGTTGGCGGCGAGCTGAATCGCTTCGGCCTGCTCCTCCGCGAGGGTGAGGATCTGCTCGACGCGCGGCCCGAGGTGCCGGAACGAGGCCCGGTCCTTCACGCCCACCTGGCGTCGCACGTTGGCCAGGTCGCGCTGGAGCACCTCTACCTGGCCGGCCAGCTTGTGGATCTGGGTGTACGCCTGCTCGCGTTCGGCCGCCAGGGTGGCGATCTCGTGTTCGGCACGCGCGACGTACCGGTCCACCTGCCGTTTTTCGTAGCCCCGAAGAGCGGACTCGAAGCTTGGCTCCGTGGTCACGTCCCCACCGAGGGCGAAGAGTTCCTCGCCGTTCGACATGTTTCCCATCCTCACACGCATCAAGCGGTCTTGGGGCAATACGGACGGGCTTTGATGCGGACACAGGTCACGATCGGCCCGGAGGATGTCGACACCCTACGCCGGGCGTGCGGCGAGGGCCGAACCGGACCTGCCGGTTCGACCCTCGCCGTGCTGCCCCCACCGGCCCGGTGAACCGGGCCGGTGCATGTCCCGACGACCCGTCGGCTCAGCTCTGCGCGTCGGCGTTGACCTTGCCCTCGGCGGGGGCTTCGGCGGCAGGGGCGGCCGCGTCGGCCTTGGCGGCCGGCGAGGGGACGATGCCGGCGAGGCCGGAGAGGAGCTGGCCGAGCTGGGAGTTGACGGCGTCGCGCTGGCGGTTGAGGTCCTCGACCTCGCGCCGCGCCGCCTGCAGCGCCATGTCGGCCTCGTTGCGGGCCTCGCTGAGCAGCCGGTTCGCCTCGTTGCGGGCGTCGGTCACCGTCTTGTCGGCCTCGGCCTTCGCCTTGCTGACGGTCTCCTCGGCGGTGCGCTCGGAGTCGACCCGGCGCGCCTCGGCCCGCTGCTCGATCTCCTTGGCCCGCTCCTGGGCGGTGCGGGCGCGCTGCTCGGCCTCGCTGACCAGCTTCTGGGTCTGGGCGACCTGGGCGGCGTGCCGCTCGGACTCCTCGCGCTCGGCCTTCTCCCGCCGCTCGGCGAGCTGCAGCTCCAGCGCCTGCAGGTCCTTGTCGCGCTTGTCCCGGGCGTCGGCGAGCAGCTTGGTGGCCTCGGCGCGCTTCTCCTCGGCCTCGCGGGCGGCCTTCGCCCGCTGCTGGGTGATCTCGCGCTCGGCGGTGGCGCGCAGCGTGGCGACCTCGCGCTCCACGGTGGACTTCAGCTCGGCCACCTCGTGCGCGGTGACGGAGCGCAGCTGCTTGGTCTCCCGGTCGGCGTCGGCACGGAGGGTGTCCGCCTCCCGGCGGGCCTGCACGCGGACCTCGGCGGCCTCGCGCTCGGCGACGGTGCGGACGGTGCCGGCCTCGCGCTCGGCGGCGGCCTTCATCGCCGCGGCCTCGGCCCGGGCCTTGTCGGTGATCTCCCGGGCCTCGAGCCGGGCGGCGGAGAGGATGCCCTCGGACTCCCGCTTGGCCTCGTTGCGGTGGTCGTTGGCCTGCTCCTCGGCCAGCCGCAGAATCTGCTCGACCCGCGTGCCGAGTCCGGAGAGCGTCGGGCGGCTGTTCTCCTCGAGCTGCTTGTTGGTGTCGGCGAGCTTCTGCTCGAGCGCGGTCAGCCGCTGCTCGGACTGGCGCAGTCGGCGCTGCGCGTCGTTCATCCGCTGCTCGGCCTCGGCGCGGGCCTGCTCGGACTGCGCCAGGGCGCCGTTGAGCCGCCCGATGAAGTCGTCGACCTGAGCGGAGTTGTACCCGCGCAGGCTGACGGTGAAGTCGGGCTGTGTGTTCGCGTTTTCGAAGAACGCCAGAGGGGGGGTCTGCTGCTGGGGCATGGCCCCATACTCGCAGACGCACCAGGGGGCTCCGCAAGAGCCGGTCGGCCTTGTCGGCAGCCTCGCACCGCGCCGGCGGCCCGGTCGCGGCGCCCTCGGGCGAGCGGCCCGCCGTGCTGGTGGCGCAGGCGTCGGGTGACTGTGGAGAAACGGCGGCGTCCGGACAGTCGAGTGACCGTCCGGACGCCGCCGACCACCTGCTGTTACTGACCGCGGAAGCGGTTGATCTCCTGCTCGTACTTCGCCCGCATCTGCGTGTTGCGCACGCCGAGCCCCTCCTCGGGGGCCAGGCAGAGCACGCCGACCTTGCCCTGGTGGGCGTTGCGGTGCACGTCGTACGCGGCCTGCCCGACCTCGGCCATGCTGTAGCTCTGCGAGACGGTGGGATGCACCAGGCCCTTGGCGATCAGCCGGTTGGCCTCCCACGCCTCCTTGTAGTTGGCGAAGTGGCTGCCGACGATGCGCTTGAGGTTCATCCAGAGGTAGCGGTTGTCGTACTCGTGCATGAAGCCGCTGGTGGAGGCGCAGGTCACGATGGTGCCGCCGCGCTTGGCGACGTAGACGCTGGCGCCGAAGGTCTCTCGGCCCGGGTGCTCGAAGACGATGTCCGGGTCCTCGCCGCCGGTCAGCTCACGGATCTTCTCGCCGAAGCGCCGCCACTCGGCCGGGTCCTGGGTCTGCTCGTCGGACCAGAACTTGTAGCCCTCGGCGGCACGGTCGATGACCAGCTCGGCGCCCATCCTGCGGCACAGTTCGGCCTTCTCGGGAGAGGAGACGACGCAGACCGGGATCGCGCCGCCGTTGAGGGCCATCTGGGTCGCGTAGCTGCCCAGGCCGCCGGAGGCGCCCCAGATCAGCACGATGTCGCCCTGCTTCATGTTGGCGCCGTGGTGCGAGACCAGCTGCCGGTACGCGGTGGAGTTGACCAGCCCCGGGCTGGCGGCCTCCTCCCAGGTCAGGTGGTCCGGCTTGGGCATCAGCTGGTTGGCCTTGACGATCGACAGCTCGGCCAGGCCGCCGAAGTTGGTCTCGAAGCCCCAGATCCGCTGCTGCGGGTCGAGCATCGTGTCGTCGTGGCCGGCGGCGTCCTCGAGTTCCACCGAGAGGCAGTGCGCCACGACCTGGTCGCCCGGCTTCCACTTGGTCACGCCGGCGCCGACCTTGAGGACCACGCCGGCGGCGTCCGAGCCGACCACGTGGTACGGCAGATCGTGGCGCTTGGTCAGCTCCGAGTTGCGGCCGTAGCGCTGCAGGAACTTGAAGGTCGAGACCGGCTGGAAGATGCTCGTCCAGACGGTGTTGTAGTTGATGGCGCTCGCCATCACGGCGATGAGCGCCTCACCCGGGCCGAGTTCGGGGGTGGGCACCTCCTGCACGTGCAGCGACTTGCGGGGGTCCCGGTCGCGGCTGGCCAGTCCGTCGAACATGTTCTGCTCGTCGGCGCGGACCACCACGCCCTGGTAGCTCTCCGGTACTGCGAGACCACCGATGCCGGCGAGTTCCCTGGCCGGATCCTTGGCCCCCTCCGCCGCCATGATCGCGTCGAGGATGTCCTGCACGGTGACCTCCCGGTGAGACGCGCCTGCCCGGCGCGTGGTTGCTGCCATCGTTCGAGGGTGAGCCACGGGCGGTGGCGCTGCTCGGAGCGTCCGGTCTGGCGGCAAATGCCGGACCCCGCCCGGTGCTTTGCGCGGACGTTACTGAAGAGTAGCAATCGGATAAAGACACTGTGAAAAACTGCATCGAGCGCTGCGCGTAGTTGTGCGGTAGCAGCACGGGCCGGACCGTTTCGCGCCTCATATCGGCAACCGTAGGCAGATTTCGGGCACCGGAACCCGCCGCAGTAGTCCGAATGGCCGACCAGGTGGTCGGCCCTACGGCCGGTGGCGCCTCGCCGGTTCGCCGCTTCGCGCCGCGCCGCCCGTCAGCACCCGGCGAGCCGGGCGCCCGTCGCGGGAATTCACGCCGGCGGCGCGGCGGGGGTTGATCCCGACGATGTCCGCGAACCGGCCGGCGAGCCCCAGCACCCGGCGGCCGCCACCGCCAGTCGTTGCAGAACCCACCAGCGCCAGCACCCGCAGCCGGGAGGTCGCCTCCGCGGCCACCGTCATCGCCACGACCGGGTCCATGCTCCAGCCGCCGGTGAGGTGGTCCGAGACGGAGACCGAGTCGAACCCGAGCTCCTCGATGCGGCGTACGTCGTCGCGCCAGTGGGACGCCGGCCCGGTCAGCGCGGGCATCGAGGTGGTGAAGCGGAACGGGCGTACCGGATTCGCGTCGGCATCGTCTCCGCGTCGATCCGTGCCTGCCACGACCACGGACAGTAAATGCCGGGGGTGGTAGCTGACGGTGGCGCGGGTTCGACACGCCGGGTGCCCCTCCCGCTGCCCGGCGGGAGGGGCCGGTCGGTCAGTGGCCGGCGGCCGGCTCGACCAGCTCGACCAGGACGCCGCCGGCGTCCCTGGGGTGGACGAAGTTGATCCGCGAGTTCGCGGTGCCGCGGCGCGGCGCGTCGTAGAGCAGCCGCATCCCGCGCTCACGCAGCTTCGCCGAGGCGACCTCGATGTCGGCGACGGTGTACGCGACCTGCTGCACACCCGGGCCGTTGCGGTCCAGGAACTTCGCGATGGTCGATTCCGGGCTCAGCGGCGCGAGCAGCTGCACGCAGCCGCCGGCCGGGGTCGGTCCCACCGAGAGCATCGCCTCGCGGACGCCCTGCTCGGTGTTGGTCTCGGTGTGCACGCAGCGCATGCCGAAGACGCGCTCGTAGAACTCGATCGCGGCGTCCAGGTCGGCGACGGCGACTCCGACGTGATCGATACGGAGAAGCCCGATGTCTGTGACATTGTCCGCACCGGGCGCAGGGGAGTGAATGTCGGCCATGGCGCTAGTCTGGCCGAACAATCGTTACGCCGTCGGCCCACCCCCCTCGGAGGCTCACAGACATGGCTTCGGTGATCGTCAGCGGTGCGCGTACCCCCATGGGGCGCCTGCTGGGCAACCTCAAGGACCTCCCTGCGACCAAGCTCGGCGGTATCGCCATCGGCGCCGCCCTGGAGCGGGCCGGCGTGGCCCCGGAGCAGGTGCAGTACGTCATCATGGGTCAGGTGCTGCAGGCCGGCACCGGTCAGATCCCGGCCCGCCAGGCCGCGGTCGAGGCGGGCATTCCGATGAACGTGCCCGCGCTGACCATCAACAAGGTCTGTCTCTCCGGTCTGGACGCCATCGCCCTGGCCGACCAGCTGATCCGCGCGGGCGAGTTCGACATCGTCGTCGCCGGCGGCATGGAGTCGATGACCAACGCCCCGCACCTGATGCTCGGACAGCGCTCCGGCTACAAGTACGGCGACGTCGTCATCAAGGACCACATGGCGCTCGACGGCCTGACCGACGCCTGGGACTGCTGCTCGATGGGCGAGTCCACCGAGCGGCACGGCGCCAAGCACGGCATCACCCGCGCCGAGCAGGACGCCTTCTCCGCCGCCAGCCACCAGAAGGCCGCCGCCGCCCAGAAGAACGGCGTCTTCGCCTCCGAGATCACCCCGGTGCTGATCCCGCAGCGCAAGGGTGACCCGATCGCCGTCACCGAGGACGAGGGCATCCGCCCGAACACCACCGCCGAGTCGCTGGGCAAGCTGCGTCCGGCGTTCACCTCCGACGGCACCATCACCGCCGGCAGTTCGTCGCCGATCTCCGACGGCGCCGCCGCGGTCGTGGTGATGAGCAAGGCCAAGGCGACCGAGCTGGGGCTGACCTGGCTGGCCGAGATCGGTGCGCACGGCAACGTCGCGGGACCGGACAACTCGCTGCACTCGCAGCCCTCCAACGCCATCCAGCACGCCCTGCGCAAGGGCGGGCTCAGCGTCTCCGACCTGGACCTCATCGAGATCAACGAGGCCTTCGCGGCGGTCGGCATCCAGTCGATGCGCGACCTCGGCGTCAGCGAGGAGATCGTCAACGTCAACGGTGGCGCGATCGCGCTCGGCCACCCGATCGGCATGTCCGGCGCCCGGCTCGTGCTCTCCCTAGCGATGGAGCTGAAGCGGCGCGGCGGCGGCACCGGCGCGGCCGCGCTCTGCGGCGGCGGCGGTCAGGGCGACGCCCTGATCATCCACGTTCCGGGTGGTGAGAACAGCAAGTGAGCACCGTCGGTACGGGCGCGTCGGGCGTCCGGCGCAGCCGGGACGTACCGACGCTGGTCGAGCGGGCCCGCGCGGGTGAACCCCGCGCGGTCGCCCGCCTGATCACGCTGGTCGAGTCGGGCGACGAGCTGCTGCCGCAGGTGGCGGCGGCGCTCGCGCCCCACACCGGCAAGGCGCAGGTCGTCGGGCTGACCGGCTCACCGGGCGTGGGCAAGTCGACCACCACCAACGAGCTGGTCCGGGCGCTGCGCGCGCGCGGCCACCGGGTCGGGGTGCTGGCGATCGACCCCTCCAGCCCCTTCACCGGCGGGGCGATCCTCGGCGACCGGGTCCGGATGCAGGACCACGCCACCGACCCCGGTGTCTACATCCGCTCGATGTCCAGCCGCGGTCACCTCGGCGGCCTCTCCGCGGCGACGCCGCAGGCGGTCCGGGTCCTGGAGGGCGCCGGCTGCGACGTGGTGCTGGTGGAGACCGTCGGCGTCGGACAGGCCGAGGTGGAGGTCGCCTCACTCGCCGACACCACGCTGGTGCTGCTCGCCCCCGGGATGGGCGACGCCATCCAGGCGGTCAAGGCCGGCATCCTGGAGATCGCCGACGTCTTCGTCGTCAACAAGGCCGACCGCGACGGCGCCGACGCGACCATCCGCGACATCAAGGGCATGATCGCCCTCGGTGGCCGGGAAGCGGGACAGTGGCGCCCCGAGGTGGTGCGCGCCGTCGCCGCCCGCGGCGAGGGAATCGACGACGTGGCCGCCGCGATCGACAAGCACCGCGACTGGCTCACCGACACCGGTGAGCTGCGCCGCCGCCGGGAGGCCCGGGCCGCCGCCGAGGTCGAGGCGATCGCGCTCGGCGTGCTGCGCGGCCGGATCGGCTCGCTGCGCGACGGCACCGAGCTGACCGTCCTCGCCGAGCAGGTGGCGGCTGGTTCCCTGGACCCGTACGCCGCCGCCGACGAGCTGCTGCGCCACCTCGACCGGCCCGCCGGCTGATCGCACGACCGGGCCGGCCAGGCCCGCCGGCCTCTCCGGCCGCGGTGTCCACATTGCCGCTCGCGACCCCACCCCTGGTGGCTCTCGCCGAGTAGGCTCCCTGATCGCCACGGAGGCCGGCTCGGTGGCGGACCAGGGGAGATGTGTCGATGACCGAGGTTGAGCAGAACGACGGGGACGCCACCGCTGCCGGTGCCGTCCCCGCGCCCGTAGCGCCGCAGCCCGCTCCGGCCGCTACGCCGGACGCGCCGGCTCCGGCCGCTACGCCGGACGCGCCTGGCGCGGCGGCGAGCCGGGGCGCCACGGAGGTCTCCGAGGAGGTCGTCCAGAAGATCGCGGTCGCGGCGGCACGTGCGGTGCCCGGGGTGGCGGATCTCGGCGGCGACGTGGCGCGTTTCTTCAACGACGTGCTGGACCGGGTGGGGCTGGATTCCGTCGGCGACGCCACCCGGGGCGTCTCGGCGAAGGTGACCGGCACCAGCGCCGTCATCGACGTCGTGCTCGTCATCGAGGCGGGGCACGTCGTCGGGGACGTCACCGAGGCGGTGCGGACCCGCGTCATCGAGGCGGTCGAGGGCTACGGCCTGGCGGTGACCGAGGTCAACGTCAAGGTCGACGACCTCCAGACCCCCGCCGCGCCCACCGCCTGACCCGGACCGGACCGGCCGGCGGGGCCGGTGGTCGTCGACCCTGCCCTACCGGCCGGTACGAGTTTCCTTAGTGATCGTTCAGGTAGACCCTCTACACTCGATGGCGCATCGAGGCTCAAGGAGGAGCTACGGATGAACGCCGATGAGATCGCCGCCGGGCGGGCCCGCTGGCAGGCCCGCTACGACGCCGCGCGCAAGCGCGAAGCCGACTTCACCACGCTCTCCGGGATGCCGGTCGAGCCCGTGTACGGCCCACCCGAGGGCACCGATCACCCGGGCTTCGCGCGGATCGGCTGGCCGGGGGAGTACCCGTACACCCGGGGGTTGTATCCGACCGGCTACCGGGGTCGTACCTGGACGATCCGGCAGTTCGCCGGCTTCGGCAACGCCCGGCAGACCAACGAGCGCTACAAGATGATCCTCGGCGCGGGCGGCGGCGGCCTCTCCGTCGCCTTCGACATGCCCACCCTGATGGGCCGCGACTCCGACGACCAGCAGGCCCTCGGCGAGGTCGGCCACTGCGGGGTGGCGATCGACTCCGCGGCCGACATGGAGACGCTCTTCGACGGCATCGACCTGACCGCCGTCACCACCTCGATGACCATCTCCGGGCCGGCCGTGCCGGTCTTCTGCATGTACCTGGTCGCCGCCGAGCGCCAGGGGGCCGACCTGGCCCGGCTCGACGGCACGCTGCAGACCGACATCTTCAAGGAGTACATCGCCCAGAAGGAGTGGCTCTTCGACCCGGAGCCGCACCTGCGGCTGATCGGTGACCTGATGGAGTACTGCGCGGCCGAGATTCCGCGCTACAAGCCGCTCTCGGTCTCCGGCTATCACATCCGGGAGGCCGGCTCCACCGCCGCGCAGGAGCTGGCGTACACGCTCGCCGACGGCTTCGGCTACGTCGAGCTCGGGCTCTCCCGCGGCCTGGACGTCAACACCTTCGCCCCGGGGCTGAGCTTCTTCTTCGACTCGCACCTGGACTTCTTCGAGGAGATCGCCAAGTTCCGCGCCGCCCGCCGCATCTGGGCCCGCTGGCTGCGTGAAGTCTACGGCGCCACCGACGAGCGGGCGCTCTGGCTGCGCTTCCACACCCAGACCGCCGGCGTCTCGCTCACCGCCCAGCAGCCGGTCAACAACGTCGTCCGTACGGCGGTGGAGGCGCTGGCCGCGGTGCTCGGCGGCACCAACTCGCTGCACACCAACGCCCTGGACGAGACCCTGGCGCTGCCCACCGACGAATCCGCCGAGATCGCGCTGCGTACCCAGCAGGTGCTGATGGAGGAGATCGGCGTGACCAACGTCGCCGACCCGCTCGGCGGCTCCTGGTACGTCGAGGCGCTCACCGACCGCATCGAGGCCGAGGCGGAGGAGATCTTCGCCCAGATCCGGCGGCTCGGCGGCGACGGCCCGCACCGCATCGGCCCGATGACCTCGGGCATCCTGCGCGGCATCGAGGACGGCTGGTTCACCGGGCACATCGCCGAGGCGGCGTTCGTCTACCAGCAGGCCCTGGAGAAGGGCGAGAAGAAGATCGTCGGAGTGAACTGCCACACCGGCACCGTCGCCAAGGAGCTGGAGATCCTGCGCATCTCGCACGAGGTGGAGCTGGAGCAGCGGCGGGTACTGGCGCAGCGTAAGGCGGACCGGGACGCCGGCGCGATCCGGGCCGCGCTGGAGCGGATGCGCGCCGCCGCCCGCGCCGACGAGAACATGATCCCGGCGATGCTCGACGCCGTCCGCGCCGAGGCGACGCTCGGCGAGATCTGCGACACCCTGCGCGAGGAGTGGGGCGTGTACTTCGAACCCGCCCGCTTCTGAGGTCGGGTCGCCGACAGTCGCCGGTGACGCGAACACGGCACGGGGCGACTGTCGGCGCCGCGGTTGGTCTGACCAGCGCCCGGCACGTGCAAGACTAGGCAACCATGAACGACCCACGGATCAACCCGTCGATTTTCACCCGCGGCGCGGTCGACCTCAGCGCGCTGCGTAACGCCCCGCCGTCCGCCCGGCCCACCCCGCCGCCGGCCGCGGCGCCGAGCGGTCTCCCGGCCGGTGTGCCGGGCGGCGCCCCGGCCGCGCCCGGCGGCGGCGTCGCCGTCCTGGACGTGACCGAGGCGACCTTCCAGACCGAGGTGCTGGAACGCTCGCTGACAACGCCGGTGGTGCTGGACTTCTGGGCCGAGTGGTGCGAGCCCTGCAAGCAGCTCGGCCCGATGCTGGAGCGGCTCGCCGCCGAGGGCGACGGCGCCTGGATCCTCGCCCGCGTCGACGTGGACGCCAACCCGCGCATCGCGCAGATGTTCCGGATCCAGAGCATCCCGATGGTCTTCGCCGTCGTCGGTGGACAGCCCATCGACGCCTTCTCCGGTGTGGTGCCCGAGGCGCAGCTGCGGCAGTGGCTCGGCGCGGTCCTCAAAGCCGGCGGCGTGGCGGTCGAAGCCCCGGGCGACCCCCGGCTCGACGAGGCCGACGACGCGATGATGACCGGTGACCTGGACGCCGCCGAGGAGGCGTACAAGCGGATCCTGGCCGAGACCCCGGGCGACGCCGCCGCCGAGGCCGGCCTGGCCCAGGTCGGGCTCTTCCGCCGGGTTGCCGGCGTCGACCCCGGCACCGTGCTCGCCGCGGCCGAGGCCGCCCCCGACGACGCGCCGGCGCAGCTGCTCGCGGCCGACGTCGAGGTGGTCGCCGGCAACGCCGAGCAGGCGTACGCCCGGCTGGTGGGGCTGGTCCGGCGGACCTTCGGCCCCGAGCGGGAGACGATCCGGCAGCACCTGGTGTCGCTCTTCGCCGTCGCCGGACCGGACGATCCGGCGGTGGCCAAGGCCCGGCGGGCGCTGGCCAGCGCGCTGTTCTGATTCGACGCACCGACGCGGGCCGGCACTCCGGCCGGCCCGCCCGACCCCGAGGACGGGAGTTGCCCTGATGCGCCGGATTGCCGTCCTTGACGCGCCGACGAACCTGGGCCTGCGACCGCCCACGCCGACCTCGGTGCCCGGCTGCGCCAAGGCCCCGGGCGCGCTGCGCGACCACGGCCTGGTCGCCCGGCTCGGGGCCCGCGACGCCGGGTGCCTGACCCCGCCGCGCTACGACCCGGGGGACTGGCGCCCCGGTGACGGGGTCTGCCAGGCGCGGGAGATCGAGTCGTACTCGGCGGCGCTTGCCGACCGGATCGGCGAGATCATCGACCAGGGCGAGTTCCCGGTGGTGCTCGGCGGCGACTGCTCGGTGCTGATCGGCGCCGCGCTGGCGATGCACCGGCTCGGCGAGTCGGTGGGCGGCCGGGTGGGGCTGGTCTACGTCGACGGCCACTCCGACTTCCGCCACCCGGGCAACGCCTCCTACGTCGGGGCCGCCGCCGGGGAGGGGCTGGCCCTCGTGACCGGCCGCGGCCAGGCCGACCTGGCCGGCATCGAGGGACGGCGACCCTACTTCCGCGACATCGACGTGGTGCTCATCGGCATCCGCGCCCAGGACGAGTACCGGCTGGACCTGCAGGCCGCCGGCATCGTCACCCGGCCGGTCCCGGCGCTGCGCGCCGAGGGCGCCGCCCGCAGCGCGCAGTGGGCCCACGACCAGCTCGCCGACTGTGCGGGCTACTGGGTGCACATCGACCTCGACGTGCTGGACCCGGCGGTGCTGCCGGCGGTGGACGCGCCGGAGCCCGGCGGGATCGCCTTCGCCGAGCTGGAGATCCTGCTGGCCGGACTGGTGGCCAGCCCGCACTGCCTCGGTGTCGAGATCACCGTCTTCGACCCGGACTACGACCCGCAGGGCGGGTACGCCGCCGAGATCGTCGCCACGCTCGTGGCGGCGCTGGCCCCGCTCGGGGTGGCCGCCGACCCGCCGGTACGGCTGGTGCCGCAGCAGGCCGGTCCGGAGGCGGCCGGGACGCCGGGCCGCCCGGACGACGCGGTTGCGCCGACCGCACGGGCCGACTCGACTCCTGCCTGACTCGCGTACCGCGGGCCCGGCGATCGCCGCTCGCGCAGCACCGGTCGGCGACGGGCCAGGTGCGCCGGCGCGACCCGCCGAGCCGGTACGTACGGCGCCCGGCAGGGGATTTAATTGATCAAGTTTGTCGGGCCCTTCCGCTAGTGTCCGTGTCCGAAAGGGAGCGAGAGGGGACTTCGGGCCCCCGGTGCTCCGTCGTTCTTCGGACTGGAGATGAATGCGCAGATCACCCCTGCAGCGGCTGGTGCTGCTGCTCGTGCCGGCACTCGCCGCCGCGACCATGACCGCGGCGGCGGCCCCGGCCGCCACCGCATCGGAAACCGGCACCATCGCCGGTACTCTCACCGACAACGGCGCACCCGTCGCCGGCGCCTCGGTCTACCTGTACGCCACCGACGACTCTTACGGCGACTGGGCCGAGACGGACTCCAACGGGCGCTACACCCTCTCGAACGTGCCGGCCGGGGAGGACGCCTACCTGGTGTCGTTCCAGGCGGCGGGCCACCCTGAGCAGTACGCCTTCGGCAAGGTCAACTGGGACGACGCGGACCGCATCTCGGTGGTCGCCGGTCAGCGCACGACCGTGGATGACGCGTTGCTGCCGACCGGCACGATCAGCGGCCGCTTCACCGACAGCGACGGCAACGGCGTCTACGCCTGGGTGCGTGCCGACGGAGGGAACGTCTCCGGCGGCAGCACCAGGACGGATTCCGACGGCAGCTACTCGCTGAAGGTCTTCCCCGGCAGCTACCGGATCTCGTTCTCCTACGGCGAGAACCAGCAGTACGCCTACGGAACCACCGACCACGAGCAGGCCGAGGTTTTCGCGGTGGCAGCCGGACAGGCGGTGACCGTCAACGACATCAAACTGCAGACCGGTGCGATCGAAGGCCGGGTGACCGACGCGAATGGCGTACCGGCTGCCGACATCGAGGTCCAGGCGAGCGGCGCGGGATCCGGCTGGACCCGCACCGATGAGTCCGGTGACTACCGGCTCGACGATCTGTTGCCGGGCACATACAAGGTCGACTTCAGCGTGCCGGACGGCGGCCGGCAGTACGCGCATCAGAGCCGTACCTGGCACGAGGCAACGCGCTTCGAGGTCGTCGGCGGCGAGACGACTCGACTCGATGAGCAGTTGCTGCCCACCGGATCGGTCGCCGGGCGGTTCGTCGACCGCACCGGCGCGGGAATGGCCAATGTGCAGGTGTCGGTCTCCGCGGTCGGTTACGACGACCAGGGCTGGGCCTCCACCGACGCCAACGGCGACTTCCACGTTGCCGGGCTCTTCACTGGCGAGTACACCGTCCACTTTTCCAAGTGGGGGGCGATCGACCAGTACGCCTACGGCCAGGTGCACGCCGCGCAGGCCGAGCGGATCACGGTTGCGGCGGGTCAGACCAGCACGGTGAACGACACCGCCCTGCCCGTCGGGGATGTGCGCATCACGGCGCGTGATGCGGTGACCGGTGCCGCCGTGACGGACTTCTGGGTAAACGTGAAGGACTGGAGTGGCAGCAGCGCCGATGGCGCTGTGACCATCACCGGCCTTCCGGTCGGTACCTACCCGGTCAGCGCCGGAGGTGACGGCTACGCCTTCAACGACGATGCGGCTTCGGTGACGGTCGTCGCCGGAGCGCAGGTCGAGGTCGAGCTCAGCCTGCGGCCGCTCGGCCGGATCACCACGACGGTGACCGACCGTGCCACCGGTGCACCCGCGGCCGGGATCTGTGTCTTCCCGGTCAGGGAGAAGTCCTTCAACTTCCCGGACGGCTGCCGGTTCCGCAGCGACTCACAGGGCGAGGTGACGATCACCGTCAACGACCCCGACCGCTATCGCCTCTTCGCGCTGCCGGACCGCAGCAGTCCGTACGGGGCGCAGTGGGTGGGGACGACCGGGGGCACGGGTTCGGAGTTGGCCGCCAAGCTGCTGACCGTTGAGGCGGGCGCCACGGTGGCCGCGCCGACGGTCCGACTTGACCGCAAGGGAGTGGTTACCGGCACGGTCACCACTGCCGACGGTGCGCCGGTGCGCAACGGCACCGTGAGCATCGTCGGCCCGGACATCGGCGCCGGAGCGGACCTGCGGTATGCCCGGGTCGCCGCCGACGGCACGTACCGCATCGACTGGCTCGGTCCGTACCGGTGGCCGTTGCTGTTCAAGGCCGAGGCGCACCCGTACCAGTGGAGCGGTGGACTGGGCAACCGCTACCTCGGCCGGACGGTCGCGGTTCAGGCGGGAACCACCAGCACCTTCGATCACACCCTTCGCGCCGGCGCGGACCTGACGGTCACCGTACCGTCTGTGACGTCGGGGCGGATCGTCGTCCACAACGCGGTGACTGGCGACCGGATCGGTGTGGTGGACGGACTGGTCTCCACCGGGGTTACCCTGCAGGTCGCCCGCCCCCAGTTCGTCAAGATCTCCTGCTACTGCGGTGACGGAATGCGCTGGTACGGCGGGGACGACTTCGACTCCGCGTCCCCGGTGCTGATCACCGGCATCGGCACCAAGGAGATCGTCTTCCCGGCAGGCTGACGGTCGCGATACATGGTGGGGGACGTCCGCGGACGTCCCCCACCGCTTTTCCGCTGCTGTACCGCGCCTGTCATTCCCAGCGGAAGAGCAGTGCCGCCACCGTCGCGCCGACCGCGACCGTGATGCCGAGGCTGAGGAGCTGGCCTCCCTCGACGGCCGTCCCGGCCCAGGCGGCGGAGAGGGCGTCGACCGCGGCCCCGAAGGGCAGCCGGCTGCCGATCTCCGCGAGCGGCTCGGGGAGCCCGCCGCGACCGCCGAACATGCCGCCGAGGGCGCCGAGTGCGAAGAAGGCGACGAGACCGGCGGCGACGGCGGAGTTGGGCGTGGGGGCGACAGCGGCGACGATCATGCCGATGCTGTACATCGCCGCCATGGTGAGCGCGACGACGCCGATGGCTGCCCCCGGATTGACGGGCGGGTTGGCGTCGAAGGCGAGCGTGGCGACCACGAGGGCGAGGGTGATGCCCACGGCCGCCTGCATGAGGCTCACGATCGCCTGGGCGGCAAGCACCATGACCGGTGACGCGGGAGTGACCGCGAGCCGGCGCAGGATGCCGGAGCGCCGGTAGTAGGCGAGGAAGCTGGGCATGTTGATGATGCCGATCGTCGCCGTGACCATGGCGAGGACGAGCGGCAGTACGAAGAGGTCGAGCGCCGTCCGCCCGTTGACGATTTCCGTCCTGCCGGCGGCGGAGGCGCTGGTGAGCAGGATGAGCAGCGGTAGCCCCAGCGGCACGACGAGGCCGGCGGTGTCGCGGACGACCATCTTCGTCTCGGCGCCGATGAGGATGAGCATCGACCGCATTCCGGGTCGGTGGGCCTCGATGACGGTGCTCATTGCGAATCCTCCGGTTCCTTGCCGGCCAACGCGACGAACGCGTCGTCGAGGGTGGCGGTGCCCGCCCGCGCCGCGAGGCCGCGGGGGGTGTCCAGGGCGACGATCCTTCCGGCGTCGAGGAGGGCGACCCGGCCACAGAGGCGCTCGACCTCCTCCATCGCGTGGCTCACCAGCAGGATCGTCACGCCGTCCTGTTTCAGCTGCTCGATCGTGCCCCACATGTGCCGTCGGGCTCTGGGGTCGAGTCCCGTGGTCAGCTCGTCGAGGATCAGGACGCGGGGCCGGCCGGCGAGCGCGAGGGCGATGGAGAGGCGCTGCTGCTGCCCGCCGGAAAGCTTTTCGAACACCGTCCGCCGTTGCTCGCCCAGATCCACCAGCTCCAGCAGTTCCGCGCCGGAGCGCGGGTTCGGATAGAAGCTGCGGTACAGGTCGACCAGCTCGGAGACCCGCAGTGCGCCGTGCAGATAGGCGTGCTGCAGCTGTACGCCGAGCACCTGCCGCAGCCGGGTGCGGTCGTGGCGGGGGTCGAGGCCGAGCACCCGTACCCGGCCTTGGTCGGGATGGCGCAGGCCCGCGATCATCTCGACGGTGGTGGTCTTGCCGGCGCCGTTCGCCCCCAGGATCCCGAACGTCTCACCGGCCTCGATTCGCAGGCTCACGTCCGCGACGGCGACCTTCTGCCGGTAGCGCTTGGCGAGCCCTTCGGCGAGGATCGCCGGATCGGATGTATTCATGGTCATCACGCTAGAGACCGCACGGCCCTGCTGGCTCGTGCTGGAAGTCACCCTCCGCAACCATGACTTTCCGCAGGGGTGCCTGCGGTGTCCGGCTTCGTAGGATGGCGGCATGCGGCGGCTCGGGACGGAGGAGTGGTCAGGTCTGGCGATGCTCGTCGTCTCCGTCGCGGTCGCGGCCCCCGTCCTGTTCGGAGTCGCGGCGCCGACGATGCCACGAGGCGGATGGATCGCGCTCTGCACGCTCTTTCTGGTGGCCCTGCTCGGTGCGATCACGGCGCAGACCTCGGCGCCGGCCCGGTACGGCGGGTTCGCCGTGGCCACCGTGTCGGCATGGGCGCTCGTGCTGACCGCGCCGGGAATGGGCCTGCTGCTGATCCTGCTGGTGATGACGGCCGCGACGAGCGTCTACGTCCTGCCGCTGCGGGCGGGGTTCGTCGTCGTGGCCCTCAACACCGGCGTGATCGTCGCGGTCACCGTCCAGGTCGCCGCGGACGTGACCGAAAGCGTCATCCTCGCCGGCTTCTACCTGTTCATCCAGCTGGCCACGTTGCTCAGTTCGGCCACGCTGATCCGCGAGCAGCGGATGCGCCGCGAACTCGCCGAGGCGCACGTCGAGCTGCAAGCGGCGAGCGTCCTGCTCTCGGAGTCCGCACGCACCGCCGAACGGCTGCGGATCTCCCGTGAACTGCACGACCTCATCGGCCACCAGCTGACGGTGCTGACGTTGGAGCTGGAGACCGCCCGGCATGTCGAGGGCGCCGGTTCCCGCGAGCACCTCGACCGTGCCGACCGGGTCGCCCGCGAGCTGCTGCGTGACGTACGCGCCACCGTCGGTCAGCTCAGGACCGAGGCTCCCGACCTCGAACGTGCACTGCGTGCCATGGCCGACGCGGCACCGGGGCTCGCTGTCTCGGTCGAGGTCGCCCCGCGGGTGCGACTCGACGAGCAGCAGAGCGCCACTCTCGTCCGCGCGGCACAGGAGGTCGTCACCAACACCCTCCGGCATGCCGACGCCCGCGAGCTCTGGATCGAAGTCACCGCCGAGGCGGACAGTGTCGTGTTCCGCAGCCGTGACGATGGATGCGGCGCCCGCGATGTCGTGCTCGGCAACGGTCTGCTGGGCCTGCGCGAGCGCTTCGCCGAGCTCGGCGGTGACATCACCGTGGACGGACGTGACGGGTTCCGGATCACCGCGTGGGTGCCGGCCTCATGATCCGTGTGGTGGTCGTCGACGACCAGGCGCTGATCCGGCAGGGCATCGCCGGGCTGCTCGCCGTCGCGGGCATCGAGGTCGCCGGTGAGGCCGCCGACGGACGGGCCGCGATCGAGCTCATCGCCGCGACGGAACCCGACGTGGTCCTCCTCGACATGCGGATGCCCCGCTTCGACGGGATCTGGACGCTCGAGCGGCTGCGGGAGAACGGGACGGAGGTCCCGGTCCTGGTGCTGACGACCTTCGACGACGATGCCCTCGTGCTCGACGCCCTCCGGGCCGGGGCGCGCGGATATCTGCTCAAGGACGTCACGCTCGCCCAGCTCACCCAGGCGGTGCAGACACTGGCCGAGGGTGGAACCCTCGTCGCCCCGGCCCTCACCGACCGCCTGCTCCGGGCGATCCGCTCCGGGGCCTCGCCGGTCGCCGCGGATGCTCTCCCGGCGCAGAAGCTGACGGCCCGCGAACTCGACGTGCTCCGTCTCGCGGCGTCCGGCTACAGCAACCGGCAGATCGCGGACGCGCTCTTCCTCGCCGAGGGGACGGTCAAGAACCACCTCTCCGCCATCCTCGCCAAACTCGGTGCCCGGGACCGCACCAGCGCGGTCCTCCGCGCGCTGCACGACGGCATCCTGGGCTGAGCGGTACGCCGCGGTCCTAGCGGTTGAGGCCGCGCAGGAAGCGTCCGGCGATCGGTACGGCGCTGTCGCCGCTGCCGCCACCCTGTTCGACGAAGACGGCGAAGGCGACGTCACCCTGCCAGCCGACGAACCAGGCGTGCGTGTGGGCGGGGTTGTCGTCGTACTCGGCGGTGCCGGTCTTGCCGTGGACCGGGCCGCCGGGCACCCGGGCGAGGCTGGTGGCGGTCCCCTTGGTGACGACCTCGCGCATCATCGTGCGCAGCGCCGCGACCGACTCGGCGTTCAACGGCGCCCCTTCGGCGGCCGGCGAGCCGGGCACCGGGTCGAGGAGCAGCTTCGGCTGCACCGCGTGCCCGCGGGCCACCGCGGCCGTCGCCGACGCCATCGCCAGCGGGCTGACCAGGGTGGTGCCCTGACCGAAGGAGGCCGCGGCCTGCTCAACCGCGGGGCCGCCGGTGGAGACCTTGCCGCTGAACGCTTCCAGCCCCAGGTCCCACTGGCCCTCGAGGCCCAGGCTGCGCCCGGCCGCCGCGAGGCCGTCGGGGCCGAGCTTCGGCGCCAGGGCGGCGAAGGCGGTGTTGCAGGATTCGGCGAAGTCAGTCCGGAAGGGCACCCGGCCGAGTGCGAAGTTGTTGGCGTTCTTGAACGAACGGCCCTCCACGGTGAAGGTCTTCGGGCAGGCGACCGGAGTGTCCAGCTTCACCGCGCCGGCGTCGAGCAGCCCCAGTGTGCTGACCATCTTGAAGGTCGAGCCCGGTGGCACCTGCGCGGTGAAGGCAAGGTTCTGCCCGGCGGCGCCGGGGCCGTTGGCGGTGGCGAGGACGGCGCCGTCGCTGATACGGATCGCCACCACCGAGGCGCGCCGCTTCTCGCCGTGCAGGGCCGCGTCGGCGGCGTTCTGGGTCGCCACGTCCAGGGTGGTCCGCACCGGGGCCCCGGCCGCGGGCTCCTGGCGGAAGATCTCGGTCGTGGTGACGGTGCCGTCCGGCCCGGGACGGTTGATCGAGACGCCGACCCCGGTGCCGCCGCGCAGCCGCTCGTCGTAGCGGCCCTGCAGGCCGCCGTGGCCGACCAGGTCGCCGGCGGCGTACACCTCGGGCTTCGCGGCGAGGTCCTCGGCGGTGGCCTGGTCGACCGACCCGAGCAGCGCGCGGGCGAACTCGCGGGTCGGGGCGAGGTTGAGTTCACCCTCGCGGAACCGGGTGCCGGGCAGGTCGTAGATGCGGGGCTTGATCTGGTCGTACGCCTCGCGGCGCAGGGTGACCACCTCGACGAAGGCGTCGGGCTTCGCCTCGGCCAGCCGCGCGGGCAGATCGGAGACATCGACGGCGGGGGTGAGCCGCGGGCGGACGGCCTTGAAGGCGGCGTCCAGGTCGCGGGCGAGCTGTCGCGGGTTCTCGGCCGCCTGCGGCTCCACGCCGACGGTGACCACCGGCCGGGGCGCCACGATCGGCTCGCCGACCCCGTCGAGCACCGCCGCGCGGGCTGCGGTCAGGCGGGTCACGGCCAGCCGGTCGCCGCTGGTCATGCCCTCGTGCACCAGCGCCGGCTCCCAGATGACCTGCCACCTGTCGTCGGCGCCGCGCTGAAGCCTGATCGGCCGGGTGTAGCTCCACGCCACGTCCCCCGGCAGGGTCCACTGCACGCTGAAGGCGGCGTCGGCGCCGTTGCCCTGCACCCGGACGTCGCCGCTGCGCGAGAGTTTCGGCGGGGTGTCGCCGAGATCCCCCACCAGGCCGGCGATCTCGGTCGCCACGGTGTCGGCGGCGATCCGCTGGCCTGCGGGGTTGAGGAAGCCGACATCATGCAGGCTGCCGGTGGTCCAGCCGTTGAGGAAGGCGTCGATGTCCCGTTCGACGTCACCCTCGGCGGAGCAGGCGGCCAGTCCTGTCGTGACCAGGATCAGCGCGGCCAGGACGGCCACCGACCGTCGTGCGCGGGGCAGCGCCGTGCGTGATGCCAGGGGCATGCGACTTCCCTCCAGATGCGGCTCGTGGGCACCCTAGCCGTTGCGGCGGTGGCTGCGCTGGCCCTTCCGCGGCGACGCGCCAGCGACGTGTGCGGCCGGCGGGCCGCTCGGGTCCGGCCCACCGGCCGGAAGAACCTGCCCTGCCCCCGGGGTGAGGAAGCCACCGCTGCTGGGTACTCCGGTGAGGCATGTCCGTGTTCTTCATCGCCGGTTGCGCGCCGCACCACAGACCGGACAACAACGGCGGATATCGGCGCCCGGACTGCGATCCACCGCGTCGGTGGCCGATCGCGAAGGCTTAGTGTGGGCGCAAGAGTGACCCACAGCGTGGTGGGTCGAGGGGAGTGGCACCGATGGACCGGCGTCCGAGAAGCAGCATTGGACCCGATCTCCGGCCCGCACGTGGCGGCCGGAACGACAGCTCGGCCGTGCCGGGCGGGCAGGCGACCCGGATGCCGGGCAGGGGTGGTGGGGCGACCGGCCCGGACAGCCGGTCCGGCTTCGGGCTTCCGCCGGGCGCCCTCGCCGACGACATCGAGGAGAGCGAGCTCGACGCGGCGGTCCCGAACGCCGAGCGCCTCGTCGCCCAGGCGGTGACGATGGCCGGCGACGACCACGACACGGCGACCCTGGTGGCCCGGTTCTGGCGCTTCGCCCCGGACGAGGATCTCGTCGGGCTCACCCCCGAACAGATGATCACCGCGGCCCGCGAGCACAAGGAGCTCGCCGAGCAGCGGGTGCCGGGCGAGCTGAAGCTGCGTATCCACGAACCCGGACCGGAGCAGCAGCACTCGGTCATCGAGATCGTCACCGACGACATGCCGTTCCTGGTCGACTCGGTGACCGCCCTGCTCACCTCCCGCCACCTGGACGTGCACCTGCTGGCGCACCCGCTGGTCGTGGTCCGGCGCGAGCCGCTGGGACGGCTGACCGAGGTCGCCGCGAACGTCGAGCCGGACGACGCGATCGACGGGGACATCGTCGAGAGCTGGATGCACGTCGAGATCGACCCGGTCCGCGGCGAGGGCGCCCGCGACGAGCTGCGCCGCGAGCTGCAGCGGGTGCTGACCGACGTGCGCGAGGCGGTCGAGGACTGGCAGCGGATGCGCCGGCAGGCGCTGGAGCTGGCCGACGAGCTGGCCGCCGCCCGTACCTCCGACAACCGGCCGCCGGTGCCGGAGAAGGACATCACCGACTCCGTCGAACTGCTGCGCTGGCTGGCGCACGACCACTTCACCTTCCTCGGCTACCGGGAGTACCGCCTCGTCGACGGGGACGCGGTCGACGGGCAGCGGCCCGGCGAGAAGGTGCTGGAACCGGTGCTCGGCACCGGCCTGGGCATCCTGCGCCAGGGCGCAAGCGGCGGGCGGGCGTTGTCGTCGATGCCGGCCGAGGCGCACGACAAGGCGCTGGAGAAGCGGCTGCTGATCATCACGAAGGCGAACTCCCGGGCAACCGTGCACCGCTCGGCGTACCTCGACTACATCGGCTTCAAGGTCTTCAACGACTCCGGCGAGGTGATCGGCGAGCGCCGCTTCCTCGGGCTCTTCTCCACCGCCGCCTACCGCACCAGCGTGCGGGAACTCCCAGTGGTGCGCCGTAAGGTCGCCGAGGTGCTGGAGCGCTCCGGCCTCAGCGAGCGCAGCCACTCCGGCAAGGACCTGCTGCAGATCCTGGAGACCTACCCCCGCGACGAGCTCTTCCAGATCAAGACCGACGACCTCTACCACGCCACGATCGACGTGCTGCGCATGGCGGGCCGCCGGCAACTGCGCGCCTTCGTACGCCGCGACGCGTACGGCCGTTTCGTCTCCTGCCTGATCTACCTGCCGCGGGACCGCTTCACCACCGCGAACCGGCTGCGGATGCAGGACATCCTGCTGGCGGAGCTCAACGGCATCGGCGTCGACTACACCACCCGGGTCACCGAGTCGATGCTGGCGCGGGTGCACTTCATCGTCCGCACCGACCCGGCCGACCCGCCCGGCGAGGTGAACACCGACCTGCTGGTCGAGAAGCTCTCCGACGCGACCCGGCACTGGGACGACGACTACCGCCTGGTGCTGGAACGCAAACTCGGTGACGAGCAGGCCAAGCACCTCTTCACCCGCTACGCCGACGCCTTCCCCGACTCGTACAAGGACGGGCACACCCCGTACGAGACGATGAAGGACCTCGCCAAGCTCGAGCTGCTCGAGGAGCCGGGGCAGCTGGAGATGCACCTGTTCCGCAAGCAGTACCCGCCGCGTGCGGTCCGGGTCCCCGCCAAGCAGGACGTGCGGTTCAAGGTCTACCGCTACGGCGAGCCGATGATGCTCTCCGCCGTGCTGCCGGTGCTGCACTCCCTCGGTGTGCAGGTCGTCGACGAACGACCGTACGAGGTCCAGCGGCGCGACGGCCGGGTCTGGCTCTACGACTTCGGGCTGGAGCTGCCCGCCGGGCACCGCGAGCTGGCCGAGGTCCGCACGAACGTGGAGAACGCCTTCGCCGCCGCCTGGCGCGGTGAGGCCGAGGTGGACGCCTTCAACCAGCTGGTGCTGCACGCCGGGCTCACCTGGCGGCAGGTGGTGGTGCTGCGGGCGTACGCGAAGTACCTGCGCCAGGCCGGCACCGTCTTCTCCCAGGAGTACATGGAGTCGACCTTCGTCACCTACCCGCACCTGGCCGGGCTGCTGGTCGAGCTCTTCGAGGCCCGCTTCGCCCCGGACGGTCCGGCCGACCCGGCCGAGCGCGACGAGCGGGCACGTGAGCTCGTCGACCGCATCGGCGCGGCGCTCGACGACGTGGCCAGCCTCGACCAGGACCGGATCATCCGGGCCTACCTGATGCTGATCCAGGCAACCCTGCGGACCAGCTTCTACCAGCGCAGCGCCGACGGGCGACCCAAGGCGTACGTGGCGTTCAAGCTGGACCCGCAGGCGATCCCGGACCTGCCGCAGCCGCGGCCCAAGTACGAGGTCTTCGTCTACTCGCCGCGCTTCGAGGGCGTGCACCTGCGGTTCGGGCCGGTCGCCCGGGGCGGGCTGCGCTGGTCCGACCGGCGGGAGGACTTCCGTACCGAGGTGCTCGGCCTGGTCAAGGCGCAGATGGTGAAGAACGCCGTCATCGTGCCCGTCGGCGCCAAGGGCGGGTTCGTGCTGAAGCAGAAGCCGGGGGACCGGGACGAGGCCGTCGTCTGCTACCGCGAGTTCATCTCCGCGCTGCTGGACGTCACCGACAACATCGTCGGCGGGCAGCTCGTGCCGCCGGCGGACGTGGTGCGCCACGACGGCGACGACCCGTACCTGGTGGTCGCCGCCGACAAGGGGACCGCGACCTTCTCCGACACCGCCAACGAGATCTCCACCGCGTACGGCTTCTGGCTCGGTGACGCCTTCGCCTCCGGCGGCTCGGCCGGTTACGACCACAAGAAGATGGGCATCACCGCCCGCGGCGCCTGGGAATCGGTCAAGCGGCACTTCCGGGAGCTGGGCCTGGACACCCAGGCCGAGGACTTCACCGTTGTCGGCGTCGGCGACATGTCCGGCGACGTCTTCGGCAACGGCATGCTGCTGTCGGAGCACATCCGGCTGGTGGCCGCCTTCGACCACCGCCACATCTTCCTCGACCCGGACCCGGACGCGGCGGCGTCCTGGGTGGAGCGGCGCCGGCTGTTCGAGCTGCCCCGCTCCTCCTGGGGCGACTACAACCCGGAGCTGATCTCGGCCGGCGGTGGGGTGCACCCGCGCACGGCCAAGTCGATCCCGATCACCGGGCAGGTGCGCGCGCGGCTCGGGCTCGACGAGGACGTCACCGCGCTCTCGCCCCACGAGCTGATCCGGGCGATCCTGACCTCGCCGGTGGACCTGTTCTGGAACGGCGGCATCGGCACGTACGTCAAGGCCTCGTTCGAGACGCACGCCCAGGTCGGGGACAAGGCCAACGACCCGATCCGGGTCGACGGCAAGCAGCTGCGCTGCCGGGTGGTGGGCGAGGGCGGCAACCTCGGCTGCACCCAGCACGGCCGCATCGAGTACGCCCTCGGCGGCGGCCGGGTCTTCACCGACTTCATCGACAACGCGGCCGGGGTCAACTGCTCCGACCGTGAGGTGAACATCAAGATCCTGCTCAACGGGGCGGTCGCCGACGGTGAGCTGGCCCTGCCCGACCGGGACCGGCTGCTGGCCGAGATGACCGACGACGTCGCGGCGCTGGTGCTGCGCGACAACTACGACCAGGCGCGGGCGATCGGCAACTCGCTGGTGCAGGCGCCGTCGCTGCTGCCGGTGCACCGGCGAATGATCGACGATCTGGAGCGCAGCGGGCAGCTGGTGCGGGAGCTGGAGTCGCTCGCCTCCGACGAGGAGCTGGCGGCGCGCGGCAAGGGTCTGACCGCGCCGGAGTTCGCGGTGCTCATGTCCTACATCAAGATCGGGCTGGAGCGGGAGATCCTCACCGACGGCATCGCCGACGAGGAGTGGACCGCCCAGGTGCTGGCGAACTACTTCCCGCCGGCCATGCGCGAGCGGTACGCCGAGCGGATGGCCGGCCACCGGCTGCGCCGTGACATCGTCACGACGGTGCTGGTCAACGAGGCGATCAACCGGGGCGGCATCTCGTTCGTCTTCCGGGTGGTGGAGGAGACCAACGCCTCGCCGGCCGATGTGATCCGGGCCTACGTGGTGGTGCGGGACGTCTTCGGGCTGCGGGAGCTCTGGGCGGCCGCGGAGGCGCTCGACAACGCCGTGCCGACGGCGTTGCAGACGACGGTCTACCTCAACAGCCGCCGGTTGCTCGACCGGGCGGTGCGCTGGCTGGTCACCAACCGGCGTTCACCGCTGGACGTGCCGGCCGAGATCGCCCGGCTGCGGGACGGGGTGGCCCGGCTCCTGCCGGAGCTGGAGCGGCTCTTCCAGGGCGACGAGCGGGCGGCGCTGACCGCCCGGATCGACGAGCTGACCGAGCAGGGCCTGCCGCGGGAGCTGGCCGAACGCAGCACCCGGCTGATGTACGGCTTCGGTCTGCTGGACATCGTGGAGACGGCGGCGCAGACCGGGCGCGACGTGGAGGAGGTGGGCGCGCTCTACTTCGTCCTCTCCGACCGTTTCCGGGTCGACGCGCTGCTGTCGAAGATCTCGCTGCTGCCGCGCGACGACCGGTGGCAGACGCTGGCCCGGATGGCGCTGCGCTACGACCTCTACGCCGCCCTGGCGGCGTTGACCGCGGAGGTGCTCGCGGCGACGGACGCCTCGATGAGCCCGGAGGACCGGGTAGTGCATTGGGAGCAGTTGAACACCACAGCGATCGGGCGTACCCGGCAGGCGATGAGCGAGTTCAAGGACTCCCGCGCCGACCTGGCGGCGTTGTCGGTGCTGCTGCGCCAGATCCGCACCCTGGTGCGCACCTCGGCGGCGGGCTGAGCGCGACCGCTTCCGCGTGCGGTGAGCGAAGACGCGTCCCGGCCCCCGGCGATCAGCCGGGGGCCGGGACGCGTCTCCGGGTGCGGGCGGGGTGGGGCTCAGGGCACGGTGCCCTCGACGGCGGCCGGGCCGTCCTGGTCGAGGTCGCGCCGGGCCCGTGCGAGGTTGTCCGGGGTGAGGTCCTCGCCGCGGGCCCGGACCAGGTCGCCGGGCTCCCAGGGCTGCTCGGCCCCGGTGCGGCCGAGTGTCTCGGTGCCGGGCCTGCCGTAGGCGTCGCCGATGATGTCGTCGTCGCCGAGGTCCTCGCCCGGCGGCAGATCCTGCGGGGCGACGAAGTCCGGCCCCTCCGCGTCGAGGTCGATGCCGTCGTCGGCGAGGAACTGCGGCACCGCGGTGTCGTCCTCGACGGCCGCCGCCACCTCGGGCAGCTCCTCCAGGGGTTCCTCCAGCTCGGGGTACCGCTCGGTCATCTCTGCGCCCTCCTGTCGGCTTTCGCGCCCGTGGTCGGTTCGGCGTGCCGGACACTTCCGGTCCGGCTACCCGTCTGCCGCCCGGGCATGCCGGCCGCGGCCGCCTCGTCGCGCATCCCGCGCACCGCCGCGTACGGGCAAGCGCCCCGGTCGGGCACGCGACAGCGCCCGGGACCTCGAGGTCCCGGGCGCTGCGGTGGGGCGGGTGGCCGGCTCAGAGAGCCACCAGGCGGTCCAGGAAGTCGCGGTAGCGGCGGACTGCCATCCGCAGCTTCTCGGTGTCGTCGGCGCTGCTGCCCTGCCAGTCGCCGAGCTCCTCGCGGCTGCGCTTGAGCGACGCCGCGATCTCGTCGATGGCGCTCTCGACCAGCTCCTGGGCCTCGCCGGCGGCGCCCTTCGGGTCGTCGACGAAGCGCAGCTGCACGTCGCGCCAGCGCTCCTTGAGGTGGGTGCCGGTGCCGGCGGCCAGCAGCGACGGGCCTTCGGAGTGATGCCCGTCGCCGGTCTCGTGCTGCCCGGTGGCGACCCCCGAGTCGGCGACGGACTGCGCCGGCAGTTCGTCGGAGCCGCTGTGGGCGGCGGTGAAGTCGTCGGTGCCCAGCTCCTCGGAGTTCGCCGGGTCGGTGTGCCGGTCGGTCGTGGTGGTGTCGATGCCCCGGCCGAGGGCCGGGTCCCGGTCGGCGGCGTCCGTGTCGGCGACCCGGTCGGCCGTCGCCGCCTCGGTGGCGCCGTCGCGCCGGCCGTCGCCGACCGCCACGGTGCTGTCGTCGTTCGGGTCCGGCTGGACGTCCGTACGCGGGTTCGCCAGCGCCGAGGCGGCGACATCCTCGCCGACGCTGGTGGCGCCGAAGGTGGTGGACGCCGGCGCCGGCTCGTGGAACGTCACGTCGTCGTCACGTCGTACGCCGTCGGCGTCGTACTCGCCGGAGTGGTCCCGGTCGTACGAGCCGCGGTCGTCGACGGTCTCCTGGGTCAGCCCGTCGGTGTGCTCGTCCCGGTCGGGGTCCTGCGAGGTCGCGGCCACCGGCACCGGGGTGGAGCGGACCGTCTCGGGGTGCTCGTCGCGGGTCTGTTCGTCCTGGTAGCGCATGGTGGTGTCTCCTAGCGGCTCGTGGCGTCCTGGGGACGGTCGGGGTGGTCGCTGCTGGTCTCCTGCGGTACGGGCTGCTCGCCGAGCAGGTCGGCGAAGAGCGCGCGGTAGTGCACGACGGCCTGGCGCAGCTCCTCGGTGCCGGCCTCGCCGCGGGCGTTGCGCAGCTGGATGTCGTGGGCCTCGCGGTAGTGGGTCAGGGTGCGGGAGTGCTCGACGGAGAGGTGTTCGAGCTGGCTGGAGTAGTCCTCCGTCGGGTATCCGCGTTCGGAGATCAGCCGGGTGACGAGTTCGTCGGCCTCGGCGACGGCTTCGGCGGGGGAGTCGACGAAGCGGGCCTGGATCTCCTCCCAGTCGTGGGCGTAGCGGGCCCTGGCCTCGGGAGCGAGTTCGGTGAGCTCGAGTTCGGCGTGGCGCCGCTCCCGGGCTCGCAGCTCACGCGCGGCGGCCGAGGCGCTCTCCTGCTCGGCCAGCCGGTCGTACTCCGGCCCGAAACGCTGACGCAGTGATCTGCGGCGCATGACGACGACGGCGACGGCGATCAGGGCGGCGACGACCAGTACGGCGAGAACTATGACGATTACCTGCGATGACGACATGGTTCCTCCTTCGGTTCTCCTGCTATTCCCGCGCAAGGGTGGTCGCCAATCCCCGATCGTCGTTTCTTTGCCGCAGTGGTATCGCAAAAAGCGACACAGCGTGACGAAACGGAAGCGCGCCGTGGCTCCTTGGCGAGGTGGTGGTGGCGTGCCTGGGCGGCGGGGGTCGCGGGCTCGACCTGCGACCACGGCAGGATCTTGATTGGATCGAGGAGGATTCGACGGGCGGGACGAAGGAGGCGGGCGTGGCTCGTGCCGAAAGCGAACTGGTCTTTCTGGGCTGTTACACCCCGCAGGGCGGTGGCCGTGGCGAGGGGGTGGTCCTGGCGCGGCGGGATCCGGTCGGCGGCGGCCTCACCGTGGTCGGGACTGCCGCCGTCACCGAGTCGCCCTCCTATCTGGCCCGCCATCCGCGACTGCCGGTGCTCTACGCGGTCAACGAGCGCCGCGACGGCGCTGTCAGCGCCTGGCGTTTCGACGCCGACGGTGCGCTGACGCCGTTGGCGGTGCGCGACACCGGCGGGGAGGAGCCGTGTCATCTCGCTGTCTCGCCCGACGGCGGCCACCTCTTCGTGGCGAACTACGGCAGCGGCAGCGTCGCCGTGCATCCCCTTGACGATCAGGGCGTGCCCGGCGAGCGCAGTGACCTGCTGCGGCACGCCGGGCACGGGGCGGACCCGGACCGTCAGGCCGGGCCGCACGCGCACCAGGTCTGTCCCGGCGCCGACAGCGCCTCGCTGCTCGTCGTCGATCTCGGCATCGACCTGGTCGGCCGCTACCGGCTGGACCGGGCGACCGGCCGGCTCAGCGCCACCGGTGAACCGCTCCGCCTGCCGGCCGGGACCGGGCCGCGGCACCTGGCGCGACACCCCGACGGGCGGCGGGCGTACGTCGCCGGCGAGCTGGACGGCACCGTCACCGAGATCGTCTTCGGCGCCGACGGCGGGCTGCGCGCCGGAGCCCGGGTGCCGGCGAGCGATCGCGGCGGGCACGTGCAGCCCTCCGGGATCGCGGTCGGGGCGGACGGGCGCTTCCTCTATCTGGCGAATCGGGGCGTCGGCACTGTCACTGTCTTCGATCTGACAGATGTCGACCCGCGGCATCTGGACGAGGTGGAGACCGGGGGTGAGTGGCCGCGTCAGTTCGCCTTCGCCGGGTCCCATCTCTACGTCGCCGACGAGCGGGCCCACCAGATCCGGGTCTTCGCCCTCGACCCCTCGACCGGGGTGCCGCGGCCCTGCGGTGAACCGGTCGAGGTGCCGAGTCCGACCTGCGTGCTGCCCGTCTGAGTGGTCCGGTCCGCGCCGCGGGCCGCCGCTGCCGGCCGGTGTGGCGGAGGTCGGCGGGCCGGCGGCCGGTGGCGCTTCATCCGGAAAGATCAGGTAAAGATGATCTAGAGTGGGCTACCGGCCGTTTTGGCGACATTGAGAAACCGCTCGGTAACCAAAAGTCACTGTGTGTCGATCAACTGTTTCTGGCGGGTAACTTTCGTCCGAACGGATATGGCACAGCGCCGCAACGGTCCGCAAGATGGTCACGTGTCTGGCCGCCATCGCATGAACTCAAAGATCCGCGGAGCCGGCGTCATCGCGGCTACGTTGGTGCTCGCCGTCGTCGCCGCCGGATCGTGGTTCGCCCTGCGCGGACTCACCGGCGCCTCCTGTTCCGGCGAGGTGCCCCTCGCCCTGGCCGCCGCCCCCGAGATCGCGCCGGCGATCCAGGCAGCGGCCGATGAGTGGATGTCCACAGGTGCCGCCGTCGACGGCACCTGTGTCAAGGTCGTCGTCGAAGCGTCCGATTCGGTCGACGTCGCGGCGGCCGTCGCCGGCAAGCACGGCGCCAGCCTTTCCGGCGTCGGGCAGGCCAGTGGCACCGCCACCACGCCCGACGTCTGGGTGCCGGACTCCTCCACCTGGCTGGTCCGGCTGACCAGCGGTGGCGCGGCGGCCTTCGACCCGGGAAACGGCGCCTCCGTGGCGCGCAGCCCGGTCGTGGTGGCGATGCCCGAGCCGGTCGCCACCGGTCTCGGCTGGCCGGAGGAGACCCCTTCCTGGTCCGACCTGCTCCAGGGGATCACCAAGGGGACCAAGCTGCGGGCCGGCATCGTCGACCCGACCCGGGACGCCGCCGGTCTCTCCGCCCTGCTGGCGCTGACCAGCGCCGCGGCGCAGAGCGCCGGCGGCAACGTCCAGTCGGCGACCACCGGCGCACTGCGGGCGCTGGCGACCGGCCGCTCCGCCCTGCGGGAGGACCTGGTCGCCAAGTTCCCCCGCTCCTCGGACGCCTCCACGGTGGCGCAGGCGCTGAGCATGGCGCCGCTGTCGGAGGAGGACGTCATCGCCTACAACGCCAAGAAGCCGCCGATCCCGCTGGCCGCGCTCTACCTGACCCCCGAGCCGGTGGCCCTGGACTACCCGTACGCGGTGCTGCCCGGCCTCGACCCGGTCAAGAATTCGGCGGCGAAGGGCCTCTTCGACCGCCTGGGCACCGACGCCTTCAAGGACCGGCTGGCCGCGCAGGGGCTGCGCGCCGCCGACGGCAGCTGGGGTGGCGGCTTCTCGGCGCCCCAGGGCGCTCCCAGCCCGTCCGCCGGGGCGCCGCAGCCGATGGCGAGCGACGGGCCGGACAAGGGGGGCGTGGACCCGAAGGTGCTCGAGCAGGTCGTCACCGGCTGGTCGATCACCACCCAGTCGGGGCGGATGCTCGCGGTCATCGACGTCTCCGGTTCGATGAACCAGCAGGTGCCCGAGGCCAACGGGGCGACCCGCGCCGAGGTCACCGCCGCCGCCGCCCGGCGCGGCCTGGCGCTCTTCGACGACAGCTGGGCGCTCGGCCTCTGGATCTTCTCCACCAAGCTGGATGGCAACCGCGACTACCGGGAGCTGGTCGGCATCGGCCCGCTCTCGGCGCAGCGCAGCGAGCTGGAGCGTGCACTGCCCCAGGTGCGGCCCAAGGACGGCAGCCGCACCGGCCTCTACGACACCGTGCTCGCCGCCTACAAGGAGGTGCAGAACGGCTGGGAGCCGGGCCGGGTCAACTCGATCGTGCTCTTCACCGACGGGCAGAACGAGGACGACCCGGGGGGCCTCACCCGCGCCAAGCTCCTCTCCGAACTGGAGCGGCTCAAGGATGACGAGCGCCCGATCCAGCTGGTCTTCATCGGCATCGGGGCCGACGTCAACGAGGGCGAACTGAAGTCGATCGTCAAGTCCAGCGGCGGAACGGGCGGCGTATTCATCACCCAGGACCCGACCGACATCGGCGACATCCTGCTGCGGGCGATCTCGATGCGCGGCACCCCGGGCAGCTGACCCGCGGCCACTGCGCCGTCGGCGAACCACCGCCACAGCCCCCACGACTCGTGTCGCGGGGGCTGTGGCCGTCCCGGGCCCGGGACGTACCCATGACGGCGCCACCGTCGGTGACCACCTGTTTCTCCCGGCGAATGCCCAGCCGGACCGGATCTCCCGTGGTCCGCGATCGTTGTCTCCTCTGGCGGCCCGGCCGGCATCCGGCCGGCCGCCGCAGATCCACATACGAAGCGATTCGCGGCTGATCCGGCGAACTGCCCTTGTTGCGGGGTTTTCTGCGCGATGATGAGCGGGTCCCGCTGTCCGTCCGCGCCCGCCTGCCCGGGGACCGCGGCTCGCATGTGCGAACAGGGAGGGGCCGGTGACGAGTGGCACCATGCTGAGTCCTGCGACGGTGCCCGCCGCCGCGGGCAGGTCACGGGTCACCATGAGGATGTCGCAACGACCGTACGTGCGCGCAGTCGTCCTGCTGGACGCCGCGGTCATCGCTCTGGCCGTCGGCGGCGGCTACCTGGCCCGCTTCGGCGGGGACGAGCAGAGCACCGGCGGCTCCGAGATCCCCTACGCCGTCGTCGCGCCCGCCCTGGTGCTGATCTGGCTGCTCACCCTCAAGATGCTGCGCTGCTACGACAACCGGGTGCTCGGTTACGGCGCCGACGAGTACCGGCGGGTCTCGGTGGCGAGTTTCCGGCTCGCCGGCGGTGTCGCCATCGCCGGGTACCTCGCCGATGTGGGAGTCTCCCGGGGCTTCCTCGGCATCTGCTTCATCACCGGCACCGTCGCCCTGGTCGGCACCCGCTTCCTCGCCCGCAAGTGGCTGCACCGGGCCCGCAGACGCGGCGCGGGCTGGTGCCGACGGGTGCTCGCCGTCGGGGACACCGCGCACGTGCTGGAGTTGGTGCATACGTTGCGGCGTGAGCCGTACGCGGGTTATCAGGTGGTGGGGGCGTGTATTCCGGACGCGCTGTTGGCGCCGGTGCCGCAGCGCCTCGGCGACGTGCCCGTGGTCGGGTCGTTCAGCGGCATCCTGGACGCCGCGCGCGCTGCTGAGGCGGACACGGTGGCGGTCACCGGTTCCGCCGAGTTGACGGCGACGCGGTTGCGTCGTCTGGGTTGGCAGTTGGAGGGGACTGACATCGATCTGGTGTTGGCGCCGGCGTTGACGGATGTGGCGGGGCCGCGGATCCATACCCGGCCGGTGGCGGGGCTGCCGTTGATCCATGTGGAGGCGCCGGAGTTCCGGGGCGCCCGGAAACTGGTGAAGGGGTTCGTCGACCGTTCCATCTCCGCGGTGGTGCTCGCCTGCGCGCTGCCACTGATGATCATCATCGCCCTGGCGATCAAGCTGGACAGCCGCGGGCCGGTCCTGTTCCGCCAGGTACGGGTGGGGCAGGGCGGGCGTGAGTTCGGCGTCTACAAGTTCCGCACCATGGTCACCAACGCCGACGCGCTCCTGGCCGAGCTCGCCGCCCGCAACGAGACCGACGGGCTGCTGTTCAAGATCCGCGACGATCCGCGGGTCACCCGGGTCGGGCGCTATCTGCGCAAGCGGTCGCTGGACGAGCTGCCGCAGCTGCTCAACGTCCTGCTCGGCCAGATGAGCCTGGTCGGCCCCAGGCCACCGCTGCCCACCGAGGTGGCCCGCTACGACGGCGACGTCGCCCGCCGGCTGCTGGTCAAGCCCGGCATCACCGGGCTGTGGCAGGTCAGTGGCCGCTCCGACCTGCCCTGGGAGGACGGGATCCGGCTGGACCTCTACTACGTCGAGAACTGGTCACTCGCCAGCGACCTGACGATCCTCTGGAAGACTCTCGGCGCGGTACTGCACGGCCGCGGCGCGTACTGATCCGGGTGGGCGCCGCGACCCCGGTGCGGGTCGGCCGACGCGCACCCGTCCGGGCCGGGGCCTCACGGCTGCGGCCCGCTCCAGTCCAGGCAGACCACCACCGCGTCGTCGACCAGATCGGTGCCGACGAAGGCCCGCAGATCGCCCAGGATCGAGCGGACCGCCTGCATCGGCGCCATCGCCGCCGTGCGCCGCAGGAACCGCGCCAGCGCGGCGTCGCCGTAACGCCCGGCGGCCGCCGTCGCCTCGGTCACCCCGTCACTGACGACGAAGAGCCGGTCGCCGACCCGCAGGTCGAAGTGCTGCGCCTCGTACCGGGTGCCGTCGAACATGCCCAGCGGCAGCTGCGCCTCCAGCTTCTGGTGGGTGACCTCGCCGTCGCGCAGCAGCAGCAGCCGTGGCGAGCCGGCGTCCACCGCGGTGACCCGCCCGGTACGCAGCTCGACGCCGAGCAGCAGCACCGAGACGTGCTGCTCGCCCCGGTGGAAGGAGTAGAGCGCCTGGTCGGCCAGCTCCGCCTGGTCGGCCAGGTCGACACCGGCCCGGCGGGCGTTGCGCAGCGCGTTGACCGCCAGCGTGGTCAGCGCCGAGGCCGCGGTCCCCTCGCCCATGCCGTTGAGCACCGAGAGCCAGAGCCGCTCGCCGTTGTCGGACCAGTCGAAATTGTCACCCCGGACCGCGTACGCCGGTTCGAGCTGCCCGGCGAGGCTGAACGACGGGCGGACCCGGCTGCGGCCGGGCAGCAGCTCCCACTGCATCTCCGCGGCCAGGGTCAGCCGCCGGCTGCGCGCGGCGACGGTGTACCGGTCGGTGCCGGTGCCCGCGGCGGCCAGCTCGTGGGCGAGCAGCCGGGCCACCTCCACCAGCTCGCCCAGCAGCTCCGGCTCGCTCGGCACCGGCGTGACCCGCAGCACCCCGGTCCGCTCGCCGCGCACCGTCACCGGGAAGTAGCCGACGCCGTCGGCGAGGGCCGGTGACTGGTGGTCGAAGCAGTGCCATGCCGGATGGCCCGCCGACGAGACCGGCTCACCGCCGCGCAGCGGCAGCAGCGTGGACAACCGGTAGTCGACCTGCAGGAGTTCGGCCCCGGTGATCCCGTACGAGCGGCGAAGCTCCTCCTCGAGCCGCTCCACGAGCAGATCCACCGGAGCCGCGGTCAGCGTGTCGCACACTCGTGATGTCCGCTCGTCCATGATTTCCATCCCCCTCGCCGACCCGGCCGTTGCCAGGTTCGGAGTATTCTCGGCCTCACCATGGCTGACAAACGCAGTCTGAGCGGACCAGACGAGAACATGGCCGCCGCGATTGACGCGGTCGGCGGCAGCCTGCTGTCGGTCTGGGACGTCGCCCGGGAGCGGACGACAAGCAGGCTCTCCAGCTCCCAGCTGCGCGCCGTCGTCGCCGTCGAGCAGCAGCAGGGCATCAACCTGCGCGGGCTCGCCGAGGCCCTCGGCATGCTGGTCTCCTCGGCCAGCCGGCTCTGCGACCGGCTGGTCGCCGCGGGCATGCTGCAACGCGAGTCGAGCCGCCTCGACCGGCGCGAGATCTCACTGCACCTGACCGCCGAGGGTGAGGCGCTCCTCACCGAGCTGCGCGCCGAGCGGCGCAGCGAGCTCGCCCGGGTCCTGGCCGAGATGACCCCGGCCGGCCGGCAGGCGCTGCTGCGCGGTCTCTCCGAGTTCGCCGCCGCGACCGAGGTGCTCCAGAGCGACCAGGAAGGGCTCGCCACCCCGTCGTCGCTGGCCCACACCGCCTGAACCCAGGCCGGGCACCCCCGCTCCCGATACGATCCGAGACCGGTCCCTGTGCAGGCGGGTACCCGGAATCGGACAGGGGAGGGAATGCGGGTGCCCAGAGGCGGATCGGCGGCACACCGCTGGTACAGCGTCGTCGTCTTCGTGGTGCTCGCCTCGCTGGACAACGTGGCGATCGCCCTGGTGCCGCCCCTCTACGAGTCGATCTCCGTCGACCTGGCGGTGCCCAAAGCCATGATCGGCGCGGTCACCGCCGCCGGCTACCTGGTCAGCGCGGTGGCCGCCGTGGTGTGGGCGTACGTCGGAGACCGGACCAACCGCAAGCCGCTGCTGATGGCCGGCACCCTGCTCTGGGCCGCGGGCACCGCCGGCACCGGTCTCGCCGGCGGCTACTGGACCTTCCTCGCCGCCCAGTTGATCGCCGCGGTCGGGCTGGGCGCGGTGGGGTCGGTCGGCTTCTCCGTCGTCACCGATCTCGTCGCACCGCGCCGCCGCGGCCTGGTGCTGAGCTTCTGGGGACTCTCCCAGGGGGTCGGCACCCTCACGGGCACCCTCGCCGGCGGTCTGCTCGGGGCGACCGACTGGCGCCGGCCCTTCCTGGTGCTCACCGTGGCCGGCCTCGTCGCCACCGTCGCGTACCTGTTCACGTACGACATCCGGCGCGGTCAGAGCGAACCCGAACTCGCCGGGGTGCTCGCCGCCGGTGGTGACTACGACTACCGGATCAGCCGCGCCGACGTGCGCCGCATCATCGACCGGCGGACCAACGTCTGGCTGATCCTGCAGGGGGTCAGCGCGCAGGCCGCGTTCGGTTCGATGGTCTGGCTGCCGGTGCTCTTCAGCGAGCGGGCCCTCTCCCAGGGCTACTCGCTGCCGACGGCGACCATGGTCGGCAGCATCTTCGCCACGCTCTTCCAGCTCGGTGCCGCCCTCTCGATCGTCGGCGGGCTGCTCGGCGACGTGTTACAGCGGCGCAACCCACGCGCGAGGGCACTGGTGGCCGCGGTCGGAATCCTCGCCGCGGTGCCGTTCTACCTGGTGCTCTTCTTCGTGCCGATGCGGATCGAGGTTCCCGACGGCGCCGGCGTCGGCGCGACCGTCACCGCAGTGCTGGCCAATGTCTTCACCGAGCCCACGGTGGGGCTCAGTCTCGTCGCGGCGCTGGTGGCACTCGCCCTGACCTCGGCGAACTCACCCAACTGGTTCGCTCTGATCGCAGACGTCAACCCGCCCGAGCACCGGGGCACTGTCTACAGCCTCGGCAACCTCGCCAACGGGGTGGGCCGGTCGGCGGGCAACTCGCTGGTCGGGGCCGCCTTCGACGCCCTGCGCACCGCCTTCCCGCCGCCGCTGAACTACGCGGTCGGGCTCGCCGCGTTCCAGCTCTTCTTCCTGCCGACCGGCGTCATGTACTGGCTGGCCTCACGTACCTCACCCCGCGACATCGGCGCGGTGCGCCGGCTGCTCGCCGAGCGGGCCGTGCTGCACGTGGCGGCGTCGCGACCGGTGCCGCCGGATCCGGCCGGCCCGCCGCGGTCGTCATCGGTGCCGTCCCCGCCCGCCACCGCGCCGCCGGCCGAGGGTGACGACGCCGGCAGGGCCGGCTGAGGCGCCCCGCCGATCCTCCGTTCGGGCAGGTCGGGCCGCCGAGCGGTGCGACCTGGTGACAGCAATCCGTCGATGGGTGCGGGACACCCACCGCCATCGGTGAAGCTGTCGGAGTCGTCCGGGCGGGTGCTCTCCACAGGGGATCGAGCGATCGCCGCCGCCCGGAGGCGAGGGGAGACCCGTCATGTCGGTGGCCTTGCTCGATCCGGCGACCAGTCCGGCGCAGGACGTCCCGGGAATGCCACCGGAGGCCAGGGGCAGCCAGCGGGTGCCCACCGGCCGGCTGATGCTCGTCGACGCCCTCGTGCTCGTCGCGGCGGCGCTCGGCGGCTACTTCGCCCGGTTCGGGCCGCCGGAGGACGGGTCGGACGTCCCGTACCTGATCGTGGGGGCCGGGCTGGTCGGGGCCTGGCTGATCTCGCTCAAGCTGCTGCGCTGCTACGACGACCGGGTACTCGGCTACGGCGCCGACGAGTACCGCCGCATCACCGTCGCCGGGATGCGGCTCGCCGCGGCGGTCGCGATCGCCGGCTACGTCCTCGACGTCGGCGTCTCCCGGGCGTTCCTGGCGCTCAGCATCGGAATGGGCACCGCCGGGCTGCTGGTGGCGCGGTTCGCGGCGCGCAAACGGCTGCACCGGCTGCGCCGCCGGGGCGCGGGCTGGTGCCGGCGGGTGCTCGCCGTCGGCGACATCGCGCACGTGCTGGAGCTGGTGCACACGTTGCGGCGTGAGCCGTACGCGGGTTATCAGGTGGTGGGGGCCTGTATTCCGGATGCGTTGCTGGCGCCGGTGCCGCAGCGCCTCGGTGACGTGCCGGTGGTGGGGTCCTTCTCGGCCATTCTCGAGGCGGCCGAGACGATCGGGGCGGACACGGTGGCCGTGACCGGTTCCGCCGAGTTGACGGCGACGCGGTTGCGGCGTCTGGGCTGGCAGTTGGAGGGGACTGACATCGATCTGGTGTTGGCGCCGGCGTTGACGGATGTGGCGGGGCCGCGGATCCATACCCGGCCGGTGGCGGGGCTGCCGTTGATCCATGTGGAGGCGCCGGAGTTCCGGGGCGCCCGGAAACTGGTCAAGGCCCTCATCGACCGGTCGGCGGCGCTCGCGGTGCTCACCGTCGCCGCGCCGATGCTCCTGCTGATCGCCGTGGTGATCAAGCTCGACACCCGTGGTCCGTTGCTCTTCCGCCAGGTGCGCATCGGCCAGCACGGGCGCGAGTTCGGCGTCTACAAGTTCCGCACCATGGTCACCAACGCCGACGCGCTCCTGGCGCAGCTCGTCGGCCACAACGAGACCGACGGGCTGCTCTTCAAGATCCGCGACGATCCGCGGGTCACCCGGACCGGCCGGTTCCTGCGCAAGTGGTCGCTGGACGAGCTGCCGCAGCTGCTCAACGTCCTGCTCGGCCAGATGAGCCTGGTCGGCCCCCGGCCCCCGCTGCCTTCGGAGGTCGCCCGCTACAGCGGTGACGTCCGACGCCGGCTGCTGGTCAAGCCGGGCATGACAGGGCTCTGGCAGGTCAGTGGCCGCTCCGACCTGCCCTGGGAGGACGGCGTCCGGCTGGACCTCTACTACGTCGAGAACTGGTCGCTGGCCGCCGACATCAGCATCCTGTGGAAGACGGTGGGGGCGGTGCTGGGCAGCCGCGGCGCGTACTGACGCCGCTGCCGGACGCGATGACGAGGCTCGACGAGCGCGGGCCGGCCCGTCCGGGCCGGCCGGTGATGGTGATCTCCACCGTTGTTCTCGTGCGTCTACGGCGTGCTCTGGTCGTCGGCGGGGAGGGCCGGCGCCGGCACCACCACCGCGCCGACCCGCTCCACCGCATCGACCATCGAGGTAGCCACGGTCGGCGGGGTCACCACGGTCGTCGGGGCCACCGCGCTCAGCGAGGTCGTCGCGGGCAGGGGCACCGACGGCGGCGGCGTGACGGGCGTGGGCCGCGCCGGAGCGCGGAGCCGGGTACGCGCCGCACCGGCCAGCAGCCGGCAGGCGAACGGAATGTCGTGCACCACGTATCGCCGGCCGAGTCGCTGCGGTTCGGCCAGGAGGCGGTGCATCCATTCCAGACCGGTCTGCTGCATCCACCGCGGCGCCCGCCGGTGTACCCCGGCGACGAATCCGATGGCGGCGCCGCAACCGAGAAACCAGCTCGTCCGCAGCATCGGCCGCAGCCGGGCGATGACCCGTTCCTGTTTCGGAAAGCCCAGGCCGACGTAGACCAGGTCCGGGCGGGCCGCGGCGACCTCGTCGCAGACGCGGTCGAATTCCTCGGGCCGGGTGTCGAAACCGAATGCCGGGCTGAGGTGACCGGCGAAGCGCAACTGCGGAAAACGTCCCCGCAGCACCGTCTCGGCCTGTGCGGCGGTGCCCGGTTTTCCGCCGAGCAGGTAGACCGACCGCTCCTGTTCGGCGAGCGCCGCCGAGAGGCTCCAGATCAGGTCGGAGCCGGGTACCCGCGCGGGCAGTGGCCGGCCGGCGAGGCGGCTGGCCCAGATCAGCGGGGTGCCGTCGGCCACCACGATGCTCGCCGCGTCGACGTGTCGCCGGGACTCGGCGTCGCGCTTCACCCGGCGCAGGATGTCGACGTTCGGCGTGATTATCTGGCCGCCTCGGCCGGCGCCCAGTTCCCGCATGACGTGGCGCAGCACGTCATCTTCGCGAACCGGGTCGAAACCGATTCCGGAAATGACGACCCGGCTCCGCTGCTGCGGAATTCCTGCACGTGGGAACATGCCTGCAATCTATCGATGCCGAGGCTCGGAACAATGCCGTCCAGCTGTCGGCTACGCGATATCGGATCCCCCATTCGGCCGGTTGTCGTTGAGCATTTCGCCTGGTCATTATGGTCGCGTGCGGATCAGTGTCGTCATGCCTGCCTTCAATGAGGCCTCGGGGATCGGCTCGGTATTGCGGACGCTGCTCGCGTCACCGGAATTCGGGTCGGACATGGAGATCGTCGTGGCGGCCAACGGCTGCACCGACGACACCGCCGCGATAGCGCGGTCCTACGGCGTACGGGTGGTGGAGATCGCCACGGCGTCCAAGGCGGCGGCGCTCAACGCCGGTGACGAGGTGGCCACCGGCGAGGTGCGGATCTATCTGGACGCCGATGTGCCCGCCGGTGCCGGGCTGCTGCGTGAGCTCGCCGCGGCGCTGGCGGAGCCCGGTGTCGCCGCGGCGGTGCCCCGGCCGCAGGTCGACACCACCGGCAGCAGCTGGCCGGTCCGGGCCTACTACGAGATCAATTCTCGGCTGCCGGTATTTCGCGGCCGGCTCTTCGGGCGCGGGGTGATCGGCCTCTCGGCCGCCGGGCGGGCGCGTTTTTCCCGCTTCCCGGATCTCATCGCGGACGACATGTTCCTGGACGCGGTCTTCGCCGCCGACGAGAAGCGCGAGATCGGCGCCGCCGTGCGGGTGCTGCCGCCGAGGCGCGCCGCGGACCTGGTCAACCGGGTGGCGCGGGCCCGGGCAGGCAACGCCGAGTTCTGGCAGTTCATGCGGTCGACGCCGCAGGAGCATCGCGGATCCCCGGATCCCGTGCCGGAGGCGAGTTCGTTCTCCTGGCTGCGGGACGTGCTGCTGCGTTCGCCGCGGCTGCTGCCGGCGGCGGCCTGCTACGTCCTGGTGGTGCTGCTGGCAGAGGGCCGGCGCCGTCGGTCCGGGTGGAGCGCGCGGTCCGGCTGGGGGCGGCCGGCCGCTCCGGGGGGCGGCGGTACGGCCCTGGATGGCTGAAATCTGATCAAGATAATTGCGCGCCACCATTCTAGGTGGCATTTATTCGGATTCTTGAGCATTCGGCGTATTGGTATAAGAGAGCGTTAATTTCCACGGCCGGGGATGGGCGTGCGTGACGAGGGTGGGTAGCGTCCTCCTGGTGAGCGGCAGCGGTCGGCAGGTCGTGACGTTCACGTTTCCTGGGGAGGAGGCCATCGCGTAGGCGCAGATGGTGCAGCCAGAGATCAAAGCCGAAGGGTAGAGCATCTCGTGGAAAGCGAATTTCCTTCCGATCATCGCCGCCGAAGCCGATTTCCGGACACGGCACCCCGCCGGCGCCGGGTGGCCTTCCTCGTCGCCTTCGCCGCCAGCCTGCTCGGCTCCGCGGCGACCGTCTCCAGCTGGGCGGCGACCGCCACCACCGACACCTACTCCTTCTTCACCGGCGCCGACGTCTCGGCGGTGCCGGTCGACTCCGACACCACCCCGGTCGAGCTGGGCCTGCGCTTCACCGCGAGCCGCGACGGCGACCTGACCGGCGTACGGTTCCTGAAGGCCGGCACGGCCGACCGGCATCCGGTCAGCGTCTGGAGCGGCAGTGGCGTCAAGCTCGCCGCCACCGTGTCCCGCGGTGAGACCGGCAGCGGCTGGCAGCAGGTCGACCTCGGCACGCCGGTCGCCATCAGGGCGGGCCAGGAGTACGTGGTCTCCTACCGCACCGACCGGTACCGGGCCAGCGAGCGGTACTTCACCCGGAAGGTGACCGCCGGGCCGCTGAGCACCGTCGGCGCCGCCGGCGTCTACCGGTACGGCGCCGGCGGCTTCCCGGAGCAGACCTACCAGGCCAGCAACTACTGGGTCGACGTGGTGTTCCGCCCCACGGCCGGCCGGCCGACCCCCAGCCCCACCACGCGTCCGGTCGGCCTCGACCTGCCCCGCGTCCCGTGGGACGGCGGCCCCGGCTACTACGCGGGCTTCCCGGTCGCCCGTCAGGGCGGCTGGACCGACCCGGCCTTCTTCCCGACCGCCGTCTGGTTCGAGGGCACCTACGAGCAGTACGACATCAACCTCGACTCCGGCGCCGGGCTCAACACCTACGTGCAGCTGACCCGGCAGTCCAATCTGCCCCTGATCGGCCGCAACGGCATGCACGCGATGGTCGGCCCGGAGCTGGCCAACCGCGGCGCCGAGACCAAGGGCTGGGTGCTGGCCGACGAGCCCGACATGTGGGCCGGACCGGGCAACGGGACCTGGACCGGCAACTGGCCCGGCGAGGGTGAGATCTGCACACCGCGCGGCAGCGGCTGCGGACACGACGTACAGCGCAGGCTCCTGGCGGAGTTGCCCGCCGGTGAGGGCCGGATGCGCTACGCCAACTACGGCAAGGGCGTGATCTTCTGGCAGTCCGACGCCGACGCGGCGGCCTTCGTCAACGGCTACACCGACATCGTCTCGGCCGACATCTACTGGTACACCGACCCGAACGTCTGCACCTCCGCCTCGGAGGGGCCGACCCTCGGGGTGCGCCCGGAGAACTGCCGCCGCGCGGCGAACTACGGCCTGACCATGGACCGGGTGCGCGCGCTCGACGCCGCCGACGGCAAGCGCCAGCCGGTCTACGCCTTCGTCGAGGTCGGCCACCCGTTCAGTGAGGACGACGCACCGACCATCACCGGCAACCAGATCGCCGGCGCGGTGATGAACTCACTGATCCACGAGGCACGCGGGATCATCTACTTCAACCACAACTTCGGCGGGCCGTGCCACTCGCAGCACGTGCTGCGCGACTGTGGAATGAAGACCGTACGACCGAAGGTCACCGAGACCAACGACCGGGTCAAGGCGCTGGCGCCGGTGCTGAACACCCAGTCGTACCAGTGGCGCTTCAACCAGAGCCTGGACACGATGCTCAAGGCCCACGACGGGTCGTACTACATCTTCGCGATGCCGGGACGCGACGGCGGGACCGGCGACCAGACGCTGACGCTGCCGCCGGGGCTGGGCGGGGCCAGCGCCGAGGTGCTCTTCGAGAACCGGTCGGTGCCGATCAGCGGCGGGACGCTGCGGGACCGCTTCGCCGAGGAGTACAGCTACCACATCTACAAGATCACGCCGTGACGATCCGGCGGGACGGGCCGGCCGTCCGTCCCGCCGCGCATCGTCCGGTCGGTCGTGTCGCCTATCGGTCACCGGCAGACAGGCGAGGCAGAGCGATCACCGTCGAATAATGGGAGCGACCTCCGCTCGTTCGGAAGGGCTCCCCGTTGTACGTCTCCCTGCGCGACCGGCCGGCCGGCCCCGATTCCCGTGCCGCCGTCCCCGCCGGCCGGATCGGCGCCACCGTGGTGCTGCTCGGCCTGGTCAGCATGTTCACCGACGTCTCCTCCGAGATGGTCGCCGCCGTGCTGCCGCTGTACCTGACGGCGCACGTCGGGCTCGGCATCGTCGCGTACGGCTTCATGGACGGCCTCTACCAGGGCGTAAGCGCGCTGGTGCGGATCGCCGGTGGTTACGCCGGTGACCGGGGCGGGCGGCCGAAGTGGGTGGCCGCGGCCGGCTACAGCCTCTCGGCCGCGAGCCGGCTGGCGATGCTGCCGGCGCAGGGGCTGGTGGCGATCACCGCGGTCATCACCGCCGACCGGCTCGGCAAGGGCCTGCGGTCCGCGCCCCGGGACGCGTTGATCGCGGCTGCCGCGCCACCGCACCGGCTCGGCCGGGCCTTCGGGGTGCATCGCGCCCTGGACACCGCGGGCGCCGTGGCCGGACCGTTGCTGGCGTTCGCACTGCTCGCCGCGGTGCCCGGCGGTTACGGATCGGTCTTCACCGTCTCGTTCGCCTTCGCGGTGATCGGGGTCGCGGTGCTGGTGCTCTTCGTCCCCGACCGGCGCAGCGCCCCGGCCGCGCAGCGGCTGCGGCCGGCGGGCCTGGTCCGGGAACTCACCGGCCGCCGGCTGCGCCGTCCACTGCTGGTGGCCGGGCTCCTCGGCGTGCTCACCGTCGGCGACGGCTTCCTCTACCTGGTGCTGCAGCAGCGTGACGCCGTCGGGGCGGGCTTCTTCCCGCTGCTCTACGTCGCCACCAACGCCGTCTACCTCTGCCTCGCCGTGCCGCTGGGCCGCCTCGCCGACCGGGTGGGGCGGGCCCGGGTGCTCGTCGCCGGGCACGTCGCGCTGCTGGTCGCCTATCTGGTCGCGGCCGGCGTCCCGGGTGTCGCCGCCGCGTTCGTGGTGCCGGCCCTGCTCGGCGCCTTCTACGCCGCCACCGACGGTGTGCTGGCGGCGCTGGTCAGCCGGCTGGTCGCGCCACCGGCCCGCGGCAGCGGGATCGCCGCGGCGCAGACCGTGGTCGCCCTGGCCCGCTTCGCCTCCTCCGTCGGCTTCGGCAGCCTCTGGCTCGTGGCCGGTCCGCAGGCGGCGGTGGTGGTGATGGCGGCGCTGCTCGCCGTCGCGCTGCCGGTGGCGGCGCTGCTGGTCCGCGACGTGGACCAGCAGTCGGCGGTCCAGCCGCGCGACGACGTGGCGGTGCCGCTGTGAGCCCGCGGGCCCGGCTCGCCGCGCTGGTCGCCGTGATCGTGGTGGTGACGGTGGGCGCCGGGGGATACGTGCTGCGGGAGCGGGCCCGGCAGCAGGCCGCGGCGGCCGGAGCGCGGGCGGCGGCCACCGTGGAGCCCGCCGCCCTGGCGGGCCGGCCGAGCCTGGTCTTCCGCAACACCGCCGCCGGTGCGGGGTACGGCCGGGTCGCGGTGGTGGCGCTGGACGACCCGGACGGGCCGCGGGCGTTCACTCCCGCCGAGTGCGAGCGGGTGTACGCGGTGGCGGGCGCGGCCGTCTGCCTGGCCGCCGACCGGGGCCTGACCACCACCTACCGCGCGCAGCTGCTCGGTCCCGACTGGACGCCGGTGCGGGACCTGCCGCTCAACGGGCTGCCGAGCCGGGCGCGGCTCTCCCGGGACGGTTCGCTGGTTGCCACTACCACCTTCGTCTACGGCCACGGGTACGCCGACCCCGGCCAGTTCTCCACCGAGACGCTGGTCAGTCGCGCCGACGGCACACCGGTCGGGAACATCGAAGAGTTCACGCTGCTGGTGTCGGGACGCCCGGTCAACCGGGCGGACAAGAACCTCTGGGGTGTCACCTTCGTCGACGGCGACCAGTTCTATGCGACGGCGGCCTCCGGCGGCACGACCTGGCTGGTGCGGGGGAGCCTCGCCCAGCGGCGGCTCACCGCCCTGCGCCAGGACGCGGAGTGCCCGTCGCTGTCGCCCGACGGTACCCGGGTGGCGTTCAAGAAACACGGCGATCTCCCGCCCGGCCAGTGGCGCCTGGCGGTCCACGACCTGCGGACCGGGGCGGAGACGGTGCTGGCGGAGACCCGCAGCGTGGACGACCAGGTCGATTGGCTCGACGACGACCGGATCGTCTACGGGCTGCCACGCGGCGGGTCGGCGGTGGCGACCAGTGACGTCTGGGCCGTCCCCGCCGACGGCGGCGGCCAACCCCGGCTGCTGGTACCGGATGCCTGGTCGCCGGCGGTGCTCCGCGCCGGCCAGGGCGAGGAAGGAAGTACGCCATGACCGATCTCGACCAGCGGCAGCGCGAACCTGACCACGAGGCGACAGCCGGACCGGTCGTGGCGACTGCGGGACAGCAGGCCGACTGCGCGGTGATCGTGGTGACCTACAACAGCGCCGCCGAGGTGGGGGCGCTGCTCGATTCGCTGCCGGCCGCCGCCGCCGGACTGCGCCTGCGGGTGCTGGTGGTGGACAACGACTCCGCCGACGCCACGGCCGCCGTGGTCGCCCGCCACCCGTGGGCCCGGCTGGTCCCCAGCGGGGCGAACCTCGGGTACGCCGGCGGCATCAACGTCGGCCGGGAGCAGGTGGCGCCGACGCGTACGGTGGCGATCCTCAACCCGGATCTGGAGCTGACGCCGGGCAGTCTGCGCCGGCTCGTCGAGACCGCTGTCCACAGCGGCGCTGCGGTGCCGCGGATGCTCGACCGCGACGGGCGCCTCTTCCCGTCGCTGCGGCGGGAGCCGTCGGTGTCGCGGATGCTCGGCGACGCCCTCTTCGGCGCCCGCTGGCCGGCCCGCCCCGGCTTCCTCGCCGAGATGGTGCGCACCGTCGCGGCGTACGAGCGGCCGGCCGACGTCGAGTGGGCCACTGGGGCGGCGCTGGTGCTCAGCGCGACGGCCGACGCCGTGGTCGGGCCGTGGGACGCGCGGCGCTTCTTCCTCTACAGCGAGGAGACCGACTACTGCCGCCGGCTGCGCGAGGCGGGCTTCACCGTGCGCTACCTGCCGGAGGCGGTCGTGCGGCACCACGGCGGCGGCTCCGGTGGCGGTCCGGCGCTGGTGGCGCTCGGCCTGGTCAGCCGGATCCGGTACTTCGGCAAGTACCACGGGCGGTTCGCCACCGGGTGCTTCGCCGCAGCGGTCGCCGGCAACGAACTGCTGCGGCTGCACCGGCCCGGCAACCGCCGGGCACTGGCGGCCCTGCTCTCCCGCCGCAGCCGCGCCACCCTGCCCGGCGCGACCGCACCGCCGGACACCGCCACCCTGCCCGGTGCGACCGCACCGCCGGACACCACCGCCCGGCCCGGCCCGACCGCCCGCTCCTGACGGAGGATCCGATGACCCGACTGGCTGTCGTCACGCCGAGCTACGCGCCGGACTTCGACCTCTGCGCCGACCTGAACCGGTCGGTGCTGGCCCACTCCGGCGACGACGTGCACCACCACATCGTGGTGGCGGCCCGCGATCTCGCGCTCTTCGCGCGGCTGGCCGGTCCGCGTACGCACATCCGCCGGGCGTCCGATCACCTGCCGCGCGGCTTCGTGCCGGTGCCGAGGACGAATCTGACGCTGAACCTGCGCCGCCCGTTCCCACCGCTGCGGGGCTGGATCACCCAGCAGATCGTCAAACTCGCGGTGACCGCCGGCTTCGACGCCGACGCGGTGCTGCTGGTCGACTCCGACATCGAGTTCATCCGCCCGTTCGGGCCGCAGACCTACCTGCGCGACGAGGTGGTGCGCTTCTACCGCAAGCCGGACGCCGTCGACGAGTCGCTGCCGCGGCACCTCAGCTGGCACCGGGTGGCCCGGGAACTGCTCGGCCTGCCGCCCGCGCGGCCGCCGTTTCACGACTACATCAGCGCCCCGGTCGCCTGGTCGCCGACCATTGTGCGACGGCTGCAGCACCGCATCGAGATGGTCACCGGCCAGGCCTGGGCCGACGCGATCGGCGCCCGGCTGCACTTCTCCGAGGCGACCCTCTACGGCGTCTTCGTCGACGAGGTTCTGGGCGCCCCGGCTACGGCGAACTCGTCGGCGGAGATGCTCTGCCACAACCACTACGAGGAGGTGCCCCTGGACGCCCCGGCGCTGCGCCGGTTCCTGGCCGAGGTGGCGCCGGCCGACGTCGCGGTGATGATCTCCGCCAAGTCGCAGACGCCGCTGGAGCTGCGCCGCCAGGCGCTGCGCGGCTGATCCGAGTCGACGGCTTCAGGCGGCTGGGCCGTACACCTCGTCCTCGATGGTCGCCACGGTGGTGCGCTGGGCGTCGTCCCAGGGGCGACTGCGCACGCTCGCCGCCACCACCTGCGGTGTCGCGCGCTCGCCGTCGACGATCGCACTGAGCGCGTCGGCCAGGCCGTGCGGCGTCGGCGCCGCCCACCGGACGTGCGGATTCTCCAGACCGCCGCGGGCGTACGGGTCCTCGTTGGTCACCGGGATCACCCCGCAGGCCAGCAGCTCGTCGGGGACCAGGGAGACGTTGGTGAACGACAGGGTGAGCCCGGCGGTGCAGCGGTTGTAGAGGGCGGCGAGCTCCGCCGGGGTGATCCGGCCGTGGTTCACCGCCGGGAACGGCACCCGCACGCTCGCGTCCCCGAAGAGGTGGATCTCCTGTGCCCGATGGCGCCGGTGGAACTCCCGCAGCGCCGCCAGGCCGAGGGTGAAGCCGCGCCGGGCGGTGTCGCGCTTGGCGTAGAAGACGACTCCGCTGCGCGGCCCCGGATCGGTCAGCCGGTACGTGCCGAGGTCGCAGCCGAAGTGCGCCACCGCGGCGCGTACCGCGAAGCGGTCCCGGAGCAGGTCGGCGAGCATCGGACCGACGGTGATGGCGCGGAACCCGAAGCGGTACGTCTCCTCGGCGAGCACGTACTCCGCCCCCGCCGGGTAGAAGAGGGGCTCGAAGTCCTGGATGAAGTAGAGCCGCCGGGTGGGCAGCTCCGCCCGGGCGGCGAGCAGGTGGGCGGTCGGCCAGGCCGAGGCGACGTACGCGTCCAGCGGCGCCAGCCCCGCGTCGGCCGAGCGGATCTCGGCCCGTACGTCCGGCCAGCCGCGCCGGATCAGCTCCTCGTGACGGCGGACGTCGCTGCCGAGCGGGTCGTAGAGGTAGAGCACGCAGGTGTGGCCGGCCTGCTCGGCGGCGGCGACCATCCGGAAGAGCGTGGTGTGCCCGCCGGAGCCGGGGCCGGGCGGCGCGCAGAGCCAGCCGATCGTCAGTGGAGTGCCGCGCGCCGGTCGCCGGGCGGGGACGGCGAGCCGCAGGCCACGGGAGTCCGCGACGTCGTCCAGGCGCAGCGGGGAGTCCAGTTCGGCAGCGCCGAGGCGCTGGTAGGCCAGGCGGGAGACGCGTTGCGCCAGGGCCCGCGGGCCGCGGTCGCGCAGCACCCGCAGCGCCTCCCGGGCGCGGCTGTCACCTGTAACCGACACGGTCCCTCCATTCATCCGGGTGCTTCGATGTCACGCAGGGCGGCCAGGGCGGGGCGCATCCGGTGCCCCATCCAGGCGATGGCGGCGAGCCCGGCGAGCCCGGAGACCGCGAGGATTGCGAGGTCGCCGTCGACGGTGCGCACCGCCAGGGCGGCGGCCGCCGCCACCGCTGCCGCTCCGGCGACGGGCAGCAGCATCGGCGCGCCGAGGGCGGCGGGGCCGATCCCGGTGCGGTGCAGTTCGCGCAGGTAGATCGGGAGCACCACGAGCAGGCCGACCGCGAACTGCGCCAGGCCGGCGCCGGCCACCCCGGCAGCGCTGGTGCCGAACCAGATCGCCGGGATCAGGGCCAGCAGCCACACCAGCTGGATGGTGAAGACGACGCGGGTGTTGGCCAGCACCACGAAGTAGTCGTAGACGAGTTCGAAGAGGATGCGCAGCGCGCCGAGCAGCGCCAGCCAGACCAGCACCCCGGCCGCCGGCGCCCAGACCTCGCCGTAGACGAAGCGCACCAGCGGCGCGGCGGTGGTGGCGAGCAGGACGCAGGCGGGCAGCGTCACCGCCGCCAGCAGGCGCGTCGCGGAGAGGAAGGCGGCTCGCACGGCGCGCCGGTCGGCCTGCAGCCGGGCCAGCAGCGCCGGGGCCACCGCCCGTACCGGCAGCGAGAAGATGGTCGCCGGCCAGCTGGAGAGGTTGAAGGCGAGCACGTAGAGCCCGAGCGGCACCGGCCCGAGCAGCGCCCCGACGATGAGGCGGTCGACGTTGGTGGCGGCGAAGACGACGATGCTGGAACCGGCCAGCGGCAGGCCGAAGCGCAGCAGCGCCCGGGCCCGCGCCCGGTCGAACCCGGGGCGCACCGCGCCGGGTTCGAAGGCGATGAAGAGCACCGCCCCGGCCGCCGCGCCGGCGAGCTGCCCGATCGCCAGGCTCATCGCGCCGAGCCCGGCCAGGGCGCAGGCGATCGAGGTCAGCGCGCTGACCCAGGTCGTCACCTGGTCGGCGGCCATCTTGTGGCCCTGCCGGAACTTGCGTTGCAGCATGCCGACGGGGGTGGCGACCAGGCCGCTGATGATGACGCTGACCGCGAGCACCCGCACCACGCCGGCCGCCGCCGGATCACCCATCGCCGCGGCGAACCAGGGGGCGGCGAACCAGCAGCCGGCGTAGATGACGGCGCTGGAGCCGACGGCGAGGGTCACCACCGTCGGCGCGATCTCCCGCGGGTCGCCGGGCCAGCGCACGATCGCCAGGCTGACGCCGAGTTCGTTGAAGCTGAGCACTGCCATCAGCGCCACAAGCGCCACGGCGAAGGTGCCGAATGACTGCGGGCCGAGGATCCGGGCCAGCGCGATGCCGATGCCGATGGTGCTCAGCTTCGCCAGCACCGTGCTGGCGAAGCTCCAGCCGAGGGCGCGGCCGGCGGAGGCGCCGAGCGAGGGCTTCTCGCCGGTGGTCACCGCCACGGCGCCACCTGCCGGATCCGCCGGCGCAGGCCCCCGGGCGCGAGCTCGGCGGCGCTGCGGTGGGCGGCGATCCGCAGGGCGCTACGGTGCCGTCGGAGGGCGCCGGGGGCGCCGGAGAGGGCTGCGGCGTAGACCTCGGTGAGAGTGTCGGCGGCGGTCTTGAGGCTGAACCGGTCGAGCACGAACTGCCGGGACCACTGCCCGAGCCGCTGCCGCAGCCCGGCGTCGCCGGTCAGTCCGGCGAGCTGCGCGGCCAGCGGCGCGGCGGCCAGGTCACCGTCGCCGACGCCGTAGAAGCCGGCGCGGAGGAAGTAGTCGGTGCTCTGCGGCGTGACCGGCCGGGAGAACCCGCCGGTGCCGAGGGCGATCAGCGGCCGGGCGAAGGCCATCGCGCGCAGCGCCGAGCCGCCCATGCCGAGGGCGATGTCGGCGGCCGCGTACGCCGGGCGGGGGTCGTCCAGCGCGCCGGTGAGTGTCACGGCCTCGCGCCCCAGTGCCGTGTTGACCTGTGCGGCCTCCGCGCGCAGCCGCGCCGCCGAGGGGCCGTCGCCGACGATCAGCAGCCGCAGCCGGTCGTCGCCGAGCAGCGGCAGCGCCGCCATCGCCCGGCGGATCCCCTCCGCCTTCATCTCCGGCTCCAGCCGGGAGACCACCACCAGCGCCAGATCGGTCTCGCCGATGCCGTACGCGGCGCGGAAGGCCCCTCCGTCGACGCGCGCGGGATCGTCGGCGTCGGTGTCGACGGGCGGTTCGATCAGCCAGGGGGCCGGCCGGAAGGCGGCGGCCTGCTCGACCAGCTCCTGCGTGCCGACCACCAGCGGAGGGTCGGCCGGCAGCCAGCGGGGCACGTCCATGGCGTACACGGTGGTGGCCAGCGGGGTGCCGAGCCGGCGGTGCGGACCGTGGAAGGCGTCCAGGATCAGCGGGTACTCGTAGACGTGCAGCAGGTCGGCGCGGTGGGCCTGGACCGCGGCGGTGAGGGCGGCCGAGACGGCCGGGCGGCAGGGCGCACCCCGCCGTGGGCGTTCCCGCCGGTGCCGGACGGTCCAGACCGGCAGGCCCAGCTCCCGGCCGCGCTGCGCCAGCGGCCCCGGTTCGCTGCCGTCGTGTACGCCGAGGAGGCCGACCTGGTGGCCGCGGTGGGCCATCTCCCGGGCGAGATCCAGCGCGTTGAGCTGGCTGCCGCCGAGCCCGAGCTGGTGGAGACCGACGAGCAACCGCATTTCTCCGGGTCTCCGAATCGTCGGCGCGGGCAGGGAAACTCAGCTTCCGTCCGGGGCCACCCCGGCACAACCACCATCGGGGTCGCGCCGGGGTCCGAATCCCGACTCGGGAGGCGCCCTGGTCAGCCGGATGGGCGCAGCAGCACGTCGACCCAGTAGTTGGCGTCGGCGAAGGTGCTGGCCGGGAAGCCGTCCGGGCCGTACCGGTAGAGGCCGTTGCCGCCGGCCGGGGCGCTCAGTGCTCCCCGGGTCCAGTCGTTGGCGAAGAAGTGGGTGTCGACCGCGTAGCGCCCGTGGGGGGCGTGGTACGAGACGACGTAGGTGGTGCCGGGCTGCACGGCGATCGGGGTGGCGAAGGTGGCGGTCTGCCAGCCGACGGACTCCTCGTCGGCGAAGGTGACCTCGCCCAGGCGTACACCGTGCACGGTCCAGAGGCCGCCGGTGTGCGTGCCGGTGTTCGCGGCGGACTTGTAGTACCGGATGCCGACCACGGACCCGGCGGTGGCGGGGCTGAACTTGACCCCGAGCGTCACCGCGTCGGTGTCGCCGCTGTCGGTCACCGCCGGCAGGGCGTCGTTCGGGAAGAGCTTCGCCAGCTCCGGGTACGGGTCGGTCCGGAACGACCACGGCGGCGCCGGATCCAACGGCTGGTTCTGCGTGTCGGCGGCGGCCACGGTCATGGTGTAGCGCTGCCCTGCCGCGAGCGGCTGCGCGGGCGTGAAGGTGGCCCGTCGTGCGGTCGGGTTGTAGGCGGTCTGACCTGGGACGTTGCCGTCCGGTCCGGTCAGCTGCAGCACAACCGAGGCGGCGGTGACCGCCTTGGAGAAGGTCACCGTCGGTGTCACCGCGGGCGCGACGCCGGCGGTGCCGCGGGCCGGGGAGACCGACAGGATCGCCGGCGGTATGACGTTGCGGTCGAGGAAGAGCACGTCGACGTGGTAGTTGGTGCTCTGGTGGGTGCGGTGGGGGAAGTTGTCACCGCCGGCGTACACCCCGTTGTCGCCGCGCGGTGCGACCAGGGGCGGCGCGACGTGATCGTGGTAGGAGAAGAAGTACGGATCGGCCGAGTAGTGCCCGTTCGGTGCGAAGTACGAGGCGACGTACGTCGTGCCGGCGTTGACCGGGACCCGCTGGTCGAAGGTCATCGTCTGCCAGCCGCCGGCCGTCTCGCCGGTGAAGGTGCCGGTCGCCAGTCGGGTGCCGCCGCTGCTCCAGAGGGTGCCGGTGTGCGTACCGGTGTTGCCGGGTCCCTTGTGGAAGCGCACGCCGGTCACGTAGCCGTCGGCGGTCGGGGTGAAGCGGACGCCGAGCTGGTACGCGCCACTGTCGTCGACCGCGGCGATCTTCGGGGCGCGGTCACCGAAGAGACTCGTCGCCCCGGTGAGGGCGAGTACCCGGGTGGCCGGCGAGGGCGCGATGTTGACGCTGTCGTCGATGGCGCGTACCCGGATCGTCGTGCTGCCCGCGCCGGTGGCGGGGAAGGTGTACGACCACGCGGTGGTCCCCTCGGCGCGGCGCCAGGTGCTGCCGTCGGTGGAGACCTCCACCGCCGCCACCCGCCCGCCGCCGGCATCGGTCGCGGTGCCGGTGACGGTGACCGGGGTGCCGCTGGCCACGGTGGCCCCCGCGGCCGGGCTGGTGATCTGCACCGTCGGCGGCTGGTTGTCGCCGCTCGGCGTCGGGGTCTGCATCCCGGCCATGGTGGTGGTGGGCAGGATTCCCATGTCGGCGAAGAGGTTCATGGTCGCCTGCTGCATCGCCGGGTCGGCGGGGGAGCGGACGCCGTCGTGGACGCTGTCCAGCCCCCAGGCCCACTGGATGGTGCCGGCCGAGAAGACCAGCGCCCCGCTGGTGGCCCGGTAGAGCGTCAGGTGGTGGGTGGTCTGGCCGGGGGAGACCTCCCGGCCGAAGTCGCGCAGGTACTCGGGGGTGGCGCCGACGGTGGTGGAGAGCCGGATCAGCCCCGGTGGCCGGAAGCCGTTGTCGAGGTCCTCGTTGGACTCGTAGCCGATGGTGTGCGGGGCGAGCGTGGCGGTCTGGCCGGGGGTGAGCGCGGCGACGGAGGTGCCGCGCCAGAACCGGTACCGGCCCTGCTCGGCGGGGACCTGGAGGGCCAGGTCGGTGTCGTTGGCGATGTACGCGGTGCCGACGAGGGCGTTCTCGGGGCGTCCGCCGTTGGCGGGCGGACTGAATCGGGGGTCGCGCCAGGTGCCGGTCCACTCCTGCGACGGGTCGATCTTGGCGTCCGCCCAGCTCTCCTTGTAGCAGACCATGGTCCGGAACGGGGTGCCCGAGCCGTCCTGCGCGGACTCCCAGCGGGTCTTCCAGTAGACCTCGTTGCCGGCGAAGAAGGCCAGGTGCACGCCGGCGTCGCGGGCCGCCTCGACGTTGGCGCGCTGGGTGCCCGACCAGTACTCGTCGTGCCCGATCGAGAGGAAGAGGTCGTGGTTGCGGATCAGGTGTCCGCGCCGGTCGGAGTCGACGCCGCTGGTGTAGCTGACGTCGTACCCGTTGCGTTCCAGGAAGCGGATCATCGGGTATTCGTTGCTGAAGAGGAAGTCGCGCCCGTAGTTGTCGTTGCGGGTGGCGAAGGGGCGGTTGTAGCTGAGCTTGTACGCCCGCCCGTTGCCGCCGCCGTGGTAGAAGTTCGACCCGCCGAAGTCGTTGTACGCGTGCCAGGTGGTGTCCGAGGTCTGGAAGAACACCGCCGAGGTGCTGCTGTCGTCACGGACGACGAAGGTGATGTGGCTGGCGCCGCCGTCGTCGGTGCGGGTGAGCCGGGCGACGTAGACGCCGGAGACGGCGGTGGACGGCACGGTCCAGGAGGCCGAGAACGCCCAGTTGCCGCAGTCGTAGATCTCGGTTGTCGGGTCGATGTAGCAGTCGTCCTGCTGCTGGGCGGTGATGGCGGCGGCCGGCACGCTGTCGACCTTGCGGGCACCGAGGCCGCCGTACCAGCCGAGCCGGTACAGGTCGATCGTGTACGCCGTCGCCGTAGTGTCGATCTTGAAGTCGATGTTGCCGCCGATGTTGACGCTGATGTCGGTGGCGTAGCCCTGGATGGTCTCGTCGCCGGCGCGGTCGATGTCCCACACCTCCGGCGGGGTGCCCGGCCGGCTGTTCTCGCAGACGATCGGATTCGGCGAGCAGTTCGCTGCGGCGGGCGCCGGTGGCACCCAGCCGAGGGTGGCGATGACGACGGCGGCGACGGCGATCAGCGGTCGTACCGGTCGCCGGGGCCGGGACGGCAGCGCGGTCTCCAACGGGACTGACAGAGCGGATCCGGCCATCGGTGGCTGCCCTTCGTCGCACGAGCCGCACGATGCACCTGCTGCGTCGGCTTCCTCGAGGCTAGGAGCGCCATCGGCGACGGACAATCGAACGGATCAGTCGATCGGCGCACCGGCCGGAGGGGGCGCCTCACCTGATCGGACGTGACCGGACGTGAATCCGACAGCGGAACGGACGGCCCGCCGACTGACAGCCGGTGGTCAGTTGCGCCGTCGCTGGCCACGGGCCCGGGCGATCTCCTCCTCGGTCCGCTTGGGGAGCAGCATGGTCAGGTCGTTCTCGTTGGCGCGCCCCGGGGGATTCGGCGGCATCGGCGGCATCGGTCGCGCCGGCTGCATCGGCTGCGGCTGCGCGGGGGCCGGTGCGCGCGACGGGGCCGCCGGGGAGATCGGCTGCACCCGCCGCACCCGCAGCGCCTCGGTGATCGACAGCAACGCGAAGAGCAGCACCGCCCCGGCCGCCGTGACACCGATCAGCGACCGGATGGTGCTGGTCACCTTCCGCAGCGGATCCGTCGGCGGGTTGATCAGCAGCGCCTGGATGAGGTACTCGTCGTCGGCGCCGTCGACCTTCTGCATCGCGTAGAGCTCCGCCTTGATCCGCTCGGAGACCAGCTCCAACGTGCGGCTCGCCTGCGCGGCGGAGGTGCCGGTGCCGGTGATGTCGATGACCGTGCCGGAGCCGATGGCGTTCGTCGAGGCCACCAGGTAGTCCTCGTCGGCGCCCTGGGCGATCAGCTCCCGGCGTACGTTGTCACCGGAGACGCGCTGGGCGACCACGTCCACCACCACCGAGGGATTCGGCAGCCGCAGGAACGGGTTGTTGGTGTTGACGTCTGCCAGCTTCGGATCGCGGGCGATCTGCGAGTCGGTCGGCGGCGCCGGCGGGTTGATCAGCACGTACTGCGCCTTCGACTCGTACTGCGGCGGAATGCCGAAGGCGATGTAGGCGTCCGCGGCGGCGGTGAGCAGCAGCACGACGAGCACGAGCATCTTGTGCCGACGCAGGGTGGTGAACAGAGCCAGCAGATCCATCAGGCGCTCACTTCGTGGGGCAGGGTCGGAGTGCGTCGGGAATCGGTGCGTCGCGCATGGAGCCAGAGCGTTCCGCTCAGGCCGACCACCAGCGCGTGGACGGCCGCGAACTGGGCGAAGGAGAAGGCATCAAAGGTAAACGATCCGACGCCCGCGGCCATGCAGGCGCCGCCGATCGCGGCGCAGAGGGCGCGGGGCGCCTCCTCGGTGAACCAGGTGCGGGCGATCAGCGCCGCGACGACCGGCACGAAGAAGTAGAGGCAGAGCGCGAGCAGCCCGACGCCGCCGAGTTCGATCGCCGACTTCAGGTACTGGTTGTCGAGGATCTTCGTCGCGTCCGGCGCGATGTCCGTGCCGCCGCCCTGCCCGAGCCAGGGTCGCTCCTGGACCGCCGCCCAGACCCGGGGATAGTTGTTCAACCGGTTGGTGATCGACGGGTCGGTGCCGGCGCCGGTGAAGGAACCGAGGATCGTGCGCAGGTAGCCCGGGGTGGTGGCGAAGATGACCACGATCCCGACCGGGAGAAAGGCGAGCATCTTCGCCCGGTTCACCACCGGCAGCAGCACAATCAGCACCGCCAGCGCGACGGCCAGCGACAGGATCGCCGACCGGGAGACCGACATCGGGATGCACATGCCGATCACCCCCGCCGGCGCCCAGCGGCGCAACGGCCGGCGCGCGGTGTCGTAGAAGGCCAGCCAGAGCGCCAGCGGCAGGATCAGCGCGGCGATCACCCCCAGTTCGATCGGGTGGTTGGCCGTCCCCGAGACCCGCATCAGCGCGTCGCGGGCCTGGAAACCGCTGTACGCGCCGTCGTGCTCGAAGCCGACCAGCGGCATCCGCAGGTAGGGCTTGAGATCCCAGCGGAACCAGAACTGGAACAGCGCTACGAACCCGGAGAAGGCGCCGCCCCAGACGACCATCCGCACCACCCGCAGGATGTCCGGCCAGCTCCGCAGGTGCTCGGCGGACATCAGGATCACCCCGGACATGCCGATCAGGAGCATCACCCAGCGGTCGGCGCTCAACCGCTGCGTCGCGTCCGGGGCGTAGAAGGGCATCATCGCGTACGACAGCAGCGACGCGATCCAGAAGAAACCCAGCGCCCCGCGTACGGGGTAGCGGGTGTGCACCGGATCGTGGAAGCCGAGGATCGCGGTGACCGCCCAGGCCAGGAAGAGCACGATCGCGGTGATCCCCGCGACGTAGCCCTGCGCGCCGATCACCCGGATCACCGTGTCGGAGGGGAAGAGGAAGACGGTCAGGATGAAGACCTGCAGCACGAACGCCGCCTGCCGGGACCCCTCCGGGTGCACGCTCGGCGCGGGCAGCGGGTGCTCCGGACCGGTCCGCCACCACCCGCTGCCGGTGGCGGCAGGCCGCCCTCGCACGCCGTCGAAGGCGGCCCGCCGCCCTCGCTCACCATCGAAGGCGGCCCGCCGCCCTCGCCCACCGTCAGTGGCGGGACGCCGCCACAGCCCGCCGGCCCCGGCGGCGCGGTGACGCCGGGGGCCGGGGGCGGAGGCGCCGGGCGGTTCGGTCATCCGATCGCCGGATCAGCCCTGACTGCCGACCGGCAGCCGCGCGGGGGAGCGGCGCGGGGCGGCCACCGCGGCGGGTGCCGCCCCGGCCGAGCGGGCCAGCGCGGTCGTCAGCGCCTCGACCACCGTCTCCTGCTGCGCTGCGGTGAGCTGCGGATGGATCGGCAGTGACAGCAGCTCGCCGGCGGCGCGCTCGGCGTGCGGGAAGGCGCCCGGGGCGTACCCGAGTCCGGCGAAGGCGCCGGTCAGGTGCACCGGCACCGGATAGTGGACGCCCGCGCCGATTCCGGCGTCGTTGAGCTCGGCCAGCACCCGGTCCCGCCGGGCGGGGCCACCGGGGATCCGGACACAGTAGATGTGCCAGACGTGCACGTTGCCCGGCAATGTCACCGGACGGATCACCTCGGTGTCGGCCAGCAGCGTGTCGTAGCGGGCCGCCGCCGCCCGCCGCCGGTCGTTGCCCTCGGCCAGCCGGGCGAGCTTTGCGCGCAGCACCACCGCCTGGAGGGCGTCGAGACGGCTGTTCATGCCGATCACGTCGTGGACGTACTTGGTCAGGCCGCCGTGGCTGCCGAGCGTCCGGACCGCCGTGGCGATCGCGGCGTCGTCGGTGACCACAGCCCCCGCGTCGCCGTACGCGCCGAGGTTCTTGCCCGGGTAGAAGCTGGTGGCGGCGATCCCGCCGACACCGGCGGCGTGCCCGTGCCGGGTCGCTCCCTGGCACTGGGCGGCGTCCTCGACGACGGCGATGCCGCTGCCGGTCAGCCCGGCCCACAGCCGCTCCACCGGGGCGAGCTGACCGTAGAGGTGCACCGGCACGACCGCCCGGGTCGCCGGGGTCACCGCGGCCAGCGCGGCGTCGACGTCGATCAGGTGGGTGTGCGGATCGCAGTCGACCAGCACCGGCCGGGCGCCGGCCCGGGCGACCGCCTCGGCGGTGGCGATGAAGGTGTTAGCCGGCAGGATCACCTCGCTGCCGGGGCCGACCCCGACCGCGCGCAGCGCCAGCTCCAGGGCGTCGGTGCCGTTGGCGACGCCGACGCAGTGCCGCACCCGGCTGAACCGGGCGTACTCCTGCTCGAAGGCCGCCACCTCCGCTCCGCCGACGAAGGCCGTGCCGGCGATGACCCGCGCGAAGCCGGCCTCGACCTCCTCGGCCACCTCCGCGTGGGCGGCGGCGAGGTCCACCAGGGGAACGGAAGCCATGCTCACTCCTTCACTGCGGCGCCGACGGGCACGCCGGCGGGCGGATGCCGAACGGGTACGGGTGTGACAGCGCGCAGCCGGCGTGCCGGGTTGCCGGCCCACACCTCGCCGGGCGGCACGTCGTGCAGGACGGTGGCGCCGATGCCGACCAGGGCACCCGCGCCGATGCGGACCCGCTCGCGCAGCAGCGCCCCGGACCCGACGTACGCGCCGGTCTCGACGCGCACCGCGCCACCGGCCCGGACCCCGGCGGCGAGGGTGGCGAAGTCGCCGACGACGTCGTCGTGGGTGAGCACCACCTGCGGCATCACCGCGACGTGCGCGCCGACGGTGACGTCGGCGGTGAGGACCGTGCCGGCCAGCAGCACCGAGCCGGGGCCGACCCGGCTGCCGGCGCCCACCTCGACGGTGGGGTGCAGCACGGTGGCGTAACGCCGTTCGGGCAGGGCCAGCCGGCCCACGATGCGTTCCCGGGCGGCGAAGTTGCCGGGGTTGCCGACACAGACGATCACGGCGGCCTCCGCGAGCGGCCCGGTGGCGGCCAGCAGCGCGGTGCCGCCGAGCACCGGCAGCCCGGACCGGATCACGCCGTGCAGGGCCGGGTCGTCGTCGAGGAAGCCGTGCAGCCGCCAGGTCGGGGCGATCGTGTTGACCGCCGCGACCGCGGCTGCGGTCTCTCTGGCGAAGCCGCCGGCGCCGACGATCACCAGGTCCCTCACCGGCCGGCCGCCGCGCGCAGCACGGTGACGATGCGCTCCTGGTCGGCGCCGGTGAGGCGGTGGTGCAGCGGCAGGATCAGCGAATCCCGGGTCAGCCGCTCGGTCACCGGCAGCGGTGCGGTGCGGGCTGCCAGATCGGCGTACGCGGGCTCCAGGTGCGCGGCCATGATGCCGCGCCGGGCCGAGATGCCCGCGTCGGCGAGGGCGTCGAGCAGTGCGTCCCGCCCCGCGCCGAACTCCGGGTCGACCCGTACCCAGAAGGACTGGTGGTTGCTCTGCCCGTACGGCGGGTCGGTCACCGCGGTCAGCCCCGGCAGCCCCGCGAGCAGCTCCTGGTAGCGGGCGGCCAGGGCCCGGCGCTGCGCCACCAGAGCGGGGAGGCGGCCGAGCTGCACCAGGCCGATCGCGGCCTGGATGTCGGTCATCCGGTAGTTGTAGGCGGTCTCCAGGTAGGACTCCTGCACCGGCCGTGAGCTGGCGTGACGGGCGGCGGCGGAGACGTTCATGCCGTGCTCGCGCAGCCGGCGCAGCCGTCCGGCCAGCTCCGGGTCGTCGAGGGTGAGCATGCCCCCCTCGCCGGTGGTGATGACCTTGCGGGGGTGGAACGACCAGGCGGCGATCGCCGCGCCCGCCCCGGCGGGAGCGCCGTACGCGGTGGAGCCGGCCGCGCAGGCCGCGTCCTCGATCAACGCCAGCCCCCAGCCCTCGGCGGCTTTGCGCAGCGCGACCGTGTCGAAGGGGACCCCGCCCTGGTGCACGGCGATCACCGCGCGGGTGGCGCCGGAGCGCACCGCGTCGACGGTCTCCACGGTCAGGTTGCCGCCGGCGAGGTCCACGTCGGCGAAGACCGGGGTGGCCCCGACGTAGCGGACCGCGTTGGCAGTGGCGATGAAGGAGAGCGACGGGACGATCACCTCGTCGCCGGGGCCGACGCCGTGCACCACCAGGGCCAGGTGCAGCGCGGTGGTGCAGGAGCTGACGGCGACGCCGTGCCCGGCGCCCACCGCGGCGGCGAATGCCTCCTCGAAGCGGGCGACCCGCGGGCCCTGGGCGACCCAGCCGGAGCGGACCGCCTCGGCGGCGGCCTGCGCCTCCTCCTCGCCGAGCATCGGCACCATCACCGGGATCACGCGGCTGCTCCCTGCGCCCGCCACCACTCGACGAGCCCGGTCAGCCCGTCGCGTAGCCCGATCTCGCTGCGGAAACCGAGGCGCTGCGCGGCCGCGGAGGTGTCGGCGAGCCGGCGGGTGACGCCGTTGACGGCGCGCGCCGGGCCGTGCACCGGGGCCAGGTCGGACTTCATCACCTCGCCGAGCGCGGCCGCGAGCTCCACCAGGGAGGTCTCGGTGCCGCTGGCGATGTTGAAGACCTCGTCGGTGACGTCGGCGCGGGCGGCCAGGATGTTGGCGCGGGCGATGTCGGCAACGTGCACGAAGTCCATGGTCTGCAGTCCGTCGCCGAGGATCAGTGGCGCCACGCCGTTCGCGATCCGCTCCATCCAGCGGATCAGCACCTCGGTGTAGAGGCCGTGGACGTCCATCCGCGGGCCGTAGACGTTGAAGTAGCGCAGCGCCACGTAGTCCAGCCCGGACATGGCGTGGAAGCTGCGCAGCATCGCCTCGTTGAACGCCTTGGCCGCACCGTAGAAGGTGTCGTTGTCGTAGGGGTGGTGCGACTCCGGCGTCGGGAACTGCTCGGCCAGCCCGTAGACCGAGGCCGACGACGAGGCGATCACCTTCCGTACGCCCGCGGCGGCGGCCGCCTCGAGCACGTTGAAGGTGCCGTCGACGAGCACCTCGTTGGCCAGCCGGGGCTCCTGCGCGCACTGGGTGATCCGGATGGCCGCGAGGTGGAAGACCAGGTCCTTGCCGCGGGTCTGCTCGTGCACCAGGGCCGCGTCCCGGATGTCGCCGGTGACCAGCCGCACCGGGCCGTGCTCCAGCGCCCAGGCGAGGTTGTCGCGCCGGCCGCGGACGAAGTTGTCCAGCACCACGATCTCGGCGGCGCCGCCGCGGACCAGCTCGTCCACCACGTGCGAGCCGATGGTGCCCGCGCCGCCGGTGACCAGAGCGCGGGCGCCCTCGATCGGTACCGCGCTCATGCCGTCTCCTTCACGTACGCCAGGTCCAGGTTGGTCAGGTCGACCGAGGCGCCCCCGGCGGCGAGGCTGCGGGTGGCCGCCTCCAGGATCTGCAGCACCCGCAGGCCGGCGTGCCCGTCGGTCAGGGCGGGCGTCCCGGTACGGATCGACCGGGCGAACTCCTCGACCATGGTGCGCAGCGCCTCGCGCTCGGTCAGTGCCGGCGCGACCATGTCCCCGGAGCGGTACGACACGAGCATGTCGCGCCGCTGGTCGTCGTCGAGCTCGTCCGGTGCGGCCACGTCGACTCCGCGGTCGAAGACGGCCAGCCGCTGGCTGGGGTTCAGGTCGTCCCAGACCAGCGTGCGCTTGGCGCCACCGATGATGGTGGTGCGGACCTTGACCGGGGAGAGCCAGTTGACGTGGATGTGCGCGATGGCGCCGGTGTTCATCCGCAGCGTCAGGTACGCCACGCAGGCCCGGCCCGCGCCGATGCCGTCTGCGCCGTGCGCGGCGACCGAGACCGGCCGGACCTCCGGCGGCAGGACGAAGTCGAGGATCGACAGGTCGTGCGGGGCGAGGTCCCAGAGCACGTCGATGTCCCGCTGGACCAGGCCCAGGTTGATCCGGACCGAGTCGAGATAGTGCACCTCGCCGAGTTCGTTGCCGTGCAGGATCTCCCGGATCCGCAGCACCGCCGGGGTGTAGCAGTAGGTGTGGTCGCACATCAGCGACAGCCCGCGCCGCTGCGCCTCGTCGATCAGCTGCCGGCCCTGCTCCAGCCCGGCGGCGAGGGGCTTCTCCACCAGCACGTGTTTGCCGGCGCGCAGCGCGGCCATGGCGATCGGCAGGTGGGTGCCGGCGGGGGTGGCGATCGCCACCGCGCTGACCCGCTCGTCGGCGAGGACCGTGTCCAGGTCGGCGGTGACCTGCACGGTGGAGTATCCGCCGAGGACCCGCTGCGCGCGGGCGACGTCGAGGTCGCAGAGCCAGTGCAGCCGGAACTGCGGCGTGGCCTGGAAGTTGCGCACGAGGTTGGGGCCCCAGTAGCCGGCGCCGATGACGGCGACACCGATCGGTTCCCGGGCAGCAGCAGGTGCGTTCACCGAATGGGTTCCTTACCTGACGAGGTGATGTGGGCCGGGTGACGGGACCGGACGGCGTCAGAGGGGGGAGTGGCAGCGCCCGTTGCGGGCGGTCCGTTCGGCAAGCTACCGACGTAAAGTCAACGCCTGCTAGCGCTGTGTCAGATTTCCAGCAGGCCCCGGGTGTGGAACGGTCCGTTCGGTCCCCTACCTGCTCCGATCGACCGAGATACCCCGCGAAGTCGCCCGTCCGACACCCGCGCCGCCGGCGCGTCGTTAGCGTGGCGATGCCCCGCGCGTTGGGCGCGCGTGAGAGGGGATGTGGCATGACCGCAGGTCCGGTGGTTTCGTCCGTGCAGGTGGCGGAGTCGGCCGACGTGGACGACCGCGCCGAGATCGGACCCGGCACGCGCATCTGGCACCTTGCGCAGGTCCGCGAGGAGGCGGTGGTCGGGCGCGACTGCGTCATCGGCCGGGGGGCCTACATCGGGCCCGGAGTGCGGCTCGGCGACAACGTCAAGGTGCAGAACCACGCCCTGGTGTACGAGCCGGCGGTCCTCGCCGACGGTGTCTTCATCGGCCCGGCGGTGGTGCTGACCAACGACGAGTTCCCCCGGGCGGTCACCCCCGAAGGCCGGCTCAAGTCCGGCGAGGACTGGACCGCCGTGGGGGTCACGGTCGGCGAGGGCGCGGCGATCGGTGCCCGCGCGGTCTGCGTTGCGCCGGTACGGATCGGCCGCTGGGCACTGGTCGCCGCCGGCGCGGTGGTCACCCGCGACGTACCGGACTTCGCGCTGGTGCGCGGGGTGCCCGCCCGGCAGGTCGGCTGGGTCGGCCGGGCGGGGGAGCCGCTGACCGCCAAGGGCGACGGCCGGTACGTCTGCCCGCGCACCGGCGCCGGCTACCGCGAGGAGAACGGCCGCCTGACGGAACTGCCCACCTGAGCGACAAGCCGGTCAGGCAGCCGGTCAGTCAGGCGGCCGGTCAGGCGGGCGGCCGGTCAGTCGCGCAGCCAGACCGTGACGTCGGTCGGCACGTTGCCGTCGGTGTCGAGCGGCCCGCTGGCGTGCAGCAGCTCCGCCCCCTCGGGCAGCGGCACCGCCTCCGCCCCGAAGTTCGTCAGCACCCGGACCGGCCCGTTGCGGAAGAAGAGCACCTCGTCCCCGGACTCCAGCCACTCCACGGTGCCACTGCCCAGCCCCAGGGCGCGCCGCAGTCGCAGCGCCGTCCGGTACATCTCGTACGTCGAGCCGGGCACGTCGCGCTGCCGGTCGAGCGCGAACTCGGCCCAGACCCCCGGCTGCGGCAGCCAGCTCGCATCGGTCGGCCCGAAGCCGTACGAGGGGGCGTCGGCCTCCCACGGGATCGGCACCCGGGCGCCGTCGCGGCCGCGTTCGGTGTGGCCGCTCCGCTCCCAGGTGGGGTCCTGGCGGGCCTCGTCGGGCAGCCGCAGGTGCTCCGGCAGCCCCAGCTCCTCGCCCTGGTAGAGGTAGGCCGAACCGGGCAGCGCCAGCATCAGCAGGCTCGCCGCGCGGGCCCGGCGCAGGCCGAGCTGGACGTCCGGCTGCGGGTCGCCGATGCCGATGCCGTTGGGGCGGGGGGTGCCGACGGGCAGGCCGAGCCGGGAGGCGTGCCGGACCACGTCGTGGTTGGAGAGCACCCAGGTCGGGGTCGCGCCGACCGAGTCGGCGGCGGCCAGCGAGCGGTCGATCACCGCGTACTGGTCGGCGGCGGTCCAGGAGGCCTGGAGGTATTCGAAGTTGAAGGCCTGGTGCATCTCGTCGGGACGGGTGTAGGCGGCGAGCCGCTCGGCCGGCTGCACCCACGCCTCGGCGACGAGGATCTTGCCGCCGGGGTAGGTGTCCAGCAGTGCCCGCCAGCTCCGGTAGATCTCGTGCACGCCCTCCTGGTCCCACATCGGCGGGCGGCGCTGGTCGGTGCCGCCGGAGAGGGTCTCCTGCGGGTAGTGCCAGTCGGCCAGGTCGGCCTGCTTGACCAGGCCGTGCGCGACGTCGACGCGGAAGCCGTCCACGCCCCGCTCCAGCCAGGTCCGCAGGATGTCCAGGAACTCGGCGCGCACCTCGTCGTTGTCCCAGTTCAGGTCGGGCTGGGCCGGATCGAACAGGTGCAGGTACCACTGGCCGGGTGAGCCGTCGGGCTCGGTGACGCGGCTCCAGGCCGGGCCGCCGAAGACGCTCTGCCAATCGTTCGGCGGCTCGTCGCCGCCGGGGCCACGCCCGTCGCGGAAGATGTAGCGGGCCCGCTCCGGGCTGCCCGGCCCGGCGGCGAGCGCCGCGGCGAACCACGGGTGCGCCGACGAGGTGTGGTTCGGCACCAGGTCGACGATGACCCTCAGCCCGCGCCGGTGTGCCGACTCGATCAGCGCGTACGCGTCGGAGAGCTCCCCGAAGATCGGGTCCACGCCCCGGTAGTCGGCGACGTCGTAGCCGGCGTCGGCCTGCGGCGACGGGTAGAAGGGGGAGAGCCAGAGCGCGTCCACCCCGAGTTCGGTGAGGTGCTCCAGGCGGGCGGTGATGCCGGGCAGGTCACCGATGCCGTCGCCGTCGGAGTCGGCGAAGGAGCGCGGATAGATCTGGTAGATCACCGCCTGCCGCCACCAGTTGTCGGCTGCGGCGGCGGGGACCGCCTGGTCGCTGGGCTGGCTCTGCACCGGTCGTCGTCTCCCCATGGGTCGCGTGCCTCGTCACCGGTCTTCGTGCCCGTTGCGGTGACGGTTCACTCGTGGGCTGTGCCACCCGGGGCGCTCACTGGCCCCGGGTGGCGCCTGTTCAGCCCTTGACGCTACCTGCGAGCAGACCCCGCACGAAGTAGCGCTGCAGAGAGAGGAAGACGATCAACGGCACGATCATGGAGACGAAGGCGCCGGCGGTGAGCCGCTGCCATTCGCTGCCTCTGCTGCCGGCCATCTCCGCCAGCCGTACGGTCAGCGGGGCGGTCTGCCGCCCGCCGCCGGCGAAGATCAGCGCGACCAGCAGGTCGTTCCAGACCCAGAGGAACTGGAAGATCCCGAACGCGGCGAGCGCCGGCACTGTCAGCGGCAGCACGACGCTGCGGAAGATGCGCGCGTGCCCGGCCCCGTCGACCCGGGCGGCCTCCATCAGGTCCTTGGGGAGCTGGGACATGAAGTTGTGCAGCAGGAAGACCGCCAGCGGCAGCGCGAAGCAGGTGTGGGCGAACCAGACCTGCACGAAGCGTTCCTCGGCGGTGAGATCCCAGGCGGGCAGCACCTGGACCCCGGCGACGGTGACGCCGGTGGAGAAGAAGCGCAGCAGCGGCACCAGGGCCATCTGCAACGGCACGATCTGCAGGGCGAAGATCCCGATGTAGATCCAGTCCCGGCCGCGGAAGTTCATCCAGGAGAGCGCGTACGCCGCCAGCGCCGCGAAGGCCAGTGGGAAGAGCACCGACGGAATGGTGATCACCAGCGAGTTGATGAAGAACCCGGCGAGCTGCCCCGAGGAGGCGGTACGGCCGAAGAGCACATCCTGGTAGTTGGCGAGGGTGAACTGCGGGTCGGTGAAGACGTTCCACCAGCCGTTGGACTTGATCTCGTCCTCGGGCCGTAGCGAGGAGACGAAGAGCCCGAAGGTGGGCACCGTCCAGATCATCGCGATGACGATGGAGACGGCGGTGGCGGTCCGGCTGGTGAGTCGTTTGCGGACCCGGCCGGCGACGGTGGGCGGCCGCTTGGGGTCGGCGACGGAAACCGGCACCGGGGGAGTGGTGGTGGTCATCTCAGCCCTCCCGCTGCTGACGCAGGTTGCGGATCTGGTAGATCACGATCGGGATCACCAGGACGAAGAGGAAGACGGCGAGTGCGGAGCCCTTTCCGGTCTCGCCGTAGGGGAAGGCGTGGAGGTACATCTCGTTGGCGATGACGCTGGTGTCGTAATGGCCGTTGGTGGAGGTGCGCACGATGTCGAAGACCTTCAGGGTGGCGATCGAGATGGTCACCACCACGACGATCAGCGCGGGCCGGATACTCGGCAGGGTCACCCGGGCGAACATCTGCCACGCGTTGACGCCGTCGAGCCGGGCGGCTTCGACGATGTCTCCGGGGATCGCCTTGATCGCGGCGGAGAGGATCACCATCGCGAAGCCGGCCTGGATCCAGACCATGATCACGATCAGCAGCAGGGTGTTCAGTGGCGGGTCGAGCAGCCACTGCCTCGGTTCTCCGCCGAACGTCACGACGATCTGGTTGAGCAGGCCGATCTGCTCCTCGCCCTCACCGCGGAAGGCGTAGACGAACTTCCAGATGATGCTGGCGCCGACGAACGAGATCGCCATCGGCATGAAGATCAGTGATTTCGCGATCGACTCGAAGCGGGCCCGGTCCACCAGCACCGCGTAGAGCAGCCCGATGACGGTGGCGCTCAGCGGCACCAGCACCACCCAGGTCATGGTGTTGAGCAGGACCCGCCGGATGTCGTCCTGGGCGAACATCCAGTGGTAGTTCGCCAGCCCCACCCAGGAGTCGGAGCCGGCGTCCATGAAGGAGAGGCCGGTGGTGCGGACCGCCGGCACCACCAGGCCGATCCCGACCATCAGCAGCGCCGGCAGCAGGAAGAACAGGGCCAGCCTGCCCTCCGTGCGCTTCCCTGGCCTGCGCCGGGCGATGCGGCGCTTCTCCAGCCAGGACGGCACAACCTCCAAGAGCAGGATCAGGCCGCCGACGGCCACCACGAAGGCGATCAGCCCGTAGAGCAGCATGAGGAGTTTGTCGGACTCCCGGGCCAGGTCGAAGTTCATGTGCGTTCTCCAGTCACAAGGAGCCGGCTGCCGGTCCGGCCCGGCCCCACCAGGCCGGACCGGCAGCGTGGATCACTTCGGCCAGCTGCTCTCGATGCCGTCGAGAACGCCCTTGGTGTCATTGCCGTTGACCCAGTCGACCATGCCGCGCCAGAAGGTGCCGGCGCCGACGGACGCGGGCATCACGTCCGAGGCGTCGAAGCGGAAGACCGTCTGCGGGTTCTGGAGGATCTCCACCGAGAGGCGGTCGATCGGGTTCGCGACGTTGGCAGTGTCGAGCTCCTTGTTCGCCGAGACCCAGTCGCCGATCTTCGCGCGGCTGTTGGCGTGCAGGCCGGAGGCGAGGTACGTCTGCACCGCCTGCACCTCGGGACGGTCGGCGAACGCGACGACGAACTCGCCGCCGCCGAGGACCGGCTCACCCTTGCTCGGGTCGACCGCCGGGAAGTAGAAGGCGAAGACGTCGCCGTCCTCGGCGACCTTGGTGTTCTCCGGCCACTGGTTGGCGTAGAAGGACGCCTGCCGGTGCAGCGCGCACTTGCCCTGCGTGATCGGCACGCCGGCCTCCTGGAAGGAGGTGGTGGAGATGCTCTTCACGCCGCCGAAGCCGCCGTTGACGTACTTCTCGTTCTTGAGGATGCGGCCGGCCTGGTCCAGCGACTCGGCGATGCGCGGGTCGTTGAAGGCGATCTCGTGGTTGACCCACTGGTCGTAGACCTCGGGAGAGGCCACGCGCAGCACCATGTCCTCGACCCAGTCGGTCATCGGCCAGCCGGTGGCGTCACCGGACTCGATGCCGACACACCAGGGCTTGGTGCCGTCGGCGGCGATGGTGTCGCTGAGCTTCAGCAGCTCGTCCCAGCTCTTCGGGACCTGCCAGCCCTTCTCGGCGAACATCGTCGGCGAGTACCAGACGAAGGACTTCACGTTGGAACCCAGCGGCGCGCCGTAGAGGGTGCCGTCGACCGATCCGTAGCGCAGCCAGTCGGCGGTGTAGTTGGCCTCGGCCATCGTCTTGGTGTCGGCGGAGACCGGCTTGGCCTTGCCGGAAGCGGCGAAGCGCTGGATCAGGCCGGGCTGCGGGATGAACGCGATGTCGGGAGCGTTCCCACCGTCGACCCGCACTGGCAGCTGCGCCTCGAACTCGCCGCTGCCTTCGTGCTCGATGTCGATGCCGGTGCACTCCTCGAATTCTTCCCAGGACTGCTGGAGCCGCTCGTCCTCGATCTCCCGGATCGAGGAGTAGATCTCGACACTCGTTCCGTCGTGTCCCTCGTACTGCTCGTACGCGCCGCAGTCGGCCGTCGATTTTCCGCCGCTGTCGTCAGTGCCGCACGCGGCGGCGCTCAGCACCAGCCCCACGGCGGCGGCGATCGCCAGGGCCGGTCGTCTGCTGGAGAATCCCACGGGGTTTGCTCCTTCCGTACGGCGCCTCGCGTCGATCAGAGCGCAGCGCCGATTGCGATGTGCGTCACCACATGCAAACCCGTTAGGCAGGAAAGGTCCATCCCTGGGGGAAACAAGCTCGTAACGATTCCGGCGGATGACTGTCACAACGCCCGGATCGAGGCGTGCCGCCGTCGACGCCTCAGCTGTTGAGCCGCCAGATGGCGAAGTTCAGCGCCCCGGCGAAAGTGACCCAGGCCCAGTACGGCAGCAGCAGCGCCGCCGCGGGACGGGAGAGGCGCCAGAACGCGATCACGTTGGCGGCGATCAGCCCCCAGAGCGCCACGATGTCGGCGAAGGCCAGGCCGTACTGGGCGGCGCCGAAGAAGAGTGGCGTCCAGATCGCGTTGAGGACCAGCTGGGCGGTCCAGATCCAGAGGGCCGGCCCGAAACCGCCGCGGCGCCAGGCGAGCCAGCCGGAGACCGCGATCATCGCGTAGAGCAGACTCCACACCGGACCGAAGAGCCAGGACGGCGGTGCCCAGTCCGGCTGGACCAGGTTCTGATACTCCTCACCGGTGCCGCGTACGCCGAGCCCGCCGATGGCTGCCGCGGCGAAGACCGCCGCGCCGAAACCGGCCAGGGCCCACCAGCGGGGGGAGCCACGTCTGCGCGCCAACGTCGTACGGGTCATGTCCGTCGTCCTTCCCGTCCGATCCTGCGGCAAACCGGACGACGGTGATTTCGCATCCCGTGCGAACAGTCCGCGGCAGTGGCACGAAAAGCCGTCGCCCTCGCCGGTCCTCCAAGGGGTGGAAGGATCGGCGAGGGCGACGGGTGAGGGGTCGGGAGCCGGCGTTAGTTGAAGAGGCTTACGCCGCCCGGTCCGACCAGCAGGCCGACAATGATGAGGACGATGCCCCAGAGGAGCTGCCGCCGGAACAGCGCGAGAACGCCGGCGACCACCAGTACAACAGCGAGAATCCAGAGAAGCAGTTCCATGAAGAGAATGTCTACCCGAGCCCGGCGAAACGGAAACCTGGTTCCTCCTGATGTTGTTCGCCGACGATGTAGACGCTGTACGCCTGCTTGATGACCGGGTGCGCGACATTGCGTACGTGCACCCCGCCCGGGGTGGTGCCGCGCTCGCTGCCGGCATGGGCGTGGCCGTGGACGGCGAGCGCCGTGGGGGCCGAGTCGATGGCCTGACCGAGCAGATAGGACCCGAGGAAGGGGTAGATCTCCGGGGGTTCGCCGAGCAGGGTGTCGGGGACGGGGGAGTAGTGGGTCAGGGCGACCAGGGTGTCGCACTCCAGTGAACGCAGCGCGGCGCCGAGCGTCTCGGCGACGACACGGGTGGTCCGTACGAAGGACTTCATCTCCGGTTCGCCGAACTCGCTGGCGCTGCGGCCGGCGAAGCCGCCACCGAAGCCCTTGGCCCCGGCCACTCCCAGCCTGCCCGCCGGCAGCTCCAGCACCGTTCCGGTGCCCTCCAGCACGGTGATCCCGGCGTCCTCCAGCACCCGTAGGACCTGGGGCACCTCGTTGCAGTGGTAGTCGTGGTTGCCGAGCACGGTGACCACCGGCACCCCCAGCCCGCCGAACTCGCGGGCCACGCAGCGCGCCTCGGCCTCGGTGCCGTGCCGGGTCAGGTCCCCGGCGAGCAGCAGCACGTCCGCGTGGCGCGGCAACTCCTCCAGGGCCGGGCGGAACCGCCCGACCACGTCCTCGTCCATGTGCACGTCGCCGACGGCGGCGATCCGCATGACCATTGCGCTCCCCTCAGCTCAGCTCCTCGGCCTCGGTCGGTGCCGGCGCCCCGGTGATCCCGATGCCGCTGACCACCGGCGTGCCGGGGAAGCGCTCGGCGATCAGGGTGAGGATCTCCTCGCGCCGTTGGGCACTTTCGACCTGGCCCTGCAGCATCAGCGCGCCCTCGAGACGGGCGACGGTGATGCCCTGTTCGGCGACCTGCGGCGTCTCGGTCAGCAGGTGCTGGATCTCGGCTTCGACGTACTCGTCGGGGCCAGCGGGCGCCCCGTCTCCGGCGAGTGTCATGCCTCTCCCTTCGTGTCGTGCCCTGCTAGGCCCCTTCGTGGCGCCCTGCTAGGCGACCACGTCCGGGCCGGGAACGACCTCCAGCCGCTCCAGCAGCACCAGAAACGCCTCGGCGTACGGCGAGTGCGCCGTCTCCTTGCGCACCCGGTCCCAGTCGATCTGCTCACGCAGAGAGCGGGCCAGCGGCAGACCCCGGGCGAAGTCGCAGTAGTGCTGCGAGTAGCTGAGCAGCTTGTGCACCATCAGCTGCGACGCCGACAGCACCGGCATCTGGATCGCGTCGACCGGCCGGACCACGGTGTCGAGGAAGGTCTCCTCGGTCACCGGCGTCTCCACCGGCCGGTGGATGAGGTCGACCATCCGGTCGTCGTCGTAGACCTTCACCAGCCAGTCCTCGGGCGGACGCTCGGCGGTGAAGCCGACGGCGACCAGGGCCGCCAGGGCAGCCTCCACGTCCTCGGCGCGCAGCAGGAAGTCCACGTCGTGGTCGCTGGAGTGCCCGCCGTGGGCGTACACGGCGAAGCTGCCCCCGAGCGCGAACGGGATCTCCTCCTGTTTGAGTACGGAGGCGACCCGCTTGAGGGTGTGCAGCAGACCTTCGTCCCCATTGCTGACCATTGGCGTTCTCCCGTTGCTGCTGACGGCGGTTGACCGGGTCGCGGCCGCTGCGGTGAGATGTCTTCCGTCTCTGTTCGTACCCGGGGCCCGGTGGCTCTACACACCCGGCCCGTACGTCGCAGATCCGCCGGTACCGGGGCGCTTGCGACGTGGCCGTCCGGTTTCGCCGCCGGGAGGGGCCGAATCGCTTGTCAGAGCAGCTGATCCGTGGTTGACGCTCACCCCCTGTGAAAGTAAGTTTCACGCTGTGGTCAAGGGTTCAAAGATTTCTGCGCAGGACGCGACGTCGGACGCGACCGGTGGGCTGATCGTCCATATCAGCGGCCTGCTGCCCTCGCTCTCCCCGGCCGAGCAGCGCGTGGCCCGGCTGGTGGTCGCCGACCCCGCACAGGCGGCCCGCCGCACCATCACCGACCTCGCCACCGCCGCCGAGACCTCCGAGGCGACGGTCATCCGGTTCTGCCGCTCGGTCGGCATGCCCGGCTACCCGCAGCTGCGCATCCGGCTGGCAGCCGAGGCCGCCCGCCGCGTGGAGCCGCCCGACGCGCGGGTGGTGGGCGGGGACATCCCGCCCGGAGCCGATCTCGCCCAGATCATCGCCACCATCGCCTTCAACGACGCCCGCGCCGTCGAGGAGACCGCCGAACAGCTCGACCCGGCCCTCTGCGAACAGGTCGTCGACGCCCTCGCCGCCGCCGCCCGGATCGACATCTACGGCGCCGGCGCCAGCGGGGTCGTCGCGGCCGACTTCCAGCAGAAGTTGCACCGGGTGGGCCGGACCGCCTTCTACTTCCCGGACGTGCACACCGCGCTGACCTCGGCAGCGCTGCTCGGCAGCGGCGACGTCGCATTGGGCATCTCGCACACCGGCACCACCTCCGACGTCATCGAGGTGCTCGCCCAGGCCCGGGAACGGGGCGCGCTCACAGTCGCGCTGACGAACTTCCCGCGCTCACCGATCGCCGAGGTCGCCGACTTCGTGCTCACCACCGCCGCTCGCGAGACCACCTACCGTTCGGGGGCCATGGCCAGCCGGCTCGCGCAGCTGACCGTCGTCGACTGCCTCTTCGTGGGGGTGGCGGCGCACAACCGCGCGCGCACCCGCCGGGCGCTGGAGGTGACCGCGGAAGCGGTGCGGGCCCACCGCGTCGGCGGTGCGCGGAGAAAGGCATGACCGCAGCGCCCGAGCCGGCCGCGGCCGTCCGCGTAAACGCGCCGACCGAGCGGCGCAATCCACTCAGCGCCGACCTCGATCTGATGTCCGGTCCGGAGATCCTCGCCGTGATCAATCAGGCCGACGCCGGCGTGCCGGGCGCGGTACGGGCGGTGCTGGGACCGCTCGACACGGCGGTCGGCCTCGCCGTGCGGGCGCTGCGCGCCGACGGCCGGGTGCACTACTTCGGCGCCGGCACCTCCGGGCGGCTCGGGGTGCTCGACGCCGTCGAGCTGATCCCGACCTTCAACAGCCCGCCGCACTGGTTCTGCGCCCACCTGGCCGGCGGGCAGCGGGCGATGTGGGGCGCCGTCGAGGCGGCGGAGGACGACGAGGCAGCCGGTGCGGCCGAGGCAGCCGGCTGCGTACGCCCCGGAGACGTCGTGGTCGGGCTGGCCGCCAGCGGCCGCACCCCGTACGTGCTGGGGGCGCTCGCCGCAGCCGGCCGGGCCCGCGCTGCGACGGTGCTGATCTGCGCCGACCCCGGCGCACCGGTGGCGGGCAGCGTTGACGTCTTTGTCGGCATGGACACCGGTCCGGAGGTGGTGACCGGCTCCACCCGGATGAAGGCCGGAACCGCCCAGAAGCTGGCCCTCAACGCCTTCTCCACCGCGGTGATGGTGCGGCTCGGCCGTGTCTACTCGAACCTGATGATCGACGTGCTCGCCACCAACGCGAAGCTGCGCGGGCGGACGGTCTCGATCCTGATCGAGGCGACGGGCTGCGACGAGGCCGCCGCCCGGCGGGCGCTGGCCGAGGCGGACGGGGAACTGCGCACCGCGCTCGTGGCGCTCGTCGCAGGCGTCGCCGCCGGCGCGGCCCGGGCCGCGCTGCAGCGGTGCGGCGGTGACGTCCGGGCCGCGACGGCCCTGCTGGGTGCCTGAAACATCAATTCCGGACGCCGGGACTTTCCTCGCCCCCGAGATTGTTGCCCGAGGCGTGGGGTAACCCTGCGACGGTGAGCGCAGTCGATGAGCTGTGCGCTGTGACGAGCATCGCGACGATGGTGCAGCGGCACGGGATTGCCGCTCGTGGCGGCCGGGCCCTCACCCGGCCCTGACAGCAAACATTGCGGGCGCTTTCAGCGACTGCTCAGGCATTCGTGACAGTTTCTAGCGACGAAAACGGAATCCCCGAAGCGGTTCGGATGTTGTGTCTGAGTCAGCGAAAACCAGACGCGGCGGAAGTTGCGGGGGAAGGGCTGATGGACGTGGGGACGGCAAGGAACCGGGCAACCGGCGTAGGCGAGGGGACCGTGGGCGACGTGGACAAGAACATCGGTATGCGGACTGACGAGGTCGCCGAGGAGCGGGACCTGGTCGGTGTCTACCTGCACGAGATCTCCCGGACGCCGTTGCTGGACGCGGCCAAGGAGGTCGAACTCTCCAAGGCGATCGAGGCCGGCCTCTACGCGGATCACCTGCTCAGCACGGGCCCGATCCCCGAGGGGATCGAGCCCGACGAGTTGCAGGCGCTGATTGCCGACGGCGCACAGGCCAAGGACCAGTTCATCCGGGCCAACCTGCGGCTGGTGGTGTCGATCGCGCGGCGTTACGTGCGCAGCGGCATGCCGATGCTGGACCTGATCCAGGAGGGGAACACCGGTCTGGTCCGGGCCGTGGAGAAATTCGACTACGCCCGGGGTTACAAGTTCTCGACGTACGCGACGTGGTGGATCCGTCAGGCGATCAGCCGGGCGATCGCCCAGCAGGAGCGGACGGTGCGGCTGCCCGTGCACCTCGTCGAGGACGTCAACCGGATGCGCAACGTGGCACGTCAGCTCACCCGTGAGCTTGGCGCGGACCCGGAGCCGGAGCAGGTCGCGGCGGCGCTCGGGGTGACCGTGGAGCGGGTCAACGAGCTGATCCGCTGGTCGCAGGACACCGTCTCGCTGGACACCCCGGTCGGTGACGACGGCGACACCAACCTCGGTGACCTGGTCGCCGACAGCGACGCCCCGTCCCCGGAGGACATTGTCCTGACCGGCCTGGAGCGGCAGCGCATCGAAGGGCTGCTCGACCACCTGGACGACCGGTCGGCCGGCATCATGCGCGCCCGCTACGGACTCGAGGACGGCCGGGAGCACTCGCTGACCGAGGTGGCGTCGCGCTTCTCGCTCTCGCGGGAGCGGATCCGGCAGCTGGAGATCCAGGCGCTCGGCCGGCTGCGTGAGCTGGCCCGGGCCGAAGGGCTGCGCGCGGCCTGACCTGCGGCTGCCCGCGCCGCAGGCGGCCGGCCAGCCGATGGTGGTGCGAGCCCCGCGACCCGGCGGCGGTGCAGAACGAGAAGAAGGGGCGGTGTCCGACCGGACACCGCCCCTTCTGTCTGCTCGTACGCGTGCCGCCGGTCAGGTCACCCGGCCGTAGCCGTAGGGGGGCATGACGTCCACGCCGGCGAGCTGGACGTTCTCGCCGAAGGTCGGGGCGTGGATGATCTGGTTGCCGCCCACGTAGATGCCGACGTGGTCCAGGCCGCTGTAGAAGACGAGGTCACCGGGTTGCAGGTCGCCGCGGCTGACCTTTGCCACCTGGTTCCACTGCATCGCGGCGTTGTGCGGCAGGCTCTTGCCCGCCGCCTTCCACGCCGCCAGCGTGAGGCCGGAACAGTCGTAGCCGGAGGCGGTCTCGCCGCCCCAGACGTACGGGGTGCCGATGGCGTTGTAGGCGAAGCGCACGGCCACCCCGGCGGAACCCGAGACGTTCGGTACCGCCCCGGTGTATGTCGAGGCGGTACTGGTGGCCGAGCCGTACGCCTTCTCGCGGAGGTCGTAGAGCTCCTCCAGGTCGGCCTCGATCTTTTTCTTGCCCTCGGCGAGCTGCTTCTTCTGGGCCTTCTGCTTGGCGAGGGTGTTCTCCAGCTCCGCCTTGCGGTCGAGCAGCTTCTGCTGGCTCTGGTTGAATCCGGAGATCGTCTGCTGCCGGCCGCGCATCAGGTGGTCGAGGGTGCCGAGACGGGAGACCAGATCTTTCTGGTCTCCGCCGAGGAGCAGGTTGGCGGTGGAGAGCCCGGTGCCGCCGGTGTAGGCCGTGGCCGCGATCTGCTTGACCTCCGCGCGGGCCTGCTCGACCTCCTGCTCCAGCGGGCCGATCTCCGTTTCGATCTTCTTGCCGGCCTTCTGGGTGGCCTTGATCTCCTCGTTCACCCGGTTGTAGGACTCGACGATGTTCTCGAGCTTGGCCGAGGATTTGTTGATCTGCTGCGTGAGGTCGGCGACCGACGGCTCGGCGTGGGCCGCCGCGCCCGGCGCGATGAGGACGGCCGAGAGGCCGCCGACGACAATGGCACGCAACAGGATCCGCACTGACGACAAGAGTCGCAGACCCCTTCCTGCTGTCGTCGCGGCAGGCGTGCACCGCGCCGACACCGGACCGGAGCCACCGTTGTCGGTGACATGTGGCCGAACCGGCTCGACTGAAGCTAGCCGGGTTTGCCGATGATCGGCATTCCAGGACGGACGCTATTTCCCACTTATGTGGATTGTCAAGAATGTCGCGATCACTGAGCGTGTCGGATGTTGAGCGAATGGTCAGAGCGTCCGGTTGAATTGCGCACGTTCTCGCATTTCACCGGCGTGATCGTCCTTTTGATTCGCCGCGCCGCGGCACGGCTGGCGGAAAACTGTGTCGTCGACCACATGACACGCCGCCGGAGCCGTCACTGACCAGGCAAGATCAATTGTTCCGCCGATAGTCGTATTCGTTTTACACAATGTCCTCAATCGACGCCGGCCGACCCGGGTCGCCGGTACTGGCCGGCCCGCAATCGCCGGCGCCGCCGGCATCCGGTCAGCTCGCGACCGGCTCCTTGGCCGCCGGTTCCGGTGCTGCCGTGATCCAACCGCGGACCTTGTGCTCGGCGTAGAAGGACAGGAACGGGATCGTGCCCGACAGCATGATCTTCGCCATGGTCCCGAGCGGCCACTGGGCGCGCCGGCCGAGGTCGAAGACGGCGACCAGGTACACCATGTAGAGGAAACCGTGCGCCTGGCCGACCGTCTCGACCAGGATCGGCTCGTCGAAGAGGTACTTCAGCGGCATCCCGACCACGACGAGCAGGATCAGCGCGACACCCACGATGTAGGCGATCACACGGAACCGGTTGAGCGCAGCGCGCACCTTCGTTTCCTTCCTACCGGCCCTCAGCCGGGATAGTCGCCGGGCCTCGCGCCCGGATTGGCGTTCAACCAAGACAGATAGCGGTTGTAGGCGGCAAGCTCCGGATCGCCGCCGTCGGAGTCGGCGGCGGACGCGTCCCGGGTGACCCGGACCGGCCGGCGGATACGCACCGGCGCCGGCGCCTCCTCGGGGGCCTCGGCGGGGGAGAGAGCCGACTCCGACGAGGCCGTGGCCCCGGCCGCCGCCTCGGCCTCCGACGGCGAGGCGGCGCCCGCCCCGCCGGAGCCCAGCTCGGCCCGCATCTCGCGGATCCACATGTAGATCACGAAGCCGGCGAAGACCGGCCATTCGAGGGCGTAACCCCAGCTGATCGCATTGCCACCCGCAGCCCGGGTGACCTGCCACCAGCCGAGCCCCAGGAAAGCCACGACGAGGACGAGGGCGACCGCGTGCAGGGCGAGCCAGCGCGGTGTCCAGAGCCGTCTCATGGCCCGAATGGTACCGCCGGCGTCACGACGTCTCCGACAGCACGTCGTACACCTTCACACGCCCCCGGTGAGCAGCCGGTGGGTTTGGGGCGGTCCCGCTCGGGCAAACGTGTACTCGCCGCAGCGGTCGAGCACAGGAGGGCGCGATGAACGAATTTGTGCAGCGGGACATCTCCGTCACCACCGAGACCGAGGTGAGCCCGGAGCAGCGCACGCCGGCCTGGGACACCGACCGCACCCCGGTCGATCTCGACGACTCCGCCGGCATCGACCCGGCGGAGCTCGGCGACGACGACCTGATGCGCGAGATGCAGAGCCTGCACCGCACCCGGCTCGACACCCTGCGCCACGCCGCCGACTCCGCGCTCGCCACCCACCTGCGCCGTACGGCCGAACTGGAGACCGAGTACCTGACCCGCCACCCCGGCCGCGAGGTCGACCCCGACCGGCTGCGAGGTGATTGAGATGGCTGACGCCCGACGCCCGATGTCCGCCCCGCCCGAGGTGGTCTTCAGCACCGCCACCGACGCGAACCGGGCCACCGCCTGGCTGCCGTCGGCACTGCTCGACAGCCCCACCGCCGACGCCCAGCACAGATCAACCGAGTGGCGGGCCCACTGGCGCAGCGAGCGCAACCCGGACTGGTCGGCCCACCTCGTGGTCATGGCCTCCCCGGCCGGCGGCGCGGACGTCAGCCTGGTGCTCGAGGCCGGCGACGCCGGACCCGAGGAGCTGACCGGCCTGGCCGACGAAACCCTGGACAGCCTCGCCCGAGAGGTGGCGGACAACCTCCAGGCGAGCTGAGCCCGCCGCCGGGCAAGGCGGCCGAACGACGCGGGTCAGGGCCGGTGAAACGGCCCTGACCGTGACCCCATGCAACCCATCCCCCCGCGCTCCCGCGGACCGCAGCACGAAGGAGACGGCCGTGACGGGCCTCAAGGACAGGGTGGCGCGACTGCGCCGCGCGTACGCGCCCCACGAACACCGGCCCCTCGACGGCTACCTCGTCGGCATGGGCACCTACGCCACCGTGACCGGCGCGCTCGCCGGCCTGGTCAAGGTCACCGGCCGGCCGGTGCCCGAGCGCGTCGCCGTGCAGGACGTGGTGCTCGTCTCGATCGCCACGCACAAGCTCAGCCGGCTGCTGGCCAAGGACGCCATCACCAGCCCGATCCGCGCCCCGTTCACCCGCTACGACCACCCGATCGGCAGCGGGGAGGTGATGGAGCAGGTCCGGGACGAGGGCAGCAACACCCGCCACGCGATCGGGGAGCTCCTCAGCTGCCCGTTCTGCCTGGCGGTCTGGGTCGCCACCGGGATGACCGCCGGTCTGGTGCTCGCGCCCCGGCTCACCCGCCTGGTCGCCACCGCGCTGACCGCCGTGGCCGCCTCCGACTTCCTCCAGATGGGGTACGCCGTCGCCCAGCAGGCCGCCGAGGGCGACCACGACGAACACACCGACTGACCCGCCGCACGACGAGGACCGACGGCGGCGCCCTGTCGCGGGCGCCGCCGTCGGTCGTCAGTCCTGCTGCAGGCCGGACCAGCCGCGAGGGCTCTCCGGCTCCCGGCGGTCCTCGTCGGCTCCGGTGATCACATCGTCGGAGACCGCCGTGGCCTCGTGCTCCGCGGCGAAGTCCGGCTCCGGTTCCGCGGTGGTGGTGCCCGGCGGCTCGCCGAGCGCCTCCCGGTCGGCCGCGCCGTGGTCGGGTCGGTCGTTCATCTGCCGTCTCCTCTCAGCCGGGGGTGGTGCCGAGCATTTCGGCGACCTCCTCGATCTCGTACGAGCCCTCGGGCAGGGCGGAGATCCGGACCATCAGCTCCGCGGGGAGCTCCGCGACGACCGCGCGTCGCTGGATCTCGGTCTGGTTCATCCGGTCCCGGCCCAGGTAGAGGTCGTCCAGGAAGCCGTCGAGTACCTCGGTGGTCGCGTCATCGGTCACGGTCAGCAGCTACCCCGCCGGGATTCGGCCAAACAACGCCGCGCCCGGAGGTGGCCTGAAGAGCAGGGCTGCCGGCGTGATCCGCCGAGCCCGTGCCCCGCAGGTGGCAGCGGTGGGGGCGAACCGCCAGTGAGATGGAGTACAGCGCCGGTATGGAACACAACCGGCCCGGGTGTGGTTCAGTAGTGGTGTCGGTGTGTCCAGTGTCCCCGGGCCGCATCTGAAAAAAGCCTTCGCGGAATACCGTTCGGCTGGAGCCGCGTCGCGCCACTCGCCGTGAGGCGACCTGCACATCGACACGGGCGCCGCCCACGGTCCAACCGTGGGCGGCGTTCCGTTTTCGGCACGTGCCGGTCAGGCCGGTGCCGTGGTGACCGCCCGCCGGGCCCGCACCGCCGCCGCCAGCTCCCGCATCGACTCGGCGGTCTGCGCCCAGCCCATGCAGGCATCGGTGACCGACTGCCCGTACGCCAGCGGGCGCGTCGGATCCAGCTCCTGACGCCCCTCGGTCAGGAACGACTCCAGCATCACCCCGGCGATGCCGCGTTCTCCGGCCGCGAGCTGGGCGCCGATTTCGCGTACCACCTGCGGCTGCCGGCGGTGGTCCTTGCCGCTGTTGCCGTGGCTGGCGTCGATCACCAGCCGCTCCGGCAGGCCGGCGGCGCGCAGCAGCGCCAGCGCCCCGGCGACGGAAGCCGCGTCGTAGTTCGGGCCGTCGTTGCCGCCACGCAGCACCAGGTGGGCGTCGACGTTGCCCCGGGTGTGCAGGATCGCCGGCGCGCCGGAGACGTCGATGCCGGGGAAGACGTGCGGCACACCGGCGGCGCGGATCGCGTCCACCGCGGTGGCGATGCTGCCGTCGGCCCGGTTCTTCATCCCGATCGGCATCGAGAGCCCCGAGGCGAGCTGGCGGTGCACCTGGCTCTCCACCGTGCGGGCGCCGATCGAACCCCAGGCCACAGCATCGGCGATGTACTGCGGCATGATCGGGTCGAGGAACTCGCAGCCGACCGGCAGGCCGAGCCCGATGACATCCAGCAGCAACGAGCGGGCGACGCGCAGACCGGTGTTGACGTCGCCGGAGCCGTCCAGCGCCGGATCGTTGATCAGCCCCTTCCAGCCCACCGTCGAGCGCGGCTTCTCGAAGTAGACCCGCATCACGACCAGGAGATCATCGGCGAGCTCCGCGGCGACCTCCCGCAGCTTCCCGGCGTACTCCAGGGCTGCGGCCGCGTCGTGCACCGAGCAGGGGCCGACGACGACCAGCAGCCGGTCGTCGACGCGGTCGAGGACCCGCGCCACCGCCTGGCGGCCGGCGAGCACCGCCGCGCCGCCGGTGGCGTCGAGCGGGAACTCGTGCCGCAGCAGGGCCGGGGTGGTCAGCGGGACGACCCGGTCGATGCGCTGATCGCTGACCCGTGGGGAGGACAAGGGGGACACCGTGGCTTCCTTCTGCCGGCCCCCGCCCAGGGCCGGCCCCCGGGCCGGTCGAGCCGGCTGCTCGTACGCAAAAGGGCAGGAGTGAGAACTCCTGCCCGGCCGGCTCGAAAAACTGGTGACGTCAGCTCATGGTCGAGTCACCGGCTTCGAAGCCGGCTGCCTAAACCATCGATACGAGCGCGTCACGCCAGCGACGATACCCGAGCCGGCCCCGGCGGCGCCCCGATTCGCCGGTGGTTACCACTGGCTGGGAGTAGCGCCGGGACGAATCGGGTACCAGGGCCGACATGAGCACCGACGCCGAGCACACCGAACAACCGGGGCGCGTGGAAACCCGCGCCGAGTACCTGCTGCCGGAGGAGCGCATCGTCGGCAGCGACGACCCGCACGCCCAGGCCGAGGCGGTCCTGGCCGAGTCGGACCTGCGGGAGGAGGACCAGAACCTCGCCCCCGACACAGTCCTGGAGCAGCGCAGCTCCGATGAGACGGTCACCCCGATCGAGCCCCCGGACTGAGCCGGCAGCGAAGGCGGGCCGGGCCTCCTCGTCGATGCCCGGCCCGCGCTCCGTGGTGATCTTCCGGGCCGCCGCGCGCCGCCGTGCCCCGGGACCGGCCTCCGGTCGGCTAGCGTCATGGGCATGTCCGAGACCGGTTACCCCTGGCCGATCGAGACCACGCGGCTCGACAACGGCCTGCGCGTGGTGGTGAGTGAGGACCGGACCGCCCCGGTCGTCGCCGTGAACCTCTGGTACGACGTTGGCTCGCGTCACGAGCCGCCGGGTCAGACCGGCTTCGCGCACCTCTTCGAGCACCTGATGTTCGAGGGCTCCGTCAACGTCGCCAAGACCGAGCACATGCGCCTCGTGCAGGGCGCCGGCGGTTCGCTGAACGCCACCACCAACCCGGACCGCACCAACTACTTCGAGACGATGCCGGCCGAGCACCTGGCGACGGCGCTCTGGCTGGAGGCCGACCGGATGGGCGCGCTGGTGCCCGCGCTGACCCAGGAGACGCTGGACAACCAGCGCGAGGTGGTCAAGAACGAGCGGCGGCAACGCTACGACAACGTCCCGTACGGCGACGCCTGGCTGCGGCTGCTGCCGCTGCTCTACCCGCCGGGGCACCCGTACCACCACGCGACGATCGGGTCCATGGAGGACCTCAACGCCGCGGGTCTGGCGACCTTCCAGGATTTCCACAGCACGTACTACGCGCCGAACAACGCGGTGCTGACAGTTGTCGGCGACACCGACGCCGCCGAGGTCTTCGCGCTGGCACAGCGCTACTTCGGTGCGCTCGCGCCGCGCCCCGACATCCCGCCCGCGCCGGACGGCCGGCAGGTGGCGGGCACGGGCGTACCGGCGCGGGAGACGGTGACCGGTGAGGTGCCGGCCGCCCGGATCTACCTGGCGCACCGGACCCATCCCTTCGGCACCCGCGGCTACGACGTGGTGACGGTGCTCGCCACGATCCTCGGCAGCGGCCGGGGCAGCCGGCTCTACCAGCGGCTCGCCGACGGCGCCCGGCTGGCCCAGCCGGACCTGGTCGGGGCCTACGGGGTGGACCTCGCCCACGCCCCCGCACCGCTGATCGTCACCGCGACCACCCGTCCCGGGGTGGACGCCGCGCGGCTGGAAGCGGCGATGGCCGAGGTGGTCGACGAGATCGCCACCGGCGGGGTGACCGCCGCCGAGCTCGAACGGGCGCACGCCCTGCTGACAACCGCCTGGTGGCGGCAGCTGGCCACGGTGGACGGCCGGGCCGACACGCTCGGCCGGTACGCCACCCAGTTCGGCGATCCGGCCCGCGCCGGTGACCGGCTGCCGTCGTGGCTGTCGGTGTCCGCCGACGAGATCGCCGCCGTCGCCGCCGAGGTGCTGGCGCCGGCCGACCGGGTGACCCTTACCTACCTGCCGGAGGTGGCGCAATGAGCCTGATCGCCGAGCGTCCCGAGGCGGGCCCGGCCCGCGATTACCACTTCCCCGCCGTGGTGCGCCGTCCGGTCGCCGGCGGCGAGGTCGTCGCCGCGCACCTGCCCGGGCACCGGCTCGCGGTGGCGGTGCTGATCCTGCCCACCGGGGCCGGGCGGGAGCCGGTCGGCGCCCCGGGCGTGGCGACGGTGCTGGCCAAGGCGCTGGAGGAGGGGACTCTCCGCCGTGACTCGGCGGCCTTCGCGCTCGCCGTGGAAGGGCTCGGCACCGAGGTCGTCACCGCGCTTGACTGGGACAGCTTCCAGGCGAGTGTGCAGGTCCCCGCCGAGCGGCTGCTGCCCGCCGTCAAACTGCTCGCCGAGGCGGTCCGCACGCCGCGGCTGGACCCGGCCGACGTGGCGCGGGTGCGTGACGACGAGGCGAACGGGCTGCGGATGGACTGGGCGAACCCCGGCCCCCGCGCCGACGCCGCCCTGCGGGCGGACCTCTTCGGCACGCAGCTGCGGATCGGCCGGCCCCTGCACGGCAGCCCCGCCTCGGTCGCCGCGCTCAGCGTCGACGAGGTGATCGCCTTCCACCGCCAGTGGTTCGGCCGGCCCGGCACGCTGGTGGTCGTCGGCGACCTCGACCGGCTCGACCTGGACGCGCTCGGCGTGGCCGCCTTCGCGGGCGCCACCGAAGGCGGGCCCCTCCTCGAAGGCCCGCTGGAGATCACCCTGCACGGCGGGCGGCGGATCCTTCTGGTCGACCGTCCCGGTTCGGTGCAGTCGACGCTGCGGCTGGGGCATCCGGCCCCGCCGCGGACCCACCCCGACTATGTGCCGATGGTGCTGGCCGCCACCGTGCTCGGCGGGGCCTTCACCTCGCGGCTGAACCACCTGATCCGGGAGGTGCGCGGCTACACGTACGGGATCCGGTCGGACTTCGGCCTGTCCCGGCGCTTCGGCCGGTTCCTGGTCAGCTCCGCGGTGCAGACCGCCGTCACCGCCCCGGCCCTGGTCGACGCCGTCGGCGAGATCGAACGGACCCGCACCGACGGGGTGACCGAGCCGGAACTGGCGGTCGCCCGGTCCTGGCGGGCCGGGGGACTCTCGGTGGAGCTGCAGAGCCCACGGGCCATCGCCGGCGCCCTGACCACGCTGGTGGTCTACGGGCTCCCCGACGACTACCACGCGCAGCTGCGGCAGCAGTTGCTCACCGCGGGCGAGGAGGAGGTCTCGGCGGCGGCGGCCCGGCACCTGCGCCCGGAGGCGCTCACCCTGGTCATCGAGGGTGACGCCGCGGCAATCCGGCAGGAGCTGACCGACACCGGGCTCGGAGAGGTGATCGACAGCGGCGAGCTCTCCTGAGCGTGCGGCGCCGCGGCCGCAGATGACGTGAAGATCACCACTGCGGGGGTGGGAAATGCCTTGCGTGCCCCGCGGTGATGCTGGGTAGCCTCGGGACATGAGGATCGGCATTGTGGGGGCCACCGGCCAGGTCGGTGGAGTGATGCGGCAGGTGCTGGCGGAGCGGCACTTCCCGGCGGACGAGCTGCGGCTCTTCGCCTCGGCCCGATCGGCGGGACGGACGCTGCCGTGGCAGGGGCGGGAGATCACGGTCGAGGACGCCGCGACCGCCGACTACCGGGGCCTGGACATCGTGCTCTTCTCGGCGGGCAAGGCCACCTCCAAGGAGCTGGCGCCGCGGGTCGTCGAGGCCGGCGCGGTGGTCATCGACAACTCCTCCGCGTACCGGATGGACCCGCAGGTGCCGCTGGTCGTCGCCGAGGTCAACCCGCAGGCCGCCACCGAACGACCCAAGGGCATCATCGCCAACCCGAACTGCACCACCATGGCGGCGATGCCGGTGCTGCGCCCGCTGCACGCCGAGGCGCAGTTGGTGGCGCTGGTCGTCGCGACGTACCAGGCGGTCTCCGGCGCCGGGCTCGCCGGCGTCAGCGAGCTGGCCGAGCAGGTCGCCAAGACCGCGGACCAGGCCGCCGGGCTGGCCTTCGACGGCCGGGCCGTCGAGTTCCCGCAGCCGCACTCCTTCGCCGCGCCGATCGCGTTCAACGTGCTTCCGCTGGCCGGTTCGATCGTCGACGACGGCTCGGGCGAGACCGACGAGGAGCAGAAGCTGCGCAACGAGAGCCGCAAGATCCTCGGTATTCCGGAGCTGAAGGTCTCGGGCACCTGTGTGCGGGTGCCGGTCTTCACCGGCCACTCGCTCCAGATCAACGCCCGGTTCGCCGCGCCGATCACGCCGCAGCGCGCCCGCGAACTGCTCGCCGGCGCCCCCGGTGTCTCGCTCGCCGACGTGCCCACCCCGCTGCTGGCGGCCGGGCAGGATCCGACCTTCGTGGGGCGTATCCGTGCCGACGAGACCGTCGAGCACGGTCTGTCGCTTTTCTGTGCGAATGACAATCTCCGCAAGGGGGCCGCACTGAACGCCGTCCAGATCGCCGAACTGGTCGCCACCGAGCTCGCCGCGCGCGCCTGACCCCCTCGCCGGTCGTTACCTTCCGCCCTCCCGCGGGTAACCCGTGGTGCCCACAGGGAGAGGGGAACAGCATGACGACCGTCGAGGAGTTCATGACGACTCGTCTGGTGACCATGTCCTGCGACGACACGCTGACCGAGGCCGCGCAGAAGATGCGTGACAGCAACATCGGCGACGTGATCGTCACCAGGGACGACAACGTGGTCGGCGTGGTCACCGACCGGGACATCACGGTACGTGCCGTGGCGGACATGCTCGATCCGCAGAGTGCGACGCTGAGCCAGATCGTCAGCTCCGACCTGGTGACGGTCAGCCGGCAGGACGACGCCCTCACCGCGGCGGACACGATGCGCGCGTACGGCGTACGACGGTTGCCGGTGACCGATGACGGCCGGCTGGTCGGCGTGGTCTCCATCGGTGACCTTGCGGTGGAGCGGGAGCCGGAGTCGGTGCTGGCCGACATCAGCGCCGACGACCCCAACCGCTGATCCGGATGAATCCGACGCCGGCCCTGTGACGGGGCCGGCGTCGGCCGTTTTTCCCCTGGCGTCCGACCGACTGGATTGCCCGCGCGCGGAGTGGGAAGCCGCACCGGGTCCGCCCCGCGCACCTCGGCTACCGCGGGGCAGCGAGGGGAGCGGTGATGGGGGCGACCGGCACCTTCTTCGAAAGACTCCACGAGCAGGGCTACGAGCGGCTGCTCAAACGGGTCCGCGGCACGATCGCGCTGGTCGCGTACCGGCCGGAGGGGGATAACCGCTGGGTGGTGACGATCCGCGACGGCGAGATCGGGCTGACGCGGGAGGAGTTGCGGGCCGACGCCTGCATGGAGGCGAGCGCCGAGCTCTTCGACGCCCTCTCCGACGGCCGGAAGAACACGATCGCGGCGACCCTGCGGGGTGACCTGGTGGTCACCGGTGACCTGAGGCTGGCGCTGCAGCTGACCCGGCTGCTGCCGGGGCCGCCGCACACGCAGGGCCCGCGTTACGTAGGACGGAAGGCGGCGCAGGAGCATGGGTGAGGGTCTGGTCCGGATCCTGGACGGCGCCACCTTCGCCGTGTCGCAGGGCACCGGTGACATCGAGCCGGACCCGGCGGAGCCGACCGGGCTCTTCTCGCTGGACACCCGCTTCATCTCCAAGTGGGTGCTCACCGTCGACGGCCGGCGCCTCAACGCGCTCTCCTACGACGCCAAGCAGTACTTCGAGTCGCGCTTCTTCCTGGTGCCGGGGCCCCACACCACCTACACCGACGCGCAGATCTCCGTGGTGCGCAAGCGCAGTGTCGGCGGTGCGCTCGTGGAGGAGTTGGTGATTCTCAATCACGCCGACCACGCGGTGGAGCTGCGGCTGCGGATGGACATCGAAGCCGACTTCGCCGACATCTTCCAGGTCAAGGACCGCCGCATCGAGAAGAGGGGCGAGTACTACAGCGAAGTCGAGGAGGACGGGCTGCGGCTGGGCTACCGGCGGGACAACTTCGCCCGGGAGACCCGTATCACCGTCAGCGGGCCTGCCGTCTTCGATCGCGAGGGATTCACGGTGCGCCTGCGGCTGGAGCCGCACGCCAAGACGGACCTGAAGATCCATGTCGATCCGCGGGCGGTCATGCCGGGCCGCCGCGGGCTGCGGATGGCGCTGCCCGGGCAGGGGCGGGAGCGGGATCTGTACGAGGACCTCGACGAGTGGGTGGAGCGGGCGCCGAAGCTGAACGCCGAGTGGGGGGCGCTCAACGGGATCTACCAGCGTTGCCTGGTCGACCTGGCGGCGCTGCGCTTCTCGCCGCTGGCGCTGGGCACCTCCGTCCTGCCGGCGGCCGGGCTGCCCTGGTTCATGACCATGTTCGGCCGGGACAGTATCTTCACCTGTCTGCAGACCCTGCCGTTCGCCCCGCACCTGTCGCAGACGACGTTGCGGATCCTGGCGGCACTGCAGGGCACCCGCTTCGACGACTTCCGCGACGAGGATCCGGGCCGGATCCTGCACGAGATGCGGTACGGGGAGTCGGCGGCCTTCGAGGAGCAGCCGCACTCGCCGTACTACGGCTCCGTCGACGCCACCCCGCTCTTTGTGATCCTGCTCGACGAGTACGAGCGCTGGAGCGGTGACAGCGCGCTGGTGCAGGAGCTGGAGGCGCCCGCCCGGGCGGCGCTGAACTGGATCGAGAAGTACGCCGACCTGGTCGGTGACGGCTATATCTGGTACTCCAGCCGCAACGACCGCACCGGGCTGCACAACCAGTGCTGGAAGGACTCCGGCGACGCCATCTCCTACCGCGACGGCCGGCTGCCCGGTTTCCCCCGCGCCACCTGCGAGCTGCAGGGTTACGCCTACGACGCCCGCATCCGCGGTGCGCGGCTGGCCCGGACCTTCTGGCGGGACGAGGTGCTCGCGCACCGCCTGGAGCGCGACGCCGCCGAGCTCAAGGCGCGCTTCAACCGGGAGTGGTGGGTGGCCGAGGGGGAGTACTACGCCCTCGGCCGGGAGGCGGACGGCCGACAGGTCGACGCGTTGACGTCCAACATCGGCCACCTGCTCTGGAGCGGGATCGTCGAGCCGGAGCGGGCCGGCAAGGTCGTCGAGCATCTGCTCGGGCCGCGGCTGTTCACCGGCTGGGGCGTGCGCACCTTCGCCAGCGAGCAGGCCCGCTACAACCCGGTCGGCTATCACATCGGCACCGTCTGGCCCTTCGACAACTCGTTCATCGCCTGGGGACTGCGCCGGTACGGCTTCCTCGCGGAGGCTGCCACGCTGGCCGAGGCGATACTGCAGGCAGCCGAGTACTTCGAGGGCCGGCTGCCGGAGGCGTTCGGCGGCTATGGGCGCTCGCTGACCAGCGTGCCGGTGCGCTATCCGACGGCGTGCAGCCCGCAGGCCTGGTCGACCGGAGCGCCGCTGCTGATGCTGCGGGTGCTGCTCGGACTGGAGCCGCAGGGCGACCAGCTCGTGGTGAACCCGGCCATTCCGGAACGTATGGGACGGATGGAGCTGCTCGACATTCCCGGCCGTTGGGGGCGGATGGACGCCTTCGGGCGCGGCCGGATGCACCTGCCCGAGCGGCTGTGCTGACCGGGTCGGGCGACCGCGGGCCCGGGCGGGCCTGATCGAGCGGGCGCGCTGACCTGCCCGGACTTGTAGCACGCCCGCCACGGTGTGGACAGGCCTGGCGGCCCTGCTTAACCGAGTGCCGGGGCGGGTATCGTTCGGCCCATGCCCGACCTCGTGTATCCGCCTGTGATCGCCGCCTGCAAGACCATGTTCAAGGTGCTGGATCTGCGCCTGAACGTGGAGGGCAGCCACCACGTGCCGCGTACCGGCGGTGCCGTGCTGGCCTGCAACCACATCGGTTACCTCGACTTCATCTTCTGCGGTCTCGGCGCGCTGGACTCCAAGCGCCTGGTGCGGTTCATGGCCAAGCAGGAGGTCTTCGCCGACAAGATCGGCGGTCCGCTGATGCGGGGCATGAAGCACATCCCCGTGAACCGGGGAGCCGGCACCGCGTCCTTCAACGCCGCTGTCGACGTGCTTAAGCGCGGCGAGGTCGTCGGCGTCTTCCCGGAGGCCACGATCAGCCGGTCGTTCACCGTCAAGGACCTCAAGAGCGGTACCGCCCGGATGGCCGCCGACGCAGGCGTGCCGATCCTGCCGGTGGCGGTCTGGGGCACCCAGCGGCTCTGGACCAAGGGCCTGCCGAAGAACCTGACCCGCCGCCACACCCCGATCACCATCCTGATCGGCGAGCCGATGCAGCCCGGCGAGCACGGTGACGTCGCGGCGACCACCGCGGAGCTGCGGTCGAGGCTGGTGGCGCTGGTGGCCCGGGCCCAGCAGGAGTACCCGGACAAGCCGGAATCCGCCGAGGACGGCTGGTGGCTCCCGGCGCATCTCGGTGGCAGCGCGCCGACGCCGGAAGAGGCGGTCGAGCTCGAACGGGAGCGTCTGCGCCGCAAGAAGAAGTCCAACTGAGCGAGCTGCCGTCGGGGCCGTGACGTCTCGTCCGGCCGCGCTCGATTAGCATCTGCCGATGCACAAGCGACCTCTGCGTCTCACCGGTACGACCTTGCTGGCGCTGACCACCGCCGTGTCGGCGGCTGCCTGCGGCGGCGAGACCGCCGACCCGCAGGCGGCCCCGGCTTCCGTCTCGGCCGCCCCGGCGACGACCGCCGCCCCGGCTGCCACGCCGTCGCCGAGCGCCACCGAAGCCGAAGACTGCCTCGTCGGCACCTGGACCGTCCCTCCGAAGGACCTGGCCCGGTTCTACAAGGTGGTCACCACCCACCACGGGCAGCCGCTGGATGCCGCCGGCGCCGCCGAGCTGCGCTTCACCGAGAAGAACCGGTACGAGTACACCGTGGACCTCCAAGGTGAGGCCGAGGGGATGACCGTGACCATGGCGGCCGTCATCAGCGGGGAGTACCGCACCGACGGATCGACGATCACCACCAAGAAGGACAAGAGCCAGGTCACAGCCACCGGTGACGTCGGTGGTCAGAAGATCGACGCCAGCGGTCCCGCCCGCGAGCTCTTCGCCTCGTCGCCGATCGCCTCCGTTCCGTACACCTGCGCCGGCGGCGTGCCGACGATCGAGTTCAGCGCCACCGGCAAGGCCGCCGACCGGATGTCGATCGCCCTGCAGGAGAAGTGATCCCAGGTGGCGGTGCCTGTCTCGTGGAGGCACCGCCACCCTGATCCGCGTCCGGCCACAACGGATAGTCTGCGGCGATGCAGAACCACGGTCACGCCACCGCTCCCGACGGCAGCGCCGTCGCGCTCGGTCCGGTCGGGCAGGAAATCGTCTTCGAGAACGACCAGGTGCGGGTCTGGGAGATCAGCCTGGCGCCGGGGCAGCGGCAGCCGTGGCACCACCACCGCAACCCGTACCTGGTGATCGCCCTCGCCGAGGCCGACAACCGCATCGACGCGCTCGCCGGGGGCCAGCCGCGCCTGGTGCACGAGTCGGTGGGCGGGGTGGTCTACCGGGAGCCCGGCGAGATCCACATGCTCACCAACCACGGGGACACCCCGTACCGCTGCCGGCTGGTGGAGCTCAAGTACCTCGGGGAGAACTCTGCGGCTGGGTGAGCCGGAAGGTGAAGTACTCCACCCGCCAGTCGTCCTTGACCAGGTCGGTGGAGGCCACCACCTCGGTGTCGAAGCCCGTCTCGCCGATCAGGTTCCGCAGGTGGCCGATGTCCCCGGAGCTGCCGAAGAAGATCAGCATCCGGCCGGTCGGGGTCAGGTGCTCCCGCGCCTGGCGGAAGAAGCGCGTCATCGCCGCATAGTTCTCGTCGGTGCTCGCCATCTCCAGCAGGTCCCGCGGCGCGAACCAGCGGAACGGCGGGTCGAAGACGATCAGGTCGAAGCGGCCGTCGACGGCGGAGAAGACATCGCCGAGGCGTACCTGGATCCGGTCGGCGACGCCGTTGCGGGCCGCGTTCGCCTGCGCCGCGGCGACCGCCTCGGGGTTGACGTCCACCGCCAGTACGTCGGTCGAGACGGCGGCGGCGAGGATGGCGTTGACACCGCAGCCGGTCCCCATGTCCAGCACCCGGTCGCCGGGGCGGACCTCGGCCAGCACCGCCTCGCCGAGCAGGTGTGAGGTGCCGTTGATCGGGTGCACCCGCGGCGGCACCACCAGGGTGCGCCCGAGGTAGCTGAAGGTCTGCGGCCCGTCGGCGGCCTCCGCCTGGGCCTGCCGGTACGCGTTCTCGTGCCACGCCCGGATCCGGGCGGCGTAGTCGGCGTCGACAGTCGGGGTGAAATCACTGCGCTCGGTCATCGACGAAAGCTACTTCCACGCCTGATCTGGACCAAATGCATTTCCCTGACCACGGAGAGTAATGGTGTTTTCAATCCCATCAGCCGGTCGGGGGAGGCGGTATTGGGCTGGGTGGAGGATTATTGGCAGGGTGAACGTGTTATTCCTTGGCGGTCCCTGGCACGACGAACGGCACGACGTCACCCCGACGCGGGTTTCCTCCGCGGGGTGCTCGCTACCGGCGGTCTTCCACGTATCCGTAGCCGCCGGTTCGCGCCGGCACGTCACCTACCGGCGGCGCTTCGCCCGCTGTGGTGACGAGCGGCTGCCGGTCTACGTGACCGCCGACTATCAGGGGCCGCCCCGGGCATAGGACGGCCGCCATGGCGGCCCGGGTGTAGGCTGGGTAGATCACACCGGCGGGCACGAGATTGCGTCACAAGGACGTCCGGCCCGCCGTCGCCGGTGAATTCTCGCCCTGGCGCTCGATGTCTTGGAGTCCCATGTCCTACCCCGTCTCGTCCATGTCCGGTCCGCAGGCCGCTCCCTGCGCGGATGCCCCCTTCCAGGCGCCCCCCGGCGACACCCCCGAGGATGAGCTGCTGCCGGTCGACCACCGGCCCGGCGCGATGGCCCGGATGCGCGACCCGTTCCGCGTCGACGCCCCGGGCGAGCACTGAGCCTTCCGCGGGCAGCACTCTGCTTGCCCGATTGAGTACGGCTACCCATCCGCCAACGGTGGCGCTAGGGCAGACTCCCTTGCCATGGAAGCCACCACCCCCGGCCGCAGTCGCGGCCTGCTCTGGATCATCGCGCTCGGCGCCACCACCGTCGCCGCCTACCTTGCGCTGCTCGGCTGGGACCAGCGCAAGGACCTGGACGTGGTGACGGGGAACGAGACCGGCCCGTACGAGGCCTGGCAGATCATCGGCCTCGGCCTGGTCGTGGCCGCGCTGGCGTTCCTGGCGGGACGCAAACACCAGGTCCTCTCGGCTGTGGTGGCGTTGCCGCTGGCACTCACCGCCGCGTTCGCCGTCATCGCCGTCAGCAGTCCCGAACCCGGTTTCTGGCCGATCGGCGCGCTGCTGCTGGCGCTGGGATCGGCTGCCGCCACGACGCTGGTCGCGGTCATCGGCCGCAGCACCGCCTCGCACCGCCCCGCCTGACGACGTGATCCGCGGGAGGTGTCGATGCCTCCCGCGGCAGCCCCGGCCCGGCAGCGACGCCGGTAGGTACCGGTACTCATGCCGGGCGCGGCCACGACAGACACTGTGTGGATCATGAATACCACTCCCACCGGCCGGCCGCGTACGGTCACCGCCACGGCCGTCCTGCAGTCGGCGATCGCCGGCATCGCGCTGCTGCTGCTCGCCGTCACCTGGTGGTCGTATGTGGACTTCGCGGGCCTGGTCGACTCCGCGCTGCGGATGGTCCCCGAGGCCGATGCCGAACAGGTGGCGGCGCGGCGGCGTTACAACCTCGGCACCGCCCTCACCTTCACCGTCCTGGCCGGATTCCTGCTGCTCTGGGCTGCGGGGACCCTGCGGCCGCTGCTGCGCCGCCACAACGGTGGACGCCTCGCGGCGACAGCCGGCGCCGGGCTGACGGTGCTGATCGGCCTGAGCTTCTGCGGGGGCCTCAACGACGGGCTGCTGGCGCTGTGGCGCGGGCCGCGCAGTGGCGACGCGCCCGCCGACGCGTTCTCCGTGGCCCTGGAACAGGCGGCCACCGCCGGCTTCGTCGGCGGCGATGCGACGTACCTGCTCGCCGTGGTCGTGATGCCGTTGGCGGCGCTCCTCGCGCTGGCGGCTCTTGTGCTGCTGCTGACGCCGACCACGCGACGCTGGTACGCCACCGCCACCGCCACCGCCACCGCCACCGCGGGCCCCGCTGGGGCGCAGGCGCAGCCTTCCGACACCGAGCGGTGATCACCGTACGAGCGCGACCAGTCGTCTGAAGCCCGGTGCCTGCCGGTCGGGCCTTGACCCCGCCGCTGCGTCATGGTTTTGGCTGCCCGCATGCGTCTCGTTCCAGTCGCCTATCTGGCGTCGTATCTGCTCTCGCTGCTCGGCAACGCCATCGCCGGGATCGCGCTGCCGTTGATCGTCCTGCAGAGCACCGGCAGCGCTCTCGGTGCGGGAACGGTAGCCGCCGCCACCGCCGTCCCGGCGGTGGCGGCGGGCCTGTTGATGGGCGTCGTCATCGACCGGGTAAACCGGCGCACCGCCTCGGTGCTCACCGACCTGATCTCCGCCGCCTCGGTGGCGGCCCTGCCGGTCGTCGACGCGGTGACGAGGCTCGGCATCGGCTGGTTCGTGCTGTTCGGAATCGTCGGCTCGCTCGGCGACGTGCCGGGGCTGACTGCCCGGGAGGCGATGCTGCCCGCGATCGTGCGGGCCGGCGCAGTCTCCGCGGACCGGCTCGTCGGCATCCGTGAGGCGCTCGGCGCGGTGGCCCTGCTGCTGGGACCGGCGGCCGCGGGAGTGCTGATGGTGCTCTTCGCCGGATCCACTGTGCTCTGGATCACCGCCGGGACGTCGGCCGCCGCGGCTCTGGTCACGCTGCTGATCCCCCGTCAGGTCGGCCGCATCGCCACCGACGAGAGCGTGCCGTCGGCACCGTCGAGGGCGTCGGCGTGGGCGCAGTTGCGGGACGGCTGGCAGTCGCTGCTGCGGAACCGTTTCCTGATGACGGTGACCGCGATCGGGTTGGTCTCGGTCTTCACCCTCGGTGCGCTCCAGGGGCTGATCCTGCCCGTGTACTTCACGTTGATCGGGCAGCCGGGGGCGTTCGGGTTCGTGCTGACCGCGCTGGCGTTCGGCATGCTGCTCGGCGCCGGCGTCAACGCGGCGGTGGGGGAGAAGGTATCCCGCCGGGTCCGGCTGCTGAGCGGGCTGGCCGGGATCACGCTCGGTTTCGGGATGATCGCCACGCTCTCCGCGCCGTGGCTGGTATTTGTCGGCGCCTTCGTCATCGGTGCGTCCAGCGGCCTGTTCAACAGCCTGCTCGGCGTGCTGATGATCGAGCGCATCCCCGATGAGCTGCGGGGGCGGATCATGGGGACCCAGAACGCGATCATGACCGCGGCGCCGCCCGCCGGGATCTTCGGCGCCGCGCTCATCGTGGAGTTCGTCGCCGTACGGACGGCGGCGATCGCCGTCGCCGCCTGCTGGCTGCTGGCCGTCGTGGTGACCGTCCCGGCCCGGTCGCTGCGTAGCCTTGGCCCGGACGCAGCCCCGGGCCCGGATACGGCGGTGGCGGCGCCCCCGGCACGGGGACAGGAGGAGGCGACGGCGCATGCGTAGCAGCGAGCTGGCGGCGATCGCCGGAGTCAGCGTCCGAGCCCTGCGCCACTACCACCAGCTCGGCATCCTTCCCGAGCCGCCGCGCAGCGCCAACGGCTACCGCGACTACAACGTCCACCACCTCGTACGGCTGCTGCGGATCGTCCGTCTGGCCGGCCTCGGCTTCCCGCTCCACAAACTCCCGGAACTCCTCGACCGGCCCGACGACGACCCGGTCTCGCAGCTCGACCAGCTCGACGCCGAACTGGCCGCGCGAATCGACCGGCTGACCGCGCAGCGGGCGCTTGTCGCGCGACTCAAGCAGGAACGGGCGGCACCGGACCTGCCACCGGAGTTCGCCCCGTACGCGGCGCTCTTCGCGGCCGGCGGACTCCCACCGCGGTTCGCCCGGCTCGACCGCGAGCAGCTCATCCTGCTCGCGCACCTCGTCGGCGACGAGCACCTGACCTCCATAGCCCGCCTCTACGGGCGGCTCGCCGAGCCAGGACTGCTCGCCGCCGCGACCGAGGCCGCCGCCCGTTTCGCCGAGCTCGACGACGACAGCGGTGACGAGACGCTACGGGAGGTGGCCGACGACTTGATCAGCGTCTGCGCGTCCGTCGCCGAAGAGTTGACCGGGGCGGAGAACCCCGTCGACCTGGGTGACGCCGCCGCCCTGCTCGCCGATCACTCCGACGACCTGCTGAACGTCGCGCAGAAGCGTGTCCTCGCCCTCGTCGAATCGCGGCTGCGCACGTCATAGCGCCTGAGGTGTGGCGGGCCGGCACCCTGCTCCGGTGGCCGGATGGCGCAGACGCCAGGGCCGACGTTGACCTCAACCTTGCTTCATGTTGGAGGCTGAGTGCTGCCGGGAAGACAACCGAGAGGGGGCGGCATGCGGGTGGTACGGGCAATGCGTTTCGGTGGGCCGGAGGTACTGGTGCCAGGTGAGGCGCCGGCGCCGGTGGCGGGAGCCGGACAGGTCGTGGTGGAGGTCTCCGTGGCAGGGATGACCTTCGTCGAGACGCAGATCCGGCAGGGCACCGACAAGTGGCACGACAAGCCGAACCTGCCGTACGTTCCGGGCACCGTCGTGGCCGGCCGGGTGAACGCGGTCGGTGCGGATGTCGATCCGAACTGGACGGGAAGACGTGTCGTCGCCCGTACCGCGTCGACCGGCGGCTTCGCCGAACAGGCGGTGGCCGGGGTCGACGATCTCCTGGCGGTGCCGGACGCGCTGGGCCTGCCGGAAGCCTGCGCCCTGCAACCGGACGGCAGCGCGGCGCTGGGGCTGGTGGAGAACGCCCGGATCCGTTCCGGGGAGTGGGTGCTGATCGAGGCGGCGGCAGGCAGCCTCGGCAGCCTGCTGGTGCAGCTGGTTCGCGCATCCGGCGCGCGAGTGATCGGCGCTGCCCGCGGCACCCGCAAGCACGACCTGATCCGTCGGCTCGGCGCGGACGCCGTGGTCGACTACTCCGAGCCGGACTGGACCAGGCAGGTGATCGCTGTGACCGGCGGCGCGGGCCCAGATGTGGTCTTCGACGGCGTCGGCGGAAAGATCGGCCGGGCGGCCTTCGAGGTGGCGGCCCGAGGCGGCCGTTTCTCGGTGCACGGCGCCTCCAGCGGTACTGCCACGGTGGTCGACCCGGCGCAGGCGCAACAGCGCGGGGTGACAGTGATCGGGATTGAGCAGCTCCCCGCTTTCGGGCCGCACATGCTGCGGTGGGGCGCGCAGATCATGGCGGAGGCGGCAGCGGGCCGGATCCGGCCTGTCATCGGGCAGACATTTCCACTGGAGCGCGCCGCCGACGCGCACGCCTCGATCGAGAACCGCAGCGGCCTGGGCAAGACCCTGCTCCTGATCTGAGGCGTCGGCGTAGGTTGCTTCGCATGCAGCATGAGACCGCCGTGGTGCCCGAAAGGGTCCGCATCCGGTTCGCGGGAGACGGGGAAATCGCCGGGACCCTGTGGCAGCCCGCCGTTCCGCCGATCGCCGCTTGAGTTGGTGATCCATGGTTCACTGTCGCGCATGACGCGACCACGGGCCGGCGCAGTGATCGTCATCATCGCGGTGCTGGTGGTCGCCTTCGGGTGGCGCTGGTGGCACCACCGCCCGCCGTACGGTCCGGAGGCGCTTGCCCTCACATCCCGCCTCAGCCTGGCCTCCTATGAAGAGGCGAAGGCGGCGCTCGGCGCGGACGTGGTGGTGCCCGGCGAGGGCGACCAGTTGGTGCTCGGCCGGGTTTCCTGGCAGGCGCCGCCCACGCCGCTCGACGGCGGCTGGTTCGCAATCTTCCTGATCGACAAGCGCACCGATGCCAAGCCGGGCACTTTCGCCATATCCTCGGAGCAGAAAGCCGTCTCCGTCGGAAGCCATGGAGCGCACAACAAGATCCCTGAGCGGTTTCCCTGGCTGCAAGGCGCAGGCGACGTCGAGCACAACGGCACCTGGACAAGTATCGGCAGCAACCTGTCCGTGGCCGACGCGGCCGCGTCGCCCCTGACGTTCATCGCGCTCTTCGGTAACGAGCAGCGCATTCAGGAGGAGGCGTCGGAAGAGTTGGATTCAGGAGCCTTGCCGAGTGTGGCCGTCGCGCCGGTCGCGATGTCGGATCTGCTGCTGGCCATGGTCTACATGGGACCCGACGGTCAGGTGTACTGGGCGCAGCGCCTCCACGGATAGGCGGCTGACCGGTCAACCGGGCGAGCGCGTGGTGCCCCGGGCAGGCTTCACCTCGGTAGCATTGCCGTCGATGCCTGCCAAACAGCTCAAAGTGGGTCTACGGGTACGCGACCTCGAAAGGTCCTTCGCGCTCTACCTGCGGCTCGGTTTCCGGCACCTTCCGCAGCCCGGACAGGCGAATCTGCGCTACCTCACATTTGGGCACACCTGGCTGATCCTCTCCGACCTCCACCAGCACGGTCACCACAACGCCGAGCGTGAGCGCGAGACCAGGCTGGGTCCGCCGGGGCTCGGCTTTGTGCTCGTCGTGCCGACCGCCGACCTTGATGCGACGTACGCGCTCTGGCAGCAGGAGGGCCTGCCGGTCACGCTCGAACCGGAGGATGTCGGCTGGGCGCGGATCTTCTACGGCCTGGACCCGGACGGGTACGAGCTGATGTTCGAGCAGTTCGCCTCATGACGAGCACCCATTGGCAGGCGTGGCATGAGCCCTACGCCGACGAGAACTCCGCCCTGTCGCGTCGCCTGCGCCTCGTCCAGCAGCACATCGCCGCCTGGCTGGACCGGCGTCCGGACGAAGAGGTGACAGTGGTGAGTGCCTGCGCCGGGCAGGGGCACGACCTCATCGGCCTGCTCGCCACCCGCCCCGATACCCGTCGGGTGCGGGCGACCCTGCTCGAGTACGACACCGGCAATGTCGCCGCCGCGCAGGCCGCCGCCGACGGCGCCGGGCTGACGAACCTCGTGATCAGGCAGGCGGACGCGGGCCGGCTCTCGTCGTACGCGGGGGTGGTCCCCGCTGACCTGGTGCTCATGGCCGGCGTCTTCGGCAACATCTCGGACGCCGACGTGCAGCGCACGATCAACGCGCTGCCCCAGATGTGCGCGGAGGGCGCCACGGTGATCTGGACCAGGACCCGGCGCGCGCCGGACCTGACACCCGCCGTACGGGAGTGGCTGGCGGAGGCCGGTTTCGTGCAGGATGCCTTCGAGGCCCCGGAGGATGCGCGATTCTCTGTCGGTGTCCACCGGTTCGAAGGAGTGCCGCGGCCGCTGGACACCACCGCGACAATCTTCACGTTCCTGCCCTGAGGGAAGCGACGGGATATTCCGTGACCGGCTCGCGGACCGCTCGGTACTCTCGCCCGCATGCAACCAGCCGGTGATGTGGACGAACGGTTCGTCGATCGCTCGGAACGGTTGTGCTGCTTCGCCGGCGAAATACTGGTGCGGTGCCCCCGCTGCGACGGGCAGGCGTCGATCGTGTCGGACCCCGCCGACAAGGGGCATCGGCATCTCTGGGTGCGCCGCCGCCTTGTCTGCCGCAGGTGCGGGCGTACGGTTGCCTGGGAAGCGCCGCGCATTCCCGGATCCGCCGGGCGAAACCTGCCCAGGTTTTCCGGGCCCCGGGAGCCCTATTTCGGCCTGTCCCTCTGGTTGTCCATCGATTGCCGTGGGCGGGTGCTCTGGGCGTACAACGCCGAGCATCTGGAGTTGCTCGAGAGCTACGTGTCGGCGGGTCTGAGAGAGCGGGGCCGGGGTGCCAGGAGCATGAGCATGGTGGAACGTCTTCCGAAGTGGATTAAGGATGCCAGGAACCGGACCGAGGTGGTTCGGGCGATCCGGCGCATGAAGACGTCACTGACCTGACCAACGTCATGATCTTCTGCGCATCTCGTGGGCTCTGTCCGGGCTGACCAGCGTCCCTCGGAAGAACTGCCTTGCCCTGTCGCACCTCACTGATTATGTGTCAGCTTCACAGCGGTGACGGGAACCGTCTCGATGAAGTAGTCATCGGTCCAGTGTGGCTGTATGTCGATCGTGTCATCGTCGCTCACGTAGCGAACGATAAACACTGTTTCTCGTAGCGCATCCGCGTTGTAATCCGCCAGACTCGCGGGCAGTTCACCGACGAGCCGTACCTCGTCGCCCGGCAGGATGGGCGCGCCTGCCGCAGCCTCTCTGCGTTGAATGGCGGTAAGCAACTCCATAAGTGTGTCCACGTGCGGGGGGGGGGGGGGGGGGGGGGCGGTGGTTATTGGCACGGGTGCCGGAAAAACCCAAAAAAAAATCAATTTACGACCAAAAGAAATGCGACACGCCGACGGGAGCAAAAGGGGGAAT